>CAVXCH010000009.1:0-164455 GCA_963760245.1 uncultured Chloroflexia bacterium | reverse complement strand
TGCAATGAAGACCTGGGGGAAAGCAGCCTGCCAGTTGAAGGCGTTGACGCGGTAGCGTTCTTCTTCATCCGGGAACATTCTCCCTTCGAAATAATCCGGGCCGATGAGCGAGTTGCCGCACTGGATATTCCGGCCGAGGTCAGGCAGGGCGCGCTCCTTGAACAGGCCCAACTGCGCACCGATGCTTTCCTGGCTCTCGCCCTCCAGCACCTTGAGCGAGAGGGAGAGCTTGGTCACCTCCACCGCCTGGGGGTCGATATCCACGCCGTGAATGTTGTTCAGCAAAATTTTCTTTTTTTCGGCGGTGGTCAGCTTCCAGCCGCCGCCCTGGACCTGATAAATGGCGGGAGTTTTCGCGGCAGCCCAGGTGCCCGGCGTGTGCTTGGAATACCAGTCGACGTGCCAGTCGAGCAGGTACTGGTAGGCGCCCAACAGGAAGGAACCGGAGCCGCAGGCCGGGTCAAGAATTTTAAGCGCGGCAGCCTGGCTGGGCGTCTTGCCTTTCAGAAGCCTGCCGACCGTTTTCCGGACGATGTAATCGACGATGTAGGTGGGCGTGTAATACACTCCGCCCGCCTTGCGCACTTCGGGCTTTTCCTCAACTTTCGCCTGGTGCCCGGCGGTGAGACGGATGACCTTGCCCAGGAAGCGCTCGTAGACCTGCCCGAGAATGTCGGCGGGGATCTCGCGGAAAACATAGGGGGCGGGATAATAGAGACCGCTGAGGATCTCTTTCAGGACCTTGTCGTCAACCGCCAGGCGCAGGGTGAGGTCATCGGGGGCGCTGGACTGGCTTTGTTCCGTGCCGAAATGAAAGAGACCGGAGTTATAGCGGCTGTCCGCCTGGCGGAACAAGAGGCACAGACGTGCGTAAATATCTTCGCCTGCGAGCAATTCCTGCAACTGGTCCTCGCGCTCGATGCCGCGGTCCTCGCAGATGCGCAGGAAGACGATGCGGTCGATGGTCATCTGCACGGCGTAATTCAGTTCGCGCACCTGCAGGTCCGGGTTGCGCAGGGCGAGGTTGCGCGCCAGCAGGTCACGCCAGCATTCGATCTCCTGCAGGAAGGCGTCGTCCACTTCGGTAGTGCCCTGCTTGCCTTTGAGGCCCTGGGCGTACTTGTCGAAGGAGCCCTTGAGGACGGCGTCGCGCGAAAAGATGGCAGCCAGCTCGTCCCATTTGGACACGTAATCCTTGTAATTCAGGAGCAGCACCCGACCGGTGGCGGCGCTGTCGCTTTTGTCGGGCTTGCTGCGGCTTTCATAGACCGCAAATTCCTCGAAGTCGGTGAGGATGCTGAGGGGCAGCCTGGCAGACCAGGCATACCGGCGCAATTGAAAAGCGGGGACAATATCGTACTGGATATTTACGGCGGGCTTCTTGGCTTCGACGAAGAACTTGCGCGTGCCCCCCACCCGGAAAGCATAGTCAGGAGCCTTGGCCGCCCCTTCCACCTCCAGGGAGGCTTCATGGATCACGTCCTTGTAGGCTTCGGCGTAGCCCTGCTTGTTGAAGACGTCCCAGCCCAGGGCCTCGAAGAGGGGGTTGAGGAATTCCTGGCGCAACTGCGCCTCGTTGTATTTGCCGGAGAGATAGGAGAGGCGGTGTTCATCGAAGCGTTGGACGAGCTGCTGGATAGAGTCAGGTGCGGACATGGGGCCTCGGAATCATGCTTGCTTTTGTGGAAAGAGTTTCTTTACATCAAGCACTCTACTAAAGTATAGCATTTTGAAGGGAAACGGACAAATCCAGCTCCGTCCTGCCCAAAACCACCTACCCTTGCAGGCGAGGAGATTGCTTCGGGCTGAAAGAACATCCAGCCCTCGCAATGAGAAGCGGTCTAAAGCAAGGTATGGATGATGCCGATCAGGGCGCCGAGCGGCGATCAGCCAGGTGGAATTGATCCTGAGACGCAGGAGCAGGAAGAGGCTGACCAGGACGATAAGGATGGTGAGCGGGTCACGGACGGCGGTGGTGGCAAGCTGGGCGGTGACCCCCAACATCAACCCCAGAGCGGCCACGTTGACCCCGTCCAGGAAAGCGCCCGTCCAGGGGGAATTGCGGATGCGGGGAATCAGGAAGCCGGAGGCAGCAATGAAGAGGAAGGAGGGAAGGAAGATACCCAGCGTGGCCAGAATCGCCCCGGGAACGCCCCCGAGCAGATAACCGATAAAGGTGGCGGTGGTGAACACGGGACCCGGGGTGACCTGCCCGATGGCGATGGCATCGATCAACTGCTTGTCGGTGAGCCAGCCGAGGCCCTGGACGAAGTCAGTGCGCAGGTAGGCCAGCAGGACGTAGCCGCTGCCGTAAAGCGTGGCCCCGACCTTCAGGAAGTTCAGGAATAGAATGGGCAGGCTGAAGGGAATGGAACCGGCCAAAAGACCGGCACTGGCGAGCGGCAGCCAGAACCCGACCACCGGCAGGCGTTTTATGCGGGAAAGATTCTCCCCCAGCATGGCGATCACCCCGGCGGCGAGAAGCAGGAGCAGGATGTTCACCCCCAAAAAGTAGAGGGCAACCACGATCACACCCAGCAGGCCGGTCAGCCAGTTTTTCACGGCTTTCCTGCCCAGGTTCCATAAAGCCTGGGCGACGATGGCGATCACCACCGGCAGGATCCCGTAAAAAAGTCCGCTGGCGAGGGGCGTGGAGCCGAAACGAACGTAGGCCCAGGCCAGCGCCAGAACGATCAGCATGGCAGGCGAGATGAAGCAGACTCCCGCCAGGACCAATCCCAACCAGCCCACGCGGCGGAAGCCCAGGTAAATAGCCAGTTCCGTCGAGGTCGGGCCGGGGATGAGGTTGGCAGCACCCAGCAGGTCGAGGAAGTCCTGCTCGCTGACCCACTTCCGGCGGGTCACCACCTCGTCGTGCATGATGGCAATGTGAGCCGCAGGTCCGCCGAAGGCGGTGACCCCCAGCCGGAGGAAGAGCGCCACAACCTCAATTAGACGGCGGCGGTAGGAGGGGAGGAAGGTCCGAGTTTCCATGTTATCTTTTCAACGCATGCACCATAAAAAAGATGGCCAATGCGACCAGCAAAAGCCAGATCAAGATAATGACCGCAGCAGCCGACTTGTTAACCGGCAGCCCCTGGCTGATGATCTCCTGCGCTTTTTCCCGGCTTTCCGCCATCACATTTCTGGGGATCATCGAAAGCGCAACTTTTATTCCCAATGGAACTAATACAAGATCATCCAAATAGCCAATGACGGGAATAAAGTCCGGGATCAGGTCTATTGGGCTCAAGGCGTACCCTACCACACAACCCGCAAAGAGGCGTGCAACCCAGGGAACCCTTGGGTCCCGGTAAGCCAGGTAAAGGGCGAAGATCTCAACTTTGAGCTGCCTGGCTTTTAGTTTCCACCGTTCGATAGACTTTTCCATCAACTTTTCCTTCGATGTCCGTGTGCCCGGAAAGCGTCAGTGAACAGGTCAGGCCAATTTCTGGTCGCAGGTGGAGCGATACCCGCAGGCGCGGCAGCGCTGGGGGTCATCGTGGGAGCGATTGACGTCGGTATGGTGTTCGTCATGTCGGATGGAGACGAGCAGGTCGAGCAGGGCGGATTCGAGGGCGGGGGTGTAGTCCACGGCAAAGTCACGCTCGGGGTAGTGGAGGATGCCATAGGGCGGGCGCTTGCCGTAAGTCTTGTGGACCAGCAGGCAGTAGACCGCAACCTGGAAGATGTGCGAGTCGTATGGAGCGACAGGTGTGCGCCCGGTCTTGACCTCCACCGGGATGAATCTGCCGTCCTGTTCGACCAGGTAATCGGGCCTGCCGGTGAGGTCCAGCTGCACATCGAAGAGCGGCTTTTCGAGAGGACCCCAGGAGCGCGTGTCGGTGTAGATCACCCGTCCGCCGGGGAGACCGAGGCGGCGGCGCTGGCGTCCGGAGATGAATAGGAGGACGAAGGCGAGCAGGAGGAGGGGGAGGGCGAGGAAGAGGGAGGTCATGGAGAAGAAAGATTAAATAATCTGCCGGGTACAAAAGGCGACCAGCAGGACGAGGGCAACGAGCAGGAGGATCAGCGCCAGGGTGCGGGTAAACCTGGAGGCAAGCACCTGGCGCCCGTGGAGGCGGTGGAGCTCGGAGCCGGAGGTCATTTCGGCCTGGTTGGAGGATTCGACCCCTTTACGGGCATACGCCCAGGCACGTGCACAATAGAGGTAAGTACCAACTTCGGAAGCACGGATGGGTCTCATGGTCACCATATCCTAACATGTTTGCAGTGATTTTTAACGTATAATTCTCTCAACGGATATAGCTTTATTTTAATGAAAACTTCACCATAAAGAACACAGGGAGACCAGAGATTATTATTATTTATGCTTTAGGAAACCTGGTGATCCCCACCTCCTGGCCCGCCTTAGGGCGGGGGAATTAAAGAATTTGGGATGTTGGCAGGCGATAATGCCGCCTGCCAACACCCCAAACCCCGATTATTAAAAATCTCCTCACGGAGGAAACCATGTCCAACCTGCCCGAAATCGATACTCCCTTCCTGCTCGATTTCCTGACCAAACTATTGAACACGCCCTCGCCCACCGGCATCGCCGAAGCGGCGATTGCGCTCACCGAAGAGACCCTCAAAGCCTTCCCGGCGCTGACGCTTGCGCGCACCCGCAAGGGAGCGCTGACCGCCACCTGGCGCGGCGACCAGGACGAAGGTCCGCGGGCGGTGACGGCCCACGTGGATACGCTGGGAGCGGATGGTCAAGGAGGTCAAGTCCAATGGGCGGCTGAAACTGTCCAAGATCGGCGGCTATCGCCTGGAACACCATCGAAGGCGAAGGCTGCACTGTCATCACCCGTTCCGGGCGGCAGGTGCGCGGCTCCATCCTGCTGACCAAGGCCTCCAGCCACGTGTTCGGCGCGGAAGTGGGCGAGATGAAGCGGAGCGAGGATACCCTCGAGGTGCGGCTGGACGCGCGCACCATGTCTGCCACGGAAACGCTCGACCTGGGGATCGGGGTGGGGGATTTCGTGGCCTTCGACCCGCGCGTGGAGCTCAATGCCGGTTTCGTGCGCTCGCGCCACCTGGACGACAAGGCCTGCGTGGCGGCGCTGGTGACGGCGGTCAAAACCCTGAGCGAGGCGGGTCTTAAGCCTGCCCGGACGACAACCCTGTTGATCAGCAACTACGAGGAGGTCGGGCACGGGGCAGCGGCGGGCATCCCGGCGGACGTGGAAGAACTGCTGGTGGTGGATATGGCGGCGGTGGGCGAAGGCCAGAACTCGGACGAGTTCCACGCCTCGCTGTGCGTCAAGGACAGCGGCGGGCCGTACCATCACGAAATGTCGAACCGGCTGCGGGCGCTGGCGGAGAAGAACGAGATCCCCTACAAGGTGGATATCTACCCGTACTACCACTCGGACGGCGAAGTCTGGTGGAACGCGGGTGGCGAACGCGGCGGTGGCGTCTGATCGGTCCCGGCGTGGATGCCTCGCACAATTACGAGCGCACCCACACCGAGGCGCTGGTGGCGACGGTCAAGTGGGTGATGGCGTATTTGCTGGAAAAATGAATAGGATATAAAAGGTTCGGTATCTGGAGCAAGGACAGGGAGTGGGAATGCATATTCTGCATGTGGTAGGTGCAAGACCGAACTTCATCAAGGCTGCCCCGGTGGCAGCGGCGCTGGCCGCGCAGGGTGTGACCCAGACCATTGTGCACACCGGGCAGCATTACGACGCCCAGATGTCGGGGGTTTTTTTCAAGGAATTGGGTCTCCCGACGCCGGACGTCAACCTGGAGGTCGGGTCGGGGAGCCATGCCGAACAAACCGCCCTGATTATGCAGCGCTTCGAGCCGAAGGTGCTGGAGCGCAAACCGGACCTGGTGGTGGTCTATGGGGACGTCAACTCGACGGTGGCGGCCGCTCTGGTGTGTGCAAAGCTGATGATCCCGGTGGCGCACGTGGAAGCCGGCCTGCGCTCGGGAGACCGGAGCATGCCGGAGGAGATCAACCGCCTGCTGACCGACCAGTTGGCCGACCTGCTCTTTACTCCTTCACAAGATGGAAACGACAACCTGCTGAAGGAAGGCATTTCCAATGAGAAGATCAAGCTGGTGGGGAACGTGATGATCGATACCCTGGTGCGCCTGCTGCCCCAGGCCGAGTCGCGCTGGCCGCAACTGGAAACCGAATTCCCTCTGGGACGGTTTGCCCTGGTAACCCTTCACCGCGCCTCGAATGTGGACGACCCGCGCCAGTTGAAGCGACTGCTGGCAGAGCTGGACCGGGTTGGGAAGGAACTCAGTGTGCTGTTCCCGGTCCATCCGCGCACCCGCCAGGCCATCGTAGATGATGGACTGGAAGTGCCGAAAACCATTCGCCTTTCGGAACCGCTGGGGTACCTGGACTTCCTGGCGCTGGAAAAACATGCCGCAGTGGTCATCACGGATTCGGGCGGCCTCCAGGAGGAGACCACCTACCTGGGCGTCCCCTGCCTCACCCTGCGCACCACCACCGAACGCCCGATCACCATCACCCTGGGGACGAATATCCTGATCGGAGGGGAACTGGAGCGGCTGCAGCCTGAACTCGAGCGCATCCTGGACCGGCAAGGGAAAGAAGGGACAGGTTCCCCCGCTTTGGGATGGGCACGCCTCCGAGAGGATCGCCAGGGAAATCCTGCATTAGACTTGACAGCCGCTGTTCCATGAGTGCCCTGCCGAGGACGGCGGGTGGAGCATAAAGTGCGAGAGGTGACGGCTTGAGCGGGAGGAAACGATGAAATTCAGCGAATACCAGACCAAATCGCGCAAGACTGCCATATACCCGTCCATCGGGCACCCGGTGGTGTATCCAACTCTCGGGTTGACCAACGAGGCCGGGGAAGTTGCCGGGAAGATCAAGAAAATCTTCCGCGACAAATCGGGGATAATCAGCGCGGCGGAACGGGAAGCCCTCAAGGGGGAACTGGGCGACGTGCTGTGGTACCTGGCCCAGGTCTGCACGGAGCTGGAGCTTTCGCTGGACGAGGTAGCCGAACACAACCTGGAGAAATTACTCTCACGCCAGGAGCGCGGCAAGATCGGCGGGGAGGGAGATAACCGGTGACGAGGGGCGTTGCGGTATAATCCCGTCTGCTCCGTGGGAAAACTTATCCCCAGTCTCGCCGCCGAGGCAAGGGTGATTTAATGGAAAGCAGAAGGAAATTATTTCGGATTTTGGGCGTCATTTTATTTTACGCCGGCATTCTGGTGGGGATGGTGACGTTCATCTTCATGAACTGGGCCTATTTGGAAGCCTCCTTATATTTCGGATACACTGCCCCGGCGGATAAATCGCTAACCAATTTGAGATGTCCCCTCATGTTGACCAAAGCAGAGAATGGGGAGGTCACCATGAGCATCACTAACAGCACAACCCATGACCTCTCGATAATGATCCGGACCGAATTCAGTTACTACGGTGCGGCGACGCTGGACCAGACCAGCTACCCCGTTGCTGCCGGCGCAACACGCAATCTAAGCTGGACGGTCACCCCGGACAACCTCGTTTTTGGCCACCTGATCATGGCCCGGGTGTACGAATACAAGGCTTACACGCTTCCCTCACGCACCAACACCTGCGGTACCGTGGTGGTGGGCCTGCCCGGGTTGACCGGGATACAGCTTTTCATCATTGTGCTGACGTTCAGCCTGGGTGGCATGGCAGCAGGCTGGATTCTGTGGATCGCAGGCAACCGTCCGATCCATGGAGAGGGAATTATTGCAACCCGGGCCATGACCTTTTTTACAATTGTCGTGGTACTGGGTTTCTTCGGCGGTATTATTGGCTGGTGGATATTGGGCTTGATTTGTGCATCCGCGGGTGTGCTTTTGATCATCACGGTGGTCGGCTACTACATCCAAAAACCGTAGGCCCAGACCACGCCGGGTGACCAACATACCACCGGCCGGAATTGGCCCTGCCGGAAAATGATTTCTCCGGAAAAACCGGCTGAGAAGGAGAAAAAACCATGGCCTGTAAGAATTGCTCTTCCCTGAACCTGAAACGCCAGTTCACATCCACCGGGGAATTGACCAAATTCATGCGGCGGCTGCGCTCGCTCGTGGACGACGGGAAAATCGTCGAATTCCCTTCTTTCACCGAGCTTGAGGAAGTGGAGGATGACGCAAGTTGGCCGGACGTGATCGAAATCCAGTTCGGCTGCCCGGATTGCGGGACGGAATTTACCTTCAAGGCAAATTCCCATCACAGCAAACCGCCCCAATGGACCCCGAAACGAGGGAGCAGCCGCTAGCATCGATTCCAGCGTCTCATCCACTACCCCTGAACCGGAAGACCTAAAAAAACTCAGTGCCCCTCTTCCAGAATCGAGAATTCCACCCTGAATCCAAGTTATCCTTTAGAAAAAAGGGTTTTCCCAAAGAACCGGGCGCCTCGAACTCTAATCATCCTCATACATAACCCCTCCCCATTGTTTGGTAAAATCTATCTTAGATAATTCTTGTCTTATTGCAGGCAGGACGCGATTCCTGTCTAATATAGTTTGGAGACCTTTATGGCTAGCATGGAAAAGTTTACCCAACGGGCACGGCGTGTGCTTGCCCTGGCTCACCAGGAAGCCGAGAACGCCCACCAGGGATTGATCGGTACGGAGCACCTGCTGCTCGGACTATTGACGGAAGACGGCGGGGTGGCCGGGCGTGTTTTGCGCGAACTTGGCCTGGAGACCGAACGGGTGCGTGAGATGATCCAGCGGGTCAGCCGCGAGGGGCACTATGAAAGCGGCAAGATCGAACTCGCCCCCGATACGCAGCTGGTGCTGGAATATGCCATCGAAGAAGCCCGCAAGATGGGCCATCATTACATTGGCACCGAACATCTGCTGCTTGGGCTGGTCCGCTCGGAAGGCGCAGCGATGGAAGTGTTCAAGAAACTGGGGGTGACCGCCGAACAGGTGCGCCGCCAGACCCGCCGTGTGCTGCAGGAAAGCACCGGAACGCAGACTTCGGCCGTCCCGGAGACAGCCAAACCGGGCGGCAAGCAGGAAGCCAAGACCCCGCTGGTGGACCAACTGGCAACCGACCTGACCACCCTGGCCGAAGAAGGCAAGCTGGACCCGGTCATCGGGCGCCAGACCGAGATCGAGCGCGTCATCCAGATCCTGGCGCGCCGCACCAAGAACAACCCGGCCCTGATCGGCGAACCGGGCGTCGGCAAGACCGCCATCGTCGAAGGGCTGGCCCAGCGCATCACCGACGGCGATGTCCCCGCGCCGCTGCTGAACAAACGCGTCCTGAAACTGGATGTGGGTTCGCTGGTGGCCGGGACGATGTACCGCGGCCAGTTCGAGGAACGCCTGAAGCGCGTCATCGACGAACTCAAGTCCACCAAGTCCATCCTGTTCATTGACGAATTCCACATGCTGGTGGGAGCCGGTTCGGCCGGTTCTGCCGTGGACGCGGCCAATATTCTCAAACCGGCGCTTTCGCGCGGTGAACTGCAGTGCATCGGCGCCACCACGCTGGACGAATACCGCAAGCACATCGAATCCGATGCGGCCCTCGAACGCCGCTTCCAGCCGATCGTGGTGGATGAACCGTCGGTTGAAGAGACCATTGAAATCCTCAAGGGTATCCGCAAGATGTATGAAGAGCATCACCACCTGGTCATCTCGGACGAGGCGCTCGAAGCGGCCGCCCAGCTTTCGGCCCGTTACGTATCGGACCGTTTCCTGCCCGACAAGGCCATCGACCTGATCGACGAGTCTGCTTCGCGCGTGCGCATGTACAAATCCGGCGCGTCCACGTCGGCCAAGGAGATTTACAAGCAGCTGAAGCTGGTGCGTGCCAACCGGGCCCTGGCCCAGGAAGAAGGCAAGGCCGAGGACGTGCGCACCTGGGAGGCCCAGGAAGCCGACCTGAACGAACAGCTCAAGCAGATGAAATCCAGCTGGGAACGCGCCAAAAGCCCGGTGGTTACCGGCGAGGATATTGCCGAAGTGGTCGCCATGTGGACCGGCGTGCCGGTCATGCAGATCGCCGAGGCCGAAGTCAAAGCGCCTGCTGAAGATGGAAGAGGAACTCCAAAAGACCATCATCGGCCAGGAAGAAGCCATCCAGTCCATCGCCAAGGCGGTGCGGCGGGCACGCGCCGGGCTGAAAGACCCGAAGCGCCCGATCGGCTCGTTCATGTTCCTCGGTCCGACCGGCGTTGGCAAGACCGAGCTGACCAAGGCCCTGGCCAAGTTCATGTTCGGCAGCGAGGAAGCCCTGATCCAGCTGGACATGTCCGAGTTCATGGAACGCCATACCGCCAGCCGCCTGGTCGGCGCGCCGCCCGGATACATCGGCTACGACGATGCCGGTCAACTGACCGAAGCCCTGCGCCGCCGCCCGTACTCCATCGTGGTCTTCGACGAGGTCGAGAAGGCCCACCCCGAAGTCCACAACATGCTCCTGCAGATCATGGAAGAAGGCCATCTCTCGGACGCCAAGGGCCGCACGGTGGATTTCCGCAACGCCATCATCGTGATGACCACCAACGTCGGCGCGGAAGAGATCAAGAAACAGACCTCGCTCGGCTTCCAGCTGAAGCGCGATGAAAAGACCGAAGAGCGCACCTCCTATGAAGAAATGCGCAAGAAACTGACCGAGTCGCTCAAGAAGGTCTTCCGCCCGGAGTTCATCAACCGGCTGGACAGCGTCATCGTCTTCCGCTCGCTGAACAAGGATGACATCCGCCAGATCGTGAACCTGGAACTGAACAAGGTGACCGAACGCCTGGCCGAACACGAAGTGACGCTGACTGCCACCGATGCCGCCCTGGACCTGCTGGCAGAGCAGGGTTACGACCAGGAGATGGGTGCCCGGCCTTTGCGGCGTGTCATCCAGCAAAAGGTCGAGGACCCGCTCTCGGATGCCCTGCTCGCCGGGACCTTCCACGAGGGCGATACCATCCTGGTGGATGGTGTCGGAAGGCGAGGTGTTCCTGAAACGGGCGCCACTGCCCGAAAAGGAAGAAGAACCGGTTGCGTGATCTTGATGCAGGGGCACCGCAGGTTGGTGCCTCTGCTCTTCCGGAGGTATTTTATGGGTAATAAGGTTGAGGTAGCCACACTCGCCGGAGGCTGTTTCTGGTGCCTGGAAGCCGTCTTCGATGAACTGAAAGGTGTGGAATTGGTCGAATCGGGTTACTCCGGCGGGACAGGTGCCAGAACCCGACCTATGCCCAGGTCTGTGACGGGGATACCGGTCACGCCGAAGTCGTCCAGGTCACGTTTGACCCGCAGGTGCTTTCATACAACGACCTGCTGACGGTCTTCTTTGCCATCCACGACCCGACCACGCTCAACCGCCAGGGCGCGGACGTGGGCACGCAGTACCGCTCGGCCATCTTCTATCACGATGAGGAGCAAAAGAAGATCGCCGAGCAGGTCATCCAGGAGATCGGCGCAGCAGGCATTTGGGACGACCCCATCGTGACCGAGGTGACCCCGTTCGACAAGTTCTACCTGGCCGAAGATTATCACCAGGAATATTTCGCGCACAATTCGTTCCAGCCCTACTGCCGGGCTGGTCATTGCCCCCAAGGTGAGCAAGTTTCGCAAGCAGTTTGTGGACCGGTTGAAAAAAGAAACTGTTTGAGATGCCTGGCTCGCCTGACGGCGTGCCGGGCATCCACTCTCGAAGTCGAAAGTTTATTAAATCAATGCAGGTCTTCCAGACCAATACAGGAACTTCCGTACTCCCCGAAACACTGCCGACGTTTCGGGTTGGGAACATCCCGGTCTATGGCGATGCGATCCTGGCTCCCATGGACGGGTTCTCGGATTGGCCTTTCCGTTCCATTTGCCGCGCGCTGGGCTCGGCGATGAGTTACAACGAATTCACCCGGGCCGAGTTCATCGTCAACGCATTCGAGCATATCGCAGACCGCTTTACTTACGATGAAGCGGAGCGTCCGTTCGTCATCCAGGTCTACGGGGATGACCCGGAGCTGATCATTGCAGCCGCCCTGCGCGTCAGGAGAAACGTCCCGACATCATCGACATCAACATGGGCTGCCCGGCACGCACCGTTGCCAACCGGGGCGCAGGCGTGGGGCTGATGCGCACTCCGCTCAAGGTGGCGCGCATTTTCCAGAAGTTAACCAGCCTGCTGGACGTGCCGGTGACCGGAAAGATCCGCCTGGGCTGGGAGGATAACCGCACCTACAAATTGATCGCCCGCATCGTGGAAGAGAACGGCGGCGCGCTGATCGCCGTCCACGGGCGGACGCAGGAGCAGGGCTACGGCGGGGAGGCCAACTGGGACGCCATTGCCGAGGTCAAGGCAGCGGTCAAGATCCCGGTGATCGGCAACGGGGATGTGAAAAGGGTGGCGGATATCGAGCGCATGAAAGTGCACACCGGCTGCGAGGCGGTCATGATCGGGCGCGCCGCCATCGGCAACCCGTGGATCTTCTCCCGCCTCGACCGGGAGCAGGTTACCCCGGAGATGATCCGCCAGATGGTGCGCCTGCACCTGGAACGCAACATGCAATTTTACGGTGAGCACAAGGGGCTGATCCTGTTCCGCAAGCATGCCATGCGCTACCTGGCGCTCCAGCGCCTGCCGCGCGTTGTGCGCACGAAGATCATCCTGCAGAATGATGCCAGGGGGTTCCTGGATCTGTTGGACAAAGCCATTGACGGGTTGGGGTAATAATAACTTGTTCGAGAATCAACAGCGCACAGCTCTTCTGTGCGCTGTTTTTATGATCTCGCCGCCGTCCTTCGCGAAGCACCCCCTAAGGGGGTCGCGAAGCATCCCCCCGGGGGACGGCGGCGATAACCTGCCGAGGGTAGGGGCGAGGCATGGCTTGAAGGAATAAAAGATTCTATTGTTATAACGGGTACATTCCCTTTCACAACAGGTATCTCAGGTTAAAGAATTCCCAGCGACAAGTGGTCTGTGTAAACTTTGTGATGTTGTCAAAGCGGATTAAATCTATTGGCATATCTGCTGGATCTCCACAAACTATTTACCTGCCAATTAGCGGGTGAATGGAAAAATTCATTCAAATTCCGCCAGGCTACTAATTCCCATTATTTCTGAAAGCAAATTATTTATTAGAGTATCAATCCGAGTCACTTGACATGTGGATTAGAGTATGCTATCCTACCTTAGGTAGAATAGATGAAGGGTACCTAAATGCCTCGTAAATCACATGATGAAGTAAACGAACTACTTTATAAATGGGAAGAAGCCTATAAGAAAGGACTTCTTTCATTCTGGCTTCTTCTTTTGCTGTATGAACGACCTGCCTACGCATATGAGCTAGGAGCAACGGTCGGCGAAGTTAGCCAGGGAACTGTCACGGCAGACGAAAAGAGCATCTACCGGGCGCTCAATCGCTTTCATTCGATAGGTCTTGTCCAAAGCGAATTACAGGTTTCCAAGATCGGCCCACAGAGGCGCTACTACCGGCTTACCGAAAAAGGAACAATCCTTTTAACCGAATTCACCCGCCGTAATATTCTTGTATTCGAGACGCCTTCTGTCACTGAGCGTATCCGTGCTATTTTGAAAAATGAAACCGTCTTTGTGTTGTCGGAGGTGTGATCATGTTCTCTCTCAGACTTGAGACAATATCCCGATTTATAGGAGGGTTGCTCCTGATTAGTATGGGAATATTCGTGAGCCTCTTTGTGGTAAGCATCGCGGGAGGAGCCATCCCAAAGGAGCTCATATGTGACTCAATCCTAATTTTATGAATGGCTCACCACCTTCATTATTCACAATCTCTATGGATTCCAATGTGCAACCACCCTTGTACTTGGTTTTTGATCTTCTCTCTGCGCCCCATCAGACTGCTGTGCTTCATACCATTGTATGGCACACAGCACCGATCAAGGTATGGTCCTTGATTGCGGCAGCAGGTTTGGTCTTCATTGGCATCCTGTATTTGCTAATCAGGCGGATGCACTCCGGCATGTCGGAGGAAATATTTCCCTAATTATTTAGTGAATTTTCGTCGCAATTGAGTAATTGATCGAATAAGGAGGGATTTTTATGACACTCACGGAGCAGCTCCAAGAAAGTCCAAACATGGGGGATCAGAAGTCGCTGTCTTGTCCAAACCCAGGCTTTGACCAAAACCTTTGAAGGCGGATCCCAGGTGCATGCCCTGGAGTATGTCTCGCTCGAGGTTGCGGAAGGAGAATTTCTTGCCATTCTGGGCCCTTCCGGTTCCGGCAAGTCCACCCTACTAAACCTTATCGGCACGCTTGACCAGCCAACCTCCGGCCAAATTGTCATCCGTGGAGTGGATCTGAGCACATTGCACGGCGATGCTCTGGCGGATTTCCGCCGTGAGACCATCGGTTTTGTCTTCCAATTGTTCAACCTGGTGCCTTCACTTAATGCTCTGGAAAATGTGACCCTGCCGCTCCTACCATATCGTCGTGACCTTGAAATTCAACCTGGAGAAGCGGGCGCATGAATTATTGATTAGCATGGGATTGGAAGATCGTCTCGATCATTTGCCCGGTCAGCTTGCGGGTGGAGAACAGCAACGCGTGGCAATTGCTCGAGCCTTGATCAATTCGCCTCGCCTGATCCTGGCCGACGAACCAACCGGAAACCTGGATAAGAAAACAGGGCAAGATATCATAAATATCTTGCATGACTTGAACCTGGAAGAAGATTTGACCCTGATCGTCGTGACGCATGATAGTGCAATCGCCTCGCAAGCAGATCGGATCATTCGTCTACAAGACGGTAAACTACAAGCACGAGCGAATTGATTTTATTTGCAGTGTCTAAGGGATTAATTATCATCGTTAATTGGATGAAACCCTGTCTATGATTCGGCGACGCCATCTTTTTGGAGGAACCCGTCATGCGTTTCTTCTAGTGGGGCTCTTTGTGGTCAGTATGGGGGTCCTGCTGGTCGGAGATGCCTCGCAAACCCGCCTGATCATTGCCCAGCAAAGCCTTAACCATTATTGGCGCACCACATACGACATCCTGGTGCGGCCTACTGGCGTTCGCTCGCAAATCGAGGAAAAGTATGGCCTGGTGGAAGCCAATACCCTCTCAGGTATTGGGGGCGGAATCAGCCTAAGTCAATATGCGGCCATAAAGTCCATCCCCGGTGTGGAAGTGGCAGCGCCTATAGCCATGGTTGGGTATCTCGACGTAGGATTGAGCTCAGAGGATATGAGCTTTCCCACCGAGCCGGGAGTTTACATACTGGAGGACACGACTAGCGTGAATGACGGAGTCCATTCCTATTCTCCCCCTGATTCCCCACACCACCTCTATTATTACTTCGATCGCAATCCCCAAAATCCACCGGCCAATGCCCTTCCTAATTTACAGGTTGGCGGTATCAATGTCGATTCGTCCAGCAGAATGACGAGCGGCTGGGTTAACTTCCCTTTACTGATCGCAGCAATTGATCCAAACCAAGAAGCAGCGCTGACGGGCCTGGATCATACGCTGGTTTCGGGGAAATACTTGCAAGAGAACGAATCGCTGGTTTCACAATTTCAGTTGGTAGACACATCCGGAAAGCCTTTGCCTGGTAAAACCTCCATCCGATTACCCGTGCTGATCAATGCAAATAATTATGTGAATCTTACTCAGACGGTAATTCTGAAGCGAATTTTGCTGCCTCCCGATGTGGTTAGCGTGGATGAAATCGAGGTTAGGGGAGGGATAAACTACCTGATGGGGCTACCGACCCAAACACTAGACGAAGTTACCTCAGATAGTCGCATACTCTATCAAAAGTTATTCGAGGAAATTGCCCCACAGCTTGTTGGGAAGATCGGGCCTGCCTCGGTGGGGCAGGGATTTGAACAGGCAGTAAGCCCGCCTGGCCCCATTTTATACCGTGAGGCCCAGACTCGCCCGGATAACTACGATGGGATAGTATTGGATCTCGTCCCGCCGGGCAACCCTGTTGGGTCCCCCTGGCCACAGTACCGTGCTTCTTCGGGAAACGTGGAATTCAATGTGATATCCTGGATGGATCCAACAGGAATATTCGATATTACACATCTGCCAAAGCCGCAGACGTGAACCGCGTGCCGCTGGAGACATATTTCCCGCCAATCGGAATCCTTCGCTATGACGAGCAGGGTCATTCAGTAAACCAGTCACCGGAACTCCACCCCACACTTAATCCTGCAGGATACATCCAATCTCCACCCTTGATCCTCACTACTCTGGAAGCCGCACATGCCATGCGCGGGGAGGATGCCATCAGTGCCATCCGTGTGCGCGTGGCCCTCGATGGCTGCCCGCCACAACAACCTGAGACCTGTCCCGGTAACACCCGCCGCCGAGCGCAAGATCGAAACCATTGCCATTCGAGATCCAGCGTCGCACCGGATTAAACGTGGATATTATGGTGGGCTCTTCACCCACGCGCATCCTGGTGCACGTGCCTGGTGTCGGCTATGTCGAAGAACAGTGGATCCAGAAGGGGGTGAACCTGGTCTACAAGCAGGGCATCCAGACGGGAAGCTGGTTGCTCCTGGGAACACTGCTGGTGGCGGGTGGGCTGTTCACCCTTGACCTGACCTGGGCCGATGTGGTTGCCCGCCGACGCCTGATTGCCTTGCAAAAAGCGCTGGGCTGGCGCTCGCGTACGGTGTTTTCACAAATCATAAGACAGGTCGTGATGTTCGGTGCGATCGCAGCCATCGCAGGAACTCTGGTTGCGCTGGCAGCGATTCGCTTGTTGGGATGGCAGTTTCTTCCCCTGGGGCAGATAATAAGCCTCCCATTGATTGTCATTGGGCTATGTGGCATTGGCAGCCTGATACCAGCCTGGTCAGCCAGCCGGGTGCCGCCGATCACCGGGCTCCAACGTGGAGGCATTCGCTATAGACGCAAACACACAAATCCCAACTCCAGCTTGTGGGGATATGCCTGGAGCGAAATCAAGCGACGGCAAGACACGATCTGTGTTGACGGGGCTTGCTTCGGTTCTTTCTGCAGGCCTGCTGACGCTGCTCCTGGGGGTGACCTTCCAACAGCGCGGCATGTTGAGTGGGACGCTGTTGGGTGAGTTCGTCCTGGTTCGCATCGAAGGCTTTCACTATGCCATCGTTGCCATTGGACTTGGCCTTGCGGCCCTTTCGACTTTCAACAGTCTGATGGGCAGCATCCTTGAACGTCGGCGCGAGATCGGTGTACTGAAGGCAGTGGGATGGCAAACCACCTCAGTATTGCGATTATTCATCATGCAAGGGTTGCTGCTTGGCCTGGTAGGAGGTTCAGTAGGAGCGTTGTTGGGAAGTCTCATATTTCTCTATCTCTACCAATCCATCTCTTCCGGCCTGGGTATAGCAATCCTCCTGGGAATTAGCCTGCCAGGATTAGTCGGAGCGCTGGCTGCAATCTATCCGGCGCGTTTGGCGGCGATGGTGCCGCCTGCCGAGGCAGTCAGGTATGAGTAACCCCCAATCGCGGAATAATTGCGATTTTTTATTTTTGGGAATCGCATTTCATGAGTATCTCAAGGCAATAAAGAATCTGACGTATTGATTCCGTCATTGAATGTTTTGAAGGAATCAAAAATTAAATTTTTAAAGGGTACATTTCCTTGCTCAACTGCAATTTCAGAACATAGATTTTCCAGAGATAGGTGGATTGTATTGTCTTTGTGAGTTTGCTATACTGATTTAAGTTTACGGTTATAAAGCACACCGCCAAAAACTATTCGCCTCCCGAAGAGTGGCCGGATAGCGCTAATATAATCTTCGTGTTATTTTTCCAATATCTGATCGGCAAACCACTTTTATGAAAACGAATGTTCCCTTAAAATCCAGGCTTCCCCAACCCTTCAGGTCTTTCCTTTTAAGGAATCAAAGACAAATTATCGGGGGAGTGATCTTTATCATCGGCTTGATCCTCGGTTTTGGTTTCAACAGCCTGGCCGTGATAGCCGATCTGAATGGGGCTGGTTTTTGGGGAGATTCCAAAGACGCCGCGGCATTTGACCACGAGCAGCCCACCCAGGCAGAGCTGGTCAGGATCCGCTGTCCCATCCTGCTGGCTCCCGGAGAAGAAGGGAATATAACGGCTACCTTCCGGAATTCCAATCAAAAAAAGGCCGATATCCTGGTCAAAGTGGTTGTCAGTGAACGGCGATTTTTTAAATTATCGGGTCGTGACAAGCAGCCTGCCCATAGAGTCGGGAGATGAACAAGATTTCCGCTGGCAGATCAGCGGGCAGGATATCATTGAGGGAAATTTCATCCTCACCAGGGTTTTCCTGATGAACCAGAACCGGTCCACCCCCTATCCTGCGCGCACAGATTCTTGTGGGATTTTCGTCCTGGACATCTTCGGATTGAAGGGCGCCACCGCGGTCTTCCTGCTGTTCGTGACCACCCTTATAAGTCTGGTAGCTGGCAGCGTTCTCCTTTATCGCAGAGGCACACCCATTCAGAAATCATCCCCCCGGATCGATTATGGCCTGTATGTATTGGCCGGCATCATACTAATAGGTATGATTGCCAATCTTCTCGGTTGGTGGATCTTTGCCGGGCTTGTCCTGCTATTGGCTGTAATACTAACCAGCATATTAATTTTCAATCTGCTTAACCTAAGAGTATAGCAGGTGATATGAAAACAAATGTTCCCTTAATCTCCAGTCTTCGCAAACCATTCAGATCATTCCTTTTATTGATCTTGTTTGGGTTAATTTCATTCGGCTTCATGACGAAAGCCGTTGGATTTATTCTGGTGCAGAGCGAAACAGGGGTCCTGGGCAGCTACTACCGCTCCATCGGCGTCCTCGAAAATATCAAAGATCCGCAAGCGGGGGATATTTCAGCCGGGATCGAATTGATCGAAACCAGCCCCTATTTCGCCTATGGCGACCAGCGGGAGCTGGTTTCAGGTGTCATGCCGCAAATCTATAATGAAAACTTCATCTATATGTAAACTGTACTAGTGATAACGCTGTACTTCCTCCAGAAGATTGGCCCAATACTCCACAATACGGATATATGGTTTATCGGTGAATCTGATCGACAAAGAGGAAGTAAAGACCTCGGCTAAACTGCCGGAAAATCAGAAAACGGTCGGCTATTATCTCAAATTCAACATTGATACCCTTTTAGCCGCCTACCCCGAGTATGCCACGCAGGGCAATGCCGGTCGCTCTCCTTTTTATGTTCGAAGGAAATGAAGCCGCCATCCCCTCCATCCAGGCAATGCAAGTCGGCCAAAGATATTTTATCCGTGGTTGGGATGATGGCATTGGACGGCGATGGATCCTTCCTGGGAAAACACACACTACGCCTATCTTCGAGATCAAGCCGCTGGATGATGGACAGCTCTGGTATATCCCACTGGCGCAAGGAGCGAGCATCGATTTCAGCGATCCCTGTCCTGGCTCCCTTCAAAAATGAGATCGATGTCCTGAACGAAAACCTGCATACGCTCGGCATTATCGCCACCGCGGATCTGAGCGCCATGCCGAAGATGCAGGAAGCTTCCCGCAATTATTACCTGACCGCCGGACGCTGGCTGAACCACCAGGACGATCTGGCCGGAAACAAGGTGATCGTGGTTCCGGAGTCATTCGCCAAGCTGAGCGGCTTGAAACTGGGGGATGAGATCACCCTCACCTTCCGGCCGCTGACGGACACCTTATTATGGGTTAATTCGGGATGGCGTGGATTCACTTAACTGGAGAAGCTACCCAACCTACCAGGACACCTTCAAAATCGTTGGTTTATATAACAGAACGAATGGTTGCGCTTTTTATGCCTATATTCCAACCTCCAGTTTGCGGCCGGGCTTTGCATCCACAACTCAAATACCAATTTAGATATGAAGACGATTACAGTTTCGTGCTCGACTCCTCGCGTCACGAAACCGTGTTCATCCAGGCGTATAAAGCTCCCCTCCAGGCGCTGGGGATCAGCCTGACCTTTCTCGCAAACAATGGACCGGCCTATTGGGCTGCGGTGGATCCCATCCGCCGCTCCTCCTCCGCGGATCTGCTGGTCTATGGCCTGCTGCTGGTCGTCGCCCTCATCCTGGCGGTCTTTCTGTACGTGATGGCGCGCAAACGGGACTATGCGATCTTAAGAGCCCTGGGCGTCCCAAAAAAGCAGGCCAACGGGCAGTTGATCCTGCCCCTGCTTTTGCTGGGCGGGCTCGGGATCCTCCTGGGTGGGCTTCCGGCCTGGAATTATGCATTAGCCCAGGCCAAAGCCTCCCTCTCCACCCTGCCGCTGCCCGCCGGGGTCTCTCCTTCCGCAGACCTCAGTCCCTTCTTCCTCGCTGGCTTATGTGTTGCAATTTTCCTACTCCTGGCATTGTTTTCCTGGCTGGGGGTGTTATTCCTGGCCCATAAGCCCGTCTATGAGCTTCTTCAAGGCGAGACTTCCCAAAACAAGGCAGGCCAAAAGCGAAACAGGAACCAGCGCAATAAGCCAGCCCATTCCTTCCTTATCTTCCAGCCTGCCCGGCACGCTTGATCTCCCTGGAAGCGCACGACAGGCACCTGCTGTCGAACCAGGTCGATCTGGCTGCGCGCAGAAAATACACTCCTTCATCTTTGAGCCGGTATGTGCTCCATCACATGCTGCGTTCCAGGCTCAAATCCTTCCTGACCCTGGCGGTTGCCCTGGGCTTTCTGCTCGCTTCGGCTTGGATCCGGCAGACCATGGAGCGCAGCCGGCTGGAAGTGGATCGACTCTACGATACCACCGTGGTGGAAGCCGACATTGTACCGGCCGATCCTTCAGCTGCAAGAAGCACCTTTGTATACCTGAAGACCATCGACAGCGTCTTGAACAGCGGCTTCGTGAAAAGCAGCGTGCTCGAGGCCGATACCGCCTGGTTCAAAATTGAAAAATTGGATTCGCAAGACGCATTTACCGGAAACTTCCCGGTGTATGCCTATGACAGCCCTGAAGCGTTCTATTCCGGCCTGGCAGATCCGGGTTCGCTCAGCTTTGCCTCGGGATGGGATATGAACCTCTTCGCCGAACCACGGACGATCGAAGAGATCCGAAAAGACGGCCTGCCTGCGCTCTTCCCGGCCAGCATGCTGGAGCAGCTGCAGCTTGAAAGTCGGTCAGACGGTGCGGATCACCGACCAATCCAGCAGTACCTACCCCTGTGTCATCGTTGGGCAATACTCGGGAGGAGAACCACCGGCGCTAATTCCAACATTATTCATTTGTTTAGTTCGGCAGGAAATTATATTTTAATCCCCCTCTCCGCCCTGGAAGCCATGGACGGCAGCCAGACCAAATTCACGGTGGCGCATTTCAGCCTCGATCCCAAGAAAAATCGGGAGCTGCCTCAATTCCGTGCGGATATGGAAAAAGTCATGCAGGGTTTGGGCGGCAAATTAAACTTCGTTATCTGGGATGAGGAACTACGGGTCGTGATCGCCCAGCTGGATAAGAATCTGTCCCTGCTCCAGGTGCTCTACCCGGTGGTGATCGGCGTGTCGGTCCTGATCGGCGCCGGGCTGTGTTTCCTGCTCCTCCTGCAAGCGACCCGGGAGGCTGCCATCCTGCGCGTGCTGGGGACCACCCGGACGGCTGTCCGGCTGGCGTTGATCATTGAGCCCTTGGTCCTTTCCATCATCGGGGTGCATGCTCGGCCTGGGGATCTCCCGTTTATTGTGGATGAGCTCGGATCTTGTGTCGGCGGTTCCATTATTGATCGGCGCCGGCCTGTACCTGGCAGGTGTTCTGGCCGGTTCGGTGACCGGCGCCATTTCGGTCACCAATAAAAAACCGATTGAGCTCTTACAAGTCAAGGAATAAGGAGAGAATCATGCCCGGGCTCAGGTTGGAAAACGTGTCTTATCAATACAAGAACGGGGACCGTAAAGTGGTCAACGAGTGACCTGCCTGTTCGAAGGCGGCAAGTTGAACGCGGTCGTGGGACCTTCCGGCAGCGGCAAGACCACCCTGCTCTCGCTCATGGCCGGTCTTGACCAGCCCACCCAGGGACAGATCTATATCGATGCTGAGCCCCTGGCCGATCTGGACCTGGATCAATACCGGCGCGAGCGGGTATCGATGATCTTCCAGGCTTTCCAGCTTTTCCCCCTTTTGACCGCCCTGGAAAATGTCTGCTTCCCCATGCAGCTCAACGGCGTTCCCAGGGAGGAGATCCCGGAAAAGGGGAAAAGCCTTTTATCTTCCGTGGGGATCACGGAGGAAAAATTCAAACGCTATCCGGCCAATCTCTCGGGTGGGGAGCAGCAGCGTGTCGCCATTGCCCGGACCCTGGCGACCGGCGCCCAGGTCCTGTTGGCAGATGAACCCACCGGAAATCTGGATAAGGCCAATGGCGATAAGTTGATCGAAATCCTGGGACAACTGGCGCATGAACAGGGTTATTGTGTCATTATCGTCACGCACGATCCCAGCATTGCAGAGCGTTCCGACAAGGTCTGGCGCATGTCCGATGGCGTTTTAATAGAACAACAACTCGCTTCAGCATAGACGATCAGGATATTAGTATCTCAATGCGATAAGGAATCTGACGCATTGATTCCGTCGCAGCATGGCTTGCCCCTACTCGCAGTGTATCGTTCCTCTGCTCTGCGTCGGAACGCTTTTTTCCCGCTCCTGCGGAAACTATGAACTATCCTGATTCTTCTTTCCGCAATGTTCCCATGAACTCCACCGGCTTCAAGACTGTCACCAGAGCAGGCTGGTAGTCTTTGACATTGCGCGTGATCAAATAATCTGCCTTGCATTGCACTGCCGAGATCATCTGTACCGCGTCTTCATAATCGCCGTAGTCGAGGTTAAGCGCCTGCTCGATCGTGCTCTGGTTCACCGGTGCGATCTTGATGAATTGCATCAGGTTTGTGATCGTCGCCCGCGCTTCCGCCGCGGAGCGGTCCTTCCTGATCAGGTAAAACAACGTGGTGATGCTGTGTGCGGCAACGTATCCCTTCACCCGCCCGGTCTCCACCGCCGCCAGCAGGGCTGCGGATATCTCATAGAACGGTTCCCGCTTTTGCAGCACGTCCAGGAGAATATTCAGGTCGATCAGCACGCTGGGCTTAGCCGCCATATTTATCTTCCAGGTGTTTCCTGTAATCCTTTACTGAAACCCCTTGCGACAGGCTGCCGCTCAGCCTCCGTACGATTGGGGCATTTTCCAGTGTTTCCGGGGCGGGAATTGCTCGCAGGTAGGCTTCGATGAGATTGGTTAGGGTGGTGTTGTTATCGGCGGCGTAGCGCTTAAAGTTCTCCAGCAGTTCGCGCGGCACGCGCACGGTCAATTTTGTCTCTTGCATGGCAGTTCTCCTGCCGTACATAATAGCATCCACTCGTACGGCTGTCAAGGGAGGTACATAGTCCGTTTATTTTCGGGCGACCGTGGCTCATTTAATCTCGTTCCACCGCTCTACGCTGGAATGTTTGCTTATCCGCGTCTTGGTGACAAAGACGCTTCCTTCCTACCCTCTTGACAAACCAGAATAAATGTTCTATCCTTGATGCGGGAAAATACTTTCCTGCTGAATAATGTTTGTCATGCTGAACCTTAACAACCCCAGAAGTTAGAGGAATGTCCTCGCAACCATCCCCTTCTTTAGTTTCTCATGCGTCCAACTATTCGTTCCTCGAAAAATAGTTATTTTATACGCGATTTTACATGGTTGGCATACGGGCTGGTAAAACCTTATTCGTTTTGGGGTTGTTCCGCGGAACAACCTCGCCAGCCTGGTATATGCATATGAAGGGACAACGAGATGTTTTCGTTCCTCATTTGTTCCTCAGGATCAATTACCAAATCAATACGTCTTGCCGATTATTGGAGCACCTTTAATGAGGAACCTCTAGAGGAGAATCGATGTTTTTAGAAGAATTAATTGTTCCTCTTTGCGCACCCATCCGATCGCGTGCGCGGAGGCGACTTCCAGTCGCCATCCGCCACGCCACTGACAAGAGTCAGTGGCGAAAAGCGGCGGACGCTTCAAGCGTCCGCACGCCACTCCGATGACACGAGTCATCGGAGTGAGCCGGTTTCGTCACTAAAAGTCCTTCGTGTTCTTCGTGTTTAACTCTTTTCCTTTGAAGACCGGAATTCTTCGCACATCCTGAAAGGTATAATCAACGCATGCCAAAAACCCACACCCGTTACGTCTGTCAGCAGTGCGGACGCGTCTCCGCCGGCTTCATGGGGAAGTGCCCGCAGTGCGGTTCGTTCAACAGCATGGTCGAGGAGATCGTCCACGACGAGCCTGCGGGTGGGAAGACTGCCCCGCGCGGGCTGAGCGGGCGCTCCACCCCGCACCGCCTATCGGATGTCAGCGTGGAGGCCGAAGACCGCATCCCCGTCCCGATCGGCGAGTTCGCCCGCGTGCTGGGCGGCGGCCTGGTGCCCGGCTCGATCGTGCTGGTGGGCGGCGACCCGGGTATCGGCAAGTCCACCCTGATGCTGCAGGTGGCCCTCGAAATGGCGACCCGCCTGCGGGTCCTGTACGTTTCGGGCGAGGAATCGGAACGGCAGATCAAGATGCGGGCGAGCCGCATCGCTGCCTCAACAAAATTCCCGCCCGACCTGTTCCTCGTCACCGAGACCAACCTGGAAACCATCTTCGAACACGTGGCGGTGGTCAAGCCGGACCTGTTGATCGTCGATTCCATCCAGACCGTCTACATCCCCGAGATGGACTCGGCGGCCGGGTCGGTCTCGCAGGTGCGCGAGTGCGCCAACCGGCTGCGCGAACTGGCCAAGTCGTCGGGACCGGCGGTGTTTGTCATCGGGCACGTCACCAAGGAGGGGACGATTGCCGGGCCGCGGGTGCTGGAGCACATCGTGGACACCGTGCTGTATCTCGAAGGCGACCGCTTCCAGGCTTACCGGCTGCTGCGTTCGGTGAAGAACCGCTTCGGTGCCACCGCCGAGGTGGGCGTGTTCGAGATGGTCGAGCGCGGCCTGGTCGAAGTGACCAACCCCTCGGAGGCTTTCCTGGCCGAGCGGATGGTCAACGCAGCCGGGTCGGCCATCGCCGTGACCATGGAAGGCACCCGTCCGCTGCTGGTGGAAGTGCAGGGGCTGACCAGCGCGGCGCAGTTTGGCAATGCCCGCCGCACCCCCAACGGGGTGGACTACAACCGCCTGCTGATGATCGCGGCCGTGCTCACCCGCCGGGTGGGACTGAAACTGGCTGAAGCGGATATCTTCGTCAACGTGGTGGGCGGCCTCAAGATCGACGAACCGGCGGCCGACCTGGCCATTGCCGCTGCGGTGGCTTCCTCGATGCGGGACCTGCCGGTGAGAGCGGATACCGTGCTGATCGGTGAGATTGGTCTGGCCGGAGAACTGCGCATGCCCGGGCAGATGCCAGTGCGCCTGCGCGAGGCCGCCAAACTTGGCTTCAAGACCGCCATCGTCCCCAAGCGCCTGCGCAAGGGTGAACCCTGGCCGACGGACCTGGAGATCGTGGAGGCGCGCTCCGTCTCACCAGGCGCTGGAACTGGCGTTCGGGATCCAGCGTGAACTTCCAAAAGGCCGCAAGGTGGCCTGATGCCTGCACCATTTCGGGCGACGAATGTCCGGCCCGAAAACGCCGTGCCGGTCTATTCGCTCAATTTGAAGAAAAACAAAGCCGCCTTATGGGGGATGAACGTGGGGAGCGTGCTCCTGCTCTTCCTCTTCGGGTGGTTGTTCCTGACGTATGTCCAGCAGGTCCGCCCGGGTATCATGGCGGAAGTAATTTTCGTACCTGTCAGCCCCATTTATTTCGTGATCAGCCTGATCGGTATCTTTGCAGTTTTGATCGTGGTTCACGAATTAATTCATGGCATATTCTTTTGGGCCTTCACCCGCCAGCGACCCAAATTTGGCTTGCGCGGCTGGTATGCATTCGCCTCCGCGCCCGGATGGTATTTCCCACGCAGGCAGTACCTGGTGATCAGCCTGGCGCCGGTCGTGTGTCTATCCATGCTCGGGATGATCCTGCTGGTGATATTGCCGGCCGACGTTCTGGCCCTCGCCCTGTTCGCGGTAATTCTCAATGCGGCCAGCTCGGTCGGGGACCTGTGGATCACCATCAGGCTGCTGTGCGAACGGCGTCTTGTGGTAGTGGAAGACGTGGGTGATGGGATGTACTTTTATGCTCTGGGTTGAAAAAAAATTAAATGAAATTTAGAATCCCCAACACTATCGCTCTTGCCACCATTCCCGGCGGCGATGCCCCCAATGGAGGTGCTCCGCTAAAACCGCCTGGAACCATGGATTGTTAGGTATCTTTATTAAAATTAAAGTCTGCTAGAGAAACTTCATTTTCAGTCAATGGCCGCTCAATTTTAATCAAACATTAAGCAATGTTTCAGCTAGCCATCATCTAATTGAGCTACCATGCGATTGTCCACTTATTTCCGATCGGAGGTTGCATGCATTACCTTCCTTACCTTTCAACACTCGTGACGTTCGCGTTTGCCGCGGCGGTTTTCAGGCGTTACCTGCTGAAACACGGACCGCACCTGCTGCTGTGGAGCATCGGCCTGGTATGGTTCGGGATCGGCACCTTGAGCGAGGTGATCCTCGGCCTGACATTCAGTGGGCTGGTGCTAAAGTTGTGGTACCTGAGCGGAGCCATGCTGACCGCGGCCTGGCTTGGCCAGGGGACCATCCACCTGCTGGTGCGTAAACGGGGGGTCGCTTTGACGATGACCGGCATCCTGACGGCGGTATCCATCCTGGCGGTTGTGCTGGTCCTATCCGCTCCGCTGACACCGGCCGCGTCATCCTATAATTTGAGCCAGGCGATCTCTTCCCAGTACCAGGATATCCTGACGCGCGGCGGCCTGACCATTGCCCTGACCATCCTCCTGAACATTTACGGCACCCTGGCACTGGTGGGCGGCGCAATCTACTCAGCGGTCATCTTCTGGCGCAAGCGGGTGTTGTTGAACCGCATGATCGGCAACATCCTGATCGCCATCGGTGCACTGGCCCCAGCCATGGCAGGCTCATTTGTCAAATTGGGATTGGCGGATTTGCTCTACCTGTCAGAGTTAATTGGGGTAGTGCTGATGTACATCGGCTTTATACAGGCAACGACCGTGCCGGCGCGTGAATCAGCCCCCGCTCCCGCAAGTTAATTATCCTCAAAACAATCCGGGGCTTCCGAAGGTATACCATCTTCGGAAGTCTTTTTTAAAGTATCCAAATTCCGGTAGCTTGCGCTCTCTTTTTTACAGGTATAATCTTTCCAGATTGGAGCGAACCATGACCATTCTCGACACCCCTGTGATCTCCCGCATTCGCCGCAACCACGGGCTGGAACATGCCACGATCAACATCCTGTCCCAGCGGTTCCCGTTCCGGCGGTTGGCGGGTTATTCCTTTCCGGGCGGTTTCTTCATCCTCGGTGACATCCCTACAGAAGATGTGCGCGAGGCTGTCATCCGGGCACTGGTCCGACTAAACAACGGTGATGGCTATCTCGCCATCCACGAGCACTGTGGCACGAATTATGCAGTCTCCGGCTTCGTTGCCGGTATGCTGGCATGGCTGGGGATGGCCGGAGCAAAAAATAAGCGGAGCAAGGTGGAGCGCTTACCGCTGGTCATTACCCTGGCCACGCTGGGTTTCATCGCCAGCCAGCCACTGGGACCAATCGTCCAGGAGCGCGTCACCACTTCCGGCGACCCGCTGGGGATGTCCATTGTGGATGTTTTTCCGATCCGGTTTGGTCGATTCTCGATGCACCGGGTGGTTACCAAAGATTAGGAATCTTTCACAATAAAATCATCACCATGAAAGCTCATTGGCACAAAACAGGATTTAGATGTTTTCGCGCCCTGTAGTAAATAGCCCTAAACCGTTCTCTCTTAAATGACAGACAGTCCATCGGTCCTCCTCCTGCATGGCAACGATGAGTATGCCATTTCCGGGCACATCGATCGAATATGTGCCAACCTGGGCGATTCGTCCACTACAGCGATGAACATTACCCGTTTCGACGGACGACTCGGCCTGGATTTCGAAGCGCTCAATACCGCCATCAATGCAGCGCCCTTTTTAGCACCAAGGCGGGTGGTGGTGCTGGTGCATCCGGTCTCGGCATTTACTTCAACCCGGAAAAAAGCCATTGAGCTGCAGGAACAATCCCAGCCGGCAGCGACCAGCGCCCAAGCGGGAGACGATGAACTCTCGGATGACCATCGGCTGTTCACTCGGAAAAAATTCATCGACCTGCTGGATAAAGCACAGCCGACCACCACAATCATCCTGGCAGAGTACGAACAACTCAAGAGCGACGCTTGGCTGATGAAATGGGTATCCGGCAACGCACGCGCCGGGGTTCACGTTTACAACCTGCCCAAACACATTGAAATGCCACGCTGGATCGAGTCTGAAACGAGAAAATTGGGAGGAAAGATCGAACCGGGTGCTGCCGCGCGTCTCTCCGAAATGGTCGGTGAGGACCCGCGGGTTGCCGCCCAGGAACTCGGTAAACTGCTCACTTACGTAAATTATGCACGCCCGATCACGCTGCCGGACGTGGACCGGGTGAGCATCGCCAGCGCGCAAGGGAATATTTTCGAACTGGTGGATGCGCTCGGCCAGGGGGATGGAAAAAAGGCGCAGTTCGTGCTGCATCAGTTGCTGGAAGATGAGGAAGCCTTCGCATTATGGGGTATGGTCATCCGCCAGTTCAGGCTGCTGCTCCAGGCGCGTGAAATGTTGGATGCAGGTGCAGGCGTGCCTCAGATCCAGTCGGCGCTAAAACTGCACGATTTCGTGGCACCCAAAGTGACCAGCCAGGCGAGGCGCTTTTCACTGCCCGCGCTGGAGTCTATTTATCACAAGTTGCTCGAAATTGACGAGGGGGCAAAAACGAGCCAGGTGCCGCTTGACCTGGCCCTGGATCTGCTGGTAGCGGACCTGTCGAAGAAATAATCCGGGTTAACCATTCAGAACAAGCGTGCTTGTTCTTTCGACAAAGGCACAGGGAGGAGGAAGCCGTGATCCCGGCACCAGTCCGGGTCTGGACCGTTCCAGCCGAAGCGCTCGAAATCCACCCTGGCGCTGTCATTGAACTCCACCCCCTCTTCTTCCAAAAGCCGGCGCTGGTCCTGCGCCCCGGGTCGAGGACTGACCTTACCCTGCGAGTTGATGACCCGCTGCCAGGGTACATCGTCGGGACAAGCGGCCATGGCTCCGCCCACCCAGCGCGGGCCAAAGGCGTCGTAGCTGCGCTGAGGCATCTCCCCCGGCGAGGGAATCATCCTGGCGATCTGACCATAGGTGCTCACCCTGCCCGGTGGCACTTGGCGGACGATTCCCCACACCTGATTGTTGAAAATATGAGTGTCGGGGGGAGAAGCAAATGGGCTCATAGGACCTCCAAAAACTGCCTGGCAACCACCCGGTAGGCCGGGCGGTAAAGACGAATGTATTCTTCCGAATGGTGCACTGCGGGAAAACCCTGGTTTTCCAACCTCGAAAAAAAAGCTTCGAAATCCTCCAGCGGGAATGGACTTGTTCCTGCCTGCAACAGGCATGCCGCCTCTGCTCCTAATATCTTCAGCGATTCAGTCGATGCGTGCCATTCGTTGGCAGTATGAATAAATGCCTTCAACAATGCTTCCGGATCTTTCCCAGAACGCAGGTATGGGCGTAAATGAACGCGCAGGATTTGACCATCCGGAGAGATTGGATCGAACAATTGGTCGTCGGGACCACCTCCCATTTCTGATACTTCGCGCGCCAGCCAGATGCGCACGCTTTGCACATCATCGACCGCGTGTTCACTGCCAAGCGCAGCCTGAAATAATAGCTTATACACGTCCTGCGGCTGCATGGCAGGGGTGCGGGTGAAATGGCTGGTGAGAATTTGCTGAAGGGAGCTCATCGATTATCCCCATTTCCACTTCTTCATCCCTTCCATGGCTTCGCAGGCTGTCAGGTCGAGTTGTAGAGGTGTAAGGGAAACATAGCCAGCTTTAATGGCGCCATAATCGGTACCTTCTTCGAGGACGCCAAGCGGGAACTGGCCACCGATCCAGTAATAGGGCTTCCCGCGCGGGTCTTTTCGAGCGTCCAGTTCGTCACGATAGAGACGCAGACCCTGGCGGGTGATCATAAAGCCTTTGAGTTCGAATTCCTTGAGATAGGGCACATTGACGTTCAAGAGCACGCCTTCCGGCAGACCTTCGGTCATCACTTTCTGCACCACCTTCCGCGCCACAATGGCAGCAGTATCGTAATCCAGTACACCCTTAAATTCTTCCGGCGAATTGAGCGAGACGGCAATCCCGGGCACACCCCCGATAACAGCTTCCATGGCGGCGGTCACCGTCCCGGAATAGGTCACATCATGGCCGATGTTTTCATGCGGATTAATTCCCGAGACCACCAGGTCAATCTTTTCTTTTACCACGCCCAGCAAGGCCAGCGCCACGCTGTCCGAAGGAGCGCCGTCGGTGGCAAGGGCGGTAGTACCATCAGCCAGGAGTACATCACGTGCACGCAGTGGACGGTCCATCGTCTTGACATGGCCGGAAGCGCTCCAGTTGTGGTCCGGGGCAAAGACCGTCACTTTTCCCACTTTCCGTAATTCCTGCGCCAGGGCCAAAAGTCCGGGGGCCTGAACGCCGTCGTCGTTCGTGACCAAAATATGCATAGATAGTCCTTTTTGGGTGATTATATCGCAGGGAAGTATAATCGACCCAACCACTGATTGTATGACGCCATTCAGCATGCGTTGACCAAACAGTAGGCGGGTAATAAATGTCCAGGGGTCCCAGGCTGGTCATTTGGGAGGAGGAATCATGGGTTGGAAAATATTCCCCGTTCTGGCGCTCGCACTGACAATCTCGGCATGCAACACCTCCCAACCTTCCCAAATAGAAGGGTCGTCCACTCCTGTGCAGGTGAGTCTCATAGTTTATTTCACTGATATGCCTCGATATCAAGTTGGCACTGAACCCTACGAAACACCGGTGACGCGCAGCGTCCCGGCACCCGCATCGCTACCGGAGGAGACCCTAAACCAATTATTCCTCGGTCCCACCGAAGCTGAAAAAGCACATGGGTTGGCAGTCATATTGAGCGGTACGACAGGGTTCAGCAAATTAACCATCGAGAATGGCATCGCCCGGGTTTACATGACCGGGACGTGCGCTTCCCTTGGGTCGACTTACACGATCGCGAACCTCATCGTTGCCAATCTCAAACAGTTCCCGGAAATCATGTGGATCAAGATCTACGACCAGAACGGCGGCACAGAAACCCCCGATGGACAAAGCAACTCCATCCCCTTCTGCCTGGAGCCATAGCGACCAATAAAAATCATCCCGCAGGAATAATCTGCGGGATGATTTTTGGATCAGGAAAACGAACAAGGAACAAAATCTAGCTCATTCTTTTAACGATTTGCCTGACCAGCCCGGGACCTGCGTACACCAGCCCGGTGTAGACCTGAACCAGCTTGGCGCCGGCATCCAGACGTGCCTGGGCATGTTCGGGACGCATGATCCCACCCACGCTTACCACAGGAAGGCGACCGTCCAGCTTTTTTACCACCGAACGTAAAACCGACTCACTGCGGACTCGGAGAGGTTCACCGCTCAACCCTCCGGTTTCTTCAGCATGCTTTGACTGCAGCCCTCCCCGCTCCAGGGTGGTGTTGGTGGCGATCACGCCGTCCATGCCATTGCGGACAATGACCTCGAGAGCGTCATCGAGTTCGTTATTTGACAAGTCGGGCGCCAGTTTGACCAAGATGGGGGTAGAGATACCCCTGGCGGCTGCAAACTCCTGGCGTTCCTTTGCCACTGCGCCCAATAATCCCTCCAGCAATCCACGTCCCTGCAGACGTCGCAGACCGGTAGTGTTGGGAGAACTGACATTGACGACGAGATAATCGGCCAGTGGGGTGAATTGTCGCATCAGGGCAATGTAATCGCCCGCGGCATTTTCGAGCGGGGTGTCCTTGTTCTTACCCAGGTTGACTCCCACGATTACACCCCCGCGCTTGCGACGGCGGATCTTTGCCGCCAAACATTCCGCCCCAAGGCCCGGGAACCCCATGCGGTTGATCACAGCCCCGTCTTCCACAAGGCGGAAGACACGCGGCTTCGGATTCCCCGGCTGGGGGAGGGGAGTGACCGTACCGACTTCGATGTGACCAAAACCAAGGGTGGCGAGACCGCGCCAGGCGAGGCCGTCCTTGTCATATCCCGCAGCCAGCCCAACCGGATTGCGAAAGTGCAGGCCGAAAGCCTGCACTGGTTTTTCCGGAACTGCATAGATTGTCCGCAGAAGGAAATTCAATGGCTGATAGTTGCCCAAGCGGATGAGGCGAAGCGTCAGTTGGTGGGCAGTTTCCGGGTCAAGCTTAAAAAGCAGCGGACGAACCAAAGAATACATTTAGGATTTTGGCTTGCGGATGGACAAATACCGGTCACATTCCAGGGCGTATTTCCTGGCGCGTTCCTGCAATTTCGGCATCTGGGTGAAATCGCCCTTTAGCAACGCGGCGCCATGATCCAGCAGTTGCTGTCCCATTTTTTGTAAAAGTGGTTCCAGGTCCCCTTCGTTTATGGTCGTCGGGTGAAAGGCCTGCTCCGGCAGGGGAGGTTTATCTACACCTTCCTGGACAAGCAGCCAGCCGAGCGTGGATTTGTTCGCCGGTTTTTGCACCTCGGAAATTTCCAGCCAGGGTTTGGTACCTATTTCATAATTTACGATAATTTCAGTGGTGGTATTCTGGTAACGGACGATCACGCTGCGATCCTCAAATTTAGTTTCGGTTTTTTTGAAACCGTAGCGGGCCTCAAGCCCCGAGAATGCCTTCTCCACCATGCGTTCGAACACAGATTTTTTCATCGGTTTGCTCCTGGATATTTATCTCGGCAAGGACGCCCACAAGGGTAGGAGCGGTATCGCGGTCGAGGTAAAAAAAATAAACATAAAGCTTACATATCAGGTCATGTCCCCTGTTTATGAAGCCATAAAAATGCTGGTTCCTCCAGAAAATCAGCTTGTGAACAACGGCAAGTGCCCCAGGGCAATGATATGATCCCATTTGGCGCGCTCGCCCTCAGTCAAAATGGCCCCCTCGCGAACCACTTCAGCCCCGGCTTTTTCCATTATCATCCGCATCCCCTGGAGAGTTGAGCCGGTACTGATCACGTCGTCAATGAGAACGACTTTTTTGTTGCGCGCCAGCTCCTGGTCTTTTTCGTCCATGATCAGTGTCTGCGGCTCGCCGGTGGTGATGGACAAAGTTTCGGCGATCAGTGCGGCGCCCATGTAGGGTTTGTATGCTTTACGCAGGACGATATACGGTTTTTTGGTTTCAACCGCAAGGGCGTAAGCCAGAGGGATGGACTTGGCCTCTGCAGTAACCAGGATGTCAAAATCCACTCCTTTAAGCGCCTTTGCCAATGCTTTTGCGGCGGCCTGGACGAGCTCTGTGTCCCCGAGGATATTCAGGATGGCGATGCGTAATCCAGGTTTGATCTCAAACAGGCGCAGGTCGCGTTTGATGCCGGCGATTTCAATTGAATAAGATTCATAGGCGGGCATGGGAGACTCTCCGGGATAAAACGGTTGGAATAAGTGTATCACAAAAGAGTTTGGCGGCATTCGTCAATTCGCCTCATTTGCGTTAGAATCTGCAGGTGCTTCCCGACTTGCAACTTAACGATCTTTTGCGTCTGCGTAAACCGCATCCCTGCGGCTCTTACGAATGGACCGTCACCCGCCTCGGCGCCGATATCGGCCTGGAATGTAAAGGATGCGGGCGGCGTGTCATGTTAACACGCAGGGAACTCTCCAGGCGAATAAAAGCTGTTGTAACGGAGGGACCCCATGACCGATCTACCGATTGACAAACCCCATATGACCTTCCTTTTTTCGGATACAGGCGGTGGGCACCGGGCTGCCTGCGAGGCCATCATCGAGGCCATTCACTGCGAGTTCGATGACGCTGTGATCACGCAAAAGGTGGATTTCCTCAAAGATTATGCCCCGCCTCCTTTTAATCACCTGCCGGAAGCTTACCCGGACATGGTGCGCGTACCAGAGCTGTGGGGGGCCATGTTCGACATCAGCGACGGCCGGTCACAGGCGCGCTTTGTGACATCCATTTTTTGGCCTTACGTCAGACGTGCCGCCCGGCGACTGGTGACCGATCACCACAGTGATTTGCTGGTCAGTGTCCACCCGCTGGCAACCACCTTTGCACTAAAAGCCCTAGGGAAGAACCACCCGCCTTTCGTCACGGTGGTGACAGACATGGTTTCCACGCATGCCCTGTGGTTCGACCAGCGGGCCGATCTGACCATCGTCCCGACAGAAATGGCCCGCAAGATTGCAATTGGTTACACAATGAGCCCTGAAAAGGTGCGCGTGGTCGGGCAGCCGGTCTCACAACTTTGCAGCGCTCCATTGGGTGACAAGCATCTATTACGCAAGAACCTTGGTTGGCCGAAAAGCAAGAAGGTTATCCTGCTGGTGGGTGGAGGGGAAGGGATGGGACCGCTGGCGGAGACGGCGCATGCCATCGATGAATCGGGTCTGGATGTATGCCTGGTCATCGTTGCCGGGCGGAATAGCAAACTCGAAGCGGAATTAAAAGAACAAACCTGGCAGAATCCCGCTTTTATATATGGTTTTATCCATAATATGCCTGACTTCATGCGCGCATCAGATGTCATCGTCACCAAAGCGGGGCCAGGGACAATCGCTGAAGCACTTATCGCCGAATTGCCCATCATACTTTACGCCAAATTGCCCGGTCAGGAGGATGGCAATGTGGATTTTGTCTTATCCGAGGGAGTGGGTGTCTGGGCACCGGAGCCGCTGGAAGTGGTCCGGGCTCTAACGCGCTGGGTTTGCCGCTCAAATGAGAGACGGAAGGTGATTAAAAATTGCCGCCTGGCAGCCCGGCCGGATGCGTCGCGCATCATCGCTCAGGCGCTTGGTGAAAAACTAGGTTTGACGAAATAGGGGCAACAGAAGATTTGCTCACAAATCACATCCGCTGTTCACCAGGGAATAATGTAATCGCCTTTAAGGTTGATGAAATCCCGGCAAAAACCCTGTAGTATAATCTTCTCGACATGCCCATCCTGGACGCGCATACATTTGAATTCTTCAGCAAATCCCCCGAACAGACCCGCCGGCTGGGGATGCGCCTGGGCGCGCTGCTCCAACCAGGTGATTTGATCTGTCTGCAGGGAGAACTCGGCGCGGGGAAAACAACTTTTGTCCAAGGCGTGGCACGCGGCTGGGGTGCGACTGACGAAGTTTCCAGCCCAACCTTCGTCCTGGTAAATGCCTACCGCCGTCCGGATGGGGCGCAACTATCCCATTTTGATGCCTACCGGGTGGAAAGCCTGGGCGAAGCAGAAGAACTGGACCTCGATGCCCTTTTGGCTCAAAGCCCGCTCTTTGTTGAATGGCCTGAGCGAGTTGAACCCATCCTTCCTGAAGATCGATTATGGGCATGTCTGGAATACGAATCGGAAGAACACCGTTCCATGCGGTTTGAAGCGCACGGCTCACGCTATGAAAACCTGCTGGATGAACTCAAGCAGACCATCTATGGAGCCAACTAATGCTGCTGGCAATCGACACTTCCACTGCACAGATCGGACTGGCGCTCTATGATGGTGAATGCATTGTTGGGGAGCTTGTCTGGCTGAGCCACGCCCACCATACCGAACAACTAGCCCCAGCGCTGGCGGGATTGCTGGAGCGAGTCAGCATGAAGATGGAGGCAATAGAAGCGTTGGGTGTGGCAATTGGGCCTGGTTCTTTCACCAGCCTGCGGGTGGGGCTCGCTTTTGTCAAGGGATTGGCGCTGGCGCGCCATTTGCCTTTAATTGGAATACCCACCCTTGATATTGTTGTGGCTGCCATCCCGGTTTCAGACTTAAACCTAGCGAATACGGCGACGGTAGGCTCAGGTCCTTCTCGAAAACTAGCTGCAGTGCTGCAAGCGGGAAGAGGCCGCCTGGCTGTGGGTTGGTACAAGCCCACCAGCACTGGCTGGCAAGCGGAAGGTCCCGCCACGACCACAACCGCGGATGAATTGGAGCAGAAGATCCACAGGCCGGTCATAATTTGTGGCGAGATGAGCCCCGAAGACCGTCATTGCCTGGGAAGAAAGTTTAAAAATGTAACGCTGGCCTCTCCAGCGCAATGCGTCCGCAGGCCGGGTGTCCTGGCGGAAATTGCCTGGACCAGGTGGAAGGCGGGTAAAACGGATGCGGCGGAATCGCTGGCTCCGATTTATTTGCACGTGGCAGGAGGCCTGCCAGCGTGAATGTTGCCATCCGGCGCATGACGCTGGAGGACGTTCCTGCCGTACATATAATTGATACGCTCTCGTTCAGCCTGCCGTGGCCGGAAAACTCTTTCCGCTTTGAATTGACCGAGAACCCGGTTTCGCGTAGTTGGGTAGCCGAATCCGGCGGGCGTATGGCAGCCATGCTGGTGCTCTGGTTGATTGTGGATGAAGCGCACATTGCCACCATTGCAACCCACCCGGATTTTCGCCAACAAGGGATAGGGGAGCAACTGATGATCACGGCACTCCAATCGGCGCGGGCGGAAGGGGCTATGCGGGCTTTCCTGGAAGTACGCTCGGGAAATGCGGTTGCACAGGCAATGTATAAAAAATATGGGTTTGTAGTGGCAGGCGTGCGACCGAGATATTACAAGGATAATAACGAGGATGCCATATTGATGAATTTGGAAGACCTGAACAGTTTGGAGGCTCCATGAGCGCGGAAGAAACGCTTGCCCAAATTAGCAAAGAAGTTTCGACTTGCCGAAAGTGCGCTCTGTATCACTCGCGCAAGCTGGCAGTACCGGGGGAAGGGCCGGCCAACGCGGAAATCATGCTTATCGGAGAAGGTCCGGGTTTTCACGAAAATGAACAGGGACGGCCATTTGTAGGCGCCGCAGGGAATTTCCTGAACGAGCTACTGGCTGAAGCCGGGTTAAAGCGTTCAGACGTGTGGATCGGCAACGTGGTAAAATGCCGTCCGCCGGGAAACCGTGACCCGCTCCCCGAAGAACTATCAGCCTGTGATGAATATCTGGAGCGCCAGATTGCCGCTATCAACCCAAAAATTGTCATTACTCTGGGAAGGTTCTCAATGGGGAAGTACATGCCCGGGGCGAAAATCAGCTCTGTGCATGGACAGATGCGGCGCGTAGGCGACCGGTATGTAATTGCCATGTTCCACCCGGCCGCAGCATTACACCAGGCAGCGCTAAAACCTGCCATCCTGAAAGATTTTGCACAACTGCCAAAACTACTGGAGCAAGCGCGCGCCGGGCTAAAACGCTCTAATGGAACGACGCATGAAGAACCGAAAGAAGAGCCCAAACAACTCAGTATGTTTTAAGACCACCCCAAGGATCCGAACTATAATGTTCGTGACCGGGTTGTATGGTGGAAAAGAATAGCGGAGGAAGAATGTCCATTAAAGAAACACTCATGGAGAAATTGAACAACAAAACTGCCCGGATTGCCATCCTTGGCATGGGCTATGTTGGTCTGCCATTGGCAGTGGTGTTCGCCGAGGCGGGATTTATTGTCACCGGGGTCGACCCGGACAAGAGAAAAGCCGATTCGCTAGTGAAGGGCAAAAGCTACATACCGGATATCTCCACTGAACGGCTCGCGCCATTGGTTAAATCCGGTCATCTGGAAGCCACCATGGATTTCTCTGTATTAAAGAATATGGATGCCGTCAGCATATGTGTCCCAACGCCCTTGCGGCAAACCGGCGACCCGGATATGTCTTTCATCCTGTCGGCTACAGAGCAACTGGCGAAATACATGCATAAAGGTATGGTAGTGGTGCTGGAGTCGACCACTTATCCCGGCACCACGCGCGAGATCCTCCTGCCAATGTTGGGGGAAGCCAATGGTTTGAAAGTAGGCCGGGACTGGTTCCTGTCTTTCTCACCCGAACGGGTTGACCCTGGACGGAAAGATTTCACCACCTTGAATACGCCCAAGGTGGTGGGTGGCATCACCCCAGCCTGCACCGAAGTGACGGAAGCCTGGTACAAAGGAGCAATCCAGCACATCCATACGGTCTCGTCAGCAGAAGCTGCTGAGATGGCAAAACTGTTGGAAAACACCTTCCGCATGGTCAACATTGGAATGGTGAACGAGACTGGCAATCATGTGCGAACGGATGGGCGTGGATGTGTGGGAAGTGATCGACGCGGCAGCCACCAAGCCGTTCGGCTTTATGAAGTTCACCCCCGGACCCGGCCTGGGAGGGCACTGTATCCCGATCGACCCGCTATATCTCTCCTGGAAGATGAAAGCCTACCAATACACTGCCCGCTTCATTGAACTGGCCTCGGAGATCAACACCAACATGCCGCGTTATGTAGTGACCCGCATCCTGGAAGCAATGAACGAGCGCGGTAAAACGCTCAAAGGTGCGCATTGCCTTGTCTTAGGGGTGGCCTATAAACCCGACATAGACGATATTCGCGAATCCCCTGCGCTGGATGTAATCGGTCTTCTCCAAAAGAAGGGTGCGACCGTCGATTATCACGATCCATATATTCCCACCCTGAAGACCCACGAGGACGCCGAGATGAAAAGCGTTCCGGACCTGATGGCGGCTGTGCGAGTTGCAGACGTGGTTGTAGCCGTGACGAACCATAAGGTTTATGATTACAAGGCTATCCTGAAAGCGTCCCAATTCATTTTTGACAGCCGCAACGCCCTGGGAAAGATGGGTAAAGATAACCCGAAGGTGGAACGGTTGTAATGGCAAATTATCTGGTCACCGGCGCGGCCGGGTTTATCGCAAGCCGGGTCACCGAGATGCTGGTCGACCAGGGACACACCGTAACGGGCGTGGATAACATGAACGACGCCTACGATATCCGCATGAAAGAGTATCGACTGCGGAAATTGCAGGCGCTGCCCAGGTTCACTTTCAAAAAACTCGATATTTCAGATCGCGCCGCGGTGGAAACACTCCCTGCGTTCGAAGCAGTGATTAATTTGGCGGCACGCGCCGGAGTGCGCGACAGCATCGAGAATCCCTGGGCTTTTATGGAAACCAATCTGACCGGGACACTCAACCTACTGGAAATGTCGCGCCAGCGTGGGATAAAGAAATTCATCCAGGCCTCCACCGCAGGTATTTACGGTGCCAACCCGCCGCTGCCCACGCCTGAAACTGCAGAATCAGACCACCCGCTCCAACCCTATGCAGCCAGTAAGAAAAGCGCCGAAGTCTTGTGTCACTCGTATTATTACATGCACGGACTAGATGTAACCGTACTTCGCTATTTCACTGTTTATGGCCCGGCAGGGCGACCAGATATGGTCATGTTCCGTTTCGCCAAGTGGATTACCGAAGAACAGCCAGTGCATTTATACGGGACTGGGGAACAGTCGCGCGGCTTCACCTACCTCGATGACATTGCACGCGGCACTATCCTGGCACTCAAACCGATGGGATTTGAAATCATTAACTTGGGCGGGCACGAAACCATCACGATTAATCAAATGATTAGCATGTTGGAAGAACTGACCGGCAAAAAGGCTCAGCTCAAAAACCACCCTGCCCACCGGGCCGATATCCTTGCCAATTGGGCTGATATCAGCAAGGCGAAACGAGTGCTCGGTTGGGAACCCCAGATGAAACTGGTTGATGGGATGACTCATCTTGTGGAATGGTATCGTGCAGAACGGGAGTGGGCCAAAGAGGTGGCTACTCCGTGAGCATTTTCCAAAACCTTTCAGAAGTATGGAAGGAAGATAACCTTCTGCGCCGGATAGTACGCAACAGCAGCTATCTATTCGGCAGTAACGTGATTTCCGCAGTTCTGAGCTTTGGTCAAACCATCCTTGCTGTGCGCCTGCTCGGCGTGGCCGGCTGGGGCCTGGTAGCAGTCGTCCAAACCTTTGCATCCAATATCAACCGCTTCCTGTCCTTTCGGATGAGCGAAGTGGTAGTTAAACACCTTGGTCCATCCCTTGCGGAAGAAAAGAAGCAGGAGGCGGCTGCCCTTGTAAAAGCCGCCGGTCTGACGGAAGCAGCCATGTCAATTATTGGTTTCGTGGTGGTGGTTGCCCTCGCTCCATGGGCTTCCAAGGTTTTTGCCGGAAATGCAGCAACTGCTCCCATATTTATTTTCTATGGCCTTATCATTCTGAGCAACCTGATATTTGAAACATCCACCGGGGTTTTACAAGCCACTCGTCGATTCGACCACCTTGCCCGCGTCAACATGATCAACAGCATCATCACCTGCACAATGATCGGAGGGACATACGTACTTTACCGGTGGACTGGCCTGATCAAGGCAACCGATTTGTTGGTAGCCATCCTTCTGGCGTACGTTCTCGGTAAAACCTACGTGGGGGTATCCCAGGTTATTTTGTCCCTGCGCGAATTGAAGCATGTATTGGGCCCGGGATGGTGGAAAACACCTCTGCGAGCACTGCCCGGAAAACCCACCTTAGTCATGTTTGCGCTGAATACCAACCTGAACGGGACATTGAACCTGCTCTTCCGTGACAATATCCCGCTATATATGGCGAGTTTGTTATCCATTACGGCTGTGGGGTATTTTAAGATTGCCATGACATTGACGATCCCCATCACACTGATCCTGGATCCCTTTATTGCACCGACTTATACTGAAATTTCCCGCACGATCGCAAAGTTTCAATGGGGCACAACCCTCAGCCTGCTTAAAAGAGTTACCTTGATCACCGGTGGGGTTGTCTTGGCAATCTGGGCTGCATGGGCACTGACCGGTTGGTGGATCATCCCCGCAGTTTATAAGCCGCAAGCCAGCCCTGTCTATCCGCTGTTATTGATCCTGATCGCAGGATACGGATTTGCCAGCACCTTCCAGTGGAATCGGCCGCTCTTTCTCTCGCTCGGTAAGGCAGGTTATCCGGTCCTGATATCTTTATTGACGGGGATCATCGAATTATCTTTGATTTTCACCCTGGTTCCAAGGTATGGATACCTGATGATGGCCGTTATTCTCTCAGGATACTTCATAATCTCTCAAGGATTCATCACGTTACGCGGCCTGTGGGAAATTCGCCGCCGGGAGCGAGCCGATCCCAAACCTCCTGCACCGGATTTGCACCCATCCAAAATTGCTGAGGCCCTGACGGAGGAGTCTCCATGGGTCGCAGTCAAATAAAGCTGCGCTTAGGGTTTCCAGCAATCAACCGCTGGGACTGGCTGGCTGTCCTGGTTTTCATGGCCTTTGCCGGGTTATATTTCCTGGGCCGCTTGCAGGGAAACTATCCAGTGGTCATCCTGACGGGGGATGGAGGCAATATTGCCAGTTATGCCGCGGCACTGGACCACCCTGGCTGGTTCACGAGCGACCCCGTCCTGGGAAATTCCAATAACATTGGCGTCTATGCTACCATCCATATTCCTCTGATACGTCTGCTTAACCACCTTACCGGTGATTATGGCCTGGCATATGCCTGGCTGGTTTTTCCGGAAACATTCCTGCAATTGCTCGGCTTTTATATATTTGGAAGGGTGCTATTTAAAAACCGCTTTTGGGCTTTTTTATTGGCTTTCATAACAGGCATGACGGTCATCAGTATTGGCTTGGGAGAAATCTGGGGAGTTTGGCAGGATGCCCTGCCGCGCGTCACCTTCCAATCATTGCTGCCTTTCCTGCTGGCGCTGGTATTAGTTTGGAAAGACCGCCCATCGCGCTGGCCCTGGTTGATGATTGCAGCCGGCTTGCTCGTTTATGTCCACCCAATTAGTGCCCCGGCCTGGGGATTTGCCATCTGGCTTGGTCTCTGGCTGGTTCATCCTAAAGGATGGAACTGGGGGCGGCGTATCCTGGTCATGCTGGGGCTGGGCGTCCTTTTCCTGGTTCCCATTGTTCCCTTTGCAGTCAATTACTTATCTTACAATATGCGCAGCCAGGGTGCGGACTACAGCACAGTAATGACGGTCTTACAAACCTACTCTCCGCTGAACTTGCTGGATCCACTGGCAGCTTTGGGTTCTTTTCTTTGGAATATGACCCGCAATCTCCTCCTTCCGGTGGCGATAGTCGGGTTTGTCTGCATCTGGTTGCTCTTGAAAAAAGACCGGACATCGATAAAGATGGTGCTGTTGTGGACGGCAGGGTTGTTTTTTACCAGTATCCTGATCCCCCTTGCGGAAGGGATAATCGAACGGCAATTTCACATCTTGCCCCTTGAAACCGAGTTGGTGCGCTGCATCCGTTATTTCGTGCCAATAATGTTGTTCTTCTGGCTGTGGCCGCTGGCAGAGTTGACTCCCCGCCTGGGAAAGCAAAAGATGCATGCAGCGGTTTTCGGTGTGGGGATTTTGCTATTCGGGTTCTGGGGGGCTACCAACCGTCCTGCCATAGGAGACATGTTGCAGGCTGCAGCTTGTTTTCCCAAGGCACGCCTGGTATGCTCGTCCCCACTCCCGATCGACAATCTGATCGTCGCATTACGCTCCCAGACCCAACCCGGGGAAGGGGTGCTGTTCTTTAACGAAGATGCAGCCTACACGTCCCAGACTCTCAGCGTTCGTTATGAAGCTCTGCGTCCGCTGGTGTACACTTCGCGCGACAGCGGAATTCTGGGCTATGCCGACCGTTCCGCCCTCCCGGGATGGTTGGGGACCACCAAACAATGGGAAACTCTGCGAGCAATTGCCGATCCGCAGGAGAGGCTGAAAGGTTTAGTCTCTTTAGCAGAAAGTTTAAAAGCCGATTACCTGGTAATCGATTTCAACGTGGTCCCACAAATATTTACCAGCCTGCCGGCAACCTTGATAATGCAAAATGAAGGGTACATCCTGCTCAAAATCCATTAAACCATAAGACAGGATGTAAATCGAATAGACCATCTATCACTTCCAGGAATATTTTCCAAAGGGGTTAAAATCCCCCTTATGGAAATGGCATATTTATCTTTATGATTTATGACTTCAAAGTGATGAAGATATATTCTAATCAGGGTGACACATATGGAAAGAAACCAGAATCAAGAATTAAGCTCAGGTTCGGAAGTCCTTTCCGTTGTTGTTCCCATATATAATGAAGCGGGCTCTCTCTCCGACGTGCTTAAAGAGCTGGTTCCATTTTGCCGCGAGCATAACTGGAAATTAATCCTGGTCGATGACGGCTCCCGTGACAACACCCCCGGGATCCTGAAAGAATATAACGAGACACCCGGCATAAAAATCATCCATCATAAAGTCAACCGCGGCTATGGCGGTGCGCTCAAAACCGGTATTCTGGAGGCCGACTCACAATATGTTGTGACCATGGATGCTGATGGCCAGCATGAACTTGGCGATTTGGAGGAATTGCTCCGGTTCACCCTGGAGAAGGATGCTGACCTAACGGTGGGCAATCGAGGCAAGCTAGGCTCCACAGGTTTATATCGCAACATTGGTAAATGGTTGATCCGAAAATTTGCCGCCCTGCTCATGCCTGTCCATATTTCAGATTTAAACTCCGGCTTTAAGCTCTATCAAACCGAACTGGCGCAGCGATATTTATCCATCTGCCCCGATTCGATGGCTTTTAGTGATGTGATTACCTTGATATTTATTAAAAAGCGCCACCTGGTTTTAGAGCACCCTATCACCATTAAAAAACGGGCAACCGGAAAGAGCACGATCAATACTTTTACTGCCATCCAGACACTTATGGAAATTGTCAACATTGCCATGCTGTTCAACCCGATCAGGATATTCTGGTCACTATCGATCCTATGCATCGGGTTCGGTCTTGCCTGGGGAATACCAATCCTGCTGCGGGCGCGCGGCGTTAGCGTGGGGGCAATGCTGGGGATCGTCACCGGATTGTTGTTTTTTTTCATCGGCCTGATCGCCGAACAACTATCTGCAATGAGGTTGGGGCTGCTTGACACGGATAAAGCTCACGATGAAGGCTCTCATTGAGAAATGAGAATCGTATGTATTTCTTCGGCCCAGGTTCCTTCCGATACGGCCAACAGCATACAGGTGATGAAGGTATGCCAGGCTTTTACTCAGCTGGGGCATGAAGTCATCCTCCTGGTCCCCGGTCCACAGCCTGCAGATTTGAGATTTGCTGATTTACAGCAGCACTACGGTCTTCGTACACTCTTTAAAATCGAATGGATATCAGCGGGGAACCGGAGTATCTTTCCGTGGGGGGCCGTCCGGCGTGCCCGCCGCTTGCAGGCGAATCTGCTATACGTTTGGCCACTCCAAGCTGGAGCGTTGGGCCTCCTCGCCGGAATGCCGTCCATGCTGGAATTGCACGATTTCCCAGGGGGACGGTTTGGCCCACTCTGGCTGCGTCTTTTCCAGGTTCTACCCGGGCGTAAGCGCCTGTTGCCCATCAGTGATGCACTGCGGCAAGCGCTTAATTTGCCGGCCGAAAGAACCATTATTGCACCTGACGGAGTAGATCTGGAACGATACGAAACTTTACCTGACCCTGCTTCTGCCCGAGGAGAACTTAAATTGCCCGTCGCCACCAGCATACTTTGTACCGGTCACCTTTATGAAGGCCGCGGCGGGGGCTTATTCCTGGCATTGGCGGGAAAATTCCCACTGACCAGTTTCGTATGGGTGGGAGGACGCCCCATAGATGTGGAAACCTGGAAGACCCAGGCTACCGGGCAAGGACTTACCAATGTCACCTTTACCGGGTTTGTACCGAACGAACGCATCCCCCTTTACCAATCCGCAGCAGATGTTCTGCTGATGCCCTACCAGAGAATAGTAGCAACCTCCAGCGGTGGGAATACTGCCGATATCTGCAGTCCAATGAAAATGTTCGAGTACATGGCAGCCGGTCGCGCCATCGTGAGCAGTGACCTGCCTGTGCTGCATGAAGTGCTGGATGAGACGACTGCGGTTTTTTGCCCTCCGGATGACATCGGGGCGTGGGAATCCGCTCTTCGAGCGCTGCTGGGCGATGAAAAACAACGGGAGGCACTCGGTCAGCGTGCCCGCCAGGTTGTGCAGCAATACTCCTGGATCGAACGCAGCCAGCGAGTATTAAAATCGTTTTGAATTTTTTAATCTTATTTATGCAAAACAGATTGAATTCATTAGCTCCATGAATTTGAAAACTTTCCTGCGTGACCTTCGTTGGGTTCTCCCCACAAGTCTCGGTCTTGGCCTGGTGCTTTCGCTACTAGGACCAGGGACGTGGTGGATTGGTTGGTTGGCCTATGCTGTTGTTTTGACGCTTGGTCTGCTGGCACTTAACGCGCTTTGGCGTTCAGCCGGCGCGCCCCGGACCGTGATGCTGATGCTTTTGCTGGCATTATTCTTGAGGCTTGGGCTGGGCATTTTCTTCTCCACATTCCTGCCGGTTTTTGGCAACGATACCCCAGTCTATAAAGCGGGTTTTGCCGTCAGGGACGCTTCCACTTATGACGCTCAAGCCTGGAAACTGGCATCATCCAATGAACCTTTATGGAGGGCATTTGACCGGTCATATGGTGCTGACGATCAGTATGGCGGGCTGTTATTCTTTCACAGCCTCTTCTACCGATACCTTAGTCCCGACGCACACCGCCCCTGGCTGTTGGTCCTTTTTTCTGCAATGGCAGGTGCTATAGGTGTGGCACTGGTATGGAAGGGGGCGTGCCAAAGTTGGGGAAAAAGCATCGCGATGATCGTTGGATGGATCATGGCTCTGTATCCGGAATCACTGCTGGTGGGGGCCTCGCCCGTGCGCGAGTCCTTCCTGATCCTGTTTATTGCTATGGCCTTCTGGGGTGTGGTGGACTGGCTGGCGAACCGGCATCGGACAGCCTGGTGGTGGATAGCGGGCAGCCTGCTCGGCATGGTGCTCTTCTCTCCGGGTGTAGTGGTAATTGCACTGCTGGGATTGGGTGTCTGGGCCTGGCTGCGAGAAAAAGAACGACAGATAAGATGGTGGTGGGTTGGTGGAGTGGCAGTGGTGGTTGTGCTGGCAGCCTTGTTATTGGGTGAGGTGGTGGGGGGCACACTTCAGGTCCCAGGTGGGTCGTTGGCGAACCTGGTGAACTGGCTGCGATATTCGGCAAGCTATAGCGCTAATGTTACAGAGTTAAACTCCGGTCAGCTCCAGTATTTGTTTGGCAGTTTACCGCAGTCTCTTCATTTCCCGTTCATTACCGGTTACGGAATTGCCCAGCCGGTGTTGCCCGCTGCCATCGCTGACCCGGCGGTCTGGCCGATGCGTGCGTTAGGTATCCTGCGCGGGCTGGGCTGGTATGCGCTGCTTCCTTTCCTGTTTTACAGTCTGCGTTCAACCTTGAAAACAGTCGATAAACGGGAACGGCTTGCCTGGCTTTGGCTTTGGCTGGTTTCCTGGGCGTGGATAATTATTTCATCCGCTCGCGCCGGGGGTGACCAGTGGGACAACCCGCGGTATCGCGTCATTCTCCTTCTCTTCCAGGCTGCTCTTGCTGCCCAGGCCCTGACCTGGCAACGCGCAACTCATGATCCCTGGTTGGGACGTATCCTAGCAGTGGAAGGGGTTTTTCTGGCGCTGTTCGGTTACTGGTACATCAGCCGTTATTCTGGGTTGGTTCTGAAGATCTTGCCTGTCTTGTCAGTATTTGCTGTCATCGCAGTCATCAGCGGGGTAATCCTTATTGGTGGCTGGCTCTGGGATCAGCGGCAGAAGAACAAGAAAATAAGGTAGACTCCCTAAGATGATTGTCTCAATGGCGAAGCTTAGGAAGCAATTAAGATTAATTGGTACAAATGCCGGCATTGCGCTTGCATTGGCGTTGGTGGGGGCGGCGCTGTACATTGTTTTCTCCATTAATTTTGCTAATACGCAGCAAGCTACCATTGACGAGGGTCTGTTTCTTTATAAAGGAAACCTATTTGCCTCTGGGATCTTCCAGCCGTTTCAATCTTACGGGCCTCACACGGAATATGGTCCATTGTCATACCTGATTCCTGGGTATATCCAGTTGTGGTTTGGGCCTGGCCTGAGAACAGGGCGAACTTTCGCGATCGTTGTTGGCGTTATTGCGCTGCTGGGACTCTGGGCGACCGCCAGGCGGCTGGCAGGTCCATGGTGGGCAACAGTCGGGATGTGGGCAGCTGCGCTCAACCCAGCGGTCATTCGCTTTTTTAGTGTCGGGTTATCGCAAGGATTAGTGACTTGCCTGCTAATGTGGACGCTGTTCTTCGCGCTGGGGAAGGAAAGGCGAATCTGGCAGACTTCCCTAAGTGCTGTACTCGCTGGACTTATCCTGCTAACCCGCCAGGACATGGCTCCGGTTTTACCGATTCTTTTGGTTTACGTATTCTGGCAGTTCGGACGTAAGCAGGGATTTATTACCTCATTGACCGGTATCACAATTGTTATCGTCGGTCACGCTATTTTCTGGCCCGGGATTCTGGAAATGTGGGCTCCCTGGGTGCCCGCCAGTCTCACGCCGTTCCTTGCAGCATGGCGCCTGCCAAATGGGATCAAGTCCGCGTTGAATTTTAATGCAAATTGGTCAGCCCGCATTTACAGCCTGCTGGAAGGTTTACGGTTTCACTTTGTCTCATTAGTTGGGTCCATCTTCAGCCTGGTTCTCTGGCCGAACCGCAAAGCATGGAAAAGTGATGCCCTCTTTCGATTCAGCGTATTCCTGGGTGTGCTCTTCTTTTTACTTTTGGGATTACATATCTGGGCAGGCCTGGGGTTCAATGGAATTAATTTCAACAATGCATTTGCTGTAAACCCTTATTTTGCATTCTTTACCTACCTCGGATTACTGTTTTCGATTGCCGTGTTTTCAAATTTCCAAGCGAATCTGTCCATTGCAAAGCAAATCGCCCTCATTGCATTTATTATCGTGATTTCCACATGTGCTGGCTATGGTAGCTTCTTAAGCACCAGTGAATTTCTTTTATATATCCGCATTCCACGCATTCGGAGTTTCTTAATGACCGGGCAAATTTTGCCTGGAAATGTGCCTATATGGGATTTTCTTGCCAACAAATTTGGCATTGCTTATGATACCTCCCGTTGGGTAATTCCTACTCTTACCGGTATTTTGGGCGGTTTACTCATCCTAATGATTGGTTTCGCAATCAGAACTTTCTTAAAAAGGAAGAGGTTCTTAAAGATCTATTCCTTCGGAGCGATTTCTTTTGTTGTTTTCATGTTGGCAGGAGTTTTGTTCTCTCCTTCGATCGCCCTCGGAGGCGGGTTTAATCAATGGGATTGTTCTGGAAACACCTTAGCCAATTACGAGCAGGCGGGAAAAAACCTTGCGGGAGTGATCCCACCTGGTAGCCAGGTCTATTGGGATGGCGGAAACGCGGTAGCCGTGCTCTTATATGTGCCTAATATTGAGATACACCCCCAGGAGTTAGATGGGCAGTGGAATTATTGGTTGGATGGAGATCCTGCCACATTATCTCGTTTGGGTCACTGGAATCTCGCGTTGGCAGAGCAATGGCGTCAGGAGGCAGATGTCATTATTATCCAACAAGGATATATTGATTCTAATTGGCAGACTTTCTTGAATTCAGGAGAATATACCGAAGTCTTGAAAACAAAAGAGTTTTTAAACTGCACTCCAGATTCATCCTTGCTGGTCTATCTAAGGCGCGGGTAATTTTCCTATATAATAGGACGTCTTCAGCTGAATTTGATTTAACGGGATATTTATAAAGAAAATCAATTATTGTTGATATCATTGCCATCTTTCCGTTCATACCTGTTTTTATGGAGATTAGCATAATCGCTCTCCATTTCAATTTGATATATTTATAAATTCCGTCGTTGGCGGTTTTATAGGCATATTCCCATTATCTAGGGATATTTAAAGGTGTGAAAAAAGGACCAGAATGCGAATGAATACGATAAATAAAAAATCACTGTTTTTAGTACGTCTAACCATATTTTTCACAATATTTTTTTCCATTTGGGCATTCATGGGGGTTTTAGAAGCCATGCGGTCGAACACCGTGTTGCCTTTCCACTCCAACTGGCTTTTTATTTGGCTTTTTCAATTGGCGTTCGCCCTTCTGATGTTGGTTTTGTTTATTCTTACATGGAATTCTAAAACCTCATTATGGATTATTAGATTTATCGAAAAGATTCGCACATTAAAGATAAGTAAAACGCTTTCATTAATCATATATGTTTTACTCATTATTATTATTCCGTGTATTGTTTTATTCCTAGATCAACTTCCGATTGGTGTCATCATACTAATGCATTCGAGCGCACGCATTTGGTTCATGTGGCTTTTTATCTTGGCCGCCGCTCTGGTCTTGAAAATCTCTCGTAGAAACATATCCTGGTCATTTTCCGTAGCAGTGACTGTCATTACACAGGCTGTAATATACAGCTTCCTACCAATTAGTTTCTGTGATCAATAATTACCCATTCTCTCTGGGTTGGTCAGACACAACGAATTATTACCGGGCATCCATTTTGTTTGCCAAACAGATCTATGGCATGAATATGGCACTCCCGATCATGCATGCCACCCAGAATTTCCTACTGGCAGTCCCATTCCTTTTCGGGAATCTTCCCATCTGGGTCCACCGCGCCTGGGAAGCAATCCTGTCGGTCGGATTCCCAATAGCCCTTGGCGTTGTTTATGTCCGTCGATTAAAGCTGAGCATCTGGCGGCTGTTTTGGCCGATGGTAGCCTGGGCGGTCCTGTTTTTAATGCAGGGACCGATCCATATCCATTTACTTGCGTGTGCCATCATTTTTATTTGGGGGGTAAAACCGCAGAAATTTTGGTTCACCACGCTTGTGGTTTTGCTTGCATCCATCTGGGCAGGGCTGAGCAGGATCAACTGGTACCCGGTGCCGGGTCTGTTCGCGGCGGTCTTGTTCCTGCTGGAAATCCCGTATGAGACATCCAAGTCATGGTTACGTTATTTATGGAAACCAGTCTTCTGGTTTTTATTGGGAATTGTCGCCGCATTTGCCAGCCAATTCACTTTTGTTATTGTTTCCGGGAATGCCGGTCATCCAGGTGACGCCTTTACCAGCCTGACTTCGGATTTGTTATGGTATCGCCTTTTCCCCAACGCCACAAATTCGATTGGGATATTACCTTCTGCTTTGATTGTTTCCCTGCCATTGCTGGCCCTCATTGTTTATTCCCTTTGGCGAAGACAGGGCATATATCATCCTCTGCGTCTAAGCGGGATATTTTCCGCGGTGCTGGTCCTTTTTCTGGGAGGATTGGTTGTAAGCATCAAGATCGGTGGCGGGTCCGACCTGCACAACCTGGATGCATACCTTATCCTATTAATGCTTGTGGGGGGTTATTTTTACTTTGATCGCTTAACTCCCGAATCAAACAAGATGAGCGTACCTCTTTCCTATCCGACCGTTATAACCATTCTGGCTATCATTTTTCCAGTCTGGATGGCAGTAAAACAGGTCAGTCCGAGCATGACTTGGGACGGGAGCCAGGTGAACCAAGTATTAGAGTCCCTCCGCAGCCAGACCGAGGCAGTGGGGCGAACCGGCGGAGAAGTGCTTTTTATTACGCAACGTCAACTGTTGGCGTTAAAGATGGTGAACGTACCGCTTGTCCCTGATTATGAGCAGGATTACTTGATGGAGATGGTCATGTCTCATAACCGCCCTTATCTGGACAGATTTCAGCAAGATTTGCAGGCTCAGCGTTTCAGTATGATCGTTGCCAGTGCATATTCTCAATCCTTCCAAGGAGCCGGCAGAGCTTTTGGCAATGAAAATGACCTGTGGGTACAAGAAGTAGTCATCCCACTCAACTGTTATTACAAAGAGGTTCCAGGGTTTAATAACCAGCCGGTCGCTTTATATGTGCCGCGGGCTCAGCCATGTAAATAAACAAATTATTTTTGACTTCAAGGCGACTTAAAAGTCAATAGTGGATGACCGCCTCTAAGTAGTTAACCAGAAAGAAGCCCGGCATAATATAATCAAGCCCACGCTGGGAATGTTGGGTATTTTGAAGCGCTTTAGCGATTGGTGTGCATGCGCGGTTATAGGCATTTGGCAGATTACGATTGGCATAAATAAACCAGCTTTCTTCCTGCAAAGGATAGCTTCAGGAAATGAACATATCAGATAGTAATAAGGAAGAAATATCATGAAATCGGCCAATAAAATTGGTAATCAACGGTCGTTTATGAAGATTTTTATAAACCGTTTGATCATTTTTATCAAACCAATACCTTATGTGGACATTCTAATAGTTCTCGTAGGAATCCTCCTAGCGCTTGCCCTTCGCTACAGCCTTCGAAGCTTTGCATCCCAGGATTATTCTTACTATAATAAATCGTGGTACGAGACCATCAAGGAATTGGGTTTCCCTGCCCTGGGGCAGAATTTTTCGAACTACACCCCCCCTTTTTTATATATGCTTTATGTTGTTTCCAAATTGTTGCCCAATATAGCAACTGTCACGGCGGTCAAACTGCCTGCCATTTTGTGTGATTTTATTTGTGCCTGGTTTGTATATCGGATCGTCAAGGTGAAATATAAGGAAGGTCCCATTCCGATCTTTGCCTTTCTCGCCATTCTGTTTGCACCTACGGTCATTCTTAACAGCGCGGTATGGGGGCAAGCAGACAGCATTTTCACAGCGGCGCTGGTGGCATTTGTTTTTTATGTTATAAAAAAGCAACCCTGGTTGGCCTGCATTGCCTTTGGGATCGCGTTCTCGATCAAACTACAATCGATCTATCTGGCCCCATTATTGTTGGTTTTGTTCTTGAAAAGGGTTGTTTCCTGGAAGCACTTGCTTGCCATTCCGGCTGTCTACATCATACTAATCATTCCAGCGTGGATCGCCGGACGCCCCTTGGGGGAGTTGTTGACCGTCTATTTTTACCAGGTACAGGGGGTGCCAGGCCTATTCCATAATGCTCCCAATATGTATACGTGGCTGCCTGCGGATGATTACGGCACTTTCTTTTGGGCTGGAATAATCTTTGCAGTCAGTATTTGCCTCATTTACGTGGCGGTAGTTCTTAAAAGTCGTGTTAACCTGTCAAAACACCTGATCGTCCAACTGGCCTTTGTATCCGCTCTACTCGTGCCCTTATTTTCTACCCAAGACACATGACCGTTATTTTTATCTTTCGGATATTTTTTCCATTGTGTATGCGTTTTATTTTCCAGAATATTTTTACATTGCGCTGGCTGCCAACCTGATCTCATTTTTCGCCTACCAGCCATTCCTGTTCGGAACGGATATTTTTCCCCAAACCGTCCTGGCACTTGCATTGCTGGCAGTTATTATTATCGTAATCCGGCGTTTGATGCTGGTTTTATATAAACCCGGGCCGGAACCACAAGAGAACTAATTGCAGGGATTTTGACTTGCGAATTTTGTTAGCCAGGTTGTCGTCACACCCAAACCGTACCCCAACAAGTGAAGCGCCAGACACTATGAAGCCGTCCATGAACACAAAAGATAAACCACTCAACCTTTTTTGGGGGAATATCAAAGGTCACTGGATTACGAGCGTGCGCCGGATTCCGTATGTGGACATTCTAATAGTTCTCGTCGGAACCCTTCTCGCACTTGCCCTTCGCTACAGCCTTCGAAGCTTTGTATCCCAGGATTACTCGAATTATCTTCAAGCTTGGTATCATGTAATAAAGAAATTAGGATTTCCTGCCCTGGGGCAGAATTTTTCGAACTACACTCCCCCCTTTTTATACATGCTTTATGTCGTTTCCAAAATACTGCCCAGTTTCTCGACAATCACGGCAGTCAAACTGCCTGCGATTATCTGTGATTTTATTTGTGCCTGGTTTGTATATCGGATTGTCCGAATGAAATATGAGAAAGGCCCCGTACCCATATTTGCCTTTCTCGCCATTCTGTTTGCTCCGACCGTCATCCTTAATAGTGCCGCCTGGGCTCAAATCGAAAGTATTTATACGGCAGCTCTGGTTGCATTTCTCTATTATGTGTTAAGAAAGCAGCCCTGGCTGGCCTGCATTGCCTTTGGGATCGCGTTCTCGATCAAACTACAATCGATCTATCTGGCCCCATTATTGTTGGTTTTGTTCTTGAAAAGGGTTGTATCCTGGAAGCACTTGCTCGCTATTCCGGCTGTTTACATCATACTAATCATTCCAGCGTGGATCGCCGGACGCCCCCTGATGGAGTTGTTGACCGTCTACGCGGGACAGGTAGAGGGCTATTCGGGGCTGGTTCATAACGCGCCCAATATGTATACCTGGCTGCCGTCAGATATGAATGCTATTTTTTACCCGGCAGGCATAATCTTTGCAGTCAGTATTTGCCTCATTTACGTGGCGGTAGTTCTTAAAAGTCGTGTTAACCTGTCAAAACACCTGATCGTCCAACTGGCCTTTGTATCCGCTTTACTGGTCCCTTATTTTCTACCTAAAACACATGACCGTTATTTTTATCTTTCGGATATTTTTTCCATTGTGTATGCGTTTTATTTTCCAGAATATTTTTACATTGCACTGGCTGCCAACCTGATCTCATTTTTCACCTACCAGCCATTCCTGTTCGGAACGGATATTTTTCCCCAAACCGTCCTGGCTCTAGCATTACTGGTGGTAATTATTTTTATTATTAGGCACTTGATGTATTTATTATATAAACCCCAGCCTGAACTCAAAGAATAAAAAATAGTTTCTAATAAACCAGAATAAGCCGCGATTTGCGCTATAATCGTGCGCTTGACGTATTTTAATTCGCGGTTATAATTCAGCCACTGAATTTTGAAATGGAGGAGATATGCCCACTGCCCTCGTCACCGGCGTTACCGGCCAGGTCGGTTCATACCTTGCGGAATTTTTACTTTCAAAAGGTTATGATGTGGTCGGAATGGTGCGCCGTTCCAGCACTGTAACCTTTGAGCGAATTCAGCACATCCAGGATGATATTAACATAATTCAGGGTGACTTGCACGACCAGAGCTCGCTGATCGCGGTCCTGGAACAATATCGCCCGGATGAGGTATACAACCTTGCAGCGCAGTCTTTTGTGGCTACCTCCTGGAGTCAGGCTGTATTAACCGGTGAAGTGACCGCATTGGGGGTGACACGTATGCTGGAGGCAATCCGCCAGGTGAATCCAAAATGCCGCTTTTATCAGGCATCCAGTAGTGAGATGTTTGGGAAAGTCATCGAATCTCCACAGCGGGAAACTACCCCCTTTTATCCACGCAGCCCGTATGGCGTTGCCAAAGTGTATGGACATTGGATCACAGTGAACTATCGCGAATCCTATAACATGTTTGCTGTCTCGGGAATCTTATTCAACCATGAGAGCCCACGGCGCGGTCTTGAGTTTGTCACCCGCAAGATTTCTCATGGAGTCGCCCGGATTAAATCCGGGCTGGCAAAGGAACTCCGGCTTGGCAACTTGGAATCCCAACGGGACTGGGGGTTTGCAGGAGAATACGTGGAAATTATGTGGAAAATGCTCCAGCAAGAGACCCCACAGGATTATGTCATTGGTACTGGTACATCTCATTCGGTACGCCAATTTGCAGAAATGGCTTTCAATTACGTAGGATTAAACTATCAGGATTATGTGGTACAAGACCAGCGTTTTATGCGACTATCTGAAGTGGACCGGCTCATCGCAGACCCATCAAAGGCGCGTCGGGAGCTGGGTTGGTCGCCGCGCGTTGGCTTTAAAGACCTGGTGGAGATGATGGTTGAGGCTGACCTCAAACATGTCGGAAATGGAAACCCATAATCGGGAAATACCATGGCAAATCCCGACGAATCAACCCGCGAAATGGCTTTGCTCGAGACCATCGAGCGTGACCCCGATGTGACCCAGGCCTCAATTGCCACACAAATGGATGTGGCGGTTGGCACGGTTAACTGGCATCTCAAACGCCTTATAGATAAGGGTTACGTCAAGATTAAGCGAGCTAACCGCAAGAAACTCCGCTATATCATCACTCCCGAAGGGATTGCCCTGCGCACGCGCTTGACGATGGACTATATCGAGCAGCAATTCCTTCTTTACCGGAATACACGTCAGCATGTAAAGGAGCACATTGTGCGGGTGCGGGCGGCTGGGTTTGACCGTATTTGCGTGCGCGGGGACGGCGATGTGGCAGAAATCTGCCGCCTGACATGCATGGAACAGGGTATAGAGGTCATCCCTGATGATACCGGGCCGGTGCTGGTGGTGAATGGGTTGCATGTCGAGCTGGAGGGCTTGCATGAGCACTAAAGGACATATCCTGGTAACCGGCGGTGCGGGTTATATCGGCTCCCTCTTGACTACCGAACTGCTGCGCGCCGGTTATCGCGTTACTGTATTGGACAACCTGCTTTATGGCGGAGAGTCTCTGCTGGGGTTTCTAGCCCACCCTAACTTTCACTTCGAGCGGGCAGATGTGACCGAGCCGGGGGCGGTGCGGACCGCCCTGCCACGCAATTGGCCCAAACCGGAAGCGGTTGTCCACCTGGCGGCGATCGTAGGATTCCCGGCCTGTCAGGCAGTTGGGAAACAAGCCGCCTGGCGATACAACGTGGAGGCGGTGAAAAACGTCTTCGAGGCGGTAGCCGGTTTCGGATCCACACGCTTCATATTTGCTTCCACTTATAGCAACTACGGTCATTCGCTGGATGGCAAGCCAGTGACCGAGACCTCGCAGCTCAATCCGCAGTCTTTATATGCAGAGACAAAAATAGCCGCTGAAGAGTTCTTGTTAGCCCAGAAGAATGAAATTACTTCACCGCTTATTTTCCGCCTGTCGACACTGTACGGTATTTCACCGCGTACTCGTTTTGATTTGATCGTCAATCAGTTTGTTCTGGATGCTTTTATCAAACGGGAATTGATTATCTACCAACGAGGTTACTCGCGTTCCTTCGTCCATGTGCGGGACGTGGTGGGGGGCCTGATCTTGGGTTTGGAAGCACCGCTAGAGAAGATTAAAGGGCAGATTTTCAACCTCGGGACAGATGACGGCAACTACACCAAAGACGAAATAGTCGGGTTGGTCATCAAGCGCCTCCCGGAAACAGTGGTCACGTACAAGGACCTGACCTTTGGAGGAGATATGCGCGATCTCACAGTTTCATTTTCTAAAATCCGCCGTGAACTTGGCTTCACCGCTGCACTGACAGTGGATGATGGTGTCCGCGAAGTCGTCCATGTTCTGCGGAACAATATTATTCGGAACCCGCAGGATGAAAAATATACCAATGCCCGTTTTATTGTCCAATAATATGGCAGAAAACTACTGGAAAGATAAACGCGTCATTGTCACTGGCGGGGCAGGGTTCCTGGGATCTTATATCGTCGAAAAACTGATCGCGCGTGGCGCTGCAGATATCCTCGTTCCACATGTCGAAAACTACGACCTTGTGAAGCATGAAGATATAAGTCGTCTTCTGGAGGATGCCATGCACATCCTGGACCGCCGACCTGCTCACTTGACACCGGCTGGCTTTCAGCCATCACCAACTAGCGCTGAACCTTCCGATTTGGTCATTCTCCACCTGGCGGCACGCGTGGGCGGGATCGGCGCCAATCTCGAACATCCGGCCGATTTCTTCTACGATAACCTGATGATGGGCGTGGAACTGATGCATCAAGCCTGGCGGCTCGGCACAGGAAAATTTGTGGTGTTAGGGACGGTGTGTGCCTATCCAAAGTTTACTCCCGTGCCGTTCAGGGAAGACGACCTGTGGAAAGGCTACCCGGAGGAGACCAACGCCCCGTATGGTCTGGCGAAGAAGATGCTTCTGGTTGAAGCGCAAGCCTACCGGCAACAGTATGGCTTCAACGCCATATTTCTCCTGCCGGTTAATCTATATGGTCCGCGCGACAATTTTGACCCAGCCTCTTCCCATGTTATCCCGGCCCTTATCCGTAAATGCTTCGAGGCGCAGGACCATGGCGAAAACGAGATTGTAGTTTGGGGCGATGGGTCGCCAACGCGCGAATTCCTTTACGTGGAAGATGCTGCTGAAGGAATCCTGCTGGCAGCGGAGAAATACGACGGGGCTGATCCGGTTAACCTCGGCTCGGGGAATGAAATTTCCATCAAAGACCTGGTCGAGATGATCTCCCGTATGACGGGTTTTAACGGCAAATTGGTTTGGGATGCAAGCAAGCCCAACGGTCAGCCGCGTCGCGGACTGGATATCACCCGGGCTGAAAAATACTTTGGCTTTCGCGCCAGTACTTCGTTTGAAACAGGCTTGCGCCGAACAATCGATTGGTATAAAGAGAATCGGAAATAAGATGGCAAAGACCGCTCTGGCAAAATCCGACAGGTTTCAAAAAGGATCCGGTAAATGGGACATGGTCATCAGTCCGCAGCGCAACCTTTTCGACTTGCGCTTGGGCGAACTGGGGCATGCCCGTGATTTGATTATCCTTTTCGTGCGCCGCGATTTCGTTTCAAAGTACAAGCAGACCATCCTGGGGCCGCTCTGGTATCTCATCCAACCGTTATTAACAACCATCACTTTTACCGTCATCTTCGGTAATATTGCCAAACTCCCTACGGGAGGATTACCACAATTCCTATTCTACATGTCGGGCACGGTCATCTGGACTTATTTTGCAAACTGCCTCTCCGCGACTTCCGAAACGTTTGTGAGCAATGCCAACCTGTTCGGCAAGGTCTATTTCCCACGGCTGGCAGTGCCGGTTTCCATCCTTATATCCAATTTAATCGCCTTTGTTATCCAATTTGGTTTTTTCCTGGCCTTCATGGGTTATTTCGCCCTGCAGGGCACACAACTTCATCCCAATTGGTGGGTGCTGCTAACGCCTGTGCTTTTATTGATGATGGCAGGGCTGGGATTGGGTTTTGGTATTATTGTTTCATCCGTTACCACCAAGTACCGCGATCTTCGTTTCCTGGTGCAGTTTGGTGTCCAATTGGTGATGTACGTAACGCCGGTAATTTATTCGGTATCATCTATTCCCCCAAAATACCAGAAGCTGATCCAGTTCAATCCCATGTCATCAATTGTGGAAACCTTCCGCTTTGCCTACCTTGGCGGGGGTGGGACAGTCGATCTTGGTCAACTGGCTTATAGTTTCGGGTTTATGGTGGTGGTCGATCATCATCGGTGTAGTCATGTTCAATCGCGTCGAAGCCACATTCATGGATACCGTATGAGCGATCCTGTCATCATCGTCGGAAAACATTTCCAAAGCATACCGGCTGGGTCAGATTGGCAGCGGCACGCTAACAAACGACATAAAGGTGTGGTGGGCCAAAGCGCGCGGCAAGCCCAATCCCTTGTTGAAGATCGGCCAGGAAGAGCTGGAATGGAGAAACTCTCTGGGCGCTTGCGAGATGTAAGCTTCTCTGTCGAACAAGGTATGGTACTGGGCATCATCGGGCGAAATGGCGCTGGTAAAAGTACCTTGCTGAAAATCCTTTCACGTGTTACGGCTCCTACCAGTGGGCAGATAAAAGTAAAGGGCCGCATTGCCAGTCTGCTGGAAGTTGGGACCGGATTTCACCCCGAACTGACCGGGCGTGAGAACATTTACCTGAACGGAGCCATCCTGGGCATGAAACGGGTCGAGATTGACCGAAAATTCGATGAAATATTGGATTTCTCGGAAGTGGAACAATTCATTGATACTCCTGTCAAACGATATTCTTCGGGTATGTACGTGCGCCTGGCTTTTGCCGTGGCTGCCCACCTGGAACCGGAAATTCTGGTGGTGGACGAAGTGCTGGCAGTCGGCGATGCTGAATTCCAGAAAAAGTGCTTGGGCAAGATGAGCGACGTGGCCGGGGAAGGCCGCACAGTTCTTTTTGTCAGCCATAATATGTCGTCGATCCTGCGCCTGACACAGGAGTCGATCGTGTTGGAAAAAGGGCATTTGGTGATGCGTGCCCCTTCCGCCGAGGCGGTTGATTACTACCTCTCCGGCGGAAATGCCGAGGGCAGGGGAGCGCATTTGGGATACGGATGAAGTTCCTGCCGATGCAGCACCTTTCCGCCCGATTGCTTTGCGTATCTTGGACAAAGCGGGGAAAATCGTGGATACGGTCCGTTCGACCGAAGCATTCACAATAGAAATGGAATATGTCCTGGCTGCCCCGTTGACCGGCTTACGTATTGGGATATACATCAGCACCGCACGCGGCGAGTACGTGCTCACATCCTTTGACACGGATGACCAGAAGCGCTTTGAGAAACATGGATCACGTCCGGCTGGGCGATTATGTCAGCGGCTGTGTACTTCCGCCCGATTTCTTGAATGGCGGGCGATTCACACTTGGAGTTAACGCCAGTTCCTATCGTGTCCGCCGCTACTTCATGGATGAAAAGGCCCTTACCTTTAATGTGGATACTTCCGGCGCGCCTGGTATGCAATGGGCCGAGCCACGCCCTGGTGTCCTGCGCCCGCGCCTGGAATGGAAGATTGAATCAAGATGAAACCAAAAGCGCTGTTAAAGAATTTCCTGGGGGTGCTGCCTTTTACTGCTGAAATGGATTGGTTATTACGTCACCGGGACAGGAAAACTCGCAAGTCGTTTCAATCTGGAAGCTCTGGCAGTGCCCAAATGCCCCGGTTGGTGGCGACATGGTTCCCTTATAGCAGATGCCTGCCACAGGTAAAGAAAATTTTCATCTTTGCATCCTGGCATTACTGGATCAGTCCACACGGCAGCTATTGGATTGGTTTTGCGCGGGCTTGGTCATGACGTTACTCTTGGGTATCTGCCCTACGGTGATTATGATAAGCCAATTAACCGCTTCGACTTGCGCCTTCAAGAATTGTATGCTCGCAATATCCTTAAAAAACTTCAACCATACCTGAAGACCGCTTCTCGCTTTTGGATTTGGATCCCGCTTCCCATTTGCCCGAAGCACTATCCAAAGCGATTGAAGCAGGTCACGTGTTTCTGACACACAATACATCCTGCAGAGAGAAGATGTAACTGGGGACGAATCCATTTACCTGTTGCGCAATGTGCGAAACCGGATGTTGCCCGTACGAGCGCTCGACTTATTTCCAGAAGAATCGTCCAGATGTGGTTATTGTCCCGAATGGAATGATCCAGGAATTTGGGGCAGTGTACGAAACTGCCCGTTATCTGGACATAAAAGCAGTGACCTATGAATTTGGCGATCCAAATCGCCGGGTATGGCTGGCTCAGAATAAACTAGTAATCCACCACAATAACGACGAGCTGTGGTCGGTCCATAAGAGATCGCATCTTAAATCCCGAACAACGAAAGTCGGCTCGAAGAATTATTCGCTGGACGCCGGGGGCTTACCACTGGCAAGGATTTTGCCCACCTGTGGCAGAAAGCCGCACCAGAAGGTGGAGCTGAAAGTCCGTGCTGGCGTTGGAATTGGATGAGCGACCAGTAGTTTTACTTCCGACCAACGTGTTGGGCGATACAGCCACCCTTGGCTTGACCATTTTCAGCCAGTCAATGTCAGAGTGGCTGCAACGAGTAATTTCATATTTGGCGGGCAGACCTGAGGTTCAGGTGGTGGTGCGTATCCATCCTGCTGAGACATGGACAGTCGGACCGTCAGTGTCAGAGATCATCGATCAGGTCCTGCCTGAACTTCCATCCCACATCCGTCTGATTGGCTCGAGAGAGAAAGTCAACACCTACGACCTGATGGAAATTGCAGACCTTGTGCTGGTCTATACCACATCCGTTGGCCTAGAAATGGCGACACGCGGCATCCCCGTACTGGTCAGCGGGCGGGCGCATTATCGTAACAAAGGCTTCACCCTCGATGCAGATTCCTGGGATGATTATTTTGCCAAACTGGGAGCGATCTTGAAGAATTTACCTGCCTCCCGTCTGACGCCCGCGCAAGTGGAGCTGGCTTGGAATTACGCTTATATTTTCTTCAAGGAATACCCTCGGCCTTTTCCATGGCATGTCGAAAAAATCGGTAAAGACCTTGACCGGGATTCGTTGTCTTATGTGCTCAGCCCGAAAGGACAAACCGAGTTTGGGCGAACTTTCCAGCAACTGGCTGGTGCACCTCTGGTTTGACAGGAGCATCCTTATAATGACGGGATTAAAACTTGAGCAAGTACGGACGATATTGCGCTGCCCAATTACAAAACAGGATCTTAGGTTACTAACAACGCAAGAAATCATGCAGTTGAACATGCGTATTGAAAAGAGTGAAATGTTTCATGCTGATAACACTCCGGTCAAAGCCTCCATTGAAGCCGGTTTCATTTCAAAGGATGAACAGTTTGTCTATCCGGTCGTTGAAGGCATCATCCTTCTAATAGAAAATCTCGCCATTCCTTTTGATCGACAAACGGGAGGGGGACAAGGAAATTTACGGGCCGAAAAGAAGGTCTTACAGGATTTTTATGACTCGATCGGGTGGCTGAAGGAAGACCAGAAAACAACCAGTTTTGTGGATGCACTCAAATGGGAAGATTTGCGGCCAGTGGCAAGCGAGTATATTCACAATTGCCATTTAAGAGTGAATCGTTATATTAAGAACAAAGGACGATATTTGCTTGATGCAGGCTCTGGTCCAGTCCAATATCCGGAATACATTACCTATTCAAACGGGTATGATTTCAGGATTTGCTTGGATATCTCATTTCTGGCATTAAAAGAAGCTCAAAAGAAAATTGGTGATAAAGGAATCTATATTCTTGGCGATGTCACCAATATCCCCCTTCAGGATAATGTTGTGGATGGCGCAGTTTCATTGCATGTTATCTATCATGTCCCCAAGGATGAACAGGTATCTGCTTTTCACGAGTTGCACCGTGTACTGAAACCTTCATCCAGCGCAGCAGTTGTTTATTCTTGGCCGAATTCTCAGATGATGAAACGATGGCTATTTCCCCGCCGGATAAAGAGAGAAATATTCAAGAGGATTCAGAAAACGAAATCATTCATAAAAATAACTCTGGGCAGGGAACATCTGGAAAAATCCGCCACGCCAGCCTCCGGGCCAGAAACCCCCTATCACTATACATATGACCAGGTGTATTTCGAAACCAACCTCAAAGGAATGGATGTTAAAATTGTGGTCTGGCGCAGTGTCAGTGTACCTTTTTTGCGAACGTATATCCATCCAAACTTGTTTGGAGCGGCCATCCTGAGGGCTATCTATCGAAAGGAAGAGAGCAATCCTGCCCGGTACGGGCGGATTGGGCAATATCCGCTTTTTGTGATTCGGAAATAACTAAATAATATCAGGAGAAAAAGTATGGCTCAAACTCGTGTTTTAGTTACGGGAGCTGGCGGATTTATTGGCCATCATCTTGTTACCTTCCTGCGTTCAAAGGGATACTGGGTGCGCGGCGCGGATATCAAGGTTCCTGAATACAGTGAAACGGACGCCGATGAGTTCGAAGTCCTCGACCTGCGCCGCTGGGATAACTGTCTGCAGGCCACACGCGGCATTGACGAGGTCTACGGTCTGGCAGCGGATATGGGCGGGATGGGCTTTATTTCTGCCCATCACTCGCAGATCCTGCACAACAACTCGCTGATCAATACCCATACCCTGGAAGCGGCACGCCTCAACGGTGTGAAGCGTTACTTTTACACTTCTTCAGCCTGTGTGTATCCTGAATACAAGCAAACAGAAGCGAATGTAGTTCCATTAAAAGAAGAGGATGCTTACCCGGCCATGCCTCAGGATGCCTACGGTTGGGAAAAACTGGTCATGGAGCACCTATGTACCCACTACCGTGAGGACTACGGCCTTGAGACTCGTATTGTGCGTTTCCATAATATCTTCGGGCCGCAGGGAACCTGGGAAGGTGGACGCGAAAAAGCTCCGGCTGCCATGTGTCGAAAGATTGCCATTGCCAAACTGACTGGCAACCACGAAATCGAAATGTGGGGAGATGGTGAGCAGACCCGCTCCTTCTGTTACATAGGTGACACCCTGGAAGGCATCTTCCGTCTGATGCGTTCTGAATATCACTTCCCACTTAACATAGGATCGGACCGCATGATTACCATTAATGACCTTGCTGCTATGGTCGCCAAAATCGCCGGCATTGATATCACCATCAAACATATTAAAGGACCAATGGGTGTGCGCGGCCGTAACTCCGACAATACCCGCCTGCGTGAAGTGCTTAAATGGGAACCGGCATTGACTCTCGAACAAGGTCTCACTTTAACTTACCGGTGGATCGAAAACCAGGTATCGCATTCTCTTGCAAGAACAGGGACTACCTCGTCCCATCTAACAGAAACCATCCATGAGCCAAATCTCCGCGAAAGTCGGCCTGCCAAACCCGAAATAGATTGGTTACGTTTCCTGCGAAACAGCACCAAGTGAAATCGGCGCTCTCCAGGGAAATAAGTAGAAGGAAGATCCATGGCATTCCTGACAATTTTTACGGCTCCCAAGCCGTTCACTAATCCGCACATCAACATTATCCAACGCAATGCACTCTCTGCCTGGACGCGGCTACCGGATGTGGATGTTATCCTGATCGGTGACGAACCTGGAATCCCTGAAACAGCAAAGGAATTCGGTGTCAAGAATATCCCGGCGGTCAACCGCGATGGGAACGGCGTTCCACTTGTAAATTCTGTAATGAGGATTGGTCATTCAGCCAGTGGTGACTCCGTACTTTGCTATGCCAACGCCGATATGATTCTGATGTCCGATCTGGTGGAGGCAGCCCGAAAAGTTGTCGGACAAAAAAGAGATTTTCTGATGGTCGGCCAACGATGGAACTTGGCCTTGAAAGAGCCATTCGATTTCAGCGGGGATTGGGAGTCGCGTCTGCGAGCTGAAGTATATCGAACGTGGCGAACTCTTTTCACCCTGGGGCATTGATTATTTTGTTTTTCCACGAAATCTCTATACCGAGGTGCCCGATTTCACCATTGGACGTGTTGCCTGGGATAACTGGATGATTTATCACGCACGTGCCACCTTTGGGGTGGCAATAGATGCATCGCTAGATGTGCTGGCTGTTCACCAGAATCATGATTATAGTCACCTGCCTGAAAAAACTCTCTATGGCACAGAGATTGCCAGGTCAAATCTGGCAAAAGCCGGCGGCCGCAAATGCATCTATAACACCCTGGATACCAATTTCGAATTGAAACGGGGACGCGTCCGCAGGCCCCAGATCCGGTTGGTGCGCTTGCTGAGGCGGATGGAACGGATGTTTATCAACAACGAGGGCAAGGGCTGGGGCTGGGAACTATCCCTTCGCCTTCAACAGTTGCAGCGTCCGCTGGCGGTCGCACCGAGGAGATAAGTATGCGTATTGGTCAAAACCCCGCCCGTTTTGTGGAAAAAGTCGCCCAACCAGCCGAAATCACGGTGGCGGTAGTCAGTTGCATTCCATTCCTGAGCGGATATTACGAACAGAGCCTGGATGTTCTTAAAGTAGTTGTTGAAAGCCTGAATGCCACCCGGGAACCTGCGCATCCTTACGATGTGATGCTTTTCGATAACCATTCTTGTGCCGAAGTACGAGCTTACTTGAAGGAAGCCAGTGACCAGGGTAAGATCCAGTACTTAATATCTGTCTGATATGAATATTGGCAAGATCGGAGCATGGAATTATATGTTCGGTGCGGCGCAGGGAGAGTATGTGGTTTTTTCAGATGGAGATATCGGCTTCCGTCCTGGCTGGTTGAAAGCCTCTCTGGAACTCTTTGAGACTTTCCCTAACGTCGGCATGGTGACGGCACGACCGTTACCAACACCCAAACAGTATTTCTCTGCGACGGTTGCATGGGCCCAGGAGGAAAAAGTGCTAGAAGAAGGAAGGTTTCTAAGCCGGGAAGTATTTTGGGAACATGCACGTAGCATAAAGCGGATGGAAAATGATGAAGATCCGAACCTGCCTGTACGTATGTCACGCATTAAATTTTCCGGCAAAGTTGCTTATGCCGGTGCCACGCATTTTCAATTCATGGCACGGCGTGAAATATTACAGAAGATCATTCCTCTTCCATCCGAACAACCCATGCGCGGCGAACGTGCGCTGGATATTGCCATCAATGAAATGGGCCTTCTACGGCTGATGACGGAACAAGCGCTTGTCTGGCATATGGGCAATCGGCTTACTGTTGATGATAAAGTCGAAGTAAAACCTGTGCGAAAACCTATTTTGAAAAGGATCTTATGGTTGCCAGGAGTGCGGCATTTCCTGCTTTGGCTGAATAATCGCATCTTTCGGCTGTATTTCCTTAATGTTGAGTAATTATGACAGGTAAATGGAACACCTCGGTTCAAACAGAGTAATAGGGTTGGCACCTGCTCGATGTTCCGAATTTTTACTCTTATGCTTTATTTGCGGGAGCGCACCTCTACGCGTTTAGTCCACTTTCCTGCCGCGAGGTTTTGTGCTGGTGAGGTTTTAATGTTTTCAAATGCAAACAACACGGACAATCAAAATCACAGCTCTTCCCGCTTTACTTGACAGCGTTTTGTCACTCAGCGCCATAACCCGATCTTTCTTCTATTCGTCCGGAGAAAGGCGTGGTGTACAAATGATATACAGGGATTGTCAGGCGGTGTATTCAAGCCAGTTTGTTCCCAAAATTCGCCCGGCTTATCCAAAGATAGTCATGTCTATGCTCATTTTATTACCGCGATCACAACTTAACGCTCATGAATTTCCCTTTATCTGAGTTAATTTTTACTCTTTTGAAAACGGGAGACGGATATTCTTTAATATGAGATTGGATGTTACGGCATAATTCCATCCATAATTTATCTCCTTTTCTCTGCTTTGATCTACGGCTACGATGATAAATCCTATGTATCAAACCATGCACGATACTCGTGCCTCTTCTATACACCCTTTACGGCTTGTCCTTTTTGTTAGGGTTTTTCCACGACGTTCCGAGACTTTTATCGTCCAAAAGTTTCTTGGGTTGCTGGAACAGGGTTGGGATGTGCACATTGTTTGCAACCGATGCACAGCCGAAGACAGGCATCTTTTTCCACAGTTGCCCGAATGGAAAGAATTGCACAGGCGCGTTCATGTGACCCACCTGGCACGAACCAAATTTGCGGAAGCTTTGCTACTCCCCTTTTCATTCCTCCGAGGTCTGCTGCTTGCGCCAAAAAGCACCTTGCAGTATCTGAAACGCGGGTGGAGACGTTTCGGGCCATATATCCTGCATCTTTTCTATTTGGATGCCGAGTTCATTATTTTACATCCCGCTCTCCTTCATTATGAATTCGGGAATCTAGCCCACGGATTCATGTACCAAAAGGACTTGCTCGATTGCCGGATCACGGTCAGTTTTCGCGGTAGCGAATTAAATAGTTCTAGACTTGACAGACCCGGTTATTACCGCCAGATTTGGGAACAGGCGGATGCCTTGCACCTGGTGAGCGAAGATCTTTGGAAGCAGGCTCAAATGCAGGGTTGTCCAAGTGACAAACCTCATTTAGTGATTTCACCAGCAATCGACACTTCATTCTTCACTCCGGAAATAATAAAACAAGTGGAATCCGTGGGTATCCCGTTGCGTCCCTACCGCATCTTGAGCGTTGGCCGATTGGATTGGGTTAAAGGATACGAATATGGCTTGCAAGCCATTAGATGGTTTGTGGAGCAGGGGATCTCATGTGAGTACCACATCATTGGAGAGGTCCCTATTCAGATGCAATAAGATTTACGATTCACGATATAGGATTAGAGAATACGGTCATGTTACTTGGCCCCGGATCACGATCCGAGGTTAAGGAACAGATGGAATGGGCAGATGTTTTTTTCCATGCTGCAGTTTCCGAAGGATTTTGTGTTTCCGTACTGGAGGCTCAAGCAATGGGTTTGCCTGTAGTTTGCACTGATGCGGGTGGGCTAAGTGAGAATGTTGCAAATGAAGAGACTGGCTTTGTAGTACCGCGAAGAGACTGGCGCGCCATGGCAGAAAAATTGGCACTACTCGCTGCAGACTCCAAGCTCCGGGTTAGGATGGGCAAAGCCGGTCAGCAAAGAGTTGTTCAAAATTTCCATGTCACGTCTCTTGTAGAAAGTTTTGATAAATTTTATCGACAGGTACTATCGTAATAGTTTCGCGATTGGAACAAACATGAAACCATTGGTTAGCGTACTTATGCCCACTTTTAATGATGCGCCTTTTTTGCGTTTGGCAATAGATAGCATCTTGGGCCAAACGTTTACGGATTATGAACTTATCATCATCAATGATGGTTCAACGGATGATACATCTGCCATTTTAGATAGTTACCATGATCCACGCATCGTACGAATGGATAACCTTACCAATCTTAAGAGAGCAGTTTCATCCAATCACGGTTTGGCCGTTGCGCGGGGAAATATATCGCACGTATGGATGCTGATGATGTAAGTCATCCAGAGCGTCTCCAGAAACAAGTGCAATTCATGGAAGCACATTCAGATATTGGAGTACTCAGTACAGCATACGAGGTGGTGGATCTAAACATGGAGTATGTAACCACCTGGAGACTACCAGAGACACATAATGAGCTCATGCTCAGGATGTTATTTTCCAGTCCAGCATTCCACGGAGCTGCAATAATACGAAAAGATAAACTTAAAAAAGTTCATGGTTATAACACCGCCTATAATAGAAAATTGGATATAGAACTTTGGACACGATTGAATAAAGTGACAAAGTTTCATAACTTGCCAGATGTTCTTTATCAATACCGGGTGCGTCCAGATTATAAGAAATTTGGGATAGAAAGTTTGAAAATTTCGGATGAAATTCGCCGTCATTTTCTTGAAGAATTAGTAGATGGGTTAATAACTGAAAATGATTATCTTAATTTCCGACTGGGACTAATTGCGGACCCTACAAGAACATTGACCAACGAGGAAACTTTTACGGCGATAAATTTGCTTTTTACAGCGTTTAATTCTTTGAAAGCAAAGGGTTATTTCCATGGGGATTTATCCCCGGTTTATCCGGAGGTTATCAATTGTATGGTCAGGATATTAGGTCATTGTTCTGAGCTAAAACAATTTTTACCGGAATTATTCAGGTTTTCATCTTCCGGCAGTATCGTCAAGTATTATTGGTTTAATAATGATTTTCCCAAGATTATAAGATGGTTAGGCTATGGCATATCATCTCCAGGCAATTTATTTTCAGAGCTTATTCATCATTATAAGAAAGAGGATAGCTAAAAGGATATAAAAAATACAACGGTGATCACCCATGCGTAGAATTTATGGTTTAGCCATTGGCACCGCATGTTTTATGAAATAAATCGAATAAGGATCAAGTGAATGACATTAACAATCGACTTCTTTATATTGGGATTTAAACATCCATATTTAAACGCCTGGTTTGGTGGCATGTACCATAGCTTCTTTGAAGCTCTTGAGGAAGCCGGTTGCCATGTTACTTACAGTAGCCAAAAGCCCAACATGGAAGCGGATGTACTGGTGGTTCAAATGGGGGGGATCAAGATCGGACCAATGCGCAGGCTATGCAAGCCTTCAAAGGACCAGTGGTTCTGAATGTGGGAGCTGCTGATTACTGGTTTCGCAAAGATTTTTTGGATCGCTGGCATGATCGTATACTCTTCGCTTACGGCCCGGATAGTTCCGGGTTTTCAACTGACGCGTTTTCGGAAAAAGGAATCAAATACTACCACTTGCCCTTTGCTTCAACATCTACCGTCATGCACCCATTGGGAATCCCGAAGATTTTTGATGTGGTCTTCGTAGGAAACGCCCATAGCGGAACCGGACGTTACCAATACTTTGATGCCCTGACGAAGCAGCTTGCTGGTCGCAAAATGCTGGTGGTAGGGCCTGGGTGGGAGCGCTACGGAATTCCCCGCCAAACCATCGCCTGGGGAGAGCTTCTTAATGCTGTGTACAATCTGGCCCATGTATGTATAAACATTTCAAATGACAACCAGAAGGAAGGCCCGAACAGACGGCTGGATGCAAATAACCGGCTGTTCGATCTAGCGATGGCTGGCTGTTTCCAGATCAGTAATGCCCCGCAAGTAGTCAGGCGTTATTTCAGTGATAAACAGGTGGTCGCGGTGGATCCTGTGGATGAATGGGTGGAAACCATCCTGCATTACCTCAATCATCCAGAAGAGACCGAACCATATAGGCTTGCCGCCCGGCAGCGCGCGCTAGCAGAACATACCTGGGAACACCGGGCCAAAGATTTCCTGGTAATGATTGATGAACATTTGCCAGACTGGCAAAGATCCCACCACCCAGCGTCTCCATGGACAGATGTCATTCGTTTGCGCGATACCATGTTGCCACCTTATGGGATTGTTGATGCCTACGCCAAGGCGCGCCGTAAAATTAACCGGATCTTGAAAGGTCTTTAGCTGAAAGACAGCCATGTATACCCCTCCTCCAAACCGGTACCGAAGCAGCCACCGGTAACATGAGCTCACGAAATCTGATTGAGTAATCTTTATGGAATATGGAATTTGAAATGATCTTCTTTGGCTCAATAACCAGATTTTCAGCTGTATTTTTTCAGCATGGTGTGACAATGGTTTTTAGAAGGCATAAGCAATGAAGGCCCTTTATGTTGCACTTCATAACCCAACCCTGCTGGATCTCGCCAGTGGTGTGGATTATTTCCATTACCGGGCAATGCTGCAAGAAGATTTCGATGTGAAATGGATCGTGCCTAATCCAAAGAGGCAGCTCTGGATTGAACAGATGTTTGCTCGAGTTTTTCAACGGACTGGAAAAAGATTTGTGAAGTATCACCTATCAACTGTTTGGGCAGCCTCCAAAGCAGTTAATAAGTTTGTCAAAGATTGGAAACCGGATGTTCTTCTTACGATGAATATGGCGTCTCTTATTTTTTATCACGGTGATGCTCCAGCCATACTGAGCAGGGACACGTCATTTTATGGACAGCAACAGTTCTGGCCAGTCTACGGGCATTTGGCCATGGCAATTAATATGTGGCAGGAAAAGTTAGCCTTTCGAAATGCGGCTCGAGTTTTGACAAATAGCCGATGGTCCAAAAAAGTTATTTCGGATACTTATGGTATATCCCCATCGAAAATTGAGATCTTTGTTCTACCTTCCGCTTTGCCGGCGTGGGTTGTTCCAGATAAAGTCGATGTCACCCGTTGGAAAAAATTGGAGTTTCCATTTAGATTATTGCTTGTCGGGAGAGATACCAACCCTCCGCGCAAAGGAATAGATATTGCAATCGAAGTGGTCAGATTACTTAATGCAGGCGGCTTGCCTGCAGAACTGACGATTTGCGGTACAGAGGGTCAGTCTGGTCAGTTTATAAAATATGTAGGTCCGTTCACAAAGAGCATCCCAGAGCAATTGGATGAATATGTGGATTTATATCGTATGGCGCACTTATTAATCCACCCCGCCGTTTTCGAGGCAGCTGGAATTGTTCCAAGTGAGGCTGCAGCGTTTGGTACGCCGACCATTACAAATGACGCTGGCGGTTTGGCAACGACAGTTGCCGATGGCGAATCGGGAGTTGTACTGCCAACTTGGAGTGGGCCGGACGTATACGTCAAAGCCATTTTGGGTTTGGTAAATAATCCCAGCTTGTATTATGCCTTGTGTCAAAAAGCCAGGGCAAGGTACGAACGAGAATTAAATTGGAACCGCACCGGGGAATGGATGGCGGATATTTTACGGAAAACGGTATATGATTCCAAAAAGAAGGCACACGAATGAGCGAGATTGCTAAGAGGTGCCCTCTGTGTGGAGGCGAGAACAGCCGCCATTTTGACCAACGCAAGTTCCGAGGACAGATGGTGATCAACCGCATCTGCCAAAGTTGCGGTCTGGTTTATCAATCCCCGCGTATGACCGAAGAAGAGACGACAGATTTTTACCAGGCTGAATACCGGCAAATGTACCAGGGTGAGGAGGGCCCCATCGCGAGGGACTTTTCCACCCAGTCTGCTCGTGCTGTATCATTGTTAACCTTTGTCCAACCTCAGATATCTTCCATTACATCTCATCTGGATATTGGATGTTCGACCGGTTTGATTCTGCAACACTTCAAGAAACACTATAACTGCTTGCAAGTAGGTATCGAGCCGGGGGAAGCTTATTGTGCGTACGCCCGTAAGCAAGGGCTGACAGTTTATGCATCGCTTGAGGAACTGGAGGAAAGAGCTAAAGAGCATTTTACATTAATTAGTATGTCCCATGTCCTTGAGCACCTGCCAGACCCGGTTGGTTATCTTGTCCACTTATGGGAAACATTCTTGGATCCACAGGGGTGGTTGCTACTCGAGGTGCCCAACCTCTACGGTCATGATTTATTTGAAACAGCGCATTTGATTTCTTATAGTTCCCACACCTTAGTTCAAGTTGTAGAAAAAGCCGGATATGAGCTAGTAAAAATAGAGCGGCACGGGCGGCCGTGTTCCCCCATATTGCCACTTTACATTACTTTATTGGCACGTCCAAATCTTAATACATCTCGGGACTTTGGGATTTAACCTGAAAGGCTGGTCACCGCCAAGCGTCGAGCAGGAATGCTCCGCCGTCGGATTGTGGAAAAATTATTTCCCAGACGTGCCTGGTTGAGAGAATAAATGAATAAACATATATTTATTATCGCCGACCACGGCCTGGCCCTCATATATTTCCTGCAGTCTGATGTAATTTCTACTATTCTGAATGCAGGCGTGGATGTGATCATGCTTGTGGATGACGAGGCGCTCCCGGCTATCGAGGCACGTTTTCGTCGCTCGGGTCTGACCTTTGAAGGCATGCGGTTGGATAAATGTCAGGAATATTTTCACTCGGTCAACCCAGTGGCTCAGCGCTGGCTGGATCTGTTGCGTTGGACGGGGGGCTCGAAACGGATCAATACCATTGCCCTAGATGGGAATTACCACCTTGTCACAGCAGGCTATACCGGTTACAGCCGGCTGGCCCTGCCCTTCCTGCGGATCGCCATTTGGTTATTGCGCCGTTCTCGTTCCCTGCGCAGACTGGTCGCCAAATTTCAGAACCGCTTTACCCCGCACATTTACGATAACCTGTTCGAGAAATATCAGCCCAACCTGGTTGTATCCCGCACCCCCGGCTGGCGGTTGGACCGCTATGTCCTGCGTGAAGCGGCGCGGAGGGGCATTCGCACCGCGGCCGTGATCGTAGGTTGGGATAACCCCTCCTCCTACTGCCAGAATGGTGCGCCGGTTGAATACATCACATGCTGGTCGGAAATCCAAAAAGAAGAACTCGTCCTTGGCTCCGACTGGGATCCGTCACGCGTCCAAATTAGCGGGGTTCCCGCCTACGATGGTTATTTCAAACGAGAGTGGGTCATCCCGCGCCATGAATATTTCCGCCAGCACGGTCTTGATCCGAACCGCAAACTGCTCTCTTATGCCTGTAGTTTTGAGACCCTTCATCCAAATTTTCCCAATATGAAAGCCATTGTGGACTTGGTCGTAAACAACCGATTTATTGAACCCTGCCAACTACTTATCAGGTTTCATCCCAACCATTTCATCAAAAATTCGCGCTTCGAAGATGAGAGAAATCGAACAATTGATTATGTTAAGGATATGCCGAACGTCCACCTGGTCGAACCGGTTTCACTGGGTGGCGGACTGGGTCACTACTCCGGTGAGGACATGAGCGAAAAGGCTTCCATGATGACCTGGTCGGACGTTTTCCTGACGGTTTATTCCACGATGGTTGTGGAGACAGCCATCCATGACCGGCCGATTGTCAGTGTCACGATCGACACGCCTGGGGGCTGGAACATGAAAGATGTCTATTCCCTGCCGCTGACGGCCATTGGGGATTGGCCTACACACCAGCGTTTTCGCCTATCCGGTGCAGGGCGGGTAGCAGCCAGCCAGGAGCAGGTACTCGAGCACGTGGACTTGTATCTCCAGCACCCAGAGGCTGACCGTGCAGAGCGCCGGAAGTTCATCGCAGACGAATGCACTTTTACCGATGGTAGTGCCGGAAAGCTTACCGGAGAATATCTGCTAACCCTAACTAATAAATCCATAAAGAAGATACACGATGATTAAACCCGAAACCATTGCCATTATCCCGGCACGCGGCGGCTCGAAAGGCATCCCGCGCAAAAACATTCGCCTCTTCGCAGGCCACCCGCTGATTGCCTACAGTATCGCCGCAGCTTTGCAAGCCGAGGGGATAACCCGCGTGATCGTATCGTACTGACGATGAAGAAATCGCCGATGTCGCCCGGCGGTATGGAGCCGAAACCCCCTTCCTGCGCCCTGCGGATCTGGCTGGAGACCACACCACTGACCTGCCTGTTTTTCAGCATGCAATTTCCTGGCTGGCGGAACACCAAAACTACCATCCCGATATTGTTATCCACTTGCATCCCACCAGTCCGGTTCGCCCACGCGACTGCCTGGATCAGGGAATACGGCTATTAGTCGGACCATCCGGAGGCCGAATGCGTACGCAGTGTATTGGAGCCTTCCCAGAGTCCGTACAAAATGTGGCGGGTTGATGAGCAAACCGGTCATATGATCCCGCTAGTGACACTCCCTGGAATTACCGAGCCATATAACACCCCGCGCCAAGACCTCCCATTGGCCTACGTGCAGACTGGTCATACGAATGCCATTCGGACGACTACGATCCAACGCGGTTCCATGACCGGTCAAATAATCCTGCCGCTGATTGTTGATAGTCAATATGAAGTCGATCTGGACACACTGGAAGATTGGCAATATGGGGAATGGGTGGTTGTCAATCGCAAACTGGAGATGGTATGGCCGGAGGAGAAAAATGACCCAAATAAGGCAATTCGGAAAACGTGAAGAAATATGAATTTTTATATTGTTGGATAAAATTAGCTTGATGGAAAGGAACTTTCTTGTGCGTCTTTATATTATTCCATATCTTGCGCATGGCTTACATTACATCCTCGCGTTATTCTTGAGATAAATCGGAGTCTATAAAGGTGCTCTATCCTCTTATGATTAAAATTGTTGATCGCCATTTAAAAAATAGGTTATTTTGATTTCTTGGCAGAAGTTAGCTTTAATCGGTTTACACGCCAACTAACCCTTTTTATTCCGACCCGTTCGGTCGCAAGGAAATTAATTTCTTTGTTATCTTTTTTCTTGTTAAAAGCAGTGACCCTTGTGAAACATAAAACCTACATGCCAAAAAACCACGCACTCATCAATTGGAATATCCGCGAAAACAAAAAATAACCAATATGAGATGTTTTATAAAATAAATTATATGATGAAAATAAATTATGAAAATTAATAGCTTCAGAAGCAAGGGAATTGCTATAGCTGAGGTCATTACAGGAGCAGTTCTGGTAACCCTGGGTGCCGCGATTTTATCTAACACCTGGGTTGACAATTTATTCTTATCCGTTATTTCTTATTGGAAAGGAAGCCCACCTGTCCCGCATTGGCTTGGATATTTACAATTGGTCGGTGCTGTCATAGTGATTACTGGCGCCATATTAGCTAGCCTTTTTATTCTTCCATACTGGGACAAATTCTTGCAAAACAAGCTCGTATTACAGGTAGCACTAAAGTGGGGCCAATTATTACAAAATAAGGTTGTGCGGATAATGGCGCCTGTTGGTGCAGTCATATTCATATGGATATTAATAACAGTTGAAATATTTTCATTCTCCTTTATGGGCAATGAATCTGACATATTACCGTCTATTATGCAGGTCGCGGACCATGCTTGGCTTCCTACTGATTGGTACTTGAATCTGTATACTCGTTACAGACAGTTGTTTGGTTTAATTTTTGGTCAGCTTGTTTCCAAACTAGGTTTCGTAAATGGAGCCTATATAGGACGATTAATTGTTTATTTCTTATTAGCCATTGCCATTTATGTTTTATTCAAAACACTGCATATACGCCCTTGGTATGGAGTTCTGGTTTTGCTACTTTTCCTGAATTATCAGTCTTTGGCTGCGGGAGAGTGGATAGTGGGTGGACTTGACACAAGGACAATTGCTTATGCAATGGTTATCCTTTCATTCTCCTTTTTCCTACGCAAACGCTATTTTCTTGGTTTCGCTTTTGCTGGAGCAGCATTATCTTTCCATGTTTTGGTAGGAATCTATGCAATATTTTGTATCTTGTTTGCTTCTATTCTGGATAAATCCTGGCGAACTGATTGGCATCTTTATTTAAAAAATATCTGGCCTATTTTCATTACCGGTATTTTTGGATTGTGGGCAGTTATTGAGCAATTACTTCCCACAAGGGGCATCGATCTTAACAGAGCTTGGGATATTTATGTATACTACCGGGTACCTCAGCATGTTATGCCGTTTACCTGGACAAGCGTTCCTTGGAAGGCTGAATTGGCCCTGGCAACATGTTTATTTCTAATTATGTACTTTATATCCAATTCAAAGACAATTCGTTTTATTGCTGCTTTTGCCTTGGGAAGTGTTTCGCTTTTCTTAATTGGGCTGGTTATCTACACTTATAGAGATACCCACCTTCTCAGTTTTTACTGGTTTAGGTTTCCGGATGTGATGGTCCCATTTATGAGTATTGTATTAATTGCTTTGTTTCTAAATAATTATTCAATGGGAAGATTCGTTAAGAACCCTCTGTTTCTAAGATTTCAAAGAGGACTGCAAACAATCCTGAGACTTCTACCTCCCGTCATAATTGCCTTTTTTATCTTGATCATGGTACAACAAACTTATCGTTTACAGACGAGTTATAAAGATTCCCTGATTAACGATCCGGGAACAATTCTTCCGGCATTTGCATGGATTTCTAGTAATACCCCTAAATCGGCAATATTCCTCGTTGATCCGACCGAATCGGCATTCTACATCTATGCACAACGAGCAATGTTTGTCTCCTGGAAAAGTTCTCCCAATCTGCGGCTCCTATTTTGGAGTGGTATAAACGGATTATGCTATGTAACGGAAATGTTCGATCTTGCCAAGGGGAATAGTGGAAATTCAGTCCATGAAATTCACGCTAATTTTTACAATCTTGATGAGACTCAAATCCAGCAAATCGCGGATGCATATGGAATCAATTATTATGTGGGTTTAGCAGATCAAAAATTGTCATTTGAGCGCGTTTATAGCGATTCTATCTATGCTGTTTACAAGATTAAATAACCAAGGCAACGGAAAACGAAAACTAGATGAACGCGACCATTGTAGAATGCAAAGAACGCATCACTAAATGTTACATCCAAATCAAATTAATGTTCTATTTTTGTAACCTCGTAGAGGAAAATATGAATTTGGTGCATGAGATCAAATATGAATAACAATAAAGTACTTGCCATCATCCCGGCCCGCGGCGGGTCAAAAGGCATTCCACGCAAGAACATTCGACCCTTTGCGAGTTACCCGCTGGTCGCATACAGTATTGCAGCCGGTCTTCAAGCCAAGACGGTGACGCGTGTGCTGGTTTCGACTGACGATGAAGAGATCGCCGAAATATCCCGTCAAATGGGCGCCCAGACACCCTTCCTGCGCCCGGCGGAACTGGCTGGGGACCGCACCTTAGACCTTCCCGTTTTCCAGCATGCCCTGATGTGGCTGGCCGAACATGAAAATTACCATCCTGATGCGGTTGTTCATCTTCGCCCGACCACCCCACTCCGTCCACCCGGTCTGGTGGACCGTGCTGTGAACCTCCTTCTCAGCCGGCCAGAATCCGACTCGGTGCGCGGTCTCACTCCTGCCCGCCAGACCCCGTACAAGATGTGGCAGTTGGATGGCGAAGATAAACCCATCCGCCCGCTGACAAACGTCCCCGGAATTGAAGAGGCGTATAATGCTCCACGTCAGGTCTTACCTACCGCATATACCCATACAGGCCTGATCGACGTAATCCGCCCTGTTACTATCCTGAAATTAAATTCGATGAGCGGCCATACCATCCTGCCGATCATGTTTGATCCGGGATATGACGTTGACCTGGATACCTTGGATGATTGGAAGCGGGCCGAGGAGCGTGTATTCCACGGAGGCATGCCCATGGTTTGGCCGGGACGCCCGCGGCGCGCCAAGCCAGAGAAAGTGGAAATCCTGGTAATGGATTTCGATGGTGTTCTTACCGATAACCGGGTCTGGGTGGATCAGGATGGACGGGAGTCGGTGGTTGCCTATCGCAGCGATAGTCTCTGGCTGAATATGCTGCGTGATAAGGGTGTGCAGGTCTTTGTCATCTCAAAAGAGACAAACCCGGTAGTGGCGGCTCGCTGCCGTAAGATGAATATCCCATGCATCCAGGGCGAGGATAAAAAAGAAACAGCCTTGCAGAAATTGCTGTCAGAACACGGTGTTGCCCAGGAACACGCCGTTTACTGCGGGAACGATGTGAACGATTTGGCATGTTTCCCCCTGGTTGGCTGGGCCGTGGCAGTGGCTGATTCGATCCCCGAAGTGGCTCGTCAGGCTGATTACGTGCTTACCCGGCCTGGAGGGAATGGTGCGGTATGGGAATTGTGTGAGTTAATTATTTCCGAGAACCGGTTTTAACTTCTCTAGCACGCTAATGCCTGTTTTGTTAATGGCTTATAAAAATCAGGCTCTATGGAGGCTCAGAATGACTGAAATCAAGCTTGGTAATACATTAGTAGGAGAAGGACATCCCTGCTACGTCGTCGCAGAAATTGGCATCAATCATAATGGGAATATTGATATTGCCAAAAAATTGATTGACGTAGCCGCCTCTTCCGGATGTCAGGCGGTCAAATTCCAGAAACGTACCGTGGAGGTGGTTTATTCGGCTGACGAACTGGCCAGATTGCGTGAAAGTCCGTTTGGCACCACCAACGGTGATCTTAAGTATGCCCTGGAATTTGGAATAGAAGAGTATCAAGAAATCGATCGCTACTGTAAGGAACACAATATTGGCTGGTTTGCCTCCTGCTGGGACGAAGCTTCTGTGGATTTTATCGACAAGTTCAATGTGTCCTGCTACAAGATTGCCTCGGCCTGTCTGACCGATGACAATCTACTACGATATACGCGAACCAAGAGACGCCCGGTCCTGCTCTCTACTGGTATGAGCACCCTTGAACAGATCGACCATGCCGTAGAAGTCCTTGGTAAAAAAGACCTAATTCTCCTGCACACCTGCAGCACATACCCGGCAAGTTATGAAGAACTCAACCTGCGCGTTATCCCAATGCTTCGCGAAAGATTTGGTGTTCCGGTCGGGTATTCCGGACATGAGACCGGTCTATCAACTTCCATTGCGACCGTCGCCCTGGGTGCTTGTGTGGTGGAACGCCATATTACCCTCGACCGTGCCATGTGGGGTTCCGACCAGGCTGCCTCCGTCGAGCCGCAGGGTTTTGGGCACATGGTGCGGGATATCCGGCTGGTGGAGACCGCCTTGGGGGATGGGGTAAAACGTCTTGGCGAACGCGAAGAACCTATCATGAAGAAACTCCGCCGGGTCGATACCATTGGCAGCAAGGGACAGCCGAGGGCGAAATGACCTTGATCGGGATCATGCAAGGACGGCTCGTGCCGCCAATCGATAACCGCATCCAGTGCTTCCCGCGCAAGAACTGGTCTGATGAATTCGAACTGGGCACCCAGGCTGGGATTGACTGCATTGAGTGGATTTATGACTTATTCGGTGCGGATGTAAACCCGATTGCCTCCGATGCCGGTATAGCGCAAATGAAATCATTAACCCAGAAGACAGGTGTGCAGGTTCTGTCCATTTGCGCTGATTACTTCATGGAGCGTCCCGCTGGTGCGCGCTAGCCCCTCCGAAATGGCCGAACGCCTGGCGATGATGGACTGGCTCCTGGGACGTGGCCATATGCTGGGAATTAACCGAATGGTTGTGCCTTTTGTGGATGCCTCCCGCATCGAGACCGATGCTGAACTCGAGGGTGTGGTCGAGACCCTACAGCGCATACTGGTGGTTGCCGAGCGGACTGGTATTGAAATTCATCTAGAAACGTCTCTACCACCCACCCGTTTCGCTATACTGCTAGACCGCCTGCCGCATCCATTGCTGAAGGCCAACTATGATTCGGGCAACAGCTCCTCGCTGGGTTATAAACCCAGAGAAGAATTCGCAGCGTACGGCAAGAGGGTCGGCAGTGTGCATATCAAAGACCGCGTCAAGGGTGGCAGCACCGTCGCTCCCGGAACGGGAGATGCTGATTTCGTTGAGCTGGCAAAAAGCTTGAAATTGATCAGCTACCCAGGAGATTTCATCCTGCAGGTGGCACGCGGTGTCAGCGGTAGTGAGGTCAAATGGATTCAGCAGAATCGCGAATTTGTGCTGAAAACATTTATTACAAAATAGGAAATAGCCATGAAAATCCTTATTGCAGGCTTGGGCGGGATCGGTCAGCGACATCTTCGTAATTTGCGTACTCTGCTGGGAGCTGGAGTTGAAATCAGCGCTGTTGACCCACGTAGCAATATACCAGTTTTAACCGATCAACTCGAGGTGGAGGCAGGAGTGAATCTGGAAGAGAAATACAATCTTCAAATCTACTCGGACCTCGAACCTGCATTAGCTTGGAACCCGGAAGCGGTCTTTGTATGTAATCCAACCAGCCAACATATCCCTACGGCATTGCGTGCCGCGCAGGCGGGCTGCCATTTGTTCATCGAAAAACCGCTATCACACAATCTAGAACAGGTGGAGGAACTTACCAGCCTGGTGGAAAGACGCGGTCTTATGGCGGTGGTAGGTTATCAAATGCGCTTTAACCCCTGCCTGCAGCGGCTCTATGCACTCGTCCAAGAGAAGAGAATTGGCCGAATTTCGTCTGTGAGGGCAGAGATTGGCGAGTACCTGCCGGGGTGGCATAAATATGAGGATTACCGTCAAATGTATGCTTCCAGGCAGGATCTGGGAGGAGGCGTGATCCTCTCGCAGATCCACGAAATGGATTACCTCTACTGGTTGTTTGGCCTTCCTGGAAGTGTGTATGCGCTCGGAGGTCACCTGAGCAATCTCGAGGTGGATGTGGAGGATACCGCTGATATCCTGATGAACTTCGCTGTTGGTGATCAATCTGTCCCCGTTAGCCTGCATGAGGATTTCATCCAGCAACCCGTCAGACGAAGCTGTGCGGTTATTGGAGATGCCGGAAAAATTCTGCTAGATTTTCAGAGTCTTACCGTCACCGTGTTTAACCATGAAGGTAAACAGATCGAAACCACCAATTATGCTGGTTTTCAGCGTAACCAGATGTTTTTAGATGAATTAAACTATTTTCTGGCCAACCTGCGTGGGTTTCCCGGCCCGCTTGTCAGCGTACGTGAGGCAGCTCACAGCCTGCGAATGGCGCTGGCAGCAAAGGAATCTCTGGCAACAGGAAAAGTCGTTAAATTAGCGAGGCAACTTGTATGAATAAATTGGAAACCATGTTCGACCTGACCGGTCGTGTGGCTGTCATTACAGGCGGCACAGGCCTGCTGGGTCAGCAGCACGCAGAGGCGATTGCTTTCGCAGGTGGTATCCCGGTATTGGCTGATATAAGTCTGGAGGGTGTTGACCCGCAAAGCGAGTCGTTTAGGAAGCGCTTTGGTGATAAAGCTTGCATTATTCAGGCTGATATAACCAACCCGGAAAGTGTTAAAACCCTGCTGGCGGAAGTACTGAACCGCTACGGGGGAGTGGACATTCTCATAAATAACGCGGCCAATAATCCAAAAATGGAACAGACTGTCGATGTGGAATTCTCCCGGCTGGAGAACTTCCCATTAAAGCAATGGTCGGCCGACATCTCCGTGGGTCTGACCGGCGCCTTCCTTTGCGCGCAGGTCATTGGGTCTGAAATGGCGAAACATAAACATGGCGTGATTGTCAACGTGGCCTCCGACCTGGCAGTGATCGCCCCTGACCAGCGGTTGTACCGGAAGACCGGCGTTTCCGGGGATCAGCAGCCGGTGAAACCCGTTACCTATTCGGTGGTCAAGACTGGCTTGATAGGTTTGACTCGCTATCTTGCCACGTACTGGTCAGATGCAGGCATCCGCGTCAATGCCATCTCACCGGGCGGTGTCTACAACAACCAGCCAGACGAGTTTATCCAACGCCTAGTCAATTTGATTCCTCTCGGACGTATGGCAAACGCTAATGAATACCAGGCAGCCATCCTTTTCCTGTGCTCGGATGCATCGTCTTACATGACCGGCACCAATCTCGTTATCGATGGCGGGCGGAGCTGCTGGTAAAGGAGACAGGGATGAGCAAATCGATCCTCACTAATGAAATGAAGTCACACCAGAAGGTGATAGAGCAAACGGTCGATCAATCAGCGGATGTGATCGAGCAGATCACGGACACCATGATCCGCTGTTTTCGGAAGGGCAACAAACTACTGATCTGTGGTAATGGCGGCAGTGCAGCTGATGCACAACACGTAGCGGGCGAGTTCGTCAATCGCTTCCGATTTGATCATGCTGCATTACCAGCCATCGCCCTGACCACTGACACCTCCGTCCTGACTTGCATCGGCAATGATTCTAGCTTCGAGAATATTTTTTCTCGCCAGGTGGAAGCCCTTGCCAAACCGGGCGATATCCTGGTTGGCGTAAGCACCAGCGGTTCTTCCCCCAACATTCTCAAAGCGCTGGATACTGCCCGGGCGCTCGGTCTTACCACCATTGCGTTTACCGGTGAAAAAGGATCCGGAAAAATGAGCCCGAGAAGTGATCTTTGCCTCGTTGTTCCTTCCACAGATACTCCTCGCATCCAGGAAAGTCACATCTTTGTCTGGCATGTCATCTGCGGCATTGTTGAACATGACCTGTTCTTAAAACCGGAAAAAGAAAACAAAAAGTTTCACCAGGACATGGTACGGGAATGAGGGTATTTAAAATTAACCCCTTGTTGGTAATGCTGATTGTATTAATCGGCATTATTGGTGGTGTATTAGCCACCTATGCAACTGCGAATGGTCCCTGGGGATATTCCGATCCGGTAGCTTATATTTCCACTGCCCGCAGCCTGGCTAACGGTCAAGGGTTGGGGTACTACGAGGGTGATGCTGAATTTAGTCAAAGTACTATCCAACCTCCTTTTTATCCGATTGTGTTGAGTGTCCTGGGTTTGTTCAAAATCAACCTGGTGGCTGGAGCCCGCTGGTTGAATATTATTGCATTCATAGCTTCGATTTTTATAGCCGGCTGGATATTCTACCGGTATAGCCGCATACCGACATTAGGTATTATTGCGAGCGCATTAATGTGCGCTTTCCCGTATATGGTGGTGATGTTTAGCTCGGCTTATTCTGAACCTCTTTTTATTTTATTCTTTTTATTGGGCGGGTTATGTCTATTGATTTATTTGAATAATGAAAAGTTACCCATGCTCTTGATAAGTGCTTTATTGGTGGGTATGGTCCCCTTAACCCGTTATGCTGGCATTGCTATGGTGATCGCTGGGGGTTTGAGCGTTTTAATATTCGTTTCAGGGAAGACCTGGTCTCGCGTAAAAAAGTTGTTCCTATATGTTTTTACGGCAAGTTTACCAATCTTAATTTGGCTCGTATGGGTTTATTTTTCCACTGCTCATACCATTGGCGGTCGAAGTCTTAACTTGAATTGGGCTGGACTCGCGGCCCAGTTCCAAGCGTTCCGGGGAATTTTCATGGATACAGTCTGGAAATGGGTTCCATTCCAAACCCATCAGACCCTTTTACGGTATATGGTCAGGTTTATCATGATGGGGGTTGGGCTGGTTATTATTGTGGTTCTTTCGATATTTGCAGATCGTCGAATACGCAGGGCTTCTCCCAGAGACGCTAATAAATCAGGCATACATATTTTAACTTTTTTTGGGTTGTCTTCCATGACCTTTATCGGGGTGTTGATCGCCACGTATCTATTTACGCATCCCACTATAGATATCGATAACAGGACGCTTCTGCCATTCTATGTCAGTGCCGTGATGAGCCTGTTGGGAGGGGTTGCTCTTTGGCACTATGCCTGGTTTAAGGGGCGAATGCGCATCTTGCAGGTAATCCCTTGGATCATCGCGGTAATATGCGTTGTTTGGTATTTTCCACAAACACGAGATGAAATCGAGTTTTATCATTCCGGTGATGGATTGACTGCTTATCATTGGAATTCGTCGGAAACCATCCAAGCTGTCCGAGCCCTACCGTCCAACAAACCGGTGATTTCAAACGACTGGGAACTGCTTTTGCTTTGGAGCGGTCGTCCGATCTATGGTTTATGGACCACCTTTCCTTCCAGGACTCCTATTCAGACCAGCGCATATGGGACAAATCCAGGAGACAGAATACAATCAGTTTTCTGCGCAAAAGGGGCCGCGTTAGTCATTTTTAGCGATTTCCCAAGCCAGTATAAGAATCAAATCGGAGGATTATCCTCGGACCAGTTGCCAGATCTATTTGCAGGGTTACCTGTATACGGTGAGTATAAGGATGGCACGATATATCTTTGCCACTGACAGGGTAAATGTCAGTGTCTATAAACAATGATGATGCGATCGATCTCTGGAAAAATTCTTAAATTTATCGGGCGGCCTTCATTTCTGGCTTTCGGATTTTTTACGTTCCTTACGTTCGTAATGACATACCCGCTCATATTCAGGATGAACCAGATCATGGGAAGTGCAGGTGGAGATGGCACCTACTTTGTCTGGCTTGTGCGCTGGTACCAGAAAGCCCTTTTTGAATTAAAAATTTCCCCATTCTTCAATCCTTATTTGAATTACCCCCAGGGCTGGAGTCTTGTTTCCGAGGATATTTCCCCAGTGATGGTGGCGCTGGCACTGCCGGGTAGCCTGCTTTTCGGACCCACCTGGGGCTATAACTTTTCGATGCTTTTGAGTTTCATCCTGTCTGGCTGGGGGATGTACCTATGGATCAAGCATCTGACCAAGAATGATCTGGCAGGCTTGGTCGCCGGGATGATTTTCGCATTCCTGCCATTTCGGATGGCACATGTCTTGATCGGCCATTTAAGCCTTGCCGGGACGCAATGGTTTCCATTTTATTTCTGGGGATTGTATGACCTGTTGAAGCAGGAGAAATTCAGTTGGAAGCCGGTGCTACTGGCTGGGGTATCGGCCGGCCTGATCGGCGCGACCAGCCCTTATTATCTCTATATGACGATACTCATCTCGGTAATATTTCTATTGGGATTTATCCTATTCAATGGGTTTCAAAGACTAAAGGACCCGGTTTTCCGGAAGAGTATTATTCTATTCGGTATTTTGTCTGTTATTCTCTCTGGGGTTTCCATGTTGCCGTATTTGGGTTTCAATGCTCAGAATGGATTTCACTCGTTCTCTGTAGAGTATGTAAGTCAATTCTCGGCAAGCCCGACCGATTTCGTGATCCCGTCCATCTGGCATTTCTTGTGGGGAGACTGGGTGCAAACAACATTTGTCAATGGATATCGGCATGAATCGACCTTATACATTGGAGCGGTGGCGTTTATCCTGGCTGCGATTGCGTGGCTGAAGCGCCGTCGGACGGCCCATCCTGAGTTAATGAATATTACTTTGCTGGTTGGCGCATCGGCATTCGTACTCGCCCTCGGCATTGATCTCCATTGGCTTGGCAACAAAGTCACCATTTTGCCAGACATCCTTCAGTCCATTTTTCACCGCATGGATATGCCGGAAATCTATCTACCGGCCTATTATCTGTTCAAATACCTGCCGTTTTTCTCTGCGATGAGAGTAATGATGCGTTTTGGCTTATTCACTCTCATATTTTCGAGTATGATGGCTGGTCTTGGGGCGCTTGTTCTTCTAAACGCATCTCCACAAAAATACAGGCGCTGGGTTGGGATCGGCCTGCTGGTGCTGGTATTTGTGGATTTTTACCCTGGTGTTTTCACCCAGTTCTCCACCCTGGATGCCCGCCCGGTGGACTACTGGCTGGCGACTCAGCCTGACATCGGCGCGGTGGCCCAGTTCCCATATAGTGAAGAATCCGGCCAGAGTCAGGTTTACGATACGCTTGTCAGCCAGAAACCCTACCTGGGCGGTTCTTTTAATGCTAACTCCCCTGAACAGTACCTGCGAATTCAGCCGGTCATGGATGATTTTCCGACCATTAAAAGTATGGATTTGCTGAAGCAATTGGGCGTGACGTACGTGGTAGTCGATTCCACGGCATATTCCAATTTCACCGAGATTAATCGGAACATCCAATCGCTTGGCCTGCGGCTTTTGAACATCAGTGAAGAAGAATATGTCTATGGCTGGCCGTAGAGCCCAACTGCGATATATGTGATCTAACTGTTTTGATAGAAAAGAAACCTTGAAAATGATTATAAAACCCGATATGAAATTGGGAACTGCTTCTGCTACCACTGATAGGTTAAATGTCAGTGTCTATAAACAATGATGATGCGATCGATCTCTGGAAATATTCTTAAATTTATCAGGCGGCCTTCATTTCTGGCTTTCGTATTTTTTACGTTCCTTACATTCGTAATGACATACCCGCTTATATTCAGGATGAACCAGATCATGGGAAGTGCGGGTGGAGATGCCACGTCCTTTGTCTGGCTTGTGCGCTGGTACCAGAAAGCCCTTTTTGAATTAAAAATTTCTCCATTCTTTAATCCTTATCTGAATTATCCCCAGGGCTGGAATCTTGCCACCACCGAAATAACCCCTGCAATGGTGGCTATAGCACTACCGGGTAGCCTGCTTTTCGGACCTACGTGGGGCTATAACTTTTCGATGCTTTTGAGTTTCATCCTGTCTGGCTGGGGGATGTACTTATGGATCAAGCATTTGACCAAGAATGATCTGGCAGGCTTGGTCGCCGGGATGATTTTCGCATTCCTGCCATTTCGGATGGCACATGTCTTGATCGGCCATCTGAACATGGCCGGGACGCAATGGTTTCCATTTTATTTCTGGGGGTTGTATGACCTGTTGAAGCAGGAGAAATTCAGTTGGAAGCCGGTGCTACTGGCTGGGGTATCGGCCGGTTTGATCGGCGCGACCAGCCCTTCTTATGTTTATATGACGATCCTCCTCTCGGCAATATTTCTACTGGGATTTATCATATTCAAAGGGTACAGGCGTTTGAAAAAAGCTGTATTTTGGAAAAGTATAATTCTATTCAGTGTGGTAAGTTCCGTGCTGGTAGGGATTACCATGCTGCCTTATCTTGGTTTGAATGCCCAGAATGGACTCGCTTCACGATCGGTGGAGTATGTGGTCTCCAAATATTCGGCAAGCCCGACCGATTTCGTGATCCCGTCCATCTGGCATTTCTTGTGGGGAGGCTGGGTGGAAAAAACCTTCAACCCGGAAATCGCCCAGGAAGCCACGCTTTACATTGGAGCGGTGGCGTTTATCCTGGCTGCGATCGCGTGGCTGAAGCGCCGTCGTACGGCCCATCCTGAGTTAATGAATATTGCCTTGCTGGTTAGCGCATCGGCATTCGTACTCGCCCTCGGCATTGATCTCCATTGGCTGGGTCGCAAAATCACTTCTTTACCCAGGATATTGCAGCCCATTTTCCACCGCACGGATATGCCGGAAATCTATCTGCCGGCCTATTATCTGTTCAAATACTTGCCTTTTTTCTCCAAGATGCGAGTGATGATGCGTTTTGGGTTGTTCACTCTCATATTTTCGAGTATGATGGCTGGTCTGGGGGCGCATGTTCTGCTGAGTGCATCTTCACAAAAATACAGGCGCTGGGTTGGGATCGGCCTGCTGGTGCTGGTATTTGTGGATTTTTACCCTGGTGTTTTCACCCAGTTCTCCACCCTGGATGCCCGCCCGGTGGACTACTGGCTGGCGACTCAGCCAGACACGGGAGCGATTGCTCAATTCCCGTTCAGCTACGAATCCAGCCAGGGACAGGTTTACGATACGTTAGTAAGCCAGAAACCCTACCTGGGGGGTTTTTTTGGCAGCAACTCCACTGAACAATACCAGCGCATCCAGCCGGTCATGGATGATTTTCCGACCGTTGAAAGCGTGGATTTGCTGAAGGAACTGGGCGTGGCTTACGTGGTGGTAGATTCCACGGCATATTCCAATTACACTGCGGTTGACCAAGGTATCCAATCTTTAGGTTTGCATCTGTTGAACGTCAGTGAAGAAGAATATGTTTATGGCTGGCCTTAGACTCTTACTCTAATGGGCAAGACCCAATCTGAAAAGTAGGAAGGATGATTTAACTTATGAAATACGAAATCGAAATTAATTATAAAGCTGCTTTTTCGAGTCAACCGAATTAAATTATTCCTAAATTGTTATAACTGCAAACAATGAAGTCTTTTCAGAGTGGGTATCGGTGCTTTAAAGTATATATTCTGCAAAAAAGGAATACTTATGGCTGATATCAAAATTGGTGACCGACTAATTGGGGATGGACATCCCACCTACATCATCGCAGAGATCGGTGTAAATCATAATGGTATCCCGCAACTTGCATTCGAACTTATCGACATTGCTGCGGGCGCTGGTGTTGACGCGGTTAAATTTCAGAAGCGCAAACTTGATACGATCTACCCTCAAAAATTCCTGGATAACGTCAATGCGGGCGAGAAGAGTTTGCGCTACCTGTTGCCGATTCTGCAGCGGGTGGAACTGCCCGAAAGCACTTATCAGGAAATTGCCGAGCACTGCAAGAAAAAGGGAGTGACCTTCCTCTGCACCCCTTTCGACCGGGAGAGCGCCGACTTTTTGGAATCCCTGGAAGTACCTGCTTATAAAGTGGCTTCAGCCGACTTGACCAACCTGCCCCTGATCGATCATCTGATCAAGAAAGGGAAACCGCTCATCCTTTCCACAGGGATGTCACGACCGGATGAGGTCGATTTTACTGTCAAGTATCTAAAAGACCGCAAAGCACAGTTTGCCCTTTTGCATTGCAATAGTACTTATCCGGCTGCCTTCGAAGACATAAACCTGCGCTACATGGACCAGCTACGAAAGTATGATGTGCCTGTTGGGTACTCTGGTCACGAGCGCGGCATTGCTGTTTCCATTGTTGCGTCAGCGTTGGGCGCAAACATCCTTGAACGGCATATCACCCTGGACCGTGCCATGGATGGACCCGACCACGCTGCCAGCTTGGAACCGCAAGGTTTTAAGAAGATGGTTCGTGATATCCGCCTGGTAACCCTGGCATTGGGAATGGGGGAAGAGAAATTCTTCTCCCGGGGCGAACTTCTTAACCGCGAAACCCTCGCCAAAAGCCTGGTGGCGGCGCGCAACATTGAAGTTGGTGAATCCATCACCCCCGAAATGGTGACGGTTAAGGGGCCAGGGCTGGGACTTTCGCCGCAACGCTACCCGGAATTACTTGGAAAGCGTGCGACCCGCCTCATTGAAGTCGACGAGCCATTCGTCGATGGGGATTTGGGCATTCACCCTGAAATGAATACGGAACATACTCTCCCCATGCAGTGGGGCTTCGCGGTTCGCTTCCGGGATTATGAAGAATTGCTAGCGTATAAACCACATCTATTGGAGTTTCACTTTACGGACCATGACCTAAATGAAAAGTACCCTGGCAGCAATTATGACATGCCGCTGGTAGTACACGCTCCTGAATTTTGGGATCGTACCCTGGTGGATTTGTGTTCGACGGACGAAAAAAAGCGCTGCGATTCCGTTGTCTTGATGCAGAAATCCATCGATCTGGCATTGGACATGGCGAAAAATTTTAAGGGTATTCCGAAAGTTATCGTACATCCCGGTGGGATGACTCTCGACCAGCCCATTCACGACAATCGTAAGTTGTATGATAATTTGGGCCGGTCAATCGAACAGATTGACTCCAAAGGTGTTGAACTCCTGCTCGAGAATCTTCCTCCGCATCCATGGTACTTTGGAGGGCAATGGGTGACCAATTCCTTCATGGATGCTCACGAGATCCACGATTTTATCGTCCCGCGTGGCTTGCATATTTGTTTTGATTCTTCCCACAGCAAACTCTACTGCAACTGGGCTCACGTGGATTTTTACGAGCAGGTCCAGACTCTCCTGCCATATACCCGTCACCTGCATCTCTCTGATGGCTCCGGCCTGGATGGGGAAGGTTTGCAGATCGGAGAAGGCAGCATTGACTGGGTCCATTTCTTCCGTCTCACCAAGGACTACCACGGCACGATGATTCCTGAAATTTGGCGAGGCCACCAACACGCTGGGCAGGGATTTCTTTTAGCCATCCAGCGCCTTTCCGTTGAATACGCAAAAGCCCAGGAAGAAAAATGAATCCCATCCAAAAAGGCCTCCACCGGCTTCAGACAGGAAGTACGAGCATAAAGAACGACTGGCAGACAATCCAGTTGGCCCGGGCAATAAGAGCGTGGGCCATCGTAAATGTTACGCAAAACCCCGTCATCTTTTTCAATGCCTCCACACGCATACGTGGCCACAGCCTGAACGCAGCTTTTTCACTGCTGGCATCCTGGGCAGTCCGGTTGCAGGGTACCCCGGTGGTCCATTTCGTCTGCCAGGCCGGAATGAGCCGCTGTCTGCAGGGCACGAATCAGGATGACATCTACCAGTCCATGCCCTGCCGCCTCTGCCTGCGGCAATCCCGAGCCAATTTTTGGGCCTCAACCACTAATTACTTTAACTTCAAACGGGATGAAGTACTTAGCGAGGCTCTGGCCGGATTAAATATCCAGGCTCTGGTTCAATATGAGCATCCTTTCGAGCAGGTGAAAATTCCCTTGGGTGAGCTGGTCCTGCCCTCGGTCCGCTGGCGCCTGCGCCGGTTGTCTTTGGAAGATGACGAGCCGACCCGTTTCCTGGTCCGTGAGTTCATCCTTTCCGCCTTAAACGTGGTTTATGAATTTGACCGGTTGCTCGAGCGAACCAATCCCCAGGCGATTGTACTTTTTAATGGCCAGACGTTCCCTGAGGCAGCCGTTTATTGGTTGGCTGCGCGGCGCGGTGTGCGAGCCATCACCCATGAAGTCAGCATGTATCCGTTGAGCGGTTTTTTTACGGCAGGACAGGCTACTGCCCTTCCGATGCATATGGATGAAAATTTTGAGCTCGATCCAAAAGAGAACACCCGGTTGGATGAACTCATGCAGAATCGCTATAAGGGAAAATTCAGCATGGCCGGCATCCGTTTTTTCCCGGAGATGAAAGGGTTGGACGAGGCGTTCCTGCAAAAGGCAGCCGGGTTCAATCAGATCGTCCCGATCTTTACCAATGTCATCTTCGATACCACTCAGCAGCACTCGAATGCTTTTTTCCCGGATATGTTCACCTGGCTGGACCGGGTGCTGGAGGTGATCAAAAAACACCCCGAGACACTCTTCGTCATCCGCGCCCATCCTGATGAAACCCGTGCCGGCAAGGTCAGCCGCGAAAGCGTGGCCATGTGGGTAAAACAAACTGGTGCGGCCGGGCTGTCTAATTTTGTTTTCATCGCTCCGGATGAATACATCAGCTCCTATGAATTAATCCGAATTGCGAAATTCATCATGATCTATAACTCGACGATCGGGTTGGAATCTTCCATCATGGGCGTACCGGTCTTGTGCGCGGGGAGTGCCCGTTTTACAGATTTCGGGACGGTCTTCTTTCCCGATTCGGCGGAAGCATATTTTATACAATTGGAGAAATTCCTTTCGACCAACAAGCTTAAGATCCCCCCAGACCATACCCGCAATTCACGACGCTTTTTTTACTTCCATTATTTTCTCGCTTCCCTGCGTTTCGGCGAGTTCCTGGAACCAACTGCCCAGCGCGGCTTCGTGAAATTGAAAAAATTCCCGCTTCAACTTCTATCTGTATCTGCCTCGCCCACGATTTCCGCCCTTGTGGACGGCATTTTGCATAATGGAAATTTCCTCCTGAAAGAGTGACTCGTGCGTTGTTCATTGGTTGTCCGTGCATTTAATGAAGAATCCCATATTGGGCGGCTGCTGGAAGGTGTCCGCCACCAGACGGTTCGAGATGTTGAAGTCATCCTGGTGGACTCAGGTTCGACTGATGCGACCGCAGCCATTGCGGCCCAGTACGGTGCCACTGTGGTGCAAATCCCACCGGCAGAATTCACCTTCGGACGTTCCTTGAACCTGGGTTTGAGCGTCACAACCAGCGACCTGGTTGCCATTGCCAGCGCACATGTTTATCCAGTTTACCCAGACTGGCTGGAGCGCCTGCTTGAACCATTCGAGGACCCAAAAGTAGCCCTGACCTATGGGAAACAGCGCGGTAACGAAAGCTCGAAGTTTTCAGAGCAGCAGATATTTATTCGTTGGTATCCGCAAGAATCCGCGACGCGCCAAAAGTATCCCTTCTGCAACAATGCCAATGCTGCGCTAAGGCGACCGGTCTGGAAGGCCCATCCTTATGACGAGACATTGACCGGGCTGGAAGATCTGGCTTGGGCAAAAGACGTGCAGGGTGCTGGATATGTCATTTCGTATGTTACAGAGGCGGAAGTTGTGCATGTTCATAACGAAACGCCGCGCAATGTGTTGAACCGTTACCGGCGGGAGGCCATGGCCTTCAAATGCATTTACCCCGAGGCGCATTTCAGCCTTTATGACTTTTTCCGCATGACTTTGGCCAACATCACCAGTGATCTTTGGCACGCTGCCCGCAGCCAGGAGTTTTGGCGCAACGCAACCAGCATATTTTGGTTCCGCATCGCACAATTTTGGGGCACATATCAAGGTTACCGGCGCTCGCTGGAATGGAACTGGAGTTTGCGCCAAATGTTCTATTATCCGCACGGTCTAGAGGCGCTCGAAAAGTCTGAACAACGCGAAGTGGAGCCGATTCGGTATTACAAACAGTAGTGAATTGCCTGCAGCGAATGCAGAGGAGACCCAAACCTTCATTTTCATTTGGCTGACCCATAAAATTATGGAAGTCTATCAACGTTTTCGTCAAAGATTATTCAAGAATAATATTTCCATGACGTCCACCCAGAAGTGGATTTTTGCCCTTTTGCTGTTCATGGCATTGGCTTACTTTGGTGTCTTTGCACTGCCCAATGCAGTCGCCTCGCAGAACCTTTCAATGGTGCAGATGTTCCAGCCAGACGAAGCAGCACCCCTGCCTTATATCTTCCAAATGATCGCACCAGTCTCGACATTGAACTTGGCGCTGAGGCACTTTGTATTTTACGATTATTACTATTATGGTTTCCCATACTTCGCTTCATCCGCCCTCGTAATCCTTCCATTGCAGTGGCTGGGTCGACTGGGTGATATGCCGCAGATCATGCTACTGCTACGGCAGATTGTCAGTGTGTTGCCAATGCTGGTTGCATTGCTGTTACTGGTTTATATGCAGGATGGGTTTCGCAGCTATCGTTCGCCAGTCATATTTGCTCTTCTTCTCAGCGTGCCGGCAGTAGTCCAAAATAACCTCTGGTGGCACCCAGACGGAATCACTTTCCTATTTGTCGTTCTGACATTGTTTTTCCTTAAAAAAGATAATTTGCACTTTGGGTGGGATTTCCTGATCGCGGCGATCTTCAGCGGCGTTGCCACCGCGATTAAACTGGTTGGAGTGTATTTCTTCCTGGCAGTGGGGTTGACCCTGTTGCTGGGTGTGCTGCTCAAAAAGGTCTCCTGGAAGAGATTGGTCGGGATGGCAATCGCCTTTCTTCTTGTGATGGGTATTGCTTTCGTGGCCGCCAATCCATTTTTACTCTCCCATTGGGCTCGCACAGCTTATGGTTATATATTTAACAAACAGACCTGGCTGCTTGAAGAAGGCTATGGGGTGATATATGAAAAAGGCCTGGCAGCAGCCTGGCCGCTAATTCATGAGTCATTTGGTGAGTTGGCTTTTATCTTCATTGCTATCGGCGCGGCGATCTGGGGCGCGTGGCGAGGATCGCAGCGGCTGATGCACGCTCTGATTCTTACGTGGCTTGTTCCGCTGAGTGTGGTCGTCTTCTTTTTGACACATTTTAAATTCCAATATTGGATGCCGGTAGCGCTGCCTCTTATCTCCAGTGTGGCAATTTTATTGCCTGAAAAGTTGGAGAAGTTGCGAGTGACGCCTAGCCCTCGCTTCTCCGTTATCGCCAATGTTTCCCTGCGAATAATCATACTGGTTATCGTTTTCGCTCAATTCGTTCTGTTCGTGCGTAGTGATGTTCAGCGCTTTAACTCAGATTTGCATCGAGCTGATAATAATCAACGTATCCAGTTCTATTCGGTGGTTGAGCAAAAGCTTGCACCACTGCCGGAGGGTCCGCTTTCCGTTTACTACGATTATCGTTTATATGTGCCGGAAACTTCTGGTTGGAAACTCGAGACCAATTATGATCTATTGGAGTATGGTTATATAAAAGAGAACAAATTCGACGTATTGCTGCTATTGCAACAGCGCATCCTTGACTATATTAACCCCGATGCAATCGGCATTGACCCAGACTTATTCGCCTTGAACCAGCAGTTCTACAACGATGCTGAAAATGGGACGATTAACGGTTACCACCTGATCTATCGGGACACATTAGGATTGGTTTTCGTTCGTGATGACTTGTATCAGCAATATTATTCAAAATAAGTTATGTTATTAGTTCGGGCAGACAAGAATGATATTGTAAATAGGTGCCCATGAGTAAATCACGTGAAAACCGTTATATCAACTTAGCAAAATTAGCTTGTTTTCTCAATAAAAAGGCATCACCGAGGCATTATTAAAAAGACGTCGCGCCATTTTGGTCTACCACACCAGGCAGGTCTATTCCAAAGAGCAGCGGTAAGGTTGTTAAGCGAACAATATTGCACACTTAATAATAGGCACAGCAATGGGATGATGTAAGCCAATACGTGTATTAATTGGCATAATTTAAATCCTTATGAATTTATTCGTCCGATCCGCCGAAATGAAATGCTCCCAAAACCCGCACAGCGAATAGATGAGCTGATTCGGTATAATACATAAACCATGACTAAACTCGTCGCCCTTGTCCCCATGCGCCACCACTCGCAGCGTGTTCCTGGCAAGAATTATCGTCAGCTGGCCGGCAAGCCGCTCTATCAGTACATCATCGAAACACTGGTGGCAGTTCCCGAGGTCGACGAAATCCTGGTGGATTCAGATTCACCCCCGGTAATTGAAGGTCTGAAGCGGGATTTCCCGAACATAAGGGTGATCGAGCGTCCCGCACATTTGCGCCTTGACTCGATTTCAATGAATGAAATTTTATTATATGATACATCCCAAGCGGAGGCCGATTTCTACCTCCAAACTCACAGCACCAATCCGTTGCTCCGCCCATGGACGATATCGAAAGCAATCCAGGCATTTTTAGTCGATTATCCCGCTCATGATTCGCTCTTCTCGGTAACCCGCTTGCACACCCGCCTTTACGACCGTGAGGGACATGCGCTAAACCACGACCCGGATGTCCTACTACAAACTCAGGATCTGCCACCGGTTTATGAAGAAAATTCGTGCATCTATATTTTCACCCGTGAAAACTTGTCCAAGCGAAGCAACCGCATCGGAGAAAATCCCATGATGTTCGAGATCAACGCCGCTGAAGCCTGGGACATTGATGAAGAAATTGACTTTTCAATAACTGATTTCTTAATGAAGCAGCGCAAGCAATAACCTCTCAATCCATATTTGATCTCCGAAACTGCCTATGCCAACCATTCTTTTCTCTTCTCCCTATATGCTCCGATCCATCGACCGTTTCCGCCCGGTGCTGGAACGTCACGGTTTGGATTTGATTACCCCTAAGGTTCTGGAACGCCTGTCAGAAAACGAACTACTGAAATACGCCGGTCAATTCGATGGCGTCATCTGCGGGGACGATTTTTTCACAGCCAAGGTTCTTGCCGCCTGTGCACCGCGTTTGAAAGTCATCTCGAAGTGGGGCACCGGTGTGGACTCGATTCGACTCCGCAGCCTGCGAACGCCTTGGTGTGAAACTCTATCGCACGCCTAATGCATTTACCCTGCCGGTCACGGATACAGTGATGGGTTACATTTTGGCATTTGCCCGACGGCAACCCTGGATGGATAAGGCCATGAAAGCCGGCGAATGGAAGAAAAGCGCCGGTAGAGCTCTGCACGAATGCACACTGGGTGTGGTGGGAGTGGGCACGATCGGAAAAACCGTCATTCGTAGGGCGTATGCTTTTGGGATGGAACTCCTGGGTAATGACATCGTCGAAATAGACCACGTTTTCATCGCTGAAACCGGGATCAAAATGACGTCGTTGGACGATTTGCTTGCCCGCTCCGACTTTGTTTCCTTGAACTGCACGCTGAACCCGACCAGCCAACACCTTATTAACGCCCATACTTTGAACCTGATGGGTCCGCAAGCGATCCTCATTAATACTGCTCGTGGCCCCATTGTGGATGAACCGGCGCTGGTCGCGGCACTTCTGGCTGGTACAATCGCTGGTGCGGCCCTGGATGTGTTCGAAACTGAGCCGCTTCCAGCCAGCAGCCCCCTCATACAAATGGATAACGTTATTCTTGCTCCGCACAATGCCAATTCCAGCCCCGCCGCCTGGGAGCGTGTACATTGGAACACGATTAAGAATCTGATTGACGGCCTTGGGATCCCGTTCCAGGGCACGGAAAAGGAATGATTATGCCGAAAATTAAAAGTGTTTTGATTACCGGTGCTGCGGGCGGCATTGGACGCGCCACTGTCCATCTCTTTGCCAATAATGGCTGGCGTGTCATTGGCGTGGACCGTCTCCCCTTTGGTAAAGGTTTTCCAGTCAAAGGTCTATTTATACAAACTGAGATTTCCAAGCCGGAGTCAATGGAATCTATTTTTCTTCAAGTGCAGGCTTTTACACAAACACTGGATGCCTTGGTAAACAACGCCGCTGTGCAGGTTGCCAAGCCGTTGATAGAAACCACGGTTGAAGAATGGGACATGGTAATCGCCAATAACCTGCGTCCGGCCTTCCTGCTTGCGAAACTGGTTTACCCGTTCTTCAAAGCCGCTGGAGGGGGGGCGATTGTTAACGTCTCCTCCGTACACGCGGTGCAGACCTCAGCGAATATCGCTGCATATGCCGCGAGCAAGGGTGGCCTGTTGGCTTTGACTCGCGCCACTGCCATCGAGTTTGCCAAGGATAACATCCGCGTCAACGCCATTCTGCCGGGTGCAGTGGATACCCCCATGCTGCGGGCTGGATTGAACCGGGGTCATGTCACGGGGGATGATATTTACGCCCGTCTGGATAACCTGGCGCGTAAGACTGTGAATGGGCGCGTTGGGCAACCTGTAGAAATCGCCCATGCCATTTATTTCCTAGCCGATGATAGCCAGTCATCGTTTATGACCGGGCAAGCCATGATCGTGGACGGCGGCGCAACTGCCAGATTGAGCACTGAATAATCAAAATCGAGAGGCTACTTGAAGCAAACCTTTAAACAGATCATTCCTGCTCCTGCCTGGAATGTCTTGCGCAGAACCTACAGTGAGATAGTTCACCTGCCGGACCTTCCTGGCGTTTACTTTCATCCCTGGCGGCGCGAGAGCATGAGGCGACTGGCCGGGCTGAAAGATATCCACAAAGGCAAACGTGCCTTTGTTATTGGAAATGGTCCCAGCCTTAAGCAGACGGATTTAAGCAAACTCAAAACGGAATATACATTTGGCCTGAACCGCATCTACCTGATGTTCCCAGAGCTGGGATTCGGGACCACTTATTTTGTTTCGGTCAATGACCTGGTTATCGAGCAATGCACTGCCGACATTTCTGGGCTGCCCATGCCGAAATTCCTATCGTGGCGCTCGCACCGTTTTTTTCCCTCCGATCAAATCCCTGCCACTTTCCTCTACACTACTTACGATAATCCTGACTTTGCACGCGATGTTAGTCACCGGGTTTGGGAAAGTGCAACGGTCACCTATGTGGCTCTCCAAATAGCCTTCCATATGGGGTTCGAACAGGTTATCCTGGTGGGGGTTGACCATAATTCCAATGTGCCGGGTAAAGCCAATACCACGGTTGTCTCTCAAGGCGATGATCCCAACCACTTCCACCCCGGTTATTTCGGAAAAGGCTTCCGCTGGCAACTCCCCGACTTTGAAACCTCCGAAATCGGGTACCGGTTGGCACGTCAGGCCTTTGAGGAAGACGGACGGCAAATTCTGGATGCCACCGTTGGCGGAAAACTGACCATCTTCCAAAAGGTTGAATACGCCTCTCTTTTCAAATAGCATGACTGACCTTCCCCTCGTTTCCATTGTAACGCCCTCCTTCAATCAGGCGCGTTTTCTGGAAGCCACCCTTCTTTCGGTACTTGAACAGGATTATCCCAACCTCGAATACCTGGTTGTGGACGGGGCCTCCACTGATGGTAGCTTGGATATTATCCACCGCTTCGCTGATCGTTTGACCTGGTGGGTGTCCGAGAAGGATTCCGGCCAGTCCGAGGCGGTCAATAAGGGCCTGCGCAGAGCGCGTGGGGAGTATCTCGGCTGGTTGAACTCCGATGATATTTACCTCCCCGGGACGGTGTCTGCTGCGGTCGCTTCTTTTCGGTCCAACCCCTCTGCAGCGTTAGTCTACGGCGACGCCCTTGCAATCGATGCCGACGGCAGATCCTTGAACCTGATGCGAGCCCGTCAGTACTCGTTGGTGGAACTAATGGCGTTCAATATCATCTGCCAACCGGCAGCTTTTATGCGCCGTTCGGTGGTGGAAAAAGTGAATTTTCTCAACCCCGCTTATCACCTGTTGATGGACAACCTGCTTTGGATTAGCATGGCGCGGATTGCCCCACTGGCCTATGTACCACAGACTTGGGCGGCAGCTCGTTACCATGACCAGGCTAAAAACCGCACGCGTGGAGCAGCTTACGGACTGGAAGCCAAATTACTGATTGATGACCTGAAAACCCAACCGGAGTTTACCGGTATTATCAAAGAAAATGAAAAACGAATCATGGCAGGAGTGAACCGGTTCGACGCCTTCTACCTTACCGATGCTGGTCAGTCGAAGGATGCCCTTCGAGCGTATGGGCGGGCTTTCCGATTCTATCCACCTGCCGCCCTTGGCGATTGGAAACATGTATTGCTTGCATTTTTTACATTACTGGGACTGCAAAAAGTCCGGTCTCTTTATGACCATCAGCGTTCCCGTCGGTTGAAACAGGAGAAATAGGGAATGCGCATTCGCATTTAGTCCTATTGTTCCGTTGCTACTCTGCCAGTTTCGGGTAGCATTTTTTTAGGTAACCCTGGCCTTCTTACTCCCTTACGGAGTCATGAAACCGTTTGAAAAATTGGTCATGACAGATTGAATTATTAATTCATTAATATTGGGAATGCAGACGCAATTAGTGCGCTGTTTGGCTTGGGAGGATCGTTTATTCTTGAGATGGCACGGCTGGCAGGAATCCCATTCGCGAGCTGGCTTGCGCTCCAACTTCCTGATATTTGGGTGGCCCAGGGGTGGAAGGAAAATGCGGTTGTATTCATCCAGGGCCAGGGGCAGAAAGGTGGTCTAATTATTTACGCTGCGACAGATAATGGTTCAATGTGGTACTATTCAAGGCTACACAACCTCCCCTATTCCAACCTTGACAAGCGCAGCAGTGTCCCGGAACGTTATCTGGTTTTATTGGACCCGGATGAAGGTCAGACGCCATGATCTAAGATTTCGATAAGCCTTCCCGGACCGACGCCCAGGGAAATAGGAACCAGCGGTCTGGTGGGATCATTAGGAAAAACGCAAGTTTTTGATTATTTACGAAAGTAATCAATGAATACTAATTACAGAATGCATGTGAGTGCTTGTCAATAATTAATGGTTGGAGGTAATTCTTGAAAAATTTTAGTATCAAAAAAATAATCTTCCGGGAACGTCCATGGATTTGGAAGATCTCGTTGCTTCTGGCTCTTTTGGCTGGATTTGGCCTGCGGATGATCAACCTGACCAATCCCCCGCTTGATTTTGCTTCGACCCGCCAGTTATTCTCTGCTCTTAAAGCGCGGGGTATGTATTATCAGTATGTTACCGATGTCCCGGCAGCGACGCGCCAATTGGCGATATCGCTTGGGCAATGTTGGCATAGTGGAACCTCCGGTTCTTGAGACCATTGTTTCGCAAACTTATCGCCTAACGGGGGAATACATTTGGATCGGCCGCATTTATTCATCGTTATTCTGGGTTCTGGGCGGACTGGCGCTTTTCCTGCTTATCCGTGAATTTGCCTCCACCAGCGCCGCCATGATCGGAACCCTGTTCTACCTTTTTGTTCCATTCGGCGTCATCGCCAGTCGTGCGTTCATGCCAGATCCATTGATGGTGGCGCTCATCATATTTTCATTATGGGCACTTTTTCGATGGCAGAATACCAGCAAATGGAAATGGGCAATCCTCTTCGGCATTTTCGCTGGCACCGCACTTTTTGTTAAAAACCTTTCCGTTTTTATTATCCTGGGAGGATTTGCGGGAGTCATTTTGGGATCCAAAGGGCTGAAGCGTTCCATTCGCGATCTCCAGGTATGGATAATGGGGGTGTTGATGGTTTTACCGGTGGGAATTTATACGATTTACGGAATTTTGAGGCTTAACTTGGATTCCCAATTTGCCCTGCGCTTTTTCCCCAATATGTGGATGGATCCCGCCTTCTTTTTTCGTTGGGCATTCATCATTAATTCGAATATTGGTTGGACAGTTACTTTAATTGCTATAGTATCCATATTTTTGGCAGACCCAAGACGCGAACGCCCACTCCTCATTGGAATGTGGATCGGATACTTTATTTTCGGAATGGCCTTTTCATATTATTTTTACACACACGACTATTATCAGTTGTCATTTATCCCGGTCGTTGCCATATCGATGGCTCCCAGCCTGCGTTTGTTATTCGAAAAATTTTATGAGCGCAGTTCCGGATTATTCCCGCGCCTGGTGCTTGTCGCTGTTGTTCTAGTAGGTCTCGCCGTCCCGGTCTGGTATTCACGTGATCAAATTGTCAATTCAAATTACCGAAACGAACCTCCCTTTTGGGCTGAGATTGGAGACCTACTTGGCCACAGTCAGGGCGTTATCGGCCTGACGGAGGATTATGGTTATCGCCTGGCATATTGGGGTTGGCAAGGATCCACCGCCTGGTTTACCAGTGCCGATATTAATCTTCGTTATCTTGCCGGACAGAATATCGACCTGGCGCAGAAATTCGCCCAGGATACCGCCGGAAAACAATATTTTCTTGTCACAATGTTTGGCGAATTCGATAACCAGCCGATAATCAAAGATTTGCTTAATTCGCATTATCACGTCTTAGCCCAAACAGATGAATATGTTATCTATGATCTCCAGCATCCATTGGTTCAACCCTGAGATTAATTAGGGGATTACTATGGAAAATAAAGAATCAACTAATTTGTTTTCTAAACCTTGGCTGACGATTGGGCTGGTAGTTGTGTTGTTTGCCGGTGGGCTGGGCATCCGTCTATTGGATCTAACAGATCTGCCCAACGGCTTCTACATGGCGCGCCAATATGGATCGCTGTTGATTGCACGTGGAATGTATTATGCCAACCTGCCCACTGCCCCGGAATGGCAGCGGGTATTTGCGGTAGCCCAATGGAAAGCGCGGGGATTGATCGAACCACCCATCATGGAAAGCCTGACTGCGTTAACTTACCGCTTCATCGGTGAACAAATCTGGGTGGGCCGAGTTTACGCCTCCCTGTTCTGGCTGGCAGGTGGAATAGCAATTTTGCTGCTGGCAAAAGATTTATCCATGCGGGGAGGCGGCATTATAGCGTTGGCATATTTCCTTTTTCTTCCTTTTGGAATGTCAGCCAGCCAGGCCTTCATGCCCGACTCGTTGATGACAGCTCTCATAGTCTGGTCACTTTGGTCCCTTTACCATTGGGAAATGCACCGCACCTGGAAATCTGCCATCCTGGCCGGAATATTGACTGGCATTGCCATTTTGGTTAAATCGGTGGCTGTGTTTCCCCTGCTAGGAGCTGCCGTGGGAATGGTTCTTAGCCGCGGATCATTGAAAAAAATTCTGGTCGATAAAAAAAACTGGGTGGTTGCCGGGATTACAGCCATTCCGACACTCATTTTCTATTATTACGGCCTGTTCATTAATGGGACACTCCAAGACCAATTTGGACTCCGTTTTTTTCCTTCCCTACTAAAGGACCCATCGTTTTATGTTCGCTGGCTCTTTATTGCCGCCGGGATAGTGGGCGTTACAGCCATGCTCATCTCCCTGGCTGGTATTTTGTTGTTCCGTAAAAGTGCCGCTCGCTTAATGCTTATTGGAGGCTGGATCGGTTATATCGTTTTTGGATTTGCTTTCCCCTATCATTTTATTACACATGAGTATTACCATTTACCGCTTATTCCGATTATCGCGATCGGATTAATCCCCGTAGGAGACCTTTTGATCCGGCAGGTTACCCAGCAGAAAAGCCGGCTGCCCAGTGCCATGTTTGCAGGTTTGTTGCTTTTGGGGGTGGGCATGAATATGTGGAACGAGCGCAATTCTTTGGTGAGCACAGATTATCGCCCCGAAATTCCCTACTGGCAGGACCTCGGCAATCTGATTGGTCATGATAAAAATATTATCGAACTCTCTGGAGATTATGGTTACCGCCTTGCCTACTTTGGATGGGTCAGCGGCTCACTGTGGGCGACTAATGCAGATGTGGCATTACGAACTTTAGCCGGGCAGACTCCACCCGATTTTACCTCAACTTTTAACGAAGAGACAGCCGGAAAGGACTATTTTGTAATTACTTCCCCCCCTGAATGGCAGAACCAACCCGATCTGCGCAATTATCTTACTGCGCATTACCAGCTGATTGATCAGGGTGATGGGTATTGGATTTTCGACCTCCATCAAAAAATCCCATGACATTATCCAACCTTCCCCTTGTTTCCATCGTTACACCATCCTACAATCAGGCGCGTTTCCTTGAATTGTCAATACGATCTGTGCTAGAGCAGGATTACCCCAACATCGAGTACATCTTGATCGACGGTGGGTCTACCGACGGAAGCAGGGATATCATTCATCGCTATGCAGACCGGTTAGCATGGTGGGTCTCAGAGAAGGACAAGGGTCATGCAGATGCTTTGAATAAAGGTTTTTCACATGCCAAGGGGGAAATCCTTGCCTGGCTGAACTCGGACGACACGTATTACCCTGGGGCTATTTCAGATGCAGTGGCAACTCTGCAAGCTCACGTGGAGGTTGGGATGGTGTATGGCGATGCAGACTTGACAGATGAGCAGGGTAATGTCATTGGGCATTTTGCATCCCGTCAGACCGATTATCAGAAACTGCTGCGCGGTTCGGTCCATATCCCTCAAGCCACCACTATTTTTCGGGCAGATTTATGGAACCAAGTAGGGCCTCTGAGCCTTTCCTTGTTCTATGCCTTTGATTATGATTTGTGGGTGCGGCTCGCAAAAGTTTCAAAGATTCTATATGTCCCGCACAAATGGGCAACTTTTCGACTGCACGGCGAAGGGAAGTCCGTTATCAATGATGACCTCTGCTACCCTGATATGCTGACGGTCTATGCCCGGGAACGAGGCGGTGGGTTGTCCTGGTTGTATCTCCGCGCGAAAATTCGCCGATTAACCTATTCCTGGCTTCCACTGCGCCTGCGAATATTCTTGAGGGAAATTATTTACCGCCGGCATGTCAGAGAGGATGAACAAGTAAAATTTGTTCATCCGGATCAATTAAGGTAATCCGTCCCAAGACCACAAGATGGGCACAACCGGATTCCGGCAGTTGTGTTCTGAGTACCTGGTATTTTTGGAGAGTCCGTCTATTAATATTCATGCAGAATAAAGTATCGACATCGTGGAAGGCAGGTTCCCTCACTGGATTCAGTCTGTAAGTACCTGTTTATCCCGGGAATACCTTAATTTCATCTCTTTTTTTATGCGAGGGGGTACATGACGAGGTCAATTCACTTAATAATCTTGTCAGTTTCATTACAATCTTTATACATTTAGTGCATTCGGACAATTTTCGGTTATCATTTACGTATAAATGCGCACATCAGACTCTCCATTCATCGCTGATTGGTTTATTGTATCCCTGCGCTGGCTGGTTTTGCTGGGATTGATTATCAGTTTGTCGCTGGGGGGACAATTACTGGTTCTCCCTAACGCGATCTTGATCGGTCTGGCAGGTTGGAATATTGTCTTGACCCTGTTGGCTGGGTTGAATCTGCGGATGACCCGCCATCGCGAGATTAGCTTGGGGGTCGATCTGCTGACTGCCGGTCTTTACTTTATATTGGCGGGGGGGTTCTCTAGTCCTGCATTTTGGATAATTATTCCTGCCGCTGATCACGGGTTCCATCTATTTTGAAGTTTGGGGCGCATTGATTTCTGCGTGCCTTATGATGGTTGTTCAAATTGGAACGACTCTTTCGCAAACCTTGGCTCCGTTTGCTCTGCTTATCCTGGGTGCCTCGGTCTTCCTGACCTTTTTGGTTGCCGGTGGGTTTGGCTATTTATGTTTGCGCCTCTTCCAGACGATTCGTCGCTCCCGGCAATCTCAGTTGGAAGCTCTGCAGAAAAAGCAAACCGTGGAAAATGACCGTCTGCGTGCTATTTACGGTCTGACATCCACGTTGATGGCCACCCTCAATTACCAGCGCGTGCTCGATTCCTTACTGGACCTGAGCTTGAGCGTGCTAAACCTTGAACCGGATGCTCCTCCTGATGACCGCTTGATTTGCGCCGTACTCCTATTTTCTAAGGGGGATACCCTTGAGGTCGGCTCGGCCCGCCGCTTGACGCCAGCCGATATGCGCGTTGTATTGCGAGGTCAGGAGGGCGTCATCGCCCAGGCCATCGAAAATGATAAGCCGGTCCTGCTCCAGGATGTACGGCGTGACCCGGAATTAACCCACTTCGTCACCTTCATGAGTTGCAGCGAGATTTACTGTTTTCCACTTCGCAGCGGTTTTAATGCTTATGGCGTCCTATTATTTGGTCATCCGGAGGCGGAATTTTTCTCCAACGGGCGGCGCGAACTTTTGGATATCCTCGGCAGCCAGGCAGTGGTTGCCATCCAAAATGCGCGGCTTTACCAGGATGTGGTGAATGAACGCGAACGCATGATCGAATTTCAGGAAGAAGCCCGCAAAAAGCTGGCCCGTGACCTGCACGATGGGCCCACCCAGTCCGTTTCGGCAATTGCCATGCGTGTCAGCCTGGCGAAGAACATGTTGTCAAAAGATCCAAAGGCTGTCAGCGATGAATTGGGTCGCATCGAGGATTTGGCTCGTCGAACGACGACAGAAATCCGCCATATGCTGTTTACCCTGCGGCCGTTGGTGCTGGAGTCGCAGGGTTTGGCGGCTGCTTTGAAATCCATGGCAGAAAAAACAAAAGAAACGTATTCTCAGAATGTGATCATCAAAGTGGACGAAAAAACCCTCGAATCCATCGAAATGGGTAAACAGGGTGTCATATTTTATATTGTTGAAGAGGCAGTTAATAATGCCAGAAAACATGCCAAGGCTGGGCACGTTTGGGTCAGCCTCCGTCAATTGGAACAAGGCCTGGCCCTGCTCGAAATTCAGGATGACGGGATCGGCTTTGATGTCGACGCGGTAAACCGCTCGTATGACCAGCGCGGCAGTCTGGGTCTCGTCAACTTGCGGGATCGTACCGAACTTGTCAACGGGGTATTAGATGTTCAATCCATACCCGGTAAGGGAACGCGGGTTCAGGTTTTTATCCCCCTGTCGGAAGAGGCTGCTGACCGTCTGCACTACTCTCCCGGAAAACAATAACTCCCACTCCAATGCCAATAGTCGCTGGAATCCACTACTTCCTGCATGAAGGGGGAGGGCAAAAAAAGCCGCCCCTGGTACTTATTCATGGGGCCGGGGGTAATCATTTATCCTGGCCGCCGGAAATCCGGCGACTGCCTGGGGCGCGGGTTTTTTCGCTTGATTTGCCTGGTCACGGAAAATCAAAAGGACCAGGTCGTCAATCCGTTGGCGATTACGCAGAAAGTGTGATCGGGTTTATGAATGCCGCGGACCTTTCCAGGGCGGTATTCATAGGGCATGCATTAGGTGGGGCAATCGCTCTTACCCTCGCCATCGACCATCCGCAGAGGGTCGTGGGGATAGGGCTGATCGCCACCGGCGCACGCTTGCCCATTTCTTCTGGAGTGCTTGATAATTCCGCCAATCCCGCTACTTTTATCCTGGCTGTCCAATCGCTTCAGGAACTGATGAATACGCCTGTAACCGCGAAATTAGTGAAAGACCAGGCATACAAGCAATTATCTTCCATTCGCCCCTCCCTTTTCCATGGCGACTTGCGCGCCAGTGACCAATTTGATGTGACCACCTGCCTAGGTGTCATCCGCACTCCGGTCCTGGTGGTATGCGGCACCATCGACCAACTAACGCCACGGCGCCTTTCAGAGAACCTGGCCGAAAAAATCCCCGGCGCGGCCCTCCAAACCATTGATGGTGCGGGACACCTGGTGATGCTCGAACAGCCGCGCAGGGTGGCTGGGATATTGAGCGTTTTCCATAAGATCATTCCTTATGTACCGGGTGAATGATTTAAGGCAATAAAAAAAGCTATGCAACATTCCTGGATAATTTCCATGGAAATTATCCAGGAATTTTTTAGCGAGGATAGTGGGATAGTGTCAAAGTTATAACCGGGACAAAAAATGAAGTATGGACGATATTTTCCTCCAAAATTCGACCGGTTATTTTCCATTAAGCTGTTATTTAGAACAACAACATTTCTTTTAGGATTGGAATCGCATTTTGGATTGCCCGAGCCCGGTGGCTAAGGCGATTTTTTTCATCCATCCCCAGTTCTGCCATGGTTTGCCCGGTTTCGGGAATGAAAAAGACAGGATCGTATCCAAATCCATTGTGAACCGCGTTCGTCCGGGATTATTTCCCCTTCGCATTTACCCGTTGCCAGCTTTAATTCGCCCGATGGTGAAGCAATTGCTATCGTTGCACGGAATCGTGCAGTCCACGGACGTGGTTTACCTTCCAGGCGTTCAAGCAAATATTTCCGGCGATCAGCATCGGAGGCATTAGGGAGGGGATAGAACCGGTGGGAGTGCAAGCCGGGTTTGCCTCCCAGGGCATCCACTTCCAGACCTGAGTCATCTCCCATTGCAACCATTCTTCCAGCTTTTGCGAAGGCTGAAGCTTTTTTGGCAGCATTTTCGGAATATGTTTGCCCGTCCTCAGCCACTTCGAGTGTCAAACCCAGGTCGGCAGGAGTAACAAGGGTGATGCCGAGACCGCCCAACAAAGCCTTGATCTCGCCGACTTTACCAATATTGTTTGTGGCTATCAGCAAATTGCGCATAGCTTATTCTCGGATATGAGAATTTGTTTCGATATTATTTATTGCCCAAAGTGCATGTTCACGGATTCCTGGTTCGTTACTTTGAACTGCGCTTTGTAAGGCCTTGAGTGCGACTGGATCCCCTGAATTGCCTAATGCCACGGCAATATTACGCAGATAACCTTTCCACTTGCTGCGTTTTATGGGGCTGTCTGAAAATTTATTGCTAAACTCATTTTGCGTGAGTGCCAGCTCCGCGACCAAATCCGGGTTAGGAATCCCCGGGCGCGCATTGAAAGAAGGATCATGGTCCGAAATTGCGAACCTGTTCCACGGACACACCTGCTGGCATATATCACAACCAAAGATCCAATTCTCTGTTTGATGTCGTAGATCAACGGGGATTTCCTGTTTATTTTCGATGGTCAGGTAAGAAAGGCAGAGCCGGGCATCTATGGTGCGATCGGGCAGGATGCAGCCGGTGGGACAGGCAGTGATGCAGCGAGTACACTTTCCGCATCGATCGACCTTGAATGGAGCATCCGGTTCCAATTCGATTCCCAACAATATTTCAGCCAGCAAGAAGTAGGATCCTAATCCTGGGTGGATCAAGCAGGTATTTTTTCCGATCCATCCCATTCCGGCACGTTGGGCTAGGTCCCGTTCCAGGATTGGTCCCGTATCCGTATACAAACGGTGCGCAAACTTCTTCCCAATCTGCGTCTCGATAAAAGTTACCAGCATTTCTAAGCGTTCGGGAATAACGAGATGATAATCTCGCCCCCATGCGTAGGAGGCAACCCGTCCCTCTGGACGCGGACTTTTACTTTGCTCTCTTGGTCCCGGGTTTGGGTATCGCGTGGCGAGCACCAGGATGGATTGGCATTCAGACAGAACCCGGTGGGGGTCAGCACGACGGAGGTCAGTCAAGTATTCCATAGAACCATGCCGCCCCAGTAAAAGCCAGTGTTCATAGGTTGGCCAATGGGGCGGAGGGTCGGGTGTGGTTACCGCAGCTAGGGAAAATCCGAGACGGCGGGCTTCAATTTTGATTGTCTGGGTGAGGGACACAAAGCTCCTGGCTATTTGACTGAGATCACTATGGTCAGCGAATCACCGAAGTTATAGCCCTTATCATTTTGCAGGCGGAAGGCAGCCGTATAATTCCCCGGTGCGGAAGGGGCATCCAGGTCAACTGTGATTTCGAGAGACTCGCCCGGAAGCACGGTGACAGGGAAGGGCACTGGATGATTGGAATTCCAGTTTGTTCCAATACCCCCCCAGCCGAAGATAAGATGATAATTCTTGTTCCAAGTGCATGGGCCCAGGTTTTTCACCCGCCAGGTCTTGACTATTTCCGATTTGGCAGCAACTTCTGTACCATCCGGGATCGTTACGTCGGTGACGAATTGGGAGTTATCACACGCTCCCGCTTGTGTTCCAAGAGGCGCTAATGAAGAAATGGGTGTCAGCGATGGGGCACCCGGCAGCAATGTACTTGTCAGTAAAGGGGTATTGCTGGCTTGCGGGGTCAGGCTGACTGCGGGTGTCACTGTAAAACTGGGAGTTTGGCTCGCAGCCAGGGCTGTCGCCGCCTGAGCAACTTCAACAGTCTGCCATATTTGGGTGAAAGCCAGCGAGGGATCGGTGGTCGGTGCTCCACCGCCGCAGGCAGCCAAGCCAAGCACGATGAAGGCTATCCACAGCCAGGTTATTTTAGTAAAACGTGACATTCTTTCCTCCAAAACGATTTTGAAGCATTTTAATAACATTTCTATTGGTGAGCTGGTATTTTCATTATAACAGAATCAAATTTCCACAAATGTGTCCGTAAGAGCCTCGGGTGAAGGACTCCGGCGAAATATCTTTCGATTGCACCGTTTAATGACCCGGACTTGAATGTTACTTGGGTAGGCGCGAGGAGAACTCCTTTGTTGTTCGACGGGATATAAAACGAGCCAGCCCCAGGGCAACGATGGCACCGCTCAAATCCACGCTCAAATCGAAGATCTCGGCAGATGCGCCTGGCCACTGGGCGGCTATGATGATCTGCAGGCCTTCATGGATACAGCCAGCTAAAAATACCAGGCTGAGAATGATCATTGAGGAATGAATGGAGGGGGGGCTGATAAAGAAAGTCAGCATAAAAGCCAGCACAGCGTAAAGGAAGGCATGCATGAGAACGTGCATCCATACTGGGGTAAAAATGGTGTTGAATAATCGACCAAAAGCCGGCCAGATGGATCCCAGGAAAGCCATCGGGAAGAATATGCCCAGCAACCATAGAATGAGCCAGAGACGATTACGCATTATAATTAAAGCATAAGGGCGGCCGACCGGCCACCCTCATGCAAGAATCGTGGATAAAAAGATTATTCTTTCTTATAGGGCGTGCCATCAGCAGCAGGCATTCTTGAACGTCCTATGAATCCGGCCAGCACAATCATCGTGGCTATATAGGGAGCCATTTGTAGGAATTCAGATGGGATTCCCACCTGAAGGATGGCGAGTTTATCCTGCCATGAGTCGAAAAAACCAAAAATGAAAGATCCAAGAAATGCACCTCCAGGGTTCCAGTTACCAAAAATCATGGCTGCCAACCCCAGAAACCCTTTGCCGGCACTCATGCCTTCGTTGAAAAAACCGATTGAACCGATGCTCATGTATGAGCCTGCCAATCCTGCGATTGCACCGCTGATTAGAACGCTGATGTAGCGCAAGCTAAACACATTGATCCCCAGGGTGTCAGCAGCCTTGGGATTCTCTCCCACCGAGCGGATGCGCAATCCCCACTTTGTGTAATTGTAGAATAAATGGGTAAAGATGATCAGGACAAATAAAACATAAATCACGGGACTTTGATTAAACAGGATTGGTCCGATGACCGGGATTCGCCATAACAAAGGAATTGGCAGGGAAGAAAGGACCGGTCCCGGATTATTCAAGTTAGGATAGGGGATGAGGAATGCCCGATAGAAATAGCTCGTCAAACCCAGCGATAGGATGATGATCCCGGTTCCGCTGACGATCTGATTAACCCGGTACCGGATCGAGAGGACTGCATGCAGCGCTGCTAAGGCAACCCCAGAAAGAGAACCGATAAGGAAACCAAAATAAATGTTTTGGGTCACGCTTGCGATGACGACTGAAACGAATGCACCCATTAGCAGCATTCCCTCGATTCCAATGTTCACTACTCCGGAACGTTCTGAGTAGATTCCGCAGAGTGCAGCCAGGGCTATGGGGGTTGCAGAAATCACACTGCTGGCCAACATACCCGTCAGGTTGAGCGAATTATCCCTGGCGGCCCAAATAAGAAACGCCAATAACCCCAGGCTTATCATAGTAATCAGGACTGCAGTTGTACGCCTTTTAAAGCCTCTTAACACCTGCCAGACGCCTGCTAGGGCAGTCAGTATACCTACTATAAGGATGGCTGGCCAGGTTGGAATAACCAGGTTGGGGGCAGTAATATCGACCCCTGCTCTCCGGCTTGTCAGTACAAAAGTTGAGGTCATCCCAAGAGTTCCACGCAGGAGAAAGAAAATTGCAATTGCCTCTGCCAAAAGGAATATACCGGAATAAAATCTCCTACGGCCTTTTGTATTATAGATAATTGTCGTCGTTTGAGACATGCCAATCTCCTCAGGATTCACTCGTACCAGCTTCGGCAATTTTCTTCTTTTGCTGTGAGCTGCGCAGGTGGTAAAGACCGCGGATGATTTCCGGGGCAGCGACAAAGACGATCACCAGACCTTGGATAATGCGGATGATCTCCACCGGTGTCCCAGCCACTGACTGCATGCGGGCTGCACCTCCGCGCAAGAAACCGAATAGGAGCGAAGCTACTACCACCCCTAGCGGGTGGCTGTTTCCTAAAAGGGCGAGTGCAATGGCATCAAACCCATAACCCGGAGAAAAAGCGCGTACCATGCGGTGGTCTACGCCCAGAAGATGGATGGACCCGGCCAGGCCGCACAGCGCGGCACTGATCGCCATGGTAAGAGCTGTCGTTTTTGACACCGAAATACCGGCATACTTGGCAGCCTTTGAGTTTGCGCCCACCATGCGGAGTTCCATTCCAAAGGTGGTCTTGTATAATAGCCACCACACAACAACCGCCAGCCCCAGGGCGATAAAAAATCCCCAATGCAATCTCACTGGGCTGGGAAATATGGTAGCCAAATCAGCGCTGGGCAGCACTTCTGGTGTGGCTGGTATCCCGCCCGTAGCTTTCATTGGTCCACCGACCAAGTAGTCGGTTAGTCGAAATGCAATATAGTTCATCATAATGGTGTTGATGACTTCGTGAGCCCCAAATCGTGCTTTTAAAATTCCTGGTATGAAGCCCCAAATCCCAGCTGCCAAGGCTCCTGCCAGTAGCGCCAGGGGAGCATGGATGTACCACGGCAGTCCATGGACTGCATATCCAATATAAGCAGTTGCAAGACCTCCGATATACAATTGCCCCTCGGCCCCAATGTTGAACAAGTTGCATTGGAAACCAACGGCAACCCCCAAGCCAGCCATAATGTAAGGCACAGAAACGACCAGGCTTTCACCTAACGGTCGGATTTCGGTCAATAGCTGCTTGCTATCACCAGTTTTAAGCCAGACCCAAACCTGCTTTACTATTTCTACTGGGTCACCAACTGCACCAATGAACATGGCTGAATAGGCGTCCCGGATAGTCGCCCAGGTGGTGCTTAAGGCGCCTAATGGGTCATGAAAGAAATTGCCCCATGCGCTCAGAGTATTCATGTCAGTAAAAGCAATGATAAATGCTCCGATGACAAGAGCAGTGAAGACAGCCAGGATCGGAAGTAAGATTCCTCCGGAAATGCTCCTGCGAATAAACAGGCGCTGCCAAAAACTGCGCGGACGATCTTCTGGAGGCTTAGGTTCGGAAGGTTTAGCGGATTCTTTATTCAATGTGAACCTCCTGTGTTTCAGATGGCTTCGGCTTGCACCTTGGAAACGACGCCAGCCATCAGCAGCCCAAGACCTTCCTTGGTCGCTTTTTCAGTAGGGATGATATCCAATATTTTCCCAGCAAACATCACCGCGATCCGGTCTGAAAGGCTCATGATTTCGTCAAGTTCAGGGGAGACAAGCAGAACTGCGCATCCGCCATCGCGTTTTAGCACAATCTGGTTGTGAATATATTCGATGGAACCGACATCCAAACCACGGGTCGGTTGAGCTGCGATCAGCAATTTGATTGGACGCGAGAATTCGCGTGCTACGATGACTTTCTGCTGATTGCCACCTGATAGTGTCGAGGCTGGGATAAATATGCTGGGGGTACGAATATCGAATTGCTTTACTCGTTTCTCAGCTGCATTTTCAATCTCGCTGGCATTCAAGTTCAAGCCGTGTGCAAAGGGGGGTTCGTAATACGTGTCCAGAACCAGATTATCCTTAATCGGGAAAGATAGTACCAACCCATCGCTCTGGCGGTCCTCTGGTACATGCGCAGAACCAGCTTCACGAATGGTACGCGGCGAAGCCCGGGAAATATCCTTCCCCAAGAGGATGGCTTTCCCGCTTTCAAAGGGTCGTAATCCGGTCAATGCCTCCACCAGTTCCTTTTGACCATTGCCCTGCACACCCGCTATCCCCAGGATTTCCCCAGCCCTGACCTGAAAAGAAACTCCATCGACCGCGACCAGGTGGCGGTCATCTATTACACACAAGTCATTCACCTCAAGGACAACTTCCCCAGGTTTGGCTGGTTTCTTGTCAACAGTAAGGATCACCTCGCGACCTACCATCATGTTTGCCAGCGAGGCTTCTGTGGATTCGGCGGGTGTAGTCGTACCGACCACCTTGCCGTTGCGAAATACGGTGATTCGATCAGCAATCTCCAATACCTCCTTGAGTTTGTGGGTGATGAAGATGACCGATTTACCTTGATCTACCAGGGAGTGGATCACTTTGAAAAATTCTTCTGCCTCTTGAGGGGTCAGAACTGCGGTGGGCTCGTCGAATATTAAAATATTTGCTTCACGATATAAAACCTTAATGATTTCTACTCTTTGCTGGACACCCACTGAGAGATCTTCCACCTTGACCTCAGGCTCGACCTTGAGGCTGAAACGTGAGGAAATCTCCGCAATACGCTTGGAGACCGTCTTCCTGTCCAGAATTCCCCCTGCTTTGGTAGATTCCACTCCCAGCATGACGTTTTCTGTAACTGTAAAAACAGGGATGAGCATGAAATGCTGGTGGACCATCCCGATCCCTTGGTTGATCGCATCGTGGGGGTTATGGATGCTTACTTTCGACCCATTGATAAAAATTTCGCCTTCATCTGGAGAATAAAGGCCATAAAGGATATTCATCAATGTGGTTTTTCCGGCTCCGTTTTCCCCCAGTAAGGCAAGAATCTCCCCATGGTTAAGTGTCAGGTCGATGTGGTCATTGGCAAGCACACCCGGAAAAGCTTTTGTGATTCCGCGCAGTTCGAGTATCGGAGGCATACACCTGTCCTTGTTACTTGTAAATTCGGATCGGAAGATAAAACAGTCAGGGTTATATCAAGTGGTGCCCGATTCGCGCCCGGGCACCACCTGATTATTAAGCTTGTCTGCCTTGCAATTTTACGGAGTGTACAACCCACCCGGGCACCAGTTCGGATAGGAAATGCAGCCAGTGTCCGTGATCTCACCGGAAGTGATTTTAGCCTTGAGAGCATCGACTTCCGCTTTTAACGCAGCCGGAACCTGGCTGTCCAAATCATGATAAGGAGCAATGGCAACGCCATTGTTAGCCATACTACCAATGTAGTTGGTGCAGCCAGCGAACTTTCCGTCCATGGTCGTCTTTACCAGATCATGCTCCGCTTGAGCCATATTTTTCATGATGCTGGTAAGCATAACATTTGCATATTCCGGCCATCGAACGTATCCATCTGTATCGACCCAGATGCCGTAGCCGCCGCGTTCTTGCGCCAGAGCAAAGGAAGGCGAACCAATCAGACCGCCAACGCCCATGACGATATCTGCACCTTCGTCGTATAAGGAGGTGGCAGTTTGCTTGGCTTTGACAAGATCAGAGAAGTCGCCGGTAAAGACGCCTTCGCCGGTTTTGTTATCCCAACCGAGCAATTTGACCTTGGTTCCATGAGCGGTATTGTAAGCTTCCATACCCATCTGGAAACCGACACCGAAGATTGTCACGGATGGGATCTTTGCTCCGCCGTAGTATGCCAGGATGCCGGTCTTGGTCATGCCAGCAGCTAGATAACCTGCCAGGTAGGCAGCCTGGTCAGTTTTGAAGATCTGGCCCTCCACATTGGGAATGCACGCGGTCTGTCCGGGCCCTGCAGCCAGGGTGGGATCAGGGTAGGCGTAATCGACGATCGAGAACTTCACATTCGGATACTGGGTCGCCACGTTCGCCAGATCCTGTCCCAGGAAGAAGCCGGAGGCAATGATCAGGTCATAACCCTGGCTTGCAAACTCAGTCAGATTGGGAGTGTACTGGCTGGCTTCAGTGGACTGGATGTACTTGGCCGCGACGCCGAAATCAGTCACAGCCTGCTGGATGCCTTCCCATTGAGTTTGGTTAAAGCTCTTGTCAGCGATACCGCCTGTATCAGTTACAAACCCGACCCGGAATGGAACTGCAGTCGGAGGGACGGCAGTTGGGGGGACAGTGGTCGGTGGGACAGATGTTGGGGGGGCAGAAGTTGGGGGAACAGATGTAGCAGGAGCCACGGTCGTGGCAGCCGGACCGCATGCTGTGAACAACAAGACAATTACTGCCAGAATGGCAAAGGTCGTGCTTATTCTCTTCATTATCCTCTCTCCTTGTAATAAGAAATTATGGTTTTGATTTGAATCATTGGCTGACAATATTTTGGGAACGGTTCTTTTCTAGCCAGTCACACCTCCTTTTCGGTTTAATTAAATTCAGTTAATTGAATTTGCCGCATAGTGAGTATACAATGTCTCAGTAATAAAAACAAGATGAGCTACATTAAAGAATGCAAATTTCCATCTCAGGGGGCAGGCACAAGTTCATTTAGATGAATATCGCCTGACAGTAAAGCCTTAGGTAGGGCAGCCATCTGTTGTTTTACCTCATCGGGTATGAGCGCGGCAAGCTCGTGATAGGACGCAAAATCAATTTGGCCATAATAAATCCCCATCCGGAATGCGCTTTGGGTATCCGAAGCATCCCTGACTGCCTTGAGCAGGTCTGAAACACCCGGCGTAATCAGTTTAAGAACACTGGTAAGCATGTGTGGGGCGGCAGCGGGAAGCGCAACATATTGGTCAATTTCCGCGCCGATGGCATACACTCCCCGTGAGGCTGCAGCCTCAAGTGCACTGCTAGCGGTGCTTCCGCCGGCGGCAAAGATGATATCCACTTCCTCATCAACGAGACTATTTGCAGCAGCTTCTCCCCAGCCAGGATCATCAAGACTCGTCCCCTGGGCCACTTCGTTGTGATAGGTGACCGTGGCTTTAACCTCAGGGTTGCTGTAAAGTGCTCCGGCCAGGAATCCATCCCCGTATAGTTTCATTGGCAGAAGCGCATCGCTAGCGAAAACGGCTCCCACTTTGCCGGTTTGGGTCACAGCGGCTGCCAATGCCCCCGCCAGGAATCCCAAGTGGTCCTCCGGGAAAACCAGCCAGACGAGGTTTGGAAGGTTGTGCTGGTCAACCGGAGGACGCTGGTCTACCCCAATAAAGTAGACTTTAGGGTATAGCCCGGCGATGCTAAATGTGGGCGCCTCTGCATCGTTTCCCACCGTCACAACCACATCGTATCCTGCATCCGCAAAGACTCGCGTATTCGCTTCGTAATCCCGGGAGTCGATCGTCTCGATGACTGCAGCCTTATCAGCCAACCCATCCGACTTGGCTTGCTGAATGGCTTCCCAGGCAGCCTGATTCTCTGCTGGGTCGTCCAATCGGCCGACTTGCGTAACCAATCCAACGCAAAACACCTCCGGTTGTTTACAATCGGGACCGGGAGAGCTGCAACCAGGAACAGCCAGGATGGAAAACAGCAGAAGAGCAGCTGCCACGGGCAAAATTTTCGTCAGTCGGGCACCTCGATTTTATTTGCTTTCAGCCCAGGCAATTGATTAGTATCTTCCTGCGCTGCCGCCTCGCCTCGTCGTACGCCCCACATCAGTACCAACGCGACCACCATAAAGATCGGTGCCACTAGCATAATATTGTTATAGTTTCCGCTGGTCAATTGGATGATCCAACCGTTGACATTTGGACCAACAATGGCAGAGAGCGTGGAAAACAGGTAATAAAGTCCGGTATATGTTCCGATGCGTGCCGCGTTGGTCATGTCCACCACCATCGGCAGGGAGTTGATGTTCACAAAGGACCAGCCAATTCCGGCAGACATTAAAAGTACACCTGCAACCGTCAGCATGCGCGCACCGCCTGACACAAGGGGAATCCCTACCAGCGGTAATCTTGTGATTGGAGCAAGCAGCGTGGCCGTGGGAAAAATATACAGGCAGACGAGAATTGCGGTCATCAAGACAAGACCAATGGATATGGTCACCCGCCGCCCGATCTTACTGGCAATTATCCCGGAGGGGATGGCGAATATGACGAATAAAAGTGGCAAGACCGAGAGCAGGGTGGCACCGTCCCCTTCGTTGATGCCGAGATGGTTCTTAGCATACAGGGTAAAAAATGTCTCTATCGCCGCATAGCCGATAAACCAGAAGAAAATCGCAAGGAACAAGCGCAGGGCACTTTTATCGGGGTCGGTTAGCACTTCGCGCAGGCTGGCGAACATATCAGGTTCTTTTTCGGTTTCATCGTAATTCTTTGGTTCCTTGATGAAAAAGAAAACCATCACCGCGGCCAGGATGACAAGCGCCGAACCCATCCAGAAGGGGAAACTCGGGCTGAGCTTGTAGAGCGTGCCGCCGGTCTGGAGGGCGATGATCGTGCCAATCCCACCCATAAAATTGATAATACCGTTAGCCTGTGATCGTTTGCCGGAGGGGGTTATATCGGGCATAAGCGCGACCACCGGTGTGCGCCAGATGGCCATGCTCAGGATGAGCGTGCTGGTACATGCTACGAAGAGTGGCAAAATGGCAGCCATAGGGATGAATCCAAAGGCCACAGCACCGATGGGAGCACCAATCAGGATAAAGGGCATGCGCCGTCCGATCTTCGTCCGCAGACGGTCGGACCAGGCACCCACCGGCGGCTGGATAAACAACGCAGCGATGTTATCCAACGTCATGAAGAAACCGATCCAGATCGGGGACAGGTGAAATTTGTCGGCCAGGAAAATCGGTACAAAAGCGTTGTAAACGCCCCAGATGACACTGACGCCAAAGAAGCCAAAACCGAGCAGGAAAATCATGCCGTATTTGAACTTCATGAAATTTCTCCTTCATCTTTGATTTTTTTAAGACTCTTGCGGTCTGACTCACTAAGCGGAGCATTTTCCAGCAAATCGGGACGCCGCGTGAGCGTCCGGCGCAGGGATTGCTCACGGCGCCACTTTTCGATTTTTGCATGGTCGCCTGAGAGCAGCACATCGGGTACACCCCAGCCGCGGAATTCAGGCGGGCGAGTATAGTGAGGATATTCAAGCAAACCAGCGGAATGTGAATCGTCCAGTGCGCCATCCGGATCGCCAAGTACTCCGGAGATCAGGCGGGAAATGGCATCGATCAGGATCAGTGCGGGAAGCTCGCCTCCGGTCAGGACGTAATCGCCGATGGAGATTTCATCCGTGACCAGGTGTTCACGGATGCGCTCATCCACACCTTCATATCGGCCGCAGATCAGTGCCAGGCGCGGTTGTTGAACCAATTCCTGGGCTATTTTTTGGTTGAAGACACGTCCCTGGGGAGTAAGCAGGATTACCGGGATGTCAGTATCCCGCTCCGAGCACGTTTTCCACCGCAGCAAAGACTGGTTCTACTTTCATGACCATCCCGCCGCCACCCCCGTAAGGTTCGTCATCAGTGACATGATGTTTGGAGGCAGCCCAGTCGCGGATGTTATGAACGCGGACTTCAATTAATCTGCGCTGGCGAGCGCGCTCCAAAATGCTGCTGTCAAGATAGGGGAAAAACACTTCGGGGAGCAGCGTAAATACGTCGAACTCCATGGGCTAATTCTAGCTGGTTGCGGAATGTCTGGCAAGAGGGTTGTGGGAACAATCAACTCTCGCCATCTTGTGAAATTATTCACAAGATTGTACGGGTGGGATTGACGCCCATTTGGATAGGATGGTAAGATGATTGGATGTATCTGCGAGGTTCCAAATGGAGCATGCGCCAGCGGCGCCCCCATGTCAATTGGTTTTTGATCGTGATAGTGGTCCTTCTTATCGCTGTAATCACTTATGTAGACCGCTACATTCTTCCAACAGCCCAGACACCCTTTTTACCCACGTTTACAGCCACACGTGACCCGGGGTCCTATGTCACGGATGCGCAGAACTTGTTCGCTGAAGGGAAACTGCTTCCGTCAATCGATTCGTATAAGCAAGCCATCTCCGTAAAGCCTGACGACCCGACAACGTATATTGCCCTGGCCCGCGTCCAGATATTTGCGGGACAATATGCTGATGCGCTCGTCAATTCCGAAAACTCTCTCCTGCTCAATCCAAATAACTCCCTGGCCCATGGCATGCGCGCCTGGGCGTTGACCCAGACTGGTGACTATGCGGGAGCAGACACCTCCTTGCAGGAAGCCCTGCGGCTTGACCCCAATAACGGTGTCATCCTGGCTTACAAGGCTTTCCTGTACGGCAAAATGTACGAGAATAATGCCGGCCCTAGCCTGGACCCGCTCCCGGTTGCCATTACAGCTTCTCAAGACGCGGTTACCCTGGCTCCCAACAGCCTTGAAGCGCATTGGGCGCGCGCCTATATCCTTCAGCTTACTGCAAACGGTGAACAGGCTATCCAGGAATATTTGCTTGCCATACAACTTAACCCGAATATTTCGGAAATCCACCTGGAACTTGGTGTATCCTATAAAGGATTGGGCGTGATCGATTCGGCGCTGGAGCAGTACACGCTTGCCAATACATTAAACCCCACCGATACCCGTCCCTACCTGTACAGTTCACGTGCCCTGGTTTCCATTGGAGAATATGCAAAAGCTGTCCAGTATGCTGAAAGCGCGGTGACGAACGATCCCACCGATCCTTACCTGCGCGGCAACTGGGGATTCATGCTTTATAAGAATAATGACTTTCCAAATGCCTTGATCCAACTATCTCTCGCGGTCAATGGTGGAAAAAATGAAGATGGTCAGACCGTCCAGCCGCAGCCTCTGACCGCCGACGACACCCGCATCGCTCAATACTATTATGTATATGCCATCCTTCTGGCAAGAGGTAACCGCTGTGGAGAAGCTCTGCCAATTACCCAACTCCTTCTAACCTCCGTCCCGAATGATACCGATGCTGCTTACAATGTCGCCTATGTCCAGCAGCTTTGTTCCCAGATGCTTGGGAACTCCTTCTGCGACAGCCACCACCACTCCCATCGTTACCCCTACTCCAACCCCATGAAAGTTACCCGTCGTCGCGCGTTTATTTTATCAGCGCCGGACCTCGAACCTGTATCGGTTGTTTGGACTGGCCGTATTTATCATGGCCGGAGCGTGGGTTGTTTTACGGCTGCAAACAGGGGAGATTCGCAACCCCTTTGACCCCACTCCAACTTCCACCCGCACGATCAATTCCTGGTTGCTCGAGGGGGAGGCCTCCTTCGAAGCCGGTAACTTGCCCGCTGCAATCAGCGCTTATCAGGATGCTGTAAAAGTGGACCCAAACGATGCCGCCGCATTTGCCGAATTGGCGCGCATCCAGACCTATTCTTCGCGTTTGCTTTCCAATGATACCGATCGCCTGACGCGCCTGACCGACGCACTGCATTCATGCCGACCAGGCGAAAGCTCTCGCTCCGGATGACAGCAATGTTCTTGCCATCCGCGCTTTTGTTCTGGACTGGAACGCTGATCCAAATCTGGATGCATTGCGGACTGGAGGCGTGACAGCCGATAGACTTATTATTGAGGCGGAGCAGGAGGCCTTGCAAGCCATTCAGGTGGATGGGAAGAATCCGCTGGCTCTGGCTTTCTATGCCGAAATCCTCATTGATGAGCAGAAATGGACACAGGCTGAACCGAATATCCAGTCTGCACTACAACTTGGTCCGCAGGTGATGGATGTTCATCGGGTGAACGCGTACTATCTTGAATCGACCAGGGATTACCTTCAGGCGATCGAAGAATATCAGCAATCCCTGACAGTTAATCCAAATTTGACATTCCTATATATTTCCATCGGACATAATTACCGCGCCCTCGCACTTAACATCCCGCCAGGGTCCCAGCAGACGACTTACTACAACCAGGCTTTGGATAGTTATGCCAAGGCTGTCAGCTTGAACGTTCAACTCAAGATCTCCGACCCTTCCCCTTATCTTGCCATCGCCAAAACTTATTCCCAGATGGGCGAATTCTTTGCAGCCGCCTTGAATGCCCAGAAAGCTATCGCCCTGGACCCGACCAATGCCGACCTATATGGGCAATTGGGTATTGTTTATAAAAGTGGCCGCAACTTCGAGACCTCCATCGTTGCCTTGAAATGTGCAGTGCGCGGCTGTACTGCCTCTGAATCCTGCACTGCTCGCAACGGCTGTCCCGCAGGGGATCCGGGGAATTCCATTCAGCCTCTTCCTCTTAACCCGGTCAGTGCCTATTACTATCTGAATTACGGTTCCGTACTGTCGGCATGGCCCAACCTGCCTGGCTATTGTACCGAAGCGGTGGATGTGTTGACGATCGTGAAAAATGCCTACCCCGACGTTGTGGATATTGTTCGCAATGCAGACGCCGGTCTGTCGATTTGCGCCGATGTCCAGGCGTCATGGACGCAGACGCCCACACCGGTCAATGTGCCACCTTCCACTTTGTTCAATACACCCACTCCGTACTTAACGCCCACACCATAACCAACGAGTTGATCCGATTTGCAGCAGGGGGGTCTATCAGAGTTGTGTTAGACATCACCACGCACTCTTGACGTCCTAAGGGAAATCTTGTATCATTGCGATTAGCACTCGAAGTGGTAGAGTGCTAAAATACCCGCAATTCACAATTTCAGGAGGCATATATGAAACTTAATCTCAAACCCTTGGGCAGTCGTGTGGTGATCGATCCCATCGAGCAGGAAGACATCACCGCGGGCGGCATCGTGCTCCCCGAAACAGCCAAGGAAAAACCCCAACAGGGCAACATTCTGGCAATTGGTCCTGGTGACCGCGATGAAGATGGAAAACGGATCGCCATGGACGTAGCCGTCGGCGACAAAGTCTTGTACGCCAAGTATTCCGGCACGGAAATCAAAATGGATGGCAGGAAACTGCTCATCATGCGCGAGAGCGATATCCTCGCAATCGTAAAATAATAATTAGAATGGAGATGTAAATTATGGCTGCAAAACAACTTGTCTTTTCCGAAGACGCCCGCCGGCGACTTCAACAGGGCATTGACGTGGTCGCCAATGCCGTTAGCACCACCCTCGGTCCCAAGGGCCGCAACGTAGCCCTGGATCGCAAGTTCGGCTCCCCCACCATCACCCATGACGGTGTCACGGTCGCCAAGGAAATCGAACTGGAAGACCCATTTGCCAATATGGGCGCGCAGCTTCTTAAGGAAGCCGCCACCAAAACCAATGACATCGCCGGAGATGGCACCACCACCTCCACCGTTCTGGCGCATGCCATCGTCACCGAAGGCTTGAAGAACCTGGCCGCGGGTGCCAACCCGATGCGCCTGAAACTCGGCATCAGCCAGGGCGTGGAAACGGTCGTCGCTGCCCTGCGCAAGATGGCCCAAAAGATCGATACCAAGGAAGAAATCGCCTCGGTTGCCACCAACTCTGCCGCTGATCCTGAAATCGGCAAATTGATCGCCGATGTAATGGACAAGGTCGGCAAAGATGGCGTCATTACGGTTGAAGAGTCAAAGTCCCTGCAGTTTGAGACCGAGTACGTGGAAGGGATGCAATTCGACCGCGGCTACATTTCCGCCTATTTCATCACCGATTCCGAGCACATGGAAGCGGTGATTCCGGATCCTTACATCCTCATCTACGACAAGAAGATTTCCGCCGCACAGGATATTGTGCCTTTGCTGGAAAAACTGGTCCAGATCGGCAAGCGTGATCTGGTCATCATTGCCGAGGATATCGACGGCGAAGCACTGGCCACCCTGGTGTTGAACAAACTGCGCGGCATGCTGAACGTGCTGGCTGTCAAGGCGCCCGGATTCGGTGACCGCCGCAAGGCCATGATGCAGGATATCGCCACCCTCACCGGTGGTCAGGTGATCTCTGAAGAGACCGGTCGTAAGCTCGAAACCACCACCCTGACCGACCTCGGTCGTGCCGAGAAGGTGGTCACCGACAAGGACAACACCACCATCGTCGGCGGCAAGGGTGCGGGTCCCGAGATCAAGGGCCGCATCGAGCAGATCCGCGTCGAGATCGATAAGAGCACCAGCGATTACGACAAGGAAAAACTCCAGGAGCGCCTTGCCAAACTCTCCGGCGGGGTTGCCATCATCCGTGTTGGTGCTGCCACCGAGACCGAACTTAAAGAGAAGAAACACCGTGTTGAAGATGCCCTCTCCGCCACCCGCGCTGCCATCGAAGAAGGGATTGTTCCCGGTGGTGAGATCGTCTTCATCAATGCGGTCGCTGCCTTGGACAAGATCAAGATGACCGGCGACGATGAAACCATCGGTGTTGCCATTGTCCGCAAAGCCCTCGAAGCCCCCATCCGCAAACTGGCTGAGAATGCCGGCCAGGATGGCGCAGTCATCATTGAGAACGTTCGCCGCCTCGCCAAGGAACAAGGCAACAAGCACCTCGGCTACAATGTCATCACCGGCGAATATAGTGATATGCTCAAGGTCGGTGTGATCGACCCGTTGAAGGTCGTTCGCGGCGCTCTCGAGAATGCCGCCTCCATTGCCGCCATGATTCTGACCACCGAGTGCCTGATCACGGATGTCCCCGAAAAAGAAAAACCATCCCCCATGCCCCCGGGCGGCGGTGGAATGGATTACTAAATCACGTACCCCTGTAAGGGCGGCCGGGCAGGTCGCCCTTACTATTTAAATTGGTATAATCCAGCCACATGACTCCCTCAACGCCGAAACATGGATTCCTGACCCTGCTGACGATTCTATTTGTCCTGGCTCTTGCCGCCTGTGGTTTGGAAACCACCCCCATTCCTGTTCCAACAATTACCAATATCCCAACTCCCTCTGCGACGCCTGTCCCACCGGCGATATCTGTCAATGGAGAGGGCATTTCGGCCGCTGAATTCCAGGCCGAACTGGCTCGCTATCAGCAGGCCCAGGCAGGTCTGGGGAATACTGTCAGCCTTGAAACAGCTACCCAGGCTGTCAGGAACGATTTGGTCGATACCCTCCTCCTTGAGCAGGGTGCTGCATCCCAGAATTTCGTCGTGGACGATGCCACCGTCCAGGCTCGGCTGGACGCTCTGGCTGCCCAAGTGGGCGGGGCAGATGCACTGGCAGCCTGGGAAACTGCCCACGGATACACCGACGCAGGTTTCCGATCCGAGCTGCGCCGACAGGTTGCCGCTGCCTGGATGCGTGACCAGATTGCTGCTTCCGTCCCAGCCACCGCTGAGCAAGTACACGTTAAGCAAATTTTGCTCTATAATGATGGGGATGCGCAACAAGTTCTCGGCTTGTTGCAAGCCGGAGGGATTTTTAATGATCTGGCAGCCAAGTACGATCCGGTGGCAAAGGGCGAGTTAGGCTGGTTCCCGCGCGGCTATCTTCCCTCTCAGGCCATAGAAGATGCAGCTTTTGCACTCCAACCCGGGCAGTTCAGTGGCATTATTCAGGATGAGACTGGATACCACATCCTGTATCTCGTGGAACGTGACCCCGCTCGCCTGCTCTCACCCGATGCCTTGATGACCCTCCAGGAACATGCTGTGCAAAGCTGGCTGACCCAACAACGTGGACAAAGTACAATTCTCTTTGCGCCATGAAGGGTGATGGGAGCATGAATTATGGATAATTTTGATCTTAAGCCTGATCCGAAGAAGATCAATTGGAAATCGCTGGTTTGGAATGTCCTGACTGTTGTGGTGGTCCTGGGCATATGTTTTGTTGCGTACTTTTTACTGACTATCTATCAAAACCCGCATACTCCGCTTAATCCCTTCCCACCCGCCGCGCTCCCAACCTCCTATAAGACTGCCACACCTACCGAAACCATCGCCACCATTCCCCGGGAACCCACCTGGACTCCGTCTGAGACACTCCCCCCTCCACCCACCCGCACCTCTGCTCCCACCTGGACCTTGATTCCGCAACTGGTTACTTTATCCTCTACCCCTGTCCCCTCCGATACGCCTACTGGACCCAGCACGACCGGTACTGCCACCCTCATGCCGGCTTCGGCTGATATAACCTATGTTGCCAGTACAGATTTCCACCCCGATCTACTCTGTAATTGGATGGGCGTAGCCGGGAAAGTATTGGGTGCTGATGGTAAACCGGTCCTTTTCATGGAGATTCAGATGGGCGGTAATTTGAATGGAAAGGTCATCAACTACGTAATGTTAAGTGGGAATGCAACTGAATACGGCCCCTCCGGGTTTGAACAGGTGCTGAGCGATCATCCAATTGCTTCCACCCAAGCGCTCTGGATTCAGTTATTGGATAATACAGCCAAGCCGTTGACCGACAAAATATATTTTGACACCTACAGCACATGCATTCAAAACCTGGTAATGGTGGTCTTTACCAGGAACCGCTAGTCCCAACAGTTGTCCTAAAAATAAGAACGCGGCATACTTGCCGCGTTCTTATAATGATTGAGTGCCGCGTGGGATATCAGACTGCCACATTCCAATGAGTGTACTTGGGGTTTTTAGCGCGCAAAGCATCCTGGAAAAGCTTGCGTAATTGCCCGCCGATGGGTCCCATTACCCCTTTTCCGATTGGACGATAATCCACTTTTGTCACCACGGTTACCTCTGCAGCGGTACCGGTCAGGATCAGCTCATCGCAGACGTAAACTTCCGAGCGGTCAATTGGACGTTCCACCACCGTCAGCCCCAGTTCGTTCCTGGCCAACTCCATTACTGATTTGCGGGTGATGCCCTCCAGGATGTTATCCGTTATTGGGGGGGTCACCAGGATGCCATCACGCACCAGTAAAATATTCATGGCGCTGCCCTCGGCCAGGTGACCTTCTTGGGTAAGCACCAGTGCCTCGTCAAAACCGGCGCGGGCTGCATCGGTCTTGATCAGTGCCGAGGATGCATATGCTCCGCTGATCTTGCCGCGGGCCGGGATCACGTTATCGTCGATGCGCCGCCAAGAGGAAATGGTCACATGAGCGCTGGTATCATTTTTAACATATTTGCCGAACGGCAGGGCGAAAATGGTCAGGTCTTCTTTCAGATCGTGCAGGCGTACGCCGATCCCTTCCTCCGACTTGTATGCCAGTGGGCGGATGTAAATATCCTGATGGTAGGCATCCCGTCGCAGCAGTTCCAGGGTTAGCTCGGTCAGGCTTTCAGCGGTTTGGTTGACTTCCATGCACATCAACTTGCACGAATTCAGGAACCTGCGGTAATGGTCGAGGGGACGAAAAACAAAGAGAGTTTCCTTCTCGTCGTTCCAGTAGGCGCGTATGCCGCCGAAAACTGCGGTGCCGTAGTTGAGTGCATGCGTGGCTACTCCGACTTTTGCCTCGGAGTAGGGGACGATCTTGCCCTGGAAATACGCGTTCTTAGGTAGATCCACAGACAATCCTCCTGTAATTAAAATTGGGTTTGGACATTATACGCCTCTTTTTTGGACTCACACTCCATCCAATATTCCATCCTCTTTTCGCCTATTTCGAGGCTTTCTAGTCATTATGCTTGCATCATCGTTCTCCCGGCGTCTGGAAGCTGTCCGTCCACTCTTGACGGAAACACATACACCTAGTAAAATCAATTAGATATATATCGAATTGATTACATATAGGTGAAACTATGTCGGAAAACAACGAAATGCTCGATTTTGTCAAAGCCCTGGCGCATGCCGACCGGCTGAAGATTGTCGGAATGCTTGCTCAAAAACCTGCCAAATTGTCAGAGATCGCGGCAGGATTGTCCCTGCCTTCCCGGGAAGTATTTAACCACCTGGCTTTTCTGGAACATGTCGGCGTGGTGCATATCACTGATGGGCTTTATCAATTGGATACCGATGGGTTGGAAGCTCTTACCCGCCGCCAGTTCGAGGGTAAACGTCCAGCCTATCTTGCCAAACCGGATCTGGGACCTGATCGCCAAAAGATCCTGGGAACTTTCTTGAACGCGGATGGGACCATCCGCCAGGTACCGAATTCAAGGACCCAAGCGGCAAAGTTCCGTATTGTTCTTGAGTATCTTCTGGCGGCATTCGAACCGGGGGTTTTCTACACTGAGAAGGAAGTCAACAGCATCCTGCGCCGTTTTCATGAGGATGTATCCGGCTTGCGGAGAGATTTAATCGACGCAAAATTATTGGCACGTGAACGCGATGGCTCGAAATACTGGCGCCCTGCGCCGGTTGAAGGGCAACCCGAATGAGCGAGATAAACGACGAACTGGTGCTTTTCTTCAAGGCTCTCGCGGATGCCAACCGGCTGAAGATCGTTGGCCTGCTGGCACAGCGTCCTTACAGCGGTGAAGAATTGGCTGCTCTTTTGGGGTTGAAGGCTTCCACGGTTTCCCATCACCTTTCCAGGCTGTCGCAGGTGGGGCTGGTTTCAGCGCGGGCAGAAGGCTACTACAATGTCTATCGGCTGGAAGAATCCGCTTTGCAGAAGACGCGCCTGCTCTTCTCACACACGAACCTGGTCTCCGTGGCTGATGGGGTGGATGTTGATGGCTATGATCGCAAGGTGATCGCTGATTTTACCCGCCCGGACGGCAGCCTGAAAGAGATCCCTGCCCAGCGGAAGAAGCTGGATGCCGTCCTTCGTTATGTGGTGCGGGATTTCAAGCCCGGGAATCGCTACACCGAGAAGCAGGTAAATAAAATCCTGTCCAGGTTTCATGATGACACCGCCTCCCTGCGCCGAGAGTTGGTGGGAGCAAAGTTGATGGAACGTGAGGGTGGAGGGGGAGAGTATTGGAGATTAGAGGGACAGAAGTAGAAAGCAGTTTCAGCAGAATATGAATTGTTTTATTATCCCCCATTAGCCCGTGTTTACTGACCAGGTTGTGTTATTAATGTCCGCGTTTTTCCAGCTGGATTGTTTCGGTTCCGGCCAGCGCCTTCCCCAAAGGTTCCGCCTTCAGTGCCATCACACGGCTGTTGGCAAAATAGCCAAAAGTAAAATTAGTCATGTCGCCTGCCTGTTTGCCGGGCACGGGCATTAGTCGAGCGGTCAGGGGTTTGTCAAGGCGCAGCGCCAGGGCGGAGATATCCAGCAGGAGTGCGGCGATCTGCCCGGAGGTCGCATCCCCTGGCAGCGGCACGGTGTCAAGCCCGGTGCCGCACACAGCCGAATAGAGCAGCAGGTCCTTGACCGTCAATCTCCCCTCAGCGGCACGTTCTGCCAGCCGGCTGTCTTCAAGCACCGGCATCATCAGCCCAGAGAAGCCCGCGCGCGGGAACCTCGCCCGTTCGAGCGCTTCGGTCAGGATGGCAGCTGCAGCCAGCGAGCCGTGCAGGCCCACCTTTGGCACACCCATCCGTTCGAATGCCGCTCCCAGGGACCTGGATTCTTCCGGGTAGGGTGCCAGGGAATAGTCAATTCCCCCGAATTTGACCAGGTATTTAAATTTCAAAATATCGGCTGTTTTTGCCATCTTTTGGGCATTTTCTTCAAGTTCGGCGATTAGCGCATTTCTGCCTGCTTCGATGGTTTCATTGTTTCCAAACGCCCGCACCGCCACGTCTGCTGCCTCCATTGCGAGAGCGAATGAAGGTTCTTTCCCGTCGTGGTAAGCGGCCGGGAAAAATGGCGTGCCCGCCGCGACGTTGGCCAGGGCGGCGAAATTCAAGTTGGCAAACCCATTCGGGTCGAGCCGAGCAGTTTTGACGATCACGTCGGCACAGGCTTTAATTGCCGGGAGCAGGATGCCGTGCTTTGCGTCTGCCATTACTCCCGAAAAGAAGATATTCTTGGAGACGGAAATGGCTTGGGGAAGTACTCGATAACTATCGGGGATTGCAGGCAGTGCCGGGCCGAGGGCGGCGTAACCAACGTTGATCTCCGGCAGGAGCTGGCTCAATTGGGCAGCCATCTGCGGCGTCTCGGAAACCTTGTCTGAGCCGAGCATCATCGGGAAGGGGATCGTCGCCATCCGGGTCGACTGGACCTCGTAACCGGCTTCTTCGAAATTGATCCTGGCTTCTGCCAGGAACGCTCCGGCCGCCTGGAGTTTTTTCTCATCCAGAGGCCAGCCAGGGTTGCAAAAGTAGGTGATGGAGCGAATTTTCATTTTCTCTTCTTATTTCAGCGGTCAGCCACTCTGGTTCTCACTGCTTTCGTAATTATCGTACTGAAGGAGTTTCACTATAAATATTATAGCTGGAGAGCAGGTCATTTTCATAGTCCACATTGATATACCATTTTCTACCAGATTTCACTACCCACCAAATATCTCTATCGTTTTCCTTGTTTCCCGGATCTTTGCCTGACCACCTCGAACATCAGGATGGCGCCGGCCGCGGCTGCATTCAGCGACTCGCTCCGGCCGGGCATCGGGATCGACACGCGCGCGCTTGTCAGGTCCCGCGCCGCTTGGCTGGCTCCTTCAGCCTCTCCGCCAACGATGAGCGCCAGCGGGCTTAGGAAGTCCGCTTGCCAGTATGGAGTTGTGCCTTCCACATCCCCCAGGACTATTTTCATGCCCGTGGTATGTGCCCGGATTTCGTGCCAACTGCACGCGAGGATGGGAAGACGGAAGTGCGCTCCCATGCCTGCCCGGACCACTTTCGGCGCAAAGGGCTCGGCGGTTTCTGGTGGAAGAAGAACAGCCTGCACCCCCGCCGCGGCTGCCGTTCGCAGCAGGGTTCCCAGGTTGCCCGGATCGCGGATCTGGTCGGGGATAAGGACAAAATTTAAGGATTGTGGAAGGGACAAATGCGAAGCTTCGAGGACCGCCAGGATGCCTTGGCTGCTTTCTGTTTCCCCCACTGACTGCAGTAAGCCTTTCGCAACAGCTTCGGTTTCCACCCCATGTGATTTGAGCTCCGCCACCAGTGCCCTCCCGCGTTCGCTCAGGGTTTCCCCCGTCAGAACGAACCGGAACGGCCATTCCGCAGCCAGGGCTTCTTCTACCAGTCTCACACCTTCGGCCACGAACGCACCGGCCTCGCGGCGTTCCTTCGGACGCCCCAACAGGTCGCGTACCAGTTGCATTTTGGAATTATGCGTGGAAGTGATCATGCCAGGCTTTTTGAAAGGCAGACAGGGAGGAGTTGTCGTACAGGACCAAGCGGACAGTTTTGATACCGGAATTGGACGTCACTTTGAAATAATTGCAAATGGCTTTTATGATTACCTTGGCAGCCCGTTCTTTCGGAAATCCGAAGATCCCGGTGGAGATGGCCGGAAATGAAATGGACTCCAGCCTTAATTCGTCTGCCACGCGCAGGGATCCGCTCACTGCCGCCTCCAGTTTAGAATCCTCTTGTTCACCCTGCTCAGTTCCACGAGGGTCTCTCCAGACCGGCCCCACCGCATGGATCACATACCGGCAGGGCAGCTTTCCTCCCGTAGTCCAGGCGGGGCTATCATGATTGACAGGACCATTTTTCCGTACCCAGGCATCTGATTCAATTTGAATTTGGGGACCGCCCCCACGGGAAATGGCCCCTGCTACTCCCGCGCCGTGGATAAGATTTTCGTTGGCTGCGTTGACAATTGCATCGGTCGTTTCCGCGGTGATATCACCCTGTATCAGTTGGAGGATTGTTCCATTTGAAATGGTAGTTGAAATTAAAGGGCCATTCACAAGAATATTTTACCCCCGTTAAACAAGGTAGGGGCGACCGGCTGGTCGCCCCTACGGGTTGTTGATTACTGACTGGCTTGCTTGACCACTGCCGCAAAAGCCTGGGGGTCGCGCACGGCCAGGTCGGCCAGCATCTTGCGGTTGAGGGTGATGCTCGCCTTCTTCAAGGTTGCCACCAGCCGGCTGTAGGTTGTACCGTTCAGCCGGGCGGCGGCGTTGATGCGGGCGATCCATAATTTGCGTAGATCGCGCCGGCGCACGCGGCGATCGCGGGAAGAATACCACATACTCTTCAGCATCGCCTCGTTGGCCCGCCGGAACAGCAGATGCCTGCTCATGCGCTGTCCCTTGGTGTAATTCAATACTCTCTTGTGACGCAGGTGACCTTGTGGTCCGCCTTTTACTCGTGACATTCGTTACCTCCTGCGTACCCCCGGGCGCCGGTGCAGGTTTTTGCCTGCTCTCCAGTTGCATGCACCCGGCAGTCGCAATTTAAAATGGATAGGTTACAGGAAACTCCAGGATACCCTGGGTATTACGGTTTCATGTGTGGCGCCAGGCGCCGTATGCGCTTAATGTAGCTTTTCCCTTGGACGGCAACCATCTCACCGAACAAAGCCTTCACCCGCTGCGATCTCTTGCGGCGCAGGTGGGCTTTGCCGCCCTTGGTGCGCACGATCTTGCCAGACCCGGTAACGCCAAACCGTTTGGATGTGGCCTTATGGGTCTTCAGCTTGTACTTCCCTTCTTTCAACTTGCGCGGCACAGCTCTTACTCCTTTACACAAGATTCCGCAGGATGTTACTCCTGCGGTTGCTCGATTTTATCCGGTTGCTTTGGTTTCTCGTCAGCGTCTTCAGTGCTTTTCTTCTTGGGACCACCTTTGGCTGGAATGAGCATCATGGACATTGCCCTCCCTTCTATGGCAGGGGCTTGTTCCACGGTGCCCACGTCGGCGAGTTCAAGGGCGATTTCTCTCAAGTCTTCGAGAGCAATTTCCGGGTACGTAATTTCGCGGCCGCGGAAGCGGATGGTCACACGCACTTTCATGTTGTGCTCCAGCCAGCGGCGGGCGTCATCCACCTTGAAATCCCGGTGGTGATCGGTGGTCTTGGGGCGCAGGCGGATTTCCTTGATCTCTACCTTGGTTTGTGCCTTGCGCGCTTCTCGGTCTTTCTTTTCACGCTCGTACAGGAATTTGCCAAAATCCATGATGCGGCACACAGGCGGGACGGAGTTGGGAGCCACCTCTACCAAGTCGAGGTCTGCTTCACGGGCCATTCGCAGTGCTTCACGGGTAGCTACCACCCCGGCATTTTCACCTGCTGCATCGATCAGGCGTACTTCAGGAACTCTTATGGTTTCATTAACTCGAAATTCGTTGGCGCTGATACTGCTCTCCTTGCAAATAACGGAAGTCCAGCCCGGAGGCTGGTTTAAGCGGGCTGATAATACCATGAAGTCGTCCGAATCGTCAATAAAATTACTCGAAAAAGGAGATTCCCAACCTTTTCGGGTATCATCGGATATATATAATGTGTGTCCACCAAATTGATCCGGGAGGAAAATGGACGAACAGCAAGCCATCCTTTGCCTGAAACGCGGTGATATTGACGGTCTGGAGTTTCTCGTCGGCCTTTATCAGGTCCGGGCTGTGCGCACGGCCTATTTGATCACGCGCGATACTGCGTTGGCTGAAGATGTTGCCCAGGAGGCCTTCCTGCAGGCATATCGTTCGATCCGGCATTTCGACCAGGATCGCAGCTTTGGTCCCTGGTTCATGCGCAGTGTTGTCCATGCCGCCCTCAAGGCTGCCCAAAAAAATTCGAGGCACGAGGATCACAGTTCACAGAGGCAATCCTTTGATGAACTTTTTGCAGATAGTGCCTCGGTCGAAGAGCAGGTCGAAACGATCGAATTCCAGGGACGGGTGTGGGCTGCGATGCGTGATCTCACTCCCCGCCAGCGTGCAGCTGTTGTCCAACGTTATTTCCTCGACATGAGCGAAAGGGAAATGGCAGCCCAATTGGAAGCACCGGCAGGCACCGTTAAATGGCTTCTTCACGAGGCACGCGAACGCCTGCGCAGCCTGCTTTCAGAAAGGACCTCAAAATGACTAACGAGAGCGTCCGCAAATCATTGCAAGCTATCGCCCTGCATGCTATCCCTGAAAACATAGACCTGTGGCCTTACCTGGTTGCTACTTTGGAGAAAAAGAATCCCGTTCCCATGCATCCGAAATGGAAACTCGCCTGGACAATCATTATTATCATCCTGGGCCTTTCCGTGGTTTCCGGCGTAGCCTATGCCTTTTATCATTTCTTCAATGATGCCGGACTGCAGTCGGTGAGTGATGCCGGGCTGATCTCCACAGTGAACGTGACCGCCTTGCCGACCCGCCTGCCGACCTCCACGCCCCCCGAGCCAGTCACCGCCATTGGTGAATTGCAAACCCTGGAAGGGGTCAGCCTGACACTCAACTGGGTCTACCTGATGGACGGGCAGCAGGCCTTCGGTTTTTCGGCCAGCGGTCTGGAAGATGGAAAGACGCTGGGCATTCCGGCAATGGGCTTTGGTCAGCTCGTCCCGGAACAATACCGGGGCGCGGGCCTGGCCATCAAGGACGACGCCCAGCCGGTTGTTGGGACTTATGTTGTCAATCAGATTGTACGGGACGCTAGCACCTTCGAAACAACCGATACACGCACGGATGTCAGCATCGATATCCCACTTCTGGATGGGAACGGCCAAGTGCTGAACACATTCCGCTTTGATGTCAAGAGCGAGCTTGTGCACGCCGGTCCGTTCACAGGAGGCAATACCTACTCAACGCTCGCTAACGGGCTGGGTATGAGCCTGGAATGGATCCTGCTGAGCTCCAAAGCCGTTCAAGCACAACTCTGCTTTACCCCTCCGGACGGGAAAGACTGGAGGCTGGTCTCGCCTACAATCCAATTGGGGGCAGATCCCAATCAGGTGGCTTCCGCAACTCCGGTAACGGCCTCCCCATCGACCGCGGTCACGACCGATGGAGGCGTCCGCTGCCAGGTGGTTACCTTCCCGGTCAGTGCGATCGGCGCGCAGGCATTTTACCTGACAGCTAGTGAACTATCCACTTCTACCGGTGAGGTCGTCAAAGGCGACTGGACATTTAATTGGAATCAATTGCCAAACGATATGCAGTTCCCGGGTATCGCCTCGCTGGAGCCACCTTTAGGATCTGAGAACATCGGCAACGATATGACGGTCACCCTCGAGAAAGCCTATGCGGACATCAACCGCATGGCCTTTGTCGTTGCCATCAAAAGCCCACACGAAGGTTTTGTGGTCTCCAGCGCCACCCTGGAGGATGCAAGCGGTGCAGAACTGAATACCGGCTTGGGCATCACCTCCCCACCAGATGACCCGACCCGTTTCACGATTGAGTTTTTTCCATCTAACGAATTCGTTGCGGGCCAGTTTAAGGGACAGTTGGCAGTGGAAATCGGGAGCCAGCTCGGGGGCAGTTCTTCACTAGCGGTTACACACTTCGCCCTGGACCTGTCGGTCTATCCAGCCATCGCCTTCGACCCGATGCAGACTGTCACGGCCAACGGCGTGGAGATGTTGCTGCAAAGGATCAAGATAACCCCTTCCTATACGCAGATTTATTTATGCTTTCAAAAGCCATCTTCCGCTGACTGGACACCTGGATCTACAGCATCTTTGCAGGTAGGCGCAGATAAGGCCAATATTGGCGCATACGCATTGATATTTGACCCTGATATTGGAGGAAGCCTAAAAAATCCGGAACCTGGTTGGGCTCCTCCCATTAAGACAGATCGCTGTGTGAAGTTGGGTTTTCCGGTCGGCCATCACAACCAACCCGAGAGTATCACCTTGACGATATCTGAGTTGGAGCAATCCATGATCGAAGTCATCCCAAATGAACAACTTCAGGCAGCCCGGCAAAAACTGCTGGCTCAAGGCATTGACATTGATTTAGTGACCTCTTCCGGCAATGGCGGAGGTGGGGGCGGCCTGGTCATCCATCAAAAACCGGCCGGTATGACTGACGATCAGGTCATGCAGTTGTTCTATGAAGCGATGGGATATTATCACCCGGGCCCATGGACATTCACGGTGCAAATTAACCCGTAATGGGATGTGGGCTACAAAAAGGCGGAGGGCAGCTGCTCTCCGTCTTTGATTCTCCATCCGGCATTATAACTGGCCGGAACGCTTGGTGATCCTGTCTTTGGCCCGCGTGATGAACTCTGCCAGGGGGATATTGTCCGCCCGGGAACCATCCCGCACGCGCAGAGAGACCTGTCCGGCTTTGGTCTCGTTCTCGCCCACCACCAGCATGTAGGGCACTTTCATCAACTGGGCAGAGCGGATTTTTGCGTTCATGCGCTGGGCATTGACGTCCGCGCTGGCTCGGATACCCTGGTCGCGCAGTTGGCGTACGATACTCTCCGCGTATTCATTTTGAGGGTCGGTGACCGGGATCACCCGTACATGCTCGGGTGACAGCCAGACCGGGAAGTTACCGGCGTAATGTTCGAGCAGGAATCCGATGAAGCGTTCGTGGGTGCCAAGCGGGGCTCGGTGGATGCACAAAGGCGTTTCCTCGACTCCATCTTTATTTGTGTATACCAGGTTGAAACGCCCGGGTTGGGCAAAGTCTACCTGGTTGGTTGCCAGGCTGAACTCCTTGCCGATCGCGCTCCACACCTGGCCATCAATTTTTGGTCCGTAAAAGGCGGCCTCGTTGGCAGCCTCCACGAACGGTATCCCGCCATTTTTCATGGCGCGCCGAACCATGTCTTCAGTCTTCAACCAAAGACGCTCATTATCCACGTATTTCTTGCCCAGGCCTTCCTTGCTGTGGAGCGACAGGCGCATGACGAATTTCGTGATCCCGAACAAGTCGAGATATTTCTTGTACAAATCCATGACGCCCATGAACTCCTGCTCGAACTGGTCTTCTGTCACGTACATGTGGGCATCGTTCATTTGCATCGATCTGACCCGCATCAGCCCGAAAAGTTCCCCTGATTTCTCATAGCGGTAGCACGTCCCGTACTCTGCCAGGCGGATAGGCAGGTCGCGGTAGGAGCGCGGTTTTGATGCGAAGATCTTATGGTGCATCGGGCAGTTCATCGGTTTGACGTAATACTTGACACCCTCGATTTCCATGGGTGGATACATGGACTCGGCATAGTAGGGCAGGTGACCGGAATGGAGGAACAGGTCCTCCTTCGCCAGGTGCGGGGTCTTCACCCGCAGGTAACCTGCCTTTTCCTCCATCTCTTTTGCCAGCCGTTCCAGCTCCTCGATGATGACCCCGCCGCGTGGCAGCCAGAGCGGCAGCCCCGGGCCCACCTCCTCATCGTAGGTGAAGATTTCGAGTTCCTTGCCCAATTTCCGGTGGTCGCGCGCCTTGGCCTCTTCCAGCATCTTGAGATAATTCTTGAGCTCGTCCGGTGTGCGCCATGCGGTTCCGTAGATGCGCGTCAGCATTTTGTTGTGCTCGTCGCCACGCCAGTAAGCCCCGGCGATGGACATCAATTTGATCGCCGCCGGGTTGATCTGCCGGGTCGATTTCAACGTGAGGACCGCGGCACAGGTCTGTGAAGGTATCGCTCTGGTAGATGGAAATCTCCACCTTTTCAGCCAGGGGGTTCCCGTACTCGTCCAGCCCGCCTTTTTCGAGCCCGTCGATCAGTTCCAGCTTATAAGGTTGGTCCTTGAAAATCCGGCGGGCCTCTTCGGCAGAGACGACCTTTTTAACGAATGGGTGCCCGCCCGCGATGATCTGGCGCATGCGCTTTTCGATCTTTTCTAGATCTTCGAGCACCAGGGGCTGCGGCAGGTCAAAATCATAATAGAAACCGTTTTCGACAGGTGGACCGATGGTGTATTTGGTCTCCGGATAGAATTCCAGCACCGCCTGTGCCATCACGTGGGCGGCCGAGTGGCGGATGCGATAGAGTTGTGAGTCTTCGTAGCGTTCTTCGGGTTGGTTGGACATTTTGTCTCCTTTGCCTGTCCCATCCCTCCTCATTTTTATTTGAAAAAGAAGGAGGCGGGAGGGGCTGATATAAAAAAACTCTCGCCCGTATTCGGGGCGAGAGCGCTTACACGCTTACGCGGTTCCACCCGATCTTGCCCTGGTCTGAGCGATTAATATTGCTCAGTCAAAAGGCATCTCGTTGGGCTGCTAACGGGGCCTGCCGCTCGCCTTACTTGGGGTGCAGTCACTCAGGGCTGCTCTCTCCGTTCAGGTTCTCGCTCGCGGGGGGTTTTCTACGGTGCTTGCCGGAGAAGGCTCTCAATTTTGTCTTCTCTCCCTGTCGGTTTGCGGACCGCGTACTCGTCCCGGTCAACGCGTTTTGGTCATGAACGGTCGCTGACAACTGACCTGGTGGGCGGAATAGGGCTCGAACCTACGACCTCTGCTATGTCAAAGCAGTGCTCTAACCAACTGAGCTACCCGCCCAATTGCGAGTGCATATTATAACGAGGCTGCCTGAAAATGGCAAGCAGTTTGTTGACAATCGCCTTTTTTTACGCTAAACTATACGAAGTAATTGTTGTTTCTGTCTTTTTGGGAAGGAGATTCTCATGTCCGAATCCTCCATTGCTCATCTGTCGCTCCAGACCAGCCTCATCCCTGCCATCAATGCCTGGGAGTTCTATCTCAACGACCAGGGGCGTTCTCCCAACACGGTCAAGGCATTCCTCTCCGACATCCGCCTTCTTACCCAGGTTCTGCCGCCCGACCGCACCGTGGGAGACATTACCACCAATGACTTGAATGATTACCTGCATTGGCTGGAGCATGATCGCGGCGTGCCCTGCTCACCCAAAACATTGGCACGGCGTGTCACTGCCCTCAAATCGTTTTTTCGCTGGCTCCAAAGGGGCGGTGCCCTCCTGGTGGATCCGGCTGAGAAAGTGGTCCAGCACTCCGTGCTCAGTCCCCTTCCCGAGATCCTCACCGAGGCGGAGGTTGAAGCCGTCCTGCTGGCTGCCGACCGCTTCCGCCGGGCGTCCCGTCCCGATGCCCGCCCGTATACCTTGCTGGCCCTGCTGCTTGCCACCGGCATCAAGAAGTCCGAGTGCCTGGGCATCCACCTCAATCACATTGACCTGCTTTCTCCTGGCGAGCCGTACGTTTTTATCCGTTATGCCAGCCCGGCGAATAGGTATAAGGAACGCAAGCTGACCTTGCCCGAAGACTGGATTCCCGCCTATGAAGAGTACCTGGTCCAGTACAACCCGGTTGACCGTCTGCTCCCTTGGTCGCCGCGCCGCCTCGAGTACCTGCTCGAAGATATTGGTGAAGCAGCCGGATTGCGCAAGCACCTGTCATTTGACATGTGCCGTTGGACCTGCGCCTTGCAGGATTACCTGAATAATATTGACCCGGAAAAGATCCGCCAGAAACTGGGCATTTCGAAGATCCAGTGGCGGGAGATTAATTTGAAATTGCGTCAGTTGGCGGGAAAAATCGAATAATCTCAACTTGATGTCATAGCGAGGAATATTTTCTGCTGCGATGCAATCCCCTCGTAACCCGAAGGCATTTCTCTGGTGACGACGGTTTGCGTCGTCTCTTTTTTCCCCCTATGCTGTTTTGAGGGATAATTTCACCGCCCGTTTCGTTTTTTCATTAATTCGGAACGGGTGCGCTAACCGGAATCCCGGTACCCACACAATTTGTTCCCCCGCACACACTAGTGGCCATCCGGCGCGCGCCCGCCTGGGGATTTTTACGTTGATATAGAATTCCCGCAATTTGACCGTTTGCCTGTTCATGCCGAGCGGCGAGAACACATCACCTGCCCGTCTAGTGCGGACCGTGAACCTGTCTCCCGTAAGGCCCGCGTCCACCCAGGCCACGAAGGGATCGCCATTTTCATATGCGACGGATCTGGCTGACTCAATGTCTACTTCCTCTGCTGATAGGATGAATTTCTCGTTGAGGCGGATCTGCCCGTTGATTGGCAGCTCGTGGATTTTATCGATGACCGGCCAATTTACCGACGGCAGGTCTGCCTCCATGGCTGCCAGGTAGATTGCCTCTCCCTCACGGTACAGGGTCAGTCCACCACTCAAATCCACCTGCCGTGGCACGAGATCAGGTGGGAGAGTTTGTGATTTTGCCTCCACGAATTTGGAAGCCCGTTCGAGGGTATCGAATTCCAGGTTACGCATGCTGGGACGCAACGCTTCCATAGCCCGGCGGAAAATGTTGCGCCTGAGCCCGTCTGGGAGCTCTTCCATGGCGGAGGCAAAGAAGATAATATGGTCGTTTTCTTCCTTCATTACGACCTTCGGCCAAATAGAGGAAACCGCTTCAGTAATTGCTTCGTAATCCCCCGCCAGGGCCTCGGCCGTACGCAGCAGAGTATTTTTGAAACGCGGGTTGTATTTCTCGAGCTCGGGGATCAGGCTGTGGCGCAGCCGGTTGCGGAAGTAGGTTTCGTCGCTGTTGGATGGGTCATAAACCGGCTGGAGGTCATGTTCACGGCAATAGGCCTCCGTCTCGCTTCTCCACAGGTGCAGGATTGGTCGTACTAGCGGGATTTCCGGGTCGAACTCGGTCAGGATTGTGCGCCCTGCCATCCCTTTTAATCCCGACAGACCCGCGCCGCGCAGGAAGTGCATCAGGATGGTTTCCACCTGGTCGTCCGCGGTGTGACCGACTGCCACAGCGCCTGCCTCTTTTGTTCGAGCCTGGGCAAACAGGAAACGATACCTCAGTATCCGTGCGGCTTCTTCCAGCGAGAGTTTTTGCTCTTCAGCATACCCGCGCACATCCGCCGACCTCGCTCACAAACGGTAAATTCATCTGTTCAGCCACACGGCCCACAAACTCGGCTTCGCGGTCTGCTTCAGGGCGCAGGCGGTGGTTGAAATGTGCCACGATGATTTTCAAGGTGGGGATCTGCCGTGCCAGGTCGAGCAGGCACAGGCTGTCCGGTCCTCCCGAGACGCCGATGACGACAAGGGCTGTATTTTCCAAATGATGGGCGCTGAAATCTATCGTTCATCATTCCTCGGGGAGTTTCACTACATAGTCCGTTTTTTTGCTGCCCAATAAGCCAGCCAACAGGTGGTAAAGGGCGAAGAGTTCGAGCGCAAAAGGTAGGTAACCGCCGTATCCCAGCAGCGGCATTTCAAAGATATGCAACCAACCTCCCCAAGGCACGTGGTAAACCCATTTTGGGTACGAGAAATAATTCCACATCTCCCAGAAGAAAGCTGTCAGAAGCACACCCAGCCACAGGGATATGACCGGTTGCCAGTTGCCGCTTTTTGTCCATTCTACTAGTGTGCGTTGACCCAACCAGATGTTGATCGGTTCGAGCAGGAAATAAAGGGAGAACCAGATGAACGGGAAGAATATTTTCGGCCAGGCAACCATCAGCGCCAGCATCACCCATCCGGTCGCGAAAAACCCAAGCGTGATCGCTTTCGTTGGACGGATGATCGGTCCCCCAACTTTCTTTGGAAGAAAACTGCGTAGCAGTTCGGCACTGCCAAAAACCGCCGGGATCACGGTGGTGAAATTAATGGTTGCCCAGAACCAGAACTGCAGGGTGGAGAATGTTTCAGCGCCAACATAATACCAGTTCTGCAGGCGCCAGTTGGCAAGTTCGAACAGCCACCAGACAGGAGCAGAAGCAATGAAAAGACCGATGTATTTCTTCCAGTTTCTAGCCAACAGGGATGTTCCTGAACGCCAAAGGACCAGGGCATCCACCGTCAAGCAATAGCCTGCCCATAGGGGGAAAAAAGCCCACTGCGTACGCAACCCGGTCAGAGACCAGTTAAGCGTCCAGAATACAACTACCAGGCCCAGTCCGACCCATCCATGCTTTGGGAACCTTCCTGCCCGTGCTGCCATTTTCCAATTAAACCACAAAGTTTCCCGACAAAGCGAAATTAAAGCGATCACCAGGCAGGACGCCTGGTGATCTAAGGGGGAGGGGACACCACCGAACCTGGTCAGCATGGGGGGGACATGTTGATCCGTCGATGGTAAGATACCTGAATTACCAGTAAAAGGAGAACAGGTATCTTGTTGATATATTACACCGAATTTATCTAAATAGCATTAAAAAAAGATTAGAAGAGTCCTTTTTTATCTTTCCCGCTTCTCGAAGAAGGTCAACCACTCTTCCACCTGGTCGGGACTCAGCCCCGTTTCACTCTCGGATTTCGTCGTTCGCCTCGTTTTCACCGCGGCCATCTCCCTGGCAAATTCCTCCGCAGATATTGCCCTGGCTTGGGCGTCTCTAGCCGCACGTTGGACCCGTCCATCGGAACTGACCACGGTCCAGTTTTTGGCGGTTTTCTTCAGGCGGATCAGACGTGCTTCGATGGCGGCATCCGCGCTGGATCCCTGGCGAACGAAGTGTGCGATCACCGTTCCTGCCTTGCGTGTGTGTGCCTGTCCTGGTGGAGCGCCGTCAAAATAGACTTCCACCTGGGCACGCCTCAAACGGCAAAATTCCTGCAGACGTACCAGCAGGTCCAGTTCGTCATCGATCGAGTCCAGGCGCAAACCCACCTTGGGGATCAGATTATGGCCGTCAATCAGGTATGGCATTAGAAATTAACGAATCCTTGAACGTTTGATTCTATCATCTCATCCCTAATAAAGCACCAACAGGACAGCACTCGGGATGCCGTCCTGTTGGTTCAGGGATGAGCCGTGAGACCTCCTTTCTCAATCGGCGGGAACCGCTAACGGTATTGCTCCGGTTTTTTTATGCCAGAAGTATCTCCAGTATAGATAAACGGATAAGGTGTACAAGACCAATACCCCTGAGTACACCGGTCCGAATCCGTAATTGACCTGCATCCAGCCGCTGACCGAGGGGCTGAATGCCCGTCCGAAGTTGTTTGCCATGTTCACCAGACTGGCAACTGTCGCTCGCGCTTCCGGCTCGGTATGTTCCATGACGAAGGTTTGATAGACCGGGCTGCTCATGTTCATCAAGGCGATCCGGATGTAATAAGCAAAACCGCTCAGCCAGAACCATGGCGCAAATCCCAGCAGCGCCAGGAAGGGGATGGAAAGTCCCTGGGTGACCACCACCACTGGGATCTTGCCAATCCTGTCGGCCAGCACCGGTGCGATTAGTAACCCCACCCCCATTGCCAGCGCCCCCCAAGCCAGCAGGTTTCCGATCACCGGGTCGGATTGGTGATAGGCCACCCGGAAAAAAATATTCATGAACGGCATCAGCAATCCGGCGCCGAAGGACGTCACCAGGATGGGAAGGATCAATTTCCCAAGCATGGCTGGTTTTTTGGCGGCATAGGCCAAGGGAGCAAAGTGGGTCTGTTCCGATTTTTCCAGGTGCCGCAATTTCATGAAGAAATATGGGATCAGCCCGACGGTCGAGACTGCCGCCACGATCGCCAGGGCTCCGGCATAGGCTGCGCTGCTGGTCGGTGAAATTCCCTGTCGGGTGCCGAGCCAGGTGGGCAGGCTGCCTCCGATCGAGTTGCCCACGAATGAGGCTGTCATCTGCGCTCCGGATCCGAGGCTGAAAAGGTACGTGCGCTCCTGTTCTCCGCTGTTTTCGAGCAGGAATGGCATCATGGTCACAGCGGATAGGCTTTGAGCAGCCCCCATCAGGGCTGCCATGGCAAACAGGATCCACTTGACAGGCCAGACCACCATCCCGGCTATTGCCAGGGAGACTGCCGCACCGCTGATGATGAGAGAATTCTTGCGGCCCAAAACGTCAGCGAGATAGCCCATGGGAACTGCCAGGATCAAAGCAGTGGTGCTGTTCATGGAGGCCAGTTGCCCGGCAATGTTCACATCCATGTTCAGGCTGATCACGTAGAAGTTAAACAGCAACGAGTACACGCCCAGCGCTGCTCCGGTCAGGATGGCGCTTGCCAGGTAGAGTCGGGCGTTGGGTGAGAACTGTTTGATTCTCGTCCAATAGGTGTCTAAAATGCTCGCCATTCAATCCTGTTTATTAATAAAATTTTTAACTGATGCAAACATCACGTCCAGTGTTTCCGAGCGGGCGGCGTAGCGCTTCTCGCCATTTTCGCTCACACGGATCGCCACCAGTTCGGCCAGGCGCAGCGCTTGCAAATGGTGCAGGACCGTGGGCGGGCGCAGACGCAGCCGGCGCGATAACTCGGTGGGTGTCAGTGGTTCCCCGGTTAGATAACGAAGGATGCGCAAGCGGGTCGGGTCGGCCAGGCTCTTGAGGGCGTTGATCAGTTTATCGGGTGTCTCCGCTCCCGGCGCAATGCTTTGAAAATCGGGACGACAGCCAAAAACGATCTGCATCCTGCCTTCTGACGGTGTGCTGGCGAAAACGAACGGTGTGGACCAGTATGAAGGTACCAGGGTGATTTCCTTCACTAATCCCATATCTTCGAACCGGACACCGCGTGACAGTTTTTCCACGAGAGCCGGCAGATTTACCCGCTTCGACAATTCCCGGGCGTTTTCCAACCCGGCTTTTAATGCGGGACGGATGCGGGTTTCTTCGTCTGCGAAAAAAGCCTGGTAATACTCCTGCATGCTCGTCAGGATCAATTCACTGGATTTGTCCATGTCAATCCAGATATTGAATAATTGTTCGAGTCCGGAGGCTTTTAGCTTTAGGTTTCGGTTAAGGATGGTGCGGCCCAGCAGTTCTTTTTCTTTGGCGTTGACCGCTCCGCGTTCGGCTATGTGGTCCAGGGCTTCTTTGGCTTCGCTGGGGATATTTACGGGCAGGGTCAGGGTGCGCAGCCGGTCACCCGCTGCCAGGCTGGCCGCATGGCGCTAACACGGGCTGGGTATCTTTCGTACCTGGCAGGCTGCTGATCCATTCCAACGGCACGGACGCAAAAGAATAGACCTGTTCCAGGAATTCGCGCTGGGGCGCCGCAAGCCGCTGCCTCACCCCCGCCGTCCAGTTGGGGCGCAGGCCGAATTCGCCCGCGCTGTGCAGCGCCAGCAGGCTGATGAAAAAATCGTAAGCGGTTCCTGAGATCCAACGGATGGTGGTCATGATTGCTTATACATTAGATTATTATCTAACAAGTTAGATAATAATCTAATTTGAAAATCCGGTCAAGATATTCCCGGTTTAAGGAGCATTTTTTTGTATTCAGACGTTTAGCGAAAAACTCATTTTCTTGACCCCAGGATTCGTCATAATATTCCCACATTCTCCTCCGAATATTTCTGGCTTCTCGCACGTATAATATATGGGGCATTCCTAAACAGTGTGTTTTTCCATGCATCCCCACTAGTCTGCTTACAATTTTAATTATGGAGTTCATATGTCCGCCTTTGCCTTGATCGAAACTCGCAACCTGGTGAAACGCTATGGCGACAAACTGGCCGTGGATAATGTCAGCCTGCAGGTCCAGGGAGGGGAGGTATTCGGGTTCCTCGGTCCGAATGGTGCCGGCAAGACCACCACCATAAAAATGATCGTCGGCCTGCTCCAGCCCACCTCGGGCACTGTCCATGTTGCCGGGGTAGATGTCCAAACCCAGCCCTTGCTCGCCAAGGCTTCCTGCGGATATGTGCCCGACACTCCCAATCTTTACGCCAAGTTGACCGGGCGCGAACTTCTTCGCTTCGTAGGGGACCTGTATGACCTGGATCGCAGGCAGGTGGCGCAGCGCACCGATGAACTGCTGCGCGTCCTCGACCTGACCGCCGCAGCCGACGATACCGTCGACTCCTACAGCCACGGCATGCAGCAGAAGGCCTCCCTGGCCTCGGCGCTGATGCACGACCCCAAAGTACTGGTGCTCGATGAACCCACCGTTGGTCTCGACCCCAAGTCGGCCCGTTTGATCAAGGACATCCTGCGCCAGATGGCTGATCGTGGCGCGGCGGTCTTCCTGTCCACCCACATCCTCGAGATTGCCGAGCGCATGTGCGACCGGATTGGCATCATCAACAAGGGTCAACTGGTCGCGGTGGGCACGATGAATGAACTGCGCTCCCTTGGCAAGGCTGGCGAAGTCAGCCTGGAAGATATCTTCCTCGCTCTCACCGGCGGCGCCGAGGAGGCCGAGATCGCCGAGATCTTGAAATGACCACGCTTGCCTCCCATCCACCCGGTCGCTTCCTGCCGGCGGTCTGGAAACTTATCCGCCTGCGCCTGCTGATCAGCTTCAATGGCTTCAAACACGCCAAGACTCATCCGCAAGATACTGACAGGCGTTGCCGCCCTTGGGCTGCTGGCATTTGCCGGGATGATCTTGTTCGTGAGCTGGATCTTGCTCGATTTCCTGCGGTCCCCCGAGCTCACGCAATACGTGGGGATGGACGTGACCCCCTTCCTGCAGGCGATGCCGGTTCTGATTTTCACCGGCCTGTTCCTGGGCATCCTGCTGAGCAGTTTTGGTGTGCTCCTGCAGGCCTTGTATCTTTCCGGCGACATGGACTTTCTGTTGAGTTCGCCGGTGCCCATCCGGGCGGTTTTTGTCACCAAACTCCTGCAGGCGGTGCTGCCCAACTTTGGGCTGATCGCCCTGTTCGGTCTGCCGGTGCTCTACGGGCTGGGTCTCGCCGGGCATTACTACATTCTCTACTATCCGCTCGTCATGCTGACCATGATTGCCCTGGCGCTGGCAGCCGCCGGTCTCTCGGCGCTGCTGGTCATGCTGGTGGCGCGCGTCTTTCCCGCCCGCCGCGCTGCCGAGATCCTGGGCTTTGTCGGTGCCATGCTGGCCTTCACCTGTTCGCAGGCCGGCAATCTTTACAACTCCTTCGGACATTCCACCAATGTCTCCGGCGCTCAGGTGAGCAACATGTTCTCGCTTTTGGTGCGCTTCAACACGCCCTGGTTGCCGCTGAACTGGGCCGGTCAGGGGCTGGTGGCGCTGGGTGAGGGTCGCTGGCTGACCGCTCTCCTGCTGGTCTCGCTCACCCTGGGGCTGTCGCGCTGTCGTTTTCATGTTTGCTCTGGTCACCGCTGAACGCTGGTATTACTCCGGCTGGGCCGGGATGCAGGTTGTAGCTCGCAGAAAAAGAATCACCGGGCAGTTCGTCCGGCTGGCGCCGGTCGACGCCTCCCTTCCTGCTGCCGCGGCTGTTGTAGGCATGCCTGCCTTGGGGCTGGGACGTCTGCTCCCCGCTCCTATCCGCGGCATCATTTGGAAGGATTTCCTGCTGCTCAGGCGCGACCTGCGCAACCTGTCCCAGTTGATCTCCCCCCTGATCTTCGGGGTCGTTTATTCGTTCATGATTTTGAATATTGGCAATCAGCCTTCTCCCGGGCAGGCAGGTGCACCCGACTGGTTAATGAATTCCCTCGGTGTCCTGCTCACGTATGCCAACGTCGGCATGTCCTTATTCGTCGGCTGGATGCTGATGGCACGTCTTTCGGGGATGGCGTTCTCGTCCGAAGGCAGGAACTACTGGGTGATGAAAGCCGCTCCGCTGCGCGCCGCTCATTTGCTGGTTGCCAAGTTCCTGGTGGCCTATCTGCCCACCTTCGCCCTGGGTGTGCTTTTCCTGACTGGGATTTCGCTCCTGCAGAAGATCCCGCTTGCCGGGTTTTTATACAGTCTGCTGGCGGTTGCCATGTGTCTGGCGGGTATGAACGGCATCCTGCTGGCGTTTGGGGTTCTGGGCGCCAATTTCAAGTGGGAAGACCCGCGCAAAATGTCTGCGGGTGGACTGGGTTGTCTTGGACAGTTCCTGACCATGCTTTACCTGCCGCTCGCCTTTGGGCTGTTCATTGGCCCGCTGTGGCTCGTCTCGGCCTTCAACTTTCCCCAGATTTATGGCTATCTGGCGGGTGCCATCCTTGGCACAACTGTCACAGCAACCTGCGCTTTCCTGCCTCCCTGGTTGGTGCAGGGAAAGGTGGCACACCTGGCTGAGGCATAAAATTCTATAGGTTTGTCCAAGCCCGATTTAGCAAGCTTATATTCTGAGCCGGGGGATTCACTTGTGGAGGCAAGAGTATCTCTCCGGTGTAAAATGGGAACAAATCCTTTCATAATTCGTTATAATCTCAAGGATGGGCCTCTTTCACGATGTACCCATGTTCAAGAATTTCCTGATCGTTTTTTTCGTTCTGATTCTAGTTGCCTGTGCAGCCAGCCCTTCACCCTCTCCCACACCCGCACCTGGTCGGGTGGAGGATGACCAGCAGGCCGTTTATGCCGCCCTCCTTCATAAACTCTATACGTCTTCGAATTTTGTAATCATGGATACCACTGCCACCAGCCCAAGCGGAGTAGAGGATACCCCCGCCATCCTCGATAATATCTTGCAGAACATGCATGGAGTTGACCCGGAAACTGCGGATAGTTTTCGCGTCCGCAACAATGCCTCCTTTCCGGTCAGCCCGCGCATGGACCTCGGTGCACCCTATGTTCTCCTCACCCACGACCAAATGAAACAACTTTTCAATCAAAATCAGGACGGGTGGCAGCTCTTCTATGAACAATATCCTGGGGCTCCAGGTATCACTACTCTTTCTCAGGTCGGCTTCAATCTCAACTTTGACCAGGCGCTGGTTTATGTAGGCACCATGAGTCACTGGCTGGCTGGCGCTGGCTACTTTGTGCTGCTCAATAAGGTAAACGGAACCTGGGTCTTCGATCAGCAGGTCATGTCCTGGATTTCATAATCGGGTACAATAGCCTGCGTGTCTGGTTTGAAGTCCCCCTTCTTCTGGTTCATCCTGGCTGTTCTAACCACCGCCGGTCTGACGGCTCTCGGTCCCCAGGAACAATCCCTCGGTTCGAATGTGCGCATTGTATATCTTCACGGTGCCTGGGTGCTTACTGCCGAGGCAGCGCTTGGTCTATCCGCGCTTGTCGGGATTTTGGGCATTTTAGCCCGGGGTGATCGGCTGCATCACTGGTCCTCTGCCCTCGGGCGCACGGGTCTCTTTTTTTGGGTGACCGATCTGCCGCTCTCGGTTTGGGCCATGCAGGCTAACTGGAACGGACTGTTTTTAAGCGAGCCGCGTTTCCGCATCGCCGTCATCTTTGCCATCACGGGAGTCCTGCTCCAGGTCGGGTTGACCTTGCTTGCAAAACCCGCCTTCACCTCCCTTTTTAACGTTTTGTTCTTCGTCGCCTTGTGGATTGGGTTAAAAGAAGCTGGCTATGTTCTTCACCCGCAGCCCTCACCCATCTTTAATTCGGGAATTTTATCTCTCCAGTTGTTTTTCATCGGACTCTTCCTCCTGACAATGATTGCCGCCTGGTTCCTCACCCGCTGGTGGCTCTCCCGGTGAAGTCAACCCCCTTGCTTCACTCGAAACCCGGACCTGACTCCTCCCGCGCAGGGACGGATGCGGTTGCACCCCGCCCTGAAAACGGGGCTTTCTCATCCCGTCCTGAAACCGGGGCTGGTGCACAGGTCGTAGCCTTCTCGATTACCCGCACGGTTATCAATACCCTGCACCGCATGGTTTACCCTTTCTTGGCGGTGCTTGCGCGTGGCGTAGGCGTTGACCTTATCACCATGTCCTATGCGCTTACTGCCCGCAGCCTGGTCGGTACCATCGGCCCGTTTGCCGCCGCGGTTGCTGACCGCCGGGGACGCAAGTTTGGCATGCTCTTCGGCATCGGGTTGTTCACGCTCGGGACCGCCGTCGTGGTTTTCTGGCCTGTCTTCCCGGCCCTTGTCATTTCCATCATCCTCTCCACGCTCGGCAAATATATTTTTGATCCGTCCATGCAGGCCTACCTGGGCGATCGCATCCCTTACTCCCGTCGTGGTCGGACCATAGCCGTCACCGAATTCGGTTGGTCGCTGGCGTTCATCCTCGGAATACCTCTCATGGGTTTTCTAATCGCCCGCGGCGGCTGGATGGCTCCCTTCCCTCTCATGGCGCTGCTGGGAGGGCTCATTTTCGCAGGGCTTTTCTGGATGCTCCCGAAGGACGGGCAGCCCGCCGCCGATAACCCCACCTTTTCAGTAAACTTTCGCACCGTGCTTACCTTCACGCCCGCCCTGGCAGGGCTGGCGGTTGGGTTGCTAGCCAGCGCCGCCAACGAGGTGGTCAATCTAATTTTTGGGGTCTGGCTGGAGGACTCGTTCGGTCTTCAGATTGCAGCCTTGGGCGCAGCCTCGGCTGTTATTGGGCTCTCCGAACTGTGTGGAGAGGGACTCGTTGCCGCATTTGTCGACCGGTTGGGGAAACCGCGAGCCATCGGCCTGGGGCTGGCCGCTAACTGCCTGGCTTCCGTGGCTCTATTTTTTCTCGGGCACACCGAAGTCGGTGCTTTGGTGGGTCTCTTTCTCTTTTACATTACCTTCGAATTCACCCTGGTCAGCGTCATCCCCATGATGACCGAAGTTCTGCCATCCGCCCGTGCCACCCTCATGGCTTTCAACGTTGCCTCGCTCTCCCTTGGTCGTGCCCTCGGCGACCTGCTCGCCCCGCGGTTGTACCTATGGGGGTTCTGGTCTGTTGTGATTGGCGCGGTCGCATTCAATCTTCTCGCCCTGCTTGCCCTGCGCAAGGTGAAGACTGCTTGAAATTCGGAATTGCATTCGGGAAATTTCTTTTCTCTCCCTCCATTCACCCCCATTATGAATTATGTAGAAACGATATGGACGATTCGTTTTTGGTAGAGGTGCACTTCGTGTGCTCGCCATCGACTATTTTTTGTTCCGTTGCTAACTGTTGAATAGAATCCGGAATTTCAAGGAATAAAATTAATAAATTTGTATAGACGTCCTAAATTTAGTTGGTGCTATACTTAACACAGTCGCAAATAATTTGACGACTATATTCAGGGAAATGGGGGAGAACCCCCGATTAAATATTGGTATGGATTGAGCGCTCCGGGTTTAAATAATTAAAAGAGAAAACCCTTGCCTGCTGAATCCAAAATCATCGCAAAGGCCATCGAGGTGACAAACATGCAGGGCAGGGTTAGGAACCAAAAGAACCGGCAGGGGGGAAGGATTGGTCGTCTCGCATACTTTTCCAATTTGATCGATCACATATCAGATGCGCTGATCACAACCGGGCTGCAATATGACATCCTCGATTGGAATCGGGCCGCGGAAGAAATGTTTGGTTGGACGGCTGCAGAGGTCACCGGTCATTCTTTGAAGGAATTTATCGATATTGAATATCGCGATGGCTCAACCGAAGATGTACTCCAGGTCGTGAGGAAGGAAGGGACATGGAAGGGCGAGGTTACTCAGAACCGCCGCGATGGCACCTGCTTTCCTGTTGCGGTTTCGATTTTATTGGTCAAAGACTCGGCGGGCTTCCCGGTTGGGTTTGTTTTCATCCATCGGGATGTCACTGACCGTCGGCGCGCAGACGAGGCCTTGCGAGCAGCCAGTTCATATAACCGCCGGTTGCTCGAAGCCAGCATTGACCCGCTGGTGACCATTGGTCCGGACGGGAAGATTACCGACGTGAATCTTGCCACGGAAACGGTCACTGGCGTACCGCGCGACCGCCTGATCGGGACCGATTTCTCCGATTATTTCACCGAACCTGAAAAGGCGCGGCAAGGATATCAGCAGGTCTTTGCCCGTGACGTGGTCAGGGATTACCCGCTCACGATACGGCATGCGTCCGGTAAAACAACCGATGTGCTCTACAACGCCACGGTTTATAAAAGCGAAGCGGGGGAGGTGCAGGGTGTCTTCGCCGCCGCACGGGATATCACCGAGCGCAGGGTTGCCGAACAGGCGCTGCATGCTGCCAGCTCCTATAACCGCCGGTTGCTTGAAGCCAGTCTGGATCCACTTGTGACCATTGGTCCGGACGGGAAAATTACCGATGTGAATCTTGCCACGGAATTAGCCACCGGAGTCGAGCGTGACCGCCTGATCGGCACCGATTTCTCCGATTATTTCACCGAACCTAAAAAAGCGCAGTTGGGATATCAGCAGGTCTTTGCCCGCGATGTGGTCAGGGATTATCCACTCACTATCCGGCATTCTTCTGGTAAAACAACGGATGTGCTTTATACTGCTTCGGTTTATAAGAACGAGAAAGGTGAATCTCAAGGCGTGTTTGCTGCTGCCCGCGATATCACTGAGCGAAAAAAAGCAGAAGAAGAGATTAAGAAACTAAACGCTGAACTTGAGCAGCGTGTTGTAGTACGCACCGCACAACTCGAAGCAGCCAATAAGGAATTGGAAGCGTTTGCTTATTCCGTTTCCCACGATTTGCGCGCCCCCTTGCGCGCCATCTCAGGGTACACCAGCATCCTGCTGGAAGATTACGGGCCTTCCTTCGATAAAGAAGGCAAACGAGTTGCTAATGTCATCAGTCATGAAGCCCTGCGCATGGGCGAGCTCATCGACGATTTGCTGACTTTCTCCCGTCTGAGTCGGACGGAGAAGCATGACTCAAAGATCGATATGCAATCCATGCTGCAGTCCGTGTTCGATGAACTGACCACACCCGAAGGCCGGGCTCGGATCGATCTTCAAGTTGAACAGCTCCCTGCGGTCGTGGGGGATCCCGGGTTGATTCGTCAAGTGTGGATCAACCTGCTTTCTAACGCCCTCAAGTTCACTTCCAAAAAGGAACGGGCAGTAATTGATGTGGGCAGCAGACAAGACGGTAATGAGATCGTCTTTTACGTGCGGGATAACGGCGCTGGGTTTGATATGCAATACGCCGGTAAGCTTTTTGGAGTGTTCCAGCGCCTGCATAACGAAAGTGAATTTGAGGGGACCGGCGTTGGACTTGCTATTGTCCAACGTGTCATCCTTCGACACGGTGGACGTGTATGGGGCGAAGCCCAGGTTGACCGCGGCGCTGCCTTTTATTTTACATTACCCAGAAAAGAGGAGTCTTATGAATGACGCAAAAATAGTCGAGATTTTGCTTGTGGAAGACAACCCACGCGACGCTGAGCTGATGGTCCGGGCGCTCAAGAAACGCAACCTTGCCAACAATTTGATCCATGTGGAAGATGGCTCGGCAGCCTTGGACTTCCTTTTCAACCGGGGCAAATACCAGGAGCGCGAAGACAGCGCTTTACCGAAGATTGTCCTGCTGGACTTGAAACTGCCTAAATTGAATGGCCTGGAAGTGCTGCGCGAAATAAAAAAGAATGAAACCACGCGCCGGATTCCTGTGGTGATTGTAACCTCCTCAGCCGAAGATCCGGATATCAAACTCGCCTATGAGCTGGGGGCGAACAGTTATGTGGTCAAGCCAGTAAATTTCGATGCGTTCTCTGATGTGATGAGCAGCCTGGGGCTGTATTGGCTGTTGATCAACAAGCACCTGCCTTAGTCCCTGGAATTGTTCCTTCTTTCTTTCCCGCTGGGAGGGTGCTGGAGGAAGTAACTGATGAGTGAATCCATTCGGATCTTGATCGTCGAAGACTGGCCGCCGGATGCCGACCTGGCTATATATGAAATACGGAAAACAATAGCAGGCTGTGAATTCCAGCGCGCTGATACTGAATCCGATTATCTTGAAGCTCTTGAAAAATTCGACCCCGACTTGATCCTCTCTGATTACCACATGCCGAAATTTACCGGTATGCAGGCGCTGAAGCTCGCTATGGAGCGCGTACCCCTCACACCGGTCATCATCTTTACTGGATCGTTGAGCGAAGATATTGCTGTGGATTGCATGAAAGCTGGAGCCTCCGACTATATCATCAAGGAGAATATTAGAAGGTTGGGAATTGCAGTGAGCCACGCGCTTGAAGAGAAAAAAATGCGTGTTGAGCGCGACCAGGCAGAGCACAAAGCCCGGGAACGTTATAAAGAGTTGCGTGCATTTTACAGCCTGGCTGAGATTACTGAAAAACAAGGCATCACGCTGGAAGGACTGTATCAGGAATTTGTGGATATTATCCCGGATAGTTGGCAATATCCGGATGTAGCCTGCGCCAGGATTGTGATCGATGAAAGTATATTCTCCACGAAAAATTTTTCTGAATCTGAATGGATGCAGTCTGCGCCGATCAGGGTGAATGGATTGGAAGTGGGCAGGATCGAGGTCGGTTACCTTGAAGAAAAGCCGGAAGAGGCAGAGGGAGTTTTCCTGAAGGAAGAGAGACTGCTCATCGATGCCATCGCTGAGCGGATTGGCCATATCACTGAGCTCAAACAGGCGGAAGAAAGACTTCATTTGCAGGGTGCTGCCTTGGAAGCCGCTGCCAACACCATTGTCATCACCGACCGCGCTGGTGTGATCCAATGGGCTAACCCGGCCTTTGGAGCCCTCACTGGGTTTGAACCACTCGAAGCAGTGGGCAAAAACCCTCGCGATCTGGTTAAATCTGGGGAGCAGGATCAGGCATTTTATAAGGACTTGTGGGACACGATTCTTGCCGGGAAAGTCTGGCACGGTGAATTGGTTAATCGCCGCCGTGATTCCACACTTTATCCCGAAGAGATGACCATCACCCCTCTGCGTGATCCGCGGGGTGAAATTACTAACTTTATCGCGGTAAAACAGGATATAACCGCCCGTAAGGCAGCTGAAGAAAAGAATCGCCGCCAGGTCGATTATCTTAAAGCCTTACGGGAAATTGACCGCGTTATCTTATCCAATTTCGATCTGCGCCTGAGTTTGAATAACCTTCTTTCCCAGGCTCTCAGGCTTCTCTCGGTGGATAAGGGGGTAATTCTACTGGTCAATTACCCCATGAACTGCCTGGAATACTCGGTAGGGCTTGGCTTTTGGACACGGGCAATGGAAACCGTCAGGTTCAAGTTGGGAGAGGGTCGGGCGGGCCAGGTCGTCCTGCAACGGCATCTTCTTCGAATCGCAGACCTTGCGGGAGAGCAGGACGATCCCTTTCTCGATGATTTGTTAAAACAGGAAAAGTTTGCCTCTTTCTATGGAGTCCCGTTGATTGTCAAGGGAAAAGTAATTGGTGTACTGGAGCTTTTCCACCGCAGTACGATCGAACACGACCAGGAATGGCTTGATTTTCTTAATTCTCTGGCGGGTCAGGCAGCGATCGCGATCGACAACTCTCGATTGTTCGAGGGCTTGCAGCGCTCAAATATGGAACTCAGTGTGGCTTACGATTCCACCATAGAAGGCTGGTCACAGGCGATGGATCTCCGCTATAAGGAGACCGAAGGCCACACTCACAGGGTCATCGAACTGACCTCGAAAGTGGCGGAACGGATGGGGTGCAACCCGCAGGATTTGGTTCATATCCGTCGCGGGGCATTGATGCATGACATTGGCAGAATGGGTGTCCCAGAGGCGATCCTGACTTAAGCCGGATAAACTCACCGATGTAGAGTGGCAGGTCGTGCGTCAGCACCCCACGGTTGCGTATGAAATGTTGTCCTCCATTAGCTATTTATCACCTGCGCTGGATATTCCTTACTGCCATCACGAGAAATGGGATGGCACCGGTTATCCCCGTGGACTTAAGGGTGAGCGAATTCCGTTGGCGGCCCGTATATTCGCCGTTGTTGATGTTTGGGATGCCATGACCAGCAGCCGTCCTTACCGGGATGCCTGGACAAAAGCGAAAGCCCTGGAATATATTAAAGAACAATCAGGAAAGCATTTCGATCCGCAGGTGGTGGAAATATTTTTAAGTGTGATTTCCGGTCGTCAAATACAGGTATAAAACCAAAAACAGTGCCATTCCGACCAATATGAGCGGAGACCAAATGGCCTCCGCTTTCAATTTATGCTTGGGCCCACATTTTCCCTCCCTCAATCTGTAGGAACAACTACAGTGGTTTATTTATTCTGTTTGGAGAGGGGCTTTCGGCATCAACCATCTCGGCGCATCAAACAGCATCCCGAAGGGATTCGCCTGCGAAGGGAGCTTTTCCGGGAACCGCTCTCGGAACTGGTCTCGACCCCGCCCGGTTAATAGGGCATGTTTTGCAAACGGGGGATGATCCTCACCCCGTTTTGGCACGCGGAGGTCGCCCGCTGTTCTCTCACGTCGTCCGCACCTTCCTCTTTCCTAATTGGTTGAACGCTAGCGGATAAATTGCGCGATAATGTTTATAGAAACATATATTGAGAGAGGAGCCCTCAATGTACGTGGTACCAATTGGTTTTTTATGGTTCTTCTTTATTGCCGGAGTATTGCTTTTTGGCTATAGTCTTTTTCCAAGAGAAAACCGCTCATCTACAATATCATTCATCGTCGGGTTTATTTGCATTGGCATCGCGCTAGTCCTTTGGCTCTCCCCAAGCATTACCCTTAAATAGTAAAAACCCCTACGATGCTAAACTCTGCATGATCGGGGGAATTTATTTGATCCTTGACAGGGTTGATGTCTTCCAAAAAATAGAACAATTATTCTATAAATACTGCTTTGATGGCTGTCACTGGGCATATTCGTCGTTATATTTTGTAATTTAAAAACTGCATATAAACTATTCGTTCCACGAAAATGGTTATTAAAGTGACTTTAATTCGGAGGTCTTTCTCCCTCAATTGGACAGATTTTACTTATTGCAGGGTCAACCCTGAAAATACCGTAATGTCTTGGATGGGAACGAAACAATGACCCCTTTCTTGGGGAACACCACCCCGTTCTTATTTGAATTTCGTGCCCAAAGGGTCCCCGAAGAATGGGAGATTGTTTGAAATGTAAAAATCTAAAGACCCCCGCCCTCGAACGGTCACAGCCATGATCTAACAATGAAGAAGTCCTCGAGGTGAAAAGGAAAATCGGAGGAGGGTTGTTTATTCCTCTTTTTCCCGAAAACAAACAACCTCTTTTCTGCCTTCCTAGTCCTGTCCCCCATCGACAATAGGTATAATTACAAATATCCGCGATTATAGGAATTCATATCACCGACCGGTAACCCTCCAATAACGCTCCAGGAGGCGTCTTCGCCGCCGGGCTTGGCTGCTAGAGTAAATATCAGAAATACGCATATCGCTAAAGGGTTTCCATGAGTTTCATAAATAGATCAAAATTTCGTGTCGCACTGGCGGTTTTTTCCCTTATTGGGTTCATCTTTATTGTCACTGGCTGCACAGGTTTTACCAGAAAACCGGAATCCCGGTCTACCAATTCGCCCTTATCCGTTGTCCCTGCTGAAATGGTCGGCACGGTCACTCCAACAGCCATAAATATGTCAACCTCCTCTCCTGTACCAACCCAAATTTTCACCATACCACCCCTCATTTCACCAACTCCCGATACTCGTCCTAAACCCTTTTACTGGCGCGACTGGCCCATCAGCCCTGACCTCTCTCCAAATGCCCAGGAAATTCTCCTTAATGCGATAAAAAATCCTGCACTTGATCTACATACCTTTAGCAAAGTGGGCGACTGCCAGATGACTCCCGCCACCTTCCTCGGCGGATTCGCCAAGGGGGAATATGCTATCCCGCCTGGGTTGGAACCTGCGGTAAGCTGGTTTTCTGCCAGCATGACCTCTCAAAGTGTCACCGCCGCCAACGGTCTGGGGATTAGCTCGGTCCTGGATCCCATATTCGGTCTGGCTGCAGGGAACACCCAGTGTCAGGCGAACGAAACCCCCTTGGATTGTGAATTGCGCACCCGCCGTCCGGCCGTGGTCTTGATCGCAATGGGCACCAACTGGAAACCTAACGGTGAAGTAAGTTTTGAAAAATATCTTCGTCAGGTGGTGGACCGGATCCTGGCAACCGGTGCCCTCCCCATCCTTGCCACCAAGGCGGATGACATCGAAGGGGATTGGAAGCTTGACCTGGCCATCGCACAGGTTGCTTACGATTACGATTTGCCGCTTGTGAATGTCTGGCGTTCTGCTCAGTCTTTACCAAATCACGGGCTCGAAGCTCCCTTGGATGAATATCTTACAGGGGATGGCTGGATGGCTGCCAATTACGCCTGGTTGAATACGTTGGAAAAAGTTCGCCAGGAATTGGCAAAATAATGGGAAGCTTGATTATCAATAACAATCCCTCAATTTTCTCCTTGGCACTGGAGTAAAATCAGGATGACCTGTTGGCTCCCAATATTAAATTACATGTTTTGATTTCCTGACCTCTGATACCTATGTTGATCCACTCCGCTTCCCAACTTCTCACCCTTCAGGGCGGCCCGCAGCGCGGCAGTGCCCTTGGCAGCCTGGGTATCATCGAGGATGGCGCCGTGCTGGTTCAGGACGGGAAGATCGCCGAGGTGGGGCCCACCAGTGAGTTGCGTCGCCTCCATCCGAATGAGCCGGCTCTGGATGCCTCCGGCTTCGTGGTTATGCCCGGTTTCGTTGACCCCCACACCCATGTTGTCTGGTCCGGCGACCGGGCTGCTGAGTTCGAGATGAAAATGGCTGGCGCCAAATACCTGGACATTTTGGCTGCCGGCGGCGGGATCATATCCACGGTTCGCCGGACGCGTGAGGCCTCCATTGAAACATTGATGGACGAAACCCGCCCGCGCCTGGCTCGCATGTTCGCCCACGGGACCACCACCGCCGAAGCCAAGACCGGCTACGGCCTGGAGAGCGAAGCCGAACTGCGCATGTTGCAGGCCATCCTGGCTCTCGACGCCGCCGGACCGCTGGAACTGGCGCCGACATTTCTGGGTGCACATGCCATCCCACCAGAGTATAAGGACAGGCCCCAGGCCTATACCGCCCTCCTGTGCGCAGAGATGTTGCCCTTTATTCGCCAGTGGTGGGGGAGTCAACCCTCAACCTCTGCTCGTCCTCTGCCATTTGTGGACGTCTTTTGCGAGACCGGCGCCTTCGATCTGGCCCAATCCCGCCAGATCTTGACCAAGGCCAGGGAACTGGGTTTTCCCCTTAAGCTTCATGCCGACGAGTTCGATAATCTGGGCGGCGCCTCGCTGGGCGTCGAACTTGGCGCCGTCTCGGCTGATCACTTGGTGAAAACTTCCCTGGCGGATATTCAGGCTTTGGCTTCCAGCGATACTGTCGCCGTTTCACTGCCTTGTACCCCCTTCGGCTTGGCTGAAAGCGAATATACTCCCGCCCGGGAGATCATCGCGGCCGGAGGACTATTGGCTCTTGCTAGTGATTGCAACCCTGGGACCGCCTGGTGCGAGTCCATGCAGTTCGTAATTGCCCTGGCTTGCCGGACACTCAAGCTCACTCCCGCCCAGGCCATTGCCGCTGCCACCATTAACGCTGCTTTTGCCATCCGCCGCCATGACCGGGTTGGCTCCCTCGAGCCCGGCAAGCAGGCTGACCTGCTCATCCTGTCCGTACCTGATTACCGTCACCTTGGCTATCGCTTCGGGACGAATCTCGTCAGACAGGTCCTCAAGCGCGGGCAGGTCTTCCCTGTTCAGGTCGCTACGGGCTTGGCACCTGGTCCCGCACCGGTAATGGATGTTTCCATTTAGGAGGTCGGAATGACGATTGATTTTTCCGCGATCCCATACAACCAAATTGTTTGGTGGGTCCTGATCTTTTTGGCCGCCGTCGTGGTGTTTGTGGTCATCCGCTTCTTCTGGAGACATATCCTGAAATATCTGTTCCATGGCTGTTTTGTCATCCTGGTGATCATCGCCTTGTTGGCGGTGCTCCATTTTTACTTTAAGGTTTTCTAGGTTCTTAGATTTTGTCATTGCGACGAAGCTATCTCCTCATATCCAATTCCTTGACTATATAAAACCCAGATAACAATGAACCCTACATTATCGGATCTTGAACAACTGGCTCGCCAGTCGGGAGAAATATTGCGCCTCGGCTATGGCCGCGAACATCAGGTGAACTATAAACATGCTATTGACCCGGTCACTGAAGTCGATCGCCAGTCTGAGAATTTATTACTCGGAGAAATTCAGAGTCACTTTCCTGGTCACCAGATTGTTTCCGAGGAGGCCGGACTGGTGCCCGGAAGGATTGCTGACCAGTGGTTTGTGGATCCATTGGATGGCACGGTCAACTATGCACACGGCATCCCCATTTTTTGTGTGTCCATCGCTTACGCCCGTGAGGGGGGTGTGACCTTGGGCGTGATCTACGATCCCATGCGCGATGAATTATTCTCGGCTGAACGTGGGCAGGGAGCCTGGTGTAATGGGACTAAGATTCAGGTCTCATCTGTCAAAGACATCCGGCGAAGCCTGCTGGTCACTGGGTTTCCCTATGATGCCTGGACGACCGAGCATGATAATCTTGATAACTTTGGGCGCTTTGCCAGGATCACCCAGGGGGTCCGGCGCCTTGGCTCGGCTGCCCTAGACTTGTGCTACGTCGCAGCCGGTCGTTTTGACGGCTATTGGGAGCTGACTCTCAATCCCTGGGATTTGGCGGCTGGTGGGCTTATCGCCTCCGAGGCTGGGGCGGTTGTCACCAACCTCGATGGGCAGAAGGACATTCTTATTCCTCCCTGTTCCCTGCTGGCGACCACTCCGGGGCTTTATCCAAAAATGCTTGAGGTCTTGAATGGCAAATCATGATTATTACCCGCCTTGGGGCGGATGTCAGATGGTATGGAATTTCAAACATCCCACGATAATTGGTAAATTGTCGCCATCAAACTGACTTCAAAGGTTGTCGGTCGCGATAATTAAATATAAGGGATTGTATTTCCATAAATCTCATATCCAAATATCGCGCTTTCATGGTTATTGGTCTGGAATTTGGTAATGATATAATTTCTGTGCTTTTTAGAAAAAGGAGACTCTTTTGGCTGATCCTCGTATCACTCAACTAGCAAAAATATTGGTGGACCATTCAGCCCAGATCAAACCCGGCGATCGGGTTGCAATAGAAGCCACCACCGCTGCCGAACCCTTGGTGCGCGCTCTCTACTCCACTATTTTGGAACGCGGTGGGGTTCCATACCCTCTCCTTGAACTGACCGATCAGGATGAACTCCTATTTGCAATTGCAAAAAACGAACAATTGGATGCTATCCCACCCTTCCGTAAACTGGCGTATGACCAGTTCGAAAGTCGCATCCGCATCCACTCTGCCACCAACCCGCGCGGCCTCTCAGGCGTGGATCCCGCCAGGCAGCAGCGCAGGCAAAAGGCCCTGTCTCCCATCATGGAAGCCCAGATGCGGCGCGGTGCCGACCGTTCCTTTAAATGGGTTACCACCCTGTTTCCCACTGAGGGTTTTGCCCGGGAAGCTGAAATGAGCTTCAAGGATTTCGAGGACTTTGTTTACCGTGCTTGCCACGCTGACCAGGCAGACCCGGTGGCTTTCTGGAAAAAGGTGGAAGCCAGCCAGCGCAAGATTATTGATCGCATTGAGGGACATGATCAGGTCATCCTGCGCGGCCCGAATGTGGACTTGACCTTGTCCATTAAAGGGCGTAAATTCCTCAACGGCGCTGGTCTCAATAATATGCCGGATGGTGAGATCTATACTGGTCCGGTAGAGGATTCGGTTAACGGCTGGGTGCGCTACTCTTATCCGGCTATCTATAACAGCGTCATGGTAGAAGGTGTGGAGCTGGCTTTCACCGCTGGCAAGGTCACACAAGCCAAAGCTGCCAGGAACCAACCCTTCCTCCTCGAAATGTGTGATTCAGATGCTGGGGCGCGCTTCCTGGGCGAGTTTGCCATCGGCACGAATTATGAGATAGATCACTTTTCCCACAATATTCTTTTCGACGAAAAACTTGGTGGCACTTTCCACATGGCACTCGGCTCGGGCTACCCGGAAACGGGCAGCAAAAACAAGAGCATGATCCACTGGGATATGATCTGCGGCATGCATGATGATTCCGAGATCGTTTTGGACGGAGAGGTCATCTACCGGGACGGGAAATTCATCTTTTAGAGACGACAGGGTGGGGTGTCCACCACCAGTGCTTGAATCCCCCCGAATATTATGCCCGCCAGTACCCGTGCCGCAGCGGGCGGACATCCTCGGAAATGACAAAAGCCTCCGCATCCGTGGCGTGGACGATGTCCTGCACTTTGGAAACATCCTTGCGCAGCACGCTGACGCTCAGCATACTGACCATTCCGTCCCGGCCGCGTGCCGGGATCTCCGTCACGCCAAAGCCTGAATCCCGTAAAACCTGGCTGAGCATTGTTCCCAACCGCTGCGTGACGATGCTGAGTTTGACGTGCCCGATCGCCAGCCGTTCCTCGATCAACATTCCCACCACGTTTCCTGTGGCAAATCCGGCTGCATAACCGATCACGTTCAATGGGTTATCCAGATGCGCCAGCACCGAGGTGATGGCAATGACAAAGATGACCGATTGGACAAACCCGAGTCCCCAGGCCACCCCCTTGCGTCCGCGCACCACGAACAGCATTCGCAAGGTATCACAGGACATGTCGCTGACGCGCAAGGCAAAAATGCCGAGTGCACCCAGCCAGGCCGCAGGGGAGAGGAAAATTTCGAACATGGAACACCGTCCTTTCAAAAAATCAGGGCGACCGATTCGGTCGCCCTGCCAGCTTATTTCATCGCAGGCATATACAACCGCTCCATATATTCTTTGAGCATCCGCCGGGTGCTGAACTGCGGCGTGACCGTGCGCAGTGACTCTTTGATCATCGCCACCCATTTGTGCGGAATGTCTTCCCCGCCCCGTTCGGTGTAATATAACGGGATGATCTTGTTTTCCAGAGTATCGTAAAGACTCTCGGCGTCTGTCTCATCCTGGACTTCCGTTCCGGGATCAATGTCCTCCCCGATGGCCCAGCCATTGGACCCGTTAAAGGCTTCGCGCCACCAGCCGTCGAGCACCGAGAAATTGAGCGCGCCATTCAAGGCTGCTTTCATGCCTGAGGTTCCCGAGGCCTCGTTGGGGCGGCGCGGTGTGTTCATCCAGACGTCCACCCCCTGCACCAGGTAACGTGCCAGGTTCATGTCGTAGTCTTCCAGGAAGACCAGCCGTCCGCCGTTCTCGGCTTTTTTGACCACCCGGTAAACCTCCTGGATGAGCATCTTGCCGGGTTCGTCGGCTGGGTGAGCTTTTCCAGAGAAGATGATCTGTACCGGGCGGTTTGGTCGGTTGATGATTTCGAGCAGGCGGTTGAGATCGCTGAAAACCAGGCTGGCGCGTTTGTAGGTCGCAAAACGGCGTGCAAAACCGATGGTCAGCGCATTGGGATCGAGCATGGCTCCTGAGGCGATAGCCTGAACCGGGTGGAGGTCTCCCTCCATCCAGCGCGTGCGCACCCGGTTGAGCATATATAAAGCCAGCTTGCGTTTCAGGTGTCGACGCACTGCCCATAACTCGTTATCTGGAATGCTGTCAACCTTGACCCACATCTCCGGGTCGTCCAGGCGATCGAGCCAGCCTTCGCCCAGGTATTTATCGAAGAGGATGCGCAGTCGGCGGGCCATCCAGGTGGGCGTGTGCACGCCGTTGGTAATATAGGTGATGGGCACGTCATCCTCGTCTTCGATGTCGGGCCAGAGGAAATGCCAAATTTTCCTGGAGACTCGGCCGTGTAATTCTGATACGGCGTTGCGTCCATCCGAATGCCGCAGAGCCAGGATTGGCATGCTGAATGTTTCTCCCCAGGGTTCCTTGTGACGTGCCAGGTCTATGAACTGGTCACGCCCCAAGTTTAGCTCGGACCAGAGGTTGGAGAGATTTTTGTCGATCAGCCAGAGTGGAAATTCGTCATTCCCCGCCGGTACCGGGGTATGCGTGGTGAACACATTCCCTTTGCGTATTTTCGCCATGGACTTTTTAAAGGTCAAGCCTGTTTTGACGAGTTCGCGTGCCAGCTCCAATGTCAGGAAGGCGGCGTGAGGCTCATTCATATGCCAGACTCCCGGATCGTAGCCCAAGGCGCGCAGGGCCCTTACACCACCTATTCCCAACAAAATTTCCTGGGCCACACGCAAGTCAATGTCGCTCCAATACAGACGGGTGGTCAACTTCCGGTCATTGGGAGTGTTCTCGTCCAGGTCGCTATCCAGCAGGTAGAGGGGGAGTCGTCCGACGCGCAATTCCCAAATGCTGGCATTCACTACCCGGTCCGGGAAGTTGACCGTGATTTTCAACGTTTCCCCTTTTTTATTCAGCACCTGCAAGACCGGCAGTTCTTCAAAATTGAGCGGATTATTAACTGCATCCTGCCAGCCGTCTTCGGAAATGCGCTGGGTAAAGTAACCCTCAGCATACATCAGGCCCACGCCCACGAGCGACAGGCCCAGGTCCGATGCCTGCTTCAAATGATCACCTGCCAGCACTCCCAGTCCGCCGGAGTAAATTGGCAGGGTTTCGTGCAAGCCGAATTCCATCGAAAAGTACGCAATGGTCTGTTTGCCGCGGGTTTTATAGGTGCGTGCGGTCCAGGTATCGGCGGCTTTCAAATAATCATCGAAATTGGTAAAGACCCGGTCGTATAGTTCCAGGTAAACCGGGTCCTGGGCGGCGGCATTGATCTCGAACCGCCCCACGGATTTCAGGAAACGCAGCGGGTTATGGTTTAGTCGCTCCCACAGAGCATTGTCAACGCGATTAAAAAGGCGCTGGGCGTGAGGGTTCCACGTCCACCATAAGTTGTAAGCCATTTCACCCAGTCGGTTGATGCGGCGGGGTAAATCGAAATGATTAGGGATTTTGGTAAGGAAATCAGTCATCTTTTGGTCCTTCCAAGCAGGTAATCATACCAAAATTCTTGCCTATTATGTGCCCTTTTACACAATTTGTGAAGTACAATTTCCCGGGAGAATTATGGCCGAAACCGTTCAGCTTTTTATTACCTGCTTGATTGACTCCTTCTTCCCACACGTTGGCGAAGCAATGGTCAATGTACTCAACCGGGCTGGGGTGCGGGTGGAATTCCCCTCCGCACAAACTTGCTGTGGGCAGCCGGCGTTCAACGCCGGGTTCCGCTCCACAGCAGTTCCCATGGCAAGGCATACCATCCGCGTCTTTGAAAAAACTTCAGGAGCCATCATCATTCCTTCCGGTTCCTGCGCTGCGATGGTGCGGTATGGCTACCTTGAACTTTTCAAAGATGACCAGTCCTGGCTGGAGCGCGCCCGTGCCCTGTCGGGGCGCGTCTACGAATTCACTGAGTACCTTGTGGATGTATGCGGTATTACTGGGCTATCGGCTCGCTGGCCTGGGAAATTAACATATCATCCTTCCTGTCATCTTTTGCGGAGTCTGGGCGTGGACCGCCAGCCGCGCGCCCTCCTGGCAGCGATCAAAGGTGCTGAGATCATCGAGCTCCCCGAACGGGAAGACTGCTGTGGCTTTGGCGGGGTTTTTTCAGTGGAGCACCCCGAACTCTCAGCTGAATTCCTGAAGCGCAAGATCACCAACCTCGAAAAGACCGGGTCTCCCACCCTGGTGGTGGCTGATACCGGCTGTCTGATGCACATTCAGGGCGGGCTGGCCCGACAGGGGAAAAATCAGCGCGTGCTGCACATCGCTGAGGTGCTGAACAATCTATGACCCTCAAAACCTTCCGCGCCCGTATCCGCCAGTCCATTGCCGATGATAATCTGCAAATAGCGCTTGACAACAACGCTTCGCGCCGCCGGGACGGTCGCCTGGCCGCATTTGCGACACTCCCCGACCACCAGGAACGACGCGCCCGTGCCCATGCCATCAAAGCCGATGTGGTCGCCCATCTGGACCAGTATATCGACCGGTTTATCACCCGCGTCACGGCCAATGGCATCCAGGTGCATCGTGCTGCGGATGCAGGTGAAGCCATCCGTATCTTTATGGAAATCGCCCATTCTGCTCAAGCGCAGCAGACTCACTCGGGTGCTGAATCGAAACCCCTGCTTGTTGCCAAGTCCAAATCCATGCTCAGCGAAGAGATCGATTTCAATCATGTCCTCGCAACCTCCGGGATTCGCGCCGTCGAAACCGATCTGGGTGAATACATCGTCCAGTTGCGCGGTGAACGACCCAGTCACATTATTACACCCGCCGTCCACCTCCGCCGCGGCGATGTCGGCAGGCTCTTTGCAGATAAACTTGGGATTCCATACACCGAAGATATTTCGGTTCTGACCAATACAGCCCGTAAAGTTTTACGGGAAATCTTTCTCACAGCTGATATCGGCATCTCAGGCGTCAACTTGGGGGTCGTCGACTCAGGCACGCTGGCGCTCGTAACCAACGAGGGCAACGGGCGTATGTGCACCACCCTCCCGCCGGTCCATGTGGCGTTGATGGGAATTGAGCGTCTTGTCCCCACGCTCGACGACCTGGCTTTGTTCCTTTCGCTCCTGGCACGTTCGGCTACCGGCCAGAAACTGAGTGTCTACACCAGCCTGATCAATTCTCCGCTTCCAGGCCAGACGCGCCATTTGATCCTGCTCGACAATGGCCGTTCTTTATTGCAGGCTTCGCCCCTCGCCGAATCCCTTTTTTGCATCCGCTGCGGGGCATGCCTGAATGCCTGCCCGGTTTTTCGTGAAGCCGGAGGCCATGCGTATGGCAGCATCTATCCCGGCCCGATTGGCTCGGTCATTTCGTGCGCCTTGGTAGATCCGAATTTGACTTATCTCGCCCAGGCTTCCTCGTTGTGCGGTGCGTGCAAGGAAGTTTGCCCGGTGGATATTGACCTACCTGGGATGCTCTTGCGTGTGCGGTCTGGACATTTACCACAATCCACTGTCAAGCAAACAGTGGAAGGGGAGGGGATTCCTTCTGCAGTTAAATTTGGATTGAAAGGGTACCGCCTGGCCACGGGGGCTTCCGGACTGTTCGCCGTTTTCCAAGGTTTGGGCGGCCTCCTTAGTCGGGTCTATAGCCCTCGCCGTGCATACATGCACCTCCCGGCTTGGACGGGCTGGGGTTATAGCAAGGACTTCCCGCGGCTTGCCGTCCGGCCTTTCCGGGCACATTGGGGGAAAATCGTGCAAAAGGTGGAAGAAAAACCAGTGAGGCTCCAGGAAGGACCACCATCCTCGGAACTCATTACACACATTTCGAGCAAATCGTTGACCGATCAATTCACCGAAGAACTCACCACCCTCGGTGGGCATGTATATTTTGTCTCCAGGAAGGAGGTCCCTGCCCGGTTGGCAGAATTCCTGAAATCCAAAAGCACTGATCGTGTTCTGGTGGATGATGAAGGGGCATGCTTCGTGGCAGGCGTTCCCACCACTCGGGAACCCGACCCGTCTGTTCGGGTGGGAGTCACCGGAGCAGTGGCAGGGATAGCCGAAACAGGATCGCTGCTGCTCACTTCAGGCGTAGGAGAAACCCTCAAAGCTTCCCTTTTGCCGGAAGTCCATATAGTAGTATTGAATTCTGCCATGATCCTGCCTACCCTCGCTGACGCCCTCGCCAGGCCCGAAGTTCGTGAAGCTTCGGCTGGGGTCATCATCACCGGTCCCTCCCGCACCGCTGACATCGAAATGACCCTGACCATTGGTGTCCATGGACCGGGCGAATTACATGTCTTTTTGATTGACGATTCTATGGCCGTCTGATAAAATCCCCCCGCTCGAAATTGACAGCATCCTGCCGCTATGCATATTTTGGCGGTTATTTATAGCAGTGTTGCGAGCCCCCATCGTCTAGTGGCCCAGGACGGGGCCCTCTCAAGGCCCAAACAGCGGTTCGAGTCCGCTT
>CAVXCH010000008.1:0-21956 GCA_963760245.1 uncultured Chloroflexia bacterium | reverse complement strand
CGTCTCTGAATGGTTTCCCACGCTGACCGGGCGCACGAGCGTTGCCACCGTGCAGGGGCATGAATGGGATAGGATTAACCCGTTCGAACAGATCCTGGCCCAATCGGTAAATGTACAAAAATGCCTTGGTGAATCCCTCCAATGTCTCGAAAGTTGGGCTGCATCCAACCACGTGGTTTTTGACTATATCTACATCCACAACCCGGTTCTCCAGGTGGATGCACAGGCGGGGACCCTGTTCCCCACAGCATTGGGGGATTTATCCGTGGCACAGGGTTATGCAGAGCTTGTTTATCAAAATGAAGCTGTCTCCATTTATAAATTGAAATGAATTCCCTTTGATCTGGAAAACAAAACTCCTGGCGGGCATATCCGGCCAGGAGTTTTGTTTGGTTTTAACAAACGTCAGGCTTTGGTAGCCGGGACCGCCTCCGCTTTGACGGCTTTAAGCGTCTTGATTTCTCGGTAGGTCAGCGTCCAGGCGTTCGATGAATAGACGTGGAACCAGGCACCGATTAGGACTAGGGGGGCAAACGCCACCAGCACCAGGAACGGGGCTGCCACCAGGGCCGCCACGATCCACGCCGCGGGTCCGCCTCCAAACAAACTGGCAATACCGAAGGCGATCGCACCGGGGATGGCGCCCACAACCGCGCCCGGAATGGCGAGGATGATATAGATCGGGATGAGCAGGAAGAAAATGGGTATGCTTAAAAGACCGAACCCAAAGCCGATTGCCAGCATCGCCAGCCACATCAGCACCGCGCTTTTCCAGTTGCCTTTGAACATTGCCCATCCGCTCCGCAAGGATTCGCCGATGCCCATTCCTTCCAGCGCGGCTTTTCTGATGAAGAATTGGCGCAGCAGGGACAGGAAGACCATCAAGACCACCATGACGATCGCGAGCAGGATTGCGATTCCAAGGGAGGCCACCGTCCCGACAACTGCCATCACATTCCCGCCGCCGGTCACGCTGAAGAATACCAGCACGCCCAGGCCGGTCAGGATCGCCAGGAAGACCAGCACCGGCAGATTGACCACCAGGTCGATCACCCACAAGCGGAAGGCGCGCCTGTTCCAGCCCATCTTCCAGCCTTGTTTGAAAACCAGCTTTGCTCCGCTCTGTTCGTACTCGTCCACCATGCGCATGAGCGCGGTCTCCGAGACATAGCGGATGATCGCTGCGATCGCTCCCAAGATAATGAGGAAGAGCAGGAATGCCGCACCGATCCACAGGATGGTGGCCATGTGCTGGTCGGGATGCTCCAGCAGAGGTCTGAGGTTCTGGTTGTACCAGTTCGTCAGCTGGGTCAGGTACTGCCCGGGTTGGAAGTTGGGGTTATACCCGCTGGTCCCAGTGTTACCCCGGTTGCCTCCAAAGGTGTAGCGCAGGTTGTCCCCGCCCGAAACGCCGGCGCCGGTGAGCACCGCCAGGATGCCGAAGATCCACAGGATGCGGTAATTCCACAGGATGTGCCAGGACCGCTTGAGGTTATTTCCGATGTTGATCATGCTGTCATCTCCTTGATTGCATTTTTAATCCAGGTCCGCTACAGGCAGGACCCTGGAGGTGTTTATTTGGAATGAAGCTCGCTACATTGAGACATACGCATTTCACCGGATTTCGTTCTTTCGATCCTTGATTAAATGAGCGTTTGTTTTTGCCCTCCTTGGGCAGGGATTGGAATTTGCTCCAATCCCTGTATACAATTCGGGTCGAAGGTGTTTTAATAGGCATATCCTGTTCTGAAAAACGGAGAAGAAATGAATCCCTTCCTAGCCCTGGTCATCACCTTTGCCGTTGCACTGCTCGAACTGCGCCTGCTGGACTTCGCCGCCCACCGCGGCTGGATCGAATCCCACCTGAGCCGCAAGCTCATCCATATCTTCACCGGTCCCTTGTTCGTCCTGTGCTGGCTGCTCTACCCGGATGTCTGGTATTCCCGCTGGCTGGCGGCGCTCGTCCCCTTTGCCATCACTGTCCAGTTCGCCTTGATCGGGCTGGGCATCCTGAAGGATGAAGCTTCCGTTAAAGCCATGTCGCGCACCGGGGACCGCCGCGAGATACTCCTCGGTCCCCTCTTCTACGGCATTATCTTCGTGGTCATGACCCTGGTTTATTGGAAAACTTCCCCCGTTGGCATGGTAGCCCTGATGCTGATGTGCGGCGGCGACGGCCTGGCCGACATCCTGGGACGTGGCCTCAAGTCTCCCAGGCTGCCGTGGAGCAAGGGGAAATCCGTGGCAGGTTCGCTGGGCATGCTCCTGGGCGGTTGGGTGTTGGCGGCCTTTATTTTGTTCATATTTGTGACTGCTGGTGTCCTCGCCGCGCCGTTCAGCGGCTACCTCGTTCCCATCACGGTCATCGCCGTGGTCGGGACCCTGATCGAATCCCTCCCGCTCAAGGATGTGGACAATATCACTGTCACCCTGGTGGCAGTGCTGCTCGGTCAATTGATATTTTAATTAATTAAACGCGCCGGGGTTGGTGAGGACGATCGTCCTCACCAACCCTTTTTTTATTTCCTGGCAGATGATGGCTATTTCTTAGGGCACCCAGCCCATCCAGCCGACCGGGTTTATGTTGTCAATGATGGCTGCCTCCCCCCCGGTTGAAGTTTCGATGATATGCAGGGTTTCCGGCACCGATTTGTCGTAATCCTTTGCCGCGAAATAAGCCAGGTATCGTTCGTCCATTGAGAAGACCGGTTTGGCGTAATCCAGGTCGAACCAGGGCGCTTCGCTGAGCATGCGGCTTTTCCCGTTTCGGTCGTGCAGCCAGATCAGGTTTACCCCCTGCCCGGTACGGACATAGATACTCTGCCAGAAGTATGTCCCCTGGCTGGACATTCCAAACATGAACATGTCGGTATATGAATAGATTTTTTGAACCGCCGGGCTGCCTGGAGAAATGCCCTGCAGGCAAATATTTGGGGTGTCTTTATTCGGATCGCTTGCATTGGGGTCCGTGCAGTTCCAGGTTAATTGGTTTCCTGTTATCCAATTGATGTTCCCGTCGTTGACCAGGCCGCTATTGGTAAAGTCCTGCAATAACCCGGGCTGCAAATTGTCGTCAAACGGAAGGAGATAAACCTCGCCTGCCCCATAAGTGGTATCAGAACCATTGATTGCCAGCCAGGTCCCCTGGGGGGAGAATTCCGGAGCGCCCAGCCGGTATTCGAGAGGCGCATCCAGGAGGTGCACCGGGCATTCGCCTGTGCTCCGGCAGTCCATATCGATCCAGCCGATCCGCGACTGGAATTCTCCCGGGTCCGGGAGCTGGAAATCGAACGCCAGAAGACGTCCGTCGGATGACCAGGTGGGATGGGTGATGCCGCCTTCCGGGGAGGTGTGCAGCAGGCGCGGCAGCGGGTCGCCGAAACTCAGCGTATACAGCCCGGCGTTATTAACCATGTTCGAATTTACGTCGTAATTGCCGGCCAAATAGTCCATCCCTCCCCGGTCTGCATGGATGTAAACATTAAATACCTGTCCCGGAAGAGTCATAAAAATGGCAGCCGCAGCTCCATTTGCCGGGTTGAATCGGTAAATGTTGCTGCTGTCTCCGTTCCAGGCTGCGTAGAGCAGGTCGCCTGGCTGCAGCGTCTGTCCGCTGTAGGAATAGCTTTCAAGCGGCATGGGTGTGGGGCTGGCCGCAGGCGAGAAGGCGTTCGGGTCGGCTACCCGCGGTGTGGGCGTGAGCGCCGGGCTTTCAGCCAGGTTGAACGTAAATTCAAAAGGACCCTGGACGATGACCGTGGCGCTCACGATCGGGAGGCTGATCACCCCGGTGATCTTACCGCCCGGCCGCATGAGTTCGACAAAGATATCCTTGCTCCCCTCGAAATCACCGTTGCCGTATACGGATACGTCCGGAACAGGTCTTCCCAGTTCGAGTTGGTCGGGAGTGATCCCGTCCACCATCTGGATTGGGTCGTCGGCATTCAACGTCAGGCGCAGGCTGCTGTCGCCCATGCCGACCAGGGTGGCCTGGCTGAAGTGGACAATGGTAGTCAATACCATGATATTAACATCCAGCGGGAGGATCGTGCCCGCCTGGGGGTCGCTTCCCACGTCCACTGTGATGACCTGGTCGGGGATATCCACCGTTGCGTACACGGCCGGGACGGTCAATGTCAGGGTGTGGGTTCCGGGAATGGCCGGGAAGATGAGCGTCCCATCAACGGGCGGCTGCGAATTGTCCAGGGCATAAATGTTCCCCTGCTCGTCACGTAGCGTCACCGGATTGGTTTGACTTGGCCGGACCAGCCCCGGCGGCCATGCAGAAGATACGATTAGATCGGGGTTGGTCGCCTGCCCCTCCAGCAGCACGGAGGTGTTTTCCGCTCCGCCGGTTGCCGCCCGCAAACATAGCTGGATGCCGTTCTTTTCCGCGCACAGGTCTGCTGCAGCCACCGGCTGCTGCGTATCGTCTACGTATGGGACGGCTCGCACGTCCGGCAGTTGTGACTGGGCTGCCGGGATCCACTCCAGTGGCATGTGCCAGCCTGCGGGCAGGACCAGCGTGGTCTGTGAGACCCCGAGGGGCAAGGCCGGGAAACTTAGCCTGGCTCCGTGCGAGCCGGAGCTGTTTGGGAAATATTCCCAATCGGTAAGCGCCAGTTCCAGCCCGCCGTTGACTTCAAGTACCGCCCCGTCTGCCGGGGTGGCAGGGTCACTGCTTTCAATGTATAAGGTGATACCCTCCGCTGTCGATATGCCGCGCGTTACCGTCAGGGTGTTCCCTTCATGCTCCTGCAGCACCGCTTGCCGGAGCACGAACGTCGCATCCGCCGGCAGGAATCCGGAATCCTGGACGTAGATGTACCCGAACAGGCGGCTGACGGCTGCCAGGACCGGCTGCCGGAAAGCAACAATTAATGCCACTGCCAGAATGATTGCCGCCACCCAAATGGCCCGCACGCTTACCAGCCGGCGCATGGGGCGCCTCTCCGCGTTTTGAGGTTGGGAGGCTTGCTCCCACCTGGTGCGCAAGTCCGGTCGGGGGGTGGGTTCGCCCTCAAAATCCAAATTCTGCAGCGCAGCAGCCGCCTGGAGCCCGGGCTCTGAGTTTGGAATGTCACCTGTCATGGGGCCCGGGTCGGGGGAAAAAGCGAGCAACCGGTCGAGCCGTGCGCTGAACTGTTCGATCAAATTATCTTTCATGGCTCGCCTCCACCTTTCCGTCCGCCAGCAGGGCTCGTAATTTCAAAAGGGACCGGTAAAGGATGACCCCCACGTTGCTTTCCGTAAGGTTGCTAAGTTCTGCGATCTGCCGGTTGGTAAGCAGGCCTCCGAATTTGAGTGCCAGGGTTTCACGCGCCCGCCCGTCGAGAGAGTGCAGGGCTTGCAGCACCTGTTCTCTATCCTGGTTTGAGACGAGCGTCTGTTCCAGCGGTGGGTCGTCCGGGATGGGCAGGTCGTCGTCGAGCTCCACGGTTCGTTTTTCAACTTTCCAATGGGTCACGCCCAGGTTGTGGGCAATTGCAAACAGCCAGGTTTGGACCTGCGCCTTGCGCGGGTCGTAGCGCGCAATGTTATTAAGCGCCCGCTCGAAAGTGGAGGAGGCCAGGTCGTTGGCGGTTTCGGGGTCCGCCCCGCGCAAACGGAAATAGCGGAACACAGCTGGATAATAGACTTCGAATGCCTTTTCGAGCGAAACCTGCTCAGTTGTCACCGTTGTCGTTCGTCGCTGCAAAGTACCCTCCCGGATGGAACTTTGTCTATTTAGTTATACAACGGATGAAGAAAAGTATTACATTCAGGTCTGCTCGAAATGGAAGAAGAACATGTTCCCCGGTTTTATGCTTCCTCCCCAACGGCTTTCAAAACTCGTAAAGCCCGTAGCGTGACCCATTTGTTGGGCTGTTTCTTCTTTCCGAATTCCACCCAGGTCTTGCCGGAATAGTCGTAGTCCAGTGCCCAGCGCCCGGCTTCGTCCTGTTTATCCCGTACGATCGCCAGGGCGTTTGACAATCGCCGGTCGCCCCCATAACCCAGCGCCGCCAACGCCTCTAGGACCTGTAGCAGGTCGGTCACGTAGAATACCGGGAAGCCGAATTTCCACCAGTTCTGGCTGGGCTTGCTGCTGTACCCGCTCGGGTAGGTTGCCTCGGCTGGGTCCACGCTGAACAGAAAATCGGTTCCCTGCCGGATGCCGTGCTGGATGATAGGAGTATAACGGTCCTTCGGCCATTTCCCCAGGGCCAGCATCACCTTGGCAGCCCCCCATGCGCACGGCAGTTTGTTGTTTGCCCCGCAGGCGAAGTTTGGTCCGCACTTGCCTGCGTAATAGCGCAAAGCTGACTGGTGTTCCTCAATCGAAGCGATCCCTTCGCCGCTGATACAGCGCGCCATCCAGTCGGTTGCCATATCCAGTCGCGGGTCTTCATATCCTAGTTCCAATAGTGACCAGAGCAGGTTGCCCTGCAGACAATCGATCGTGCCCCCCGGCGTGCCTGTGAGAGTGAACTGCCCATTCGGGGTAAGGGCATGTTCCAGTAAATAGCTGCATGCCTGCCCGATGCGCGGGTCTTCTTTCACGCAGGCTCCCAACTGCGCCAGCAGGAGCATCGCCCACACGGTGGAACGGTATTTCGGGTTGTACCCGGGACCGGGTTCCACCCAATACCCTTCCTTATCCATTTCCCTCAGCACTGCCGCGATCGGACCTTCCCGGTGAGCCGCCTGCCGCGCAGCCCTGAATTCTGCATCGCTCTCCTCGCAATCCAGCAGGTCGCGCATTGCCAGGTAGCGGACTTCGGGAGTCTGGGTGTCCAATACCCATTCCAAGGAGTTGCCTTTGAGCTGATCCTGCCAGGACATGTTTAATTCCTCCTTTTTTGATGTCAATCGGTCTTGGGCAAGGTACCGGTTTCGTTTCACCTGCACCCTGCGATTTACCGACATAAAAATAATAATCTTGGAAATATGCAGATTGTTTTAATAAGTCAGCCACCTATTCCATCAGGGTACAATATCTTAATCGAATCAAGGGCTTGTTTTTGTTGTAACAAGCCAATGATTGATCTCAGTCATCTTTTCTTTTTGATCCTTTTTCGTTTCATTATCTTGGTCGCCTCGCATCCCTGTCGCAAGATTTCAAGACCATTGGCGGCCTCTGGTGCGATTACCGCAGTGATTCGCATATTGGCTTCCAGCCGGGTGTTGGCTTGTGGCACCCATTCACGTTTTCCATCGGAAATGCGGATGAGAATGCATCCAGATGGAAGCCCGAGCGATCGGACATCCCGACCGGTAAATGGTGCATCCGTCTGCAGGGTGAAGTCTACGACCACGGGTTTATCCAGGAGAAACGCATCCCCCTTTTTTTCCAGGTCGCGTTCCAACAATGATTCGTAGATTGGTAGATTTTTCATGAATTCAGCAACCGCATAGGAACAAAAACAGGCGATTAACAGGGGCAGCATTTGGGAATAATTACCTGTCATTTCGATGATGAGCATGATCCCCGTCAGGGGCGCACGCACGATGGCTGTGAAATACGCTGCCATTCCCACCACTGCGAAAACCGCCGGGGTCGGAACGACATCGGGGGCCATATTGTGTGCAATTAGTCCGATCGCCAGCCCGATCAATGCTCCTAGGACGAGCAGAGGTGCAAATATCCCTCCTGGTGCGCCTGTCCCATAACTTGAGGTGGTGAACAAAAAACGGATTACAAAAATGAGCGGGATGGCAGTAAGAATTAGGCCTCCTTGCAGGGTTGACTCTGCCAATGGATGGCCGCTGCCCAGCATCAGAGGAGAAAACCATCCGACCAGTCCTATTACTCCGCCCGTGACTGCAGCCGCAGGAAGCACAAAGCGACCGGGTATTCGTGCATAAAGGTTAATTGCTGTCAACAAACTCTTGTTGAAAAGTACGCCTAAAACCCCTGCAGATACTCCTAAAATGGCAAATATCGGCAGGGAAGTCAACGGGGGCATGGGGTAACTGGGCACGGAAAAGTACGGGAATTGGCCGGCGCCGATCCGTGTTACGATATCCGCCACCGCCGCAGCAATAAACACTGCACCGAATACGATCGGTTGAAAATCGCGCCGCACTTCCTCGAGAACAAAGATCAGTCCTGAAAGGGGGGCATTAAATGCGGCTGCAAGACCTGCGCCGGCGCCTGCCGATATCAAAGTCAGCCGTTCCCGCGGGGACACCTTTAACCAGCCCGCAATCGCATCCCCCACCGCACTCCCCATCTGGACGGTCGGACCTTCACGTCCCAATGCCATCCCGCTTCCTATGGAAATGACGCCCCCGATAAATTTGATCGGCAGGACGCGTTTCCAATCTAGTTTTCGGAAGCGGTGAAGAACTGCCTCCACATGCGGAATTCCGCTCCCGCTGGTTTCAGGTGCGAACCGTCGCGAAAGCATTACTGATATCCCTGCTCCCAGCGCACTGAACAGGATTGGAAAGATCCATCCAAACATTGGAAAACGCTGTGCCCAGGCAATCAAACCATTCCTCAAGGCATCTGCGCCTGTCAAGGCAATCCGGAACCCTAGGGCGACGATGCCCGCACAGACTCCTACCAGCGCCGCGCGTGGAAAGACCCGCCGTCGCAGCTGTCGGACATCCAAATATTCTTGGATTTCAGATCTTTCCAGTTCGTTCACTTGATCGTTAGCCAGGGGTTGTTTTTTGTCACCTTTACTATTCATTGCGGAAAATTCCCGTCAAAGTTATTCCAGGATCGGACCCGTTCAAGCCGCTCCTCAACCTCCGGTTCGGGGTAGGGACTTGGGTCGTTCGCGCTGAACTCGCTCCCGGTCAGCGCTGAAAAAACGGCATCCACGCCCGAGGCCACGTTCCGGGGGTTATAGCCGCCCTCCAGCACAAAGACGATTTTTCCGCCGCAGGTTTGCCCTGCCAGTTCCACCAGCCGCTGCGCGTACCGGAAATAGCCGGCGGACGAAAGTCCAAGTTCGGCCAGCGGGTCGTCCCAGTGGCTGTCGAACCCGGCTGAGACGAACATCATCTCCGGCTTGAATTGCTCCACCAGGGGGGTGAGCACCTCCGCCGCGATCCGGGCAAAAGCCTTATCCCCGGCCCGGGCGGGCAGCGGTACGTTGACGATCCGTCCGCGCGCCTGGGGGGCGTCTTCGATGAATCCGGTCCGGAAGGGATAGATGTTTTCCTGTTGGGTGGAAAGGAAGGCAGCCCGCGCTTCGTCGAAGAAGACGGCCTGCGTCCCGTTCCCGTGGTGGACGTCGAAGTCCACGATCAATATCTTCCCCATCCCTTCGGATAGCGCTTGCCGGGCTGAGATGGCGACGTTGTTGAGCAGGCAGAATCCCATCGATGCTTCCGGTTCGGCATGATGTCCCGGTGGGCGGACAATCGCGAAGGCGTTTTGCGCCTCGCCTGATAGCACCATCTGCGTACAGCGCAGCGCTGCACCGGCAGCCAGGAAGGCATCCGCATAGGTGCTGGTCGTTACATACGTCGGAGCATAATCGGTGATCCCTGGTCCCAGGCGGCAGGCCGCTTCGAATTCCCGCAGCATCCGTTCCGAGTGGACCGCGCTCACGCATTCCCGCCTCGCCGGGCTGGGTTCAATGAATTTAAGGGAAGCTGCGTAGGGTTTCGCCTCCCAGCTCCCCAGGTACTTGAAGCGTGACGGCGCTTCTTCATGGTCGGGGTAGGCATGCTTGGGCGATAAAACGACAGCACAGGCGGTGGTCATTTCCCTTCCAAAAGATCCATGTAGGCGCACTCCAGCAGGTCTTGCTCCATCACGCCCAGGCGCTTCATCAGGTCTTGAGCGATTGCCTGTCCCTCCGCGTCCGGCTGACCCGGCCGCAGCACCACTTCCAGTTCCATGAATTCTCCCAGACCCTCCACCTCGTCCAGGTGGACGCGGGTTTGTCCCACCAGGAACAGGGTCCGCTTTTTTCGGACGACGCCGCGTACTCCCAGGGCCTGGCTGAGCGCATTCTTCAGGCTGTCGGGGTCCCGGGTTTCGAAAATGGAATAGTTGGAGCGTTTGGGGCCGGAGGCATCCGTCCGTTCGTAATAGACCAGTTGACCGTGGTCGGGCGCCAGTTGGCGCAATTTCAAGCGCCCCCTGGTCGTATGGAAAAATGTGTCCTCCTGCGGGATCACCTGCGCCGGAGTGTCGCTGAGCGCCTCTGCGCGTCTGCGCAGGTCGGCAAAGTTTCTGGCACGTGCTTTGATTTCAATGTTGGCTGGCATGCCGTTGATTCTACTGCGTTTGCCGCGAAAAGCGGGGGTTTCCAGGCTGCCCGCGGGCTTCGCCTCGGGAAGAGATGAAGCGGTCAATGAATGTTCTTTCCTTTCTTAAGGTATAAATGTATTTACGTATATACATTGCTGATATATAATCATGGTTGTCTCTCATGCTTTCCATCCCCTGATTAAAAAATTGGAGGACTCCATTATGTTGGAAGGTCAACCATCGGGCAAATATATCCTGGTCATCGACCTGGGCACCAGCGGACCAAAGGTTGGGCTGGTCGATCAGCAGGGACGGGTGGCTTGCAGTGCCTCCGCCTCGGTGAAACTGATTTCCCTTCCCGGCGAGGGCGCCGAACATGACCCAGTCGAGTGGTGGGAAACCATCACCGCTTGTGTGCAGAAGGTGGTCACGTCTTCCGCTGTGGCACCCGCCGCGATCATTGCCGTTACCGTCACCAGCATGTGGTCGGTCACGCTGCCGGTCGATGAAAAAGGGGAGCCGCTGATGAACGTCCTCTCCTGGATGGACGGGCGCGGTGCCCCCTACAACCGCCAGGTCGTCAAAGGTTTCCCCAATGTCATGGGCTACAAATTGGGAACCCTGCTTAAATACATCAAACTCACCGGGCTCGCTCCCACCCTCAAGGGCACCGATTCCCTGGCGCACATGCTTTTTATCAAGCATGAACGCCCCGAGGTTTACCGGCGCACCTACAAGTTCTTTGAGCCCATGGATTACATCAATATGCGCCTCACCGGCAAATTTGCCGCCACCCAGAATACGGCCCTGCCCATGGCAATGACCGATAACCGCCGCCTGGATATCCTGGATTACGATCCCTGGTTGGTCAGGACGGGGGGCATCGACCGCGAAAAATTACCGGATCTGGTCCCCATCGATGGCATCCTGGGACCCATCCTCCCCTCCGTTGCAGCCGAAATGGGCCTGGCTCCCGGGACACAGGTGATCAGTGGTGTCAACGACAACTGCTCTTCCGCGGTGGGCGCCGGCGCCATCGCCGATTTCGAGGCGGCCGCCGTGCTGGGCACCTCCGGTCACCTCGCCGCCCATGTCCCCTTTAAAAGGACTGATTTGTTTGCCACCATCGCCACCATCCCCAGCGGGATCAAGGGACGTTACCTGTTTTGGGGTGACCTGGAAAACAATACCAAGATATTGGAATCCTATCTGAAGAACCTGGTCTACGCCCAGGATGGCTTTGAAACCGGTCGGGTTTCCGAAGACATGTATACCCGTGCCAGCCAGGTCGCCGCGCAGGTATCCCCCGGCAGTGAAGGGGTCATCTTCCTGCCCTGGTTCAACGGCATCCTTTCACCCGGTGAAGACCCCTACATGCGCGGCGGGTTCTTGAACCTGTCCACCCGTACCAGCCGCGCCCACCTTACCCGGGCTGTCTTCGAGGGCCTTTCCATGAATTGGCGCTGGCTCCGTTCTGCAGCCGAAAAGCTGCTCGGCAGGCCCTTTAAATCGTGGCGGCTGACCGGCGGCGGGGCCCTTTCGGATGTCTGGTCGCAGATCATGGCCGATGTGGTCGGGCTGCCCATGCACCGCCAGGCGGACCCGCGCAATAACAATGTGATCGGCATGGGCTTGCTGGCTTTCAATCGCCTGGGGTTGGTCAAATTGGAGGACATTCCCGATATGATCAAGTTCGATCGCGTCTTCGAACCTGACCCCCGCAACCGGGCTGTCTATGATCGCATGTATGCCCAGTTCACTGCCAGCCGGGACAGGATCCGGCCGGTCTTCCACGCTTTGAATAAGGAATAAATTCGTTTAACTGGGCGGGGTCCCGCCTCGAAATGGAGGAATATGTCTGACGAACAAGGATCGCTGAATATATTTGGTGAATTGCATCCCTACAAAAATCTCTTCGACGTCTTCACCAGGCTGCCTGAGAAAGGTGTGGACGAAGAGCAGGTGCTGCGCGCGATCGCCTACATGTCGCAGGAAGAGAATAAAAAATGGCAAAATGGGCAGTGCTCCGGCACCATGTACCACGGCGGCATGCAGCATTATGCCTTCCTGAATAAAGTCTTCAGCCTGTACTCGTATGTCAACCTGCTCCAGCGCGACCTCTGCCCGAGCGGCACCAAGTTCGAAGCAGAGGTGCTCGCCATGGTGGGTAAAATGCTCCATGGGGAAGAGGTGACTAGGGTCAATCCTGCCGACCAGGAAGCCGGGGCCATCACTTCGGGTGGTTCGGAGAGCATTTACAATGCCATGTTCGTTTATCGCGAGTGGGGTCGTGCCGTTAAAGGGATCGATGCTCCTGAGCTGGTTGCTCCCATGACCATCCACCCCGCCCACGTGAAGGCTGCCTATTACCTGGGGATGAAGGTGATCCGCGTCCCGGTCACCGCAGACTTCGAAGCCGACGTGGAGGCCATGCGCCGCGCCATCACCCCCAACACAGTCGCCCTGTTGGGCTCGGCCGGTACGTATCCCCACGGCGTGGTCGACCCGATCTCTAAGCTCTCCGACCTGGCGTTGGAGTATAAGCTCGGGCTGCACGTGGATGGCTGCCTGGGCGGGTTCATCCTGCCCTGGATCGAAAAGCTGGGTTATGACGTCCCGCTGTTTGACTTCCGCCTCCCGGGGGTCACTTCCATCTCCTGCGATACCCATAAGTATGGCTATTCCCTGAAAGGCACTTCCACCATTAACTTCCGCAGCAAGGACTTGCGCCGCTACATGTTTTTTGCACAGGAAGACTGGCCGGGCGGCCTCTATACCGCCCCGACCGTCCAGGGCAGCCGTTCGGCCGGGCTGAGCGCAGCCATGTGGGCTGCCATGATCACCATGGGCGAAGACGGCTACCTGCTGGCTGCCAAAGCCATCATGGACACTTCAAATAAGATCCGCCTCGGTATCGCCGGCATCCCCGAGCTGCGCATCATGGGCAAATCCACCTTCCTGGTCAGCATCACCTCCGATGTGGTCAACCCCTATTTTGTGAACGACTATATCTCTTCGAAGGGTTGGCGCATGAATGGCTGCCAGGACCCACTCGGTTTCCATTTCTGCATCACCCTCCCGCAGACCCAGCCGGGGATCGCTGAGGCCTTCGTCCAGGACCTGGCGGACGGGGTCGCTTTCGCCAAGGATCCGCCTTACGATGCACCTAAGACCGGTTATTTGTATGGTTTTGGAGGCTCGACGGAAGGGCGTGAAATGCTGCGCCAGGGCATGAAGGGCTATGTGGAAGCCTGGTATGAATATGAATAAAGGGTCCGGGCAATCCGTCGCCAGGATCCGCGAGGCAAACCGTTGAATATAACCTTCAATAAACAATCTGCGGTTCCCTATTACCACCAGGTCAAGGAATCGGTGAAAGCCTTGATTGCCAGCGGCGACTTGAAGCCGGGTGAAATGTTGCCCAGCGAGTTGAGCCTCAGTGCGCAGCTGGGTATCAGCCGCCTGGTGGTGCATCGCGCCTTTCGCGAGCTCGTCACCGAAGGGTTGTTGATCCGCAAGCGGGCGGTCGGCACGTTCGTCGCCCCGCCCATTAAGCGCAGTTACACCGTTACCGGACCCTTGTTCAGTATGACCGAGAACCTTTCCGCCGATGCCCTCGAGCCGTCGAACACCATCCTCTTGCAGGAAGTGCTCCCGGCTGGCGGCGAGGTCGCCACTGAGCTCAAACTTTCCGCATCGGCGCAGGTGATCCATTTCCGCAACCTGCGCCTTGCCAAGCGGCTGCCCTTTGCCATCGAGGAAATGTACCTTCCTTTCGACCGCTTCCCGGCCCTCGCCACCCTGGATATGAATAATGCTTCGGTGTATGCCACTCTGGAAAAGATTTACGACGCCCTTCCCCAGGAGGCGCTGGACCAGGTCACGGCTGGCTCGGCTACTGCCCAGGAAGCTGCCCTGCTTGGCATCAACAAGGGTGCCCCCGTCATGCGTCTGAAGCGCGTCTCCACCGACCGCCAGGGTCTGACGGTGGAATACAGCAAGGTTGTCTTCCATGCTGACCGCTACCAGTTCGTTGCCCGCCTTCAGCGTACATAAATAATTAGCTTTCGGCTGCGTTCGCGTCACTGTCCCTGAACGGCACGGAGGGGAAGCACATCGTCCCAGCCCTTTGGGGAGAACATCCCCTTTCTTAGGGGACCCCCTTGGGGGCCTCGCCGCCGTCCCCCATCCTTAATCCGGTTATTGTCTCCCCAAACTAGAACAAATGTGCTATAATAGGCATGGTCCTACCTCCCTGGTCGATTCCCTTGACCGGAGCCTCCCATGCTGAATATTTATCCTTCTTCCGCTCCTTCAACTCTACGCCTGCCCCAAATCCCCCGCCGCAGGCGCGGCGGACAGCCTTGCAATCGCAATGCCCTCCACCACGGTCTTTACGCCGTTAAAAACCGTACCCCCCTCACCGAGATCTCCTCCACCCTGCCGCTCTATCCACGCTTGCTCGATGCTGGTTCTGAAGCTGTTTCCCAGCAGTTGATCCTAAGGCTTATGGAAGAGACCGGTCGCGCCTACCAGCAATTAAGCAGCGTCGCTGACAACCGCTCGATGATTGCCTGGTTTAATACCACGGTCAGGATGGTCGCCCTCGTCGGTCGCATGAAGCTGGACTATCTCAAGCGCTTTCGGGTCGGCTCTGACCTGCAGGTTGCCTCCCGCCAGGCCGAATTCCTCATCCACAAATCCTTTTGGGAAAAGGGGATCGTTCCTGAAGCCTATTCGTTCCGCGATAACATTTGCAAAAGTGACTTTAATTCGCTTGCCTTATCCGAAGCGCTCTGCCCTTCCGTATCGCGCTCCCCGTTCCCCTTCCTGACCCCCCGTCAGTGGGCCGTCCTCGAGCCGCTGCTCCCTCCCGCGGACCGCAGTGGGAAACGCGGCCGCCCTCTGCCGATCCACGCAAATTGCTGGATGCCATTTTCTGGAAACTCGCTCACGGCGCCCGCTGGCAGGACCTCCCCTGGTTTTATCCTCCCATGCTCACCTGCCGTCGCTACTACCGCCAACTGTACCTCAGCGGTTGCCTCGACACGCTCTACTCCGCCCTTTCCCGGGACCTTTCCACCCGCGGAAAGGTCAGCCTTCCCGCCCTGGTTAAGCAGGGCCGCGTTGTGTTCTCGGAAAATAAGGTCCATTTACGTCGTGGCCTGGAAAAATCCTGGCAAATGCGCACCGCCCTGCTTTTCCTCCAACAGGGCTGCCGGGCGCTCCACGCCCAGCGCAGCCAAAAAGCCCGCCGATATCGCCTCCAGCATCCTGGGGCCCTGGGCATCGCCAGGAAAAAAGAGCAGTTGGCCCGTGCCCCCTTTGAAGACGAGCTATTCTCCTTCACCCCCATTGATTTGTCCAATTTCGGATCGGACCCGGAAAATGAGGTTGAACCTGGCATGCCGGTCGGGAAAAGGGCAGGCCGGCCTCCCCTGCACATTGATACAGGCAAATACTCGTTCATCCCCGTTGATCTGGGTCGCTTTGGATCAGGGGAAGATGAAGGCGGCGATGAAGATGAAGGTGACGATGAAGAAGGACCCCTCGCGGTCCTTGTCTCAATGAAAGGATATGATAAACTTTTATATCAATGTCCCCCTTCCTGCAGCTTGCCTTTGAACTGGTTGTCATCCTGCTGGCTGCCAAGGCCGCCGGTTACCTCAGCACCCGCCTCGGGCAGCCCTCGGTCCTCGGGGAACTTCTCGTCGGTGTGCTCCTTGGCCCATCTCTGGTTAACATCCTTGGTCTGCCCTTTATAAACAACGCCTCCCTCGGCGTTACCATTTCTGACCTCAGCGAACTGGGGGTATTGTTGTTGATGTTTATTGCGGGTCTCGAACTTCACCTGGGCGAGTTGGCCAGCCATCGCCGGGTTTCCCTCCTGGCCAGCGTGGGCGGGCTGCTTCTGTCCATCACGCTGGGTTGGGGTGGGGGACGCCTTTTTGGCATGACCGGCAGTGCCTCCCTCCTGCTCGGACTGGCCCTGGGGGCCACCAGCGTCAGCATCTCGGCCCGCACCCTGCTGGAAATGGGCGTGCTGCGCAGCCGGGTGGGGTTAAGTTCTCCTCGGCGCCGCCGTGGTGGACGATATCCTTTCCATCCTGGCCTTTTCGGTCTACCTGGCGATCACCGCTGGCTCGGGCGGCTTCTGGGGGTTGGTCTTCCTGGTCGGTCGCATGGCTCTGTTTCTCGTTTCAGCCACGGCCTTCGGGTTGTGGGTTCTTCCTTCCCTGGTGCGCTGGGTTGGGCGCCTGTCCATCAGCCAGGGTGTGCTGGCCTTTGCCCTCGTGATCCTGCTCCTTTACGGCCTGGCCTCCGAGCTGGTGGGTCAGATGGCCACTTTGATCGGTGCTTTCCTGGCCGGGTTGATGTTTGCCCGCACCCCCGAAAAAGTTCAGATCGAGCAGGGGATCAACTCCCTGGCTTATGGCCTTTTTGTCCCCATATTCTTCATCAACATAGGCTTGTCGATCGATCTGCACAGCCTGCATCTGAATGCGCTCGGGTTGATCCTCGTCGTCACGCTGGCAGCCATTGCCGGAAAAACATTGGGCGCTGCTGCAGGTGCCAGGCTGGGCGGATTCCCCAGCCACGAGTCGTTCCAGTTGGGCGCCGGCATGGTGGCGCACGGCGAGGTCACCCTGATCGTTGCTGCCGCGGGCAGCAGGGCTGGTCTGTTGGACGGCAGCGCCTATTCTGCTGTCGTCGCGGCTGTGTTGCTGACCACCCTGGTCACGCCTCCGTTGCTCCGCTATGCGTTTAAACGCCTCAAACCGAAAGTCATGCTTCCGCTGCAGAAGGAAGAGGAGGGCTGATATGAAGATGATTCTTTTCGTCCTGAACGATCCATCACGCTTGCTGGATCTCCTTGACGCCTGGAGGGCGGCTGGCGTCAGCGGGGCCACGGTTTTGTCCAGCACTGGCATGGGTCGCCTCAACCAGTCCACGTCCCTGCGCGACGATCTGCCCTTGATGCCTTCCCTGGGTGATTTTTTCGCTCAGAGCGGGGAGCTGAGTCGCACGATTTTCACGATCGTCAGGGAGGATTTGGTGGATCCCCTCCTCAAAGTGACCCAGGAGATCGTCGGCGACCTGGAAAAACCCGGGAACGGGATCCTGGTCATCCTGCCCATCGACAGTGTCCATGGCTTCATCGAGTATGGCAAACCTGCCTCCCCCGGTGAATAAGTCCCCTGTTGGGCTGTTTTTTCTAAATTGGGAAGTTCGTCAATTGTCTCCCTTGAGAAGACGTGCTACACTTGACCTGGTTCGAACGTATATCCCATAGAGAATTGCGGAGGTTTTAATGAAATCTTCAACCTGGATGTATGTCGGAGCAGTCATCCTGCTCTTGCTGGCTGCCTCGGGGATTTGTGTCGGAGGGTTTATTCTCCTGGGCGCTGCCGGTGGAGCTCAGGGCGTGTCAGGGATTGGCACGGTCGGGATGCTGATCGGTGCCCTCGCCCTGGTGGCTGGAATTATCATGATCGTTTTCGCGGCCCGCAAAACGAAACAGGATACTGCCCAAAACGTCACCTACAAGGTGGACCTGCCGGGGGATACAAAGGTCGAGCAGATGAAGTGCCGCTCCTGCGGCGGTGCCTTGACAGCCGATAACATCAAGATGGTCAACGGCGCGCCAATGGTCACCTGCCCGTATTGCAATACCGTTTATCAACTGACCGAAGAACCCAAGTGGTAGATTAGACTTTGATTCGGATTCCCGCAATAAATTTCGTTAAGGAGGAAGGGATGAAAAAACTCCGCTTGCTTGCTTCCATCGTGCTGGTCCTGATGATGTTCACGATGGTCTACAGCGTGGCCGCCCAGTCGTATTCCTTTGATTTATCCACGGAAGTCGTTAACGTTTATTGGAACAGCGACGGCACCATGGCCCTTGATTACGTGTTTACCTTCGCCAATGACTCGGGCGGGCACGTGATCGACTATGTGGATGTGGGCATGCCCAATGGGAATTTCGACATGAACACCGCCTCTGCCGACGCCAATGGCCACAGCCTCCCGGTCTCCCAATCGGATTATCAGGGGAATGGTTCCGGGTTTTCCGTAGTCATGGGGTCGGATGCCATTCAGCCGGGGCAGACCGGAAGCGTCCATGTAGCTGTTGGCAGCATCACCGGCGTGCTTTACCCCAGCACCAATTCCGGAAAGACCACCACGTATGCCAGCGGTGAATTCTCTCCCGCCTACTTCTCGACCGCCCATGGTGCTGAGAACCTGACGGTCGTTTTCCATTTGCCTCCGGGCGTGCAGCCTGCCGAATCCATTTATTATCCCGCAACCGGTGGCTGGCCTTGCGATGCCAATCCCCTGGCGGACCTTGATGCACAGGGCAGGGTGAGGTTTACCTGGTCTTGCCCGAGCGCCGATGGCTCTAGCGAATATATCTTTGGCATGTCCTTCCCGAATTCCTATGTCCCGGCGGGTGCCATCGGGGTGGCACCCTCGGCCTTGGGTTTTGACATCGGTGGGTTTATCAGCGGCATCATGAGCAACCTGAGCGGTTTCTGCTGTATTGGCTTTTTTATCTTGATGTTTGTCGGTGCCCCGATCCTCAGTGCAGTGAATTCCAATAAGCGCAAACTGGCCTACCTGCCCCCCAAGATCCAGATCGAGGGACACGGTATCAAGCGCGGGCTGACTGCGGTCGAAGCCGGCATCCTGATGGAACAGCCTCTCGACAAGGTCATGACCATGATCCTGTTTGGCGTGGTAAAGAAGAATGCCGCCACGGTGGTCACCCACGATCCGCTTAAACTTCAAGTGGCTGCCCCCCAGCCCGATGGGCTGAATGATTACGAAAAGGATTTCCTGGCGGCCTTTGCTACCGAAGACCTGGCAGCCCGCCGCAAGGCGCTCCAGGAGATGACCGTCAAACTGGTCAACAGCATTTCCGAAAAAATGAAAGGCTTCAGCCGCAAGGAAACCATCGCCTATTACCAGGACATCATGGAACGTGCCTGGCAGCAGATCGAAGCCGCTGGTACTCCCGAGGTCAAGAGCCAGATGTACGACAGAATCTCTCGAGTGGACCATGCTCGACAAGAATTACGACGAGCGCACCCGCCGCGTCTTCACCGGTCCCATCTTTATCCCGCTCTGGTGGGGTCGCTATGATCCCGGCTACCACCCGGTCTCGACCGGGGGTGGCGGGGCTGCCGTATCCATGCCCTCCGCAGGCGGACGGTCTTCGGCCAGCCTGCCGGGTGCGGCATTTGCCGCTTCCGTCGTCACCGGCGTGCAGGGCTTCTCCGGCAAGGTTCTGGGTGACGTGAAGAGCTTCACTTCCGGGGTCACCAACCGCACCAACCCGGTTCCGGTCGTAAAAAGCGGGCATGGTGGTGGTTTCTCGGGCGGCGGCGGTCATTCCTGCGCCTGTGCCTGCGCGTGTGCCGGTTGTGCCTGCGCTTGCGCTGGCGGCGGACGATAGCTCTCTATGGGAAACTTCTAATGTTATTTACAGGTGCCGGATGTTGAAAAGGGTCTTCGCTCAAAAAGCCTCCCCGCCGAAAAAAAGGGTCCCGATGGGGATCCCGGGGCTGGGCTTTACCACTACACCCGTCTGGAGGGCTCTGAAAAGAGCCGTATCCACCTCCGCCTTGACCCCGACGGTCATGGCACCTTGATCGTCAACGCCAACCGCATCCTGCACCTTCAACCCCACCGCCGCGTTGATGGCGTACTTTGCCCTGGAGCAGGTTCTCCGAACGGGAAGCCGTGCGCCTGATCCGCCGCAAGTACCACGTCAACGCTGTCCAGGCGCGCGCCGACGTGGCAGCCATTCGCAGCCAGCTCGATGAACTCGTCCGTCCCGACGGTGCCTGCCCGATCCACGAATTGGGGCTCGAAACGGTCATGCCGTTCTCGGCTCGCCCCACTGCCCCTTACCGCCTGGACCTGGCGCTTACCTACCGCTGCAATAATGATTGCGCCCACTGTTATAACGTGCAGCGTCCTCCCCTCCGGCTTTGGGGCAGGGGACAGGAGCCTTTCCCGGACCAGGCTTCAGCTGCGCAGGCCGAACTTTCCACTGCCGACTGGGAGCACGTGCTCGACAGGGCCTGGGAACTGGGCATTCCCCATATTATCTTCACCGGCGGCGAGCCCACCCTCCGCGAAGACCTGCCCGAACTCGTCGCCCATGCCGAAAAGAATGGCCAGATCACCGGGCTGAATACCAATGCCCGCCGCCTGTCGGACTCCCGTTATGTCGCTCAGTTGGTGGCTGCCGGGTTGGATCATGTCCAGATCACCGTCGAATCGAACGATGCTGCTGTCCATGACGGCATGGTGCGCACCCGGGGCGCTTTTCCTCAGACCATTCCGAAAGGTTTGCAGAATGCCCTCGCCAGCCCGCTTTACGTGATGACCAATACCACCATGCTCAGCACGAATGCCCATACCATCCCGGCTACCCTCGATTTCCTGGCTGATACCGGAGTGCCGACCGTGGGACTCAATGCCTTGATTTACTCGGGGCGCGGCTCCGTGGTGGGCACGGGTCTGGCAGAGTCCGACCTCACCCCGCTGCTGGAAGTGGCGCGCCAAAAGACCATTGCCCGCGGCCAGCGCCTCATCTGGTACACGCCCACCCAGTACTGCGACTTCGACCCGATGGAGCTTGACCTGGGCGTAAAAGGCTGCACGGCCGCGCTCTACAACATGTGCGTGGAACCGGATGGCGGGGTACTACCCTGCCAGACCTACTATCACCAGCTTGGCAACCTGCTGACGGACGAATGGGACACCATCTGGAACCATGAACTGGCGGTCCGACTCCGCGAACGACAGGCCCTGCCCGCAAAGTGCACCGGCTGCACGCTGCTCGCAGAGTGCGGCGGAGGCTGCCCGCTGCAATTTGAAAAAGCGACCGCGCTGGAGGGTCCGGCTAAAGCAGCACGCGCTGTGGGTGAAAGAGCTCCCGGCCGAGATCATCGTCTGTGATTCCGGCGGTCTCATTATTGAAATGAACGATCACGCCACGCTGCTCTTCGCGGATGACGGCGGGAGGGGCCTGCTCGGCAGGAATGTGCTCGACTGCCACCCCGAACAGGCGGTTTCCAAATTGAAGCATATGTTGGCAGACCCGTCGGTCAATTGCTATTTCAATACAGAAAACGGCGAGAAACCTTACTTCTTCCAATCCCCTTGGTACCTGGAAGGCCGCTTTTCGGGGTACGTCGAAATATCTTTTGTGGTTCCTGAAATAATTCCGCATTTCATAAGGGAGTAGAACATGAGCAACGAAAATGCCTGGATCAAGGAATTCCCTGCCGCAATCACCGTGAGTGACCCGGACGGCATTCTTCTCGAGATGAACGACAAGGCTGCCAAATCCTTTGCCAAGGATGGCGGGCGGGATCTGATTAGCAAGAACATGCTCGATTGCCACCCCGACCCGGCTCGCGGCAAGCTGGAACGCCTGATGGATGAGCGCAAAGTCAACGCTTATACCATCGAAAAGAATGGCGTCAAGAAATTTATTTACGAATCCCCCTGGTTTAAGGATGGCATTTACGCCGGCTTCATTGAGTTATCGTTCGAAATTCCTTTTGAAATGCCGCACTTCATTCGTGAATGATTTAAGGAGGCTGCGATGTCCCAATCCGTGCTGAACACCTTGGATTTGCTCTCCCGCTACGTATTTCTCGTTATTATGCCCCTGCTGGGTATTTTTCTCCTGATCGCCGGCAGTCTGAAAGTGGGAAACTTCAAGGTGAAAGGGGTTTTC
>CAVXCH010000007.1:0-25366 GCA_963760245.1 uncultured Chloroflexia bacterium | reverse complement strand
CCGCGCAGGTATCCCCCGGCAGTGAAGGGGTCATCTTCCTGCCCTGGTTCAACGGCATCCTTTCACCCGGTGAAGACCCCTACATGCGTGGTGGTTTTCTTGAACCTGTCCACCCGTACCAGCCGCGCCCACCTTACCCGGGCTGTCTTCGAGGGCCTTTCCATGAATTGGCGCTGGCTCCGTCTGCAGCCGAAAAGCTGCTCGGCAGGCCCTTTAAATCGTGGCGGCTGACCGGCGGCGGGGCCCTTTCGGATGTCTGGTCGCAGATCATGGCCGATGTGGTCGGGCTACCCATGCACCGCCAGGCGGACCCGCGCAATAACAATGTGATCGGCATGGGCTTGCTGGCTTTCAATCGCCTGGGGTTGGTCAAATTGGAGGACATTCCCGATATGATCAAGTTCGATCGCGTCTTCGAACCTGACCCCCGCAACCGGGCTGTCTATGATCGCATGTATGCCCAGTTCACTGCCAGCCGGGACAGGATCCGGCCGGTCTTCCACGCTTTGAATAAGGAATAAATTCGTTTAACTGGGCGGGGTCCCGCCTCGAAATGGAGGAATATGTCTGACGAACAAGGATCGCTGAATATATTTGGTGAATTGCATCCCTACAAAAATCTCTTCGACGTCTTCACCAGGCTGCCTGAGAAAGGTGTGGACGAAGAGCAGGTGCTGCGCGAGATCGCCTACATGTCGCAGGAAGAGAATAAAAAATGGCAAAATGGGCAGTGCTCCGGCACCATGTACCACGGCGGCATGCAGCATTATGCCTTCCTGAATAAAGTCTTCAGCCTGTACTCGTATGTCAACCTGCTCCAGCGCGACCTCTGCCCGAGCGGCACCAAGTTCGAAGCAGAGGTGCTCGCCATGGTGGGTAAAATGCTCCATGGGGAAGAGGTGACTAGGGTCAATCCTGCCGACCAGGAAGCCGGGGCCATCACTTCGGGTGGTTCGGAGAGCATTTACAATGCCATGTTCGTTTATCGCGAGTGGGGTCGTGCCGTTAAAGGGATCGATGCTCCTGAGCTGGTTGCTCCCATGACCATCCACCCCGCCCACGTGAAGGCTGCCTATTACCTGGGGATGAAGGTGATCCGCGTCCCGGTCACCGCAGACTTCGAAGCCGACGTGGAGGCCATGCGCCGCGCCATCACCCCCAACACAGTCGCCCTGTTGGGCTCGGCCGGTACGTATCCCCACGGCGTGGTCGACCCGATCTCTAAGCTCTCCGACCTGGCGTTGGAGTATAAGCTCGGGCTGCACGTGGATGGCTGCCTGGGCGGGTTCATCCTGCCCTGGATCGAAAAGCTGGGTTATGACGTCCCGCTGTTTGACTTCCGCCTCCCGGGGGTCACTTCCATCTCCTGCGATACCCATAAGTATGGCTATTCCCTGAAAGGCACTTCCACCATTAACTTCCGCAGCAAGGACTTGCGCCGCTACATGTTTTTTGCACAGGAAGACTGGCCGGGCGGCCTCTATACCGCCCCGACCGTCCAGGGCAGCCGTTCGGCCGGGCTGAGCGCAGCCATGTGGGCTGCCATGATCACCATGGGCGAAGACGGCTACCTGCTGGCTGCCAAAGCCATCATGGACACTTCAAATAAGATCCGCCTCGGTATCGCCGGCATCCCCGAGCTGCGCATCATGGGCAAATCCACCTTCCTGGTCAGCATCACCTCCGATGTGGTCAACCCCTATTTTGTGAACGACTATATCTCTTCGAAGGGTTGGCGCATGAATGGCTGCCAGGACCCACTCGGTTTCCATTTCTGCATCACCCTCCCGCAGACCCAGCCGGGGATCGCTGAGGCCTTCGTCCAGGACCTGGCGGACGGGGTCGCTTTCGCCAAGGATCCGCCTTACGATGCACCTAAGACCGGTTATTTGTATGGTTTTGGAGGCTCGACGGAAGGGCGTGAAATGCTGCGCCAGGGCATGAAGGGCTATGTGGAAGCCTGGTATGAATATGAATAAAGGGTCCGGGCAATCCGTCGCCAGGATCCGCGAGGCAAACCGTTGAATATAACCTTCAATAAACAATCTGCGGTTCCCTATTACCACCAGGTCAAGGAATCGGTGAAAGCCTTGATTGCCAGCGGCGACTTGAAGCCGGGTGAAATGTTGCCCAGCGAGTTGAGCCTCAGTGCGCAGCTGGGTATCAGCCGCCTGGTGGTGCATCGCGCCTTTCGCGAGCTCGTCACCGAAGGGTTGTTGATCCGCAAGCGGGCGGTCGGCACGTTCGTCGCCCCGCCCATTAAGCGCAGTTACACCGTTACCGGACCCTTGTTCAGTATGACCGAGAACCTTTCCGCCGATGCCCTCGAGCCGTCGAACACCATCCTCTTGCAGGAAGTGCTCCCGGCTGGCGGCGAGGTCGCCACTGAGCTCAAACTTTCCGCATCGGCGCAGGTGATCCATTTCCGCAACCTGCGCCTTGCCAAGCGGCTGCCCTTTGCCATCGAGGAAATGTACCTTCCTTTCGACCGCTTCCCGGCCCTCGCCACCCTGGATATGAATAATGCTTCGGTGTATGCCACTCTGGAAAAGATTTACGACGCCCTTCCCCAGGAGGCGCTGGACCAGGTCACGGCTGGCTCGGCTACTGCCCAGGAAGCTGCCCTGCTTGGCATCAACAAGGGTGCCCCCGTCATGCGTCTGAAGCGCGTCTCCACCGACCGCCAGGGTCTGACGGTGGAATACAGCAAGGTTGTCTTCCATGCTGACCGCTACCAGTTCGTTGCCCGCCTTCAGCGTACATAAATAATTAGCTTTCGGCTGCGTTCGCGTCACTGTCCCTGAACGGCACGGAGGGGAAGCACATCGTCCCAGCCCTTTGGGGAGAACATCCCCTTTCTTAGGGGACCCCCTTGGGGGCCTCGCCGCCGTCCCCCATCCTTAATCCGGTTATTGTCTCCCCAAACTAGAACAAATGTGCTATAATAGGCATGGTCCTACCTCCCTGGTCGATTCCCTTGACCGGAGCCTCCCATGCTGAATATTTATCCTTCTTCCGCTCCTTCAACTCTACGCCTGCCCCAAATCCCCCGCCGCAGGCGCGGCGGACAGCCTTGCAATCGCAATGCCCTCCACCACGGTCTTTACGCCGTTAAAAACCGTACCCCCCTCACCGAGATCTCCTCCACCCTGCCGCTCTATCCACGCTTGCTCGATGCTGGTTCTGAAGCTGTTTCCCAGCAGTTGATCCTAAGGCTTATGGAAGAGACCGGTCGCGCCTACCAGCAATTAAGCAGCGTCGCTGACAACCGCTCGATGATTGCCTGGTTTAATACCACGGTCAGGATGGTCGCCCTCGTCGGTCGCATGAAGCTGGACTATCTCAAGCGCTTTCGGGTCGGCTCTGACCTGCAGGTTGCCTCCCGCCAGGCCGAATTCCTCATCCACAAATCCTTTTGGGAAAAGGGGATCGTTCCTGAAGCCTATTCGTTCCGCGATAACATTTGCAAAAGTGACTTTAATTCGCTTGCCTTATCCGAAGCGCTCTGCCCTTCCGTATCGCGCTCCCCGTTCCCCTTCCTGACCCCCCGTCAGTGGGCCGTCCTCGAGCCGCTGCTCCCTCCCGCGGACCGCAGTGGGAAACGCGGCCGCCCCTCTGCCGATCCACGCAAATTGCTGGATGCCATTTTCTGGAAACTCGCTCACGGCGCCCGCTGGCAGGACCTCCCCTGGTTTTATCCTCCCATGCTCACCTGCCGTCGCTACTACCGCCAACTGTACCTCAGCGGTTGCCTCGACACGCTCTACTCCGCCCTTTCCCGGGACCTTTCCACCCGCGGAAAGGTCAGCCTTCCCGCCCTGGTTAAGCAGGGCCGCGTTGTGTTCTCGGAAAATAAGGTCCATTTACGTCGTGGCCTGGAAAAATCCTGGCAAATGCGCACCGCCCTGCTTTTCCTCCAACAGGGCTGCCGGGCGCTCCACGCCCAGCGCAGCCAAAAAGCCCGCCGATATCGCCTCCAGCATCCTGGGGCCCTGGGCATCGCCAGGAAAAAAGAGCAGTTGGCCCGTGCCCCCTTTGAAGACGAGCTATTCTCCTTCACCCCCATTGATTTGTCCAATTTCGGATCGGACCCGGAAAATGAGGTTGAACCTGGCATGCCGGTCGGGAAAAGGGCAGGCCGGCCTCCCCTGCACATTGATACAGGCAAATACTCGTTCATCCCCGTTGATCTGGGTCGCTTTGGATCAGGGGAAGATGAAGGCGGCGATGAAGATGAAGGTGACGATGAAGAAGGACCCCTCGCGGTCCTTGTCTCAATGAAAGGATATGATAAACTTTTATATCAATGTCCCCCTTCCTGCAGCTTGCCTTTGAACTGGTTGTCATCCTGCTGGCTGCCAAGGCCGCCGGTTACCTCAGCACCCGCCTCGGGCAGCCCTCGGTCCTCGGGGAACTTCTCGTCGGTGTGCTCCTTGGCCCATCTCTGGTTAACATCCTTGGTCTGCCCTTTATAAACAACGCCTCCCTCGGCGTTACCATTTCTGACCTCAGCGAACTGGGGGTATTGTTGTTGATGTTTATTGCGGGTCTCGAACTTCACCTGGGCGAGTTGGCCAGCCATCGCCGGGTTTCCCTCCTGGCCAGCGTGGGCGGGCTGCTTCTGTCCATCACGCTGGGTTGGGGTGGGGGACGCCTTTTTGGCATGACCGGCAGTGCCTCCCTCCTGCTCGGACTGGCCCTGGGGGCCACCAGCGTCAGCATCTCGGCCCGCACCCTGCTGGAAATGGGCGTGCTGCGCAGCCGGGTGGGGTTGAGTCTCCTCGGCGCCGCCGTGGTGGACGATATCCTTTCCATCCTGGCCTTTTCGGTCTACCTGGCGATCACCGCTGGCTCGGGCGGCTTCTGGGGGTTGGTCTTCCTGGTCGGTCGCATGGCTCTGTTTCTCGTTTCAGCCACGGCCTTCGGGTTGTGGGTTCTTCCTTCCCTGGTGCGCTGGGTTGGGCGCCTGTCCATCAGCCAGGGTGTGCTGGCCTTTGCCCTCGTGATCCTGCTCCTTTACGGCCTGGCCTCCGAGCTGGTGGGTCAGATGGCCGCTTTGATCGGTGCTTTCCTGGCCGGGTTGATGTTTGCCCGCACCCCCGAAAAAGTTCAGATCGAGCAGGGGATCAACTCCCTGGCTTATGGCCTTTTTGTCCCCATATTCTTCATCAACATAGGCTTGTCGATCGATCTGCACAGCCTGCATCTGAATGCGCTCGGGTTGATCCTCGTCGTCACGCTGGCAGCCATTGCCGGAAAAACATTGGGCGCTGCTGCAGGTGCCAGGCTGGGCGGATTCCCCAGCCACGAGTCGTTCCAGTTGGGCGCCGGCATGGTGGCGCGTGGCGAGGTCACCCTGATCGTTGCTGCCGCGGGCAGCAGGGCTGGTCTGTTGGACGGCAGCGCCTATTCTGCTGTCGTCGCGGCTGTGTTGCTGACCACCCTGGTCACGCCTCCGTTGCTCCGCTATGCGTTTAAACGCCTCAAACCGAAAGTCATGCTTCCGCTGCAGAAGGAAGAGGAGGGCTGATATGAAGATGATTCTTTTCGTCCTGAACGATCCATCACGCTTGCTGGATCTCCTTGACGCCTGGAGGGCGGCTGGCGTCAGCGGGGCCACGGTTTTGTCCAGCACTGGCATGGGTCGCCTCAACCAGTCCACGTCCCTGCGCGACGATCTGCCCTTGATGCCTTCCCTGGGTGATTTTTTCGCTCAGAGCGGGGAGCTGAGTCGCACGATTTTCACGATCGTCAGGGAGGATTTGGTGGATCCCCTCCTCAAAGTGACCCAGGAGATCGTCGGCGACCTGGAAAAACCCGGGAACGGGATCCTGGTCATCCTGCCCATCGACAGTGTCCATGGCTTCATCGAGTATGGCAAACCTGCCTCCCCCGGTGAATAAGTCCCCTGTTGGGCTGTTTTTTCTAAATTGGGAAGTTCGTCAATTGTCTCCCTTGAGAAGACGTGCTACACTTGACCTGGTTCGAACGTATATCCCATAGAGAATTGCGGAGGTTTTAATGAAATCTTCAACCTGGATGTATGTCGGAGCAGTCATCCTGCTCTTGCTGGCTGCCTCGGGGATTTGTGTCGGAGGGTTTATTCTCCTGGGCGCTGCCGGTGGAGCTCAGGGCGTGTCAGGGATTGGCACGGTCGGGATGCTGATCGGTGCCCTCGCCCTGGTGGCTGGAATTATCATGATCGTTTTCGCGGCCCGCAAAACGAAACAGGATACTGCCCAAAACGTCACCTACAAGGTGGACCTGCCGGGGGATACAAAGGTCGAGCAGATGAAGTGCCGCTCCTGCGGCGGTGCCTTGACAGCCGATAACATCAAGATGGTCAACGGCGCGCCAATGGTCACCTGCCCGTATTGCAATACCGTTTATCAACTGACCGAAGAACCCAAGTGGTAGATTAGACTTTGATTGGATTCCCGCAATAAATTTCGTTAAGGAGGAAGGGATGAAAAAACTCCGCTTGCTTGCTTCCATCGTGCTGGTCCTGATGATGTTCACGATGGTCTACAGCGTGGCCGCCCAGTCGTATTCCTTTGATTTATCCACGGAAGTCGTCAACGTTTATTGGAACAGCGACGGCACCATGGCCCTTGATTACGTGTTTACCTTCGCCAATGACTCGGGCGGGCACGTGATCGACTATGTGGATGTGGGCATGCCCAATGGGAATTTCGACATGAACACCGCCTCTGCCGACGCCAATGGCCACAGCCTCCCGGTCTCCCAATCGGATTATCAGGGGAATGGTTCCGGGTTTTCCGTAGTCATGGGGTCGGATGCCATTCAGCCGGGGCAGACCGGAAGCGTCCATGTAGCTGTTGGCAGCATCACCGGCGTGCTTTACCCCAGCACCGATTCCGGAAAGACCACCACGTATGCCAGCGGTGAATTCTCTCCCGCCTACTTCTCGACCGCCCATGGTGCTGAGAACCTGACGGTCGTTTTCCATTTGCCTCCGGGCGTGCAGCCTGCCGAATCCATTTATTATCCCGCAACCGGTGGCTGGCCTTGCGATGCCAATCCCCTGGCGGACCTTGATGCACAGGGCAGGGTGAGGTTTACCTGGTCTTGCCCGAGCGCCGATGGCTCTAGCGAATATATCTTTGGCATGTCCTTCCCGAATTCCTATGTCCCGGCGGGTGCCATCGGGGTGGCACCCTCGGCCTTGGGTTTTGACATCGGTGGGTTTATCAGCGGCATCATGAGCAACCTGAGCGGTTTCTGCTGTATTGGCTTTTTTATCTTGATGTTTGTCGGTGCCCCGATCCTCAGTGCAGTGAATTCCAATAAGCGCAAACTGGCCTACCTGCCCCCCAAGATCCAGATCGAAGGACACGGTATCAAGCGCGGGCTGACCGCGGTCGAAGCCGGCATCCTGATGGAACAGCCTCTCGACAAGGTCATGACCATGATCCTGTTTGGCGTGGTAAAGAAGAATGCTGCCACGGTGGTCACCCGCGATCCGCTTAAACTTCAAGTGGCTGCCCCCCAGCCCGATGGGCTGAATGATTACGAAAAGGATTTCCTGGCGGCCTTCGCTACCGAAGATCTGGCAGCCCGCCGCAAGGCGCTCCAGGAGATGACCGTCAAACTGGTCAACAGCATTTCCGAAAAAATGAAAGGCTTCAGCCGCAAGGAAACCATCGCCTATTACCAGGACATCATGGAACGTGCCTGGCAGCAGATCGAAGCCGCTGGTACTCCCGAGGTCAAGAGCCAGATGTACGACGAATCTCTCGAGTGGACCATGCTTGACAAGAATTACGACGAGCGCACCCGCCGCGTCTTCACCGGTCCCATCTTTATCCCGCTCTGGTGGGGTCGCTATGATCCCGGCTACCACCCGGTCTCGACCGGGGGTGGCGGGGCTGCCGTATCCATGCCCTCCGCAGGCGGACGGTCTTCGGCCAGCCTGCCGGGTGCGGCATTTGCCGCTTCCGTCGTCACCGGCGTGCAGGGCTTCTCCGGCAAGGTTCTGGGTGACGTGAAGAGCTTCACTTCCGGGGTCACCAACCGCACCAACCCGGTTCCGGTCGTAAAAAGCGGGCATGGTGGTGGTTTCTCGGGCGGCGGCGGTCATTCCTGCGCCTGTGCCTGCGCGTGTGCCGGTTGTGCCTGCGCTTGCGCTGGCGGCGGACGATAGCTCTCTATGGGAAACTTCTAATGTTATTTACAGGTGCCGGATGTTGAAAAGGGTCTTCGCTCAAAAAGCCTCCGCCGAAAAAAAGGGTCCCGATGGGGATCCCGGGGCTGGGCTTTACCACTACACCCGTCTGGAGGGCTCTGAAAAGAGCCGTATCCACCTCCGCCTTGACCCCGACGGTCATGGCACCTTGATCGTCAATGCCAACCGCATCCTGCACCTTAACCCCACCGCCGCGTTGATGGCGTACTTTGCCCTGGAGCAGGTTTCTGAACGGGAAGCCGTGCGCCTGATCCGCCGCAAGTACCACGTCAACGCTGTCCAGGCGCGCGCCGACGTGGCAGCCATTCGCAGCCAGCTCGATGAACTCGTCCGTCCCGACGGTGCCTGCCCGATCCACGAATTGGGGCTCGAAACGGTCATGCCGTTCTCGGCTCGCCCCACTGCCCCTTACCGCCTGGACCTGGCGCTTACCTACCGCTGCAATAATGATTGCGCCCACTGTTATAACGTGCAGCGTTCCTCCCCTCCGGCTTTGGGGCAGGGGACAGGAGCCTTTCCGGACCAGGCTTCAGCTGCGCAGGCCGAACTTTCCACTGCCGACTGGGAGCACGTGCTCGACAGGGCCTGGGAACTGGGCATTCCCCATATCATCTTCACCGGCGGCGAGCCCACCCTGCGCGAAGACCTGCCCGAACTCGTCGCCCATGCCGAAAAGAATGGCCAGATCACCGGGCTGAATACCAATGCCCGCCGCCTGTCGGACTCCCGTTATGTCGCTCAGTTGGTGGCTGCCGGGTTGGATCATGTCCAGATCACCGTCGAATCGAACGATGCTGCTGTCCATGACGGCATGGTGCGCACCCGGGGCGCTTTTCCTCAGACCATTAAAGGTTTGCAGAATGCCCTCGCCAGCCCGCTTTACGTGATGACCAATACCACCATGCTCAGCACGAATGCCCATACCATCCCGGCTACCCTCGATTTCCTGGCTGATACCGGAGTGCCGACCGTGGGACTCAATGCCTTGATTTACTCGGGGCGCGGCTCCGTGGTGGGCACGGGTCTGGCAGAGTCCGACCTCACCCCGCTGCTGGAAGTGGCCCGCCAAAAGACTGTTGCCCGCGGCCAGCGCCTCATCTGGTATACGCCCACCCAGTATTGCGATTTCGATCCGATGGCGCTTGACCTGGGCGTGAAAGGCTGCACTGCCGCCCTCTACAACATGTGCGTTGAACCCGATGGCGGGGTGCTTCCGTGCCAGTCTTATTACCACCAGCTTGGCAACCTGTTGACGGACGAATGGGACTCCATCTGGAACCATGAACTGGCAGTCAGGCTCCGTGAACGTCAGGCCCTGCCCGCAAAATGCAGCGGCTGCGCGCTGCTCTCAGAGTGCGGCGGTGGCTGCCCGCTGCAATTTGAAAAAGCGACCGCGCTGGAGGGTCCGGCTTGAGCAGCGCGCTGTGGGTGAAAGAGCTCCCGGCCGAGATCATGGTCTGTGATTCCGGCGGTCTCATTATTGAAATGAACGATCACGCCGCGCTGCTCTTCGCGGATGACGGCGGGAGGGGCCTGCTCGGCAGGAATGTGCTCGACTGCCACCCCGAACAGGCGGTTTCCAAATTGAAGCATATGTTGGCAGACCCGTCGGTCAATTGCTATTTCAATACAGAAAACGGCGAGAAACGCTTCTTCTTCCAATCCCCTTGGTACCTGGAAGGCCGCTTTTCGGGGTACGTCGAAATATCTTTTGTGGTTCCTGAAATAATTCCGCATTTCATAAGGGAGTAGAACATGAGCAACGAAAATGCCTGGATCAAGGAATTCCCTGCCGCAATCACCGTGAGTGACCCGGACGGCATTCTTCTCGAGATGAACGACAAGGCTGCCAAATCCTTTGCCAAGGATGGCGGGCGGGATCTGATTAGCAAGAACATGCTCGATTGCCACCCCGACCCGGCTCGCGGCAAGCTGGAACGCCTGATGGATGAGCGCAAAGTCAACGCTTATACCATCGAAAAGAATGGCGTCAAGAAATTTATTTACCAATCCCCCTGGTTTAAGGATGGCATTTACGCCGGCTTCATTGAGTTATCGTTCGAAATTCCTTTTGAAATGCCGCACTTCATTCGTGAATGATTTAAGGAGGCTGCGATGTCCCAATCCGTGCTGAACACCTTGGATTTGCTCTCCCGCTACGTATTTCTCGTTATTATGCCCCTGCTGGGTATTTTTCTCCTGATCGCCGGCAGTCTGAAAGTGGGAAACTTCAAGGTGAAAGGGGTTTTCGTCCGAATCATCGGGATCGTGTTCATCCTGGTTGGTGTTTATTTGTATTTTTTCGTTCACCGTGGTTTCCTGTATAAATACAGCATTCTGCTCCAGGCGGTCATTTTGCTGCTGGGATTCGTCCTTCTCTGGTTCATGGCCGAAAAACCTGTCCGGCACCAGCCTTTGGCTGCTGAGACTCACTCCTACCAATCCGGTCCGGATGAACCTCCCTATCGCCTCCACTTGCGCCTCCTCAAGGATGGTTCCGGAATCCTCATCGTCAATGCTGCCACTGTCTTGCATCTCAATGCCACTGCCTCGGAATTTGCGCTTCACATGATCAAGGGCACCTCGCCCGACGAGACCGCCAAGCATATCTCCAAACGCTATCGCATCAGCCAGGCGGAAGCGCTGAATGATTACACGGATTTTCGTGACCGCCTCCAGACCCTCATCCATACCCCCGACCTGGACCCGACCACCTTCCTGGACTTCGAACGCGTCGCGCCGCATTCCCACGACTTGACCGCCCCCCTGCGCCTCGATTGCGCCCTCACCTATCGCCTGCCCGCAGGTTCGGATCCCTCGCTCGCCCCTACCAGGCGCGTCGACCGGGAACTCACCACCCAGGAATGGGAGACCATCATGGACAAAGCCTGGGAGGTCGGCATCCCTCACATCACTTTCACGGGCGGCGAGCCCACCCTGCGCGCCGACTTGCCCGACCTGATCGCCCACGCCGAAAAGGTTGGCCAGGTTGCCGGTCTCCTTTCGGATGGGTTGAAACTGGCCGATAAAGCCTACCTGGAAACCCTGCTCCAGACCGGTCTCGACCACCTGCTGTTCATTCTCGACCCAGACAACGAGGCTTCCTGGAAAGGGCTCGAAACGGTCATGCCGGAGGATTTGTACACAACTGTCCACCTGACGGTCACTCCTCAAAATGTGAACCAGGCCGGTGAAATTCTCGAAAAACTGGCCAAGCTGGAAGTCAAGAGTCTTTCTTTGGGCGCTTCGGAAGCTTCCCTCCACGAAGCCCTGCATGACTTGCACAACAAAGCTGCCAGCCTGGGGCTCACCCTGCGCTGGGACCTGCCCGTACCTTACTCGGCTGAGAACCCGGTGGCGCACGAGACCGTCGAGGACGAAGTCCCTTCCGGCGCTGGCAAAGCCTGGCTGTATGTGGAGCCGGATGGTGACGTGCTCCCGACCCAGGGCGAAGCCGATAAGGTCTTGGGGAATTTCCTGAAGGATCCCTGGGAGAAAATTTACCGCTAGCTGCCAGCCTGGTCAGGGCGGAAGTCTTTCCACCCCTGATTTGTTGAATGTTCCACGCTCGCCAAGATGGAGGAACCCAGCCATTGACCAACAGGACTGCTCTTGACCCGGATGAAATCCGTATTTTCAGTGGGAGTTCCCACCCGCACCTGGCAGCCGATATTGCCGCCTATCTAAATCTGCCCCTCGAGAAGACCCTGGTCAGCAGGTTCAGCAATGACAACCTCTACATCCAGCTCGGCGCCAGTGTGCGCTCGCGCATCGTTTTCATTGTCCAGACCCTGGCGCCTCCGGTCAACGATAACCTCGTGGAACTGCTGATGATGCTGGATATTGCTCGTTCCGCCTCGGCGAAGGAAGTCCACGCCATCATCCCCTATTTCTCCTTTGCCCGTTCGGATAAGAAGGACGCGCCGCGCATTTCCATTACCGCCCGCCTGGTTGCCGATCTTCTGCTGACTGCCGGTGCCACCCACGTCATGACCATGGTCCTGCACTCGCCTCAGGCACACGGTTTCTTCAGCGTCCCCACCGACCCATTGACCAGTCGTCCGGTTTTCAGGAAATATTTCCAATCCCACGACCTTTCCGGGACGCTGGTGGTTGCGCCCGACATGGGTTCGGCCGGTGGGGCTGCCCTGTTTGCCAGAGGCCTGGACCTGCCCGTGGCTGCCGGGAACAAGGAGCGTCTTTCTGACACACAGGTGGTCATCAGCGGGTTGGTCGGGTGTTCGTTGCAGGGGTTCCGCAAAGCCATAATTTACGATGATGAGATCGCCACCGGAGGCTCGGTGCTTGAACTGAGCCGTATCCTGATCGGGGAGGGCATCCAGGAGATCTGGGTGGCCTCCACCCATGGCGTATTCGTCCACGATGCGTTGCAGAAATTGACCTCGGTCCCGCAGATCACGGAAATTGTCACCACCGACACCGTCTATATTCCTCCCGAAAAGCGCCACCCGAAACTGCACGTGCTTTCGATCGCTCCGGTTTTTGGGGATGCCATTCGTCGCAACTATCTGCGGGAATCCATCGGTGACTTATTTATTTACGGGGACGAACGCCCCGGGAAATCAGGATAAAAAATGGGATCTGCGGAGTTAAATCCTTCCGAAATTGCCGGCACATTATTCGACCGGAATTTCAACTGCGCCCAGTCGGTTTTTGCAGCCTTTGCCTCTCAACTCGGCCTGGACGAAAGCAGCATGCTGAAAATGGCCTCTCCTTTCGGAGGCGGCGTGGCTCGCCGCGGCCAGGTGTGCGGAACGGTGACCGGCGGGTTGATGGCCCTCGGCTTGGCGCGTGGCGCGGACGACCCCTCAGGCAAGGAGGCTGCCTATCGTCTTGGGCAGGAGTTCCTCCGGCGGTTTGAGTCCCGCCATGGCTCCATCCTTTGCCGGGACCTGTTGGGTATCGACATTAGTACTCAGTCAGGTCATCAGCAGGCGGACGAAAAAGGATTATTTAGAAAGGTCTGCCCTCTGTTTGTCAAAGACTCGGTTGAAATTGTTCAGGAGATGCTGGCTGAAACGCCTGTGCGGAATGCTGGAGATTGATTAGGGCAGGAAACGTTGCATTTCGGAATGCAAGTGCTGGACCAATCCATCTTTTTCTGCTTTCGGTGAACCGATGACCTCCACTGCTGGTCGGCTCAAGGTTGCGGGGTTCATGCTGTTGAGTGCGTTGGGGATCGCCCTGGCATACACCCTTCTCCATGAAGGTGGGCATGCCCTGGCAGGCCTGGCGTTCGGAGGACGGGTAACAGAAATCGATCTGAACTTCCTCAACCTCGGCGCCCATGTTAATCTTGATGGGGTTTTCAGCCGCAGCCAGGAGGCAGTGATCAACGTCAGCGGGCTGGCGCTGCCTCTGCTTGTTTGGCTGGTCCTGATCCTCGCACTGCCGAAAAATGGCAGTCCGCTGGTTCTATGGATTAAATTCATTGCCTCAGCCGGCACGCTTTGTTCTCTGTTGGCGTGGGTGATCATCCCCTTCCTGTACTTAAATAATACTGCCCCTGCTGGTGATGACGTCACCCGGTTCCTCGCCAACAGCAGCCTGCCGCCGCTCGCAGTTGCTTTCGGCACTCTGGCTTGCTTTATCGCTGGTTGGATATTATTGGTCCGCCGCTCCATGCAAGCCGGGCAAGGTTGGAAGGTTTTGATGTCTGCCGGAGGCAAACCGCTGGCAGCCTGGCGCTGGATCCTGGCGGGAAGTGTGGGAGTGGCAGCGTTGATCGGGGCTGGGACGCTTGTGACCTCGACTTTGGGGGATGGGCTTCCCCGGATTCCAAAAGGATACAGCCTTTATGCCACCATCGATCTTTCAGCCCGTGATGTGGAAGGCGGGACCATTGCACGCTTCGACCTGTCCCGAGCCGGTGATGCCGCTGTCCTCCTGCGCCTCACCGGGGTTGATGCGCGTTACATTGACGTGGCACTTGTCCCTTCCCAGGGTGATTCCATCCAGCTCATGCACGCAGAGGATTTCTCCACCGTGGTAAGTGACACTCAAAATCAATACCGTCTGCCAGCCGGTGAATATCGGATTGTACTTACCAGCCGGAAATCAACCGGCATCCTGAAGGTTTATTTCAGTTTCCCATGAGCGATAAGCTTATTCCTGAATCCTATTGGGTGCTTCCGGGGCAGTTCCTGGCGGGAGAATATCCCACTCTTGGGCAGGGGCTGGCCGAAAGCCGTCGACGCCTCACTGCCTTCCTCTTCGCCGGCTTCGATACTTTCATCGACCTGACTCATGAAAATGAACGCCCCCCGTATTCCTCCTTCCTGATGACTGCAGCTGGGCAGCTTGGACTGGAAGTTCGCCACTTGCGTTTTTCTTTTCCGGATTTTAGTGTTCCTTCCCCGGCGGATATGGCCGTTGCTTTGGATGCCATAGATGCAGCTCTGGCGCAGGGTCGCAAGGTGTATCTCCATTGCGTGGGTGGCATAGGGCGCACAGGCATTACCGTTGGCTGTTACCTCGTTCGCCATGGAATGGATCCTGCTGCTGCCTTGCGCCAATTGCGGTCACTGTACCTCACTTCGCTGCAAAGCCTGATTGTTCCCCAAACACCTGAAACGGACGAGCAGGAACAGTTCATTTTGAATTGGGATGAGCATGGACTGGCATAGCCGATTTCTCCAGCAGGCAACCTGGACGCGTGACCTGAGGACGTACCTGTTTGCACACGTTGGGTTGAATCGCGCTCAACGGGTGTTGGAGGTTGGCTGCGGCACGGGGGCGATTTTATCCAGCCTGGGCACCCCAGCCGTCGTTCACGGGCTGGACCTGGAACCTTCCCGTCTCGTGGAAGCGCGCCGTCATGCCCCCTCCGCAGTGCTCACCTGCGGGGATGCGCTTGCGCTTCCGTACCCCTCCCGGGGTTTCGATATCACCTTTTGCCATTTCCTCCTACTATGGGTCCGCCAGCCCCTCCTGGCTTTGGCGGAGATGAAACGCGTCACCCGTCCTGGCGGTGCTGTACTGGCCCTGGCGGAACCGGATTATTATTCCCGCCAGGATGAGCCCTCCGGGCTTGCTCCTCTCGGTCTTTGGCAGACCGAATCCCTCGCCCGCCAGGGCGCGGACCCGGGGTTGGGGAGAGTTCTGGCTGACCTGTTCATTCAAGCCGGCATCCCGCCCATCGAATCAGGTCCCTTGGTGGGGGGTCCGCCTTCCTCGGCGGGACTGCCCGATCCTACCGAACGGGCGCTGGAATGGGAAGTATTGGAAGCAGACCTGGCGGGTTGGGTCCCCCCGGACGAAATCCGCCGGATGAAATTGTTGGATGAACGCGCCTGGGTGCAAGGGGAGCGCGTGCTGCATGTGCCCACCTATTTCGCCTGGGGGTTGGTCTGAATTGCAAATGGTATAATTCCTTCCGGAGGCTTTATTGACTGATTTTTCCCCAAATAATGAACCTCAGCCTGTTCTCGAAACCCCACCGGAGAAGCAGGAGGGCAAGCATTTCCTGCTCGAACTCCTGGAAACGGTGGTGCTGGCTGTTGTTCTGTTCCTGGTTATAAACCTGGTTTCCGCACGCGTGCGCGTCGAAGGTTATTCGATGATTCCCACCCTGAATAACGGTGAATACATCCTTATCAGCCGAATCTCCTACCTGACGGGAAATTATCAGCGCGGCGACATCATTGTTTTCCGACCGCCGATGTATCCCGACATTCCTGTCTGGCAGCGTTTTTTCGGGTTACCGGGATTTGACGATCAGTATGAGGATTATATAAAAAGAATAATTGGCCTTCCTGGTGAAACGGTTAAGATTGCCAACGGGAATGTTTACATTAACGGCGTCAAGTTGGAGGAACCTTATATTGAGGCGTCCCCCGACTATTCAAGTACCTGGACTGTTCCTGCAGGCGAGCTCTTCGTGTTGGGAGATAATCGTAACAACTCGGCCGATTCCCACGCCTGGGGTTTTCTCCCAAAAAAAAATATCCTCGGGAAAGCGCTGGTGGTTTACTGGCCTTTTTCCAGTTTTATGATCATCCATTCGAACCAGGCTGTGCTGGCGGCTCCCTAAAAATCATGCCATCCTTTCAGGAAGTGCTTAATTTGGCGGATTCATATGAACGCGAGCTGCCTGCTCCGCCTGCGCAATTGACCGCTCCGCAGGGGGCGGCCCTGGCTGGCTGGATCGACCACACCTTGCTTAAACCCGAGGCCACCACCGGGCACGTTAAAAAATTATGCGAGGAAGCCCGCCAGTATCATTTTGCCTCGGTATGTGTGAACCCGGTCTATGTTCCCCTGGCGCACGGTTTGCTCCAGGATTCGGGCGTGGGCATGTGCGCAGTCATTGCCTTTCCACTGGGCGCAATCCTGCCCGAGGATAAAGTCTACGAAGCCCGCCGGGTGATCGAAAAAGGGGCCAACGAAGTGGATATGGTCATCAATATTGGCGCACTTAAGGGTGAAGTCTACGGCCTGGTGCTGAATGATATTTTGTTTGTTGCGCAGGAAGTCCATGAGCACGGAGCCATGCTCAAGGTGATTATTGAAACCGCTTTGCTGACCCAGCGCGAAAAGATCCTCGCCTGCCTGCTGGTAAAAGCCGCCGGCGCCGACTTTGTAAAGACCTCCACCGGTTTTGGTCCGGGCGGTGCCACCGTCGAAGACGTCGACCTGATCCGCCGTGTGGTGGGGTCAAAATTCGGGGTGAAAGCTGCAGGCGGCATCCGCACCCGCAAGGACGCCCTGGCAATGATTGCTGCCGGTGCAAATCGTATCGGATCGAGCGCAGGCGTGTATATTATGAATGAATCAATGAAAGCAACCCTATGACCGACGAACCTCAAGAATCATACCAATGCACAGAATGCCAGGCCGGGGTGATGCACCTTAGGCATATCACCTACTTCACCTGGCTCGATGAAGAACTTGTTACCGTCCCCAATTTTCCGGCATGGGTTTGTGACGTTTGTGGACGACGCGAATACGACGCTCGTGCCATTTCGTGGCTGGTTACCATCCTCAACCCGGAAACAGGCAAAGCACCTGGTTCCAGGCGGCGGGTACGCCCGCTGATGGAAAAGCGTAATGGGCCCCGTCCTCTCCGAGACTGATCCGCGACTGGAGCGCAGAATAATGACTGAAACCAATCCTGCTCATCGTCTTCTTTCAGCCGATTTTCTTACGCTTAGTTACCGGGTGGTGGGCAAAATGATGGTTCCTAGCAATGGCATGCTTGGGATGATGAACGATTCCACCCATTCCTTTATGGAGGTTGTGGATGCCAAGCTGGCGCCCATTCATATGCCCACCAAGCTGGTCGGCGAGTTCGAGATCGTTGACCTTGTCAAAACCAATCTGTTCGCGGTTTGTTTGACCCGCCGTGAGGACGTCGGTCCGCAGGCGCTGGCGCGCGGTGGTTACCAGAGTTTGGTCAGGTATCCCATCCGGGTCACTACCCAGGTCTACGAGTTGGAGGGGACCCTTGAATGGACCGGGCGCTTTGACTTCGCCACCGTCATGGTGGAAGGGGCCGGCAATTTCATCCCGCTGTACAATGCCACGCTGACCGCCATCCTGATCCCCCAACTGCGCATTGAAAGTCCCGCCATCCTTTTCAACCGCAGGCAGGTGGATTTACTGGCAGTGGTCACGGATAAGAAATAAGTTTGACCAATTGCTTGACCGGTTGGGGTGGGGATGGTAAAATCCTGCCGCTCTGCCCAACCCTCAAGCCCCCATCGTCTAGTGGACTAGGACGCGGCCCTTTCAAGGCTAAAACTGGGGTTCGAATCCCCACGGGGGCACTGAGAAAAGAACCACCTGCAGCCAGGTGGTTCTTTATTTACCCGGTCCTTCGTGTTCCGTTTTGATAATTTTATACTGCCATTGAAGGCAATCTTCATTTACTGCTTTTTGCTATTTTCCCCTTGGTGTACGGGATCAACATCAGGAACCCGATCGTGATCAGGCATTCACCGATCTGGACGCCCACCACCTGCCAGGGACCGAAGACCGGGATCTGGGGGGGCAATTGCGTGCCAAAGCCAAACACATCCGCCATACCTGCGAAAACCGCCACCACGTACCCGGTGGCGACCAGCCGTGAGCCGATTTCGGCTGCGATGGTGCGCTGGCTGTTCCGCCAGAAAGCCATCAGACCGATGTAGCCCCCCAGGCAGATGATCGCCAGCCCCACCAGGAACACCGAGATCTGCACGAACCCTACCACCGGGCTGCGGTCCAGGTCAAACAAGCCCGGGTCAGAACCAAGCAGGAAGGTGATCAAACCCACCAGCGTCACCAGCAGCCCAAAACGGACGCGTGTCCGCGATGGAATTCCTACTGGGGATGTATCGGGGGAGGGGTTATCGATTGTTGTCATGGCAGGGTGGATTTAAGCTGTCGCAACCAGTTATTACCGAGGACTGCGGCAACTTGTTCGTCATTATACCCTTTCGCGGTCAGGACCGTGCCGAGTTTTTGCAGGTCGGCGATCGAATCAATCCCGGCCGGGACGGCAGACAGGCCAAAGCCTCCATCGAAATCGCTGCCGATGCCCACGTGCAGGGCATCCCCCGCCATCTGGCAGATGTGGTCAATATGGGCTGCCAGGGTATCCAGCGTAATGCTGTCCCGTGGGTCGCCGAACTTCCAGGCGGAATCCAGGAACTTGCAGAAAGGTACCACGCCGATGATTGCATCCCGTTCGAGCACGTCGCGGATCACATCGTCCTGCAGCAGGCGGTTCCCGTCATAACCGGGGACTAATGCGGCTGCGTTGGCGTGGCTGACAATGATGGGCCCTGAATACAGGTCGAGGGCCTGTCGCGCCGAAAGCACGTCCATGTGACTCAGGTCAAGGGTGAACCCCACTCCGGCCATTGCCTTGAGCAGCAGGCGCCCGTCTTCTGTGAGCGGACCCGGGTCATGCGTGCCGCCGCAGTAGCGCGTACCGGCCCAGGCTGGGCCGATGATGCGTAGCCCCCATTCCCACCATTCGTCCACCTCTGCAGGGGTGCGAATCCCTTCGCCACCTTCCATCAATGGTACCAGGCCGACGGGGTGACCTTCAACCTTGGGATCGGCCCAATTTGCCAGGACTTCTTCCAGGTCCTTCAGGGAGGCAATGACGCGGAATTGGTCGGGGTGCTCGTCTCCCAGCCTGTGGTACGCATCCAGCTGGCTGCGGTACATGCGGTGGGCTTGGTTGAAATCCGCATAGACCTGGTTTTCCCATTCCCCAATCTTGCGGCGCAGGGGGGTGACGAACAGGGTGCCGAAGACGACCGCCACCCGGCCGCGCTGGTATTCTGGCCAGCCCAGCAGCGTTTCGCCGTTGTTGGTGGCGTTGGTGGAACCTTTATCGTGTTCGAGCCGGCGCGTTTCTGAAACGGGGCGGGTATAATCCCGCCCGAAGTTCAGCATGTTGTAGGCAATATCTTCGTGGGCATCTACGATGAGTGGCAGCATAGTAATTCAAAAACCCGGTTTCTTGAAGAAACCGGGTTTCGCTTTCCTATTCTTTGGGGGCTTCCTCGTCTTTGGGAGCTTCCCCTTCGACCGCAGGCTTATCTTCTGCAGGCGGTGGGGTGGGGCTTTCCGGGCTGACCGGTGCAGGGTCGGGTTCTTTGTCCGCCTTTTCCTGGTCGACCTGTTTCTGGTCGGGCTCATTGTCCACCAGTTCCAGGTTCACCCCTTCGAGGTCGAGCTGTTTCAGGTCGAGGTCCTTGTAGGCGCCTGAATCAACCTTGCGCAGGCTCAAGCCGATCCGGCGCTGTTCGGGGTCGATGCGGATGATGCGCAGGGTGACCACGCTGCCGTCGTGCAGTCCGGCTTCCTTGGGATGCTCGATGCGGTTTTCGCTGATTTCGGAGATGTGGATCAGGCCTTCCAGGTCGCCTTCCAGGCGGGCAAAGGCGCCGAACTTGGTCAGGCGGGTGATGACGCCCTCGACCAATTGGCCGACCTTGAATTTTTCAACCTTGCTCTGCCAGGGGTCGTTCTGCAGGGCGCGGATGGAAAGACCGATGCGTTTCTTTTCACGGTCGATATTGATGATCTTGACCTGCACTTCCTGGCCTACCTCGAGCACCTCGGAGGGGTGCTGGACGCGTTCCCAGGAGATCTCGGACAGGTGCACCAGGCCGTCGGCACCGTTGACGTTGACGAAGGCGCCGAAATCGGCCAGGCTGGTAACCTTGCCGGTATAGACTTCGCCTTCCTTCAGCGATTCGATGACGCGCTCTTTGATCGACTGGCGGGTCTCGGTGGAGGCAGCCCGCTCTGAAAGGATCAGGCGGCGGCGTTTGCGGTCCACTTCGATCACCCGCACGGTGATCGGCTCGCCGATCATTTTTGCATAGCGGGCATCCGGAGTATCGCCGGTTACGGCCATCCGTCGGGAAATTCCCAGCTGCGAGGCAGGTACAAAGCCGCGCAAGCCGTACACGGGGACAATGATACCGCCCTTGTTGAAGCCGTCGACCTTGCCTTCGTACGAGCCGCCTTCTTCAAGCATCTTTTCCACGTCGCCCCAGCCTTTTTGCTCCTGGGCACGCGTGTAGGAAAGGACAACATTCCCGCTGGAATCTTCAGCGGACAAAACATAGACCAGGATTTCCTCGCCAACTTTCAGAGCGGTGCGCTCGTCAGCCGGTATGGCTTCGAGTTCGCGGCCTGTGATCACGCCTTCGGATTTTGCGCCGACACTGACCAGTATTTGCGACTGGCTGATGCTGGCTACTACTCCGGTGCGGATCTCCCCGGGTTGGGGAAAATCCAGGGACATGCCCTCCTGGTCGAGGAGGGTTTCCATGTTGGTGTTATTGTTTGTTGGTTCTTCGGCGGAAGGATTGCCCTCGGGCGCAACCCCCTGCCCGATCGGGGCGTCGTTTTGTTCCATATGTCTGAGAAACTCCAGCGGATAAGATTAGGGGATTATACAGGCGAATGCAGTAGTTGGCAACCCTGATAATCAGCCATTTGGAGTAATCTCAAGGCATATTATTCACTAAGAATGGTGGTATAGACAAATTTTTGGAAAAAAGGGGTTGAAAATACGAAAACGCCTAATTCGCAGCGGATATTTTGCTTTTTTTGAAAGTTTGGGCGTTTTGCAGGATGTCGTGGGCGGAACGGAGGGTGCCCTCTGATACCGCGCCGAGCATCTGGGCCAGCTCGAGGGTGCGTGTCTCGCCGGTCAGTTTGGACACCCTGGTGAGGGTGCGGTTCTTCTCGATGATCTTCTGCACCTGGAAATGCTGGTCGCCGAAGACTGCCAACTGCGGCAGGTGGGTGATGACGAAGACCTGGTGAGCGCGCCCCAGGTGCCACAGCTTTTCTCCGACCGTTCCGCCTACACGGCCGCCGATACCCTGGTCAATCTCGTCGAAGATCAGGGTGGGCACCTGGTCGGCACGCGCCAGCACATTTTTGAGGGCTAGCATCAGGCGGGAGGTTTCGCCGCCGGAGGCGATGCGGGCCAGCGGTTTCAGACCCTCGCCCGGGTTGGGCGCCACAAGGAACTCCACCCTGTCGAGGCCGCTCCCGTCGAATGCAACGCGGCTGCCGTCTGGGAGAGGAAGCCCGTCCGCTGTGGGTTTGGTCTGGAAATCGACGGCGAAGCGGGCGGAAGCCATGCGCAGGTCGTCCAGCTCCACTTCGATGGCCTTGCTCATCTCGCTCGCGGATTCCTTGCGTTTTTGGGAGAGGGCGAGCGCCTGGGTGGATAGGTTTGCCAGCATATCCGCTTCGGCGCTTTCCAATTCGGCGATGCGCCCTGCTGCGCTGGAAATACTCTCGAGTTGCTTGCGTGAGTTGACTGCGAAGGCCAGCACCGATTCAATCGTGCCCCCGTACTTGCGCTCCAGGCGGCGAATCAGGTCGAGGCGCTCTTCCACTTCCTCCAGCCGCTTGGGGTTGAATTCGATGGACTCGAGGTAATCGCGCAGGCCGCGCGCCAGGTCAGCCAGGGCTTCCTCCAGCGTGGCAGATTGAGCGGACAGTGGATCCTGAGTCCGGTCGATCTGGGCCAGTTTGGTCATCGACTGGACCACCTGCCCGATCAGGTCGGTGGAAGATGGCGATTTGGGGGTGCCCTCGTCAAGGAGCGTGAGAGCTTGTTGGGCCAGGCTGGACAGCGATTCGGCATTTGCCAGGCGGTCGCGCTCTTTGCGCAGCTCTTCATCCTCGCCGGACTTGAGCCTGGCAGCTTCGATTTCGTCCGCCTGGAAATTGAGCAAGTCTGCGCGGCGTTCGGCGTCGGCCCGGGCGGTGCGCAGGTCGTTCAATTCGCGCCGCACGGCCGAAAGGTCCTGGTAGTTTTTGCGGTAGGCTGAGAGCAGGGAGTCGACCCCGGCATAGCGGTCGAGCAGGGGCAGGTGGGCGCGCACGTTAAGCAGGGAGAGGTGCTCGGACTGCCCGTGGATGTCGACCAGCAGCTCGCCCAGTTCCTTCATCAGCGCCAGGCTGGCAGAGTGACCGTTGATGCGCGCCACGCTTCGTCCCTCCCGGCGCACCTCACGCGAGAGGGTGACGTAATCCTGGTCGTCCAGCAGCTCCTCGCGTTCGAGGATTTCCTGGGCGGAGGCGCGTTCAGGACCGGAAAGCTTGAAGGTGCCCTCCACACGCGCCAGGTCTGCTTCGCTGCGGATGGAGGTTGCATCCGCGCGACCTCCCAGGAGCATGTCGAGGGCATCCATGATGATGGACTTGCCCGCACCGGTCTCACCGGTAAAGACCACCAGCCCGGGCTCGAAATCCAGTTCAAGGCGGTCGATGATGGCAAAGTCCTGGATGCGGAGTTCGCTGAGCATGCTATCTCGTCAGTTGGATGCCCGAAAGGCGTGTGTAGATGACCGGGGTGGCGATGAACAGGAAAATGCCCAGGAAGATCAGTCCGTACAGGCTGAAGGAAACCAGGTTGAAAATAATGATCGGGACGGCGCCCAGCACCACACCCACGGAAATGGTGATGAAGAGCGGGTGGGAACGGTGCTTGCGGGTGACATAGCGCACAGCCTCGGCAATCACGATGCCGACCGTGGGTGCGGCAAAAAAGATGATGATGAAGGCGAAGATGCCGGCAATGCCGCTGATCACGTCGACCAGCAGGCTGGCGAGGAAAGATAGAATTCCGGCTGTGAAAAACCCCAGGACAAAGTCGAGTGGGACAGCGGTTTCGAACAGCTTTTGCTGGCTGCGGACGCACTCCGGGCAGCGGTAGCCGGTGGGGGTGCGAATGGCGCATTTGGCGCAAATGGGTTTGCCGCAGTGATTGCAGCGCAGCGAGGTTTCAACGCCGGGGTGATTGGCGCAATAAACGGGAGCGGATGGTTCTATCATCGGGGAAGACCTATGGCGGGATTCTGGTTCATGTGACCGGTGAGGTTGCGGTAGAAATAGCCGGGATCACCGAAGCGGACGAAGCGGGCGGCGTAATCGCCGGCGCGCACCTCCACCAGGTCGTTGTTGGCAAGGCCGACCGGGATCTGCCCGTCGACGCTGAGAACCGCCTCGCTGTTATCGCGCAGGGTGATGCTGACGGAAACGCCTTCGGAGAGCACGACCGCCCTATCGACGGAGAGGTGCGGGGCAATGGGCACGAGCAGGATGTTGCGCAGCTCGGGCGGCAGGATCGGTCCTCCGGCAGCCAGGGCGTAAGCAGTGGAACCGGTGGGGGTGGCGGCGATCAGCCCGTCGGCAACGTAGTTGGTGAGCAGCATGCCGTCCACGCTGGTGGAGAGATGGACGGGGTGAACGGAGGCGCCGCGCGAGACGACCACCTCGTTGAGGGCGTGCCAGTTCCCCAGGGATTCTTCGGAGCGGAGGTGCTCGGCGCGGATCATCATCCGGTTTTCGATCCAGTATTCGCCCTTCAATAAATTGTCGCAGGCGCCCTGCCATTCCTCGCGTCCGATCTGGATGAGGAATCCCAGCCGGCCCAGGTTGACACCCAGGATGGGCGTGCCGACCGGGGCGCACAGGTGGGCGGAGCGCAGCATGGTCCCGTCTCCGCCGACGGCGATGAGCAGGTCGAACTCCTTGTTTTTGAGCCGCTTGCGCAGGGAGGCATCGTCGAGCAGGCCGTGGAAGGCGCTCAGTCCGCGCGCCTGGAGGTGGTCGACGATGGCAGCCGCCAGAGGCACGGCTGCAGGCATGGTGGGGTGGGTGGCGATGGCGATGCAGCGCGGGATGGGCAGGGGGTCGGGCATGGGTTAATTATACCTTTTGTTATGAATAGGTCATTACGGGGCAGGAGGGGAAAAGACAAAAAATTAACACTAAGGACCCACAGGAAGAACTAGGGGGAAAAACAAACCACAGATAAACGCCGATAAACACAGAGGGAAAAAGAAAAAGGTAAAAAAATAACACGACCCCCCAAAGCCAAGGGGACAGGCGGGACAAAAAGGAAACCTCAGTTATTAAAAAATGGAGGCGCAGCACATCGTCCCCGTAATTTCTGGAGGCTGCGCCCTGCCTGGGTAATGCCGTCCAGAAGTTGAAATATTGCCATCTTGCCATGTTGGCGAGCCAAAACGATTACAAACGAATGACTGGATTTGTGGACCTGATTTTTAGATCGGGTTCGCAGCGGTTTTTCCTGCCGGGAAACCCAGCGAAAATTCGTCCCGATTTGTCACTTATTCGCATGGAAAATGAAATCGAATAAATGGTTTTGAGCATCTTATTTTTAGGGTGGGCTGTTAAAACCTTTTGCCAGATTGGTCGATCAGGATGCCTCCCGCCCATCACGAGCCCCCGGCACGGATACACGCCGCGTTTGAAAGACAGCCCATATGGAATTACTGCACAAGTGAATGACACTGAGGGGACATTCACCCCCACACACCCGGATTAAAGCCGGGTTTTCTCGCTATCCCTGTGGCCGCAAGGGGAGAGAATTGGGTGATTATTGGAAATCAACCCAACTCCCTGACCGGCAGCGCCAATCAGGAGGAGACGGAGGCACACCAGGAAGGCTCGCTGCGGAAATACCGAAGAATCGATGGAAGGACGTTTACTGGAGGTTGGGTTGTTAATGTGCTGGGCGCTGCTGACTCATGTCAGCAGTATGGCTGGCCTCCCAAGGGGGTGCTGCGCGAATAGCGGCATGTAGCCGCCTCAGCTCAGCTTCCAGGATTGGAAGCCAACGAAGGTATCAGCCAAGTTAAT
>CAVXCH010000006.1:0-13492 GCA_963760245.1 uncultured Chloroflexia bacterium | reverse complement strand
GCACTGCCGAAAAATGGCAGTCCGCTGGTTCTATGGATCAAACTCATTGCCTCAGCCGGCACGCTTTGTTCTCTGTTGGCGTGGGTGATCATCCCCTTCCTGCACTTTAAATAATACTGCCCCTGCTGGTGATGACGTCACCCGGTTCCTCGCCAACAGCAGCCTGCCGCCGCTCGCAGTTGCTTTCGGCACTCTGGCTTGCTTTATCGCTGGTTGGATATTATTGGTTCGCCGCTCCATGCAAGCCGGGCAAGGTTGGAAGGTTTCGAGGTCCCCCGGAACAAACCGCTGGCAGCCTGGCGCTGGACCCTGGCGGGAAGTGTGGGAAGCCTGCAGCGTTGATCGGGGCTGGGACGCTTGTGACCTCGACTTTGGGGGATGGGCTTCCCCGGATTCCAAAAGGATACAGCCTTTATGCCACCATCGATCTTTCAGCCCGTGATGTGGAAGGCGGGACCATTGCACGCTTCGACCTGTCCCGAGCCGGTGATGCCGCTGTCCTCCTGCGCCTCACCGGGGTTGATGCGCGTTACATTGACGTGGCACTTGTCCCTTCCCAGGGCGATTCCATCCAGCTCATGCACGCAGAAGTGATTTCTCCACCGTGGTAAGTGACACTCAAAATCAATACCGTCTGCCAGCCGGTGAATATCGGATTGTACTTACCAGCCGGAAATCAACCGGCATCCTGAAGGTTTATTTCAGTTTCCCATGAGCGATAAGCTTATTCCTGAATCCTATTGGGTGCTTCCGGGGCAGTTCCTGGCGGGAGAATATCCCACTCTTGGGCAGGGGCTGGCCGAAAGCCGTCGACGCCTCACTGCCTTCCTCTTCGCCGGCTTCGAATACTTTCATCGACCTGAACTCTCATGAAACCAACTGCCCCCCAATCTCCTCTCTCCTCCCTGATGACTGCAGCTGGGCAGTCTGGACTGGAAGTTCGCCACTTGCGTTTTTCTTTTCCGGATTTTAGTGTTCCTTCCCCGGCGGATATGGCCGTTGCTTTGGATGCCATAGATGCAGCTCTGGCGCAGGGTCGCAAGGTGTATCTCCATTGCGTGGGTGGCATAGGGCGCACAGGCATTACCGTTGGCTGTTACCTCGTTCGCCATGGAATGGGTCCCTGCTGCTGCCTTGCGCCAATTGCGGTCACTGTACCTCACTTCGCTGCAAAGCCGGATTGTTCCCCAACACCTGAAACGGACGAGCAGGAACAGTTCATTTTGAATTGGGATGAGCATGGACTGGCATAGCCGATTTCTCCAGCAGGCAACCTGGACGTGTGACCTGAGGGATGTACCTGTTTGCACACGTTGGGTTGAATTGCTGTAAATGGGCGTCGGAGGTTGCCTGCGGCACGGGGGCGATTTTATCCAGCCTGGGCACCCCAGCCGTCGTTCACGGGCTGGACCTGGAACCTTCCCTGTCTCGTGGAAGCGTGCCGTTATGCCCCCTCCGCAGTGCTCACCTGCGGGGATGCGCTTGCGCTCCCCAACCCCTCCTGGGGTTTCGATATCACCTTTTCGCCATTTCCTCCTACTATGGGTTCGCCAGCCCCTCCTGGCTTTGGCGGAGATGAAACGCGTCACCCGTCCTGGCGGTGCTGTACTGGCCCTGGCGGAACCGGATTATGATCCCCGCCAGGATGAGCCCCTCCGGGCTTGCTCCTCTGGCTTTGGCAGACCGATTCCTTGCCCGCCAGGGCGTGGACCCGGGGTTGGGGAGAGTTCTGGCTGACCTGTTCATTCAAGCCGGCATCCCGCCCATCGAATCAGGTCCCTTGGCTGGGGGTTCGCCTTCCTCGGCGGGACTGCCCGATCCTACCGAACGGGCGCTGGAATGGGAAGTATTGGAAGCAGACCTGGCGGGTTGGGTTCCCCGGACGAAATCCGCCGGATGAAATTGTTGGATGAACGCGGCCTGGTGCAAGGGGAGCGTGTGCTGCATGTGCCCACCTATTTCGCCTGGGGGTTGGTCTGAATTGCAAATGGTATAATTCCTTCCGGAGGCTTTATTGACTGATTTTTCCCCAAATAATGAACCTCAGCCTGTTCTCGAAACCCCACCGGAGAAGCAGGATAAGCATTTCCTGCTCACTCTGGAAACGGTGGTGCTGGCTGTTGTCCTGTTCCTGGTTATAAACCTGGTTTCCGCACGTGTGCGTGTGAGGTTATTCGATGATTCCCACCAGAACGGTGAATACATCCTTATCAGCCGAATCTCCTACTGATGGGAAATTATCAGCGCGGCGACATCATTGTTTTCCGACCGCCGATGTATCCCGACATTCCTGTCTGCAGCGTTTTTTCGGGTTACCGGGATTTGACGATCAGTATGATGATTATATAAAAAGAATAATTCGGCCTTCCTGGTGAAACGGTTAAGATTGCCCCGAACGGAAATGTTTACATTAACGGCGTCAAGTTGGAGGAACCTTATATTGAGGCGTCCCCCGACTATTCAAGTACCTGGACTGTTCCTGCAGGCGAGCTCTTCGTGTTGGGAGATAATCGTAACAACTCGGCCGATTCCCACGCTGGGGTTTTCTCCCAAAAAAAATATCCTCGGAAAGCGCTGGTGGTTTACTGGCCTTTTTCCAGTTTCATGATGATCCATTCGAACCAGGCTGTGCTGGCGGTCCCAAATCATGCCATCCTTTCAGGAAGTGCTTAATTGTGGATTGACACGAACGCGAGCTGCCTGCTCCGCCTGCGCAATTGACCGCTCCGCAGGGGGCGGCCCTGGCTGGTCCTATCCACCACACTCTGCTTAAACCCGAGGCCACCACCGGGCACGTTAAAAAATTATGCGAGGAGCCGGCCAGTATCATTTTGCCTCGGTATGTGTGAACCCGGTCTATGTTCCCCTGGCGCACGGTTTGCTCCAGGATTCGGGCGTGGGCATGTGCGCAGTCATTGCCTTTCCACTGGGCGCAATCCTGCCCAAGGCAATAAAGTCTACGAAGCCCGCCGGGTGATCGAAAAAAGGGGCCAACGAAGTGGATATGGTCATCAACATCGGTGACTTAAAGGTGAAAAACTCATCGTCCTGGTGCTGAATGATATTTTGTTTGTTGCGCAGGAAGTCCATGGCGCACGGAGCCATGCTCAAGGTGATTATTGAAACCGCTTTGCTGACCCAGCGCGAAAAGATCCTCGCCTGCCTGCTGGTAAAAGCCGCCGGCGCCGACTTTGTAGAGACCTCCACCGGTTTTGCGGGCGGTGCCACCGTCGAAGACGTCGACCTGATCCGCCGTGTGGTGGGGTCAAAATTCGGGGTGAAAGCTGCAGGCGGCATCCGCACCCGCAAGGACGCCCTGGCAATGATTGCTGCCGGTGCAAATCGTATCAATCGAGCGCAGGCGTGTATATTATGAATGAATTAATGAAAGCAACCCTATGACCGACGCACCTTAGAGAATCATACCAATGCACAGAATGCCAGGCCGGGGTGATGCACCTTAGGCATATCACCTACTTCACCTGGCTCGATGAAGAACTTGTTACCGTCCCCAATTTTCCGGCATGGGTTTGTGACGTTTGTGGACGACGCGAAATACGACGCTCGTGCCATTTCGTGGCTGGTTACCATCCTCAACCCGGAAAACAGGCAAAGCACCTGGTTCCAGGCGGCGGGTACGCCCGCTGATGGAAAAGCGTAATGGGCCCCGTCCTCTCCGAGACTGATCCGCTATGGAGCGCAGAATAATGACTGAAACCAATCCTGCTCATCGTCTTCTTTCAGCCCATTTTCTTACGCTTAGTTACCGGGTGGTGGGCAAAATGATGGTTCCTAGCAATGGCATGCTTGGGATGATGGAACGATTCCACCCATTCCTTTATGGAGGTTGTGGATGCCAAGCTGGCGCCCATTCATATGCCCACCAAGCTGGTCGGCGAGTTCGAGATCGTTGACCTTGTCAAAACCAATCTGTTCGTGGTTTGTTGACCTGCCGTGAGGACGTCGGTCTCCGCAGGCGTGGTGTGTGGTGGTTACCAGAGTTTGGTCAGGTATCCCATCCGGGTCACTACCCAGGTCTACGAGTTGGAGGTACTCTTCTAATGGACCGGGCGCTTTGACTTCGCCACCGTCATGGTGGAAGGGGCCGGCAATTTCATCCCGCTGTACAATGCCACGCTGACCGCCATCCTGATCCCCCAACTGCGCATTGAAAGTCCCGCCATCCTTTCAACCGCAGGCAGGTGGGATTTACTGGCAGTGGTCACGGATAAGAAATAAGTTTGACCAATTGCTTGACCGGTTGGGGTGGGGATGGTAAAATCCTGCCGCTCTGCCCAACCCTCAAGCCCCCATCGTCTAGTGGACTAGGACGGCTGCCCTTTCAAGGCTAAAACTGGGGTTCTAATTCCCCACGGGGGCACTGAGAAAAGAACCACCTGCAGCCAGGCGGTCTTTATTTACCCGGTCCTTCGTGTTCCGTTTTGATAATTTTATACTGCCATTGAAGGCAATCTTCATTTACTGCTTTTTGCTATTTTCCCCTTGGTGTACGGGATCAACAACAGGAACCCGATCGTAACAGTATTCACCGATCTGCACGCCAACCGCCTGCCAGGGACCGAAGAACGGGTACCGCGGCCAATTGCGTGCCAAAGCCGAACACATCCGCCATACCTGAGAAGACCGCGATCACGTACCCGGTGGTCACCAGGCGTGTGCCGATGTCGGCCGGGATGGTACGCTGGCCGTTCCTCCAGAAGGCCATCAGGCTGATGTACCCGCCGAGACAGATGATGGCCAGACCCACCAGGAACACCGAGATCTGCACGAACCCTACCACCGGGCTGCGGTCCAGGTCAAACAAGCCCGGGTGAGAACCAACCAGGAAGATGATCAAACCCAACAGCGTCACCAGCAGCCCGAAACGGGCACGCGCCGCCCGCGATGGAATTCCTCTGGGGATGTATCGGGGGAGGGGTTATCGATTGTTGTCATGGCAGGGTAGATTTAAGATTGTCGCAACCAGTTTCCCCAAGGATGGCGGCAGTCTTGTTCGTCATTATACCCTTTCGCGTTCAGGACCGTGCCGAGTTTTTGCAGGTCAGCGATCGTATCCATCCCGGCCGGGACGGCAGACAGGCCAAAGCCTCCATCGAAATCGCTGCCCAGGCCCACATGCCGGGCATCCCCCGCCATCTGGCAGATGTGGTCCATATGGGCTGCCAGGGTATCCAGCGTAATGCTGTCACGTGGGTCGCCGCTCTTCCAGGCGGAATTCAGGAACGTGCAGAAAGGTACAACGCCGATGATTGCATCCCGTTCGAGCACGTCGCGGATCACATCGTCCTGCAGCAGGCGGTTCCCGTCATAACCGGGCACTAGCGCGGCTGCGTTGGCGTGGCTGACAATGATGGGCCCTGAATACAGGTCGAGGGACTGTCGTGCCGAAAGCACGTCCATGTGACTCAGGTCAAGGGTGAACCCCATCTCCGGCCATTGCCTTGAGCAGCAGGCGCCCGTCTTCGGTGAGCGGACCCGGGTCATGCGTGCCGCCGCAGTAGCGCGTACCGGCCCAGGCTGGGCCGATGATGCGTAGCCCCCATTCCCACCATTCGTCCACCTCTGCAGGGGTGCGAATCCCTTCGCCACCTTCCATCAATGGTACCAGGCCGACGGGGTGACCTTCAACCTTGGGATCGGCCCAATTTGCCAGGACTTCTTCCAGGTCCTTCAGGGTAGGCAATGACGCGGAATTGGTCGGGGTGCTCGTCTCCCAGCCTGTGGTACGCATCCAGCTGGCTGCGGTACATGCGGTGGGCTTGGTTGAAATCCGCATAGACCTGGTTTTCCCATTCCCCAATCTTGCGGCGCAGGGGGGTGACGAACAGGGTGCCGAAGACGACCGCCACCCGGCCGCGCTGGTATTCTGGCCAGCCCAGCAGCGTTTCGCCGTTGTTGGTGGCGTTGGTGGAACCTTTATCGTGTTCGAGCCGGCGCGTTTCTGAAACGGGGCGGGTATAATCCCGCCCGAAGTTCAGCATGTTGTAGGCAATATCTTCGTGGGCATCTACGATGAGTGGCAGCATAGTAATTCAAAAACCCGGTTTCTTGAAGAAACCGGGTTTCGCTTTCCTATTCTTTGGGGGCTTCCTCGTCTTTGGGAGCTTCCCCTTCGACCGCAGGCTTATCTTCTGCAGGCGGTGGGGTGGGGCTTTCCGGGCTGACCGGTGCAGGGTCGGGTTCTTTGTCCGCCTTTTCCTGGTCGACCTGTTTCTGGTCGGGCTCATTGTCCACCAGTTCCAGGTTCACCCCTTCGAGGTCGAGCTGTTTCAGGTCGAGGTCCTTGTAGGCGCCTGAATCAACCTTGCGCAAGCTCAAGCCGATCCGGCGCTGTTCGGGGTCGATGCGGATGATGCGCAGGGTGACCACGCTGCCGTCGTGCAGTCCGGCTTCCTTGGGATGCTCGATGCGGTTTTCGCTGATTTCGGAGATGTGGATCAGGCCTTCCAGGTCGCCTTCCAGGCGGGCAAAGGCGCCGAACTTGGTCAGGCGGGTGATGACGCCCTCGACCAATTGGCCGACCTTGAATTTTTCAACCTTGCTCTGCCAAGGGTCGTTCTGCAGGGCGCGGATGGAAAGACCGATGCGTTTCTTTTCACGGTCGATATTGATGATCTTGACCTGCACTTCCTGGCCTACCTCGAGCACCTCGGAGGGGTGCTGGACGCGTTCCCAGGAGATCTCGGACAGGTGCACCAGGCCGTCGGCACCGTTGACGTTGACGAAGGCGCCGAAATCGGCCAGGCTGGTAACCTTGCCGGTATAGACTTCGCCTTCCTTCAGCAATTCGATGACGCGCTCTTTGATCGACTGGCGGGTCTCGGTGGAGGCAGCCCGCTCTGAAAGGATCAGGCGGCGGCGTTTGCGGTCCACTTCGATCACCCGCACGGTGATCGGCTCGCCGATCATTTTTGCATAGCGGGCATCCGGAGTATCGCCGGTTACGGCCATCCGTCGGGAAATTCCCAGCTGCGAGGCAGGTACAAAGCCGCGCAAGCCGTACACGGGGACAATGATACCGCCCTTGTTGAAGCCGTCGACCTTGCCTTCGTACGAGCCGCCTTCTTCAAGCATCTTTTCCACGTCGCCCCAGCCTTTTTGCTCCTGGGCACACGTGTAGGAAAGGACAACATTCCCGCTGGAATCTTCAGCGGACAAAACATAGACCAGGATTTCCTCGCCAACTTTCAGAGCGGTGCGCTCGTCAGCCGGTATGGCTTCGAGTTCGCGGCCTGTGATCACGCCTTCGGATTTCGCGCCGACACTGACCAGTATTTGCGACTGGCTGATGCTGGCTACTACTCCGGTGCGGATCTCCCCGGGTTGGGGAAAATCCAGAGACATGCCCTCCTGGTCGAGGAGGGTTTCCATGTTGGTGTTATTGTTTGTTGGTTCTTCGGCGGAAGGATTGCCCTCGGGCGCAACCCCCTGCCCGATCGGGGCGTCGTTTTGTTCCATATGTCTGAGAAACTCCAGCGGATAAGATTAGGGGATTATACAGGCGAATGCAGTAGTTGGCAACCCTGATAATCAGCCATTTGGAGTAATCTCAAGGCATATTATTCACTAAGAATGGTGGTATAGACAAATTTTTGGAAAAAAGGGGTTGAAAATACGAAAACGCCTAATTCGCAGCGGATATTTTGCTTTTTTTGAAAGTTTGGGCGTTTTGCAGGATGTCGTGGGCGGAACGGAGGGTGCCCTCTGATACCGCGCCGAGCATCTGGGCCAGCTCGAGGGTGCGTGTCTCGCCGGTCAGTTTGGACACCCTGGTGAGGGTGCGGTTCTTCTCGATGATCTTCTGCACCTGGAAATGCTGGTCGCCGAAGACTGCCAACTGCGGCAGGTGGGTGATGACGAAGACCTGGTGAGCGCGCCCAGGTGCCACAGCTTTTCTCCGACCGTTCCGCCTACACGGCCGCCGATACCCTGGTCAATCTCGTCGAAGATCAGGGTGGGCACCTGGTCGGCACGCGCCAGCACATTTTTGAGGGCTAGCATCAGGCGGGAGGTTTCGCCGCCGGAGGCGATGCGGGCCAGCGGTTTCAGACCCTCGCCCGGGTTGGGCGCCACAAGGAACTCCACCCTGTCGAGGCCGCTCCCGTCGAATGCAACGCGGCTGCCGTCTGGGAGAGGAAGCCCGTCCGCTGTGGGTTTGGTCTGGAAATCGACGGCGAAGCGGGCGGAAGCCATGCGCAGGTCGTCCAGCTCCACTTCGATGGCCTTGCTCATCTCGCTCGCGGATTCCTTGCGTTTTTGGGAGAGGGCGAGCGCCTGGGTGGATAGGTTTGCCAGCATATCCGCTTCGGCGCTTTCCAATTCGGCGATGCGCCCTGCTGCGCTGGAAATACTCTCGAGTTGCTTGCGTAAGTCGACTGCGAAGGCCAGCACCAATTCAATCGTGCCCCCGTACTTGCGCTCCAGGCGGCGAATCAGGTCGAGGCGCTCTTCTACTTCCTCCAGCCGCTTGGGGTTGAATTCGATGAACTCGAGGTAATCGCGCAGGCCACGCGCCAGGTCAGCCAGGGCTTCCTCCAGCGTGGCAGATTGAGCGGATAGTGGATCCTGAGTCCGGTCGATCTGGGCCAGTTTGGTCATCGACTGGACCACCTGCCCGATCAGGTCGGTGGAAGATGGCAATTCGGGGGTGCCCTCGTCAAGGAGCGTGAGGGCTTGTTGGGCCAGGCTGGACAGCAATTCGGCATTTGCCAGGCGGTCGCGCTCTTTGCGCAGCTCTTCATCCTCGCCGGACTTGAGCCTGGCAGCTTCGATTTCGTCCGCCTGGAAATTGAGCAAGTCTCCGCGGCGTTCGGCGTCGGCCCGGGCGGTGCGCAGGTCGTTCAATTCGCGCCGCACGGCCGAAAGGTCCTGGTAGTTTTTGCGGTAGGCTGAGAGCAGGGAGTCGACCCCGGCATAGCGGTCGAGCAGGGGCAGGTGGGCGCGCACGTTAAGCAGGGAGAGGTGCTCGGACTGCCCGTGGATGTCGACCAGCAGCTCGCCCAGTTCCTTCATCAGCGCCAGGCTGGCAGAGTGACCGTTGATGCGCGCCACGCTTCGTCCCTCCCGGCGCACCTCACGCGAGAGGGTGACGTAATCCTGGTCGTCCAGCAGCTCCTCGCGTTCGAGGATTTCCTGGGCGGAGGCGCGTTCAGGACCGGAAAGCTTGAAGGTGCCCTCCACACGCGCCAGGTCTGCTTCGCTGCGGATGGAGGTTGCATCCGCGCGACCTCCCAGGAGCATGTCGAGGGCATCCATGATGATGGACTTGCCCGCACCGGTCTCACCGGTAAAGACCACCAGCCCGGGCTCGAAATCCAGTTCAAGGCGGTCGATGATGGCAAAGTCCTGGATGCGGAGTTCGCTGAGCATGCTATCTCGTCAGTTGGATGCCAGAAAGGCGTGTGTAGATGACCGGGGTGGCAATGAACAGGAAAATGCCCAGGAAGATCAGTCCGTACAGGCTGAAGGAAACCAGGTTGAAAATAATGATCGGGACGGCGCCCAACACCACACCCACGGAAATGGTGATGAAGAGCGGGTGGGAACGGTGCTTGTGGGTGACATAGCGCACAGCCTCGGCAATCACGATGCCGACTGTGGGTGCGGCAAAAAAGATGATGATGAAGGCGAAGATGCCGGCAATGCCGCTGATTACGTCGACCAGCAGGCTGGCGAGGAAAGATAGAATTCCGGCTGTGAAAAACCCCAGGACAAAGTCGAGTGGGACAGCGGTTTCGAACAGCTTTTGCTGGCTGCGGACGCACTCCGGGCAGCGGTAGCCGGTGGGGGTGCGAATGGCGCACTTGACGCAAATGGGTTTGCCGCAGTGATTGCAGCGCAACGAGGTTTCAACGCCGGGGTGATTGGCGCAATAAACGGGAGCGGATGGTTCTATCATCGGGGAAGACCTATGGCGGGATTCTGGTTCATGTGACCGGTGAGGTTGCGGTAGAAATAGCCGGGATCACCGAAGCGGACGAAGCGGGCGGCGTAATCGCCGGCGCGCACCTCCACCAGGTCGTTGTTGGCAAGGCCGACCGGGATCTGCCCGTCGACGCTGAGAACCGCCTCGCTGTTATCGCGCAGTGTGATGCTGACGGAAACGCCTTCGGAGAGCACGACCGCCCTATCAACGGAGAGGTGCGGGGCAATGGGCACGAGCAGGATATTGCGCAGCTCGGGCGGCAGGATGGGTCCTCCGGCAGCCAGGGCGTAAGCAGTGGAACCGGTGGGGGTGGCAGCGATCAGCCCGTCGGCAACGTAGTTGGTGAGCAGCATGCCGTCCACGCTGGTGGAGAGATGGACGGGGTGAACGGAGGCGCCGCGCGAGACGACCACTTCGTTGAGGGCGTGCCAGTTCCCCAGGGATTCTTCAGAGCGAAGGTGCTCGGCGCGGATCATCATCCGGTTTTCGATCCAGTATTCGCCCTTCAATAAATTGTCGCAGGCACCCTGCCATTCCTCGCGTCCGATCTGGATGAGGAATCCCAGCCGGCCCAGGTTGACACCCAGGATGGGTGTGCCAACCGGGGCGCACAGGTGGGCGGAGCGCAGCATGGTGCCGTCTCCACCGACGGCGATGAGCAGGTCGAACTCCTTGTTTTTGAGCCGCTTGCGCAGGGAGGCATCGTCGAGCAGGCCGTGGAAGGCGCTCAGTCCGCGCGCCTGGAGGTGGTCGACGATGGCAGCCGCCAGAGGCACGGCTGCAGGCATTGTAGGGTGGGTGGCGATGGCGATGCAGCGCGGGATGGGCAGGGGGTCGGGCATGCGTTAATTATACCTTTTGTTATGAATACGTCATTACGGGGGCAGGAGAAGAAAAGACAAAAAATTAACACTAAGGACCCACAGGAAGAACTAGGGGGAAAAACAAACCACAGATAAACGCCGATAAACACAGAGGGAAAAAGAAAAAGGTAAAAAAATAACACGACCCCCCAAAGCCAAGGGGACAGGCGGGACAAAAAGGAAACCTCAGTTATTAAAAAATGGAGGCGCAGCACATCGTCCCCGTAATTTCTGGAGGCTGCGCCCTGCCTGGGTAATGCCGTCCAGAAGGTGAAATATTGCCATCTTGCCATGTTGGCGAGCCAAAACGATTACAAACGAATGACTGGATTTGTGGACCTGATTTTTAGATCGGGTTCGCAGCGGTTTTTCCTGCCGGGAAACCCAGCGAAAATTCGTCCCGATTTGTCACTTATTCGCATGGAAAATGAAATCGAATAAATGGTTTTGAGCATCTTATTTTTAGGGTGGGCTGTTAAAACCTTTTGCCAGATTGGTCGATCAGGATGCCTCCCGCCCATCACGAGCCCCCGGCACGGATACACGCCGCGTTTGAAAGACAGCCCATATGGAATTACTGCACAAGTGAATGACACTGAGAGGACATTCACCCCCACACACCCGGATTAAAGCCGGGTTTTCTCGCTAACCCTGTGGCCGCAAGGGGAGAGAATTGGGTGATTATTGGAAATCAACCCAACTCCCTGACCGGCAGCGCCAATCAGGAGGAGACGGAGGCACACCAGGAAGGCTCGCTGCGGAAATACCGAAGAATCGATGGAAGGACGTTTACTGGAGGTTGGGTTGTTAATGTGCTGGGCGCTGCTGACTCATGTCAGCAGTATGGCTGGCCCCCCAAGGGGGTGCTGCGCGAATAGCGGCATGTAGCCGCCTCAGCTCAGCTTCCAGGATTGGAAGCCAACGAAGGTATCAGCCAAGTTAATGTACTTGTTTAGCGTAAAACGAGATGAATATAAAATAGAGTCAAAAGGCAGGGAAAATTAAGAGGAAAGACTCTAGTGGGGAGATAAATAAAAGTTGTAGACTAGGCAGGATGAGCCATAGACGGGACAAGAAACCCCAAGCTGGTACAAAGGAACAACAGATTGCAGAGATGCAGGAGCAGCTGACTCAGGCTCTGGCAGCGATTGAGAAGCTGAAGAAGCAGAACGAACTATTGAGGGTGGAGATTGAGGAATTGAAGCGAGCGGGGAAGCGGCAGGCGACGCCGTTTGCGCGGCGGAAATGGGTGGAGAAGGCGAAGCGGCCGGGACGGAAGGCAGGGCAGGGGGAGTTTGCCAGGCGGGAACGACCGACACCCAAGCGGATCGATGAGACGAAAGAGGTCCGGCTGCATGGCTGCCCGGAGTGTGGGGGCAGGCTGCGGGAGATCCATGCGCATGAGCAGTATGTGGCGGACATTCCGAAGATCCGGCCGATCATTACCCGCTACGTGACCTATAGCGGCTACTGTGTGGGTTGCAGGAAGCGGGTGCGCTCGCGGCACCCAGACCAAACTTCCCAGGCAACGGGAGCGGCCGGGGTGATGGTGGGACCCCGGGCTAAGGCCCTGGCGGCGGACCTGAAACATCGTCTGGGGGGATCATATGGCAAAGTCAGCGAAACGCTCAATGATGCCTTCGGGCTGCAAGTGAGCCGTAGCGGCTGGTGCCAGGCGGACCAGCGGTTGTGCGAGAGTGCCCGGGGGGTGTATCAAGAGCTGATCGAAGAGATGCGGCGCAGCAGTGTGGCGCATGTGGATGAAACCGGTTGGCGGATCAACACACTCTCGGCCTGGTTGTGGGTGTTCACGAACCAGGCAGCCACGGTGTATGCCATTCGGGATAACCGCAGCAGCGATGTGGTGGTGGAGATCTTGGGCAGGGGGTTCAAGTTACTGTATCAAATATCCATAGAACAGGGGAAAGAGAGAGATCAGCGGCCATAGATTAGCCGGTGAAGGGACCTGACCCAGGGTCTGTTCTGGTGGGGTCCCTGAAAGACAGGCAAGGAACCCTGAGTGGTCTCTGAATATTCTACTTCAAGAAACTGCGTGGTGTGGTACGTTCTGGGAGGAGTTTGAAGGGGGAGGTAGCGATAGGCATGAGAACGCAGTTGATCAGCATTGCGGCAGAGAGCCAGCATGGCGCGTACACCGGGCAAACGCCAGGAACAACCACGCCCTTTCATGCGGTGGACCACCAGCTTGTCGACATTGCCTTCAATGGCTCCCAGGCAGGCGGGGAGGGAGCAGGCCCGGTATTCCAGGTCCAATAACCCATCCTGGTTGTTGAGAACGTATCGGTAGAAGTCGAGTAGCAGTTTCTGTTGATTGCCTTCTGCCTGCTGGATGTGTTGCTGCAGCTCAGGGGCGACCGCATGGAAGCCTTCATGTCGTAAGCGAGTGACCACACGTCGGGCCGCGCTTTTATCATGGTATGCCCGGCGGGCCGCCCTCTGCAAGTGGAACCGATCCAGCACAAATTGCTGGGGCAGATCCATCCGGTCAAAGCTATGGCGCACCCACTGGTTGCCATCTCCCCCGCTGATCAGGATCTGGGTCTGGGTCAGGTCATAAGCCAAATGGGCTTCCCGCAGGATGTGTTCCTGCCACATCTCCGCATTCAGCCCGATGGCGGTCATACACTGCTTGTTTTCCAGGCGAAACCGGTCTTTTCCGACC
>CAVXCH010000005.1:0-202740 GCA_963760245.1 uncultured Chloroflexia bacterium | reverse complement strand
GCATTTTTTCTATCGCGTCATTATCCAAATCCATTGAAATAGTTTGGGAGTGACCCGATGCGTTTTTCTCCCATAAATTCAAACCTTCCCGATTTCAAGGATCTTATCTATTGATTTTTTTGTGCGCAATAATACGCACAAATACAAAAATCCGCGTTCCCATAAGGCAAGATATGCAACCTTATCCAAGGCCGGTTGACTCATCGGTAATAGAGATGGGGAGCCAAGGCTAGATTTGGTAGTAAAAACCGTGTCAGATTGCTTTTTCAAATTCAACGGCTGGTTGTCTTCCCGGAGCGATACCTTTCAACCAAAGCTTCCGTGTGAACATTTTCCGGGTGATCGAAAACCTGAGGGGGCGTTCCCTGTTCGATTATTTCCCCTTCGTGCATCACAATTACACGATTTGCTGCATCGCAGGCAAATTCCATCTCGTGGGTGACCACTAGCATCGTCGTGCCCTCGCGAGCCAGAGATTTCATCACAGCCAGAACTTCACCAATCAACTCCGGATCTAGGGCAGATGTAGGTTCATCGAAGAGCATTACCTTAGGATCCATGGCCAAGGCGCGGGCAATTGCCACGCGTTGCTTCTGTCCTCCAGATATTCGGTTGGGATACTCATTTTTTTTAAAAAGCATCCCCACCCGGTCAAGATTCATTTCAGCGACCTTTTGGGCAGTAGATCTATCCATTTTCTTGACTGTCACCGGGCCCTCCATGACGTTCTCCAAGACACTCATGTGAGGAAAAAGATTGAACTCTTGGAAGACCATCCCTGTGCGCAGGCGGATTTCATGGATCAGATCGCGCTGTTCCTTCACTTTTTTACCACCAGAAATAACCAAGCCGTCCACTTCTATATCGCCAAAGGATGGCTCTTCCAGAAAATTAATACATCGCAGGAGCGTGCTCTTCCCCGCACCACTGCGACCAATTATACAAACAACCTCTTGAGAGTTGATATCAAACGATACATCCTTAAGAACTTGAAGACGTCCGAAAAATTTATCCAAATGAGTGATTTTGATGATAGGAGTCATGGGCTACCTCTCTCCGCGAGACATGCGAAATTCCAGGCGAGACTGAAAATAAGAGAAGACCAGCGTCATGACCCAGTAGAAGACTGCGGCAATTATCAGCGCTTCCAAATTGTGGAATTGAGCTCGGCCAACTTTGGTTGCCCGCCACATAATTTCATGGACAAACCCAGTCGCTGACACAAGAGCGGAATCTTTCAGCATAGCGATAAATTCATTGCCTGTAGGAGGAATGGCAAACCGCAATGCCTGCGGGATGACGATCCGTCGCGTCATCTGTCCAGAGGTCATGCCGATCGCCAGGGCAGCCTCGCGCTGGCCTTTGCCAACTGAGCTCAGACCAGCACGGAAGATCTCACTCATATATGCTCCATAATTCAATCCAAGCGCGAGAACTCCCGCCCATAAGCCCGGCAAGATGATTCCGACCTGCGGAAGGGCGAGGAAGAAGAAAAATATCTGCAGATAAAGGGGTGTTCCTCGAATCAAGGATACGTAGAAGTTACACATGGCGTAGAGCGGAGGGAATTTCGAAAGCCGACCGAGGGCAGTAAAAAGCGCCAGAATTGTCGCTAAGATGATCGAAAGAACTGAAATCCCGATGGTGGCCCAAACGCCACTCGCGATGAAGGGGATGTTCTCCTGAATAAAGGCTTTATTGAGATGAATCGTTTTAAATGTAAAATTACCTAATTGAATATTTACACTGCTGAAAAGGAAACCTAGAATGGCCAGCAGGACGATGCATGAAACGACAACTCCGAGTGTGAATCGCCGTTTTGTTCTCGCCTGCATTTCGAATATTAAATCAGCTTGGGATTTAGGCGCAACTATAGTGGAATTTGGAATAGACATCATCCCTCCTATTTTTTTTGTAAAATTTGAGAGTGACCTATTTAATTTATATACGGCGCGAAACACCGCATCTGCGTTGAACAATGCCTCTTACTTAGGCGCTTGGGTCAAATCAGCCTGGAACCACTGCATTGAGAATTGGGTCAAGGTGCCATCGCTGTGCATGGCAGTAATGATGGCATTGAGCGCAGTAACGAAGGTATCGATGGGCAGGCTTGAGGATTTATCGACTGCACCTGCCAACCTCTCCCGGAAAATCGGGCCGTCCAGTTGAACGACCGGGATGCCCGCCGCGATATTTTGCTCAATTTTAGTAATGGGGGTGACATATCCGACGAAGTCATTCCGACCGGCGTCGATCGCCTGGGCGCATTCCTGATCGGTATCCAGCGGCACTTCCTTTACATTGGCGGGCGGTAGCATAAAAACATCCGAGGCGGGCAGGTCGAAGCCTTTCCTTGTCAGCCAGGATTCATAGGTCGTGGATGCGCCCGCGCATAACAATTGGCCAGATAGGTCGTTGATCGTCTTGATCCCGCTACCCTTTTTGATAGCGATCACCGCGTAATAATAATAATAAGGGACGGTAAAGGTCAGCACTTTGGCGCGCGTGGTGGTGATCGTCATCGAACCGATGCTTAGGTCCCATTTGCCCGCCCAGCTCCCGGCAGTGATCATATCCCAGCTCGGGGTGGCAAAGCAGGTCTCCACACCCAAGCGTTTGCCAATCTCCGCAGCCACATCCACGTCGAAGCCTTGCATCTCCGCGGTGGTCAGCGTGTCCAATGGGCATTTTGTATTTGAGGGTCGTTTGCCCTGTGTATTGAGAGTCGATTGGGGCGCATTGTCGGGGTCGGTCGATATAATGATGTACCCCCGTTGTTTGATTCGAGCGAGTAGATCCTTGGGTGCAGATACCTGACCTCCGCAGGCGGTCAAAAGGATGACAACTGTGACGACCAGGCTGATCAAAACAGGTATCCTTTTCATGATCCTCTCCTTATCACTTTCAGCCTTTAGTTGTGGGGGCGATTCTCCCTCGCAGGATAAGCGGATAGACACATATCTTGACTTAATAATTATGAAATACTTATTGATGGCTAATCAATAAAATAAAAGCCGCTAGTATACGACCGATAGTGACTTTTTGATACACCTCTCAGTATCGGATCAAACCATAATAGGTGGGATAATTCCGCGTTGCGTTACAGTTCTATCGGATTGCAATAATATGGTACAGCGAAATCGAAGGAAATTCAATGAATTATTAGATTGTATTATTCCCAAAATTGGCTATATAAAACTATATGGAATGAGACTCTTTGAGTCCGGCAATCCACCATTTTAAATTTACCACCTAACGTACAGGTGTCTCAAAGGGATTTCAATCTGCTATCGTTTATATTAATTCTACTTAAATGTTTTGACGAATACAAATGATAACAGCCCATTGCTGGGGCGTTGATTGAATTACTCTTTCCCCCATTCAACTGTCAAATTTAAACTACCGTACAAATAGGTGCGCCCAAGCGGGCTCGAACAGCTGTTTAGGCTAAGAGAGGGCCTTGTCCTCAGCCACTTAATGACGGGGGCCGTTTGCGCCTGTGGACTAAACCCATCAACCAGGGTGTCCCATTTCAGTTGCTCATCCGAATTATCGAAAGCGATTACTTCAGCTCCTGCTTCAGCTAGGATCAGCCCTTGCTGCTTCCCGCTGGAAGCCAAGCATAATATCTGTTTATGCCGAACATCTCCAAGCCAATCATTAGGGATTGGCTTGAAAGGTGTCAAAACAATTCTATATTCCCCTTTGAGCGCAGCCGATATTTCCATCTTCTTGACAGGAATGGACCCATTTGTTCCCCTTCAGTCCTTTATTATTCCATGAAATCGGTTGTGTTCAAGAATATTCATTTTTCAATCTCAACTCAGAACTTGGATGAGAGCATTGGCGAGGCTCCTAAAAAACTTTAGGCTATTTCTGGCAACTCCCTCTGGTTCCCTAGGGATACCCACAGACTTGCCCTGGCAGGCAGGATGGTGGACGATTGCCGCTTGTTTTTTGTGTGGGGAAGCGTTTGCAACCAAGGGTGAATGGTTTTAATGTCTCGAAATTTTATTTAGCAATTCATTCTTCCGCAAGGAATTTGAGTATCTGGGTATTTACGGCTTCCGGTTGTTCCATGTTTAGAAAGTGACCCGCCCGGGGAATAATTTCCGACTCAAGATTTGGGATGGTTTCCCTCGCCCGTTTGAGAGCTTTCGGCGGGTTCAACCTGTCCTGATCGCCGATGAGAAGCAGGACGGGCTGAAGGATTTTTCGCAGTTCCTCATCGCTAAATGTACAAGGCATGACGCCCGAATAACCGCTGGTATTTACCTTCCAATTCCAGTTTTGCAGACCCGTCATGAACTGCTCGGCAAACACGTCATTAACCTTGAAACCGCGCCTCACCCAGGATTTGAGAGCAAACTTTGAGACCGACCGGGTTGGAATACGCATCACAGCCTGGGCTACTGCTGAAAAGAACGAGTTCAGCGCGACAAAAACTGCCGCTGGACTGAGTAATACAATCCGTTCCAGGCGATCTGGCGCCTCCTGGGCAAGGTTCAAGGCCAACCACGCGCCGCGTGACAATCCCATTACGTGTGTTTTGGAAATCCGCAACTCATCCATCACACCTTCCAACCAGTCCGCACAATCGCGTCTGGTGGCATTTTGGCGGGAGGGGATACTCTTTCCAGGTTCGCCGGGAGTATCCAGAGCAAGGACATGAAACACTCTGCTCAGAAAAGCGATATTTGGAAACCACATGGTTGAGCTTGCCTGTCCGGCGTGTAAAAGTAACAACGGGAAGGCATCTTCTGGCCCACAAGAAATAACATGCGTTTGACCATATGGTGTGGTCACAAAGCGCGATTTATGGCTAACCGGCCACAGGTTCAGCGAAGCATCATAGGCAGTAAAATACTGGGTCTGCCCCTTGGTGGATTTGAAAAGACTGATCGGGTTATCCATTTGCTTCTCCTTTGAACATAAGAAAGCCGGGAATGACATTCGAAACCAGGAATGCAATGATCTGGTGCAAGAACTCCCTATTAGGGTCCATGGTCGGCTGACATTCCTTTTCCCAAGGTTCGTACATTTCGTGGACTGGTCCCATTACCGAATGGAATAACGCTTTGGACCATATCTTCAAGCCGGACTTTAAAGAATTTGAGAAAGAAATGCAATCGGGTGTGATCCAGCCGGGCGGCATCCCAGCTTCGCTGATGTCGGAAATTCGGCATGGATACTTTCCGTAGGAATGGGCGTAACCGCCTGGAATCTTCCTCGTTCTGTTAAGGGCAGATTGTTTTCTCCTTGTCGGTGATCCCTTCAAAAATCATTCATGCTCCACTTAAAAATCATACGATTTGTTCATCAACGATTTCTGGTTGATCGCTGTTCAAAAAGTGCCCGGCCTGCGCGATCAATTTTGTCTCAAGGTTTGGAATTAATTGACAGCCGCGTTCCATTGCTTTGCCGGGTTCGTACATGATCTCATGGTCGCCGATCATCAGCAGGCAGGCGTTTTTGATCGATCCCAGCTCTTCATCGAGAAATGCGGGGCGCATAAAGTTTCGATTTCGCATTTGAGGGACGGCAGCCTGCATTTGGATATGAACCAGGTCCTGGGTGGAAAACCCTTTCTCCGATGCGCCGTTGATGAACCTCTTGATCGTAAATCTGGATGGAGCCATTAACATCGGAAGCCCATACCTTGCCCAGAGGAAGGTGGGCGGGCCAAAATTGGGAATCCCGGGCGCAAGCAATGCTATTCGTCCCACTCTATTCGGGTTTGCTATGGCGAAATTGATCGCCAGGAATCCTCCATATGATATTCCCACAAGGTCCACCCCGCTCAATTTTAGTTGGTCCAAAACATCCAGTAGCCATACGCATATTCATCACGGTTCTCTGGCAGACGAATGGGTTGACTTTTCCCAATATCTCAAATCGTATTCACTGCATATATCTTGAAACCCTGGCTCAGGTTCTGGACATTATATTGCCACATCGTCTCGCTGGCTTCCTGTCCATGCAAAAGGATGACGGGCCGGCCACTGTCTGGTCCGGAAACGACAATATGTGTAAGGCCAAAGCGGGTGTTTACGTTCACTTCTTCATGAGCCACCGGCCAGTTTTTAAGAGCTGCATCAAATGCAGCCATGCTTATGGTCTCACCCGCAGCTTTTGAATAAATAGGGTTTTTATAGGGCATATTCTTTTCCATAAGGTTTATCCATTCTCTTCACATAAACTTGTCTCAATCTGATCAAAAAATGAATAATATGCAATTTCTTATATCCATGGTGACTAAACTTTATACTGACAATTGCACATATCAGAATGACCTCACCTTTAATAAGGATGGATATTATCGGTCTGGCCGCCTCTCTTATAAGCTAGAAATCCAAGAATTTTTTCGTTGACCAGGTCCGCATTGGTGTACTCGGCAATGTGGTTGGCATTTGGGATAATCTCAGCTTTCAAATTCGGTACCAGGCGGGTAGCCCGTTCAATGGCCCGCTCAGGCTTGTAAATCACTTCATGGTCGCCGATTAACAGGAGTACCGGGTTTCGAATTTTCCGCAGTTCTTCATCGCTGAACACCGTGGGAGACCAATGGCGCGGTCGGCCGGTGAGCGCAGTGACCACGCGCAGTCGATAAATGGTCCCTTCCCTGGAGAAATCCTGCCAGATCCACTGATAGGGTTTGAGAAGCATACGTTTTGAACCGATCATTGGCCCAATTGCGTTGGCAGGCATGAAGTGCATTGCCCAGGCCGGAATCGAAACAAAAGTGGCCGCCGGGCTGATGAGGACAACTTTCCTTATGCGCTCCGGCAGATAAAAAGCCGTGTTGAGGGCCAGGAATCCCCCAAAGGAGTTTCCAACGATATCTGCCCGATCCACAATCAGCCCATCGAGCAGGTCTGCCATCCAATCAGCGAACTCCTGGCGCTGGTGGCGGATGCTGATCGGACGGGTCAGGACGCTCTTGTTCGTTTCACTGATCGTATCGATAGCGTACGTACGGTAGTGCTGGCTGAGCGGTCCGACATTCCTAATCCATATGACTCCACCGCCGCCGGCCGGATGGAGAAGCACCATTGGAGCAGCATCCTTCGGCCCGCTGGCAATAACGTGGGTTTTACCCAGTCGGGTAGGAATGAAAAGTTCCTCAAAGGGTACCGGCCATTCTTTGAGTACCGCCTCATAGGCTGCATGATATTCTGCCTCGCCTTCAGATGATCGAAAAACAGATAAGTCTTGTGGCATGTACTCCTTTCACATATCAACCTGAAAGAGCCTGTATCTCATAAATTACAATCCAGCAGTTCATCCAATCCTAAGGAATATAGATTGCCAGATCAATTGTATTGCCCTACCACACGCCAGGAATCAGCCGAAAATGGGTTTGGGTCGCATATTCCTGGTCGCCTGGCAGCTCGGTCTGTGGTGTGCGGTCTTCCAAACCGGTGCGAATAAAAGTGAGCGCTATAGGGAGTATTGATGGGATGAATACCCACAAGGAACCCAACATAACTGGGAGAGCCAGGTTGTATATCATCGACCCGGCATAACCTGAATGACGGACAAACCTATAAGGACCTTGGCTGATAACATGGTGCCCGCGGTCTTCCTGGATACGCACGGTGGTCGCAAAATACGGATTGGAGGCCATTGCCCACAGAACGAACATCTGGCTGGCAAAGGCGATGACCAGACCGAACCACCACAGCACGCCAGAGATGGGTCCTCTCCAGCCGAAACGAACATCTAGACCGGCCGTGACCAATACTGCAAATGTGCCCAGAATGACGATGGCCGGCGCTAGGATCCGATCCCACCCCTTGTTGCCTTCCCGAACCTGTGAGCTTTCGGACAGCATATCCGGGCGGCGAAGGATAAGCACAATACCGCTCAGCACCTGGGTCAGGGCATTTATACCAAGATAGGCCCACCCCTGGATCCAGTCCAGTCTGCCGGCTGTGAGAAACAGAAGCACGCCAAAGATGACCAGGGCGGCGATCATCTGTCCCGCCCAGTGCAGAATGCCCTGCCTGGTATCAACTTTTGAGCTTGTTGAAACAATCGGTGTTGTCATATTCCGTTTCCACTCCATCCACTGCTAAGAAAGATTCACCGACTGGTAGGCCGTTCCTGTTGATCTGTCCAATGGGCCGTTGTGGTTTGACTTCGACGGAGAAGCACCCATACAATGAGAAATACCAGCCCGGCAGTACACAGGTAGGCGAACAGATCACCAATCCGGCTGTAGACTGTCGTGACGCCGTGGATCGGAACAGTGGTCATCATGATGCCATCGGTATTGGTAAAGAAGTTCTGTGTGGCCAGGATCCGTCCTTGGTAGTCGGTGATAGTGGACAGGCCTGCACCGGCAGGCCGAAGCAGTGAAAAGCCGTTCTCGATCGCGCGGTAAGTGGCCACGACTGCATCCTCTGACTCAAACGGGTGCACATCGTGATATGGTGTGATAAGGATATCCACGCCGTTCTGCCCGGCCTGATGGATCAACGGCGTGAAATGCAAGTCGTTACAAATGGCAGTGCTAAGGCGACCGTACGGGGTATCGGCGAATGGCAACTGGCCTGGTCCGGCGATAAATACATAGTGTTCGTTCGGGTAGACAAGGTAAGTCTTATCGTACGTCCAGCGGACGGTGCCCATATTGTCAACCAGGATGGATTGGTTTCGAATGAAGTGTTGTTCCTGGCTGCGGGTGATCACTCCGAGTGAAACCTGGATGTACGCATCGTACTGTTTTGCCAGTACCCCCACCTGGTTGAGTACGATTTGTTTGTCTTCTTCCAGGACCGTGCCCGCGCCTTCCTGCCAGGTCACTATTTTTGCACCGCCACGCAGCTCCATCTCGGTACGGGCCAGCAACTGATTGATGGTCAGGGCGAGCTTTGGGCGGACGGCGAGCCGTTGGGCATCCGTAGCATGGTTGAAATTCCCTGTGATGGAACTGTTCGCCATGGACGAGATCGCACTGTCGACGGTAACCGTGCCCGCTTCAACAGTCTGTGAGGCTGACGCGGAAAAAGCCAGCCGAGCGTTGCCGAAAAGCAAGACCGCCAGCAGCACGACCGCGAAAGTGCCCAGCGTAAGCCGCACTGTCCGCCATTCAAACGCATATTCCCACAGGGCATTCGCCGTCGTGGCGCACCACATGATCAGAAAAGTGATCCCCCACATCCCTGTAATGGAAAGGATCTGCATCAGGGCAAGGTTGTCATACTGGGAATAGGCCGGCGATCCGGTTGAGTTGATGAAAGCGGACAGGGACATCAGCCAATCCACCGACGTAAACGCTAAAGGGAATACCAGTAGCCGTGTCATGGATGTCGGTCGCGACCCTATCAAGCGGTCGGCTGCGTAGGGCAGGGTAAATATCAGGCCTTTGAGCAGAGGAAAGTTGATCAGGCCGATGATATTCAAGGTCATATCGCTGGACAAAGAGCCGCGCAAGGCGATCCCGATCCCGGCTGCATACGCAAGAAAGATCATCAGTAGCGAGACCCAGGCCCGCCGCGAGCTGCGTTCGAAGCGCAGCAGGAAGATGGGGGCAAGCCAGGCCGCCAAGGGGATCACGGTTTGGAAAAAGGTGAACGGTAAAAAGATAAAACCGACCACCAGCCACAGCCAGGCCAGACGGTCTTTGGGGATAGATTTCCGGCGATCCCAAAAACCACCTCGGCCGTACTGTTTGGTGGTGGTTTCTGCATGTTTTTCAGAGCCGTTAGATTGTGTATCCATATGTTTTTCCTTTTATAACGTTTGTTTGTTGATGCTATGTTCCCAAAGACAGGAGGTGCTCGATATTTAACCTGAATACATGTTCTTTAATATCTCCGGATAGATTTAACCGTTCTATCTTTTCGATCTGGTCTCCTATTCTGGCATAAGGCGTATCAGAACCGAAAACGACATGATCTGGACCAAAATAATGGATTGCCTCAAGGATATCCTGCCCTCTCACCCTCTCGGAGCCCGAAGTGTCAAAATACACATTGTGAAGGTCTTTGGCACGCTCCTTAAAAATGTCCAACCCAAGCATGTGTGCGATGATGAAGATTACATCCCGGTGACCGCCAACATACTGTAACAGCTTCCAGGTTTCCTCTTTTGAGTAAAGGTGGATGAATATTGGAAGTCTATTTTCTCTGGTAACTTCGACAATCTGGTTGAACTCACAGCCATCTATTGTGAATGGATTCCAGGCTTGATGCAGCTTGATCCCTTTTACCTTATACTCCCGGATATTCATTTCGAGATTGTCCATGTGCTGTGGATCATAGCGGATCTACCCACAGGAATTGGATTACGGTTTCAGGGAGCTTGTTCTTCAATTCGAAGACGTATTTGTTGCCATCTCCATTATCCTTAAAGAATGAATTGTAAGAAAATCTTAGCATCCGGTTAAGCAAATAGATGCTGTCGGGGGTTTTCATGAATGGGATATTGGGCGGATCTTTTAGATCCTGTATATTCTTTGGACTCGTGCATAATATGATTTTTTCTATTTCGTACTTTTTTGCCATGTCCTTGATGGATTCAACCGTCGAGTACTCCCTAGCTACATGTGCATGCGCATCAATTATCATTCGGCTTTCTCCTATGGGATGACAGGCAATTCAAGATAGGACAGGTGATTGCTCTCCCGCAGCAGTTGGAGCGCAGGTTCAGGGTTGAGGAAGGGCGTATCAAAGTTACCTCCGTCGGCGAATGCCAATTTGATAAGGATTTGTTTAGTCCTGGAAAAATGCCGTGCCGTTGGTCTCAGATCAAACACTAGCCCAACCGGCTCTCCCGCCGGGATAGGCTGCAACTCGCTTTGGTAGTGATTTCGCTACGGCAGGTAAATGGCATTGAAAGGCGCTGGGCTTAAAGCACGATGGGAAGCTCGCAAGCTGCCCTCCGAGAAATAGGTGAATTCCCGCTCCCGTCCACCTCTTCCAGTAATAGATGTCAAGATCTGGCGCACTCGTGCTCAGCCACAGGTGAACGATCGGATGCCCGGTGATGTTGAGTGCTTCCGATAAAGCTGGCGAGGTACACGTAAGGGCTTTAGCGTCATGGTAGCGCATGTTTGGATACTTGTAGGCTTTGTTCAGGCCTTGGGTTTCGATTACCAGTTCGTTATTTTTCATCATAATTTATAACTCTTTTTGGCGGCCTCACCGTTACTTGTGGGTATTAATTATTGTCATACCTTGTTGGGGCGGTTTTTCTTTTTCTAGTTTTTCCTGGAACTTGACTCCCTCCTGCTTGCATATGGATATCACCGCATCTCGACCTGTCGACACGCCGGTAGGGATGCCACCGCCCACTCGCACCCACTGCCCGGCCATGGTAAAGTTCTCCAGCCCTGGCAACCTATTGGGGATGACGTCTCGTACGGTTTTGGGTGTTGGTAAAAAGCCTTCATAGCTGGCTTGCCAGTTACCGGTATATCGTTCGTATGTCATCGGCGTTGCGATATCGGTCATCTGGACCTGGGCGGCAAAACCAGGAAAACGCTGGTCGAGACGGTTTATCACCTCCAGGGCAACCCGCTGTTTCTCGGCATCGTAACGCTCGCGGTCGGCTATGATCTCCTTCCAATAGTCATACTTGGTTTGGATCTTTACGTTTACCAGGGTCTTCCCTTCTGGAGCCAGGCTGGGATCGAAGTTATACACTGTCATTTTCAACCGCTCCACCGGTTCACCTGCCAGCTCGAACGGTTGCCTGAGTTCTAGAACGATTCCTCCCGTTGCACGAGGTAGTTCGCTGAAAGTTCGTTTCAACCCCAACCCGATCAGCATGATGGGCGGGAAGAGTTTGAACTCGCGATAGACCTTGCGGATCGTATCGTTAACGTAACTGCCGTCGAGCATTTCCCAAATGGTGGCATGCCCGTCTGAGGCAGAGATGATATGGTCTGCGAATTGCTCATCACCATTCATGAGCCGGATGCCCACTGCTTTGTGATCCTTCACCAGGATCTTTTCTACCCGGCGGTTATAATTAATTTCGCCGCCCAGCATCCGGTAGCGTTTTTCTACAGCCAGAGCCATTGACAGCGACCCGCCAATCGGGTAACCATTCATCTGGCTGGAAATGTAAGCCAGGAAGAATAAGAGCGAAATTGCGGTCAAATCTGGCTGCCAGAGATGACTGAAGATTTGACGCAGGATGGGAGTTTTGAACCGGGCGGCAAACCGGCTCATGCTCATCCCGGTCCATTTGAGCATCGTCGGTCCCAGGGAGATCATGCGGGGCAGCATTGACCATGAACCCGATATGTACTTGAACAGACTGCCCGATCCACCCGCAGGTGGATTGAAGCCGACCAGCCTGCGTGCTGCCGTGCAGAATTCATGGATAAAAGCCTTGTCCTCCGGTCCATGGCTCACGAGTTCCTCTTCCAAGCGGTTGATATCCGCATAAAAGGTAAGCGCCCGGCCATCCTCTTCCTCGAAGTACATAAACACGTCTGGATGAAAGAACTGGCGGTGATCGATCAGGCCGACTGTTTCGTACAATGGGTACAGGTTCGATTTGGGGTTGGAGCCCATCAACCACTGGACGCAGCCATCAATGGTATAGCCTTTCCGCTTCCAAGATGTCATCACCCCGCCAGGCAGACTATGCATTTCATAGATGCGGCTGTGAAAGCCGTTGAGCTGGGCGTAAATCCCTGCAGATAGCCCGGCGATCCCCGCGCCGATGACAATGATCGAATGTGAATTTCCATTTGTAGGCATGGTTACCTCCTGTTCACCAAAAAACTGAAGACCGAATGCTGTGCCACCTTCCAGTCCAGCGACTTGGGCGCCTGCATGTTCTTGTAGACTTTGCTCAGACCGTGGGTTTCGATCACCACATCGGTAGCGTTTTTCATTTCTGCCTCCAAATCAAATAGGGTGAGGGCGAAAGATACCGTTCTATGTTGTGCGAAAACCACTCGTAATGGAAGCGAGCAACTCCGATTGTAAAGAACACAACCGTGTCCCGTCGGATAGTGTCAGATAAGCCGATGTCCATTGCGTTCCATCATAGACCGGCCCGGAGTAGCCCTGGTACTTGCAAAATTCAGAGATCATTTAATTTCCAGCCTTTCTGTATTCCAGTATTCAGCATGTCTCACTCAACCTCAGTCCACCTGGTAGCGGAAGCGTGGGATGGCGATCAGGAACAGCACGATTGTCATTCCTGTTAATACCGCCAGCGGGACCCAGATATCCGCCAGGTGAGCGCCGTTATAGGTCAGCGCCGTAAAGCCATCCATGGCCCAGGCCACCGGTGAAATGTGCCCGATGACCTGCATGAACTTCGGTGAGATGTCCATCGGCCACCATGCGCCTCCCAGGGGGGACAACGTCATGGTCAGAAGCAGTCCCACGCCAGCAGCCTGGGCAGGAGTTTTCAACCCCGAGCCGACCGCGAAGGCAAAGGCTGTGATCGAGAGCGAGTAAAGGACGACCAGCAGAAGGAGCGCAAGCGGATCCTTGCCGAAGTTCATCTTTAGCAGGGCTCCGACGACGAATACCACCAGGAACTGGAGCAGCCCCAGGCAAAAGCGGGCCAGGATCTTGCCGGCCAGCAACGTGCTGCGTGGGACAGCCATGACCGCCAGTCTCGGCAGCGTGCCCTGCTGGCGCTCGACGATCAAAGCAGCCATCCCGCCGAAGATGGTCATCAGGGCGAACATCGTTCCCATCCCGGGTACGGATTGCCCAAGCCCGTACTGCAGATTCTGCCCCATCGTCTGCCCCTGGGGGGCATTCGAGAGGGCGAATTCCAGCGTGACAGTCTGGGCATTCTCCATTTTGAGCGCTTGTTGGTAAAGGGCGCTTTTGAGTTGTTGCGCCTGGTCGGCGGCCAGGGCCTGCCCCTGCACCGTATTCACAACCGATGAACCGATCCCGGATGCCACGGCTGCCGTGTTGACCTGCGATATGGCTGCCTGGACTGCCTGCCGGGCCGCTTCGGATGAGCCAAAACTGCCGGTACTGCGGAAAGTCAGCGTAACCAGCTGCTGGGCAGCCAGGCTGGCTTCAAATCCAGACGGGATTTCCAGCACGGCCAGTGAAGTGGATTTGGCCACGCGGTCCAGATACTGGCTCTCACTGAGTTGGGAACCCTTGCCTAAGCCGCAGATATCCTTTTCCGTATTATCCATCGGGCACAAGGTCAACCCGGGATTCGCGTGGCGAATCGAACCCAGGAATTGCGTGGAGGCCGGTGTATTATCCTGGTCGATCACATCCAGGCGTTGAATTGCTGCTCCGCTCAGGGCGCCTGAGTCGACCAGGGCGATGATGACCGTCATAACTGCCGGGGTGAAAATTAAAGAAATCAGGTTTGAGCGCTGTTTCAGAAAAACACGCAGGTCTTGTTTGATAATTGCCCATATCTTTGCCATCATGCACCTCACGCTTCGAACTTGCGATTGAAGAGGAATAATCCGATTGCGAACAGGACTGCGCCTTGCACGAAGAGCACCAGCAGGTTGAGCGAGATATCGCCCCTCCCGGCAGCCAGCAGGTCAAACGCGTCCCGCGCCCAATAGATCAGGGAGAATTGGGCTATCGAGCGCGGCAGTTGAAATCCGAACGCACCGCCCAACACGCCCAGGGCGATGTTAAGCACCGAGCCCACAGTGTTGGCCTGTTCGATGCCCTTGAGCACGCCTGCCAGGAATATTCCCAGCCCGGATACGGCCACGCCCACCGCCAGGAGCACCAGCCCGAGCCGAGCCAAGTCCGTACCCCAGATGAAGGCGATCCGACCCTCTATGAGACTACCAACGACTGTCAGGGCAACCACCAGAATCACCAGCTGGGCCAGTACACTGACCAGCACCCCCACCAGCTTGCCCCCCAGGATATTCCAGCGCGGGGTGGGTGAGATCAGGATGCGCTGCAGAGTCCAGTTCCGGCGTTCATCGTACATGCTCAGGATCCCATTCTGGGCCGTGAACATGGCAAAGAAAAGAGCCTGTGCGGACCCAAAAGTGACCAGCAGGGTGCCTGCCAGGTTGTTTGAGGCGGCCTGGACCGGCATGTCTGCCAGCCCGACCAGGTTGCTCCCCGGCGAGAATGCGCAGACGAACAATTTGCCAATATCCGCCTGGGAGCCACCTAAAGTCGCGGGCAGTGCCGCGGGGCTCTGTGCGGTCATTACGGTCATGATGGCGCCGATGGCAATATTGCCGCTGACCAACTGGGCGGTGATGGAATCGACCACACTGCGCACGATACCCGCAGCCAGGGACTGACCAGCGTTGCCATACACACTGAGGGTTGTTTTGCTCGGCGGCAGGCGGGGATCCGCCAGGCTCATCAGCGCCTTGGAGAAATCCGCCGGGATGATCACGACCGCCGCATAGAGGCCTTTATCCGTGGCAGCCTTCGCTGCCGCCTCCAGGTATTCCGGGCTGTCGGGGGTGGCCGATGGTGGCTCGATCTGCTTGTCTGCCACCAGGCTTTGGGCTTGGGCCGCGTCGAAGGTTGACCCGTGGATCAACTCCGCCAGGGTCATGCTGGCGACGGTCGAACTGTCATTCGTCCCGCCAGAGACCTGCGGGCAGGTTGCCATGCTGGCACCTGTGCCGGCCGGCAGTTGGCCTTCGGTGAGCAAATCGGCTAGCATGGCACCGTACGCAACCCCTTGCGCTCCGGTCAGATCGTTGTTGATCACTGCCACGGGGATGCCGCTGATCGGGCTGGAGCTGCGACCCAGGCCTCCGAACGCCAGGCCAATGATCGTGGCAATGGCCAGCGGAGCTGCGAACATGATCAGGAGCAGGCGCCGGTCCGTGAACCGGGTGCGGATATCCTTGAGAGCAATTCTCCAGAGCTTGTCCATATCAATCCCTCAATGCCCGACCGGTCAGGTGTAGGAACACCGCTTCGAGGTCAGGCTCATGCACTTCGACCAACTCGACCTGGATCCCGGCTTCGTCCGCCAGTCGCAGTACGGACGGCATGGCCTTGCGTCCGCGCTTAGCATTAACCACCATCAATCCGCTGAGGTTGGTCTTGTTCTCACCTTCCTCGCCCGGCGGATCGTAAATGGCATTGGTAACACCTTCGACCGAGCTGCGGATTTTCTCCAGCGTCGCGTTGCTGACGGCGTTCTGCCCGACCTTGAAGATCAGCCGGTCCTGCTCGCCCACCTGCAGGATCAGGTCGCCCGGGGTACCCAGGGCGATGATCTCGCCGTGATCGATGATACCGACCCGGTCGCTCAACTCCTGGGCTTCTTCCATCAGGTGAGTGGTGTAGAGCACGGTCATGCCGCGCTGTTCGCGCAGTTGCTTGACGGTATCCAGGATGCGCCGTCGGCTTTGCGGGTCGATCCCGACCGTCGGTTCATCCATGTAGATCACCTGCGGGTCATGCAGCAGCCCGGCGGCGATATTGATGCGCCGCTTCATGCCGCCTGAAAATGTCTCGATCCGATCGGACTGGCGGTCGCGCAGTTCCACAAAGTCCAGCATGGCGTCCACCCGGCGAGTGAGTTCCTTCCCGCCCAGCCCGTACATACGGCCGAAGAACTCCAGGTTCTGGCGGGCGGTCAGGGTCGGGTACAGGGCGATCTCCTGCGGGACTACGCCTAGCAGACGCTTGGCTTCCAGTGCCTGGCGCGTGATCGAGAAGCCGCCGATGGAAGCGTCTCCGCTGGTGGGCGCCAGCAAACCGCTGATCATCGAGATAGTGGTCGTCTTGCCGGCGCCGTTCGGACCCAGCAGACTGAAGATTTCGCCTTTCTGGATCTCGAACGAGATGCTTTTTACGGCGGCCAGGTCGCCGTATTTCTTGACCAAGTTTTTTACTTCAAGAATGGATGTCATATGTCCTCCAAAAAATTAAAATAAATCTAAATGATGATGAGCGCCAAATTGAAGGTCAGCAATGTCACAGCGACCAGGGAGTAATAGATGCGCAGAGGGCGTCCCCAGGCGTGGTTTTTGATGGCCAGGCCGGTCAACACGGCAACTCCTGCGGTTAGCAGCAGGCTCGCAAACGGCAAACTCAGCCCGGCAAACTGCCACCACAGTAGGTCAGTCCACGGGCGCGGCCAGGGCACATATACCAGGTTGGGCACGATGGTCTCCGCTGCTAGGCAGAACAAGCCAAACAGAGAGGCCAGTCCGGCCAGAATGGCCACAGCAACGCTCCACGGCAGCCAGCGGCGGCCTTCCGGGGGGAAAGCTACGGTGGTTGGGGGTGCCTTTTTGCGATGGATTTGCCGCACCATGGCCCGCACCGGCCAGAAGAACAGAGACGATAAGAAGACCAGCCCGCACAAGCCGTAGAAGGCCAGCCGGTAGGGCAGGATCTTCGGGTCGATTTTGATCAGTGGGAGGTTGGGGGCATCAGCCGCCGGTCGATTTATATCGTAAGAGTTGCCTTGGGGGTCGAAAATCAGCCCCGGCTGAACCTCGGTCAACGCGACAGGCTGACCCAACACAGCTCCGGTGAGTGTCCCGTTATTGTCATTAACCTGGGCGATACCGACCGGAATGCCCCACTTGGTGGCTACATAGTCGCCGGCAAGAGCCTGGCGGCGCTGGCGGGCGGCCTCATCCAGCGGTAGGGCCTTGCTGGCAATCAGGTCGCTGAGGGCGCTGTCGGTCAGGGGAAGCCGGGCCATTCACGATGGGCGCGTAAGCGGGCTGCACGGCTGGTTTTGTGCCAGCGCGCGCATGGTAAAGGGGGAGAGCGTCTTGGATGATGCCAGTCAGCACATCGGAGGTGAGCTGCGAAACCAGGTTGTCGCCTTCAGCATTGGCCAGCACGACCACCCCCAGCTTCAGCTCTGGGTACCAGACCATGTAGCTGTTGAAGCCGAAGCCCCCCCCACCGTGCTGCAAGCAGCGCGTCCCCTGGTTGTCGTTGACGGCAATCCCCAGGGCGTATTCGGCGGTGGAGGCAGCCGGGTTGGGCGGGGTATACATGGTCTCGGCCAGGTCCTGGCGCAGCAGGCGCGTCCCTCCCAGGGCGCCTTCATTAATATGGAATTGCAGGTAGCGGGCCATGTCGTTGGCAGTCGTCCACACCCCGCCGGAGGGGATGAGCAGCCAGCCAATCGGTGGACGCAAAGGGAACGGTCCGTGGCCGATGGCCCGCCCGGGCGTGGCGCGCACCTGGTTAATATCCAGCGTGCTGCTGGCCATCCCCAGCGGAGCCAACACCTTTTCCTGCACGTACTGCGTGAACGGCATCCCCGATCGCACCTGCAGGATGTAGCCAGCCAGGTCGATCCCCAGGTTGGAATAATCGTAGTGTGTGCCCACCGGGGAGCGCAACCAGGTATCCGAGATGCTGGCGATGTGCTCCTCGAAGGTATGATCGGGTAAGTCGGAGTTGCCGCCCACCGGAGCTTCGTGGACCAGGCCGGCAGTGTGGCTGAGCAGCATGCGCAGGGTGATCTTCTGTTCGGGGTGCTCCTCAAAGATGCTGTGGACATGGAAATTGGGCAGGTAGGTTGTGATAGGGGCATCCAGATCCACTAAGCCGTCTTGAGCGGCAAACATCACGGCGGTGGCAGTGAAGGACTTGGACATGGATTGGATCGAGAAGAGCGTGTCGGTGGTGACGGGTGTTTTGCGGTCCCAGTCGGTGTACCCGAACCCCTCAGACCATAACACCCCCTGGTCGTCAACGACCGTGATGGCCAGGCCGGGCACGTTCTCCTGCTGCATAAGGGTAGGGATCAGCAGGCGATATTGGGCAATAACATCTGCGATGCTGGCGGAGGAAACTGGTGCCTGCAGGCTGGGGGCGGTGTTTGGAGTCATCCCGCAAAGCAGAACAGACGCCCAAATGAAAACTGAAATCTTATTCAACATCATCAATCTCCTTTATAAAACACCAAACAATTCTCTCAATTGGTCATGGCTGGTTGGAAAAAAGCGCCGTTCCCAGCAAAACCAGGCCGCCGACGATGTGCAGGACCGGACAGAACAGCCCTGCATCTAGGTTCAGCAAGAAGACCAACGCCAGGATGGTCAGCACGATTCCCACAGTCAGTGAGCCGGCCCCACAGGTAGCCGCTTGGCATGAATTCCGGCAGCAGTACCAGTTCCACCCCGGCGCGGGCGGCCTGCTCGACCAGCCGCGTGGCACGCTGCAGGTTAGCCAGGATAAAATCCTCCTGGGATCCCATTTGCACGGCAGCGACACGCAGTGTCTTGATTGTGTCATCGGTGGATGACATTTGGTCCTCACAATTCTTTAAACGCCATCAAAGCCAGGAACCGGTCGACGGCGAACAGGGCCGATTGATAAGACGGAGATATCCATGGCAGCAGTAGGTCAAAGGCGTGGTCGGTGTATGGAAACTCGAGGCTGATGGCCGGGACACCGGCCTTTACCAATTTCTGGTACAAGCGTCGGGTGGCGGTGATGGGCGTGATCAGATCGTGTTCACCCTGGATCAACATGGTGGGCGGACAGCCCGGGTGGATGTGGGTGATGGGCGAAGCAAGGTCATAGGCTTCGGGTACCTCAAAAGGGTGCCCACCGACCAGGATATCCAGCCGTCCGGCATCACGCATGTTCTTCTTGGCATGCACCGCCTCTGGCCCAATAGTCACTTTCGGTAGCCCGACCAGCCTGTGCTGGTTGGTGTGGGTATAGACCGCGCTTATGTCGGATGGACCGTAAAAGGAGATCACACCGCGGACACTAAGATCGGTGCCTTTCAACTCTGCCGGGGCCAGCCGGGGGTGCTGCGGAGCATATGCCGCCAGTAGGGACAGGTGCCCGCCGGCTGAAGCGCCTGCCAGGACCAGCCGATGCGGGTCGACGCCGTAATGCCCGGAGTTGGTTTTCATCCAAGAGATGGCTCGTTTCACATCGCCGGACATATCGAAAACGTCCACCTCCGGACACAGGCGGTAGGCAACATCCATGATCGTATGACCCTGAGCAACCAGATGGCTGAAGAATGGCCGTGTGCCATAGTCTTTGTCCAGGAAGTACCAGGCGCTGCCATGGAAAAAGAGCACCGCCAAACCGGATGGTGTTACGCCAGTGGGTGGCTGCCAGATATCGCACAACAACTGGCGGCTGGTTCCCGGGATGGTCCAAAAGGGGATATCGGCATTGAGGCACGTCTTGGAACGATCCGGTTCCAACAGAAGCCCCATCCAGCGCCGTTTAAGTTGACCAGTTTCGCGCTGAAGGGCGATGTGTTGCCGCCAATCGCTGCCGAAGGCCGGCTCAAAATCCAGCTTTGCCTGGGCAACCTTCCATAAGAACACAGTCATGCAGGTTGTTCCGATGGCACCCCCAATAACTGCCAGAGGCGCGCCCACCAACCATCCGAATCCCAGGCCCAGCAGCCCAAAGATGAGCCAGACTGGAGAAAGCGCACCCGCGAGCAATTTGGGGATCCAGGGCAGGAAACCCAGGGGCGCCTGCAGCCGCCAGAAGACCAGCGCGCCCATCAGCAGAGTCCAGACCGCAAAAGCATAAGCCATAAAAGCCATTGGATCTCCTTTAATTTTCGATCGTGAAAAACAACTAGGCCGGCAATAACACCGTTCCCAGCAAAACCAGCCCGCCCACGATGAGCAGGACCGGCCAGAACAGACCTGCATCCAGGTTGAATAGGAAAACAAACGCCAGAATGGTCAGCAGGATTCCCACAGTCAATGAGCCTGTCCCGCCCCGCGTCAATTGATTATGATATTTGTAGTTGTCCCAGGCGGCAGCATATGTCCAGAATGCAGGGATAAATATAAACAGGGCCCACCAGTTAGCCAGGAAAGGGATGCCCAAATTTTCCAAAAGGAAAATTGCACCCAGCAGGGTTATGAAGACACCGCCTATCCAGCCGTATGGGCGTCCGGCATGCCGCTGCCACCGTGCCTCGCGGCGAGCCCAGTGCTCTGCCGCGCCGCTGCTCGTGCCAGCTGCGGTAGGTGGGAGCAGGTGTTCCCGGGGTGGGAGTTTGATTTGGGGTTTGTTCGTTCATTTTTATTCTCCTGTATACTTTCAAGTTTTGCTGGGTGTGCCACGACCACACATCCCGCACGGACCACGCCGCCGAAAGTAGTAGCCCAATGTCGCTACCGCGAGCGACACGGCCCAGACCGGGAACAGCGCGATGGGGCCAACGACGATCCCCATATCTTGCCCACTGGCCGCCGCATTATCGGCCATCTGGGCCCAACCGGACCAGATTGCTATCCCGCCCACCATGAGCAGTATCGACATGATCGAGGCCGGGATCACCGCCAGCGCGATGGGAACCCGGCGCCCGGCCAGGCCGATCAGCCAGCGCGGGAACACCTCACCCCAGCGCTGTACCAGGCCGAGGGTGAGGGCGGCTCCGACCAGGCCGAAGCTCGCCAGGAAGAGCCCCGAGGTCCATAACCCCCTTACCTGCCCGTGGCGCAGAGACTCCGCGCTCATACCCAGTGGAATTCCCAATGCCCAGGCGTAACGGGTTACTGCGTAGAAGACTGGCGCTACCATGGCCACGTACACAGCGATCCGGCCCCAGTGCGCGGCTTGCTTTGGGCTATTCCACCCTTCCGGGCCATCCCGGCGACCGCAATACCGGCAGGCGTCTGTGCTTTTGCGGGCATAGCTGACGGTAGCCGCCAGCCACAAGAACCCGCCGGTCAGACACAGCAATTGGTGTGCTATTATCCACTTGGTCTGGGTCAAAGTTTGCAGATAGACGCCGATCCCGGCGCCTGTCAGCAGCCTGGCTAACGTATAAGGGATGTAGGCGAGCATCTCAAGAAGAATTGAGATCGTTCATGAACAGCAGAAGAACTGCAGCTAGCAGAGCTCCTGCTGTCATCAAGAGAGGCCGGAGTCTCCTCACCCCGGCCAGCATCAACGTCCCCACGACTACCGCCGGGATGCCTTCCGTGATCACGATGATCCAGGCTACGACTGGCCCAAACCTCCCCGCCACCGGCCCCGTGACGCTGCCCGCGAGTCCGGGGGCGTAAGGGAACCCACGCCCACTCACTGCCCAGTACAACCCCAGCGCGGCATAAACCAGTGACCACGCCACCGCCGCGTACGGTGTCCAGCGCGGCCAGTCGCGTACCCATCCAACACGAGCGGGCACAGTTTTGGCCGTCATGCTTATGGCTCTCCCTTTGCTCCCACCAATTTGCTTGCTTAAATCATTATCCTGTATCATGCTTTCTTCCTTTCTTTCATTGATGTTCTTCCCGAATTCGCTCGGAAACCAACCGACCGGAGACCATGGCAGTCGGCATTCCGGTGCCGGGATGCGTGCTGGCTCCCACGAAGTACAAATTCTGGTAACGCGGATGCCGGTTGGCTGGGCGGAAGTAAGCCATTTGGGTCAGCTTATGAGACAGCCCGTGAGTTGCGCCTTTCACCAGGTTATAGCGTTTACGCCACGCGAGTGGGGTATACGTCTCTTCGAACTTGATGTGCGCTTCGAGGTCATTGATGCCCAGAGTCCGCAACCTGCGAAACACATGCTGGCGCGCCTCATCTCGAAGGACGCCCCAATCCTGGTCCTCGTTTTCGCTCAGGTGCCCGACTGGGACGATGGCGGTCAGGGTATCCTGCCCACTTGGCGCCATGGCCTGATCGAGCCGCGCTGGCGTGTGCACATACAGACTTGGATTGGCGGGCAGGCCCAGGTCCTGGATGTGCTCGAAGTTCTCACGATAATCATCCGCCAGGAAGAGCGTATGGGGGCCCAGGGCTTTATACGTCTTATCCACTCCCCAGAAGAAACTGATCACAGAACAGGAGAATTTCTTGCGCAATAGTGCCTTTGTCATCCCCTCCTGTGGAAGCAAATTCTGATAAACATAAGGCAGGTCCGCATTGGCAAGCACTACCTCCGCCTCCAGGTGCGCGCCATCCGCAAGCACCACGCCTCGAGCGTGCGTCGCATTTATATCTATCCGTTCTACTGCCGTGTTAAAAATAAATTCCACACCGGCTGCCCGCGCAAGTTCTGCTAGTGCCTCGACCACGCGGTACATTCCGCCAATGGGATACCATACGCCGTGCGCCAGCTCCGTGTACGGCATCATTGAAAAAGTGGCTGGCGCTTCAAACGGGCTCAATCCCATGTACACATCCTGGAACGTAAAAGCGGTTTTCAGGTGCGGATCATCAAAGTAAGCTGCCATATTGCGGTAGTGGTTGATGAGTGCCTTTAAGCGAAATATCAACCCAAGATTCTTTATACTGAAGAAATCAGAGGCTTTTCGGAAATCGCGGTTGACCAGGTTATCCAAAACCAGCCGGTAGTGCCGGTCGCCCTCCTGAAGGTATCGTAGAAAACCCTGGAAGCTCCCGGGCTGTATCGATTGCAATTGCTGTTGTAACAGCTTCAAATCTGAGGTGAGCGCAAGCTGGCTTCCATCATCGAAGACCAGGTGATACGTTGGATCGACACGCTGCAAATCGAGCATTTCGCGGGTGGAGGTTCCCATGGCGCGAAATTCGGCGTCGTATAACAGGGGCATTACAAAGAGAGTCGGTCCGGTATCAAAATGATGACCATTGCGGCTGAAGGTATCACAGCGCCCACCAGCTTGCGTGTTCTTTTCCAGCACGGTGACATGCAGCCCATGCTTAGCCAGGTGGATCGCGGCGGTGATTCCACCGACCCCGGCACCGATGATGATGACGGTTTTTGTGTTCACGGTTGACTCATTGGGCGTGAAGGGATAGGTTGGGATAGATTGCCTGCCCCTCCCGATTTGTTCAGCGATGACATTACCAGCCGGCTCATTTTCAGTCCGGTTCCCAGGCTTCTTTTTTCATTGTATTGAGGGCGCAGGGAATAGCCTTCCCGTTCAATCGTGTCCAGCAGCCATTCGAAGCGTGCCATATAGGCAATCCCTGCCAGGCGGCAGCGCAAGTTCTGGACACGCGCGAAATACCGCTTCCCTGCCTCGAAATGCTTCCGTGCCAATTTCACCCTGCTTTTTACCCAGGCGTGGTAAGCTTCGCTTTGCACATCCAGCGGCTTGATGGCACCCTCCTCGAGCACTTCACGCGGGATGTTATAGTATCCAACCACTGTGTCATCCACCGTATCCCTCAACATGTGCACAATATGCGCCGCATAAACGGCCAGGTAGCGCGTCTCATCGCGAGGGGTGAAACCGTCGTGCCCGACGAAATAATGTAAGGCTTCGGTCACCGCAATCGCCAGCCAGCGCGTGTACTCATTCAGCTCGGCCTGCGAGATTAACCTTCCCCGGCGTCTGGTGTCGAAATCCATTACCTCCATCATGTTGCGCAGATAGGCCTGCAGTCCGCTGTTTTTTTCCTGGTCATGCTTGATCAGATCGACCAGCATTTGCTCTTCGTAATCCACATCCCGAGGCCACTCTCCCCGATAACAGCTTTCAAGCAGTAACTTCTGACGCTCAAGGAAAGCCAATCGCTCGGGTGCCGTACCTGAATCCGCATCGAGGATATCGTCCACCCACCGGAAGTATCCATAAGCACGATAAGCATCGTCTCTGCGTTCCCGGTCTGCCAGGAATCGGATCGTGTAATAAGTCTGTTTGCTGGCAGCTTTTGTGATTGCTAAAGCGGGATTTAATTCCATTTGTTTCATCCTTTCGGTTTCAGACCAGAGGCATCTAACATTGCAACCTAGGCATTTGGTTGTGCATTCACAGCAGACACAGAGCGATGTAACGCGAAAATGATGATCACGCTCAAGATGGCAAATCCACCAACAATTGCTTCCCCTCCATATTTGCTAATATAACCGGCTGATGCGGGCACAGTAAAAAAGTCAATAAAAGCGTGATACGACACCGCCAGCCAGACCCAGAACCATTGCTTGCGCGTGAAGGTTTGTAAAACGAGAACCGCTAAGGAAATTTGAATAATGATCGTTGAGAGCCGTTCAAAAGAAGGCAGAAACGCTTCGTACCAAGCCGACGACCAATATGTTGCAACCTGCGCTTCGGCAGCTTGCAACTGCGTGGCCGGAATTACCGTAGAAAGTTCAATATTTCTGTAAGCTACCAACTGGAAAAAAGTGTAAAGCGCTAAACCGCCAAAATAGATCGCCTCTACACCGCCATGTCCAGCACCAGTGAGAATCCCAGTATGCCAGGAGCGTGCATCTTTTGCCCACCAACGATACATACCATAGCGAAAGAACTCTTCGAACAAACCGGCAGACAGTCCAACAAAAACGCCATTAAATATAATCAGGCTGGAAATGGGTATATCTAAAAACCAATTGATTAATGGGGGGCGGTTCATTATCAGGGTGGAAAGCCGTAAAAATGGGATGTGTCCCACCTGTGAAAGAATAAATGTCGCCGCGCCGATGAGCCACAGTCGCCAGCTCAATTTCCAAGTGCGGGTTAAATAGATCGCCAGCCCAATCGGCATGGCGATCATCAACAGAGCATTGAGCAGGTGTGCAAAGAATAGAACGTTCATATCTCTCCATGTATCAATGAGTGGTCTCTCCAGTTCGGGGTTTCGCTCCGGGGAAAAATTTTATCCCCCGCCTGCTTGCGCGATGGAGGTCAGCAAAAGGATGGCCAGGCCCAAGCTAGTGTCGATATACAAAGACCAGCGGAATTGCTTCAAAGCCAGGGGTTTTTGGTCACTGATCTGACTCAGGAAAGCCCGCTCGGAATAGATGGCCAGCGCTAGGAATGCCAGCACCAGCACATGCTTGGTCACGATCAGAACGCTCCATGGATTGCCGAAGAAATCGCCAAGACCCAGGTAGTTCTTGTTGATCAGCATCAGGTGGGTACCAGTGACCAGGAAAATGAGCAGCGCACTGCCAAAGAAGGGCCGGAAGCGGGCGGAGATCTGCTCGAGAAGACCACGCAAGGCGTTTCCCTGCATCTCTCGCTCGAAGACTGGCAGGTAGATCAGGCTGGCAAATGGGAAATATCCAACCATAACAATGGTCGCCAGTACATGGAGCCAGGTGGAGAGTGCTACAAGAAAATTAGACATTGCGATATCTCCTTATCCGGTTTCAGATTTACCCAATCTTGGTATTTTTCTGGAGTATCTCAGCCAGCAATTTCCGGAGTGTTTCCGGAGAATCACTTTTACTGACAAAACCGTCCGCGCCTGCTTCTATTGCAAGTGCCTGGTAGTCCGTGAACACTGAAAGGATGATGATTTTGATCTGCGGCCATTTTGCCTTGATCAACCGTGTGGCTTCCAGGCCACTCATCCCCGGCATACGTGCATCCATCAAAATAAAATCAGGTTGAAATTCCTCGACCATTTGGACTGCCTCAGTTCCGTTCGCGGCTTCGCACACCTCTTCGGGTTTGTGCCAGACGTCCAATAACGCTTTCATACTTTGCCGGGCTCTGGATGTATCGTCAACGATTAAAACTCGCATTTTGGGTATTAATCCTTTCCGTGGATGAAATGAAATATCCTTGTTTCCATCGCATAATAGCAGTTTGGTCCCTGGAAGGCATCGGTTGAATGGTTGATTTTGGACTAACCAAAAAAGACCGCCTTTTACAGCGGTCTACCCGAAATCGATTACGGCTTCCTACCCAAAAAGGTGTAGAACCTGGTTAATCGGTTTTCGTTCCTGGAATATCCTCCACCGAGGCAATTCCCTCTTTCAACGCATATAGTGCTGCCTGCGTCCGGCTGGCGAGGTGGAGCTTGTTGAGGATGTTGCTTACATGGGTGTGAACTGTCTCCTCGGCGATTATCAAACGCCCGGAGATTTCCTTGTTGCTCTTTCCCTGGGCAATCAGCCTCAGGATTTCCAACTCCCGTGCCGTAAGCGGGTCGGGAGTCAAAGGGCTTTGGGGCGGCGTGGACAATTCATTAAGAACTTTCCGCGCAACCGAAGGATCCAGGGATGGCTCTCCACGAAAGACCTGCCGTATCGCCTGAACCAGTTCCTGGGGTCCAGAGTCTTTCAAGAGATAACCCAACGCCCCGGCTTTGATGGCAGGAAAAACCTGGTCGTCCGCAGCAAAGCTAGTCAGGACCAGGACACGAGTCCCTGTCTGCCCGGCTGTGATCTCGTGCGTAGCCTGGATCCCATTCATCTTGGGCATCATCAGATCCATGAGAATGACATCCGGGTGTAGCGTTTTTGCCAGGGCCACTGCTTCCATACCGTCTCTTGCTTCGCTTATCACCTGGATGTCGCGTTTGGTTGCCAGGAGGGCACGAATCCCCTTACGGACTATTTCATGGTCATCTACAATCAGGACACGGATGGGAGAGGACATCATTTACTCCGTTTCTCCGGATGTGATCCGGTTCCATTCTGGGTAGGCGCTAACGGGGGTTCAACGGCACTCGCACAATAATGGTTGTACCCTTGCCCGGGGCACTGTCTATTTGCAATGTTCCGCCAATTTTCTGGGAACGCTCTCTCATGCCTGGAATTCCAAATCCACCGCCCGTCACATAATCTGCAGGTTCGAATCCCACCCCGTCATCAGAGATTTGCATTTCAGTTTCAGCATCCCCAAAACCCAAATGAATTCGAACGGAATTTGCGTGAGCATGCTTGAGCGCGTTATTCAATGCTTCCTGAGAAATGTTATAAAGCTCTGCCTGGACAAGGCGCGATATTTGTTCGCTGCCTTCCACCAGCAGTTCGGCGTGTATTCCCCCGCGTGTTTCCACGGCATCCAGCCTTGCCTGGAGTGCAGCTGCAAGTCCACCTTCCCCGAGCTCGGGCCGGTGAAGCTCGAAGATAAGCAAGCGCATTTCCCGCAACGCTTCCTGGGCAGTGTCGCGCAAGTCGCGTAGGTGACCTGCGGCTGTTTCTATTTCTCCCGATTTTAGTAATTCCGCCGCGGCTTCGGCGTATAAGGTCACACTGTACAGAAGTTGCGTCACTGAATCGTGTAATTCCCTCGCCAGGCGGCTGCGTTCGGTCGTTATGGCAGTCTGTTCAGCCTGCTCATATAATCTTGCATTTTCAACCGCCATTCCAACCTGCTGGCCAATAGCCGACAGCAGAGATAGTTCCTCGGGCTTAACCTGCCGCAGCGTGCGCGTCGCGAGGATTATTGCCCCGGTTAGATTCTCCTTTACCAGGAGGGGAATGCTAATCCCCAGTTGTATCTCCTCGCTTTCCAGCGCCTGCTTAAGATCATTCTCAGGGTATTCGGCGGTCCGCCAGACAAGTACATCTCCGATCTCTGCTAAATGCTCCGTCGTCGCCATGTGCAGTGGCAAATTACCCAGGTGTTGAAGGAGATTGTCGGAGACATTGCGGGAAGCGATCGAATCAATGCAGCAATCGTGCGGTTCAGTCTCATTCTCACCGAATTCCAGGCGATAGGCTACGCCCATTTCCATTCCCATCACTTCTATGGTTTTGTCTAGGGCAGCACTCATGATTTCCTTCAAATCCAGGGACCGGCTTACGACCGCGGCAATCATATTGAGTGCTGCCAATTGATGGGTGCGCTGCTCGACCCGCTGTGCCAGATCACGATTCCTGGCCTCAATGTCCCTGACCCGCAGCCGGTATCCGCCGAACGCGCCCGCCCCCGCCACCAGGCAAATCATCCCGATGAACCACCAGGTCTGCCAGAAGGGCGGGGTGATGTGGATCTGCAGGGTGGTGGCCTGTTCGTTCCAGACTCCGTCATTGTTGGCTGCTTTCACCCGGAAGATATAATCTCCGCCCCGCAGGTTGGTGTAACTGGCATAGCGGCGCGTTCCGGCATAGACCCAGTCTTGATCCACTCCATCCAACTTGTAGGCGTACTGGTTTTTCTCCGGGAGCGTTGTAATCCAGGGCCGAAAAATCGAATGAAATAAAATTGTCACGGTAGGAAAGTTGAATGGATTGATTCGCGGCAAGATTCGTCTGGATCGTCTGGTTATATTTCTTGATGTCGGTGATCACCACCGGCGGCGGAATGGGATTATCGTTCACTAAATCAGGATTGAATTCATTAAAGCCCTTTGTGCCCCCAAAGAACATTTCTCCATTTTGGGCCTGGAAATATGCTCCTGGATTGAACTGGTTTCCCTGCAGGCCGTCGCTGATGTCGTAATTGCGGAAAGTTCCCGCTGCGGGGTTGAATTTTGACAGGCCTTTGTTGGTACTCAGCCATAAGTTACCTTGTGCGTCCGCCAGGATGCCATAGATGGTGTCATCCGGCAAGCCGTTCTTCAAAGTGTAATGGGTAAAGGTCTGGGTATTCCGGTTAAAACTATCCAGCCCACTACGAGTTCCGATCCAGAGTGCCCCATTTTTATCCTCAAAGATGGAACCGACCCAATCGTCACAAAGGCTGGATGGATCTTTTGGATCATGCTTGTAAATCTTAAAATGGTTATCTTGGTTATCCCAAAGATTCAGCCCCCCTTGCTCGGTACCGATCCATAAGGCGCCATCGTGATCTTCGTAGATCGCTCTGACGTTGTTATCACTCAAGCTCATCGGATCGTTGGCATCATGCTGATAATGTGTAAAGGTTCCTGACACCCGGTCAAACCGGTCAAGGGCTCCTTGTTCGGATCCGATCCATAACCCGCCAAGATGATCTTCGTAGAGATAAAAAACATGATTGCTACTCAAACTGGTTGGATCATCCGGGTTGTGCTGGTAGTGGAGAAAAATACCGGTCGTCGGGTCTAATCGATTGAGCCCGCCGTTCTCGGTTCCGATCCATAAAAATCCATTCCGGTCCTGTAAAATGGCGCGAATCTCATTGTCGCTTAGACTGATTGGGTTCGAAGGATCGTTCTGGTAAATGGTAACCTTGCCAGAGTCAGGCTCTAGTTTGTTTAGTCCAGAAAAAAAAGTTCCGATCCAAAGGTTCCCGCTTCGATCCTTATATATGGACCAGGTGTTGTTGTCGCTCAGGTTGTCAGATAAACCAGGATGGTTTTTAAATAGGGTAAATTTCTGCGTCGAACGCGCGTACTTGTTTAACCCACCAAACGAAGTACCGATCCATAGGACACCGGAACGATCTTCAAATATGGACCGGATGTAATCGCTGCTCAGGCTGTCGGGGTTGTTCGGGTCGTGTACATATCGGATGAAGTTATTCTGGGTTTTATCATATTGGTTGAGACCTCTGAGGGTTCCAACCCACAAATTCCCCTGCGAATCCTCAAGAACTTGCTTGATTGAATTATCGCTCAGACTTTGCGGATTATTCGGGTCATGCTGGTATAAGTCAAATCGGTTTGTAGCTCGATCCCATCGGATCAATCCCTGCATGGTTCCAATCCACATCCTGCCCTGGTCATCCTCGTAGGTCGTCCTGACCGGGGCATTCTCCACGCTCGGTGAACCGGGCAACCCCTGCAGGTCATGGACAAATGAACCGCTCTTGCTATCGAACCGGTCAAGACCCCCGTCTGTTCCGATCCATACCTCTCCTTCCCGGCTCACATAGATCGAATTGACGATATCGTTCGATAACGATTTTGGATCTTCTCCATCATGCCGGTAATCCGTGATCTGATTGGTGCTCAAATCCAATGCATCCAGCCCGCCGCCATTTGTACCGACCCACAGTGTTCCTGACTGGTCCTGGTTGATCGCGAAGACAGGCATACCATTGAGCTTATCTGATCCGGTCTGGTCCTGGGGGTAATGAATAAATGTCCCGCTTGAACGGTCAAAACGATCCAGTCCGGCGCTGGTTCCAACCCACAATATGCCGTCCCGGTCCTCGAAAAATGTAAAGACAAGGTTGGCGGAGAGTGACCTGGGATCATCGCTGTCATGTTGGTACACGGTGAACTGGTAGCCATCGTACTGGTTCAAGCCCCCTTCGGTGGCAAACCACAGGAACCCCTGCCGGTCTTGCAGGATTGCGTTTACCGTGCTCTGCGAAAGCCCCTGTTCGGTGGAAATATTCTCAAATCGAATGGTACCTGACTGGGCAGAGACAGTGCGGATAAATCCGTAGCTGAATAAGACTGAAAAACCTATCGTGGCGATGAGTATTCTACGGATGATCGATTTTGACTTATGAGATCTCATAGCCTTCTCACCTCGCCATTCAAATATCCGATGAATTTTGGCCGATATGCTATCGCAGACGTCATTCCAAACGAGCTCTTAACTGCAGGGTAGAGAGCTTGGTCTTGACTAACGGAAATATGAAACATTTTAAAGGTCCGTTCAACCTGCCTATCCCATCACAATGATTATATCCAAATTCGGGAAAATATTTCCCTGGTTATTAGCAAAGAGGATCATCTTGCTAAGTTTTACTGTCGCCCCCCAAAATAATAACTTGACTGAAGCCACTATGCTATTGGAGTCTCTAACAATCCCGCTTTTTCGAAAATATAGAATTATTTTACAATCAATCTAGAATTCGTTCAACTTTCCCCCTAAATCTATTGACCCGATAATACAGTATCCCTCAAGGGGCACTGTCACTATCGGGTCAATCACCAAATCTATTATTATGGATTGGAATTGACCCGATGAATATTAATATAAGCGGTATTACTATTCCTGATCTAGCATAATTTATGAGCACCAAAGAAGTCACAGAGAAATTAAGCTTCCAAATTAAGCGGATTCCTTCAATCGTGAGAAATAATCCTATTGAAGGATTTTTTTGTGGGCGGGTAATACAAGCGGGGTAGGTACATTTTTTAACAAAACTGTGCCGGTGAGATAATCCAAGAATGATGCCGCCACCTTTAAGGGGAAGCGTGAATGACGCAATGCTGGGCACAATCACCCGCTCCAATGACACTACCCAGGTGGTCTACAACAGCTTGACGCTTTATTACTAAGTCCAGCTGCCGTGGTTGAGCGTCATAAGGGGGGTATTCAACAATCGTGGTGTAAACAATTTGCTAAACAGTTTGGGCGTAATGTCGATTTCCCCAAGCTTCTGTAATAAAAGGATCCAACTGATAAAAAAGAACATATTATCTTAATGGTCTAATCCGCCGCCAAGACACCAAAAGAAATGCCAATGCACCTATAGCCTCAATTACCCTTCCTAAGACAACAAGCCAAGCCACCTGAAAAAATGTATTGAATGTCACTATTAGGATTCCAGTATTGAGGAATATAAGTGACAGCCAAGCAATTGTTTCATTACCACGCGGGAGGCCTTTCACATAACGCGGCAGAATCCAGTAAGCAACACCCAGGACGAGTTGCATTATCCAGCCCGCGAGGAGAAATTCCATATGGGCTGGCAAAAGCTGGGCAATATGAAGATCAATACCTAGTCCTTCATTTGCCAGCATTAAGGCACCGAAGGTGAAGCCAATTGCCAGATATAGCAGAGAAGCGCGTATGAACCAAACACTCAAGCGAGGCATTTACTTTATTCTTACCCGTTTCCACAAGTTTAAGATGAAAGCCATTCCACCCAACCACTGCAGGAAAGCTGAAAACACCAAGAGCCAACCCCAGAACGCGTTCCGGCGAAGGTTGTCAAGCGGTTCTCCTACCAGCCTCATCACTAATCCCAGATTCAGCAAGATAAAAGCTGCCCAATTCAACGAATCATTTCCGTGAGGCTGCACCTGAGAATACTTAGGAAACATCCAATATGCCACGCCGAAGATCAGCAGTGTCAGCCAGCCAACAGTCAGCAGGTGGATATAGCCTGGAAAAAGGACCTCCATCGGCAACATCAAACTCCAAAGGGGTTGCGCAGCGAGAAGAATCCCAACAGCCAGGCTTATCCCCAGGTATACAAAAGATGTCCTGATGAACCAGCGGGTTAGGAGAGGCATAAAATCGTTCCTATGACTTGGAGTTGTCCTATTGAACTTGTTTTTTCCGGGTGTACCAATAAGTCATACCTATTGCCAGCACCACCGGCAGAACACCCACGATCCCAAAGATCAGATCACCCGGCAAACGGATCCATTCGACCAATTTGGCCAGGCTGGTATCCAAATAGGCAGGGCTGCGGGCGTGCCAGTATCCATTGACCAGTACATCCCTGAACTGCAATACGCCTCCCGGGAACAGTGATAGGATGACCATCAGCGCCAGGCCGATGTTCAGGCCCCAGAAGGATACTTTGATATATTTCTCGACGCGCTTCCACTGTTCCTCCTGAAGCATCTGACGGATGGCAAACATCATCAACGCCAGACCAAGCATCCCAAAGACACCCATCAGTGCTGCATGGCCATGATTGGGAGTAAGCATCGTACCTGTTTCATAATAACTCACGATCGGCGTATTGATGAGAAACCCGAAAACGCCTGCCCCAACAAAGTTCCAGAAGCCGACCGCCATCAGGAAGTAAAAGGTCCACTTGTGAGGGATGGATATTTCCAGTCCGCAGATATCGCACTTGCCGCGCGTCAACTTGATAAAATCCCAGGCGTCCAGGGTGAGCAGGGTCAGCGGCACCACCTCCAGGGCCGAAAACATGGCTGCCAGTGCCATCGTGATGTTGGTCTGCCCATTCCAGTACCAGTGGTGTCCTGTGCCGACAATACCGCTCGCCATGTACAGGATGGCATCCAGATAGATCACGCGGGCAGCCGTCTGGCGTGAAACCATACCCAGCAAATAGAAGATGATCGCCACCATTACGGTCGCAAATAGTTCAAAGAAACCTTCCACCCACAGGTGGATGATCCAGAAGCGCCAGGTATCAACCACTGTATAGTTGGTCATGCTCGAATAAAACATGGCCGGCAGGTAAAACAGCGGAATGCCTACCGCAGCGTAAATGAATAGCGAGGCAACCTCTTTGCGTTCCCCATTCTTGCGAGCCGGTGCAATCGCTCGTATCAAGAGCGCCAACCAGACCACTAAGCCGACAGCCAACAGGATCTGCCAGGCACGGCCGAGGTCGAGGTACTCCCAGCCTTGATCTCCAATCCAGAACCAAAGGTTTCCCAGCCAGTTGTTGACCCCCAGGTATTCTCCCAGCAGGCTGCCAGCCACCACCACCACCAGAGCTGCAAAAAGGATGTTTACCCAGAGTGCCTGTTTTCGAGGCTCCTTTCCGCCCACTGCTGGGCTGATAAAAAGTGCTCCAGCCACATAAGCTGTAGCGATCCAGAAAACCGCAAGCTGCACATGCCAGGTGCGGACAATGTTACTGGGGAGCAAGCGCGACAAATCCAGCCCGTAGAAGGAATTCGGATCAGCGCGGTAATGGGCAATCAGCGCCCCACATAAGCCCTGCAGTAAGAGTAGAACGGCAACGATAAGAAAATACTTGATCGTGCCCTTCTGGCTGGCTGTCATTTCCCCACCAGGTAACATCTGCGGATGAATATGTTCCCTCTTCCCTTTCCATCCCAGGAAATCAAAACGGCCGAAGGCGAACAATACGATGGCCGTACCGCCAAGCAGAGAAACTAAACTCAATGCACTCCATAGTATGGCATCGCTGGTAGGTTGGTTGCCGACCAGTGGATCATATGGGAAATTGTTGGTATATGAATAAGAACGCCCAGGGCGCTCTGCAACCGAGGACCAGGCAGTCCAGGCGAAGAAGGACGTCAGCTGGCGGATTTCCTCAAGATTGCTGATCAGTTTTAATTGCAGTCCGGCATCCTTGCCTGGGCTGGAGAAATAGTCAGCCCAGACGGATTGCTGGGCTTGAAAGGTTTCGGCTTCCGGTTGGGTGTAAGTCAGCACACCGGTCTGAGCATCATAACGGTTTTGCTTGAGCGTCAGGGCCACTTCAGCCTGAATAGCAGCCTGGCCTGGAGTGTCTAATGTCGCGTAGTTCTGCCCATAGCGTTGTAATGCAATCGCACCTGCGGTAGCCTCCCCCAGGTCGTGCAGATACGCAGCCGAGAAATCGGGGCCTAGATAGGCTCCGTGGCCTAATACAGACCCGTTCTCCATAAGACCATATTTCAGGAATATAGTCTGGCCGGCCCGGATGTCATCGCCAGTGAAGATCACCTGGCCAGCTGGCCCTTCCACCCGGTCTGGAACAGGTGGTGCATCGCGGTATGCGCTGACTGTCACCCCGATCAGGATGGAGAAACCGACAATCATTACAATAATGACGGCATTTCGCCACCAAGGTGAGAGCTGTCCTGTATCTTGGTTTTGAGACTCCATTCTTTCCTCCTCCTAGAGAATTGAAATCGAATGGACTAGGTTTGTGAACCCGGCGCTCCATGCAGGAAACCAACAAAGGCTAGCTCTTCGAGGGCGCGGATGGAATGGTTTTCACCGGGTTCGAACATTAGAAGGGTGTTAGGACCGACAGTCTGCTCCTTGCCATCCCGACCTGCAAAAACGCCCCGCCCGCTAAGGACAACGATATAAAATGGTGAACTGGGAGCATTATGCTCTCGTATGGACTGGTCGGGTTTGAGCGTAAAAAGAATTACCCTGCCGTTTTGATCCACATAAAGCGGTTCAGCATGAGGGCCTTTATCACTGAATTTCCAGTTGCCGGCTAATTTTGTGATTTTCATTTTCGATCTCCTTTCTATGTACATCTCTACTTTTATTTTGCCCAATTAATCTTAGAGATGGGAGCATGTCGCATTCCTATTCACCCCAAACCTATTTTATCCTTTGCAGTTCGCTAAGTTTTTCAGCAATTGGTCGCACTTTGGATGCACCCTCGGTTAACATTCGATCGATATGGGCCGGGTCCTTCATCAATTCTCGATATCGGGATTGCAGAGGCCTAAGATTTTCAATAATTATACCTGCCAGTTCTTGCTTCAAAACAGTATATCCTTTTCCTTCAAATCGTCTTTCGACCTTGGTGTGGCTTAATCCACTGAAAAGAGCATAGATGCTGAGGACATTGTTGATGCCAGGACTGTTTTTGTCAAATCGAATCTCGTGCAGTGAATCCGTGGTTGCTCCCCGGATTTTTCGCAGGATATCTTCGGGGAATTCCAACAAGCTGATGGCATCGTTTCCCTGTTTTTCGCTCTTGCTCATCTTTTTCGCAGGATCATCCAGGCCCATGATACGTGCTCCTTCTTCGACAATGACCGGTTCAGGCATCTTGAAAGTTAAGCTATAGATCGAATTAAAGCGTTGGGCGTTATCCTGGTATCGCAAAGCACTTGTTGAGTGAGAATCTCACTCGGTAGTTTTTATGGTGTCTGTTTTTAGACGTTCAGTTCTGTGATTACTTCCTCTTTCGCATTGATTGTATAATGGCTCTTATGCTCACTCCCCCAGAAAAAATAGTCTTCACCTTGGCCGCCCTAGCCACCCTGGCGGCCGTCTTTTTTGCCATTCGTCGTCTAGTGCGCATTATTGCCGCCGGGCACGGCAAGCCGGATTGGCAATTAGCACGGAAGCGCTTGCTCAACGTCTTGAGTCGCATGGTGACATTCCAGCCGGTGTTCCGCTTCCGTTTTTGGACTAGCCTTTTCCATGCCCTTGTCGGCTGGGGTTTCGGCTTTTACATCCTGGTCGACTTGCTGGATGTAGTTAAAGGTTACGTGCCCGGTTTCATCATCCCGGGCGTAGCGGGGGAAGTTTACCGTCTCCTGGCAGACCTACTTTCGGTCGCTGTACTGGTTGGCATAATCTTCTTCATCTTTCGACGCTTCATCTTCCGTCCCGCCAACCTGTCAACTCGCCAGACGACTCTGCTCAACCCGAAGGCTCGTTTTGGCATGTGGCGGGATTCGGCCATCGTTGCGACCTTCATCTTATTGCATGTCGGGGCGCGCTTCATGGGCGAATCGCTTGTCATAGCCATGGCTGGCAAAAACGATAACTGGCAGCCGTTTGCTTCTGCAGTAGCGAGAGTGTGGTCCGGGACGAGCCCACAAGTGCTCACCATCGGCCAGCATATTGCCTTCTGGCTGGCCATCGGTCTGATCATGGTCTTCATCCCTTATTTCCCGTACTCCAAGCACGTGCATCTGTTTTTTCCCCGCTCAATTACCTGCTCAAGCCAGAACGGCGCTCTATTGGCGAGCTGAGTTACATCAACCTGGACGACACCTCCATCCAGCAATTCGGGGCCTCCAAACTCAACGACCTGGGTTGGGAGCAGTTGATGGACTCCTTTGCCTGCATCATGTGCTTCCGCTGTCAGGAGGTCTGCCCGGCATACGCCACGGGGAAGGTGCTTTCTCCGGCCGCGCTGGAGATCAACAAAAGGTATTTCCTTAATACGATTAATTTTCTCAAAGACTCACCTGCACTAACCGAGTTCGCTATCTCAGCAGAGGCTATCTGGGCTTGCACCTCCTGCGGGGCTTGCGTGGACATCTGCCCGGTAAACAACGAGCCGATGCGCGATATTCTCGACATCCGTCGCAGCCTGGTCCTGATGGAGAATAATTACCCCAAGCAGCTAGAAACTGCTTTCCGCGGTATGGAGCAGGAGGCCAACCCGTGGGGCATCCCGCTAACTGAACGGATGAAGTGGGCTGAAGGATTAAAAGTACTCACCATCGAGCAGAACCCCAAGCCGGATGTGCTATGGTGGGTGGGCTGTGCCCCAGCGACCGAGGTGCGCGCCCAAAAGACAGCCCGGGCGTTTGCAAAAATCTTGAACGCCGCGGGAGTCAATTTCGCCGTCCTTGGTCAGAACGAGCAATGCAACGGCGATTTCGCCCGCCGTGCCGGCCGCGAGGATATCTTCTTTGGACTGGCAAAAGCCAACGTTGCGCTTTTGAACAAAGTCAAACCCAGGCGTATCGTCACAACCTGCCCGCATTGCCTGCACACTCTAAAGAACGAGTACCCGGCCTTCGGCGGGAATTACGAGGTCATCCATCACACCCAGCTGATCAATGAGCTAATCGACAGTGGCAAGCTTCGCATAGAGCCTAATGCGCTCAACGAAAATCATCAATCAGCAATTACGTATCACGATCCTTGCTACCTGGGGCGACACAATAGCGTCTATAACGACCCACGCCAGGTCTTGAAGGAGACACACGTCGAACTTGTCGAAATGTCGCTGCATGCCGATAAATCTTTCTGCTGCGGGGCGGGTGGAGCGCAAATGTGGAAAGAAGAAGAGCATGGCACCTCCCGTGTCAGCGCAGAGCGCGTGGCCCAGGCCCACGCCATCGGTGCGAAGATGGTTGCCGTAGCTTGTCCCTTTTGTATGATCATGCTGACCGACGCGGCCAAGGCGGACGGTGAAAAGGTCAAGGTGGTGGATGTAGCGGAGATCGTCGCTGAGAGAATAACCGAAGCTTGAAAAGATAACCTCGTATGGAGCTCAACCTGTTCGGAAAACCAAACTGGCACAAATCTTGGTGAAATCCAATCGACGATAGAAAATGAAGGAACTCCTGACAGAAATAATCGTCAGGAGTTCGTTAGTTTAGTGGCTTGGCAGGAGTTCGAGCCTGCGACCAAGCGATTATGAGTCGCCTACGCTAAAAAGTGCGCCAAGGACCCCCAAAAAGTCCAAGAAAAGCGAGATGAAAAAAAGGCAGCTTAGTGTTCATTTGTGTTCATTCGTGTCCATCGTGGTTTAGTGAAGAGCATGGGATACCGGAACTTTGCGGTTCTTCTTAGCTCGTTCAATATCCAAAGTCGAACAAAGTTACTATCCAGCCAGAATTCATTACACTTTTCCCTTTGAATTTATTGACCCGAACATGCTGTACCCCTCCAGGGGCATCATTTTCCACATTTTAGCCGCTGAAAGGCGGCTTTTATGTCTCCCCAAACAGTCACAACCCAAAACTGGACGTTAGCCTCCATAGCGATAACAGACACATATACTGACTTTTCCCTAGGCCGGCAAGGTATGAGATGCACACCGGAAACTCTCGCGTTCTACACCTACACAGCCGGCAAGTTTATTACGTTGCTGGAAAGTCAGAGCATGAACGCACCCGCAGAAGTAGACGCGCCGCGTGTCAGAGCATACCTGGCTAAACTAATTGGAGAAGGCAAAGCCTCTTCGACTGTCAATGACCATACCAGAGCAGAGAGAACCCTCATACGATTTTGGCATGCTGAGAAGTATTTACCTGAGCCTGTTATATTCGCTTTGCCAAAGGTTGAACAGAGGCGCCATCCTGTATTATCTGTCGAGGAATTGAGCCGCGTACTCGCCGCTTGTAACGTCAAGGAAAAGGCTATAATCCTTTTATTAGCTGACACTGGAATCAGGAGGCAGGAGACGTGTAATTTGAATTGGTCAGATTTGCAAATGCTAAACGGTCTATTGAGAATTGAAAGAGGGAAAGGGAAAAAAGTTCGCTCTGTCGTTGTAGGAGCGACAACCCGCCGCGCTCTGCTTGCTTACAGGAGAACCCTGCCGATTCTCTCCCCTGTGGCATACTGGTCAGGTGACATCACGGCAACGGTGCCTGTTGGAAATTTCATCATTTCGCCCAGCATCATTTGCCCGACTGGTTTCAGTGTCACCCACCAATTGTATGACTCTAAAGGTACATATATTTCCTTGATCGATACTTGCGCAGGTATCAACTTTTTTCCGGTTCCCAGGAAATAAATATGAGAACATCCTTTACCCCAGGCAAAATTTGGCAAGATTTTGAGGGGGCTCCTATCCAGGCCCATGGTGGTTGCGTTCTTTATTACGAGGGTTTGTATTATTGGTTCGGTGAAAACAAAAATGGGACAACAAAGCCAGGTAGTGTGGTTGGTTCCAGCGTAGATGCCATTGGAGTGTCATGCTATTCTTCAACGGACCTGTATAATTGGGAAAACATGGGTCTGGTGCTTCCTGCAGTAAGTGATTTACCGGAACACGACCTTCATACCAGTAAAATCATCGAACGTCCAAAGGTCATATATAACGACCTTACCGGCAAGTTCGTGATGTTCGTACATGTTGACACGTCGGATTATCGATATGCGCGGCTTGGGACAGCGACGAGTGAAAAAGTAACCGGCCCCTATAAATATCTTGGCAGTATAATCCCTCATAATTCCGACAGTCGTGATATGACTGTTATTAAGGATGATGATGGAAAGGCATTTGTATTCCATTCCTCGGAATGGAATGCCACGATGTATGCAGGTGAGTTGAGCAGCGATTATTGTCATACGACAAATACTTTCACTAAGAATTTTGAGCAAGGCTATCGCGAGGCACCGGTAGTCTTCAAACGATGCGGGAAATACTATCTACTAAGCTCCGGATGTACAGGTTGGGATCCAAATCCAGCCCAGGTTGCAATTGCAGAAAATATACTGGGTCCGTGGAAGGTGAGGGGAAACCCATGTGCAGGACCGGATTCAGATAAAACTTTCTTTGCACAAATCACATTTGTCTTTTCTGTCGTTGGAAAGGCGGATGCCTATATTGCAATGTTTGACAGGTGGAATAAACGTGATCTTGGAGCGTCGCGTTATATATGGTTACCCATTCGTTTTACCGGGGAAACTCTATGTATTGAATGGATGGACGAATGGGAATTAACATGTTTCGGATAAAACCTGCTCATATGAAATTCTGCAAAATCAAGTTCTCAAATCGAGGCCTGTCCCATGAATAAAACCACTTTCGCAACGACAGGGAAAATTGGAACATCTCAACGTCGAATTATTCGTGGTCAAAAAGTATCCGCCTTACACCCTCTCGAATGGCGTAAGACGACGCAAGATATGGAATTGATAAAAATGGATAAATTAATTGCATGGCTTGAAAGGTTTAAATAAATGTCGTCACAAAATCTATTGCTCATTTTTCTTTCATTGATACCCGTTTGCGCGGTAATAGAAATTGTCTTTTTCGCCGTTTTATTTTTTTCTTTAAGGGGGACAAATTTCCGGCAAAGTAAAAGAGGCAATAACTACTTGGCGCAAAATTGAGCTTGAAAAGATAAGGCGTGAACTAGGGGAGGCAGCGAATTAAAATGGGATAGAGCAATTACAGAAATGGCGGGAACAAGATATAGAATTAATTCGTAAGCAACAATTAGAAATCGCCAAGAAAGAATCTGAAGTTCAATTTGAGGATTGGAAAGGTGACTTTACAAAATCTATCCGACTAGATGCAATTCAAAAAAGTCAAGCAGTGGCAGTAGGCAAGATAACTGAGCACTTTATTCCCTTCCTCCCTGATTTTAAATACAATCCGAAGGAAGCTAGATTTTTTGGCAGTCCGATTGATTTTATTGTATTTGATGGATTGGATAATGGGGAAATAAAAAATATTGTTTTTACATAGGTGAAGACAGGAACATCTGGTTTGACCACCCGTGAGAGACAAGTAAGGGATGCATTGAAATCCGGTTAGGTAGAATGGATTGAATTGCGACCAGAGTCTAATTTTGCCTTTGCTGGGGCAGAGAAAGATTCTCCTTCGCCAGGACCCAATAATTCAGATTAATCCCAACAGATGAATACAAAAGGAAGAGCTTATGATCGTTTAAGTTCAATTCTAAAAAAGTAAAAACCATGCCTTCCTTATATCAAATTATTTAATAAAGTTATGCGTTATATAAAATATCCCATCTCCCTCAGCCAGTCTTTTCCTGTCATCTCGTGAGCCGCCGGGGGGCGCACTTCGGTTAATAATGTTCAAAAATGGATTTATGTTGAATGGAATCATGAACGCCTGTCAAATCGACAGGCGTTCTGTTTAGCGATTCATGGGCTCCCAGACTAATACATTAGCCTTGCAATAATAAAAGGTGTCCTGCAATGTCATCGCGTCCACTCACCGTGACGGACTTGCTAACATCCGAATATAGCATTACTCCTAAATGAAACCGACAGCGCGCATTGCTGTGCCGCCTACAGATTGCAGCGATCTGAAAGTCTGTTGAGCCCTTTGTGTTCATGTAAAAATTCCGGTTCCATGATCATTTCGAGTTAAAGGTGACATCTGCGGGCATGCCAGGTTTAAGTTTTCCATTGACACCGGTCAGGTTAAGCTGGATGGCATAGAGCAGTCGATCGGTTGCCTGATTCAGTCTGCGTGGTGCGGGGAATGAATTCTGGCTGCTTGGATATATAGACAACCGCGGCATTGAATGTCTCACCAGGGTAAGAATCAACGGTGACCGTAGCAGTCTGTCCGAGTTTGATTTTCGCATAACTATCTTCAGGTATATAGACAGTAATGGTCAAATCGTTCAATCGAGCCAGGGAGAGCAGTTCGGTCCCGGGATTGACCACGTTGCCGGGGTCGACGCTGCGCGTCATCACCACACCGTCCACCGGCGCGGTAATGGTCATTTTCGCGATCTCGTCATTCAACAGGTCGAGGTTGGCCTGTGCCGCCTGGACGTTGATCCTGGCCTGCTGCAGTTTTACAATTCCTGCCCCGGTGGCATTGTCGGGGATCGGACCTCCGTTTAGTGCATCCAGGAGGGTCTGGTCCTCTGCCAGCCTGGCGTTGGCCAGCGCCAGGGTAGCCGTCTTAAGATCGACCTGTTCCTGGTTGGGTACTCCGGTCCATAGATTTAATACAGCCAGGGCATTGTCATAAGCCTGTTGTACCGGATACAGTTTCTGGTAGGCGGCTGCTTTGTCACTGGCATCGTAGATTAGTTGTTGTATTTGACTTTGTCGTATTCAGTCTGGGCTTTGTCCAGGGCTTTCTTGGCCAGGTACAGGTTCGACTGGGCGCTCTGAATGGCATCGGTGTTGGTCGTGAAGTATTTCTCAATATCCAGTGCCTGCTGGGCATCGTCAATAGCCTGTTTATCCTGGGCAATGGTTTTTTGCAGGTTGGCAATTACCATCGGTGAGGCCAGTTGCTGCAGGGATAATTTGGCCGTTTCCAGGTTGGCAGCCGCAATGGTACGCTGGATTTTGAGCGTGCTATCATCAAGATGAACAAGCACAGCGCCGGCTTTGACCACGTCGCCTTCCTGGAAGTCCACTTCGAGGACCTTCCCCGGCACCTCGGGCGCAATGGATAGTACTGTCGTTTCCACGGTTCCCGAAGCATTCAGGGTTCCTGACGAAACAGTCGCCGCCGGATTGACCAGGGAATTCCAGGCAGTTGTCAGACCTGCAGACAGAGAACCGGATGGACGTACCAGAAAATACCAGCCGGCTGCCACAATCACGACGATAGCCAGAATGACCCCAATCCAGACCCCGAGTTTTCGATTTGTTTTCATAATATTCTTCCTTTCTCAGCGGTCCACCAGGGAGGCCTTGCCGCGATGCGCCAGCAAGGTAAATACATCCTCCAGCGTCGACTCTACCGTTTCGACAGATTGGACGGTGATATTTTTCTTGGACAGCGCATTGGTCAGGCTGTCCGCAGTCCAATGCTGAGGGTCAACGATCACGTGGGCCCGATCCCCGTGCAGGCTGGCCTGCGCCACGCCCTCCATCCCGCTCAGGCATTCGACGGCTTCCAGAAGCGGGCTGGCGTCCAGATCCCAGGCGGCCCCCGACAGATAGGTCGATTTAAGGGTGCGCGGCGAATCGAAGGCCAGCAGCTTGCTGCGGTACATGAACCCCACCCGGCTGCAGTGCTCGGCCTCATCCATGTAATGCGTGGTGATGAAGACGGTGGTGCCTTCGGAGGCAAATTGGTAGATCAGGTCCCAGAACTCACGCCGGGCCACCGGATCCACGCCGCTGGTCGGCTCATCCAGGAACAGGAGCGGCGGGCGGTGCAGCATGGCGCAGCCCAGCGCCAGGCGCTGGCGCCAGCCGCCCGACAGGCTGCCCGTCATCGTCCGGCTTCTCAGATTCCAATCCGGCGGTGTGCAGGACTTCCTGGATGCGCTCTTTTTCCGTCGCCGCAGGGATTTCGTAGATTCCGGCATAGAATTCCAGGTTTTCCAGCACGGTCAGCTCATCGTAAAGCGAGAATTTTTGCGACATGTAACCGATGTGCGGCTTGATCGCCTCGGCGTTCTTCACCACGTCCATCCCCAGGATCCTGGCCGTCCCTTCCGTGGGCGTCAACAGACCGCATAACATGCGGATGGTGGTGGTCTTGCCGCTGCCGTTCGGACCGAGGTAGCCGATCACTTCGCCCGGCTGGACCGTAAAGGAAACATGGTCAACCGCGGTAAAATGGCCGAAGCATTTGGTCAATCCCATTACTTCCAGGGAAGGGGTTTCATTTGCCATTGTTTTTTTCTTCCATCTCCAGGAGTTGGATGAAGACATCCTCCAGGGAAGGAGATACAGGAATAAGATGGGTAAGATGGACACCCGCGGCTGCCAGGCGTTCGGGCAGGCGCGCCAGCGGCCCTTCGGGTGCACGCACACGCAGGTGCAGGTACTCGCCAAAGGTGTGCACATCCTCCACATCAGGATCTTCGCTGGCAATCTTGCGGGCAGTCATACTCTGCTCGGTGGCCAGTTCCAGAATCCGGCCGGCTAGGCCTTTCATCAGGTCGCGCGGCGCGCCCTGCGTCAGGGCGCGGCCGTGGTTCATGAAGATGACCCGGTTGAAGCGCATGGCTTCGTCCATGTAGGGAGTGCTTACCAGGACTGCCGAGCCTGCCCGCAGCAGGCCGATCAACAGGTGCCAGAACTCCTGCCGGGCAACCGGGTCGACCCCTCCGGTCGGCTCGTCCAGCAGCAGAACCTTTGGACGATGGACGAGGGCCGTCGCCAGCCCCAGTTTTTTCTGCATGCCCCCCGGAGAGAGCAGCTGCCGGGCGATTGGCAAATTCCTCCAGCCCGGCAAAACGCAGCAAATCCTGCGAACGTTGCTTGCGTTCGGCGTTCGGGATGTCAAAGACCTCCCCAAAAAAATCCAGGTTTTCCCGGACCGTCAGGTCGCCGTACAGGCTGAAGCGCTGCGCCAGGTAACCCAGGTGCTCGCGGGCTTTTTCCACCTGGGCAGGAAGATCATAGCCAGCGACGCGGATCAGGCCGCTGGTTGGCGCTCGAGGGCGCCGACCATCAGGCGGATTGCCGTGGTCTTACCGGCCCCATCCGGCCCGACCAGGCCGATCATTTCGCCTGCCCGCACCTCCAGGTTCAACCCGTCAACGGCATGTAGCGACCCGAAAGTCCTGACCAGGTCTTTGGTTTCGAGCAGGATCTCTGGTTCCATGGTCATTTCGACAGGAAGGTAACATCGGCGGGCATGCCGGGTTTCAGTTTCTCGCTGGTATCGTTCAAGCTTGAGCTTGATGGCAAAGACCGTATTTTTACGGCCCGATACTGTCTCGACATTGCGGGGGGTGAACTCTGCCTGGTCGGAAATGTAGGTTACAGCAGCGGTGAAAACGACACCCGGGAAGGAGTCTACGCTTACATTGGCGGTCTGGCCAAGGCTGACTTCACCGACGCGGTCCTCGGGCACGTAAACCGTGATGGTCAATTCGTCCAGACGGGCGAGTGTGAGCAGGGCAGCCCCGGCGTTGACCACGCTGCCGGGTTCGGCATTGCGCGTCATCACCACGCCATCCACCGGCGCGACAACGGTTGTCTTGGCGATCTGATCATCCAGCAGATCCAGGTTGGCCTGCGCCAATTGCACGGCGATCCTGGCCTGCTGCAGTTGTACGATCCCTGCTCCAGTGGCATTGTCGGGGATCGGGCCTCCATTCAGCACATCCAGCAAAGCCTGGTCCTCCGACAGCTTGGCTTTGGCCACGGATAGGGTAGCCGCCTTAATGTTGAGCTGCTCCGAAACGACTTTTCCAGTCCATAGAGCATACATATAACTGGCTGTGTTATAAGCCTGCTGCGCCGCATACAGTTTCTGATATGCGTTTGCCTTGTTCGTATCGTTATCCGGGTTGCCCTTGACACTGTCGTAATCACTCTGGGCATCATCCAGGGCTTGCTGGGCTATTACCAGGCTCGCATGGGCGTTCTGAACGGCGTCTTGATTGGTCGTGAAATATTTCTGGTTGTCATATGCCTGCTGGGCATTGTCGATGTCCTGTTTATCCTGGGCAATCGCTTTTTGGACATTGGCTATCGTTGCCGGCGAGGTCAGTTGCACCAGGGCTATTTTCGCCATTTCCAGGTTGGCGTCAGCAATGGTGCGCTGATCTTTGAGAATAGAGTCGTCAAAGTGGACCAGCACATCACCGACATGAACGGTATCGCCTTCCTGGACATCCACAGCAAGGATCTTCCCGGGCTGCTTCGGGCTACGATGGAAACTTCGGTGGTCTCCACGGTGCCGGAAGCGATCAGGGCGGTTGAAGAAGCACTGGGCGGGTTTACGAGGGTGTTCCAGGCAGCTGCCAGGGAACCGGCCGGGCGTACCCAGTAGTACCAGAGCGCCGCCACCGCTGCCAGGACTAAAATGACCGGGAAAATAAACTTTCAAATTCGTTTCATAGAACATATCCTTTAATAATCAATTTAGATTGATCTAATCAAGTTTCTTGCTGAAGCGCAGGGCGGCTGCTCCCAAAAAGATGATGGAAAAGACGACCAATGCAATGGTCTGGGGGATGATCATCTGGATGCCGACCCCCTTGATGACAATACTGCGTAGCATGTATATAAAATAGGTGAGAGGGAATATGTTTCCAACAAGCTGCAAAAAAACCGGCAGCGAGGCAACCGGGAAGATGAAACCAGAGAGCATCATGGCCGGCAGCAGGATCGGCATGGTCATCAATTGGGCCTGCTGCTGGGTGCGGGCGAAGGTGGAGATCAGTAGTCCGAGGCCCAAGGTGGGCAAGCAGATAAAGAGCGGTCATGGCAAACAGGAGCCACAGGCTGCCGCGGATCGGAACGTGGAACCACAACGTTCCGATCAGCCAGGATCATGAGCATATCCGCAAACGAAACCAGGATGTAGGGGATGATCTTTGCCAGGATCAATTCCCAGTTACGGATGGGGGTTACGATTAATTGTTCGATCGTGCCGCGCTCGCGTTCCCTGACGATGGAAAGAGCAGTCAGGCTTGTGGCGGTCTGGAACAGGATCATGGCGATCAAGCCGGGGACAAGGTTGTAACTGCCGAGCAGATCCGGGTTGTAAAGCACCCGGGTGCGGACGTCCACCGGCGAGACCCCCAGTCCGCTTACTCCTGCGAGCACCAACTGCTGGATTTCCAGGCTGATCCCATGCGCCTGGCCAGCCAAAGTGACGGCAGATAGCACCGCGCCTGCCGTGGTCGGATCCGAACCATCGATCAGGACGGAAACTTGGGCAGGCTTCCCGGAAAGCAGGTTGCTGGTGTAATTGGGAGGAATGGTGATGCCCACCTTGACCTTTCCGGCTTCGATCAGGTCAGTGACTTCCGTGTCGGTGGAGGCAACGTAATCGAACGAGAAATAACCAGTTACCTTGAATGCATCCAGCAGGGCCCGGCTGGCCTGGCTGTTGCTCTGGTCAAAAATAACCGTGGGCACATTTTTAACATCCGTGTTATTGGCATAACCCAGCAATAGCAACTGCTAGTACTGGCATGATAAAGATGAAGATCAACGTGCGCGGATCGCGCACCATATGGAGAAGTTCCTTCTTGATCAACGCTCGAAAACGTCTCATGGTCTGGCTCCTGGATAATAAATGTCACTTGTGAACATGGGGGGAGCTTGTTTGCAAAGTGATATAAGAATGCTTGGGCCAGCGCTTCAGGTCGCCTTTTCAAACGCATCCATTACTTTGTTCAACAGGGTTGTGATGGTTTCCCGCTCTTCCGGAGTCAACGGACTAAGGATTTCTTCAAACCTTCTCAGCATGAATATACTGATCACCTGGTAGGTTTCTTTTCCCTTTTCAGTCAATTTCACTCGGACGATGCGGCGATCTTTCGGATCGGGTAACCGCTTTGCGTATCCGTTGTCAACCAGCCAATCCATTGTGCGCGTGGCCGTGCTGAGGGGAACTTCCAGGTCGCGGCTGAGTTCACCCATACTGACCGGACCTTCGTAATTGGATAAAACGCTGCCGGCGTTAGCGAACAGGCTGGGATTATTGATCCGGGTGCCTTTGCTTGAAAGGTTTGACTCGAGAATCTGTTTTTTTATCAGGCTGATATTTTCCGGCAGTGTTAGGTTGAAGTGGCTTCTCAGGCGAATGATCCGCTGCAGCAATTTGACGTTCGCAGGAGAGCTTGTGGGAGTGAGGGAATCAGGCATAAATTTCCATTCTTGAATATTTTAATAATTAAATATTTCCAAAGCTGAAGCATTTTATACAATTTTTTCTCCCCCGTCAAGGAGAATTCCAGAAAGCTATTAATCCTCCTTGATATTCTCAAACATGCGGATGTCTGGGAAAGGCCGCAGTCAAAGTATTCTTAACAGAACTTACTCTTAGGCGGGTATAAAAGATTGAATTGGAGTCGCAGAGGTCCGCAAGTCAATCACATTGGAGTAGACCTGTAGAGCGAGTATTTCATGAGAGAGCTATCTTTGCCTGGTAGCGGTGCACTCTGCTAGGGACGTTCTGGAAGAAAAATGTAAAAGCCACAAAATGCGACTCCAAAAGACGTATCAATCTACCAAGCTACTGCGAGTTGGGCTGGGGACTTCAGCATCCGAACGGTTAAAAATAATCGACTCACCCAAAAAATTAACGGGGGAGTTCTTCTCAAGGTAACACTTTTATAGGTGGACTGGGCTGGATTCGAACCATCGGCCAAGTGATTATGGGTCGCATACACTGACCACTGCGCCACGTGCCCGCTTGAAAGCACAAGAGACTGAGTAGCCAATCCTAAGGGCTGAGATCAAATCTCTTGAGATCCGCCAAGCTAATGCAGATATAGAAATCAGCCCTGAAGCCTTACAGGCCACTTTGGAGATATGGACCAAGTCCATGGTCAAATTGCACAACGTTGGCAATACCGGATCCTTACGATACTTCTTGCCTGGGTTCATTTCCAAATTCGAGCTAGGCTACAATCAAGCGAGAATCCATTACAAATTTTCCCTTGATTCTATTGACCCGAACATGCTTTCCCCCTCTAGGGGCACTAAAAAACCTCCCCCTATGTGTGGTTTGATGTTCCAAATCCAGTGGACCTGCGGCAGGCACTCAGTAGTAATTTACATCAAATTCGACGAATGAATATCGTCCCAATCCACCCAGGTGGGGGTGGCATTTTCAGGGATGTGCCTGAATGCCTCTGCTAATGGAATGCCACCTTCCCGGCAGATGATGGTGGCAAGCGCCAGCCCGTGCGAGATGATTAGCACGGAACCGGTCGGATAAAGGTGCGCGATATTACTCATGGCTGCCTGGGTGCGCTCGGCCACCTCAACCACCGATTCCCCTCCGGGTGGGTGAAAATTGGCAGGGTCGATAGTTCGCTGGTCCCAATTCTCAGCACTTCGGGCTTTAATGTCCTCCACGAACTGTCCTTCCCATTCTCCCTGGTTGATCTCGCGCAGTCGTGGTTCAGGCGACACTGGCAGTCCCAGCATCGCAGCGATTATCTCTGCCGTCTCGATTGCGCGCATTAGGTCGCTGGTGAAAATCGCCTTAAAAGATTGTCCTCTCAACTGCTCGGCCAGGGATTGGGCCTCCGCGCGCCCGGTTTGGTTGAGCGGCGTGTCGCTTTGGCCCTGGAAGCGCCCTTCGAGATTCCAATCGGTTTGACCGTGGCGTACCAGGCAAAACCGCTTCACTCTTTCCCGCGCTCCATATACGCAGGCACATTGATCATGGGGGGTCGTTCGCGTTCGGCAATATCCTCCACGGTCAGGTAATATCCATCCCGCGAGTGACGGATCAACTTCATGGTCTTGTTGACGTCTTCTACGATCGCACGCTCGTAACGGGTTTCGATTTTGCGAAGCACGGTTTGGATGATGGCAAAGGACATTTTGCTCAGTGCCACCAGGTCCTGGTTTTTATGGATGCGTTCCAGCAGGTCCACCTGTGCGATGGAACGTAACCCAAATTGTTCGAATACATCGATCAACAGGCCAGTTTCCACGCCGTAGCCTGAGAAGAAGATCGCCTTTTCGAGGGCTCCGCGCCTCCCCGCATATTCTCCTGACAGTGGTTGGACGATTCCGGATAATTCTGGGTAAAAGAGGTTCAACAGCGGGCGTGCCGTGAGTTCGGTCACCCGCCCGCCGCCACCTGCTAATGTTTTGCCTCCCAGCTTGAGCGGACGGCGGTAAAAGCCCTTGACAAGTTGAATTTCAGGGTTAAGCAGGAGTGGACCAATGACACCATATACGAAACGGGGGTGGATATTAATAATGTCGGTATCGATCCATGCGATAATGTCGCCTTTTGTGACCATCAAGCTCTTCCATAAGGCCTCCCCCTTCCCTTCCCGCGCTCCCAACTCGGGTAATAATTTTTGGTGTATATACACTGGGACGCCGAGACTCTCTGCGATCTGGCGGGTTTGATCGATCGAGTTGGAGTCGATCAGGACCATTTCATCCAGAAGGGGTGTTTCAACCATGAGGGCTTTTTTTATCATCGCGATGATTTTTCCGACGGTTTTCTCCTCATTCAAAGCCGGCAGGGCCAGGCTGATGGTTACCCCTTGTTTCTCTTTAAGCGCCATGAGTTGTTTCAGGTCCGCAAATTCATTGGCGTGAAACGTGTTTTCGGCAAACCATTTATCCACCAGGATTGAGATAGCCAGGGCTCCTGCGCTTTCGTCTAGCATGTTCTCTGAGATGGGACGGCGGGTTTTCACGACCATAACGGTGGCACGCGCTTCACGCAGCATCTTCTCCGCTACTGGACCGATGGATGGGCCGCCCATGCTCTTGCTGGCAGTTACGCCCAGAACGACCATGTCGTATTGTCCGGATTCTTCTAGGATGGCTTGTGCAGTATCGCTCGTTGTAACCGAGCGCAGGTTGACTTCGGGGATCTGACGCAGGATATGCTTCATCCCTTTGAAGGGTGTGTCGTTTTCCTTTCCTGTCAAGGCAAGATGCAGCACGTCCAGGCAGGCAGGATGCAGGCTCATTCCAGCCTGGAGTGCCAATTCTGCATACGATCCGCCTCTTACTGCGATCAAAGTTCGCTCGAATTTTAACGGGGATGCCCCGCGCAAAATGACAACGTCGCAAAGTGTATTGGAGAGGATGTCTGATACCGGGACCCCGCACGTTATTAGCCCATCTTTCCACTCGACGATTAAGAGATCAGGTTTCTCGAAAGAGATGACTTCCTGAATATCTTTCCAAGGCGATTCGGATACGATCACGGTGGATTTGAATCGGGTGGTGGCATTCCCCAGGGAGAGTAGGCGTTTGCGGACCGCTCTTGCCCCCTGTGCGCCCGCACTGACAGATTCTCCACTCGCAATGGGAACTACGCCCACCAGGACGACTTCCTCTGCTATCGCCTGCGCGATGGTTAATGCGGATTGTCCAACCGTACCGATCCCGATGGGGACGAGGACGGTTTTGGTTTTTCGCAAAACTTTGCTCATACCATCACCTCCTGGATCAACGGTTCTATGTGTAACCGATAAATGGAATCCCATGTGTACCCATGTTTGGCGCGCCGTGCCAGGCGCGACGTCGCTGAGCCTATCAGCCTGCTTGCAATCTGTTTTGCGATTGAACCTGGTTCGGCTTGGGTTCCAAAATAATTGGCATCTTCGCTGCCAAGTTCCCGCAGCACCGGGATGTCGGCGCAGAAGACGGGTATGGAATTGACCCCAGCCTCGATGATCGGGATTCCGAATCCTTCTTCGTAGCTCGGGAATAACAACGCATCTGCAAGCCGGTAGAAATCAGTAATGATGGCGTCGGGCAGTGTCTCATCTGCTACTTCGGCCAGGAAATGCGCTGCCCCCTGCAAGGCAAGCTCCCCACGCAGTTGAAGAAGTTTCTGCTTGTAGGCCGCGTTGGCCGGGTTATGGGATCCTTCTGGGCCAGTGACCAAAAGCATGGCATAGGGGTAATCCATGCGGAGTTCTGCCAGCACGCGCAGCGCAAGTTCGATATTTTTCCTCGGCGTGAGACGTACAGGTAACAGCAACAACGGGTCTGCCTTGCCGAGATTTAATTGCTCCATTAATTGGATCGTTCTCGGTTCGAGTTTAAAAAAGGTGCTCAGGTCCACTCCATTGGGGATTACATGAACGGATTCCGCTGGAATGCTTAGCAGGTCGCTTAGTTCCTTGCGGCGGACCTTCGAGATCGTCACGTGGGTGGCGCCTGCCCAATTCGAACGGAGGAGATCCCATGGGTAACCGTCATGCATTTCAGGACGATATCTCTGCGTGGTCCAGGCCAGGTCGTGATGCCACAAGATTAGGTGAGGAAAGCCGGGTATCTGGTAGACCTGATTCAAGGCCGCGGTCAATGCCAGGTTTTTATGCAAGGAGGCCACGTTGTGGGCAATTAATAACCCAAATTCTTGTAACTCTTTAAGCAGGTCCAATTTGATCTGTTCGCTTAGGGCCTCGAAATCGTCTGTGACCTTGCCGGTATCCAGGTTTTTTTTAATCTTGATCACTTCTGCATGACGCGAGTCCAGGCACGGCAGGATCCGTACGGGGATGCGTTCGTCAAATACTTCGCCACGTCCTGCCAGGATGGTTACATCATGCCCTGCATTTGCCAGCAGGAGAGCATGATGTGCCAATACACTTTCCACGCCGCCGACATTAGGGGGAGATGCGTAATGCATGATGGCAATTTTCATTCAGCCTCTCCAAAGCAGTCGGATAGCAGCAGTCCCAGCCTGCGCTCGAGCATGGTATATGAAAAATAACGGCGGGCTAGTTCATAGTTGTAATCGCATTGTTGTTTTACCTGCTCCGGATGTGTAAGAATGGAACGCGTGTCCTCCAGGGTTTTTTCACTGATGAACCCATCGAATTCGAGCACCTGGAACCCCTTTGGCTTGATATCTGCTTCATAGATGGAATAATTATTTACCACCAGCGGGCGCTTGTAATAAATGGCTTCCAGGAAGGCATTCCCAAAACCTTCAAAGGATGAAGGATAGGTCACCAGGTCAGCTTGCGGATAGATATCTGCAAGCGCATAGATTTTCCGCCCGCCCGGGGTAATACCGCGCTTTGCGCTGACGATCGCCGACTCAAAATTGACGGTCACGTCCAGCATGGCAGCGAACTTGCGTACCCTCTTCTCGTAATCCGTGCCCTCGTCTCCGGCAGCGTGCGTGATTACTAGTTTGGCTGGCAAGCCCAGGCTGCGGGTCAATTCGATCGCATGCTCGATGCCTTTCCGCTGGATAATCCTCGTTGGCTGGAGGATCAGGTATTGATCGGTAGCCACCCCCAGGTCGGCACGCGCAGACCTTGCATAGTCATCCGGCGGGTTTGGTGGCGTATCAAAATCCATGACATTTGGGATGACCATGGCTGCCATGCCAGTCCTGGACGCGAGTTGGTATGCCTGCACCGAATTGAGCACCACGTGCCGGATGGAGGGCAGGTTGGCTGGAAAAGCAGCTGCTAGGTAATCGTGCACGGAGTTGTTGAAGAACCTTTGGCGCTCCCAGTAAAAATCGTGATGGTGCGCGATGACGGGATATCCCGTCTCGGCAATGAACTCGGTCAGGGCCAGTCCGAGCGGCAGGTTGATCGGGATGGTCAGGGCGTTCTCAACGATCAGCGCTTCCAAATGGAACCTGGTTGCATATTCATACAGGTGTTTTTTGAAGTACTCTTTTAATTCCTCCACTTGTTTCGTGACACTGGCTGGGCGGATGTAGACTGAGAAAAAATCCTGGTGCAGGGATTTGATTTCACGCTGCACCTGACGGCCCGCGTGTATTTTCCCCCATTCTCCTGTATAAACAATCTGGTTTATGCTGTCGATCTTTGGATGACGATAAAAAGCTTCGGGGACAACGTAACTTGTTTCCTTTGGACGGTCACACTCACCACAGAAGTAGCTGCACGTGTGGCCCATGCGTTCCAGAACGGTCGCCCATTTGGCAGTCTCGAGGCTGACGCCGTCAGTCCCTGCAAAACGCGTGGAGATAAATCCGATATGCCGAGAGGGGGTCATTTTTACCTCCTTTTTGAATAGATTATCTCAAAATCCTGTTGGTTTCCCATGGAGCCCATGAGCGAATACGGTAAAATTACTCTCATGAGTGGTTCTTTTTATACCACACAACTTGCCCGAATTTATGATTCACATCTCGCTGGCCGGATTGCACCGAATTTACAAGCGCTAGTGGATAAATATCGCGGACAAATCACGGCTCCCGCCGAACTTTCTCTATCGGAACGCGATTCGATCCTGATTACGTACGGTGACCAGATTGGCGAGCCTGGCAGGCCATATTTACAAACTCTCGCGGAATTTTGCGAAGCAAAATGTAAAGGTGTGATCAGTGGGATTCACATCCTGCCGTTCTATCCCTCGTCTTCGGACGATGGTTTCTCGGTCATGGATTATCGCGCCGTTGACCCTGCCCTCGGCTCCTGGCAGGACGTCGAACGGATGGGTCGATCCTTCCGTTTGATGGTCGATTGTGTAATTAATCATGCATCCGTGCAGGGGGACTGGTTCCAGGCTTTCCTAAGAGAGGAGACGCCATACCGTGATTATTTCCTGACAGTGGATGGCAGCCCTGACTTGTCTCACGTCGTCCGTCCTCGTACCGCTGCCTCTGCTGACTGAATTCCAGACTTCCTCAGGCTCCCGTCACGTGTGGACGACCTTCAGTGCTGACCAGGCGGATTTGAATTTTCACAACCCGGATATCTTGTTCGAAATGCTTGATATTCTGTTATTCTACGCTCAGCGCGGGGCTCAGTTCATCCGCCTCGATGCGATCGCTTACCTCTGGAAAGAGCTGGGTACGCCTTGTATCAACCTGCCGCAGACCCACGCCATCGTTCAACTCCTGCGTACGGTTTTGGACCAGGCAGCACCCCATGTCCGTCTCATTACCGAGACCAACATCCCCCAAGAGGACAACCTTTCTTATTTTGGCGATGGTATGAATGAAGCCCAGCTCGTCTATAATTTTGCCCTCCCGCCGCTTGTCCTCCATACCCTCCGCACTGGTGATTCATCCATTCTCTCGGCCTGGGCTTCCGCGCTTGACCTCCCCTCAGAAAGGACGACTTTTTTCAATTTCCTTGCTTCGCATGATGGGATTGGGCTGAATCCTGTTCGCGGGATTTTATCCTCTCCTGAGATCGATGCCCTGGTCGATCAAACTCTCGCTCATGGTGGATTGATATCGTATAAACATGATCCGGATGGTTCGCAAAGCCCATATGAACTGAACATCAATTACTTTGACGCCTTATCCGATCCAATCGCTATCGAACCGCTTGAACTTCAAGTCTCCCGGTTCATGGCAGCCCAGGCGATCATGATTTCTTTGCTTGGCGTGCCGGGCATCTATTTCCATAGCTTATTTGGTTCCCGCAATTGGAAGGAGGGGAGCCAGATAAAAAAGTACAACCGCGCAATCAATCGTGAAAAACTGGCCCGCCTCGACCTGGAGCGGTTGCTTGCCGACCCAGCTTCCCTTCGTTCTAAAGTCTTTAGGCGCTATTCTCAATTGCTTGCCCGGCATAGCAGCTCGCCCGCCTTCAACCCCAACGGGCTGCAAAAAATTCTGGATGCGGGTCGGAGTGTTTTTGCTGTTTTGCGTACTTCCCCCGATGGCTCACAAAAAGTCTTGTGTCTGCAAAACATCACTGCGCGGACCCAAACCGTATCTCTCCATAATGGGATTAGCATGCTCGACCCGTATCAGACACTGTGGCTGCCTAGCTCATAAGAGTTTTTTTCCTTAAGCTTCCATTCAAAAAAGCGACCTGCCAGGCAGGTCGCTTTCTATTAGTCCGGGATGAAAGGTTTTTAATTGGCAATGGTGATGGAAGATTTATTTATGTGCCTTGTTCTTCCGCGTGAAAGATTTTCTCCCCCGCCCGGATCGCCACTTTTAGACGGTTTTCAGCCGGGGTGAGCGGGCACGACCATGCGTCATTGTAAGCGCAGTAAGGGTTGTATGCCAGGTTGAAATCCACCAGGAATTTTCCATCCTTAAGTTGCTCTACCTCGATATAACGCCCCGCCGGGTAGGTCTCTTTTCCCGCCAGGCTGTCGACAAATGGCAGGAAAAAACCATCCTGGTTTGAATATACAGTTAGTTCTGCGCCTTGTCCTTCCACCTCGAATTTGAGTCTTCCATACCGCTTGTAAAGTTGTGGCTCGCCCCCGGTCGTCTGGATCGAAACATTCTCCTGGGTCGGAAATACTTCGACTGGAACTTCCAGTCTTAAGCCGGGATTCTCCGGATAATACTTGAGACCTTTGAATTCATGTTTTTGCGCGTGGGTCAGCGGGCTCTGCAGGTGCTTGGCAAAGAATTCATCTTTTTCGGCTCGGAAACTTTCCAATCGGGTCATTCTGCCCTCCTTTAAGTAAGTATTAGATGACCTGGATTGGGGAAATGATACTCATTCTCATCTGTCTTGTAAATGGGTTTTCCGGGTGGTTGACACACCCCCCGCCTTGCGGTATCCTTCCCCCGTCCGGGTGGGTCCGGCGCGGCGGAGCCTTTCGAACCCCGTCAGGTCCGAAAGGAAGCAGCGGTAAGGAAGTGTCTCCGGGTGCCGCCGGGTTACCTGCCCGGACAATTTTGTTTTTGTACGAATTGTGAGCGGTTGGTTAGCTTTTCCGCTAATCTTCCCTTACCCGGCTATAATCACCCCATGTTTCTCCCCACCACCCCTGAAGAAGTAAAACGACTGGGCTGGGATGCGCTCGACGTCATCCTGGTCACCGGCGATTCATATATTGACAGTCCCTTTATCGGTACCGCCGTCATCGGAAAAGTTCTCCTCCACGCCGGCTACCACGTCGGGATCATCGCCCAACCCGACCCGAAAACGGATGTTGATATTTCCCGTCTCGGAGAGCCGCGCTTGTTCTGGGGAGTGACCGCTGGCAGCATCGATTCGATGGTCGCCAATTACACCGCCCTTAAAAAGCCGCGCCGGTCGGATGATTACACCCCCGGTGGCGAAAACACCCGTCGCCCAGACCGTGCCACGATCGTCTACTCCAACATCATCCGCCGTTTTTCCAAGCGGCTTCATCCCGGCCAACCTGCCCACCCCATCGTTTTGGGTGGCATCGAAGCCAGCCTGCGGCGGGTGGCTCATTTCGATTATTGGGATGACGCCGTCCGCCGCTCCGTCCTGTTCGACGCCAAGGCTGACTACATCCTATACGGCATGGCTGAAAAAGCGACCCTGGAATTCGCCGCCGCCCTTCGCGCCGGTCAGGACCCGCGCCAGGTGCGCGGTCTGTGCTACATTTCCAAAGACAAGCCCTCCGGGTACTTGGAATTGCCTTCTTACGAAACCGTCGCACAGGACAAACTCGCTTTCATCGAGATGTTCCACACCTTCTACAAGAACAATGACCCCATCTCCGGGCGCGGACTCTGCCAGCGGCATGCCGACCGCTTCCTGGTCCAGAATCCGCCGGCCCTTTACCAGACTCAATCCGAATTGGATGCCGTCTACGCCCTCGATTTCGAGCGTGCCCAGCACCCTTATTATGAAGCCCAGGGGGCGGTGAAGGCGCTGGAAACCATCCGCTTCTCCATTTCCACCCACCGTGGTTGCTACGGTGAGTGCAGCTTCTGCGCCATCGCCGTTCACGAGGGCCGCACGGTACGCTGGCGCAGCCCCCAATCCATCCTCGATGAAGCCGTACGTCTCACTGCCCATCCTGAATTCAAAGGTTACATCCTCGACTTGGGTGGACCTACCGCCAACATGTACGGGTTTGAGTGCGGTAAGAAACTCAGGAACGGTGCCTGTCCTGCCAGAAGCTGCCTCTTCCCTGAGATCTGTCCCCTCCTCGAAGTGGATCATCGTCCTCAATTGGAGTTACTTCGCCAGGTTAGGCAGTTGAAGGGGATCAAGAAGGTTTTCGTCGCATCTGGTCTTCGTTATGACATGCTCCTGGGCGACGCCCTCTGCGGCGAGGACTATCTGCGTGAGATCGTCGAACACCACGTCTCCGGTCAATTGAAGATCGCCCCCGAGCATTCCGAAAAAAATGTCCTCGACTTGATGGGGAAACCCGGTCCGGAATCTCTCCTGAAGTTCAAGGAAAAGTTCGACCGCCTCAGCCGCCTCGCCGGCAAGCCCCAGTTCCTCACTTACTATATGATCGCTGCCCACCCCGGTTGCACTGCCCAGGATATGGTCCGCTTGAAGCGCTTTACCAGCGAAAAACTGCACGTCAACCCGGAACAGGTGCAGATCTTCACCCCCACTCCGTCCACTTACGCCAGCTTGATGTATTACACCGAACTAGACCCCTTCACCCGCCGCCCGGTCTTCGTCGAGAAGGATCCTCGCCGTAAGGAGCATCAGAAAGACATTCTCACCCGCAAACCTGCCGCAGAATTTTCATGATCGTCAACTTCTAATTAATCTATATTATTATCAATTTATTTATCCCTTTTATCTGTGTTCATCTGTGGTGAATAAGTTTTTCTTGAAGTTCTTCTTCAAAGAGGCATTGGTTTTTTTATTCCGTTAATCTCAGTTTATCTCTGGTGGATAGGTTTTTCTTTGGACTCTTTCTTTGCAGTATCCGCCCCCGGATTGGAACCCTTCACTTCTCTGGAATTACGTGCCCTGGATCTCGCTCCTGCCTCCCAAGAGCCAGGCGGCATCCTCTTCCTGGGTGATCTGGCTGCCCTTTATCGCACCAACCTCCACCTGCGCACCGCCAGCCGCATCCTGGCCCGGCTGGGAAATTTTTTCTATGCGACCACCATTCCCCAGCTTGAGCAGCGCCTTGCCTCCCTGCCTTGGGAGCGTTTCCTCGCTCCCCGTCAGCCGGTTTCCCTGCGTGTCACCTGCCATAAATCCAAACTTTACCGTTCTGACGTCGTCGCCCGGGTGGCTTCCCGTGCTTTGGAGCAGAGGTTGGGATCCCCTTCCCCTCTCCTCAAACCTGACGAGGACGGCGATATGACTTCCCAGTTGGTGGTCATCCGCCTTGCAGACGACAAATGTACCGTCAGTGTGGATTCTTCCGGCACCCTCTTGCACAAGCGCGGTTACCGCCAGGCGGTCGCCAAGGCTCCTCTGCGCGAGACCATAGCTGCCGCTTTGCTCATGGCTTCGGGTTGGGACCAGGTTTCACCTCTGCTCGATCCCTTCTGCGGCTCCGGGACGATCCCCATCGAAGCCGCTCATACTGGCGCTTGGTATCCCCCCGGGGATTCACCGCCGCTTCGCTTTCATGGATTGGCCCGGCTTCGACGAATCCCTCTGGCACGCCACCCTCGCACAAGTCTCCTCCCGTTCGTCCGCGCACCCGTTCATCCAGGCCTCCGATCGGGACGCCGGCGCCATAAAAAGTGCTCGAGCCAATGCAGAACGCGCCGGGGTTTCCGAATACATTGATTTCCAGTGCCAGGCAGTTTCATCCATCCAGCCTCCTTCCGGCACCGGCTGGGTCGTTACCAATCCACCCTACGGTCTGCGCCTTGACGAAGGCAGGGACCTGCGCAATCTGTACGCTCAGTTTGGAAATGTTCTGCGCCGGAAATGCCCCGGTTGGGAGGTGTCCGTTTTGTGCAGCGATACTGCCCTGCTTGGTCAAATGCGCCTCAAATTTGATACCTCCTTGGCTTTGGTCAACGGTGGTATCCATGTCCGCCTCGGGAGAGGGACTGTTAAGTAGGGGGGATTTATTAATTTTTTTTATTTTTCTCTTGACTCCCTTAAAATTTGTATTATATTTTTAATAAAAATTATCGTTGCTGGGAGAAAAATGAAAATCGGGATATTCGGTTCAGGCATGGTAGGAAAAGCAATTGGAGGCAAATTAGCCTCCCTGGGACACGATGTGGTTTTGACTTCTCGCCACCCTGAAAAATTACAGGACTGGCTTGGCACAGTCGGCGGTCACATTCGGGTCGGATCGATTGCCGAGGCCGCTGCTCACGGCGAAATCCTGTTCAACGCCACCAATGGGAAAAATTCGATCGAGGCACTCTCCAACGCCGGCATTGCCAATCTGAAGGGCAAAATCCTGATTGACATATCCAACCCGTTGGTCTACTCAGCTGGCACGCCGCCGTCATTCTTCGTGGCAAACACGGATTCATTGGGAGAGCAGATTCAGCGCACCTTCCCCCAGGTCAAGGTCATTAAAACGCTGAATACCGTATCCGCCGCCTTAATGGCTAATCCCCGTCAACTAGCCGATGGCGACCATGCCATTTTTGTCAGCGGCAATGACGTCCAGGCAAAGGCAAAGGTGGTCGAAATTCTCACGGATTGGTTTGGATGGAAGCAGGTGATCGATTTGGGCGATATCACCACGGCGCGTGCCGCTGAAATGTACCTGTCAATCTGGATGCGGATCAGGGGTACCCTCGGCACCGCGCTGTTCAATGTGAAGATAGTTCAATAAGACAGTGAATCAAATTATGGGGGTTGGTCAAAAAGGGACATTTATCCCGGGAAAATGAATTCGAGGGATTTAAAATAAAGCCTCCGAGGGCCTGATGTCCTCGGAGGTCATTTGTTACTTGCATCAATTCGATCTACATTCCCATTGCATTGAACGTCTCGTACACAGTTGTCCTGGCCCTGTCCTTTAGGAACGGGCAGCTCTTCGCAAGGGCAACAGCTGCGTCGATCGAATCCGCCTGGATCAAGGAATATCCGCTGGCCATGCAGTCAGAGGAGCCATCAATGATCCTTCCGTCGGGGCTGATATTCTTGGCCATCGGGGTAAACGGATTGCCCTGATCGATGACCGCCATCCCCGCCCGCGTGTACCAAATCTCCTAATCTTTCAGGACTGCTTTTTGTTCAGCTCCACTTTCAGGCATTTTTCCACCGGTATAAACCAGCATATATTTTGACATGGTCATCCTCCTTTTGGACAATGTTGGTGGAAATAATCCTAATACTAAAAGATTTTCGATCCCCACGAAATTCCGGTAGGAAAGTGCATCTTTCTGCATGGATTTAGGTGGCTTGCTGTAGGCCGCCCTATTACTCCACAGGCACAGTACGGAGATCGCGCACAGCTTGCTGGTCCACCCCGGCAAAACGAGGCAGTTCGTTGATGGTGGTACGCCCCAGCCGCTCGCTCATCTTGGCTAAGAAGAGGGCACTGAGTGCAGGGTTGTTCATGAGACTTCGTAATGTCTGCGCCGGAACCTGGATCAAACTGGTATTTTCTTCAGCCACTACATCTGCTGTGCGTGCTGCTCCGGTCAGGGCGGCAATCTCACCAAAGAAATCTCCTGGGGTCATACTGGAGAGGGATCTGTATTTCCCTTCTCCTGTGGCAATTCCCGCAACGGCGCGTCCAGCCATTATAAAGTAGGCAGCATCCCCACCCTCTCCATGCCTGAGGATATTTGTCCCTGCAGGTGCTTCCACCACATGTGCCTGCGAAAGGAACATCGAACGCTCTTTTACTGTGAGGGTTGCTAGGGTGGGTAATAAACCGACCAGTGTATCCATGTCTCCCGGCACAGCAACTCGTCCAATACCCAATCCCGGACTGGCAGGAGCACCCTTTAGCAGGGTCAGCGCTCTTCTCCATTCCGCCCCATTCTGGCGCAAGCCTGGCAGGACTAGGACGAGTACCCCTCCACCTAACAAAAGGATGGCGCTGCTGAAGTACATCCAGCGTACGTCGATGAAATCAGCAAGTCCGGCTGCGGCCATTCCGACCAGGAAAAGGATATCCCGCGCGACAAAAAAGACGCTGTTCACACGTCCGCGCATTTCACGCGGCGTATTTCGCTGAATCACCAAGCGTCGTCCGATGGAAGATGGTGCGTTGAAAAAACCGGATATCGCTACAATTCCGATTGCCAAAGGAATGGAATGAGTGAAGGAATAGACAATGCTCATGAGAGCCATGCCGATAAAACCAGTCGCGATCCAGGCGCCCTCTCGCATCCGGTCAAATATACTCGCCATCAGCAGGCTGCCAGCCACAAAACCCAGTGAGGTGAGGCCCTCTTGCAAGCCGTATTCGAATTCACTGGCGTTAAGAGCCCGCAGCGCAAAAGGCAGCAGCAATGCGTTTGAAAGACCAAATGCAACCAGTGTTGGAATCGAAGTCACAAATAGGGACCGCAGGATGGGCGTATCGAAAAGTTGCCTCACGCCAACCTTCAGGTTTTTTATCACGATCGAGGCGTTGGTTTCCTCATCCAACTGAATAGGCTTGATGTTAACCAGGAAAATGCACCCGGCTGAAAAAACAAACGAGATTGCATCCAGGTAAAACGCCCAGCTGATATTTGCCGCTGCAGCTAGCAGGCCGGAGGCGGCAAAGCCGACTGCCGTTGCTCCAAACGAACTGATTGCCATGAGTGAGTTGGCGGCTGCCAATTCTTCCTCCGAAGCTACTTCAGGCAGTACACTCTCCTGGGCGGGATCGAAGAATTGTCCTATGGCGCTGGTTAGCATGATGATCACATACAACCAGACAATGCTGAGCGGGACCAGGAAGGGGATGAGGAACACCAGCACAGCCCGCGTCAGGTCAGCGGTCATCATGATCCGTTTTCGGTTGAATCGGTCCACCAGGACTCCGGCAAATAAACCCACCAACAGGCTTGGAGCGGCAGTGGCCATCAGCATCAGGCCAACGCTCATTGCGGAGTTCGTCTTTTGGAAGACATAGATCGAAGCGGCCAGGGATGTCAATGCCGATCCCATCGTCGAGACCAATTGGCCTGTCCACATTTTGCTGAAATCCTTGTTGCGGAAAACTGCAAAGGGGGACATGCGGGTTGTCACTGCTGCGGCTATGCCCATTGGTTCTCCTTACTCGATCCGGATAAGTTCGGAGATCATATTGTCAAGAACATCAAAACCGCCCTGCCAGAAAGACTCGGCAGAGATATCCAGACCTGCTTCCTCCAGGATCTTCACAGGTGCTTCCGAACCACCATAAGAAAGGATTTTCAAGTACCTTGGAATGAAAGTTGTCCCTTCGCCGCGGTACTGCTGGTATAAAGCTAGTACCAGGAGCTGGCCAAAACTATAAGAATATGTGTAAAATGGAAAGTCATAGATGTGGGGGATGGTGATCCACTCCCATTTGAATTCGTCAGACAACTCTACGGCTTCCCCGAATTGCTCGGAAAGAATGGCGTGGTAGGCATCAGCCACTTCATCAAACGATTTTCCCTCTACCAGCTTTCGGTGCGCGTCTCTTTCAAAAATGGTGATATAGGCTTGGCGGATCACTGTTGCGTAGGCGTCATCGATCACTCGCACAAGCAGGTCGCGCCGGACGGCGGGATTCTGTTCTTCCCGTAACAACTGGTCAGTCAGCATCATCTCGGCAAACACGGAAGCAGTCTCAGCTAGGGGTTGCGAGGCATGGAAAGATAAAACCGAATGGTCTTTGGCCAGCATGGCGTGCACGGCATGTCCCAATTCGTGTGCCAGTGTGGCGACGTCGCCGGGGCGGCCATTGTAATTGACCAGCACCCAGGGTGTGAGTTCCGGCAGCACCGCATAGCAGAAACCCCCGCCGCGCTTCCCGTGCCTCACCTCTGAATCAAGGTGTTGCTGGTCGATTACCCGCTTGGCTAAACCGGCCATCTGGGGCGAGAAAGCCTGGAAGGTTTCCTGCACCATTTGGATGGCATGAGAAAATTCATATTTTTTATCTGCGTTGATTAGGGGCGCGTATATATCGTAGCGTTGCAGTTTTTCAAAGCCGAGCGCACTCGCCTTGAATCGGAAATAGCGCTGGAAGAGGGGGGCATTCTTCCGGCAAACGGAAAGCAGGGTTTCTACCACCTCGTCTGGGAGATCGTTCCCCAGGTTGCGGGCTGAAATCGGGGAAGAATAGCCTCGTAGCTCGATCCCCTCAGCATGCCAGTCCCGCACGCGATGACTGTAGATCTGGGCCAGTACGGTGGAGTTCTCACCATAGACCCGGTAGAGCTCCTGGTAGGCTTTGCGGCGAATCTCTGCTGAAGCATGGTAATAATAGCTGGTTAATTGATCACGGGTAAGACTCTTTTTTTCACCATCTACTTCTAGTGAAAAAGTGAACCGGTTGGTAATCATTTCGTACAGGCTCATCAGTGCATCGATCCCGTTGGGGTCCTTGAGCGCGAGCAGTTTCTCCTCTTTTTCACTCAGGGTGTATGGTTTAAAGCGGCGGATCGATTCAAGGAAATATCTTAAATCTCCGCTGCCAGAGATGAGTTTTTTCGCCGCTGGTTCAGGCAAATCTTTAAACCATATCTCAAAGAACAAGACCCTGTTGCCAAAGTTGACCATGGATTGATCTAAACGGTCACGCTGGTTCAGCGCTGCCTCGTTTTGGGTATTTTCCGAGAGCCACAGGTAGGAGTAGGCTTGCAGGCGCCGCATCATTGAGTTGATGGCCTCGAGCAACCTTGTTGCTCGGGTGAATTTTTCCTGGGATACCTCGCCAGTAAGGTTAGGGCGCATCTCTTCAAGGTCTGAGACCGCTTTTTCCAGGTTTGATAGTTGTTCCTCAACTGCCTGCTCAACCGGGTCGGGAAGCAGATCCTTTAGTAGCCAGCGGGTTGTCGTTTCAAGAGATCCCATAATGATCTATGTTCCTTTGTGCTATCGCCAGGTGTTTTGGGGATATTAAGTTTTGTAGAAGGAAAACCGAAAAAATGCAACATCCTATTTGCGGGAGGTCTTCCTGTATTTTGGCTTCTTATCCATGCGCTGCATATTTGAGGCACAGGCCAGCAGAATTGTCTTCACCTGGAAAGGGGTCAGCTCCGGATGCTTGGCACGTATCAGGGCAATGATCCCGGTGATATGCGGCGCAGCAAAACTGTTACCGGTGCTGTTCACGTATTGTTTATTCATCCAGGCAACGTCGATGTCAATGCCAGGAGCCCCAAATTCGACCGGGGGGGAGGGGTTGTAATAATATGTGAATGGATCATGGCCTTCATGCGCGGCCACCGAGATCACGGATGAGTATAAGGATGGGAAACTTGGTTCGGGGTAGTTGTTCACCGCGCAGACGACATTCATGTTTTTAAAATATGCCTGGTCAGCCAGGTCGTGGAATAGCCCAAAGTATTCCTCCTTGGAGGTGCTCAGGCTCAAGTTGACTACCTGTATGCCGTTCTCGATGGCCCAGTCCAGGCCCCCGGCAAATTGGATTGCCCGCCCGCGCATATTGCTTCCCAGGACACGCACACTTATGATCTCTGCCTGCGGAGCAAGCGCATGGATGATGCCCGCACAAGCGGTACCGTGTCCGGCCAGGTCTACCGGTTGGTCATCCGCTTCGTACCGGATCATGTTTTCGGCATCCTCATCGTATTCGACCACCACTCCCCCGCGGACGGAATTTCCCAGCGCAGGGTGATCAAATTCCACCCCGCTGTCCACGACAGCCACGCGAATTCCTTTCCCGGTGCTCCCACCGAAGGCCCATTCCGGGGTTAGATCGGCAATGGGACCGTCCTGGAAGATTTGCCGGATCGCCTCAGCAGCAAATTGCTCCGACCAGGCCGGTCTCATTTCATCATCTGACATGATGGATCTTTCGCGAGGAATGCTGGTAATCAGCGAAGGCTTTTAGCATCTGGAAACACATTTTACGTTCCGCCTCCCCAAGCTCGCTGATGGCACTGAATAGGTCTGCCAAAGCGAGCAAATCCTTGCCGTCCTTCAGCTCCGCGATCGAATCGAGGCTGGAAAGGAGTTCGGTTGATTCAAAAGGCTTTTGTTCAGTTGCCAATCTTTTTAAACCCAATACAAGAGCATCCTGGAGGTTGCCTAGGCGTTGAGATTGGTCGATGGCAATAGCAGCTTGGTGGGCAAACATGCCCAATAATTCCATGTCCTGGATCCCAAAGGAAGCTGAGTCAATTTTATCCAGCACCTCCATCACACCCACAACATGTTCCCCTGCCCGCAAGGGCATTGCCAGTATTGAATTAGGGACATATCCCGTGCTCTTAGCAAAATCCTGGTTAAACCTGGCATCCTGGCGGACATTTGAAATGGCCAGCGGCTGGCCTGTCATTACCACATATCCCGCGATGCCCTTACCTATCGGGAATTTGGATCCTACCAGGTCGCGGTTGGAAGCTCCGTAAGCGACCTTGAATTCCAGGAGTTGTTCCTGTTCATTTACAAGCAGGATCGAAGCTGCAGCGGCATTGAAAATCCGCGCCGCAGCTTCGACGATCGATTTTAATAGTTCATCATTCGATTGAGGAAGGATGGCGTGCCCGCTGGCCTCGATCGCAGCTAGTAATTGTTTAAGTTGGATTTGTAATTCTTCGTGCTGCCAATCCTTGCTGGTGGTCATTGATGAGCTCCCTCCCCTCGTAAAGGATATTAATTCTCGAATAAAACGTGGGATATTCCTTGATCACAATGTTCGGAAACAACATAATCGGGATCAACAATTCATGAAGTCTAATGTAAAACGGATTTTCCGCAGCATCTCTGGTGCGGAAAATCCACTTTACTTGACCATATTTTCGGTTGGGTTATTGGCTGCGTGTATACTCGTTCTTTGTCTGGTCGTATATGATCGAGATGGTCATCGCATTGGCCCTGGTCTCATCCGGGGAGGTGGCTTTGGCCGTGCTCTTGGCTGTGCTGACCTTCATCGCATTGGCCCTGGTCTCATCCGGGGAGGTGGCTTTGGCCGTGCTCTTGGCCGTGTTGACCTTCATCGCATTGGCCCTGGTCTCATCCGGGGAAGTGGCTTTGGCCGTGCTCTTGGCCGTGCTGACCTTCATCGCATTGGCCCTGGTCTCATCCGGGGAAGTGGCTTTGGCCGTGCTCTTGGCCGTGCTGACCTTCATCGCATTGGCCCTGGTCTCATCCGGGGAAGTGGCTTTGGCCGTGCTCTTGGCCGTGCTGACTTTCATCGCATTGGCCCTGGTCTCATCCGGGGAAGTCGCTTTGGCTGTGCTCTTGGCCGTGCTGACCTTCATCGCATTAGCCCGTGTTTCATCCTGGGAGGTGGCCTTAACGGTGCTCTTGGCAGGGCTGATGGGAGTCACTCTCATTGAGTGGGCCATGACTTCATCGGTCGGGCCGGTGATAAGTCCGTCCAGTAGGTCACGTTCGCCGCCAGTTAGGGTTGCGCGCAGTGCAGACAGTTTCTTGAGTAATCGGCTGAAAGCTAAATCTTGGTTGTCCATGATATTCTCCTTTTTTGATTGGCTGATTTTTGTTTTGTGACTATAAGATACCATTTATTGATTGGGCTGTCTGTCACTTTGACGACATAACGGCATGCAATTCTGGTTTTTTATTTCTCCGTGCCGCTAATTCTTCTTAGGTCTTGCAATTAATTTAACTCTTCCAGGCCAAGGTTGGAAAAGGCCTCGAGTTTCAGCAGCATGATGCGGCCCCGGCCTGTGATCAGCCAGCCAGCCCGTCGCCAGTGGCCCAGGGATTTTGCCACCGTTTGTCGGGTCTGACCCGTGCGCTCCGCAAGCTCCTCCTGCGAAATGGTAATGTAGCCTTTCTCCAGCTCCTGTTGCCCCAGTTGCAGCAGCAGACGAGCTAATCTGCCTTGGGCATCTAGAAATGCCAGGGCGCTCTCCCGCTCACTGCTCTCGCGCAGGCGGATGGCGGTCATCTCCAATAACCGGCGCACCAGGGACGGTTCGTTCTCCAGGATACTCAAGAATGCCTGCCGCGGAAGCGTCAGCACCACGCTGTCAGTGCGGGCAATTGCACTGGACGAACGGGATTGTTTAGTCAGCAATCCCACTTCACCAAAGAAATCTCCCGGATGCATTTCGTTGATCACAAGTTTCCGGCCGTCCAGGCTTTCCAGGATGATGGATATTTTTCCTGAGCGAACGATATAAGCCTTCTCTGCGGGGTCATCTTGAAGGAAAATAAATTGTCCTTTTTCAATCTTGGCGAATTTACTTGCATCTGCCAGGGTCATCAAGGAGGCCTCTCTCAGGTCCTTTAAGAGAGGGACTTTTCCCAGGAACAACCTGGTTTCAGATGCAATATCGTCAAGGGATCGCATTTCTATTTATCCAGTGCTCTTTTTACAACAACAGCGGTGAAATCATCATGTTGGGGCAGGGCTCCACCATGTAACTTCACATCCTCCCACAAGCGGATACACACCTCTTGGGCAGGGAAGGTGCAACTGGAGATCATGGTCTGGCGTAAAGATTCCAATCCAAACTCGAGACCTTCTTCATCCATGGTTTCGGTGATCCCATCACTATAAAGCAGGAGGGTGCCTCCAGGGGGCAAATGGATGACTTGTTCATCGATTGGTGGATCGTCAAATAAACCCAGCGGCTGCGCTTGGGAGACATTGTCTCCTAACGGAATGCCCTTCTCATCCAGGAGATAGGGGATTGGGTGGGCGGCACGTGCATAGTGGAATTCTCCGCTGTTGAAATCCAGAATCCCATACACCAGCGTGACGTACATGCTCGATGAATTCATCTGCAGCAGGTGCTGGTTAACCTTTTTTAATGCCTCGACCGGTGACTTAGCACGCACAGCTTCGGCACGGATCAGGCTGTAGCTGAGGGCCATGAACAGGGCGGCAGGTACTCCTTTATCTGAGACATCCCCCACAACGATCCCCAGCCGGTCTTTGCCCAATTTGAAGAAAGTGTAGAAGTCTCCACCTACGGCGCGGGCCGGGATCATCAGTGCCCCAAATTCGTACCCTGGCGCATGCGGTAAGGTTTCAGGAAGGATGCTTTGCTGGATATGCCGGGAAATCTCCAGTTCCTTTTCAAGTTTTTCCTTCTCGATGATCTGTTCTTGAGCCGCTTTCAGTTCTTCATAGGCTTCCTGCAGGCGCAGGTTTTTTTCTTTCAGGTCGAGAATGGTGATATTCTCCGATTCTTCCAGCCGGTGGCTAAGCAAACTTATGAGTTTATAGGCAAGCTGTGGCTGCCGTTGTAGGATGTCATCCAGTTCTTCCCGCGTTACTCTTAATAGCTGCAATGGTGTCAGCGCACGCACACTGGCAGTGTGATAACCATTCCGGGTGAAAAGACTCATCTCCCCCAGGAGGTTCCCGGCCTCTCGTATGCCCAGGTTGCGTTCCTCCGGTTTACCCAGAGATTTTATAACTTCAACTTTTCCTTCCAGCAGGATGTAAAATTTATCGTCCGCCCGCCCTTCATGGAAAAGCACTTTACCGCTCGGAAAGTGGGAGGCAAACAGGGTGGTCTCCAGATGGCGGATTTCGTCAGGCGGGAGGGAGGAAAAGAGTGGAATAGCAGCAAGATCTCGAGGTTGCATGTTACTACTTTTGATTCAGAGGCACGGAGTAGACTTGGACTTCGACTGTCTTTCCTTTGAGTTGAAAGAGCCCCTCGGCCTCTACTTTGATGGCACTGGATAAGGCACTCTGGGTTGCATCATCGATCAGGATGGGTTTCCCAACCACTTTTGTGTGCGCTTCAAGACGGGCTGCCAGGTTGACAGTATCACCCACACAGGTATAAGTAGCCCGGCGTGTGGTGCCGGTGTACCCCGCGATTACCTGACCTGAAGCGATCCCTATCCCGATGCGAATCTCTGCCTTGCCTTGCGCGCAACTCTGTCCAGGTTTAGCAGTTGGATCATTCCGATCATATCCAGGGATGCTTTCACAGCCCGTTCGCAGTGGTCTGCCTGCAGGAGGGGCGCCCCGAAAATTGCCATCAACCCGTCCCCCACCATTTGGTTGACTACTCCACCCTGGTCGCTGATGGCTTCGAACATCAGGGTGTAATAGGTATTCAGCAGGTCGATGGTCTCTGCAGGTGTCTGGGATTCTGCGATGGTCGTGAACGAGCGGATGTCGGAAAACATGGCCGTGGCCTCGACAAATTTCCCGCCCAGCGAAAAACCCGAAGTTTCCAGGTCGGTGGCTACTTCAGACGTGGCAAACTTTTTGATCAATTCACGCTGCTGGTCGCGCAGGCGTTTCTTTTCCAGGCTGGCACCGATCCGGGCTTTGAGTAGTACCGGGTTGACCGGCTTGATCAGGTAGTCTTCAGCTCCCATTTCGATGCACTTGACCACGCTGTCTAGTTCATCCAGGGCGGAGGTGATGATGATGGGGATATCCCGCAGCTGTAAGTCCGATGTTACTTTTTCGAGCACCTGGTAACCGTTCATCTCGGGCATTTCTATGTCAAGCAGTACCATGTCAAATGGTCTGGAATGTAACATTTCAAGGGCCTGGCGCCCGTTCTCGGCCATTTCAACGGTATGACCCTGCTGTTCCAGGCTTCGCCCTAATAACAAGCGGTTCACCTTGTTATCATCCACCACCAGCAAGCGTCCCGGATTGCCGTTAGCCATGGCTCAGTCCCTCGAGCACTTTCTTTACCAAACCATAGCCCGCCACGAGAGATTTGACTTTCCTGGGAGCCTTGTCCAGCTTGCCCTCCCTGCCCATCATCTCCAATTCTTTTGCCAGTGCTCCCAACTCCAGGGCTCCAAAACTGTTGCTGGTGGACTTAATGGAATGCGCCGCTTGCCGGAAAGCATCACAATCCTGCATGGTGAGCGCTTGCTCGAGCTTGGATAGCAGTTGCGGGGTTTCCTCGAAATAGGCCTGTAATAATTCGGGCAGGTAGTCAGCACCCATGTTTTCCTTGAGGGCTTCGAACGTAGGCATATCTATGATTGAGTGTAGGTCCATCGTTTACCTTTGCTGTAAAGGAGTTGCCTTCATTATGGATTTGATTAACTCATCCGGGCGGATGGGTTTGCTGACATAATCATCCATACCGGCTTCGAGACACATTTCACGGTCCCCCTGCATGGCGTTGGCTGTCATGGCAATGATGGTTGGTCGTTCACCGCGCGGCCAGCGGGCGCAGATACGCCGTGACGCTTCCAATCCATCCATTTCTGGCATTTGCACGTCCATCAGGACGACGTCATAAGGCTGCCGTTCCAACGATTGGATCGCTTCGAGACCGTTGGAGGCCACATCCGCCCGGTAGCCCATTTGGTCCAGCAGGCGCAGAGCCAGCTTTTGGTTAACCAGGATGTCTTCCGCCAGCAGGATGCGTAGTGGGTGCTTCTTGGCCATTTCCTGGTCCATCTGGACTTTGGCAGGTGCAGTCCTTTTTTCTGTCATAGGTTGAGTGGAGAATATCCCTGCCACAGTGTCGAACAGTTGGGAAGGTTTGATCGGCTTGCTGAGGTAAGCCGCAAAGAGCTGTGAGTCGCCCATCGACTCTCGCCGGCCCAGGGAAGTAAACAGCACCAGCGGCAGTGCTTTCGCATCTCGCAGCTTTTGGATCTTGCCAGCCAGGGTCAGCCCATCCATCCCGGGCATGTGCATGTCCAGGATGGCCAGGTCGAATGGATCTCCGCGCTTGATCCAGGCCATGGCTTCCTTGGAGGTTTCGCAGTCTCGCGTTAGCATACCCCATTTCTGCAATTGCAGGGTCAAAATGCGGCGGTTGGTGGCATTATCGTCCACAATCAGGACTCGTTTCCCATCCAGGTATGGCTGGACTCCGCGCAGATCGCGCCGGCTGCGCTCCGGCATTTCGACTGGTTCCGTTTGTATTGTAAACTGGAAGGCGGACCCCTCACCGGGTACACCGCTGCTTTCAGCCCACAGGTCTCCACCCATCATGCCCGTCAGCCGTTTGCTGATCGCCAAACCGAGTCCCGTCCCACCGTACTTACGCGACGTGGACGAATCAGCCTGGCTGAAGGACTGGAAAAGTCGTCCCATCCGGTCTGGAGGAATACCGATCCCGGTGTCCCGCACGCTGAATTTTAGGGCGATTGCTCCCGGTTTACCGGTGCCTAGTTTCTCTTTTACGCTTGAAACGTTTACAACCACTTCACCCTTCTCGGTAAACTTGACCGCATTGCCAAGCAGGTTGATCAGCACCTGGCGCAGGCGGGTCACGTCCCCCAGGATGGCTGGTGGAACTCCGTCATCGATGATGTATGCAATATCCAACCCTTTTTCTACCGCCTTTGGGGCGATCAGATCCAGGGCGCTTTCCACCACTTCACGCAGGTCAAAGGGCTGATTTTCGAGCTCCATTTTCCCGGCTTCGATCTTGCTGAAGTCAAGGATGTCATTGATGATGCCTAGCAGTGCGTCACCGCTGTTGCGAATGATCTCCGCAAACTCCCGCTGTTCATTGGTAAGCTCCGTATCCAGCAGGATGCCGCTCATGCCGATGACGGCATTCATCGGTGTCCGGATCTCGTGACTCATCATGGCCAGGAAAGCACTCTTGGATGCGTTGGCCGCCTCAGCTGTCTCCTTCGCGTTTTGAAGTTCCACCTCTGCTTGCTTGCGTTCTGTAATATCGCGGATCGTCTCAATGGCTCCAACGATATTACCTTTCGAATCATGTAAGGCCGAAGCCGTGGCATACAGGTATCTCCCCTTGCCTTTCAGGCTGGGGGTATAGGTCTCACCGATCAGGATATTCCCTACCCGATGGATTTCGGCATATTTTGCCTCGAATTCACTTTGCGGGATCAGCACCAGGTCGATCAGGATTGGCCTGCGTTCTCCGTAGAAAGGCAGGGCATATTCATAATTGTCTTTACCCAGCATGTCACTTGCCTTCACTCCTGTCATCTCTTCCATCGCCCGGTTCCAGGAGATTACGCTACCTTCGCGGCTGATCACTACCATGGCATCTGGCAGGAAATCGATGAGAGTCTCGGAGAACTTTCTTTGATTCTGAACCTCAGAAAACAGGCGGGCATTTTGGATTGCAATGGTTGCCTGCCGAGACAGGCCGGTCAGGAACTCCAGCTCCAATGGGGTGAATTCCTGACCCCCCTCCCGCCAGATGGTCATAATGCCGGTAACTTGATCGCCTGCGATCAAAGGGGCCACCATCATGCGTTCGGCAATATCAGGGTAAGGCGTGCCGGGGATTTGTCGGGCACGCGGATCCCGGGAAGTATCGGCCACCAGTTCAGCCACCCCTCGTTTGACGCTATCACCTATGATCCCCTCCCCAAGGTGCACGGTGTCCACCATCACCTCGTTTGCAACCGCTCCAACCGCTGCAATGGCTCGGAAGTTCTTGCCGTCTTCATCTGGCAGGTAGACCGCGCTGGTGTCCCCCTTCAGCAGATCGAGAGCCCTCCCGGCAATCCGTTCCAGGACGGTGGGCAGGTCAAGTGTGGCGGAAATCTCGCGTCCAACCTCAGCAATCGCTGCGGCCTCCCGGGCGCGCCGCTGGGTCTCTTCGTTCAGGCGCGCCTTTTCGATTGCCACCCCTACATTTGAGGCCAGGGTGGTCATTAGGCGCATATCATCTTCACTAAATTGGCCTTCCTTCTTGACGCTTTGGACACTGATTACGCCAATGGCTTGCTGATTGGCAAAAATTGGAACTCCCAGGTAGGACAGGGATTCCTTACCGGTCAGTTTTACTCCCTGGGCAGCCCGCCTGGCGTGCATATCCTTGTTGATGAGCAGTGGTTTTCCAGATTGAAGTATCTTGCTGGTCCACCCTTCTCCAAGAGGCATGGATTCCATTTGTTCCCCGAATGAGTAAGGGAAATGGATTATTTTGTTCTGTGGATCAAGCAGAGCTACATAGACGATATCGGCCGCGAATGTTCGCTTCATTTGATCCCCGGTAAGCTCGATCAGCATGTTGAGCTCGGTGGCGGAGGCCAGGGCCTGGCTGAGGGTGTTCACCGTTGCAAGTTCGGTGGCACGCTGCTCGGTTTCCTTAAGTAGTCGTTGCGTTTCGTTGAACAGACGGGCGTTCTCGAGTGCCACGCTCATACTGTTGGCCAAAGTCTGCAGCAGGCGCACGTCCGAGTCGTTGAAAGCGTGCTCGCGCTCCATGTTGACCAGGCTGATCAAACCTCGCGCCTGGTCTCCCACCACCAGCGGTACGTAAACAGCCGATTGTTCCATATTGGTGCCAGGGATGGTGTAACTGCCGTACTTCTCCGTGGCTTGCTCCATGTTCTCGTTGATCACCAGGGTCTCAAGCGTCCGCAGGACGTGCGCGCTGAATCCTTTTTCTGGCAACAGGTCAGGGTCTAAGATAATTCTCTTTCCGTTTTCGTAGGTATACGGGAAGTGTTCCAGGTTGGTCGCCGGGTCGTAAATACGAATGCCCAGGTCAGTGTTGTGAAAGATTTCCCGGATCTTATCGCCCACCGTGTCATAGATGCCCTGGATGTTAAGTTCCGCCGCCAGTGCCGCCTGTACGCTGTTGATCACAGCCAGTTCTGCCACGCGCTGCTGTTCTTCTTGGAAAAGGCGCGCATTTTCAATTGCCACCCCTACGTTGGAGGACAGTGTCTGCATGAGACGCAGGTGACTATCGTTGAAGGCGTGGTCACGGGCATCTGACAGGGCAATCAATCCTAATGCCTGGTCCTTGACCGTGATCGGCACGCCAAGCCACGACTGGCTGTAGAACCCCTTCCCTTTTGCGATGATTTCGGGTGGGAAGTATGCCCCTTTGGCGATCTCTTCTTCGAGCGTACCTGCCATCAGGGGCTGCCCGGTCAGGATGACTTCCGACGATAATCCTTTCCCCAGCGGGAACGGTTCGACGTAATCGATGTCCCCGCCTTCGTTTGTGTCATATTCATAAGGAATGTGAATTAAATTCGTTTTTCTATCCAATAGCATGATGATTGAAGAGTCGGAGTTGAAGATTTCACGCACTTTATCACCAACGATGTGGGTCAGCACTTTCACATCCAGGGAACTGGACATGGCATCGCTGATGCTGTTGAGAAAAGCAAGTTCGCTGTTGCGCTGTTCGGTTTCCTTAAGCAGCCGTTGCGTTTCGTTGAACAGACGGGCGTTCTCGAGCGCTACGCTCATGCTGTTGGCTAAGGTCTGCAGCAGGCGCACATCCGAGTCGTTGAAAGCGTGCTCGCGCTCCATGTTGATCAGGCAGATCAAACCCCGTGCCTGGTCGCCCACCACCAGCGGCACGTAAACAGCCGATTGTTCCATCTGCGTACCGGGAACGATGTAACTGCCCAATTTCTCCATCGTTTCCAGCATGTTCTCGTTGATCACCAGGGTTTCACGCGTCCGCAGGACGTGCGCGCTGAATCCTTTTTCGGCAACAGGTCAGGCTCTAAGATAATTCTGTTTGCCGTTTTCGTAGGTATACGGGAAGTGTTCCAGGTTGGTCGCCGGGTCGTAAATACGAATGCCCAGGTCAGTGTTGTGAAAGATTTCCCGGATCTTATCGCCTACCGTGTCATAGATGCCCTGGATGTTAAGTTCCGCCGCCAGTGCCGCCTGTACGCTGTTGATGATGGCTAGTTCGGCTGCTCGTTGTTCGGTCTCTTTCAGCAAGCGCTGGGTCTCGCCAAACAAGCGAGCATTCTCTAAAGCCACGCTCATCGAGTTCGCCAGGGTCTGCAGGAGTTTTACGTCAGATTCGCTAAAGGCATCCGCGGGCAGTTTGGAAATGTTGATCAACCCGATGAATTGGTCTCCCGCCAGGATAGGTACGATCATGTGAGAGTTATCCGGCGTCGGTCCCCCCAGATTCTCCAATTCCCCCTCCACCATAAAGCGGGTCAATTCCTCGAACGTGTGGATGAGGATGGTTTTGTGACTTTGGATTAGTTGAAGGATGCCTTTGTTGGGTGCACCCGGCACATTGTAATAGCGCTCCCCATGGTCGATTATGTATGGATACGAAACCAGGTCTTTATCTGGATCGTACAACCCGATCCCCACCACATCTGCTGTGAAAATCTCCTGTAATTTTCCCCCCAACAGGTCAATGATCGCCTGGAAATCCAGCTTTGAGGCAAGTCCCTCCTGGATGCTGTTGATAACGGCCAGCTCCGCGTTGCGCTGCTCGGTCTCTTTGAGCAGGCGCTGGGTCTCGTCGAAAAGACGTGCGTTTTCGAGCGCAACGCCCATGCTGGAAGCTACTGTTTGCAGAAGGCGGACCTCGCCAATTCCGTAAGCATATTCGCGTTCGTAATTCTCAAGGATGATTGAGCCGGTCACCCGGTCGGATCCTATGATCGGCACCTCAACCATAGAATAGCTCCTATCGGTGCCAGGGACAAGTTGCATGCCTGCCGCTAGCATTTCAGCCCGGGTGTTTAAAATCACCGGCTGTCGTTTTTCTAACATCGTGGTCCATTGAGCTTGCGGGGAGGTGGGCAGAATGGAAAGTCGCTGCCCATGTTCGTACTCGTATAGGTGTAGGATCTGGTTTGTCTTCGAGTCGAACCAGCGTATCCCGATATCCCCGGTATTAAGCACTTGGCGCAGTTTATCCCCCACCAGGTCCACAATCGCCTGGAAGTTTAATTCCGCCGCGAGTCCTTGCTGGATGCTGTTGATGACCGATAATTCAGCGTTGCGTTGCTCGGTCTCTTTGAGCAGGCGCTGAGTTTCGTCAAAAAGATGGGCGTTCTCGAGGGAGGCACCCAGGGAGCCAGCGATGGTGGTCAGCAGGCGTAATTCAGATTCGCTGTAAGCATTTTCGCGCTCATAATCCTCAAGTTGGATCGTGCCGAGCAGGTGGTCACTGCTGATTATGGGGACGGAAACTCCCGATTTGCTCGAGTCTGTCCCGGGGATCAAGCTGGATATTTTGAGCCCTTCTTCCTCCGAATTCCAAACCACGGGTTGGCGCGTTTTTATGATCCTCGCGATGATGGTTTTGGGAGTTATTGGATGAGGCGCTTGGGTTAACCTTTTACCGTGTTCGTAATAGTAAAGAGTGGTGACCAGATTGGTTTTTTCATCAAGCCAGGTAATGTATAAATCGGGCGTATTGAACACCTGGCGCACTTTATCGCCAACCAGGTCAACGATGGACTGGAAGTCCATTTCTGCTGCTAGCCCCTGCTGAATGCTGTTTATGACCGCCAATTCAGCATTGCGCTGCTCGGTTTCCTTGAGCAGGCGCTGTGTCTCGTCGAACAATCGGGCGTTCTCAAGCGCCGCTCCCAGGCTGGCTGTGACAGTCGACAACAGGCGCAGTTCGGGTTCGCCGTAAGCGTTTTCGCGCTCAAAATTCTCGATCTGGATCGTTCCGAGCACTTTGTCACTGTTGATAATAGGAACGGAAACCCCCGATTTACTCGGATCTGTTCCCGGTATTACGGGGGAAAGTTTGTCCCCTTCTTCCTTCGTATTCCAGATGACGGGTTGCCGCGTGCTGACTACACTTGCCAGGATACTGTCAGGGCTAAGGGGTGCCGGTGCAATGAACAGCCGTTCTCCATGCTCGTATGAATAAAAGGAGTGTACCAGGTTGGTTTTAGAATCGTACCAGCGAATGGAGAGATCGGGAGTTTTGAAAACCTGGCTTAATTTGTCCCCCACCAGATCCACGATGGCCTGGAAATCCAGCTCGGCTGCCAGCCCCTGTTGGATGCTGTTGATCACTCCCAGTTCAGTATTGCGTTCTTCTGTCTCTTTAAGCAGTCGCTGGGTTTCATTAAAAAGATGGGCATTTTCAAGGGCTGCTCCCAGCGATCCTGCGATGGTGGTCAGCAGCCTGATTTCTGATTCCCCGTACGCGTGTTCCCGCTCGTAGTTTTCCAGTTGGATCGTACCAAGGCATCGGTCACTGCTGATAATGGGAATGCATATTCCGGCTTTACTGGAATCGGTGCCGGGCAAAGGGCTTCCAGTCAGGTCATCCCCTTCTTTCTCCGTGTTCCAAACGATCATCTTGCGGGTATGTGTAACGCCATTTGGTTTGGGAGGCGTTGGAGGGATTGTCAATCGTTTCCCGTGTTCATAGGTATAAAGATAGTGACCCAGATCGGTTTTTTCATCGTACCAGGTTATGGTGAGATCGGGGGTGGCGAAAACTTCCCGCAATTTGTCTCCCACCAGGTCTACGATAGCCTGGAAGTTCAATTCAGCCGCCAGTCCCTCCTGGATGCTGTTGATTACCGCCAGTTCAGCGTTGCGCTGTTGCTCAGACTGGAATAACCGGGCATTCTCGATCGCCACCCCCATATTCGCGGAGAGCGTCTGCAGGAGTCGCAGGTCATTCCCATCGTAAGCTTCCCTTTTATAGCTACCGACACTCGCCACCCCCAGGGCCTTCATACCAACCATGATAGGCACCATCATCCAGGATTCTTGTAACACACCGCTGCCGTATTTTTGCGCTTCCGGAGGAACAAATGCACCTTGGATTTTTTGTTCTTCTATCGAACCTAAGAGAAGCGGCTTGCCCGTCTGGAACACTTTGGTGGTCAATCCCTTCCCAAGTGGAAAAGGTTCGATGTAATCTACATAGCCTCCTTCGCCTGAATCATATTCATAAAGCGTATGGATCAGGTTGGTCTGTGTGTTAAGGAGCATGATCGAAACACCCTCTGCATGGAAAATGTCACGAACTTTGTCGCCAACGATGCGTGTGACTGTTTTAACATCCAGTGTCTTCGCCATGGATTCCCCCACACTGTTGAGAATGGCTAGTTCATCCACGCGCACTTTCAGTTCTTCCGTCCGTTCCTCGACTTTTTGCTCGAGCCCTTGCGTCCATTTTGCATTATCCAGCGCTACTGCTGCCTGGTTGGCAAGCATGCCCAGCATGTCCCGGTCGATTTCGCTGAACGTCCCGTAAAGGGAGTCCATGTCAACATAAAGATAACCAAACACGATATTCTGCGCGATCAACGGTGAGATGATCCGGCTGAGACCGGATTTCTTGGGCAGGACCAGGACTGTGGTGCGCGTGAGTCGGGTTTGGTTAAGGAGCGGGTTGATCGAGCGAAGTAATTTCAGGGTATCCTGCCCGTGAGGAAGGATGGATTCCGTCACTTCCCTCGTATCATCCTTTTCGAAAATGAGAGCAACGCGTTCGCCGCCGCTTAGCTCGGTGGCTTCTTCTACCAGGAAGGTCTGGATCTCCGCGATGGTGTGCAGGGCGTTTAGACGCAGACCGGTATCTGCCAGTCTTTTGAAGGGTTCCCGGATATTCGACTCAATCGCGAGATGTGCAAATTGGCGTTCCCGGGGCAATTTTCGTCGGGCACAATCTTTTACCCAGAAATCTAAAATCTCGCGGTTGACGGCCACTTTGTTTAGGTAATTTCGGCGCAACCCTTCGTCGCGCAGGCTGCCAATCCCTTCCAGCAATAAGGCATGCGCTTGTTCCATGGCTTGGCGGGCAGGTTCGGTCTGGTTATCGGCGAATAATGCCTGGGAATACCTCCACCATATTTCCTGTGAGCTGATGGAATCAAGCTTGGCATAATCCTGGAGGCGGTGCATTTCTGCAGCTCTTGAGGTGGCTTTTAGCGCCGCGCTGGCATTTCCACAAGTCAGGTATCCTCGCCCCAGCCCGGTTAAAACCGGTATTTCCTGGCTTTCCCCGATCTGGTGGGCGATCTGTAATGCAGAACGATAATGACGAACCGCTGCCCTGGGGCTGCCTTGCGCCATGGCAAGATCTCCCTGGTTGGTAAAAAGGTTTATATCCATTTTAGGGTCGCCAAGAGTCTTCACTTTTTCATCAAATTCCTCGAGGTGAAGACGTGCCATATCCAGGGAGTGTAGTTTTAACTCGATATCCACCAGGTTCCCCAGGCCATAAGCCAGGCCGGCAATTGCCCCCATCCGTTTGTTCATTTCCAATCCTTCGATTATTAAACGGCGGGAGTGAGGATACAGTCCAAGTTCAGCATAAAGCGTTCCAAGGTTCCCAAGTGCAGCCGCCCGACGTTCTTCATATCCCGCTTTTTCAAAAGCTTGAATTGCTTGTTGTCCATACTGTATATTTTCAACGAGATCCTTTCCTGAAGTCATAAGGAAGTTTAAAGCATTCCCGATCCCGTATTGATCGCCAATGCTCTGGCAGAGTTCCAGGGCGGTCCGGGCATCACCCAGCGATTCGTGGGAGGCACGCCCAATTGCCAACGACCAATAGGCGCGGCCCGCCCCTGAAATGTCCCCCAATTCTTGGAAGAGTTGAATTGCTTTTTGAGCATTATCGAAACCCGCCTCATTTTGTCCAACTCTCCAATCTGCCTCGCTCATGCGGTACAGGCACTGGGCGATGATCGCTTGTTGTCCTGATTGCCGGGCACTTTTTAATGCACTAACGGCCGTTTTGAGCGCCGCAGGTAGCTTGCCCTGCCGCATCTGTACCAGGCTTTTCCTGTTTAGCGCCTGTGCCTTTAGGACAGATTGCGTTCTTTGAGACAAACTTGTTTCTGAATTGGCCAGTTTGACCATTGCATTGGCATCTTTAGCGGCCAGGTCAAGGTTACCTTGGGCAGAATAACTCTCCGCGCGCAGATCGAGTAGCTCCATTTGGACCGTTGGCCCGATCTTCCGTTCGGCAAGGTTCCGCGTGGCAAGACTTATCGCCTGACTGTGCTGTCCCACCCACGCCAGGTCGCGCACACGAGAGACAAATTCATTTGTAGCCTTTATTTTTCTAGGGGCTTTGGGAGCAATCTTAGGTTTCATAACTGTCCTTTTTGCAGGGAATGCATGGCTTCATAATCCGCCGCTGCATGCATGGAAAAACACTCTAATAATCTTCTTCTGCGTCTTCGTGTTCATTCCATTCCCTTGGCTTTGTGTTTGGTTGCCGGATCACCATCACCACTTGGTTTGGCTCACCTGCCAATGAATAATTTTATCGAGCGAAACCAATTCATTGCAGGGTATCTCGATGGAAAATTAACTTCCTTGATATTATCTGACCGGTTAGAGCGCTTTCTGGATGGGACAATAAGAGCTACGGTTATTTGCCAAGAAAATTTAACAATATCGATGGATTTGAATATTTGCTGACGATGATTGCCATCACCGCTAAAATAACAAGGTGTAATGCCTGGTCTTCTCCTAAAGATATCTGGGAGCCTTCCTTCTGCATTCGGGGTGCGCTTAAAAATTCTTCTCCACCATTGTAATGGTTTGCGGGTATCGATAAGGATATGCGTAATGGACACAATGAGTGCAGCCCAAAATGGATAAACTCCCATCAAGCAGATCATATATATTAAACCGTGAACATAGCCTGCAGGGTGTCGTAAACTGGTTTTATTCTTTGCCATCCATTCATTTTGTAACAACCAATCGGCGATTGCGTGTGCAATGATTGCCCAAACGAGGATTGTTGTCGCTAACTGCATGCTGTCTCCTTTTATATTAAGGGAATAAATGGTTGGGAAGGCAAAATAAGCAGTGAAGTTTGGTTGTTGGGGGGTTTATATAATTATTTTATGTTTTTTCATGAGCCGGGTTAAATTTGGTTTTTTATCAAAAGGTCATTGTGGTTTTTTCCAGGAGAGCCATTGTTGGCTGCTGAATTCGGGTCGCTTCATCCGCGTGGGTTGTTATGATCTTACAATACCTTTAAATTGAATTAAATACCACACCCAATTGAGCTGATTAGAGTAATAGTATATTATCACGTTTGAGTTCGTAATTTCAGCGAATGACTTCTTTTCCTTCTGAATCGAGTCTTTATTCCAGCTCGCGCTGCATACTCTTCATCGAAAACGCGGTATTTAACCCCCTTTTTTTGGAGGGTCGGGGGGTAGGCTGTACCCCCCTTTTTCTTTCATAAAGGGAGCCGTGCAGCTCATTACGATTTATATTAAGCCGCATCCTAATGGACCTTTTTTGGGAGAGAAGCTTCTTACTGCCCTGCAAAGGATGCCTTAATAATTAATTCCCCCTTTCCTTTGGGCAGAGGACGGATGAACCTTCGCTTTCGCCCCTCCCTGTCTCCCGCTCCCGCCCCTTAATGACCTCCTCCTCCCGTCCTCGGCTGGGTCGTCACCAATCCACCCTACGGCCTGCGCCTTGACGAAGGCAGGGACCTGCGCAATCTGTACGCTCAGTTTGGAAATGTTCTGCGCCGGAAATGCCCCGGTTGGGAGCTGTCCGTTTTGTGCAGCGATACTGCCCTGCTTGGTCAAATGCGCCTCAAATTTGATACTTCCCTGGCGTTGGTCAACGGTGGTATCCACGTCCGCCTCGGGAGAGGGGTTGTAACGAATTGAGGGGATGCGCAGGAGATTCCAGCACAGGGGGCATCTCAAATTGGTATAATTTGCGGAAATATTTTGACATTTAGATCATTGCGGAGAACCTATGGAAAAGAAACCCGTCATTGCAAAGGGGCGTATCGCCTACAAATGGATAGTCCTCTCCAACACCACCCTGGGAATCTTTATGGCCATGCTCGATGGCAGCATCGTTGAGATTTCCCTCCCCGCAATATTCCACGGAATAGGGGTTAATCCCCTGGCACCCGGAGAAACAGACTACCTCCTCTGGATGCTGATGGGTTACCTCGTTGTTACCGCAACCCTCCTGGTGACCTTTGGCCGCATATCCGACATGTTTGGGCGGGTGCGCCTGTACAACCTCGGTTTCGCTATTTTTGCGGTGGGTTCCATTCTCCTGTATCTGGTCCATGGCACGGGCAATGCTGCTGCTATGCAGATTATCCTCTTCCGGCTGGTCCAGGCGGTGGGAGGCGCTTTCCTGATGGCCAACTCCACTGCCATCCTGACGGACGCTTTCCCACCCAACCAGCGCGGCCTTGCCATGGGGATCAACATGATCGCCGGTACGAGCGGCACGTTTATCGGCCTCCTGGCGGGTGGTATCCTGTCTGCCATCAACTGGCGGTATATCTTTCTTGTCAGCGTCCCGTTCTCCATTGGCGGCACCATTTGGGCTTACCTGGCTCTCCATGAGGTTGCCTCCATTCGCGAACACCAGCATCTCGATATTCCCGGTAATATTCTCTTCGCCCTCGGATTGACCTCTGTGCTCGTGGGCACTTCATATGGGATTCAGCCTTACGGGAACTCGGTCATGGGTTGGGGAAATCCATTCGTTCTTGCTTGTCTGTTCGGGGGAGCATTGGCACTCCTGGCATTCGTCTTTGTCGAACAGCATGTACCGGAACCCATGTTCCGCCTCGAGTTGTTTAAGATCAGGATGTTCAGCGCTGGCAATGTCGCCGGTTTCCTCGCCTCCTTGGCACGTGGTGGTTTGAACCTTATGATCATCATCTGGTTGCAGGGCATCTGGCTGCCTCTGCATGGCTATTCTTTCGAGGATACTCCCTTGTGGGCTGGCATATACATGCTTCCGTTGACAATCGGTTTCTTGCTCATGGGACCTCTTAGCGGCTACCTTTCCGACCGCTTCGGTGCCCGAATCTTCTCAACCGCCGGGATGTTGGTCACGGCGGCAGGTTTTGTCGGGCTGTTGTTAGTGCCGACGAACTTTGTTTATATCGCCTTTGCCCTGGCCATCCTGGTGATCGGCATGGGTATGGGTATGTTCGTTTCTCCCAATACCACCGCCATCATGAACTCGGTCCCCCCCGAACACCGCGGTGCTTCATCGGGGATGCGTGCCACCTTCCAGAATACGGCCAACACCATCAGCATTACTTGGATCTTTACCATGGTCACAATTGGGCTGGCTTCCCACCTGCCCACAGCCTTGTACCAGGGGCTGACCCAGGCGGGTATATCCAGCGATGTTGCCACTCGGGTGGCGAATTTGCCTCCCACTGGCGCCCTTTTCGCTGCTTTTCTTGGCTACAACCCCATGCGAACCATCCTGCCCGCGGCCGCCCTTCAACAGTTGCCGGCAGCTTCGCAGGCTTTGCTTCTCGGCAAGACCTTCTTCCCAAACTTGATCGCCGCCCCCTTTGATGACGGCCTGCGCCTCGCCTTTTCAATCTCGGTGGTTCTGGCGGTGATTGCGGCCCTGGCCTCCCTTCTGCGCGGCAAACGGGTTATTTACGGGCAGGAGAGCGAACCCATGCTTGTCCCGTCCGATCTGGCCTCGCCTGCGCCCTTGATGGAAAACGAAGATAAGATAACAACGTACACGCAACCTGAGGGGACACTAAGACAATAAGTGGGCAGTAATGGACCTACGCAACAAACGTCTTATCATGCCGCTCTTACGGATGTTTTCTCCTATCCATCGCAGGATCCCGCAGGGATCCCTGGGGGCGGTATGCGCCGGTTCGCATTGAAGCGGCGAAAGGGAACGCGCGACCAAGGCTGCCAGGAACAACGCGGCCGGGAAGATGATCGGTTCGTATTGAAGTGGCGAAAGGGAACGCGCGAACAAGGCTGCCTTGTATAGCGAGGCCGGGGATATGAGCACAAGTTCCATATCAGCGATGAGGCGCTTGTTGAGGTCCAAATCTGATATTCCTTATATACGGTACGCGGCTAGACGTTTGTTGCCTGTTCTTCATCATTTCCCCCCATAATTTCATGGTACACTTGTTCTAATTTCATAAGTATATACCGTTAGAATGAATAGTCAAGGAACATGCATGTTCTATCTTTGTAAATTTATTCTGATGGATAAGGGGAGGACACTAAAGATAGTAATCAAAAAGACCAGCAACTTGGCTGGTCTTTTTGATTGATTTTTGCGCTTATTTATCGCGGTCGGTTTTTTAGATTTGGGATGGTCTTTTGTCGTAACCTGTTCATGTTTTTCAAAACTTACATTTACTGATTTTGGGACAGATGGAGAATTGATCGTAATTGGTTTTTGGGTAATATAAACCCTTTCAATTGTTACCTGTCCTTTATTAGTAGTCATTTTATCCTCCAAGAATTTCTGAAAGTCTTTTCTGCTTTATCCACTTAAAATGGTCAAAAGGTGTAATCAATGCAATATCGGTTTCGCCTCCGACTTGGGGAATATTCCGTGAGAACCTTTGATATGAAGATGTAGTACCAATCAAAAATTCAGCATATTCAATTGCATCCTGTAATGAGAAAGAAGGATACTCTGCTTGATCTCCCGGTCGCACAGAGTAAAGTTGCCAAAGGGCATCAACAACATGCCCTTGTCCAGAACGAGTACAACCAAGTCCTTCATTTGCCACAATTTTTATCTGTTTACCAACAAGCACTTCTATCGTTTTTGCCGCGTTGGCGTCATATCCTACTACTTGAAAACCGACGCAGACCCAATCATCAGGAGCCTTATCAAGATCAGTAATTCCTGCGGAAACTAACTCAAAGGCTCTTTTACCTATTGCATTTGCTGCCTCAACAACGCTTTTACAAACCTGCTCTGATTTTTTTATTTCTTTCTCTAGTTCTCGAATTGCGAAGTACATGGTTTTTCCAACCAGTTGTCCTGCTCCAAATGTCCCTACTCCGTATTCACCTAGAAATGAAAATATCTTTTGCGCATATGAATAAGTTGTAGAGGGCAGATTATAATGGCCAACAGGTGCCCCAGTTATTTGGTGTTCATGACCACATTGAGGACAAACAACTTTTAGATTCGCTTGTATATCTAATTGAGCCATCATTGTAGATAAACTGTCACCGGCAATAACAATACCGTCTGGTATTCGTAGAGATACGATTAAGAGTCATGTTATTCCCTCCCTATCTATCATTCATGGCAACTTTCAAATTGATTCCTTCTGTTGTGAATAGTAGTCTTTTTCAAGATGCCCTCTACTTATCTATACAGAGCATCCTGATAACTTATAGGCTTTCCTCTATTATTATAGAACATTACTAATTTTATGTCAAAGTATCGAGACATTTTCTCCTATTTTTACCGTCCTTATCATAAATCTTTATGCTCAATAGGTTGTTACTTATAGATTCACTAGGAACACTTTCGTTGCCTGGTAAAGGCTGAGTAATTCCGTTATACCAGTGATAATTTTTTATTAGAGAACAATGATTCCGTGAACTAAATGGTTTCTTGCCCCCCAATATTGGAAGGGACAAGCCGGCTTACCGAGTAATTCCTAAAAAATACTTTACGAGAAATATTAGGACTGCTAGGACTAGAATCACGCCGACGATGCCCCAGCCCATACTTGCCTTTTCTGGGTTGTTACCTGCGTCCCAAGCGGCATTCTCCCAATCTCTTCTTGAAAAAGGGTTTAAATTTCTTTGCCCTTATTTGCCATCCCTAACTCACCCTTCCCATTTTTTCAAGTATGTGGGCCCATATAACCTGAATATCATCAATCAATTTCTGAATTTGTATGACAAAATTCCCAATTTCTGATGCTTGCACACTTTCAATTTGGGTTTGTAAACCTTTTTTTTCACTCGAAGTTGATTTTATCCTTGTACTGGTTTCAAAATCTTTTCCAACTGCCCAGATTGAATGTGTAATTTGATTTCTTCTTTTTTCAAGTTTTCCTGCCTTTTTCATAAAAGTTTTTAGTGTATGGAAATCTGAATTTCACCAAATCGTTCAAGATACAAACCAATTGCCACCGAACGGAGGCGGGGGAATGATAATTCAGAGGTAATAACAACCCCGAGACGAGGTTGATCTCCAATCAAAGCCCAAACAATGGATTGAACTGCAAATTCTAACGAAGTAAAAGTAACTGTCATTTTTCCGATATTCAATAAATGATTTTCTGACAAAATAATGTCCATTTGTCGCTCCGGAACCATCCACCGTCTTTTGCCCCCATTTGTAACTAATATAAATTTGACTTTTTATATCGTTTGTTCCAAGCAATTTTCGCCTATTAGCATGTAATTGATTTTGTAAATATACAATATGAAACATAATGTAAATCACATAAATCAGGAAGGCGCAAATCCCGGCTCCCACAAGGTATATGAGTCCGGGAGCATATTAGATCCATTGCATTATCCTCCAATAGTCAGGTGATAGGATTATCCTGTCATGAAAAATCTTACATCTGGGGAAGCCATCCTAAACGGGTTTTAGAAGTACCCGGCTTTTGTCCAATAACATATGTCCTAAACGCTTAATGATTGAAGATAGTTATGAAATAAATTATCGATCCGATTATCGCAAGAATTTCTAAAATGCCGAAGAAAACCACCTATCCTTTTATCGTGTGAATGTCTTTTCCTTGCTGTTCCAATAGGGCAAAATGCCACTCCTCTCTTTCGGGTACTGGAATTTCGACGGGGGTTGAAAAAGGACTTAATCGTTTTCACATATACAGTTACCTTTGGATGGTATTCCAATTTTGTTGTTTTGGGATCACCAAACTGTTGTTTATTTTCATTCACTAGGTCGTCTATCTTATCAGGCATATAAATTTCCTTTCACTAGTCAAAAAATAGGAATACGCTATTCTTGGTCTTCTTGCCGATGGGTCAAAGACCGGGTAAAGAGAATTGAAAAGGACCTTTTTGTCCATTACGTAAACATGCTTTGAACGAAAAGCCAATCAGGTCGTCGAACCTTCCTGATATCCTCCCCTCATCATTTTACGTCATTACACCCGCATATTCAACAATTCAAATACTCTACTTCTGTTTGGCTAATGCGGAGCATCCTGTGTACCTTTTGGGGCAACATAGAACAGATATTACGTGAAAGCATCGTGATTTTTCAAGTTATCGAGAAAACCTATGCTCGCTTGAGTGGGTCCTTATGATGATTGACCAGGTTTCGTTGTACAATTATGTCATCTATCCATCTGGGGAGATTCGTCGATGTCCACTTCTGCCTTCGAGACCTATCTAGCCAAAGTTCAAACCGATTACCGACGCGGCATTGCCACAGAGCACACCTACCGCCCCGCGCTGAAAATCGTTGATCGAAACCCTACTCCCTGGCACCCTTGCCTCCAACGATCCACGCCATATTGCCTGCGGCGCGCCGGACTTCGTGGTGGAACGTCGTAAAATCCCACTCGGGTACGTGGAAACAAAGGATGTGGGAGTTGATCTCGATAAGATCGAGAAGACCGACCAACTGAAACGGTATTTCAAGGCTCTCAACAACCTCATCCTGACCGACTATCTGGAATTTCGCTGGTACGTGCATGGCGAACTTCGCTTGAAATCCAGAATTGCTGATATTGCCGGAACAAACGGGCGGCCGATCCTGCGCCAAACCCGGAAGGCATCACTCTTACTGAGCAGATGTTCACCCAGTTCTTCCAGACCGAAACCCCCACGGTTACATCGGCAAAAGAACTTGCAACCCGCCTGGCAGAACAGACCCACCTCATCCGTGACCTGATCATCAATGCCCTGAAAGCCGAAGACGACACATCCCATGCCGCTTTGGTTCGACAATACAAGACCTTCTGCGATTACCTCCTTCCCGATCTCAAACGGGAGGAATTTGCTGACCTGTACGCCCAAACGATGGCATACGGTCTTTTTGCAGCCAAACTCTCCGCCCCTGCGAACGCTTCTTTCAACCGGGCTGCCGCCTACCAGTATCTCACCGCCAATAAATTCCTGCGCCGCCTGTTTCCTGGATGTAGGGGAGGAACTGGACGGTACAGTCATTGCACCCTTCCTCGACGACATCGCTACCCTACTGGCACACGCAGATCTAGCCAAAATTCAAACGGATTTATTCAAACGCACTCGCAGCGAAGACCCAGTGGTACATTTCTACGAAACCTTCCTCTCGGTCTATGACCCGAAACTACGCGAGAGCCGTGGCGTGTATTACACGCCAGAACCGATCGTGCAGTTCATCGTCCATTCGGTGGACTGGCTGATCAAGAACCGCTTCGGAAAAGCCTGGGGACTTGCCGATCCAAACATCAAAATCCTCGACCCTGCAGCCGGCACAGCCACGTTTTTGTACTATGTCATCCAGTCAATCCACGAGGAAGTAATTCACCGTGGGCAGAGCGGGACCTGGCCAGAAAAAAGCAAGGAACTACTGCGACGGGTCTTCGGCTTCGAACTGCTAATGGCACCTTATGTTGTCTCGCACCTGAAACTCGGCCTACTAATGCAGGGTCTGGATGCACCCCTTTCCCCCAATGAACGCCTGCAAGTGTACCTAACCAACACGCTTGAAGAAGGGACCACACGTGCAGAGACGATTGAAGGGTTGGGTTATTACATCGCAGAAGAAGGCAGCCAAGCGACGCATATCAAGAAACATGAAGATATCATGGTGGTGCTCGGTAACCCACCGTATTCCAACTTCGGTATGTTGAACAAGAACGCATGGATCTCCGGATTGCTCGAAGAATACAAACGCGGGCTTGCATGAACGAAAAATCAATCTAGACGATGACTTTATCAAGTTTATTCGTTTTGCCCAATGGCGCATTGAAAGGACCGGGCAGGGCATCCTCGGCTTTATTACCAACAATACTTACATTGACGGCTTGACCCATCGCCGGATGCGCCAGTCCTTATTAGAAACTTTTGACGAGATATACATCTTCGACCTACACGGAAGCACCCGCAAAAAAGAGACCACCCCTGAAGGCGGAAAAGACGAGAACGTTTTTGACATTCAGCAAGGCGTGGCGATAATGTTGGCAATCAAAAAACCTATTAGAGCCGACCTAGGTGAAAACCCCTACGCAACTGTGCATCACGCCTCCCTGTGGGGACTGCGTGAGAAAAAATATGCTTTCCTGCAAAGCAATGATGCTGGGAAAGTGGGATGGATGGAATTACAACCCCAGGCACCCGACTTCTTCTTTGTGCCAAAAGACTTATCGTTGCAAGACGAATATTATTGTTTTCTTCCATTAGAGGGAGGTGTGTTTGAGCACTCTAATGCAGGTATACAGACAAAAAATGATGGTTTTGTATACCATTTTGATAAGAATATTATTGAGAAAATAATAAAGGATTTCCAAGTAATTACGCCTCAAGAACTCAAACAAAAATATGACCTCTCAGACGAAGGTAATTGGTCAATTGTTGCTGCGAAAAAGTGCATATTAGGCAATCAAGGAAAATTCGTGCAAGTCCATTATCATCCGTTTGACAAACGATGGACTTATTACATTGGGACATCAGCCGGGTGGATGGCGCACGCCCTCGTGCCCCGCTAATGAGAAATGCCTTGTTCCCTAATCTTCTCCTTTTGACTGTCAGAAATCCACGCCGAGGAAACACGGATAGTTTCCTTGTAACCGATACAATTGTAGACAAAGACGGTGTTTCACCATTTGATAACGTCACATTCTTTCCCTCTACATCTACACCTCACCAGAAGAGACGGCAGGCACGCTATTTGCCCAAAGCGAAGTTTCCCGCAATGCCAATCTCAGTCCTGCCTTTGTGAAAGAGTTGGCTGGAAAATTGGGATTACAGTTTTTGGAGGATGGCAATGGCGATCTGAAAACAACCTTTGGACCGGAGGATATTTTCCATTATGCCTATGCCGTTTTCAATAGCCCTACCTATCGCCAGCGGTACTCTGAGTTCTTGAAAATCGATTTCCCGCGGCTGCCGCTGACAAGCAACAAGAAACTTTTCACCAAACTGGTTGCAAAGGGCCAAGAACTGGTCGCGTTGCACCTGCTCAAATCGCAAAAAGTGGATGACTTTGTCACATCTTACCTGGTGGCTGGGAAAAACACGGTTGAGAAGGTGCAGTATACGAATGGCAAGGTTTGGATCAATACGACCCAATACTTTGGCGGAGTGCCGGAGAATGTTTGGGAGTTCAAGGTTGGCGGCTACCAGGTCTGCGATAAGTGGCTAAAAGACCGCAAGGGTCGCACTTTGAGCAACGAAGAGATCAACCATTACCAGCGTATTGTTGTGGCCTTGAAAGAAACCATCCGGCTGATGAAAGAAATTGATAAGGTAATCTCAAGATGGCCCATAGAATAGGGGTTCCTTGCAAGTATCCCTTTTTTCCATTTATTTAGATTAGTCTGCCGGTCTTCGTTTAGGTGGGTTGGCATTTTCATATTATTTCTTTGATGGATTGATTGGGGTTGTATAGTTGATTAATCCATCCGGCAATAATAATCCATGATTATCTCGCTCATCTTTGCTTTCATTTCCTCCTTGACTTAATAGAACATCCATTCTATAATATTATAACGCGCAGCACGGGACGGTTGTTTTGTCTCATGCTGTTTTTGTTTCTCGCCGAGGGGCAGCAAGCCCTCAAAGGAGCACCAATGTCCTCAAAATCTCCTCCCCCTTTATCTCGCGCGCCTCCTCGCATCCGTCGTCTCGCCTCCCATCCCGCCGATTTCTCCAAATACGCCATCGGCATTCCCCTCCGTCCTTACCAGCAGGAGGTCGCCGATGCCATCCTTAAAAGCATCCTCGGTCATCTCGGCCTCTCCTTCGTCGTCATCTTCCCCCGCCAGTCCGGCAAGAATGAGACCCAGGCCCACATCCAGGCCTACTTGCTCTGCCTCCTCTCCACGCAGGAGATCGAGATTGTCTCGGTTTCCCCCACCTATATTCCTCAGGCTCGCAATGCCATCCGCCGCCTTCAGCGCTGCCTCGACCGCAACCCCTTCACCTCCGGTCGCTGGAAGAGCCAGGATGGTTTTATCGTCCGCCTGGATAAGGCTTGCGTTCACTTCTTCAGCGGCAGTTCCGTCGCCCAGACCGTCGGTGCCACTGCCTCCGCCCTCCTCTCCGTCGATGAAGCTCAGGATGTCCGTCCCTCCACCTATGACCGCAAGTTTGCCCCCATGGTCGCCGAAAATAAGGCCACCCGCGTTTTCTGGGGCACCCCCTGGACTTCCTCCACTCTCCTTGCTCGCGAGCAGCGCCGTGCCCAGTTCGACCAGGAAAAGGACGGCATTCGCCGCCTCTGGACTCTCACTGCCGACGATGTCTCCCTTGTTCATCCCCTTTATGGCGAATTTGTCTCCGGTGAAGTTCTCCATTATGGTCGCACCCATCCCTACATCAAGACCCAGTACTTCAGCGAAGAACTCGACTCCCAGGCCTCCATGTTCAACCCTTCCCGCATCGCTCTAATATTTCCGAGCGGATGCGCGAGGGGCGGGTCATCCGCCCCTACGCCACATCGACGACATGAGTTGTCGATGGGCGGCCCCGAAGCTTCCTACCGCCTATCATCCAACCTTTCAGCACCCCAGTGGGGCCAGCCGCTATTCGCGGAGCACATCGTCCCCGAGGGGTACCGAGGGGATCCCCCTGGGGGGACGGCCGCTTCGGGCTCACGAACAGAGGCGGCATCGAGCCGCCATCTGTCGTCTCGATGCCACGAGGCGTCGATGACAGAGGACAATCCTTCCGCTTATTCTCCCTCTCCATTTGCTGCCTGCCCCCGTTCTTTGGGGGTTCTTGCAAATGGGGAGGCTGGGGGTGGGGCTGCTAAAGAGGAACCAAGAGTTGACGGGGTGGGTTCAGACCCTGTTGCATTCTTGATAGATCTCGCCGGTCAGGATGAATCCCGCATGGATTTTTCCTCCGACGACGTCCCCCTCGAAAACCCTGCCCGCGATTCCGCCTCCCTTTCCATCGTTTCCATCGACCTTTCCACGCTCGCCACCCTTCAGGCTCCCACCTACCGCATCCTCCATCGCCTGCAGTGGACCGGTTTGAACCACCTCACCCTCTTTGGTCAGTTGAAAGCCCTTTCCGAGTTTTGGAACCCCCAGTACATCGTCATGGACGCCACCGGCGTGGGCGAAGGCCTGTGGGCAATGCTGGATAGATCTTTTCCGGGTCGTGTCATTCCCGTCAAGTTCAACCGGCTGGTGAAATCCGAGCTTGGCTGGAAATTCCTTTCCATCATCGATACTGGCCGTTTCCGTGATTGCTCAGGCGAGGGAGCGTCGAGCGGCCATCGCCAATATCCACCCCATGTCGGGCAGACGCCTGCCTCTGACCTTGTCCGCCTTCAATACTCTTCCTGCCGTTCCGAAATTCTTCCCGGCCCCTCCAAGACTCTCCGCTGGGGTGTTCCGGATGGCGCCCGTGGTCCCGATGGTCAGCTTATCCATGATGATATCCTGCTTGCCGATGCCCTTGTCGCTGCCCTCGATTCTCTCGAATGGGTTGTCCAAAACGATCTGGTTGCGGTCGAGGGCTTCGACCCGCTCTCACGTTGTGAAGGATTTTTATCTCATGCCAACTTCGCCCCCTAACAAGCGCGGTGCTCAGCCCGCCAACACCAATGCCCTCAAGCATGGGGTTTATTCTCGCCATTACACCCCTGAGGAGCTCCTCGCTCTCGACCGGGATGTCGTTGGTTCACTGAAGGATGAATTGCAGATCCTTCGCCTCTCCATCTATGATGCAGCCGAAACCGTCCTGAAAGAGCCCGAGGATTTCCTCTCCTTCCACGACAATGTTTCGGCCATGAATACCATTGCCGTCGCTGTCTCCCGCCTCGAGAATGTCATCCAGGTCCGCATGACCGCCTTTGGTGACCCCGATCGGCGTGAACAGCAGGTCGAGTCCATGCTGGCCCTCATGGAACGCTCAGAGACGGAAGGGGAACCGCCGCAGGGCGAGGCGGCCCTCGCGGAGCACCCCCTTTTGGGGGGCAGCCGCTATCGCCAGCCCCTGCGACACCGCGGAGCGTCCCCTCTGGGGGAAGAGTTGCAGGGGTTCCCGCCCTTGGCGACATCGCGAAGCATCCCCGAGGGACGAGTTGTCGAAGAGACTGGGGTAGGGTCTGCGCCCTGTCCATCGCCGGTCGAACCCTCGCCGTCGGATAAACCTCAAAAAGACTCTGCACTCTCTGTGGGCTCCGTGGTGAATGATCCCGCCCCGGCGAATGTCCCCCCTCCTCTTCCGAAGAAAAAAGTCGGTGCTCCGCCTGGTAACACCAACGCCTACAAACATGGATTCTATGCTCGGGTTTTTACTTCCTCCGAAAAAAAGTTCTTGGAGGGCGATCAGGCCGATCAGTTGCGCCATGAAGAGACCCTCCTCCGAGTCTTGATCCGGCGCACCTGGCGCTCCTTCCGTGCGGTTCGTTCATCCCTTCCCTGGCAGGAAGTTCTTTTCACGGTGCGCAGTGTTGGCTATGCCGTATTTGTCATTGCCAAACTCCAGCGTGCTCGCCGCCGTTTCTTTGGCGACAAGACCGACTTGGAAAAGGATATTCAGCTTGGTCTTTCCGAGGCCTGCGCCGATTTGGGGATTCTCGATTACTTACATACCCAGGTGAAAAAGTGAACTTTTTTTCCGATCCTTATTCGTTTTTGGATTGTTTCGAGGAACAATATCTGTAACTAGGTATATGTATATGAAGCGATAACGAGATGCTTTCGTTCCTCGATTGTTCCTCAGGATCAATGAACCGACTTGGTTCCCTATGGGCAGGTGGCTTTCGCGGACCATCGCGCAAGCACGTTGTCCCTCGCGTAGCACTCCCCTGGGGAGGGACAGTTCCCGAGGGGATCCCCTTGGGGGAAGAGTCATCCTTCCTCCTCCTCTTCTTTTTCGCTGATATAATTCTTCAGTCATCTTTTTACCAGGAGTGCTCTTATGTCCTTCAAAATCACGTTCGGAACCGACGGCTGGCGCGGCGTCATCGCCGAAGAATACACCTTCGATAACGTCCGCCGCTGCGCCCAGGGCTTCGCCAACTATTTGCTTGATAAAGGCGACCGGGGCAAGTGGGTCGTCGTTGGTCACGATAAACGCTTCGATAGCGAATTCTTCGCTGCTGCCGTGTCCGAAGTCTTGGCAGCCAATGGCTTGAAAGTCTACCTCACCGATGGTGCCACCCCCACCCCGGTCATCGCTTACGCGGTGGTGGATAAGCACGCCTGTGGCGCTGTTAACATCACTGCCTCCCACAACCCCGCCACCGATAACGGCTTCAAGGTGCGTGAATCCACCGGGGGTGCCATCGACCCTGTCGGTCTGCTCAAAATTGAGTCTTTCATTCCCGACGACATTAAGGATGTTCGCCGCACGACCTTCGATTCCGCCATTAAACAAGGACTGGTGCTCAAATTCGACGCCCATACTCCCTACATTGATCACATCAACAAACTGATTGACCTTCAGCCCATCAAGGACGCTGGCCTGACAGTCATGGTTGACTCCATGTGGGGCAATGGAGCTGGTTATTTCCCCCGCCTCCTGTCAGGTGGCACCACCAGGGTGCTCGAGATTCATAATCAGCGCAACCCCTCTTTTCCCGAGATGAAACGCCCTGAACCGATCCCGCCCAACATCGATGTCGGTCTCAAGGCTACCGTCGACAACCACGCCGATGTCCTGCTCATCACCGACGGCGATGCGGACCGTTGTGGTATCGGCGACGAGAACGGCCAGTTTATCAACCAGCTTAGGGTTTATGCCTTGCTGGCCTATTACCTGCTCGAAATTCGCGGCCAACGCGGCACCATCGTCAAGACGCTTTCCACCACCACCATGCTGAACAAGCTGGGGGCGCTGTACGGCGTCCCGGTTGTCGAGACCGGCGTTGGCTTCAAGTTTGTTGCCCCGAAGATGATCGAGACCGACGCCCTGATTGGCGGCGAAGAGAGCGGCGGTTACGCCTTCCGTGGCAACGTCCCCGAACGCGATGGCATCCTGGCGGGGCTCTACATGCTCGACTTCATGGTCCGCACCGGTAAAAAACCAACCCAGTTGCTCGACATGTTATTCGCCAAAGTCGGCGAGCATTTCTACGACCGCATCGACACACCCTTCTCCGGCGACCGCCAGGATCGCGAAGCCGCTATCCTGAAGGCTGACCCTAAGGTCATCGGTGGTCTGAAGGTCACCGGGCTTGTCACTCTGGATGGCTTTCAATTTAAGCTGGAGGACGGCGGCTGGATGCTCATCCGCTTCTCCGGCACGGAACCGATCATGCGCGTATATTGCGAGACCACCCACAAAGAGGCTGTTCAGGCCATTTTGCAGGATGGTCTGAAATTGGCAGGATTAAAATAACAGGTCGAACTCTGTCTCACGGCTGCCGGCAATGCAAGACGTGAAAAGTATTGAAAACATGACACTCACCGACACCCATTGCCATTTGGACTTTGACAAATTCGACTCTGACCGGCAGGCTGTGCTGGACCGTGCCCTTCAGGCCGGGGTCGGGCGGATTCTGATCCCGGGTCTCAACCTGACCTCGAGCCTGTCCGCGATCAAATTGGCTCACAGCCACCCGATCCTGTTTGCAGCGGTCGGTGTTCACCCCACCGAGGCCTCGGGGTTTGAACCTTCTTCGCTCAACGATTTAAGGAACCTGGCACGGCATCCTAAAGTAAAAGCCATCGGCGAGATCGGCTTGGATTATTACTGGGCAACTTCCCCCCGTGATCTGCAGCAGAAGGTTCTGACCGATCAACTCTCTCTGGCTGCCGAACTGCAACTCCCGGTGGTTATCCATTTTCGGGAAAAGGGGGATGAACCCGCCGGTGACTGTGCTGTAGACCTTATAAAAATTCTGGAGAAATGGGTCTCGGGCTTGCGACGCACGAAAAGTTCCCTGGCGAAAAGGCCCGGTGTGCTGCATTCTTTTTCCGGAACTCGTGAAACGGCCCAGGCTGCGGTAAAACTTGGTTTTTTTGTGGGCGTGGCTGGACCCATCACCTATAAGAACGGGCAGCCCAGGCAGGAACTCGTCGCTGCTTTGCCGCTGGATCGTATATTAATTGAAACGGATTCGCCCTTCCAGACTCCTCATCCTCACCGAGGAAAACGCAACGAACCCGCCTATGTGCGCCTGATTGCTGATAAAATTGCTTTCGTGCGCTTCTGCACAATTGAGCAGGTGATTTCAACGACCGGGGAGAATGCCCGGCGACTATTTGATTGGGAATAAAATTTTGAATAATGCCTCTTTTTTTACGCCTGTACAGGATGGTCTTCAGGAAGCTGAAACGCTTCTGCGCTCCCAGTCCTACGGTGGTCACCCCGACTTGGTGGCTGCGCTGGAACATTTGCTGTCCTCCGGCGGCAAACGCATCCGCTCGGCGCTTGCGCTGCTCACCGGGCAAATGTTGGGCGCCCCCCACGACAAAGTTGTCACCCTGGCTGCTGCCGTTGAACTGCTGCACAATGCCACCCTGGTCCACGATGACTTGATCGATGGTGCCCTGCTGCGGCGCGGTAATCCCACTCTTAATTCCCGCTGGACTCCCCCTGCTACCGTCCTCACTGGTGATTTCATCTTCGCCCGCGCCGCCAAGCTGGCTGCCGATACCGACCATCTCCCTTTGATGAAACATTTTGCCGAGACGCTTGCGGTCATCGTCAATGGCGAATTGACTCAGTTGTTCTCTGCCCGTGGGTTGACCAGCCGTGATAATTACTATAAACGCATCTATGCAAAAACAGCCTCGCTCATCGAGATGACCACCCGATCAGCTGCGATGATCAGCCCAGTGGATGAATCGGTCGTTGAATCCATGCGCATGTATGGTTACAACCTGGGCATGGCCTTTCAAATTGTGGACGATGTCCTGGATTTCACCGGTGAACAGGCGGAAGTGGGGAAACCGGTCGGCTCGGATCTGTTACAAGGTCTGGTCACTCTCCCGGCTATCTATTACGCTGAAGCCCATCCCGACGACCCGGATGTCATCTGTCTTACCAGTGGCTGTTACAGTGAACATGAGCGCATGGAGCGCTTGGTTTTGGCAGTAGGAAAAAGTCCTGGTGTAAAGAAATCACTGGAGGAAGCAGAGGGATATATCCAGATAGCGCTCCGCTCTATCGAGACCATGCCAGAACGGGTTGAGCGCCAGGCGCTGCATGATCTGGCTCGCTACATCGTTGCCCGTAAAATTTAACCCTTCTTGTCATTGGCGAGCATACGTAAAAATGCTTCAACTACACGGGGGTCAAATAGTTCCCCGGAGTTTTTCCTGATAAACTCGGCTGCTGATTCCTTGGTAAATGCCTTTCGGTAGGGTCGGTCAGAGATCAGGGCATCCCACACATCTACCACTGCGAATATCCTCGCCGCGATCGGGATTTGTTCGCCGGGCAAATGACGTGGATACCCCGAGCCATCCCACCGCTCATGGTGTCCATAGGGAATGTCAAGCGCCTGCCGCAGATATGTAATGGGCGACAGCATGTCCAGCGCAAATTCGGGATGGCGGTGCATGATCGCCCATTCTTCTTCGGTCAGTGGACCTGGCTTGTACAAAATGCTGTCGGGAACTCCCATTTTGCCAATATCGTGCAGGAGTGCCCCCCGGCGGATATGGACCAGATCGGTCGGACCGATTCCCAGGATATCTGCCAGTTGCACGGTCATTTCAGTCACTCGCAAAGTATGACCTTCCGTTTCTCGGTCCCGCAAGTCCAGTGCCTTTGACCAACCCTCGATGGTTGCATCGTACGCCAGGGAGAGATTGAGGTTGGTCTGCTGGAGTTCTTCGAATAATACTGAGTTGTCGATGGCAATTGCAGCCTGCCCGGCAAGTGTTTCCAGGAAATTCCGCCATTCCGGGTCAGGCTCCACCGGACTTCGGTGGAAGGTTTCGAGAACGCCCTTGATCTGTCCCTTTGCGATGAGTGGAACGCCAAAGTAAGTCACGAAACCTTCCTCGCTAAGTAACTGTGAGCGTTGTACCACTTTACTGTCAAGGAGGTTGGGGATATGGATGGTTGTGCGCGTTCGGATTGCTTGTCCGGCGAGGCTGTCGCCTATATACAGACGTGTGCTCTTCACCGAGTCCGAGTGGAACCCTGAACTGGCGGCATGATAAAGAGTCTGGGTCTTGGTATTAATAAGTAGAATGTTGACTGCATCCACTTTTAACTGGGACACAATGTGGTCAATTAGGATCCCCAGGGTCACCCTCAAGTCCAGGATGGTATTGATGGCCATATCGACCGCGCGCAGGGAAGCCAGGTGTTGTAACTGGCGTTCCGTCTGCTGGTGAAGGTCGGCGCGACGGATGGCATTCCCGGCCATTTCACTTAGCGTCACCAGCAAGTGAATTGCATCCGGTTGAAGTTGACGCGGTAACTCGACTGACACAAAAAAGACTCCGATGGTTTCATGCACAGTTCGAATGGGGACACATGCACCCCCCCAGCCAACTGGGATTTGATCGCGTGTGCTGTTGAGGGTAAGCGGGTCGGTGGCATATTCTTTGGAAAGGCTCACCTGACCAGTGTTGAAAACTGTGCCGGCAATCCCTTCCCCAGGTTTAATCGGCATTTCTTGTACTGAAGTGAACCAGCCTCGAGCCACTTTTTCTTTCAATAAGCCGTCGGCGGGATCGTAGAGCCAGATTACCCCCGATTCGCATCCTAAAACCTGGAGGGTTTCATCCAGGAGGCTTGGCAGCATTTCTTCAACAGTCTGTGCCGATCTCAGAGCCGTCGAAATGTGATTTACCGCTTCCAGTTCTTTTAAACGCCGCAGGGTTTCTGCATACAACCGTGAATTTTCGATGGCCACTGCGGCGTGTGCTGCCAACATTTCCAATAAGGATTGATCGTCGTCAGTATATGCATATGGCTTGTAGCTTTGGACAGATAACATGCCCGTCACTTTTTCACCCAACCGCAGGGGTACTGCTAGGATTGACCTGACCTCTTCTTCTTCGCCAAAGTGAACACTACCAGGGATTGGTTCTGCAGACAGATCGTTAGTGATAACCGGCTTGCCAGTCGAGATAACCAGCCCCGACAGCCCCTCACCGGCAGGGGTCCGATCTGACTGCCACCGTCCGCCTTTATCTACCAGATAAACTCCGATAGTCTCCTGGTTTTGCTCATCCAACAGGGTGATGACAAACGCTTCTGCCGGCATCAACTGCACTGCTGCCCGATGAACTGCTGTGTATACCCTTTCCGGATCCTGGCTGGCCTGGGCAATCTCCTGGCTGGCTCGGTGCAAGATAGCGCGTTTTTCGCCTGCTTGCAGCGCATTGTGGTATAAGCGTGCATTCTCCAGGGCAATTGCCATTTGCTGCGCCAGCAATTGTGCCACGCGTACCCCATTCTCGGAAAAGAAATTGGGGGTAACGCTGTCAACCACCAGGATGCCGATCATGCGCTGGTGGGTTACTAGAGGCACTGCCAAGATCGCGCGACCATTTTCAGCTCCGGGAACCCAGTTAAATTCAGGATGGTCTTGTGTATTGGATATGAGTGGTTTTAGATCCTGCGCCATTTGTCGGAGCGCGATACTGTTTCTAAAGAGACCATTGGGAGTCTTGTTGGTCAATTTATCACTGTTGTAATCCATTCCAGAAATGAGGTCAGGTTGCCCAGATTCTCCCACCAGGAGTACTGAAGCAGTGTTAAATGCGAATAAGTGCTTAAGCTGATCCAGCATCAACCTAATTACTTCATTAATATCCAGGCTAGCAGTTACAACTTGGGCCACCTGGCGCAGGGTTTCGGCCTCCTGCCTGCGGGTCCGCTCTGAATCGAACAATCGAAGTTTTTCAATTACGGTAGCTAGAGTGCCGGCGATTGTATTTAGCAGCCGAACGTCGTCTTCGCTAAAAAAGTTTATTTGTCGACTTTCGGCATTAATAACGCCGATCAAGTTTTCTCCTGATTTTATCGGCACGCATAATTCTGAGAGAGTTTCCGGGACAGTGTTCAGGTAATATGGGTCATTACGCACATCACCGGCATAATATGGCTCTCCATTGGAAGCCACATGACCCATGATTCCTTCTGTAAGAGGAATAGTGGCTTTCGATTCAAAAGTCTCTCCATGGTAAGAAGGATGAGGGTGCAGTTCGCTTCCCGACTGATCAATCAAAGCCACGCCAAAGTCATCCACATACACAGCCGCGCCGATAATGTGGGTTACTTGATCGATCAAAGTGTCTACACTGGAAGCCTGTGCCGCGGTCATTGAGACGCTATGTAATATGCTAAGCTCTTTAAGTTGCCTCTGCAATGCATCCTCAGCCTGCTTGCGACTGATCGCAATTGCAACCTGTGTTGACACAAACTCAAGCATTTGCTGGTCGCGGATCCCGTAGGCATTCGGATCAGAGTAATGTTGTACTACCATTGCCCCGATTGTTTTTCCTTCAATTATCAGGGGCACACCCAACCAGATCGCGGACGGTACTCCCAGAAGTTTTATTGCGCCTTTTCGCTCTAATTCGTCATGAACTGCCTGGGTGCAAAGCAAGGATTTGCCGGTTCTCAACACATATGCCGTTAATCCTTGCCCTGGCTGGATCTCTTTCAGGTATGGCTCATCCTGATCGTCCTTGAAATATTGAAATCGCAAAACATTACGTTCTTCGTCATATAGGGTGATGTAAAAATTCTCGGCGGGCATTACCGAAGAGATAATTACATGGATTTGCTGAAATAAGTCATTTAATGACTTGGTTGTCTCTGTTGCAATCGCAATCCGGTACACCGCCTCCTGGAGGTTTTGTGCATTCTTTCTTTCAGTAATATCTCGAAAAATGACCAATGAGGCTAACGTATCCTGAAAATGGATGGGTGCTGCAGTTACCTCGACGTCAACCACAGTTCCGTCAACACGAATAAATTTCTCTTCTGTTACCGGAACAACCTTCCCCTCGTCAATTTGCTGACGCGTGCGCTCAATTACCAGATCCCGGTAATCGGGGTGGATAAAATCCATCATCGGCTTCTCGATGATTTTTTCCAATTTCTTGGCGCCAAGTAGTTTCATTGCGGTTCTATTTGCCAGTAATATTTTTCCCTTGCTATGGACTGCGATCGCATCTGGAGAAAGATCGAATAGCTGGTGATATCGTTCCTCGCTTTCAGCGAGTGCCACTTCCGCCTGTTTTCGTTCGGTAATATCGAATAATATCCCTTGCCAGAATAATGGATCACCGGATTGGTCCTGGATTAGTACAGCTTCATCGCGCACCCATATGGTTTGTCCGGCATTTGACCTCATTCGATATTCGGAGACAAACGGCTCTCCGGATTTAAATGTGCGGGTGTATTCAGACATCACGCGCTCAAGGTCATCCGGGTGAATTACCTTGGTCCATAAGTCATTGTTTTTCGACCATTCATCCGGGTCATACCCCATGATCGTTTTTATTTGCGGGCTCACATATTGGGAGTGTCCAATATTTTCTGCAGAATCTGTGTATACAATGGCAGGAATTTGTTCCACCAGAGCACGGTAACGTGCCTCGGCTTCCCGCAGTGAATCCTCGGCACGCTTTCGTTCGCTAAGCTCCATCTGGAGTCCCTGAACAAGGCGCGCGTCGTGCACAACGCTTGCTGCCTGCCCTGCGAAGAGCAGCAGCAGGTGAGCGTCCGATTCGGTGAATTTACACTGAATTTCGGTGGAATCGTTGACTCCCAGAACGCCAATTAGTTGACCGCCGAAAAGCATCGGGACTTCAATCACGGCATGATAAGGGATGTTTTTAAAAACCGGTGAACGCCCTTCCCAGCCACTATAGTCATTAATAATAAGTGGCTGACGGCTTTGCGCTACCTTACCTGCCATGCCATCTCCCATCTTCAAGCGAACTCCGGGAGGAACCGCGAATCCCTTCTCCACTGTCAAGATAAGGTCATTTGCTGTTTCATCATATAAATAAATGAAGCCACTGGGTACCTTGAGTAATTTGATAGAACGTTCGACAATAGTTCTTAGCAGGGAGAACAAATCCTGTTGAATCGCCAGGTCGAGCACAGTCGCCTGGAATGCTGCCAGCTCTTCAACGCGCTGGCGGAGGGCCATCTCTGCTACCTTTTGGTCAGTAATATCCAGCATTACCCCGTGCCACCAGAGCGGCTTGCCATTCGAATCGTGAAGAATGGTTGCCTCATCCCGGATCCAAACGACTCGCCCCTCTTTCGCGATTAATCGGTACTCGATGAGGAATCTGTCACCAGTCCGGTTGGATCTTTCATTCTCTGCTAACACCCTGTCCCGATCTTCCGGGTGGAGAATATTTCGCCAAAGGGCAGGGTCAGAAATCCACTCCTTTGGGGTATAGCCTGAAAGCTTTGTGATCTGAGGGCTGATGTAAAGTGTGCTGCTCATTTCATCTATGGAATCCGTATAAACCGCAGCCGGAATCTGTTCGATTAATGTATGGTATTTCGCTTCCGCATCCGTTAACGCCTGTTCGGTTCTTTTGAGGTCTGTAATTTCCACCATGACGCCGGTCAATCCAACAGCTTTACCATCTTCTTGGATCAGGCGGCTGGATGTATGAACATTGTGGATCTTGCCTTCTTTATCTAGAACTCGAAACTCATAAGGTTCTGGCCGGCCAGCAAGAGTGTGTTTAAAACTGGATTTCAACCCGGGCAAATCATCCGGGTAAACAAATGTCTCAAATGTACTGCCAAGCACTTGATCCACTTTATATCCCGATAATTGTTCAATTACTGGGTTAATAAATGTGAATGTACCTCGGAGATCTATTGAAAAAACCACTTCATGTAAATTTTCGATTAATGTGCGATAAATATCACTGGATTCTTCCAGATTCTCACCCCCCTGCATCGACTTGAAATCACTTTTCCCAAGACTCTTTCGACCGGGCTTCTTGGCTAAATGGGAATCTGCTAAGGGTTTTATATTCATAAAAATGATTATAGGTCATTTATTCTATAATGCACAGTTATGCTCTATGACAGTAAATAAGCTGTAAGGCGGCAGAAAAAAACCTGTTTTTAGAGAATAAAAGAAAGAAATTTGGCAATAAAGAACGTGTGTTCTGATTGGGATTGCTACCAAATTGCTTTCAAAATAGTGCCTTCAGCCCATAACCCCCATATGTAGCAGAAGGGAAAATACATATTGGCTGTATGTGGCGGATAAAACTGGGAAGAAGGGATGGAAAAAGGGCTGAATGATTAAAGGTCATTCAGCTGTATTTTGCATGATATTGGATAATCATTACTCTCAACCGATCCAATATTACAATGAAACTAAGTGAGGTCTTAATTATTTTTAGATCTACCTGGGATTGGTGAGTCCCAGTCTATTTTGAAAAACCCGCTTTTAATTGCTCGACGTTTTTCCATTAAAATTAAAACGAGCCCTTTCGGACCCGTTATTTAAAGAGGCGTCGACGGGATTTGAACCCGTGATGAGGGTTTTGCAGACCCTTGCCTTGCCGCTTGGCCACGACGCCAATTATAGGTTCATTATAAATTGAGGATTGCTGATTGACAATCCGCAATCCTCAAACTTGAGAGCGGGCGATGGGATTCGAACCCACGACCTTCTCCTTGGCAAGGAGACGTACTACCACTGTACTACGCCCGCAGTGACCGGCATATATTTGTATTGCTGTCAAATTTTCCCCATATTTGGGGTTGTTTTTCGCTCAATCTAATGTTGTATCTCCTCTCAGGAGACGTACATTTCGGTGTTTTTTAATAATCTGGAAATGCAGCGTTTGATAATGATATTTACCAATGACAATTTAACATTTTCAGGTTCTTACTGATGAGTTGTTTTTGCCAGGTGACACCGATAACCTTTTAAGGTTCAGCTGGAGCGTCTCCAAGGATACCCGACTTGCAGGCAACTGTCAAGTTTCTCATAAAAACATTCCTTTCTTGATGGTAGGAATATGACATGATAACTAGACTTTCGCCGCCTGGATCGTCAAAGCCAGAACAAAGAGAGGTTGCACGTCTGCAGAATGGGCAGATCGCAGTGGAATGTCGACCCATGCCATCTGGCAATATGAAACCGGAAAACGAACCACACACCCACGCTGTGATGCCCTGACCAAGGTCGCCAAAGTACTCTATTACCTTCAAGAGGTTCTTTTAAAATTGGATGGTATCCCAGTTGAAGTACCAAATGAAGGGAACGAGCTCGTTGCCCATGTGATATGCCTGGTGAATGAATAGTCCCAGGAAGATCAGGATATAGCCGTTGATTTCTTGGAATATCTGGTTGCCAAGCGAGATCGGCTTTAACTGATGGAAGAAAAAGATTGAGCTCTTGAAATAATGCTATACTAAGAAATCGAATTGGTTCTTTAGGGAGAAGAATGACCCCAGACTCATAACCCAAAACACTCTACTCCATGGCGACAGTCTTCCCATTCTGCGGGAATACCTGTCCGATGAGAGCATGATCTTGATCATTCTTGGCCCACCTTTCAACTCCAATCGATCCTATAATGTGTATTTAAAAGAGGAAAGCAGAGCCAAGAACGAAACACAGATCGCGATCTTCGATGCCACTTGACACTGGAATGCAAGCGCCTAGCGTACACAGGAGGCGTTCAATGACTGACAGCGCGGCATCGTCCTCCGGGATTTAGATTTTTGATTGGATCGTTTCAGGTTGACCTGTTAGAAAGCGCAGATGGCTACGTCCTAAAATAAAATCAATAGGAAGGAGACTCACCATGGCAGAATTTTGGGGATTATATCTGGCTTATAATTTCGCTTTCGGCCTGCTCTGGTTTCTGCTGGCGTTATGGATTTCCCGGGCTGCGCCCAGCAGTTCCATGGAAAAATGGATGGTCGGTTCCGGCAAGACCATCCTTTTCGCCCTGCTCATCGCCAATGTGCTGATCAATACGGTTCTACTCACCCGGGACATTCCTCCCAAAATGCATGCGTACGTGGTAGGGGATGGCTTATGCGATTACACCGGGGAACCGGCCGCGCTAGGCTTGTTCGAGGTTGTGAAGGGAAATACCTATGTTGATGGCCAGCAGCAGCAATTTATCAACTACGATGTCCGCGCGCTTTCCGACCTACACAACGATAAACTGGTGACTGAATACGCCTCACGCCTTGATTGGCTGGCAATCCTGGACATGGAAAGGATGTCGAACGGGTGGCTGATTAAAACCGTCATCCTGGTCGTGTCGATCGCCTTGTTGATCATCGCCGCCGTCTTTAATGGAGTATTTAAAAAAGCACGGATCGGCTTGCATTAGGCCGAAAGATATATATCCCCAAATTAACTTTACCTTGTACCTGTCTGTCTATCCTACGACTTTCCAGTTGATCAGGGACACAACAAACATGCTAAAAAGATCAATCCTGCCAGCCCCAGGATGATAAGCGTAACCTTGTAGGATTCTCCGCTGGACAGGAGTTATCCGCCGATACCCTGAACCAGAAAGTATGCACTGGTGGCCTTCAATAAAGCTCAGCCGGGTATTTCCGTGGTCTTTGCGGAAAGCTTATATTTTGGGTTGGTGAAAATCACGTTCAAAGGGTTTAATCCCCCCACTTGAACATCACCTGTTATTTATTGGCAAATTGTTGAAATTCACCATTTCCAATATGGGGGGTACGAAAAACGGCCGCGGTTTGATATCAGCAAAAATAGGGAGAAGGACATAAAAAAAGATCACCTCCATGGCTGGTGGTAATCTTTCGTATTATGGGCATAGTGCCCATATTTTGAGGGTCAGCGGATACACCTCCTTTTCAAGGACACGTATATCCACTGTACAACGCCCACCGGTGGACATGCCATCTGGCCGAGAGTGCCGAGAGCCAGGATCGAACTGGCGACACCACAATTTTCAGTCGTGTGCTCTACCAACTGAGCTATCTCGGCCTGGGTATGGTCTTGCAACAGAGCGGGTGAGATTTTACACGTAGAGAGGAAGATTGTCAAGCAAAGGTCAAACTACATTTTACAATTTCTTTACTTCCACGTAATATTCCCTTTACTTTACGGGTCTACAATGCAATCATCGAATCCATTCTAGTAAGGAGAGATAAATATGCGTCAACTAATCTCATTCACTAAGAAATTTGCGTTGGTAACTTTAATCCTCGCTGTTGGGCTGGCTGTCATTCCATCCTCAGCTGCTTTTGCGGCCGGTTTACCAAATGGAACCACTCCACTCACAAACGAAATTGTTAGCAATGTGCGATTGGAAGAAATTTGGGCTCGCTCGCAAAGGGTATACGATCGCCAGGGATTTTTACTTTCTCTGACAAACGGTCTCATCGCTAAGGTACAGAATCTCATTGATAGAGCAGAAGCTAAAGGCTGGGATACCTCTGCCATCCAGACTGCGTTGAATGCATTTGATTCGGTTATTCCTGCTGCCAATGCCGCTCACCTGCCCGGTGCAGCCATTATTGCCAGTCACGATGGTTTCAACCTGGAAGGAATGGTAACCGATCGAAATGCGGCAATAGAGACCGTCAAATCTCTTGTCCAGGTGCTCAAGTACACCCGCACCGTTATGAATGGCACCGGGCTGGCTTTACGGGATGCTTTAAAAACCTTTCGCGATGCCCACCCATCAAACCAGGTAACGCCTACTCCCTAATCCATATAATTCTTCCCCTGCAGAGACCCGGATACAACCCGGGTCTCTATTTATCTTTTGCAGTAAAATCAATTTTGCCTTTTAAAGGAGAGGCTGATATGGATAAAAAAGCAGTTACCAGTGATAAAGCCCCAAAACCTATTGGACCATACTCTGTTGCCATCCAAACTGGAAATTTGGTTTTCACTTCCGGTCAACTCGGACTGGATCCAGTCTCCGGCAACCTAGTCCAGGGCGGTATCGAGGCTCAAACCCGTCAAGCATTAACAAATCTCAGCAACGTGCTGGCAGATGCCGGGTCTGGGTTGGAATTTGTTGTCAAAACCATTGTCTTTATGAAAGATATGGATGAATTTGCAAAAATGAACGCCGTTTATGCTGAATTCTTCACCCGAACACCCCCTGCCCGCAGCACGGTGCAAGCAGATTTGCCAAAAGGGGGAGCTGTCGAAATAGAAGCGATCGCAGTTCTGAAATGACCTCGGAATTGATTCTGGTTGTCGATGACGAACCCTCGATTATCCAACTTGCCCGGATGTACCTGGAAAGAGAAAATTTTCGGGTTGAAGAGGCTTCGGATGGCGAGGCAGCATTAGAAACGGTCAAGCGCTTAAACCCGGCTTTGGTCGTTCTCGATGTAATGCTCCCTAAGCTGGATGGTTTTGAGGTCTGTCGGCGTTTACGCGCTTTGGATAATCTGGTTGCAATCATCTTACTGACAGCCCGTGATGAAGATATTGATAAAATACTGGGTCTCGAGTTGGGAGCTGACGATTATCTCACCAAACCTTTCAATCCGCGCGAGCTTGTGGCGCGCGTCCGGGCCATCCTGCGCCGGTCAGAACGCCTCAACCGTCCAAGTGCTCCCATCTCCATCAACGACCTATCAATTGATCCTGTCCGGCGAGAAGTCCACGTAAGTGGACGCGCCATAGATTTGCGCACCCAAGAATTTGAATTACTCCTCATCCTGGCTGGGCAGCCTGGGCGCGTCTTCACGCGCGAACAATTGCTCCAACAGGCTTGGGGTTTCGACTTCTACGGTCAAACCCGCACGGTGGACGTTCACATCGCAAACTTGCGGAAAAAATTATCCGGGTGTTCGATAAATATTAAAACGGTGACGGGAATCGGTTATAAACTGATCAATTAATGTTTTTATCTCTTCGCTCGCGCCTCTGGTTGAGCTATGCTCTGGTTACCGGTGCTGCATTAACAGTAGTGGCTATCGTTCTTTTAATTTACATTATTCGTAACCCATCCACTTACCGCCAGGCAAACGCAAGGTTGACGATCGTCGCAGCCATCCTCCGAAAGGATGAAACGGAATGGATTAATCTTTCTCCCAATGATTTGCAGATACAAATTGAACAATTGGATAACATTTATTCCACCCGCATTGCAATTTATGGTGCAAATCGCCAGGTCGTCAATGATTCCGAATCGTCCCAGTTTCCGGCTCTTGCTTTGCCAACCTTCCCGCGTTTGCGACCAAATTCCATCCTATTAGATAGAGATGGAAATTCATGGCTATATATTCTGCGTCATTTAATTGATGGCCGGTGGCTTCTATTAGCTGTCCCCCGCCCGCCGGTACCTTTATTTGTAATTTTAACTGACGAATTGATGCTCCCGGTTTTGGGGGCGGGTGGAGCCGGATTAGTCATCTCGCTTTTAGTTGCATTCTGGCTTTCGCGTTGGATTGGTGACCCGCTTCAACGCGTCGTGGTGGCTTCACAACAAATGCCCTCCTCAGATGCAAAACCAATCTCGCTGCATGGTCCGCATGAGGTCCAGGAATTAACGCGGGCGTTTAATGATATGAACGTACGCGTACACACCAGTCAAGAGTCCCAGCGTGATTTTGTTGCAAATGTCAGTCATGAATTAAAGACCCCCTCACATCCATCCAGGGGTTCTCCCAAGCGCTGCTGGATGGAATGGCTGGGACACCCGAGCAGCAAAAGCAGGCAGCTCAGGTGATTTACGATGAATCCGGGAGAATGCACCGCATGGTGCTCGACCTTCTCGACCTTGCCCGACTTGATGCAGGGACACTCGACCTCCAGCATTCACCTGTGGATTTAGCTGCCCTCTTAAATAATATTGCTGAAAAGATGGCTCCACAGGCCCGTTCGGGCAATCTAGAAATTCAGGTGGATGCCTCAAACCTTCCTATGATTACCGGCGATGGCGACCGCCTGTCGCAGATTTTCACGAATCTGGTGGACAATGCAATAAAATTCACTCCTGCCGGGGGCAGCATAAATATCCAAGCCACCCAGTCTGGATCCGTAATTCAGGTGGAAGTGACAGACACGGGTGAAGGGATATCTCCCGAGGCTCTGCCGCATGTCTTCAGCCGTTTTTACCAGGCTGACCTTTCCAGAACCGGCGGCCAGAAACACGGGGCTGGTTTGGGATTGGCTATCGTCAAGGAGATTCTGGAAGCGCATGGTGGTAAAATAGTCGTCCGCAGCGAGTTGGGTAAGGGAAGCACCTTTATCGTTAATTTACCTTTGGAAATGCCTGAGTCTGGGTCAGGCATCTCAAAAAGAACTGGGTAGTAGCGATTTGTTTGCTGTGGATAAAATTATCATGCCGTCTGTCTCCATTATTATCCCTTGCTATAACGAGCAAACAACTATTTGCACACTGCTCGAAGCGATCTACGCCCAAAATTTCCCGCGGGACAACCTCGAATTGGTAATCGCCGACGGTATGTCCATAGATGGGACCAGGGCGCAAATTGAAGGCTTTGCCAATTCCCACCCTGATCTGTATATAAAAGTAGTGGATAACACCAAGCGTCACATTCCCGCCGGGCTGAATTGGGCGTTGAAAGAAACCCGGGGTGATATTATCATCCGATTAGACGCCCATTCGATACCATATCCTGATTACATCGACCGGTGTGTCGCAGATCTTGAAGCCGGACTCGGAGAAAATGTTGGCGGTGTATGGGAAATCCGCCCTAGGACAAAGACATGGATGGCACAATCAATCGCCTTGGCGGCTGCCCATCCACTTGGGGTTGGGGATGCACTCTATCGTCACTCTGAGAAATCTGCTGCTGTGGATACGGTTCCCTTCGGAGCCTTCAAACGTGAATTGCTGGCACTGGTCGGATCGTTTGACGAGACGTTGCTCACAAATGAGGATTATGAATTCAACGCCCGCATCCGCAAATCTGGCGGTAAAGTTTGGCTCGACCCGTCCATTCGTTCGATTTATATCTCCAGGGCAACTTTTTCGGAGTTGGCAAAACAATATTTCCGCTATGGATTCTGGAAGTGGCAAATGTTGCGTCGGTATCCCGGTACTCTGCGCATGCGGCAGGCTCTTCCCCCGCTTTTTGTGCTTAGCCTCTTCGGGTTGGTGGTCGTTGGTTTTTTCCTGACCCTATTCTGGATACTGCTCGCTGCAGAATTATTCGTTTACATCTTCATATTACTTGCCGTAGGACTTCAGACCGCCATAAAACATAAGAATTTTTCCTTCTTTTTTGGTATGCCGCTTGCCATTTCCTTCATGCACATATCCTGGGGAGCAGGGTTTTTATGGAGTATGATTAGTGGACTATTCACCAATACCGCCCCGGAGAAGAATTAATGCGAACGGCTTCACGGCCCATTATCAACAATTGGCGATTCCGCCCACGCGAGCAAAGGACCATTTTATTTATTGGTGATCTATTCGTATCGCTGGTGGCCCTGTTTGCTGGTTTATATTTTTGGGGGCAAAAATATGATTGGTTGAAATTCTCCCTTGATTTTCTAAAACAACGGATTGAACCCTGGTTCTATCTTTTGCCATTCATTTGGATGATCTTCCTGGTTGAACTTTACGACGTGCACCGAGCTAAGAATCTTCGTCAGACTGTCGGAGGGATCACACTGGCAGCCCTGACGGGTTTATTAATGTATGCCCTGGTCTACCTCATTTCCCCACAAGGATCTTTACCGAGATTGGGGATTGGATTTTTCCTCGCTTTCGCCTCGGTACTGACATTAATTTGGCGATTGGTCTATATTCAAATATTCACTGCCCAGGCTTTCCTGCGCCGAGTTTTGGTAATTGGGGCAGGGAAGGCCGGAAATACGATCGTCCGGGCTTATAAAACCCTGCGTCCACAGCCTTTTTTCCTTGTAGGCTTCACAGATGACGACCCGCAGAAGATTGGAAAGAAAGTGGACGAATTCCCTATATTGGCCAGTAACAACCGCCTTCTGGAAATCATCGATAAAGAAGCCGTTACAGAAATTATTGTGGCCATTTCAGGGACAATCCAGGGTGAGACCTTTCAGGCGATCCTGGATGCCCAGGAATCGGGAGTTGAAGTTGTACCGATGCCGACCGTTTACGAGGAATTATTGGGACGTGTTCCTATCCACCACCTGGAATCAGATTGGCTTATCCGTTCCTTTGTTGACGAAGCACGCGTTAGCGGATTCTTTGAGCTGGCTAAGCGTTTGGTTGATATTCTCATCGCCATAATCGGGCTTATTATCTGTATCCTCCTGACCCCCATAACTGCACTTATCATCGTCCTGGATAGTGGTTTCCCCATCTTATATAAGCAGGTTCGGTCCGGTAAAGGCAGCCGGCCGTATTACATATATAAATTTCGCACAATGTGCCAGAATGCCGAAAAGGAGGGCAAGGCGCTTTATGCTGAAGAGAACGATTCGCGCGTAACCCGTACCGGCCTTTTCCTTCGCCGCACTCACATCGACGAATTGCCCCAGTTCTGGAATGTCTTGATCGGCGAGATGAGCGTCGTCGGGCCGCGTGCGGAACGTCCTGAATTGATTACCAAATATCTGAAGGAAATTCCTTTCTATCGGGCGAGGCTTTTAGTTAAACCTGGCATTACGGGTTGGGCACAGGTCAATTATGGTTATACAGCAACGACCGCTGAAACCATCATCAAACTCGAATACGACCTTTACTATATCAAGCACCGTAACATGCTGACGGATATGCTGATTCTTTTTCGTACATTTACCCAGGTTTTCACTTTTCGAGGTCGTTAGCGGATGCGAACTCTCGTTACTGGCGGAGCCGGCTTCATTGGCTCACACATCGTGGAAGAACTCCTGCAGCGCGGACATACCGTCCGTGTGCTGGATAATTTCTCCACCGGGACGCGAAAAAACTTGGAAGGCTTTCAGGGAAAGGTGGAAATCCTGGAAGGTGACCTGCGTGATGCCGAGACTGTCAAGACTGCTGTGCGAGATGTGGAGCATATCTTCCATCTGGCGGCATTTGTCTCCGTGCCTCAATCCATGTCAGACCCTGAAACTTGTTTCGCAGTTAATGTAGGCGGGACGGTGACACTACTGGAAGCTGCTCGTCGGGCAGGTTCCCGCAAGGTTGTAATATCCTCCAGTACTGCGGTTTATGGTGATACCGATGTCTTTCCGACCACTGAGGAGACCACACTTCGTCCGCTTTCCCCTTATGCAGTGTCCAAACAGGTGAACGAACTTTATGCCCGCCTTTATACCCAGATCATGGGGCTGCCTGTTACCATCTTGCGCTATTATAATGTCTACGGACCGCGCCAGCGTCCCGATTCTGACTACGCGGCTGCCATCCCTATTTTCGTACGGCAACTGGCTGCTGGCAAGCCGATTACTGTCTTTGGCGACGGAAAACAAAGCCGTGATTTTATATTCGTCAAAGATGTGGTACGTGCCAATCTGTTGGCTGTCGATTCGGACACATCCGGTGAACCATTTAATATCTGCACCGGGCACGAGACCACCTTGCTCGACTTGCTGGAAGAGCTGAGTGAAATCGCCCCCCACCCCCCCGAAGTCTGCTTTGATGCTCCCCGTTCGGGTGATATCTACCGTTCGGTGGGCAGCCCTGATAAAGCAGCCACGTTGCTTGGATTCCGGGCAGAAACTTCTCTGGCAGAAGGTTTAGCGCAAACAGTGGATTGGATGATAAAAAAATGAAAGTACGACCTCTAGTTCAAATTCGCACCCGTTATCTTATATTGTTTGATGTTTTTCTAACCGTCGCCTCATTGGTGGGGGCTTTTGAACTGCGTCTGGATGTTAACTTTAATTCATACCTTCCAGCCCTATATTGGATGGTCGCCGCCAGCCTGGTGGTTAAGTTGACCATCTATTATTTCTTTGGTCTGTATCGACGCCTTTGGGCATATGCCAGTATTAACGAACTTTTATTAATCGTCATGGCGGTAACAGCTGCCACAGTTGCATTTTCGGCAATTATGCTGACCCTGCTCATTACCCGGGTGCTCAATTTCCCGCGCATGGTTCTCCTTATAGATTGGCTGTTATCTCTTATCGGAGTTGGCGGCTTCCGCTTCTCGCTACGGTTAATCTCAGAAACACGTTCGGCTAATGCCAAACCACATGCCAGAAAAGCCAGCAAGGTCCTGGTCATCGGTGCTGGGGATGCTGGTGCATTGGTTGTGCGCGAGATGCAGCGAAACCCGCAACTTGGCTTTCACCCGATTGGCTATCTGGATGATGACCCGGCTAAACTTAAACATCAAATTCATGGCGTGCCGGTGGTCGGGAAATTGAATGACCTGGGTCGAGCTTTGAATAACCGCCCGGTTGATGAGGTAATTATAGCCATCCCCAGCACCGGCGGGAAAATTATCCGCATGGTGACGGATATTTGCCGCCTGAAAGGGGTCCCATTCCGCACGATGCCTGGGTTATATGAGTTGATCGGCGGGAAGGTCAGCGTAAACCGATTGCGCGAAGTCGATATTACCGACCTATTGCGGCGAGAACCTGCCCAGATCCAGAATGAATTGATCGGGGCGGCTCTAACCGGAAAACGGATACTCGTCACGGGTGCAGGGGGCTCTATCGGTCGTGAAATTTGCCGTCAAATAGCCCGCTGGGGTCCACAGAACTCTTATCCTGCTGGGACATGGGGAAAATAGCATCTTCGAAGCCATGCTTGAATTGCAGGAGAACTTCCCTGCCTTGCCTATCCAGCCGGTGATCGCGGATATTCGAGATGTGCCCCGCTTAAAAAGTATCTTCAACAGTTTCCATCCGCAGGTGGTTTTCCATACCGCAGCACATAAACATGTCCCCTTGATGGAGAGCAACATCGAAGAAGCCATTTCCAATAATGTGATTGGAACACGCAATGTTTGCCAGGCAGCCACAGCTGCAGATACCGAGCGGCTGGTGCTTATTTCCACCGATAAAGCCGTCCGCCCGGCAAACGTGATGGGTGCCACCAAACGCATCGCTGAAATGATTGTTCTGGAGGCTGCCCACCGTACCGGACGGGCCTTCTCCGTGGTTCGGTTCGGGAATGTGCTGGGCAGCCGTGGCAGTGTGGTCCCGTTATTCAAACGGCAGATTGCTCACGGCGGACCGATAACGATCACTCATCCGGAAATGAAGCGCTACTTCATGACGATCCCCGAAGCGGTCTATCTGGTGCTCCAGGCCTCCGCCATGGGTCAGGGTGGCGAGGTATTCCTCCTCAATATGGGTCAGCAGGTTCGCATCCTGGATCTTGCCGAGGATCTTATCCGGCTTTCAGGTCTTGAACCGGGCAAAGACATTGAAATTGTGTTTACCGGCATCCGCCCCGGCGAAAAATTAAGTGAAGACCTGTGGGAGGAAGGAACGGAGTATCAAAAAACAACCCACCCGGATATTTTCCGAGTAGAGGCGGAAGAGTCTAACATCCCCTCCGGCTTATCCCGCACGATAGATGAACTTAACCATCTGTCCGTTGAGAATGAGACTTCTGCCATCATTTCCTTGCTGGACGAGACGATCCCGGAGGGAAGCGTTCGCTCCAAACCGACCTTGGAACTGAAATCTCTCGTCTGATCTCAGGAGTTTCACCCCGTGCCCGAGATCAGTCTTTCCGAATGGAACGCCTTCCTTTCTCACCACCCCGCTGCCCACCTGCTGCAGTCGGGAGAATGGGGCCAACTGAAGTCCGCCTTCGGGTGGGAAGCAATTTATATAATTGAGGGGGATACTGGCGCGCAAATACTTTTCCGCCATCTTCCTTTGGGATTTACCTTGGCTTACCTGCCCAAAGGACCCGTAACCGAATCCGTCCCTAACCCTGGTTTTTGGCTTGCCTTGGACAATGCCTGCCGCACCCGTCGCGCCGTCTTTTTGAAAATCGAACCGAATGGCTGGGAGGAACAGGGGCTGGCATCCATTTATAACCGGCAGGGTTTAATTCCCAGCCTCCAGCACATTCAGCCGCGCAACACCCTGGTCATTGACTTGCATGGCAGCGAAGATGATATCTTCGATCGCATGAAACCCAAGACTCGCTACAATATCCGGCTGGCAGGTCGCAAAGAGGTGGTGGTCCATCCTACGGAAGACATAGAAACCTTTTATAGCGTCATGACAATGACCGGGCAACGCGAGGAATTCCATGTCCATTCAAAAGAGTATTACCGCCGGGCATATGAACTTTTTTATCCCAAAAGAATGTGCGAACTGTTCTTGGCAGATTTTCAGGGTCGCACTCTTGCTTGCTTAATGGTCTTCGCTCGCTCTAAGCAGGCCTACTATTTCTATGGTGCCTCTTCAGATTTTGAACGCAACCGGAAGGCAACGTATCCTCTCCAATGGGAAGCCATCCGCTGGGCTCATGCTCAGGGGTGCGAAGAATACGATATGTGGGGTATTCCCGACGAGGCAACAGACGTAGCGGAAGACGACGCTGAAGCGCGCGAAGATGGGTTGTGGGGCGTCTATCGTTTTAAACGGGGTTTCGGTGGTTCGATTAAACACGCCATTCCGACCATGGATCGCATCTACAATCCTTTACTCTACAAGCTCTACCAATGGCGTTTTCCTGCTTCTGGCGCGGACTGACAGCATGAACCCGTTCACCGGTACCCCCTCCTCCTGGAACGAACTCGTCTCCTCCCTGCCCCTTGCGCACCTTCTCCAAACCTGGGAATGGTCTCAGGTAAAAACCAAATACGGCTGGCAGGCGCATCCGTTTCTATGGCAGGATTCTATGGGAAAACCTGTCGCAGCTGCGATGGTTTTAAAACGCAGCCTGCCGGTCGGCGGGTTTTCGAAAAAAATGTGCGTGCTGTACATCCCAAAAGGTCCGCTCATGGACTGGTCGGTTGCCCCCCTGCGCCTCCGCGTGCTGGAAGATCTGTGCACCTTCGCAAAACAGCAGGGCGCCATCTTTATTAAAATTGACCCGGATGTGGTGCTGGGGACGGGAGTGCCAGGAGCACCCGATTCAGTCGAGATTGAAGACGGGGAGTTGGTCAGATCAGAATTGGATTCGCACGGGTGGAGGTTTTCGCAGGACCAAATACAGTTCCGCAACACCGTGCTCGTCGACCTGGCACCGTCTGAAGAGGGCATATTGAGCCGCATGAAGCAAAAGACTCGTTACAACATCCGCCTGGCGCAAAAGAAGGGTGTCACAGTTCGGGTGGGGACGGCGGACGACCTGCCGCTGATGTATCGCATGTATGCGGAAACCTCCGTGCGGGACGGGTTTTTAATTCGTGAAGAGGGGTACTACCAAACCGTCTGGCGGACATTTATGGGAGTTCAACCTTCAACCAAAAACCGACAGCCGTTCGCAGAGCCACTGATCGCTGAAGTGGGGAGTGAAGTGGTGGCAGCAGTCTCAATGTTTTATTTTGCCGGGCAGGCGATTTATCTGTTTGGGATGTCACGCGCTGCGCATCGTGAGAAGATGCCGAATTACCTGCTCCAGTGGGAAGCCATGCGCCGGGCGAAATCATTGGGCTGCAGGATATTCAACCTGTGGGGCGCACCGGATGAGTTCAACGAGAGCGATGGATTGTGGGGGGTCTTCCGCTTCAAGGAAGGACTGGGTGGAATGGTTTCCCGCACCATCGGGGCATGGGACTTCACCCCGAACCCATGGCTTTATAAAATGTACACTGAAGTGCTGCCTCGCATAATGGACATCATGCGCGTCCGTGGCAAGGCAAAAACCAAACAAAGCATTGCCGAAATTTAATAACTGTTGCGACAAGGTATAAACTAACATTCGCCACCTTCATATCTTTGCAGTAAAAAAGAGTAAGCCCTATGATCCCTCGCTTGATATTTGCACACCTGCCCACTCCCATTGAAACCTTGCCGCGCCTTGCCGAATTCCTCGGCGGACCACGCCTGCTGGTGAAACGCGATGACCAGACCGGGCTTGCATTTGGCGGCAATAAGACCCGCAAACTGGAATTCCTGGTTGCCGAAGCCCAGGCTCAGGGGGCAGACACGCTGCTTTCCGCCGGGGCCCTGCAATCCAACCACTGCCGCCAGACCGCCGCTGCAGCGGCCAAGTTCGGGTTGAAATGCATACTCATCCTCGTTGGAGAACCTCCAGCTCAAGCCAGCGCCAACCTGCTGCTCGACCAGCTTTTTGGGGCGGAGATCATCTGGGCTGAGAAATCCCGGCGGGACGCGCTCTTGCAGGAAACCTTTGAGAAGACCGCTGCCGGGGGAAGAAAACCATATCTCGTCCCTTACGGGGGATCGAGCCCGACCGGAGCCCTGGGTTACGTGTTCGCCATGGAGGAGTTTGTTGGGCAAAGGATCAAGGCTGACTGGATCGTCTTTGCATCCTCTTCCGGAGGGACCCAGGCGGGGCTGGTACTGGGAGCGCGCGTATTCGGTTACAAAGGCAGGCTGCTGGGCATCAGTATAGACGAGCCCCAGCCGGTCCTGGCTGAGCGGGTGGCGAAATTGGCCTCCGCAGCCAGCGAGCACATGGGACCACGCATCGAGTTTGCTCCATCCGATATCCTGGTCAACGATCGCTATGCCGCCCCAGGCTATGGGGTCCTGACCGGAGCGGAGCGGGAGGCGATCTCCCTGTTCGCAAAATACGAGGGTCTCCTGCTCGACCCGGTCTATACCGGGCGCGCCGCGGCAGGTCTGCTGGACTTGATCCGCAGGGGATTCTTCAAAAAAACTGAAACCGTGCTGTTCTGGCACACCGGCGGGCAGCCGGCCCTGTTTGCCGAGAAATACCAGCCGGAACTACCCTGAAAGATTGAGACGCCGCTTGCAGAAGCGGCGTCTTTCTCGAAACCTGTTCGAAAATCGTCCTCAAATTAAAAGCGCAGCCACCAGCGGGCTGATGAAGATGGAGATATAGATCAATGTGATCCAGGGCTGGTAATCCAGGTACATTTCCTTAAAGGTCATGCTCCACGGGTGCTTTATGATCACCCAGCCGAACAAGTCGAAAACGATGCAGATCAATGTCCAGGCTGCGCCTAAAATGAGCGCTTCCTTCCAAAGGTTTACAGGCTTTACCTGGACCAAATAAAGGTACGAGAATATGGGCCAGATGAGGATGTTATAAACCGGATGAAAGGGGACGGTTTTGGCATATGGAACGATGTCGTACATGCTGGTGACTTTTTGGGCCTTGATCTCCATTTTCAAGACTTTCCAATTGAAAATGGTATGACCGATCCCCACCAGGGTCACCAGGATGTAAGCGCTCCAAAAACACAACCAGAACAGGCCTAAATTCATTTTTCGATTCTCCTCTGGGAAGTTCAAATTCCCTTTAATTTTCCTTCATCCGCAATCACAACTGGTTTCCACAGCACCCGGGCAGCTATCCGGTGTGACATTTTTTATTCGCCAGCTGCCGTATAATATCGAATGATCAACACTCGCATGCTCAAAGGAAGGAACTATCCATGCTGTACAAACCGGATCCATCCAATTACAAGGAACTTGTGCCGGGCGTTTTCATGAAACCCCTGGCGTACGGGGATAAATCACTGCTGTGCGAGTTCAAATTCGTGAAGGGGGCGCAGATCCCGCCCCACCAGCACCCGCACGAGCAGACCGGGTACCTGGTGAAGGGGTCGCTGCGCTTCTTCGGCGACGAGGGGGAAAACATCGTCACGCCGGGATACAGCTGGAGCTTTAAGGGAGGCGTCATCCACGGTGCGGAAGCCCTGGAGGAAACGACAGCCATCGAGGTTTTTTCACCCGTGCGCGAGGACTACCTGCCTGTAAAGTAGTAACGACTTCCCTGAAGGGTGCTCTGCGAAGTCGTACCTACGCCATCCTTACCCTTACATCCAGCGCCACCGCCCCCTTTCCGGGAGCCAGGGCGCGCAGCGGGTTGATCTCGATCTCGGCTATTTCCGGGAGATCGAAAGCCAGCTGCGACAGGCGCTGCAGGATCTCCAGCACCGCCTCCCCATCGGCGGGGGGAATGCTGCGGAAGCCGGCCAGTTTGCGTCCGGCCCAGGTATGCTGCAGCAGGTCAGCGGCCTCGGAAGGAAGCAGCGGAGCCAGGGCAAAGGCCACGTCTTTCAAGCCTTCCACCTCCACGCCGCCGGAACCGAACATCATCAGCGGGCCGAACTGCGGGTCACGCTTCGCCCCCAGGATGACTTCCTGGCCTGGTGGGACCATGCGCTGCACCTGGACGCCGTCGATGCGGGCGTCCGCCTGGGCCCGGCGGGTGTTATCAATGACCGTGCAATACCCGAAGCGGGTTTCTTCCTCATCCTTCGCGTTCAAGTACACGCCGCCCACGTCGGATTTGTGGGAAATATCGGGCGAGGCGATCTTCAGCACCACCGGGAAACCAAGCTGGGCTGCGATCTCTGCGGCTTCGGCCTCCGTGCGGGCGAGCTTGACGGGCGCGGTGGGGATGCCGTAGGCAGCCATTAAACGGTCAGCAGCCAGGGGGTCCAGGAAGGAAACAGGCTGCGCATATGCCAGGAAAGCGTGGACGAGGCTGGGGTTAACATCCGGCCAGGTACGCGGCTGTTCATCCGGCTTCTGTAAAAATTCCGCACGCCGGGCCAGGGCGGCCAGCGAAGAGACCGCCCGTTCCGCAAAACGATAGGCAGGGATGCGGGCGAGGTTGAAAAGTTCCACAGCGCGGGTGAGCGTGGGGCCGCCCATCAGGGCAACCACGACCGGCTTGGAAGCAGCCTGGATGAGGGGGATGACCGCCTCGGCGTCCAGCTCGGCGGTCTCGACGGGCGGGGGCGGGATGATGACCAGGACCGCGTCCACGCCCGGGTCAGCCAGCAGCAGGCGCAGGCAGCCGGCGTACATGGCGCTGGTGGAGCCACCGAGGATATCCACCGGGTTGTGCAGGCTGGCGGCGGAGGGGAGCATGGCAGCCAGGCCGGTAATGGTGGCAGGGGATAATTCAGCCAGGGTGAGACCGTTGGTTTCGATCGCGTCGGTGGCAATGACCCCGGGCCCGCCGGCGTTGGTGAGGATGGCGATGCGGCCGCCGCGCGGCAGCGGGCACTGCGCCAGGGCTACGGCCCAGTCGAACATTTCCTCGATGGTGGCGGCTTGCAGGACCCCCGCCCGGCGAAAAGCAGCTTGGTAGGCAGAGTCTGCGCCGGCCATGGCGCCCGTGTGGGAAGCAGCCGCGCGCTGACCGATGGTGGAGCGGCCCACCTTGAGGGCAACCAGCGGCTTGATCTTCGATGCTTTTGCGGCTTCTGCGACGAAGCGGCGCCCATCGCGGATGCTTTCGATGTAGAACGTGACGGCGTGGGTATGCTCATCCTCCACCACGGCAGGCAGCACGTCGGTCTCGCTGACGTCGGCCTCGTTGCCCAGGCTGAGCAGGCGGGAGAAGCCAAAGCCCTGCCCCTGCGACCAGTCGATGATCACGCCGCAGACCGCGCCGGACTGGGAGATGAAGGCCAGGTCCCCTTTTGGAGGCGGAGGCTGAGAAATGAACGAAGTATCCAGCGGCAGGAAATTGTCGATGAAACCGATGCAGTTGGGGCCGACCAGGCGCATCTTGTTCTTGCGGGCGATCGCCAGACAGCGGGATTCGAGGGCAGCGCCCTCGGGACCGGCTTCCTTGAACCCACCCGAGGAGATGATGGCAGCCCGGATGCCGCGCTGCGCCACCTCGGTCAGTGCGGCGGGGACGGCAGAGGCCGGGACGATCAGCACCGCCAGGTCGACCGGGTCGGGGACTTCCGCGACGGTGCGGTAAATGGGACGCCCGAAGAGTTCCCCGCCTTTCAGGTTGACGAAATGGAGGGCGCCCGGGTAACCGCTGCGGGTGAGGTTGCGGGCGGTGAACCAGCCCAGCTTGGCGGGGTCGGCCGAGGCCCCAATGACGACCACACCCGAGGGATCGAAGAAAGGGGAAATGGATGAGTCCATAAGAAGATTATACAACATGGGTATCTCCGATTTAAGACAGAAGATATAAACACGACTCCCCAAGAACGGGGGCACGAGGCCACAAAGCAGGGCGCTGGACTCCCAGATGGGTCCCCTGCGGGGTGGCGGAAGGTTGATCATGGAACTTTACATTCTGAGCAATTTTGTGCGCACCCCGACGACTCGGATCGTCGGGGTGGCTGATGGCGTCTTGACGACGCCTCAGCTCAGCGCAGCGCCGCAGACTCTTGTCTGCGGCGTGGCGGATGGCGGCTGGGCGGCGGACCCCCATAGGGGTCCCCTGCGGGGTGCTACGCGATGCTCCGCGAATGCGCCCGCCGCGCAGCGCAGCTCCGCAAACTCTTGTCTGCGGCGTGGCGGATGGCGGCCGGAAGCCGCCTCCGCGCACGCGATCGGAGGGTAGCGCGAAAAGAAACGAATATTCTCCCATGAAATGGTAATTCTCATCGAGTGGTTCTTCATTATATGGGCTCCAAAAATCGGCGAGAGGATTCGATTTGGTATTCGATCCTGAGGAACGAATATTTATGGCTGAAAAGGGCATGAATTTCGCCAGAGAAGCAAAGGAAGAAGAAATGACCAAGGGCGAGATTTTTCTCGCCCTTGCGTAGGGATTTAGGTCACACATACGAGGATGATTTCCCTGGATGGGGTGAGATTGCCATGACCGATAAAGTACGCCGGTCTCGCAATGACAGGCGAGGCAACCGAGGAGGCTGGCAAGAATGGCGCCGGCGGCCTCCTGCTGGTAGGAACGGAGGGGAATGCCGATGGCGTATTTAGAGAAATCGGCAGGATGGGAGGCGAGGCGGCGGATGCGCTCTCGACGGCACATGTCCCTACGGGATGCTTCCCCTTCGCCCCCCAAAGGGGGCGCTTCGCGGGGGACAATGTCGCAATCATCGGTACCAGCGTCCCCCAAGGGGGATCCCCTCGGTACCCCTCGGGGACAATGTGCTGCGCGAAGAGCGGCTTGTAGCCGCCTCCCCTTCGCCCCCCAAAGGGGGCGCTTCGCGGGGGATAATATTGCTTCGGATGCAGTAGGGGTAGATTTGGAGGACATTGGGGCTCCTTTGAGGGCTTGCGGCCCCCTGGCGAGAAACAAAAACAGCATGAGACAAAACACCTGTCCCGTGCTGCGCGTAATAACATTATAGAATGGATGTTCTATTAAGTCAAGGAGGAAAAGAAAGCAAAGATGAGCGAGATAATCATGGATAATTATTGCCGGAGGGATTAATCAATTATACAACCCCAATAAATCTATCGAAAAAAATAATATGAAAATGCCAACCCACATACACGAAGACCGGCAGACCAACCTAAAAAATAGGTAAAAAAAAGGATACTTGCAAGGAACGGTTATTCTATGCAAGTCTTAATCGCAGGTTTCGGCGCAGGAACGCCGTTACCGTTGGGCGGCGCGGGGACTAGAGTGCCTCTCCGACCCTCGCCGCCCAGGAACGGGGTGGGAGTGTATTTATACCCACCGTTTGCTAACCTCGGGCAGGCGCCAGATTGACAATGGTATTTCATTTTGCCGCAACATAAAATGACATCCACTTAAAAGCTGTATAACAGGAATAATTTTAGAAAAAGGAGATTTGAAATGGCAACAAAACTGGAGCAATTGCAAGAGGCGAAAGCCAGGTTGGAGACGGAGCTGGCGGAGGAGCAGGCGAAAGCAGACCGACTGGAGGCTGAACGCGCGGTTGCAGAACGGCGTAGCCTGGAAGAAGAGAGGCAAGCGCAAAAGGACGCGACTTTGTATGAGGAAGTTAGCGCGATTGTGGAATTTATAAAAAACTCGGCTGGCGATAGTCCCTTGGACCCCGCCGCGTTAATCGCGATCACGTATTTGATGTTTACACAACCTGATGTATATGGCAAGGTGTCGGTTAAAGGCGGCCTCGATGCGATTAAAAGCTATTTTCGACATGTCAATAAAAGAGAATAAAAATGACAACTTTTTTTAATTCAGATTGTCAAGAAGAAGTTACAGAACCTGAACCGGATTGGGCTGAAGAAGTCTTTTCCCTGGCAATTACCCCTCCCCCGGATAATCCTTATTTTGCCAAGAGACTCATAGAAATGCTAAAAATTGGAAAAGATACCTATTTTCAGGTCCGTGCCAAAATGCAAATAAGAGGCGATCCAACCCTTTTTAAACAATTTTGCCAAGCTTTCGATATTTATTTTATTGCAATTCAGGAGAATTGAATCTAAGCGACTTTGTGAAGGGAAAATAACCGGGCAGATATCCGGCAAAGACAAGGTGGAGGCTGCGTTGAGTTAAACTTTAGTCCCCAAAAAAGTGTATACTGAAAGTGCACAGGACATTGGTTTTTTAGTCGTTTCTCGTAAAGTCCTGTTTTCAGCAGCGACCGCCAAAATAAAAGAATTATGTCTAGGTTTCAGAAATTTATTCTGGGTGGGTTAGCATTCTTTACTCTTCTGTTATTAGTAGGTATGGGAGTGATAATCTGGCCTGATATTAATTTGGTCCATTTTTCTCCGTCCAAAACCCCTAGCGTTGTGCCAGCTTCATACATTGAGACTTCAATCCCGGTTGCAACCTTTACGGAACGACCAACCCCAACAATGCGTACCATGATGCCAACATGGACACCAATTCTCACAAAAACACCAATACCGAGTTTTACTGCAGTTGAGAGTGAAACCACAGAACCAACTCAAAGAAGGGCTGCGTCTACTTCGGCTCCGAGCAATGGGGGAACCTATTGTTCAGCACAATACGCTTATATCGAGTCTGTCCACCAATATAACTTGGATTACATAAATGCTATCTATGCACCAACAATTTCATATTATGAGTCGTTGATGCAACAAGCAAGGGATAATCGGGACGCATTAGGGTTGATTAGACTTACGCGAGAACTCGACCAGGTAAAAGCCCAACGCGAAGCAGACATTAATAGCGAAAACGCGCGTTATGAAGCTGACAAAGCCAATCTCGATGCGCAATGCTAATTAAATTATTTTTAAAGGTATTTATCTTACAGCCTTTATTATTGAGGAGGGTGCAATGTCTATATCCGTAAACGATGAAATGAGACAGGTAGCAGAATATGCTATAAAAGTAGCAAAAGAGAAATTTGGACAGGTATTGGATTACTCAGAGAATACCCTACCCGGGTTCGAGATGTTATTAAAGCAAGCTTCTCAACAATACAGGGATCAAGGAGGCGATGGGAAGACTTCAGACAAAATTACCATGCGAACGGCTAGTGTATGGGGTAGTTATCTGGGGGAAGTCATAAGAAGAAATTGGGGGGGAGATTGGAATATTGATGAGAAATCAACAAGATTTTTATTAGTAAATGGGGTGGTATTTTTCCCCATCTTGTATGCCTATAAAAGAATCGCCGGCTTGCATCAGAATAATGTAAAACAATATATTAATGAGATTGCTGCAAAGTTATACTCACAACCAGTTAATCTTATACAGCCTGAAATGGATCCCCTCAATCACAACTTATTCGATAATCAATCACAAGCTCGAGAACAAAAAACAGTTTCTAACAATTCTTCTAGCGAGGAGCGAAATATGTCAAATGCATCTGAAAATAATAAATCAATTGAAGAAAACATAGGCAATAATACTATTGCTACTGTTCTTCAAGTCATCGCTTGTATTATATATATAGGGGGATTTATTGCTGGTTTAGGACTAGGCTTTCAGCAAGTAACAAATACCACTTCTTATCCATATATCACCACCACAGAATTTTCATTTACTCTGGCACTAACTTATTGGGCTTCAGCTCTTATTTCCGGCACTATTTTTTTGGGGTTTGCAGAAATCATAAAATTGTTGCAAAAAATATTTGACCTTGAAAGAATTAACACTGCCAATTCTTCCCGCAGTAAAACAGGCAATATTCCCGAACAATATAGCGACCTCCCCAAACTATAAAAACCATGACCAATAACAGATATGTATGTTTACTAGAATTAATATTTGATTCTTATTTGTTTGATTATCCAGTAGAAATAGAAATAAGGGAATATCCCGCAATGCAAGTGGCGCGGCGGAATATTTACTAAGTCCCAGCACCACAAAATACGCAGAACAGGCCATTAGTGGGCAATTGACGCAAGACCGGATTATTTCAGCTCTTGGAAGGTCCAGCGGTAAGAATATCCAGCAAATTAATCACTTTAATTGCATGACGGCGCAAGATAAACTTCTTCTAAAAGATATGATGAATAAGACGATAGAGGCTTTCCGCGATGATGAATTAAAGTAACCATTGTTAAGTCTTTCGTCACTTTCGATAAATTGATTTTCCCCCACAAGGTGATATTATGGTTTAAGGCGGATCGGCCAAGTGTTCTGGCACCTAGCCGACCCTAAACCAAACCACCCGTGGGCCGGGCGATTCGATCTCAATCCATTATAAGCCCCGGGATTTCATTCGGGGTATTTATTTACCCCGGAAAGGATTCGAAATGAACGAGAAAATTGATGTTGGTATCCACCTGGGCGAGGATGAACAAAGGAGGCTTGATAATTTCCTGTGCGATCTTGACTTATTCCTTGGTGAGACTATAAAGGGAAAATTAGGCGATCTTTACCATTCCTTCCGGCGACTTCAAGATCATAAGGACAATGTTAATGCGGGTTGCGATTGGTTCCCTGAAGAGTATGTGGATTTCCTCAATGAACTTTCGTTCGCCCGGGATTTATCCAACTTGCCTTATTCGATTGAAGCGGATAACGCTGGCCTTCCCTCTGATGAAGATTACAATCAAGCCATCGCCGCGGCATTATTGAAGGCGGGGGCTAAAAAGGCTGCTGCCGATTTCCTCAAGTTTTGCCACAATTTTAATTGTTAGTGCGCGCTAAGATTCCCAGCCCCCACCTTCCCAGGTGGGGGTTTTTGCTATAAAAATGTATTTTGAATTCCTACGTGTGCTATACTTTATTTATGAATGAACCAGATAAAGCAAGCGGAATTGACATAGAAATCAAAGAGTCAAATGCTTTCAGAATATATAACCGGATCATTTTCCTAAAGGATGTTTTTTATATCTTTGATCGAAATTATAGCGAATTTGGAAAACTTCTTAAGGCATTTAATACCCCGGAAACGATTTTACCTTTCTTCGACGAGAATAAAAGAAATGAAATGCATTTGTTGATTAATGAATTAATCAGACACTTTCATAATTATGTCACTTCTGCACAGACTTTAGTAACTCATACGCGAATAATGATTAGGGAATCATATAAGAATACAGAATTCATTAATGAATATCAAACAAGAATCGAGAAGACTTTTACGAATGATCCAATCTCAGTATTTGTAAAGGACCTAAGAAATTACACTTTACATCACGCACTCCCGGCCACATTCTCCCAAATTCAACTATCACCAAATCCCCAAGAAATCACTTCTCGAGCTCTCCTTATTAAAGAAAGCCTTTTACATGGATATCGTTGGGAACCCGCATCTAAAGAGTATCTGGCTGTTGCTCCCAGTGAAATTGATTTATTGGAATTAATAGATAAACACCATGAGAAATTTGCTACGTTTTACGATTGGTTGTTAAATCGACTAAACGATATCCATTCTGTGGAATTAGAATGGCTTCAAAAAAAGAACCAGGAAATGTGGGAGATATTAGATCATTTTTATAACAAGATAAAGCCCGGTGAGTAGACCGGGCTTTTCTCTTGTCAATATAACTATATTTTACTTAACAGACTTCTATGCTTTACAAACTGGAATGATTATTCCCATGGGGGAATATATCAGCCCCACATATTACGGGTTGGGCTTTAGTATTCCTTGTTATTTTCCAATTATTTTTTTAAGTTTTGATATCCTTTTCTCAATTACTGCGCGCCGTTTCCTACGTCTTGCTTGCCCAGGTGTTATTCCTAAAGTTAAATGGGAATCAAGGTCCTCACCCGTGTGAAGTACAATAGCTAAGGGTAATGGATGTTTCTCGAAGTATTTATTAATTTTCTTGAGTTCCTCAGTAAGTTTTCGATCTTCGTTTTCCGAATCAGAATTATCCTTATCAGCCATGATTCCTCCTCAAAGGTATGAATGATTATCGCGCAATTCGTATCTTTACGCTCGCTGGATATGGAGGTATTGAACTTTGGCGCGCGCGTGCCAAACTGGATATGTCTCATAACTTCACAAAAAGTAACGAGCCGCCTAGGTGAGGGGGACACCCAGACAGCTCGTCGAAAGGATTATAATCCCCATAATTCAAGAATCCCGAGGATTACCAAAAAATGACCGAACTCGATATGTTGGTTGAAATGATTCTTAAATATCCAAATAAAATAACCGGCGATTATACGATAACTATCCCCAAAAAAAATGATGCAGTTAGCAGCGACGGAACTGGCACAAATACGCAAAAGAGAAAAGCTCCAACCCCAAAAGGAATTATTAGTCACCTGCCCCAAGTGCAAAACAGTATTTGATGCGCAGGAGAATTAATGTATATGTCTATTGAAGCCGGTGGCGGTTTACTGATCGTGATTATCCTGATTATGATCGAAGTATTGACCGCGTTGTTCCCGGAAAACGATAGCCAAGGTCCACAGCGCAGGTAAGAAAGGTATTCTGGGATGAGAAGTTTCTTCATCCGATTCTTGATCGCCCTCGCGGTATTTACTGGAATAACCTTGGTTTTGTATATGATCGTTCCAGATGAAGTAAGCAGAATCATACGAGAAAACTGGACCCTTTATGGACCAATATTAATAATTGTTGCGCTGGCAGTTGCATATCGAAGTAAATAAAAAGGGAATGAAATATTTCGCAAACGCCATTCTGAATAAGTAGATATGAATATAAACTATAACCCGGCCTAATCAGCCGGGTTCTCTCTTGCCTTTTTCATGTATGCCTATATAAAAGTATAACAAGTGTACTATGAAATAGTGGGGAAAAAATGGAAAACATTCAATTCGGGTTATTTAAAAAGAGGAGCCCTTATCGCTGAGGACGGCGGCGAGAGTAGGAAGGCATGGACAGGGGCAGAAGCAAACCTGCCCCACCCTGACGATTCAGCGCTTCATGGCGCGAACCAGCCGAAAGTGACTTCAATACGAACCAGCCGATACCGCCCAACTGATCGTCACGTGGTACGCGAATCGGGGTTGGACGCTGTGGGTACTGCTGATCGGCCTGCCGCTGGTCGCGCTGGTCAGCGGGTGCGGTACGCTGGTGTGGACCTGGACTGAGCGAAAACCGTCCAGTGCGGTCCGCTGGCAGCCTGCGATCTTTGTGATCGCTGCGGCGACCCTGGCGGCAGGAATCATCCTGGCCGTTGTGGCCCTACATATGCTTGCGAACTGAAGGAATTACATATTTCAGGCAAAGGGGGCGAGGCATGGTCAAGATGGTGAAGAGGGACTGGGTGGGGGTGGGAGATCTTTATTTCGACAAGCGCCTTTGTAAAAACTCTATCATTCGTTTCAAAGAGTCATTTGCTTCCGACTGCGAGTACATTGGGCTCCATGGAGCATTGAACCCATGCCCCGCGCCCGGATAGACATGTATCTCCACGTCACCGCCCTGCGCGATCACAGCATCCCTCAAGCGGAATGCCAAACTCACCGGTACTACATCGTCGGCCTCACCATGGAGAATAAGCAATGGCGGGAAGTTTGAAACCTCTTGCTTCAAACTTTTTGCCGAGCTGCTTCCACCACCGAAGAAATCCACCACCGCCGTGACCGAGGGTATAGAGGCTGCCACCGACACCGCCAGGAAGGCTCCGAGCGAATATCCCACCAAGCCGACATGCCGACCAGATACGCCCGACGATGCCTGCAACCATGCCACAGCGTTTTGAACCACCGCTTGGTATAGAGGCCATTTCCGATTTCGATCCTTGTCCGAAGTGTAAGAGCCCGTCCCAACATAGTAGTCGATGGCCAATGCAAACAACCCGGCATCCGCCAAGGCTTTGGCGATTTGAGGGTAGGCGGGTTTCCACCCAGATGAACCCGGAAGGAGGATCACACCGGGATGAGGACCGGGAAGGCTCGGCTTTTCAAGAACGCCCCAGACAGCAGGGACTACCTCAGGGCCCGAAAGTTTCTCGGGCTTGGGCTCTGGACCAACAGAAGGCATCAACCCTCCACATTAAGCTCTTGCGACCTACCTATATGACCTGGATTACTTATTAACCAGCACGATCCGGTAGCGCGCCTGGTTCTCCCTCACCCTCTGGATTGCAGCATTTGCCTGCGACATGGGCATCAGTTCGAGCGCAGGGGCGATGTCATGCGCCTGCGCGAAGGAGAGCATTGCCTGCATGCCAGCCCGACTGCCAATGAAGGAGCCAGTCATGGAAAACTGGTGCACCACCAGTTCGATCGGGTCGAACGTCACAGCCCCGTCTGGGAAGCCGATGACAGCAAGCTTCCCGTTGGTTTTAAGGCTGTACAGCAGGGAGGTCCAGTCGGCCTGGCCGTGGGAGGTATACAAGAGCAGATCAAAGCTGAGCCTGGCCTTGCGCATGGCGGCTTGATCGTCTGCAAGCAGGAAGCGCTGCGCGCCAAATTTAAGCGCCTGTTCCTTCTTTCCCGGCGAAGAGGAGATAGCCGTCACTTCGCAGCCAAAGGCACGTGCGAACTGGATGGCCAGGTGGCCCAATCCACCCACGCCAACAACAGCCACCTTCGGCGAGCCTTCCGCGGCGTATTTGCGCAGCGGGGTATAGACGGAGATCCCGGCACACATCAGCACGGCGGCAACCTCGGAGGGCATGCCGGACGGCAGAGGGTAGGCAAACCGGCTATCCACCACAACCGAGGAGGCGAAGCCGCCGTAGGGTTTCCAGGTTCCACAATTGTCCAGGTCCCGGCAGAGTTGCTCCTCCCCCTGCAGGCACCACTCGCATTGCATGCAAGAACGACCCTGCCAGCCTATGCCGACCCGATCGCCTTCCTTCAACCCGGAACCTGCGGCGCCCACAGCCGATACGGTTCCGACAATCTCGTGGCCGGGCACGAAAGGAAAATCAGCAATGCCGTAGTGGTCATCCATGCCCTGGACGTCAGTGTAGCAGACCCCGCAATGCGTGATGGCAACCCGGACGTCGTGCTCCCCCAGTTTCGGTGACTCATAAGTGAATGGTTCAAGTGGTTGCCCCACTGCTCTGGCGGCGTATCCTCTTACAGTAGAAAGAGACATTGACAACACCTCCTTCTTCTTAAGTAACGACATCAGAACCTATGATTAGTATACTGCGAAATATATGAATAATACCGAGATTCCACGTCGAAATCATTTTGCCATTATTTTCGCCCAAACCGGGCAAAAACTTTGGCTGAACCATCTTAAGTGTAGCATGGTTTTTTCAATTTCCCAATGATTTTCGCAACCAATTGCTCAGAACCGAACATTTTAAACGTTTTCACCGTCCCGATTAAATAGAAATAACAGTTTGGGATATTTCAGAACGATACATTATGCCAGGCATTTTTCATACACATCTTGATATGGGTATTTTGCCGGGAGCTTCATAACCACATATCTTGCCGATCTGATAATTTTCCCGGCAAGAAAAACATACTTCAAACGGAATGTCTTGATTTGCTGCCTGAATTCTGAAATGCCCAGAAAATCAAATTTGAACAGCAAAAACAGATTGTATGAAAGCATCATCATTTGAAACACTGCCTCATTGGCCCAAAACGATTTCAGCAAAAGATGCCCAACTGCCATATCATACTTGGCTTCCTTGATGTAATTCTCAGCATTGCCACGCTTTTCGTAAGAAATGACCACTTTTTCTGAAGGTAGTTCAGTATTGGTTACAAAGAAAAAGTAATCGTATTCGTCGCCGTCCAAGAGAGATAATTGTGCCCTTTCTTTTTCTGGTTTCAATACCCGAGAGACGACAAATCTTCTGTCTTTGTCCCATGTGTTTTGTTTCGTAAAAAGCTCAGCCGTTTCCCTGCCCTCATCACCTGTCACGAATAAAACAGATGGATCCAGTTACTTGAGAAACAAGGGTTGGATATTCTTTGGCCTTGATCAAATACTTGCAATCCCAGTAGATTCGATCGTTTCAATAATTTCTTCATCAAAATAGCCACTGTCCATTCGGAACATGATTTCTAAATCATCCGTTTTGATATTGGCAACGATCTCTTTGATCATTTCAGCTGCGCCATTGGCCGCGCTGGTCAGCGGGTGCATCGCGCTGCTGGGGACCTGGACCAAACGGAAACCATCCAGTGCAGTCTGCTGGCAGTCTGCGATCCATATGATCGCTGCGGCGACCCTGGCGGCAGGAATCATCCTGGCAGTTGTGGCACTACACATGCTTGCGAACTGAAGGAATTAAATATTTCGAGGAAGGGGGCGAGGCAAGGTTTGACGGAATCAATACATCTATTCCATTTTGAGGATTTAGTTCCACCAGGGGTACTTGACTTTTGACCAGAGAACATGTAATATATCATATATTGATATATCATTAGATGATGTATTGGAGACAAGGAATGGAGACTACCAATTCAAGCGATTTTTCACCTTTATCGGAGACAACGCTTTATATCCTCGTCAGTCTTACACACGGCCCCCTGCATGGGTATGCCATCTCCAAGGAAGTACAAGCCTTGAGTAAAAACCACGTCATCCTGAGTGTCAGCACGCTGTATACCACCCTCAAACGTCTGCTGGTGGATGGCTGGATCGAGCGGGTGGGGGAAGATCCCGACCCGGATGACGGTGGTCGTCCGCGCAAGGTCTACACCCTGACCGAGCGCGGCGAGTTCATCATCGGAGTGGAAAAGAAACGGCTGCGAGCGTTATTGACGCTTGTCCAGACCCGGACGGTGGGGGAGGAAAAATGACGGCCTCGATCCAGGGCATGGCGAAAATTTATAGCCTATTGCTGCGTCTTTTTCCGCGGGATTTCCAGAACGAATTCAGGGAGGAAATGGAGGAGGTATTCACTGCGACCCTCGAAGAGGCGGCGAAGACCGGCACAACCCTGGTCGTCCGAGCTTGTTTTTTCGAACTGTTCGACCTGCCGGTCAACCTGGTTGTTGAACACCTGTCCAACTTGCGAAAGGGCAATCTCATGAAAAATAAATCATTTGAAGTCGGCCGGTCCAGGGCTGTCCTGATGGCGGCGGTGGGCATGATGGCGGGCTGGTTATTGACTAACTGGGTATTGATCAACTGGGTATATCGTCAGGATTTTTGGATATCTCAAAATCAATTGTGGATGTTCTACATGGCGGAAGCGATCCAATTTACCCTATCTTTCATTTTATGCGGACTGATGCTGGGGATCGCGGCGGGTGTTGGGCGGCGCACTTTCCTGCGGATCGGGTTAGGGACGGCGGCAGGAGGCATCCTTGGCTACCTGGTTAATATACCCGTTAATACGATCGCTTTAAACATTTATTTAAGGACGGTATATTTATCGGCACGGGCCGACCTGGTTAATTTAATCTGGCAGATTGCCCTCGCATGTATCTATGGCCTTTTAAGCGGCGCCGGGTTGGGCTTCGCTTTTGGCGGCTGGAAAACCGGCTTGAAATTTGCATTGATCGGCCTGGCTGCCAATGCCGTTGGCCTCCTGGCTGGATATTTCATTTCAAGCTCGGTCTGGGCCTACAGGGTGCCATTGGGCCCGTATGGACCATCGTATATTGGATATGGTATCCAGGGGGTGTTGGCCGGCGGGATCCTGGGCTGGTTTTTCGGAAAAACAAGACAGCCTGCAGCTGACCCGGTTATGGGGAAGAGCAATGCTTGATAGAAAAAGAGTTCATGAGGAAACATAATGGACTCGATCCAGGGCATTGCGAAAATTTATAGCCTATTGCTGCGTCTTTTTCCGCGGGATTTCCGGAACGAATTCGGGGAGGAAATGGAAGATGTATTCACTGCGACCCTCGAAGAGGCGGCGAAGACCGGCACAACCCTGGTCGTCCGAGCTTGTTTTTTCGAACTGTTCGACCTGCCGGGCAACCTGGTTGTTGAGCACCTGTCCAACTTGCGAAAGGGGCGTGTCATGAAAAATAAATCGTTTGAACTCGGCCGGTCCAGGGCTATGTTGATGGCGGCATTGGGCATGATGGTGGGCTATGTATTGATTAAATGGGTATTGATCAACTGGGCATATCGCCAGGATTTCTGGAAATACCCTGATAATCGACAGTGGATGTTCTACGTGGCGGAAGCGATCCAAATTGCCCTGCCTTTCATTCTATGCGGACTGGTGCTGGGGATCGCGGCGGGCGTTGGGCGGCGCACTTTCCTGCGGATCGGGTTAGGGACGGCGGCAGGAGGCGTCCTCGGCTACCTGGTTAATATACCTATCAATATGGTCGGTAATAACCTTTATTTAAGGACGGCGTATTTATCAAGGGTAGCCGACCAGGTTACTTTTTTCAACGTGCTTGCCGTCGTGTGTATCCATGGCTTTTTCAGCGGCGCCGGGTTGGGCTTCGCTTTTGGCGGCTGGAAGACCATTTTGAAATTCGGATTGATCGGCCTGGCTGCCAATGCCGTTGGCCTCCTGGCTGGACATTTCATTTCAAGCTCGGTCTGGGCCTACAGGGTGCCATTGGGCTCGTATGGACCATCGTATATTCAATATAGTATCATGGGGTTATTGGCCGGCGGGATCCTGGGCTGGTTTTTCGGAAAAGAAAGACAGCCTGCAGCTGACCCGGTTATACGGACAGGCAATGCTTGATGGAAAAATAGTTCTTGAGGAAACAACAAGATCGGTGAGTGGTCCGCTCACCGATCTTGTTATTCGATCTTCCGCCTGATGTGATCAAGAGCGTGCCCCCAAACTACAATCGAAACATTGATTATGAATGTATATTCTCAATTCTGAAACAGCTGAATGATTTATAGCGGAAAGCGAGGAGGCAGTGAGGTATTCCCCGAAAGGGTTAAGCCATCCTTGGAAAGAAAAAACCGGCCGCATGATCGGGCCGGTTTGCTTGAATTTATATACGACTAATAACAAGCAGATTCCATTCGTCTAGAACATGCGGAACAAGGATACGCGTTCGGATTCTTCGTGATTGAACCAAAAGTCATGACATTACTTCGCCCAAAAGGTGATACCTTGTTCAATGGGCATTCTGGATTGGCCCGCTTATCGTTTCGATCATATTCAACTACCTTTTTCCCTTCCTCTTTGTGCTTAGAACAATAATATTTGCCTTTACTTGTCTTTATCCAGCCTTTTAAAGACCCTGAAGGTTGAACAATCGATTCGCATCTATTTTGATAACATTTAATCTCTTTTCCAGTCTCATTAATTTCTGGCGGAAATAGTTTATCAAAGAATCCCATTGTGCCTCCTTTAGATTTAGATGTATTATACCCAGATTCCACGATGAGTAATTTTTTCCAACATTTTTGTCCCAGGGGACGTATCGCCGCCGCCCCCCCCCAATAAGGCGCTGAGCGGGGACATCGGCGAGAGCAGAAGGGCAGGGAGGGGCGAGAGGACAGAAAAAGTATGTTTTTTAAGGGGGTCAGGGATGGCTGCGGTGTCAACATGCACGGTTGGCAAGCTTTGAATCCAGCTCAGGGGGTTGGGAAGCCGTCTGCTGCGGTTCGAGCGGCCACTGCCCGAATCCTGTCGGGGCGATAAAGAAATTTAAATCCTTACAAATCTGTAAATGATTACCACAATGTTTTATTGTATAATCTATTTCCAAAAGAATTTAAAAATATATTTCCTGCTCGACTTTAAATCCGGTATCTTTTATAGAGAGGAGCATCGTTATGAATGAATATTCCGACCCAATTGATTCCCTTGTGAAAGAGATCATGGGGAATATAAGGTTCCTGGACAATTTGCTTACTAATACAAAAGTAATTTCTGAGATCGTTGGGATAGGCGGTTTATTAATCGCTATCATCCTTTTGCTCAAATAGTATAAAAGCTAAATTCCATACCGGAAATAGGGGCTAGGTTTACTCCTTTACTAGCCCGAATTTCCAAGCCCCCACCTCTCTCTCTCCTCTCCTCCGGGTGGGGGCTGTTTTATTCTTGACGTTCGTACCATTTTCTAAAATGAATGAACAAGTTTCGAGAAATGGCACGATAATAACCTGCAGGAAAAGCAAATTTACATATTGGACAAAAAGCCGGGTGCTTCTCATTCCCCTTTACAATTGCCTTAAACCAGGGGGTAAGAGATAAGGGCTCTTATTTAAGCTCGATAAAGACTTTAGAGATTCCAAGAAATCCAATAAATATAAGATCAGCATAAATCATTACTAAAACAAACCAAAATGCCGAATTTTCGTTAGGTTAACCTGTACGGGGTTTTCCAGCTCAATGCTATCCTGCGCGCAGAAATGGACTAATATTCTTTCCCCTCTGCTATTTTGCGAACTTCCTTGAGTATCCCCATATTATCGCTTTCAGCAAGTGCATCGAATAGTTGCAACACAGATTTGACAACGCCCGCTTCGCAGGAAACCTTGCGAGCTGCCTGGAAGGAAATGATGGCATCATTTATGGCCTGAGCAGATTGTGATTTGTTCTCACTTTCCAAGCACACCGCCAGCCCACAGGATGCCAGACCTTTTGTATCGAGAGCATCTTTATAATCAGGTGTATTGGCAAGAATCTTATTCGCTTGTGCGATGGATCTGGTAAAAGCTTTCTTGGCAGTTTCTATTTCCTCTTGACGCAAGGCAATGATCCCTTGCAGTGCAGTTGCATTTTGATTGAATTGTGGCATATCGTATTGAAGGGCGACTTCAATTGCGGTGCGAGCCTCTCCAAGATTGTTTTGGAAAAGGTTGATATTTGCCAATCCCACATGACTCAGATGCTGGATGGGTAAGAATGAAATCTCATCTGCAATTTCAGCAGCTTGCCAGTAATTTTCCGCGGTTTTTTGATAATCTCCGAGACTCAGGAAGCCATCGGACATGTTTAGAAGATCAACTGATTCGCCTTGGCGATCGCCAATCTCAAGGTGGATGACCAATGCTTGTTCGTAGTATTCAATAGCCTTGTTAATCTCGTCCAGAGCGCCGTAGGCGTTCCCAAGGGTACCAATGATACGTCCCTCGGATCGGCGGTCACCATTTTCACGGGCGATAATCAATGCCTGTTCGTAGTATTCAATGGCTTTGCGTGCCTGACCCAGGTCAGCGTAGGAATTACCGAGGTTGCCAAGCCAGATCCCTTCGTGACGCCGGCTGCCAATCTCGTGTGCGATCGTTAGCGCCTGATCGTAGAATTCGATGGCTTTATAGGGCTGTCCCAGGTCGCTATAGGTCGTACCCAGGTCTCCTAGCGCACTCCCTTCATGGCGCCGATCGCCAATTTCGCGGGCGAACACCAACTGCTTTTCATAGAACTCGATGGCTTTGTGGGTCTCGCCTAGGTGGGCGTAGGCAATCCCCAGGCCACCAAAGAATTTGTTTTCCCACTTGCGGTCCTTCGCTTCCCGTGCAATGCTCAACCCAGTTTCATAAAATGAAATGGCTTCCTTGACGCGTCCTATTGCTGCGTAAGAAGTGCCCAACCCGTCCATGTTGCCCATAATGAGATCTTTATCCTGCAGTTTATCCTTCAGACGCAGGTGCAGGTCAATCAGCAGGTGGTAATGCCCCCATAAATCCAGGTAGTCAAAATCAATGCTCCTCAATACCTGGCAGGCGGTATCATATTCTCCTGCTTCACAGCGTAAATCGAATTCTGCCATTTGTGCGCTCAGGTCGTCCAGTTTTTTCCAATCCTCAGGTGGCTTGCGTGCTTGCACAAAGTAATCCGCAGAACGGTCGAGCAGGTCGTGCCGGGAGAAGGTTCTTCCTTCTTCTCCCACAGGAATAGGGGTGGATGAGGGGGGAATTGTTCCAAAGGCGAATTCCCTATCCGCCGGGTGCAGATAATACTTGCCTGCCTGACGGCGGGCGAAGTGCATGTTTACCAGGCGCTTTAGCACCGGTGTGCTATCAATGCCGGGCAGGTAGGGCTGCAGCAGGTAATCCAGTGCGGCAGGGTAGATTGGGCGATTATATACAGCCAGTGCCTGCATCACTTTTTGGGCAATCGAATCCAGGCGACTGAAGGCCTGTCCTACCAGCGCATGCACCACTTCAGCGGGTAGTTTGACCTCCAGCAATTCTTCGAGCGTAGTGTATCGATCGACAGACAGGATCATATACAAGGCTTCCAGGGCACACGGGTAGCCACGCGTCTTTTCACGCGCCTTTCCGAGCAAGGTGTCGGAGGCGTTCTTGAGGCCTACATGTCCGTCTTCATCCATTTCACGCAGGACGGTTTCGGCATGAGGTGATGCAAGACCTTCATCAAGGCTCAGAACATATTGCCTGCCCGGTTCGCACATTGCCAGATCGCGCGGCACAATCCGAGTGGTGATAATTGCCTTCACGGCATGGTGTTGTCCGGATACCAGGGTTTTCAATGCCTCGCTTAATTCACCATCGCATAGGTTCTGACTTTCCAGGTCGACCAGATTCTCGAAATTATCCATTAGGAGTACGATCTGCCCACTCGGGAAGGTATCCAGCAGAGCCTGCATTTTCTCGCCCGTGGAGGTGCGGGGATTTTTATACAACTCATTCAATTTCAAGGAAGCCATTTCGGGCAGGAGTTTGCACAAGCCTGCGAAGAGGTTTGTAAAATTGACCCGATGATTCCCTATCTCGCTTAAATAGATAATCCCATCTGCTTTCATGTTACCTAAGTCATCGGGAAGTATGCCGTTTTCCAAGGCCTTGAGAAGACGACAGACCAGGGCAGTTTTCCCCACTCCTCCGCGTCCGACGATGGTCAGCAGCCGCTGCGAGTCATCCTTCAGGAACTTTACTATCTCTTTTTCTTCAATTAAACGGTCTTGATAATATGTCGGAGCTATGCCCGGAGGCGGATTGATGAACTTTATCCTGGTTATCACCTCAGTGGAACTGAGAGGTTGCCGTTCGCTCTCAAGTCCGTTCCGAATGTTCTGCTCGGTCTTTTCTTCTGCCTCTTTGGGATCTCTGACAATCTCTTCCTGGTGTTTAATCTGCCAGGTCAACTCTTCTATCTCTGCCAGGATGCGGGGCTTTTCTTCTTCCTTAGCCCGGAGCACGTCCCTCTTTGCATCTGAGAGACGATCTTTGAATGAATGCAATATACCGGCAGGTGAATCCATCCAGGCGATATAACCTCGGAGTTGTTCCACCCCAATTTCAAAATCGCCGGTAAAATCAATTTGCTGTCGGTCATCCAACCGGAATGGTACTTGAATATTTCGCTGAAGTAATAAGGGAATTATTATCTTTTTATAACTAAGCGCACGACTCCATTCCTGCTTGCATAATGACTTCTCGTTTGTACTATCTGCAGTCATCACATACAACACAATTCGACAACTCTTGAGTGCCTCATCGATTTGAATATCCCACTCTATTCCAGGATGCAAGTTGCGCTTATCAAACCAAACGCTAATTTTTGAAGACCGGCTCTCAAGATCGTTGGATAATCTGGTGGCAAAATCAAGGGCATCTGCGGTCGAGTAACAAACAAAGCAATATCCGTCCGTCATTGGAAACCCTTCGAAAAGAGTATGACCATAGAAACATTATATAGCTAATCGAAGGCGTTGTTTCTTTTTAAGTCCAGCAATAAAAATAACGCGCGACATCGAACATGACGCAATTTCCCTTAATGGCACCCTAACCCAAGAAGACTGACAGCCTGATCCTAATAAGCAAACCACCCTCCGCTGACCCGGTGGGTTTTTTTACCTGCGAAAGATACTTTAGTGGGCTGAGTGAACTGGCGCCATAAAAACCAGTAGGCAAAACATGTTTACGTATTTGATAAAAAGCCGGGTACTTCTCAATCCCCTTTGTACCAGCAAAAAAAATTTAGACTTGTTTATAACCTCCCTCCAACCCCCACCCTAAACCGGTGAGGGTATTTATCATGACATTTTCACCAATCAATAAAAAGCTTGAATCAATCGATTGAAATTGCGCGATAATAAAAAAGGCATTTCGAGGGCCGCATCAGCTTGAACGAGATTTTCTATCCTGGTGAGTAAAATATATGAGTTCGAACTTAATTCAAGGATAAAACGTTGAAAACGAAAGAACCAAAGACTCTGCTTAGGAATGCCATTCCTGCCAGATCTTCCTTAAAGACAGTCAAAAATACGCGTTTTGAGTGGGTTAGCAACCATTTAATTTTTACTCCTGCGATTATATCCCTGGGGTTAGCCCTCAGCCTTTCATTGATGTGGATATCAGCCGGTTTTGCTCAAAGCGGCGCGGTTCTCATCAATGAGGTGCGGGTATTGGAAAGTGATAAAACCGGACTTCAGTACCCGACTGGTTTGGCCTTCTCGTCGAGAGCGGGCGCCTTTTACGTGATCGATGGATCGGAGCCGGGGGAATCCTCACCAGCCGCAACCAATATCATCAGCCTGACCCCTTTTGCGCGCAGGTCCGGCGCCGCCCAGATCGCAGCGCAGATCCGGAACCCGATCAACGTAACCTTCGATAATAAAATTGACCGCCTGCTCATCCTGGAATTCCCGGAAGATCAATTGCTGGATGTACGTAAAGGAGCGGATGGCAACCCAGATCCAAAGACATTAATCCGCTACGATGTCAGGCGCTTTGGCCTGCAGGACCCGCAAGGCATGACCGTCGACCCGGCGAGTGGATGCCTGTTTATCCTGGATGCCGTTGGGCCTCGGATCGTGCGTGTCGAGCCAGGGCTGGAGGGAAACTTTGACGAGGCGCTGATTTCCGAGGTGAATTTACAGGCGAGCGGTTTGATTGATGCGCACGGTCTCGCCATAGACCCTACCTCCAGTCATCTCTACCTCGTAAGCCCGGCTGAGCAAAAACTATATGAGTTGACCCAATCCGGCCGGGTAGTGGCAAACCACGATTTATCTAAATTCCAGCTGGGCATTCCCCAGGGAATGGTCTTTGCACCCAGCGGTGACCAAACGGACAGTCCCCTGCAAATGAGCCTGTACCTGGCTGACAGCGGCTCCGGTCAAATTTTTGAGTTTTCCCAGACCAATTCCACGAGCTTGGTTAACGCGGCGAGTTCGGTTCAGTCTTCCTTGATACATGTCACGAACCTGGCAGCCATCACGCCGCCCAGCCCTGACCCTGATGGACTGGTCTATCTACCCTTGAGCAATACCTTATTAATGTCTGACTCGGAGGTCGAAGAAATAGTCAATGGCATCACGCACTTTGCCGGGGCCAACCTTTGGGAACTGACCTTGAACGGCAGCGTTGTTCGCACCGCCAATATTTCCACAGTTGCGCCTACGGTGGTTCCCATGACGAACGAGCCCACAGGCGTAACCTGGAATCCGACCAGCGGCCATTTCTACATTTCCGATGACGATGCTTACAAAATCTGGGACTTGAACCCGGGGAATGATGGGCTGGTTGGCACCGCAGATGACTCCTGGACAAGTTTTGATACCCTGGCTGTGGGAGACGCCGATCCAGAAGATGTCACCTATGACAGCCTGCACAACCAGCTGTTCGTGGTGGACGGAACAAATATGGAAATCTACCAGTACACCGTAACAGGCAGCCTGGTAGGCCATTTTGATGTTGGGAGTAAGGGTGTGGTGGACCCGGAGGGGGTCGTGTTCAATCCCGACAGTGGCACGCTATTCGTGCTCAGCAACAGCGGCAATCCGGTGATCATCGAAACAACCACCAATGGCACCCTTCTTCAAACGATCGATGTTTCTGCAGATAATGCATTAGCCCCGGGCGGGCTGGCATACGGCCCTGCCAGTGACGGTTCCGGAGCGAAGCGTTTTTACATTGTAGATCGAGGGGTTGATAATAACAATGACCCCCACATCATTGATGGCAAAATGTATGAGATGAGCGCCTCATCTTCTTCAGGTACCCCGACCGTGACGAATTCGCCCAGCATGACTCCAAGCGTGACCAATACGCCCATTTCGACACCGACCAGCACTCGCACCCCGACCGTGACGAATTCGCGGACCATGACTCCGTCCGTGACCAATACACCCATTTCGACACCAACCAGCACTTTCACCCCGACCGTGACGAATTCGCGGACCATGACGCCGTCCGTGACCAATACGCCCATTTCGACACCAACCAGCACTTTCACCCCGACCGTGACGAATTCGCGTACCATGACGCCGTCCGTGACCAATACCCCCATTTCGACACCAACCAGCACTTTCACCCCGACAATGGCGATTTCGCCTACGATAACACCAACCAGCACATATACACCCATGCTATCGAATACGCCGGTAAATACGTCGACATCGACACCAACAACGACGGCATCCCCCGTTTCTTCCAGTTTCCCACAAACGGGAATATTGGATACCTTCAACCGCGCGGACGGTGCCATTGGGACCAACTGGACGTTCGATACTTCAAGCTTTAAAATCACCGGGAACCAGCTGGCTGCCACATCCGGCGGTATGATCTTCTGGAAAGCCGCTTCCTTCGGACCGGAGCAGGAGGCATACATAACATTTGTCAATATTGACGCGGCGACCACGAACATGGATCTGCTACTCAAGTCCCAAACAACCAGCAAAGACAGCTTTCTGGAAGTAGGATATAACCCGGTCAAGAAAATCATCCTGGTCGAGTCTTATACCAAGGCGCAGGGATATGTGACTTACGGCGCGAGCATCCCGGTCACTTTTTCAAATGGGGATCAACTCGGCGTGCGGGTTGGTGCAGACGGGAAGGTGAATACCTATAAGAATGGTGTCTTGCTGGGGGTGCGGGATGTAAGCGCCTGGACCAATTACACCAACGGAGGCTATATCGGCCTTTTGTCGTGGGGCGGCACTCCGAATACCACCTACGACAACTTCGGAGGCGGTACATTAACATCAGTAACCCCCACTTATACAGCCACAACTGCCTCCTCCCCGACCAATACGCTGACCATGACGAAAACAGCCTCTTTGACTGCGACCGGCACTTTCACTCCGACCGCGGCGAATTCGCCCAGCATGACACCAAGCGTGACCAATACGCCCATTTCGACACCAACCAGCACTTTCACCCCGACCGTGACGAATTCGCGGACCATGACTCCGTCCGTGACCAATACACCCATTTCGACACCAACCAGCACTTTCACCCCGACCGTGACGAATTCGCGGACCATGACGCCGTCCGTGACCAATACACCCATTTCGACACCAACCAGCACTTTCACCCCGACCGTGACGAATTCGCGTACCATGACGCCGTCCGTGACCAATACCCCCATTTCGACACCAACCAGCACTTGCACCCCGACATTGGCGATTTCGCCTACGATAACACCAACCAGCACATATACACCCATGCTATCGAATACGCCGGTAAATACGTCGACATCGACACCGACAACGACGGCATCCCCCGTTTCTTCCAGTTTCCCACAAACGGGAATATTGGATAGCTTCAACCGCGCAGACGGTGCCATTGGGACCAACTGGACGTTCGATACTTCAAGCTTTAAAATCACCGGGAACCAGCTGGCTGCCACATCCGGCGGTATGATCTTCTGGAAAGCCGCTTCCTTCGGACCGGAGCAGGAGGCATACATAACATTTGTCAATATTGACGCGGCGACCACGAACATGGATCTGCTACTCAAGTCGCAAACAACCAGCAAAGACAGCTTTCTGGAAGTAGGATATAACCCGGTCAAGAAAATCATCCTGGTCGATTCATATACCAAGGCGCAGGGATATGTGACTTACGGCGCGAGCATCCCGGTCACTTTTTCAAATGGGGATCAACTCGGCGTGCGGGTTGGTGCAGACGGGAAGGTGAATACCTATAAGAATGGTGTCTTGCTGGGGGTGCGGGATGTAAGCGCCTGGACCAATTACACCAACGGAGGCTATATCGGCCTTTTGTCGTGGGGAGGTACTCCGAATACCACCTACGACAACTTCGGAGGCGGTAATTAACATCAGTACCCCCACTTAATCACTGGTTATTGCGCCGAACATTGTGTGTTGTCCACTTACCGAGGAGCCAAAGACCTTGATCTGACGCGCATCATTCTGCGCGGCTCTCTTGCCAGTGATACTCCGGAAAATATCAAGTTTGGAGAAAGCATTAGTGACGTTATTTCCTATGGTGCTTTAAAGTAGGTTTTAGAATAAAACCGTTGATGAATATTTACGACGGTTAACACCGGCACCGGCGGACAGCGGGTGTGCCGCTCGCGCGCAGGCGCGATTTGCCTGAAATAGTGCAAAATTGAGAAGGAGTCTCGCCAGTCCCGCGGCTGCACCCTGCGGGGGTGCTCCACGAAGGACTGCGACGGGAGCATAAAGTAAAGACTTCCGAAGTCTAGAAGACTTCGGAAGTCTATTAATTTAATTCTTGATAATATTGCGACGCATTATGCAAGACATCCGAAAAGCCACGGCTGATTAATAAAGACTAACTATTCAACACTAAAGAAATAATAATCCTTACAAATCTGTGGAATATTCCTGAAACTTTTAATGTATAATACTTTTAAAAATAGATTTAAAAATATTTTTCTTGTTTGATTTTTACTCCTGTTTTATAGTGAGAGGAGCATCACTATGGACGAAAATTTCAACCCGTTTGATTCTCTTGTGAAAGAGATCATGGGGAACATAAGGTTCCTGGACAGTCTGCTTTCCAAGGCTGTAATATGTTCCGGGATCGTCGGGATGGTTTGTTTAGCGGTTGCCATTGTTCTTTTGCTCAAATAGAGAGGAGCATCATTATGGAAGGAAATCTGGACGAAATTGAACCAAATGTAAAAGAGGAACTAGAAACCATTAAATTATTGGACAATTTGTTCACCAAGATCAAAATAATCCTTGGGATTGCCGGGATAGTTGGTTTATTGATTGCCGCTATTATCTGGCTCAAATAGAACTAATTTTAAAACCCGTGCAGAATATCATTATTCACCCCAATGCCTCAAATGTACTGTTGTGGTGCCGGACCAGCAGAGAAAAAGCACCGGTCAAGCAGCATTTGCTTTTTTATTATTTCGTCAGCCAGACCCGACAAGTTAACCGACACACCGCTTTCCAAATGAGACGGGAGCTGTTATTTACTTCAACGCCCCGCCCGCGTGGCTGCTGAAAACACAAAGAGGTAACCTTAAGGAAGACTTCCGAAGTCTTGTATACTTCGGAAGTCTTTTATTTATAATTCAAGCCATTATTGCGCGGCTTTACTGCAGTACGTTCCGCAGGGCAGCTGCCCATTCCACCTGCATGGCCCCCATAAAAGAGGAAATGCCAACTTAAACATTCCCGCCAGCGGATGGCGAGGATTTCGCGGCACAGATCTAAATCCCTGAAGGGCTAGGCGACCTTTTCGGGAAGCTTCGTCCCGTAAGGGAACATCATCAGGAAACCGACGGCAATCACGCCTTCCCCCAGGAAAACCCCCGCAGCCTGCAAAGGGCCGAAATAGGGCAGGATGTGATGGGCACCCACCCCGAAATAGTCTGCCATGGCAGAAATAAAAGCCACCAAGTAACCGGTGATCAACAGGCGCAAACCGATATCGTATACGAACGATTTAGGCTGCCCTTTCCACATCCTGAAAAGGCCGAAGGCGCCGCCAAGGCTGTCCAAGGCCAGCCCAACCAGGATGATAATGATTTCAATAGGACGAGCAAGTGAACCCTGGTGAAGCGGGACATGCCACAAGGCTTTATCATAAAAGTATACGAAGAGACCCAACAGAACCAGAAATAATAGCAAAACACCGAGATACAGGTAAGCCTTCTTCTTACTACTTAAGCCTTCTTTTGCCATCCGCAAGCCTCCGTTTTTACATATTTTCCGGGGGAACAATCTGGCAGTGAGAACCGTCATCAGCATGTGTTACCATTATCCCACAAGGAGAAGACCATGCGAAATAAATTTATCATATTTATTCCAATCTTGATACTGGCCCTGGCGCTGAGCGCCTGCGGGGCTGCTCCACAGGCGCGCACGCTGAGCGTGAGCGGAAACGGCACAGTGTACCTGACCCCCGATATTGCCTATATTTACATCGGTGTTCACAACGAGGATCCCGCTGTTGCCACTGCGGTCAATAACAATAACACCCAGACCCAGGCCCTGGTGGATGCGCTGAAAAATGCGGGGATTGCCACTGAAGATATCCAGACCAGCAATTTCAGCGTCTACTCCAGCCCACAATATGACAAGCAGACCGGCATGGCAATCGGCACCACCAACTATGCAGTGGACAACACGGTCTACATTACCGTACGCGACCTGAGCAAGCTGGGTACGCTGCTCAATACAGCAGTCAGCGCAGGCGCAAACAACATCAACAGCATCACATTCGACGTGGCCGATAAAACCGCAGCGATGACGCAGGCACGAACAAAGGCGATGACGAACGCCAGCAGCCTGGCCACCGAACTGGCGAAAACTGCCGGGGTAAGCCTGGGTCAAATCCAGGACGTCACCTATTCAGACAATTCCCCCACCCCGTACGGGTATGGGATGGGCGGCGGGGGGGCAGCAGCGCCAAATGTCTCCGTGCCGATCCAACCGGGGCTGACGCAGATCACTGTAACGGTCAGCGTAACCTACGCGATCAAATAATCTGATAATTCCATATCCTCCGCCCGGTCCTTTCAAGAGCCGGGCGTTTTCGTTTCCCCCGACACCCAAGGATGGAATCCGATAATGGTGTGCGCCAAACCCACTCGGAACTTCAGGCGGGAAAGAGTAAAATTGACTGAATGGACTCAGATTTCGTCAAACCCCGCTATGACTCAGGCGGATTCGCCAGCCTGCCCCAGCGCATCACCGACCTGTTTAGTCATGATGAAAATTATGAGGCAGTCGTGCTGTTCCTGGTGGATGGTTTCGGCTGGCGGTCTTTCGAACGGTTCCAGGATGCACCCTTCCTTAAAAAGGTGACCAAGCTCGGAAAAGCCGAGAAACTGATCGCCCAGTTCCCATCCACCACGGCTGCACAACTAACCACGCTCCACACCGGCATGCCGGTGGGTGAACACGGTGTTTTCGAGTGGATCTATTATGAGCCGACCCTCGATGCCATCATTGCACCGCTGCTGTTCTCCTTTGGCGGGACATCCCAGCGCGACACGCTCAGACAGGTAGGGGCAAAACCACGCCGGCTTTTCCCGCAGAACACACTCTACCAACAGCTCAATAAATTAGGGGTTGCCTCCACCATTTTCCAGCACCGGGAGTACACCCCCTCATCTTTCGGGGACGTGATCTTCTCGGGGGCAAAAGCAACCGGCTATAAGACCCTGCCCGAAGCACTGATCAACCTGGCAGAGGCACTGGCAAAACCATCCTCCTCGGCTCGTGTCCCATCCGGGAACCGGGACTACCTCGCTGAAACCGGGACTACGTCGCCCCGTGCTGGTACCGGGACTACCCACAAAGAATATTTTGTGCTTTATAACGAAAAGATCGACTCGCTCAGCCACGAGTACGGTCCCGATTCTGCGCAAACGAGCGCAGAGATCCGAATGTTCCTGACGACAATGGAGAGCATCTTCCTGAAAGCATTGAGCGGCAACCGCAAGAAAATCCTGTTCATGTTGAGCGCCGATCACGGACAGGTTGAAACCGACCCACAGACCACCATCTATCTAAATAAAGACCCCCGATTTGAAGGCATCGAAAAATTCCTGCGGACAAACCGCCAGGGCAACCTGATCGTCCCGGCGGGGTCGGCGCGCGATTTTTTCCTATACATCCGGGCCGGGATGGTAGAGGAAGCGCAGGCGTTCCTTTCGCCCCGCCTGGATGGCCGGGCAGAGGTGCGCAAAGTTGCAGACCTGGCCGCCGAGGGCTATTTCGGTCCACGCTGTTCCCTGAGCTTTACTGCGCGGGCGGGCGACCTAGTCATCCTGCCTTACCGGTACGAGTCGGTCTGGTGGTACGAAAAAAACAAGTACGAGCAGAGATATTATGGCCATCACGGCGGGTTAACTCCGCAGGAGATGGAAATCCCGCTGTTAACGTGGGAAATGTGATGTAAAATTGATTCAACACACTGTCCCCGCCGCGCTACGGCGGGACCTCTACACTCAAAAGGAGATTCCCCATGTACCAAACCATCATCATTGTAGGCAACGTAGGCCGTGACCCGGAAATGCGCTACACCCCCTCCGGCCAGGCGGTCACATCCTTCTCGGTGGCCACCAACCGCCAATACACCAACAATAACGCCGAAACGGTCAAGGAGACCATCTGGTTCCGCGTCTCAGCCTGGGGTAAAACGGGCGAAACCTGCAATCAATACCTTAAAAAAGGTTCCAAAGTACTGGTTGAAGGGCGACTGACCGCCGACCCAGCCACGGGCGGCCCGCGCATCTGGCAGGCCCAGGACGGTACGAGCCGGGCTTCCTTCGAAGTCTCCGCCCAGACCGTGCGCTTCCTGAGCTCACGCTCCGAGACGGAAGGCAGCGGCATGGGCAGCGCGGCTGCCAGCGAGGAAGGCGGCATTCCGGCTGAAAGCGAAGACATCCCGTTCTAACCTAAAAGCGAGGCCGAAGTGGCACTCCCTCCTCCCAAACCACAGAACTCCTTCCAGATCGACATCCCGCCGGACCTGCATCCGGTCTACGCCAACCTGGCGCGCATCGCACACGCCCCGGCGGAGTTCGTGCTGGATTTTGCACGGCTGCTGCCGGGGGATACCAAGGCGATCGTGACCGCCCGGGTGGTGATGAGCCCCGTGGCATTAAAGTTGTTTGCCCAGGCGCTCAACGAAAACCTGGCGCGCTACGAAGCCACTTTTGGGACCGTCAACATTCCCCTGGGCGGCGCGTCGCTGGCCGACACGCTTTTCAAACCATTTCATCCGCCGGAACCGCCGAAAGAACCCCCCAAAGAGCCCCCCACGGAACCCAAGAAGTAACCCAAACGGACGCGGACTGCAATATCGTCCGCGTCCTCTCACACCCAGGATAAACCCATGCAAAAACTTGAAAAGATCGCCGAACAAATCCGCCAGACTTTCGATGCACAAACTGCCACCCGAGATAAAGCCCTTGGGCAGGCAAGAGCCTTGACACGCGCCTGCGCCCTGTCGATCCGAGCCGTCCACCGCGATGAGGACGGAGGTGATGCAGGGCCACCTGGACGAGGCCCGCATGCTGGCCGACTCCCTGCGCACCGACCTAACTGATTATCCAGCCTTCTATTTTGCCGGATACACCCAGGATTCCCTGAAAGAATTTGCAGAAGCCAGCATCACCTGCGCCCTCATCCGCCACAAAGCGCTGCCAACTCCGGAAGAACTGAACCTGCCGCCCAACACCTACCTGAACGGGCTGGCCGAATCGGTGGGTGAAATGCGCCGCCGCTGCCTGGATATGCTGCGCCAGGATAATTCTTCAGAGGCAGAGCGGCTGCTGGGGCACATGGACGATATCTTTGCCATCCTGGTGACCATGGACTACCCTGACGCGATCACCAACGGATTGCGCAGGCAGACAGATGTGATCCGCGCCATCATCGAGCGCACGCGCGGCGATGTGACCTTCAGCCTGCGCGGTGAAAAATTGGAAAGGTCCCTCTCCCGCCTGAGCGGACAGATATCCGGGTCCGAGTCTGAGCTGAAGAGCACCAAGCTCCCCTTGCCACCTGAAGAAGCATAGCCATCCATCCCGCGGTGGCTGCTCGACAATCTTCTAAAACCAAGGTCGCGCCAAAATTCAAACAAAGAACCATGAATATTTATTTTGCATGCTCCATTACCGGGGGAAGGGATTTTGAACCCATCTATCGTGCTATTACCACCGCCCTGCTGTCAGACGGTCACGAAGTTCCAACCGCTCACCTGGCCGAGACTAGTGTGAAATTGCTCGAAGGACAGGTTAACCCACGCGATGTTTACGAGCGGGATGTGAAATGGATCCGGGCCTGTGAAGTGCTTGTGGCTGAAGTGAGCACCCCTTCACACGGGGTGGGTTACGAGGTGGCTTATGCCTTGAGCCTCAACAAGCCGGTCCTGTGCGTTTATCGAGAGGGACAGCCCATTTCGAAGATGTTGAGCGGGAACTCACATCCGGCAATTTCTGTTAAAAGTTACCGGGATGCCGAAGAGGCCCTGGACCTGATACGCTCGTTCCTAAGGAATCAAGTTGAATTGTGAAGTTAATCACTATTAAACATGACTTTCCGCCCTAGCCACCCTCAGATGAGTGTAATATTATTCTGGACGGAGACGGATGCATAACAACTCCATCCTAGCAAAACCACTGTCTCCTCCTTTGGCGAACGCCTCCGCAGATAGCTCCATCTGCGGAGGCTGTTTTAATCCCATATTTACAAGGAATTTGATCCAAAACGCGGGAAAGAGTGTAATAAACCAGAAAAAATGCGAGGGGGAAAGACAGGGATAACTCCAAATAGAGTGAAAAAAGAAAAATCGCAGGGAGAATTCTTCCTGCGATATATTAAACGAGAACGAGAATGATCCTAAGGCTGGGCCAGCGGGGCAGTAGCTTGCATATAAAGAGGCAAAACCACCGTGAAAGTTGAGCCCTGCCCGAGCAGGGAATCAACCCAGATGCGACCCTGGTGGTTGTCGACTATGGATTTAACAATCGCCAGACCCAACCCGGAGCCCCCCACCCCCTTGGGAACGTTGCTGGCGCGATAGAATTTCTCGAAAATGTGAGGCTGGTCGCCAGGGGGAATGCCGGGACCGGTGTCGGATATGCGGAAAATGACCTGGTCGTTGCGCGCTTCCACGTCAATGGTGATCTCACCGCTTTCCGGGGTGTATTTAATGGCATTCCCAATCAAGTTATCCAGCATCTGGCGCAAGCGGATAGGGTTACCGCGCATTTGCGGGACTTCTTCCGGCAGGTTGAGGTGGAGATTCAAGCGTTTATCGGAAATCTGTCCGCCGAGGGTTTCCAAGGAGAAGCGGATAATCCCTTCCAAAGGAACGATTTCCTTCTGGCTATCGTACCCGGCCTCGATCCGACCCAGTTCCAGCAGGTCATTCACCAAGGCGGTAATGCTCTGCACGCTATTCTGGACACGATGGATGAATTCGCGCTGTTGATCGTTGACCGGACCCACCCGATCCAGCAAATCGACATAACCGAGGATGGCCGTGAGCGGGGACCGCAGATCGTGTGAAACTGTGTGGACAAATTCGTTCTTCAAGCGGTCAATCTGTTTAAGGTAGGTAATATCCTGCATGGTGATGGCCATGCCAATTTTTGGAACCGGGGTACATTGAGCCGAAAGGACTCGCCCGTCCTCAAAAGCAATCTCATTGTGCGGCATGGGATTGTGGATACTTTCATTCAAAAGGATTTTCAAATCAGGATGAGGCAATACTTCGGTGACCCGTTTTCCCTTCACCTCTTCTTCCTGCCAGAGGCCGAACGCCCGGCGGGCAGCCGGATTGATCGACAGGAGGTTCGACTGCTCGTCAAGGATGATCACCCCATCCTCGATATGATCAATTATGGTATCGAGTTTTTGCAACTCATCCAGCCGATGTTGCAGAGTGGCAGTGGTGCGTTTGACCTCGCGCCGGGTCCAATCCCCAATCCGGTCGGCGCGTTTGATACTGTTCTCCACAGTCTTGACGATCTCTTCGATGTGGAGAGGCGCGTAGAGACAATCGCTGATCCCGATATTGATGGCTTTTTTAACAGCTGCAGGGGAATCCTTCAAAAGGAGGAGCAGAACCGGCTGGGTCGGGAAACGATCCAGCATCCCCGCAGCAATTTCCAGTTCATCCTCCCCATTGAAATTCTGGCTGATGATCACCAGGGCGGGAGAGGATTCCTGCAAAGCTTTATTAAGAGCGGCGCGATCGCGGGCAATGGCAACTTGATACGAAACTGCGGTCAACGCCCGTTCAAAAAGTTGCAGGATCTGCTCGTCATCCAGTGCCAATAAGACCAAATCAGATTTAGGCATACATCAACCATTCCCTAAGTATTTCACTTTGCCTGCGGCTACCAGGGGCCGCTTCTTCCAACCCATTTCCACCGCGAACAGCGAGGTGCCTTGCGAGCTTCTCTACCCCTGCTGAATTTCGTCGACCGAGCAACCCATTCGATCAGCAAGCATTCGTTCGTCGGGCAGTGTCTGAGGGAAATATCCCCGTGAGACTACCCTGACCCTCGAATCCATTACCAGTGACTCCTGGTCTAAAACTCCCAAGATTCCATTCGCGGCAAGGACAATCAGGTCGGGCAACTCCCAATCAAAACCAAAAAATGCAACGAACACTAAAATGGCAACAGCTCTCTTATGATAGCACAATTGTCCAAAAATCGTGAAAAGAAACACAGGGTAAACGAACCCTTCGCGTGTAAAATACTTTTAATCAAACCTTGCCAGGAGTGCATATGAAGGACTTCCTATGGTGGCGTGACGGCGTCATCTACCAAATTTATCCCCGCTCGTTCGCAGACAGTAACGGCGACGGATTGGGCGACCTGGGCGGAATCGTTTCCCATCTCGATTACCTTGCCGACCTGGGTATCGATGCCATCTGGCTTTCCCCGTTCTACCCAACCCCCGATAAAGATTTCGGATACGATATCAGTGATTACATGAATGTCGATCCGCGCTTCGGCAGTCTGACTGATTTCGACCGGCTGACTGCAGAAGCCCATCAACGCGGCATCCGGATCATTGTGGACCTGGTGCTCAACCACACCTCCGACCAGCATCCCTGGTTCATTGAATCCCGCTCCAGCCTGAACAATCCCAAGCGCGATTGGTATATTTGGCGGGACCATCCCAACAACTGGCAGGCCTCCTTTGGCGGAAAAGCCTGGGAATACGACCGCCTAACCGGTCAATATTACCTGCACCTGTTTACGAAGGAACAACCGGATGTCAACTGGCGCAATCCGGAGGTGCGCAAAGCCCAGTTGGACGTATTCCGCTTCTGGCTGGGACGCGGCGTGGATGGATTCCGCCTGGACGTCTTCAATGCTTACTTCAAACATCCCGACCTGCCGGATAACCCTCCAAAATTCGGGCTGCGCGGCTTCGACCGCCAGCGCCACATCTACGATATTGACCAGCCGGAAATGATGCCTTTCCTGAACGAAATGCGAGTCCTGCTGGACAGCTACCCAGAACGTTATGCCGTAGGTGAAACCTACTTCGCCAGCCCGCAAAAAACGGTCTCCTACTGCGGACCTAACCGGCTGCACGCAGCATTCAGTTTCGATTTTACTTCCCATGATCTGAGCTACCCATGGAAGCCCGCGCTGGGTGATGGAGCAGGTACTCAAGCGTGAAAAGAACCTCAACGCAGCCGGCGTGTGGCCGACCACGGTGATGAGCAACCACGACCTGCCGCGTGCAGCCAGTCGCTATACCCGCGGGGAGGACGATATCCAGGCATTTCTGGCGATGACCCTCCTGCTCACGCTGCGCGGGACGCCGTTCATGTACTACGGTGAAGAAATTGGGCTGCGCGACATCCATTTGCGGCGCAATGAAATCCTCGACCCTCCAGGCAAAAAATACTGGCCCATTTACAAGGGGCGGGATGGGTGCCGTTCCCCGATGCAATGGAATGACTCAGATTTTGCGGGGTTTTCAACCCATAAACCCTGGCTGCCGGTACATCCGGATTACCTGCAACGCAACGTCAGCTCGCAGCAAGCCGACCCGGGATCACTATTTAACTTTACGAAAAAGATGCTCGCCCTGCGCAAGGAAATTCCGGCGCTGTGCCGGGGTGAATTCGTGCCACTGGTAACTCCGCCCGAGGTATTGGCATACCTGCGCTGCAGCGAACAACAATTCGTGCTGGTCGCAATGAATTTCAGCGGTCGTAAAGTCAGCTTTTCGGTGCCAGATGGAAAGTGGCGGACATTATTAGCAACCGCGCAGGGATCAGCCGGTGTGCTCGCGCCGCGTGCAATCCAATTATTAATCCTGGAATGACAGTTGATAATGGTTGTATTTTTCCTTCAAATCCTTATACTTAAAATTGATGGACGGATTCCCTTATCTCCCCGGCGCTGAAGCGGAAAAACCCGGACCCCTGGCACGCTATCTACCCCAGGCCACGGACGGGATCGCTTCCGCCTTCTTAGCACAGCAATTCAGCCCAGGCGACTGGGTGCTGGATCCCTTTGGTGCGTCGCCGCAGACCGACCTTGAAATGGCCCGCTTGGGGTTCAAAGTGCTTGTAGCGGTAAATAACCCGGTAACGCGCTTCCTGCTCGAGACAGCCGCCAAGCCACCCACCCGGGCAGACCTGCAGGCGGCACTGGCTGAACTTTCCTCCGCCCGCAAAGGCGACGAACGGCTGGAAACCCACCTGCAATCTCTTTATCTGACCGAATGCACCCAATGCCACCAACAAGTGCCGGCGGAGGCATTTATTTGGGAACGTGAAAGCGGTAGTTTGACGGCGCGCATATACCATTGTGCGTGCGGGGACGACGGAGAATACCCTGCCACCCCGGCCGATCTAGCCCGGGCTGCAAGCATGGCTGCCACGGACAGCCTGCACCGCAGCCGCGCCCTCGAGCGGGTAACAAGCCCCGGCGACCCGGACCGGCCGCACGTGGAAGAAGCCCTGAAATGCTACCTGCCCCGGGCTGTTTACGCACTGATCACAATCATCAACAAGCTGGATGGTTTTTCACCGACATCCGAGCACTGCAACGCGCTCTTTGCTCTAACCCTGACAGCCTGTGACGAGGCAAACGTTTTATGGCCACATCCAGCGGAGCGCCCGCGGCCGAAGCAACTGACCATCCCAACCCGGTTTCTTGAGAAAAATGTCTGGCGGGCACTCGAGCGCAGCGTGGAAATCTGGGCAGGGGAAGGTCAACCGGTGGCAGCGGTGAACTGGCCCAAAGACCCGGGAGAAGCGGGAGGACTGTGCCTGTTCAACGGGCCGATGCGCGAGCTTGCCCCCCACCTGATCGATGTTCCACTCAAGGCAGTCGTCACCGTCCTGCCGCGCCCAAACCAGGCTTTCTGGACGCTTTCGACACTATGGGCCGGCTGGCTGTGGGGTCGGGAAGCCGCAGCCCCATTCAAATCGGCGCTGCACCGGCTCCGGTACGATTGGAACTGGCATGCAGCGGCGCTCTACGCCGCCCTGAAGAACCTATCTGACCGGCTAACCCTGAATGCGCCCCTTTTTGCAATCATCCCTGAACCGGAGACCGCTTTTCTCTCTGCTGCACTACTGGCCGCGGCCGAATCAGGGTTCGACCTGGCAGGGCAAGCCGTACGCACACGGCACGATCCTGCAGAAGTGCTCTGGCAACGGCGCGCCTTCAGTCTTGCAGAAAAAGAACCTGCAAAAATAGACAACGAGGCTGTGCGCCAGGTGATGCTCTCCACTTTAAAGGAACGCGGTGAGCCGGTCCCGGTCCTGCATCTGCATGCGGCCGGCCTGGCTGCAATGGCGGAGGACCATACCCTGCGCTGGAGGACTGAGGCGCTGGCACAGATCAACGCGCCCATCCAGACAGCGCTGGCGGGTCCAGGGTTCGTCCATCATGGCGAGAGCAAGAACCCCGAGACTGGATTGTGGGGGCTGGAGGATTGGGATCCTTCCACTGAATCGCTGCCCGACCGGGTTGAGGTATCCATTGTCCACTTTTTGAGCAAGAACCCAGGGGGCGCGAACCTGCGGGAGCTGGAAACGGCAGTGAACGCGGAGCTCCCCGGCCTGATGACTCCTTCGCTGGGACTGCTGCGCGCAGTGCTGGGATCCTATGCGGTGGAAACAGATGGCCGGTTGGTGCTGAGGCCGGAAGACCAGCCCAGCGCCCGCCGCGCAGATTTGGAATCTGCCGCGGAAACTCTGACAGATTTGGGGACCCGGTTGGGATTCACCCTCGAGCGTCAGGAAAGCCCTCACCGGCTCATCCATTGGAAGGATGCGGGCGAAACAGTCTATGCTTTTTACCTGCTGGCCTCCGCCATCGCCGGACAAATCATGCGTCAGAATCCCTATGCTCCGGGACTCAGCGTGCTGGTCCTTCCGGGCGGAAGGGCTGGCTTGCTGGCATATAAGCTTGAGCGTGACCCGGACCTGAAGTCCCTTGCGGAGCCGTGGAGAATGGTCAAGTTCAGGGCCTTAAGGCGATTAAGCGGAATGACCGATCTCAGCCGCGAGCGATTCGAAGAAGAACTGGCGGGGGATCCGATCGAGGCTCCCGAGCAAATGAAACTGTTCTAGCCAGATTCCGTATAATCTGTAAGAAAAGATGCATTCGCTTGCTTTCCGGCTCTAATGACTCTATAATTGACCAATCATGCCCAACAATTTAATCAAACGGATCGGAGCGGGTTCGAAGTACCTGGTCATCGCGGCTGCTCTACTGGTTTTTATCGGATGGTTCATCAACACGCCACCAGGCTTACTTGGTAAAGCGGATGCCATTGCGTATGCTGTCTGTCACCGCATCGGTGAACGGTCTTTCCACATCGGGAGCATCCAATTACCGCTGTGTGCCCGCTGCACGGGAATGTACCTGGGTGCAGTCACCGGACTGTTTTTCCAGTCGATCATTGGCTGGAAACGCTTGAAAATTCCACATTGGAGCATCATTGCCCTGCTGGTGGTTTTCGTGGGAGCCTTTGGGATCGATGGGTCCAACTCATATCTTTACCTGCTCAAACAAATCTCGCCGGGAATCCTGCCGAATATCCCCAACCTGTACGTGCCCAACAACACCCTGCGCTTGTTGACCGGCAGCGGGATGGGACTGGGAATTGCGCTCATGCTTTTTCCGGCGTTCAACCAGACCGTCTGGAGTGATGGCGACGATAAACCGGCGATAAGCGGCTGGAAATGGTTCGGGCTGCTGCTGGGGATCCAGTTGGTCTTCGACCTGCTGGTGCTAACTGAAAGCCCGCTTGTCCTTTATCCGGTGGCGGTCATCAGCACCCTCGGCGTTTGGCTCCTGTTGAGCATGGTATACAGCATGGTATGGGTGATGATCATGGGCCAGGATAACAAGTTTACAAAATTACGGCAGTTATGGCTGCCGCTGCTGGCCGGATTAACGATCGCCATGATCCAAACCGCAGGCATCGATGCATTGCGGTTCTGGTTGACCGGAACATGGGGAGCTTTTCCGCTCGGCTAATCGTGGAAGGAAAAAGTTAATGGATGCACTTTTTGGAATCATGACCGCTTTTGGGCTTTCGGCCAGCGCCGGGCTGAATGCCTATATCCCGCTCATGGTGGTGGGTGTCATCGCCCATTATACGAATTGGATCAAGCTTAACCCGCCCTACGACTTGCTGGCAAATGCTTGGGTACTCATTGTAATTGGCATGCTGCTGATCGTTGAAATGCTGGCGGACAAGATCCCGGCGGTCAACCACATCAACGATCTAATCCAGACAGGCATCCGCCCGGTAGCGGGAGCGATCATTTTTGCCGCCAGCGCGCATGTGATCACCAACGTCCATCCGGTGATCGCCATCATTTGCGGGCTGCTGGTTGCCGGGACCGTCCACGTGGTCAAGTCGGCGGCGATCCGCCCGGTGGTCACGGCGACTACCGGTGGAACAGCCAATGTGCCGGTCAGCATCGCCGAGGACGTAGTCTCAACGGCGCTTTCGATCCTTTCCATCGTCATTCCGGTCCTGGTGGCTGTGATCCTGATCGTACTCGTAGCGTTGATCATCTGGTGGTTCTGGCGGCGAGCCCAGCGGAAAAGACTGGCGGTCTCATAACTAATTTCCGGAGGAATTATGGCAATCCCAACACCCTACCCTGTTCCACCTGTCCCGGCTCCCGAGGACAGCCGCGTGATCCAGGAGTTGAGCAACCCCATCTACCAGGCACGCGGCTGGTTGAAGTTCCTGGGAGTCCTGTCCATCATTGGAGGCATTTTCCAGGCGCTCTCCGTCGTGGGCATTATTGTTGCCTGGCTGCCCATCTGGATGGGTGTGCTGATGTTCCAGGCCGGGTCATCGATCGATGCGGCAGGCCAGTTGGGAGATAAATTCGCCTTCCTGAATTCGCTCGGGAGCCTGAAAACCTATTTCGTTTTACAGGGAATCCTGACCTTGATCGGAATTATCGTAGCTGTGAGCATGGTATGCATCCTGTTGGTGCTGCCCCTGCTCGGGATCACCTTGATCCCCTGGCAGCAAATCATCAGTAATAACCCTACATATTATTAAAATTTTGGAAGCAAAAACCATCCTAATAAATCCTGAATAATCCATTTGAACTAAAAAAGGAGAAGAAGAGAAATGAACCAACCATATGCGCCCATTCCAACCGTTGTGCGGACCAGCAACCTTGCGATCATTAGCCTGGTATCGGGAATTGTTTCTTGGGTTTTTTTGCCCCTTATCGCAGCGATTATCGCCATCATTACCGGGCACATGGCGAAAAACGAGATCAAAAGGGGTAATGGATTGATCTCCGGCAATGGTATGGCTACGGCAGGCTTGATACTGGGATATGTTCAGCTTGGTCTTGGGATATGCGCTTGCCTCGTAATAGCAGTGATGCTGGCATTAGGGATGACCATTCCCTTCATCAATAACTCAGTTTATTAATCCATAACCGAACCGACCGATACACCCCTTTCATCATCCGAGACTGGTCCTAAAAAGATCAATCCATTGATTAGGAATGACCGGTGGAACGGCTTTTAGTCAGCTAACATACAAAGATATATTCGCAAACACATTAGCGATCTTTCCGACTTTCATCTCGGTTTATGTAGCAGTGATCATGACTATTTTCTTTGTCACGATGATCCGTTAATTTTATTGTTGATCCAGAATATCTAATAATAAGGGAGAATCCCAAATCCAAATTAAGGAGGATCAAGTCAATGGAAAAACGATATAAGGCTCTTCGGTTTATAGGTTCGGTTTACAAGGTAATTGGCATCATTGTTGGAGTCTTAACGGTTATTGGAGCATTAGGTTTTTGCGTCATCAGTGCAATTGGCGGTACAGCATTGAGCAGTCTTAGCAGAAGCTATGGGTCATCTGGAGCTGGGGGGTTGTTCAGCGGCCTACTGGGTGGCATTCTTGTAGGAGGAATGATTTTACTTTATGGCGGTATAACGGCGATCACCACATATGCCTTGGGCGAAGGTGTCTATTTATTCATCGGATTAGAAGAAAACACTCGTGCTACTGCTGAATTGCTACAAAAGCAAGGAGTTAAATAACTAACCCATGGTCGAGGTTCCAGGAGTACCCCTCCCGCCGCCAGAGGCTGGTCCCAAAAAGATCAACCCCTGGGTCATCGCCATCCTGGTGATCGTGCTGGTCTGCTGCGGCTGTTTTGGAGTGGTGGGGCTACTGGTCGGTTTTTGGGATCCCATCCGGCAAGCCTTTGGCCTAGCCTCCCTGCTGCCCGGGCTGACGGGATTTGTTTAATCATCAGAAACCCCGGTCTCTCAAGAGAGATCGGGGTTTTTACCTTCCGCAAACAACTTTTGCAATTCCTTCAGCGCCGCCCTGGCCTGTTCACGCGTTTCTGCGTCCAGGTCAAGGGCGGCGAACTCGTCCTCGTCCAGAACAGTCTGGGTCCGGTCGGGAGTCACCCACAGGTCGAGGGCAAGATCAACATACGAAAGCCGGTCTCCGGATTCCAGCACGGCCGGCCGCCCTACATTGCAGTACCAGCCTTTAAAGTGGTCGTCCTCTCGATCATGAACCGCGAAAATGTTATACCAGCGATCCGTGTAATATATCTCAACAAAACGATCATCTTTTTTCAGGAGTGTACCCAGTATGGGCACATCCGAGCGGTTGAAACGAGCTTCTAAAAGTACAAAATTTGGCCCGCGGCTTAAAACTCGGGCTGAGTACTGGACCAAGCCTTGACCTGCCAGGTTGCGCTTGATAACGGTAATAACAGGTTTCAAGACAGGCATTTAATCCCCGCCTTTGGAATAATCAAACTAATTTTTTCACCCACCAGGGGAGCGTCCGGAAGATAAAAGTCCAGGCCATTTGCAAGGGTAACCTTGAAGCCATCCTGGCGGAAGACGACGTCGACCACGACCCCGCTTACGGTCCCCTTTGAGGTCTGCAGAACGCCGCGCCGGCTGAGAAGAAGGATGACCTTCTCACCCTCGGAATACGTGTGCCCTCCCCCACCGGGAACCGGGACTACTTCGCTTTCCAACTCGAATATCCCAACGGAAGTCTCAACCCGATAAGGTCGTGCAGCAGAAAGGACGATCCCTGCGACCACGTTACCGGCATCCAAAAATTGCGCCGCCCAGACCGACCCGGGATCGCTCCAGACCTGTTCCGGCGTCCCGCTGCGCACAATCATGCCATCATGAAGCAAGAGCACACGGTCCGCAAGGGTAAAAGCTTCCTCCTGGTCGTGAGTGACATAAATTGCCGGGACACCACTCTCGTGCAGGATACGCCGCAATTCCTCCATCAACTGCTCGCGCAGGTTGCGGTCCAAGGCACCCAGGGGTTCGTCGAACATAAGCAGGCGCGGGCGGGGAGCCAGGGCACGCGCCAACGCAACGCGCTGCTGCTCGCCACCGGAGAGGTCTGTCACCCTGCGGCTGCCAAAACCAGATAAATTAACCATCCCCAGCGCATCGGCTACGCGGCGGTCAATCTCCTCACCAGACAGGTTTTGCATCTTCAAGCCAAAGGCCACATTCGCAGCTACATCCATGTGCGGGAAGAGGGCATAGTCCTGGAACACCAGCCCAAAGCTTCTCCGGTGGACCGGGACGGGTGCCAGGTCCTCTCCATCCCAACAGACCACTCCCTGTTCGGGTGTTTCCAGCCCGGCAATAATCCTCAGCAGGGTGGACTTGCCGCTCCCGGAGGGCCCAAGCAGGCAAACGGTCTCACCTGCTGAAACCGAGGTGGAGATCCCATTCAGGAGAGGCTTACCCTCATACGACTTATGAATATCAATCAATTCCAGCATGTCACTCCGAATGAACAACACAAGGCAAGATGCATTTGCCGCCGTTTATTTAGAATTCTCCCGCCCCTGGTAATCGCAGGCGTTCGATCAACAAAATCCCAATCCCGCAGACCACCATCAAAATCGTGGCCATTGCCATGGCCTGACCATAATTCAACCCACCAGGCTGGGACAGGAAGCGGGCGATGGCAATCGGCAGGGTGGGATACTCCGGACGGACAACCAGCGAGCTGGCTCCAAATTCACCCAACGAGACGGTGAAGGCAAACACTGCCGCAGATAACGTGGCACGCGCAACAATAGGCCAGTCCACTGCAAACCAGACCCGCTGCGAAGAGGCGCCCAGCGAAGCGGCCGCCTGCCGCAGGCGGTCGGGAATGGAGGCCAACGCCGGCTGCAAACTGCGGATGACGAAAGGCAAGGCGATCAACGTGTGCGCAAGTGGAACGAGCAGCGGCGAGGTAACGAACGCCAAGGGAGGCCGATTAAACGTGATAATAAATCCCAGTCCCAGCGTTACTGCAGAAGCGCCAAGGGGGAGCATCAGGAGCGGGTCTAAAGCCCGCCCGAGGCGCCCGGGGTGAGCCAGGGCTGACGCAACGGGAAAACCGAGAGCCAGGGAAAGGACGACGGTCAAGGCAGCGTATCCAAGGGAATTGCCGACCGCATTAAAGGGTGGCACGTAGAATATCGAACCACTCCGATTTATAAACAATTCGGAGTAGTAATCAGCCGTAAGGCCGTATTGGACAGGTCCGCGCACGCCGCGGTTCGCTTCCACCCGGGTGACGGAGGCCAGCGGAAGGGATATTAACGGCAGAAGGAACAATCCCAATAACAGCACGACCATCCCTGTCAGGAATAGTCTCTGGCGAACCGTACGAACTTTATGCAAATTGGTTTCGGCAGGACGTGGCGACGCTGGTAACAACATTTCGCATGACAATGCGGCTGTATAAAATCGAAAAAGCCAGCGTGCAAAGCAATTGGATGAGAGAAAGCAATCCCGCCAATGGCAGGTTGAAAATCTGTACAGCCTGTTTGTAAATCTCGACTTCCAGCGTGGAGAAACCCGGTCCGCCCAACAACAGGATGACACCAAACGAGGTGAAATCGAAGATGAAGACCAGCACAGACGCGGCCAGAATGGATGGACGCAGCAGCGGAAGGGTGAGACGTCTGAGGACCCTCGGCGGGTCTGCTCCCAAAGTACGGGCAGCCTGCTCCAGGCGCGGGTCGAGGTGGGAAAGGGCATTTCCAACCAGCCGAATGACGATGGTTGTATTATAAAAAACGTGTGCAAGCAGGATGACCCCGAGCGTCCCGACGATGGAGATGGGTGCGGATTGCAGGTGGAACACGCCCATCAAGCCCAGGTTGATCCAGCCGTTCGGACCAAGCAGGGCATTGAAACCTGCCGCTACCACTACCGTGGGCAACATGAATGGAATGGCCGTGAGGACACGCAGGAGAGATTTCCCGCGAAAATCAAAACGGGCGAACAGGACTGCCGCGGGCAGACCCAGGAGAAGCGTCAGAAGGGTGGACAGGGTCGCCTGGTAAAAAGTAAAGCCCAATGAACGCGCTGCAAGCAGAAGCGAGGCGAGATCAAGGGTTTTGAGCGCGGCGGGATTCAATCCCAGCCAGAGAATTCGGGCAAGGGGATAGAAGAAGAACAAGCCGAGGAATACCGAAGCGCCCAACCAGGGCAACAGAGGTTTTATCCAGGAAAGCCTCAACCCACCAAACCGCGTTGTTCTCATTGCCTGCTCGTCATCATTGAAACCGACATGCTTCGACAATCCCCCGTCAGCAGGCCTAATGCAGCACGGCTGTAGTCCAGTCAGCAATCCATTGATCGCGGTTGGCTGCAATCACGGATGGATCAAGAGTGACAGGCTGTGGAGCCGTCTGAGCATATTGGATGAATTCCGAGGGCAAGCTGGCATCCGGGTTGACGGGGTATACGAACATCTGCAGAGGCATATCCTCCTGGAACTGCTGGTCGAGCATAAAGTCCACAAATTTCTGCGCCAGGGCCAGGTGTTTGGTCCCTTTCAGGATGCCGACAAACTCGACCTGACGGAAACAGGTGTCGGGCCCGAGGATGGAGGCAGTGGGAGCGGAAGTTAATGGGGAACTGGCATAGATCACTTCTGCAGCCGGACTGGAGCTATAGGAGACCACCAGAGGTTGAGGACCATGCCCGGACGAACCGCTAAAGTTGGTGTAATAAGCGGTTTCCCACCCATCCACCACCACCACTCCATTTGCGCGCAATGAGGTCCAATAATTTAGATATCCGTCCGGACCAAAGTGCTTGATGGTAGCCAGCAGGAAACCCAGGCCAGGGGAGGAAGTGGCAGGGTTCTCGACGACCAACAGGTTTTTATATTCAGGCTTAAGCAAATCTTCAAGGGTAACCGGGACCGGGAGATTATGCGTTGAAAAATAGGCTTTATCATAATTGATGCAAATATCGCCATAATCCACAGGCAAGGCCTGGTCCGATGGATCAAGCTGGAATTCAACCGGGATTTTCGCAAGGAGCGGCGAGGCATAGGGTTCATAAATTCCAGCAGCGAGAGCACGGGAGAGGAAGGTGTTGTCGACGCCATAGAAAACGTCCGCCAGCGGGGCATCCTTGCTGAGGATGGCTTTATTAAGTGCCACCCCGGCGTCGCCGCTTTTCAGGAAGACAAGCTTGACATTATTGGCCTGCTCGAAGGCAGTTATAACCGATTGGCTGGCAGCAAAGGAGTCGTGCGTCATGACCGTCAGCGTGACCGGGCTGGCAGGAGCACAGGCTGAAAACAGTGCGGCAGTGAACAGGAAAACAAACGGCAGGATTCGTTTCATGGGAACCTCCAATATTTATTGTTGCAAATGATGACTGTGAACGACCAGCAGCAACCCCGATTCAAGGGAGATGGAGGCCGTCTCGCCCAGCAATTCATTGCTGAGGCCGCGGGTTTTGGACGGGTGGAGAGTCTCTCCATTCAGAGGCCAGCGCAGCCCAACGGTGGAAATGCCGGTAACAGGCCCACCCCACGGAATCAGGGAAACTATGTCACCGGGGTGCCCCTCGACCCCAGTCTGGGTACGGGCGAACAAGGCTTCTTCTGAACCGTCGTCCAACCGGAGATCCAACCTTGCCAGGGAGGGATCGGTCAGCAAGGCAAGATTTCCCAAGGTCTGGTCCAGACGGTTTCCGAGTGCAGCAACAACGAGGATTTCGGTGTAACCAGCCGAGACGGCATGGCTCAAAGCCAGTTCGAAATCAGTCTCGTCCTTGCTGCGGGGAAAACGCTGGAATTCTGTTCCGGCAGCCTCCAGCTCGCGGCGGTCATCGTCATTCACTGAATCCAGGTCCCCGATCACAAGGGACGGTACCAACCCGAGTGCGAGGGCATGACGGGTGCCACCATCCGCTGCAAAAATCAGATCAGTAGGGCGGAGCAATCGGCGGACTTGTTCGAGGTCGGGGATTCGTCCGTTCACAAAAATGACAACACGTGGCATAAAAAAACCATCCTCGCCGGGGAGGATGGTTGCGTGCATGCTATATTCCCTCCGCCGGTATGATCCGGATCAGGTTCTGCGGGTCGAGGCTCATGGCCTCCTCTCAGCCCGGAACACGGGCTCCCCGTTCAATTGTTGGAGTGAGTATACGGCGGCGATAGCCGCCTGTCAAGACAAAAAACCGCTATTCAGTCTTTTCACGCCGGAAGTCGACGAAACGATAGCCGACACCGCGTTCGGTCAGTATGTACTTGGGATCGGCAGGATCCTTTTCCAGTTTTTGGCGGAGATAGTTTATATAAAGGCGGACGTAATGCGGCTCATCACGATATTCGTACCCCCAAACTTTGGAAAGCAACTGGTCATGAGAAATCACCCAGCCGGCATTTTGCACCAGATGGTAAAGCAGGCGATACTCGGTGGGCCGTAATTTTACAATTTTGCCTTCCAGCCAGATTTCACGCCGATCAAAATCTATTTTCAGGCGGTCGTCGACTTCAATCAAGACCGTGCATGCCCCCGCTGGCACCCTCGGTCCGGCGCAAAACCGCCTTGATGCGGCTGACCAATTCACGTGGGCTGAACGGCTTGGTAATATAATCATCAGCCCCCTTCTCCAAGCCATGGACACGGTCATCTTCCTCGCCTTTGGCGGTCAGCATGATGACCGGAACACTGCTGATCTCGCGAATCATCTCCAGCACTTCGAACCCATTCAGGTCGGGCATCATCACATCGAGCAGGATCAGGTCGGGGGTGGCATCGCGCAAGCGTTGGAGTGCCTGCTTTCCATTGAATGCTTCGATCACCACAAAGCCATCATGTTCCAGGTTCAGGCGGATGAAGCGCACCATGCGCTCTTCATCGTCCACCACCAGGATCTTACGCCGTTTTAATGATTCCTCTTCCATGCTTATTCTCTTACAAAGCCAATGATGCGTTCTTCGCCTTCGCTGGGCATGACTTCAATGAACGAAATCTGGTTGATGGGCCAGATGACCGTAATAATATCGCTGGACAAGTAGTGAATATCCTTGCCATCACGCCGGCGAGGGTTGTGAATGGTGATGAGCGTATCGCCTGGTTGAGGCAGTTGATCCAACTCACCGCAAATAGGATCTTCGTTTGAAATATGGATGATTACCGTGTGGGCCATTCGAACCAACCTTTGCTATTCGATCAACACTTGAATTTTAAGTTTGCCCAGGTAGATTACATCCCCATGAGCGATCGGCGTCTCGATATAAGGCGACAGGCGATTACCGTTCAAATAAGTACCGTTGGAAGATCCCAAATCCATGATTACAATATGATCCTGGATCAATTTCAATACCGCGTGAAGTCGGGAAACGCCATTGGCATACGCATTATGCGGTGATAAGTCCACATCCGGGACAATGGGTTGGCCTTCCGCTGAACGTCCGAGAGTAAACTCTGTCCGGTCAGCCAGAGGCAGGATCTGACCGCTTTCAATCATATTCAAAGAAATCCAGGATTGCAAATGCACGGGCGGGGTAGGAGGAGGTGGAGTGCGCGTTGTATCACGCTGAGCTTCCTGGCGAGTTTCAGCAGTATGAATTTTATGAGTGGCGATGGTCATATCTATCAATTGTGCCCCGCATTTGCTGCAATAGATGGCGCCGCTCATTTCCTTGTGCTGACAATTCGGACAAATAATCATAAGTCTTCTGAACCTCTCCCTGACGTCAACAGGGCGCGTGTCCCATATTTTATCTCTTTTCCGCCTTGTTGTGAAAAGGATTTATTTTGCTGGATATTCTCGGCTTCCAATAATGCAGTACGAGCCAGGCCGCGCTCACCCCGCGAAAGCAGGTGCGTCGCCAGATCGATGCAGGTGCTCGGAGGCCTGGTCATAATCACCTGCCGTGACCTCCAGGCGTGCCTGCTCCTGGAGACGATAAAGTTTCAAACGGGAGAGCGCCTCCAGGATGGCGGTTGAAGGCACTTCCACGCTGGCTTCATCCCCAACAGGACGAACCAATTGAATGGGAATTGGCCTGGATGGTGAGATTTCATTCATCAAGGTGACCGATATTCTCCCGTCAAATAATGTTATTGGATTTTGCTGGACATTTTGAGGCTGAACTACAAATTCCATCAGAACCTTAAGGCTGGTCTCACGGACAACCGGTCCCAGCAGCATTGGGGCTTTCGTAAGAAAGCACACCCGCCTCCGGTTGGATGCGAAAGGCGTAGCGCAATTCAATCCCTTCCGGGATTTTAAAATCAATGCGGGTTTCTTCAGCATAGGCACTGCCAAGCTGATTGAATTTATCAAGCAGGGTTTGCTGGATATCCTGAGGACGGGTGACATACATGCTGCTGCCCCCGGTAATGGAAGCCAGACCATCCAGAAAATTATCATTCCATTCCGAACCGATGCCCAAACCACTTATTCCAACACCCTGTTCTGCCGCCCGGTGGGCAAGGCTCAGGCATTTATCTTCGTCACCATAAGTACGCCCATCGGTAAGTAAAATGATATGGTTTACCTGGGCGTGACGAACATTTCGGATTATTTCGTTGTAGCCCATTTCGAGACCGGAGAAAATCTCCGTCCCGCCGGAGGGCTGCAGCATATGGATGCGCGCCTCCTGTTTGCTCAGGTCCGTGCTGCGGCTGGCCGGAATGACCTGCTCCGCCCGGTCGCTAAAGGCCACCACCGAGAATATATCCTGTGGCTTCATTTTGCGCATGATCTGGATGGCAGTTGCCTTGACCACATCCATGTTGGCGCCCTGCATCGAAGTGGAGCGGTCGAGCACCAGGCATAAGTTAAGGGAAGGCGCAGAAGGAGCTTGTGAATTAGGCGGAGGAGAAAACTCCATCAGGACATAAATCAACTGCGGTTCGGTCAGACGGAGCAGGCTATGGCGGCTGAAAAGCACACGCTGATCCAATGGAATATCAGCCAGTTTTCTCGGGTGGTAAAGTCGAATCATACTTTGCACGTTTCTTGGGATTCGAAAGAACTTCGTACGCTTCCTGGATATCGAGGAAGAATTCCGTATCCCCCGGGGCAGTGTTTTTATCAGGGTGAAGACGTCGAGCTGCCGCAAAATACGCCTCGCGAATTTCTTCCGCGGAGGCATTGCGCGCCAGACCAAGAAGTGTATAGAAGTCAGGTTGACTGGTCATTAACCTATCAATTGTACCAAAACTGCGCTGATGTTATCCGGTCCTCCGGCATCGTTAGCAGCTTCGATCAAGCTTTGGCAGGCTTCCTGAAGATTGGGTGCGGATGTAACCACATTGCTCAGGTTGTCATCCGGGAGCACACTCCATAAGCCATCGCTGCAAATAAGCAAATAACCCGGCTGTGGGAAAGGAGTGGTAAAGATATCCGGTTCAAGGACCTCGCCCTGACCGAGGGCGCGATAGAGAACATTACGCTGCGGGTGGGCGGCAGCTTCATCCGAAGAGATCTGACCGAGTTCCTCCAGTCGTTTTACCAGGGAGTGGTCCCGGGTCAAGGCCTCGATGCGTCCATCCGTACGAAGTGCATAAGCCCGACTGTCACCCACGTGACCGATGGTCATTTGCTGCCCAAGCACCAGGGCAGCCGTCAGGGTAGTGCCACTCCCGGGAGCAGCCTGGGTGACAGCCCGTTGCGCTTCTGTAATGGCAGCGCGCATCATTTCCTGGAGAGGTTCTTCCATCCCCTCGGATGGGTTTATCAGGTAGGTATGAAACCGCTTTAGCATGTAATTGGCCATGGTCCGCACGGCAGCAGAGCTGGCAACTTCTCCATATTGATGCCCACCCATTCCGTCTGCGACAATATACAGTCCCAGGGGGGCACTATTGGTTTCGCCTCCCGTTATGGCAGAAAAGGTAAATAAGCAATCTTCGTTATGATCACGCTGCTTACCGATCGACTGGGCACACCCGGAAATTAATTGCTGAGGTTCAATCCGCGAAGTGTGCATGGCGTCGACCCCAAGCGGCTCACCCGGCAGGGGATTGGTACTCACATTATCCTGTGTAGAAAGAGGTTTGGTTTTCTTGTTTTTGATCCGTAACCGATCAAAGAATGATTTCACGATAATCTCCTTGGACAAAAGCGATTAAGCAAGCAGGGTGTAAAGGAAGTGGTCAGTGGAGCCGATGTAAACAATATCATCATAAACCAAGGGTGATCCAGTGATGGGTCCCTTTGTAGCAAATTTCCAACGCAGGCGGCCGGTCCGGGCTTCGATGCAGTATGTGTTCCCATCCGCCGAGCCACAGTAGAGGGCGTCTTTATAAACGACCGGTGAACTGCTCACCTGGTGTTCTGTTTTGAATCGCCAGACTTCTTTCGAGGTATGTGCATCAATCGCATAGATATTTCCGTCGGCAGATCCGATAAAAACCAATCCTTCCGAGGTATAAGGCGAAGCAATGGAACCTTTCCCCATACGGAAGCGCCAGATGACCCAGCCAGCTTTTGCATCCAGCGCATAAAAACTGCTGTCGAGCGATCCAAAATAAACCACGCCATCCGCTTCACATGGAGAGGATGTCACCGCCATTTTCGCCTTGTAATGCCATTTCATTTCGCCGCGGAAATCCACACAATAAAAATCACCGTTCTCACAGCCGGCAAAGACCGTTTCGTGTGCCACGTAAGGAGTGGAACGCACCGGTGAACCGGTGTCAAATTTCCATGCGGCCCGCCCACTCAACAAATTCACGGCGTGTATGTGCTGATCATCAGACCCGAAGAAAACATGCCCTTCGGCGATGCGCGGGGACGAATGCACCCGGCCTTCAGTGTAGTACGTCCAGTTCACTTTCCCAGTGCGGGCGCTGATGACGTGCAGGCGCTGATCCTCGGACCCAATAAAGATATCACCTTCAAAGGCTGCCGGGCGGGTGACAACGCCGCCATCGGTGGCATACTTCCAGTTCAATTTCCCATCGGCAGCATTCAACGAATAAAGATTGTGATCGTAGGACCCAATATAAACAGCGCCTTCATGGTAGAGAGGTGCACCCCGCACCTCATCCTCGCATTGAAACACCCATAAAGGTTTAATCCCCACGGATGCCTGGATGGCGGCAGTGGGAATGCTGGTGCGATTCAGAATGCCGGTCTTGCGCCCCGCGGCCACCAGCGCCTCTTTCATCGCTTCGGCACTCTGGAAACGGTCTTCAGGATTATATTGAAGGGCTGTGTCTATGACGGCTTCCAATTCCATGGAGACAGCCGGGTTGATTTTGCGCAGGGGGCGTTCTCCAAATGAAAATGGAGGCTCCAGGCGCGGGTCACGACGGGAGAGGGCGTGATGGATGGTGGCTCCCAGGGCGTAAATATCTGCCAGAGGTCCAGCCTCACCCCGATACTGCTCAGGTGGGGAATATCCTTCTGTGCCGATCATGGTCCCTTTTTGTCCAACCAGGAATGGTTTGGCAATCCCGAAATCCACCAGGATGATATTGTCGGCCGGATTGACCATGACATTGGAAGGCTTCATGTCACGGAAAATGATCGGGTCTGGCTTGTGGGAATGGAGGGAGGCGAGCACATCGCATAGTTCTATGGCCCACCCAAGGACGCGTTCTTCCGTGAGGAAGCCGGAGGTATCATTGATCATGGCTTCCAGGTCCTTGCCATGAATAAATTCCAGGACCAGGTAAGAACGATTGTCGGCGCTAAAATAATCATATATACGAGGGATGGAAGGGTGGTTGAGGGTTGCCAGGATGTTGGCTTCCCGCTCAAAGTTCTGGACAATGTTTTTTCTTACCAGCGGGTCGGGGGCGCGGTTAATCATTTCCTTCACAGCCACCAGTTTCACCACGCTTGGGAAATGCAGGTCACGGGCGCGATAAACAGAACCCATGCCTCCCACACCGATCACCTCCTGGATGACATACCGATTAACAAGGGTTACCCCGGAGGTCAACTGTTGGTTGAATGAGCCTTCAGAAGACTCTTCTTCCTCTTTTTCCTCTTTTGGTTTAGTGTTCTTTTTCGGTTCCAGGTCATACTCCTGAGAATTTCAATAATGAATGAATTATAGCCACCCCAGTCAGGATTGGCAACCTGTCTGGTGGGGTATCCTTGGTGTTTGAGGTTCAACCCGACCGATCAAAGAGGCAAATCCCCGAGTGCTTGATTATAGACGATCCATAATGGCTCCTAATATTCATCATGGGAATTTTCAAGGAACTGAGGATCAAGCGAATCCGATGGACAAAACCAGTTGAAAATGGTTATAACAATAGCAGCGGTAGTCTGAATTCATCCTACCTTGCGGGGAAATTAAATATAGGGCACAATACGGCTGGAGCATATGCCTTGAAAATATTGGCTGTAAGTGATGCCGTGGTTGACCAATTATACTCAGCAGAGATCACAGAGCACTTCCGCGATGTCGAAATGATCCTCGGCTGCGGTGACCTGCCCTATGAGTATTTGGAATTTTTAGTCTCGGTGTTGAATGTGCCGTTGTTTTATGTTCCAGGAAACCACGACCCGAAATATAACCCGCGTGATCCTGCCTCCCAAGCTGATGGATGTGATTTTCTCGATCAACGCGTGGCACGCGTCAAGGATCTGAACCTGGCAGGTCTGGGTGGGAGCATTCGCTACAAACCTGTTCCCCCCAACCAGTACACCCAGGCAGAGATGTATATGCGCATGGTTTATCTCCTGCCTGGCCTTATGAAGCAGAGAATCCAGAGCCACGGTGTTTTAGACATCATGATTGCCCACTCCCCGCCGTACGGCATCCACGATGACAGCGATCCCGCTCACGTCGGATTTTATGCCTTCCGGGATTTCATCCGGGTTTTAAAACCGCGCTATTTTCTGCACGGGCATACACTGGATTATAAAAGCAACCTGCTGCCGGCTGTGACAAAAATGGGACCCACGACGGTCATCAACGTTAATCCCTACAGGCTGATCGAGGTGGAACCTTATGTTCGATGAATTTGCCAGCCGCGTGAGGAGCGATTTTGCCCATGCGCGTTTAAAAGCCTTTTGGAACCGCATCCTTGGAATTTTAGGCGGGCAACCGACGACATTGCTTTCTTACGATGACGTTAAAGAGAAACTGCACATTGGCGGACCGATATACCGTGGGGTCAAGACGGTGGAGGTAAAAAAAATCGTCGGCAGCCTAAATCGCTACCACCAATTCGACCGTGCTTTTTTACCTCTCGAAGATCAAATTGCCGACCGGTGGCAAAGTATCGATCGCGCCTTCTACCAGGATGTCAACCTGCCACCGGTTGTCCTGTATAAGGTTGGGGAGGTTTATTTTGTAGTGGATGGTCACCACCGCGTATCGGTGGCACGCGAACAGGGGCAATTGAACATTGATGCTGAAGTAAGGGAATGCTCAACCAAAGTCAATATCACTCCCGAACTGAGGTTGGAGGATCTGGAAATCCTGGGCGAAAAAGTGGACTTCCTCGAACGTACCGGGTTGGATCACCTCCGTCCAAAAGCCAAAATTAAACTTACCATTCCTGACGGGTTTGACCGGATGCTAGAACACATAGCCGTCCACCGCTACTTTATGGGTCTCGATTTACAGCGTGATATTTTAGATGAGGAGGCGGTGGCGCACTGGTATGATAAGGTCTATAAGCCCATCATCAACAGCATCCGGCTTAGCGGCATCCTGAAAGAGTTCCCCGGCAAGACGGAAGGCGACTTATACTTGTGGGTGCTCGACCGCCAACGCTACCTTCACGATAAGGGCCGAAAACTTGTTCCCCCGGAGAAAGCGGCTACAGATTTTCTCGATGAGGTTAAATAATGCATCCTTTGGCTGGAGTTTACTCTGCGGCGGTAACACCGCTGAAACAAGACTTTTCGCCCGACCTGGAGGCGATCCCATCCCTGCTGAGTTTCCTCACCGGGCGCGGCTGCCATGGCATTTTACTCCTCGGGACGACCGGGGAGGGACCTTCCTTTTCCCCGGAAGAGCGCCTCGGGATATTGCGGGCAGCCCAGCAGGCGCGGGCCAAGCATAACCTAGATCAACGCGGGGCCTACAAAATTCTGGCCGGGACCGGGACACCCAGTCTCACCGAAACCATCTGGCTGACACGATCTGCTTTCGAACTGGGCTGCGAGGGAGTGATCGTCCTACCCCCCTATTACTTCCGCAAAGCCACGGAGGACGGCCTGTTCCTTTATTTTCGCGAACTCATCCTCAAGTCGGTCCCTTCGGATGGCTTCCTGCTCGGCTACCATATCCCCGGCACAGCCGGGATCGGTTTCTCACTCAACCTGCTGGCGAGGCTCAAAGACGCGTTTCCGCAGCAATTCGCCGGGATAAAAGATTCATCGCACGACGCCGAATTTGCCCGCCAACTTGGAGATCGTTTCGGCTCGGATCTGCTGGTGTTGACCGGTACCGATTCCCTCCTACAAGTGGCATTGGAGAACCATGCCCAGGGTTGCATTACCGCTCCCGCCAATTTGATCTCGCCAGAGCTGAGGAAGGTATGGGACGCATTCCAGCTAGGCGAAGAGGTATCTGTACTCCAAGAGCGGGTTTCCGAAATCCGCCAAATCCTGGAGAAATATCCACCCTTCCCACCCATGTTGAAAGCACTGCTGGCAAAGCAATATGGCTTCCCGCGCTGGCCCGTCCGCCCACCGCTGGACGAGGCATTGCCAGAAGCTGTGGAAAAAGTAATGGAAGAAAGCATGGCAGCAAGCATATGAAAGATGTTTGGCGCTTGGTCTCCACCCCTGCCGCTCACGGGGCATGGAACATGGCTGTAGACGAAGCCATCCTTGAAGCAGTTGGGCGAAGAGCCTCTCCACCCACCCTGCGCTTATATGCCTGGGAACCGGCCTGCCTATCCCTAGGATATGCACAACCCCTGACAGATGTGGACATCCCCCGCCTGCGGGCTTACGGCTGGGAGTTGGTCCGCCGTCCCACCGGCGGGCGGGCCATCCTGCACACGGATGAACTAACTTACTCCGTGATCGCCCCCCTGGATGAACCACGCGTGGCGGGGGGGGTTCTAGAATCCTACAGCCGCCTGGCCGCAGCTTTGGTGGAGGCATTGCGTCTGCTTAAACTGCCGGTGGAAATACATGAACAAGCGGTGGGGAAAAGTAAAACACCCAACCCTGTCTGTTTCGAAGTCCCATCAACCTCTGAGATTACCGTGGGAGGCAAGAAACTGGTCGGCTCGGCTCAGGCCCGCCGCAAGGAGGGCATCCTCCAACACGGATCCCTGCCATTAAACGGTGACCTGACGCGCATCCTCCTGGCTCTGGTTTTCTCCGACGAAGAGGCACGCAGGCATGCCGCTGAGCACCTATTGGAACGGGCCACGACCGTGGAGACCGCCCTGGGAAGGGTAATATCGTGGGACGAGGCGGCGCAGGCTTTTACTGCCGCATTCAGTTCTGTGCTTGGCCTGACCCTCCAGCCGGAAGAACTCAGCCCACAGGAAAAAATGCGCGGGGAGTATTTGGCATCAGAAAAATACGCCTTTCCAGATTGGAATCAAAAACCAAAAAGTTAAATAGCCAACTCTTTATCATTTACTTCAAGAATATTTAAAGAATATGTGACCTATACCTTGCATTTTTTGCAGTTTCGATATATCATCTTTTTATCGCTGGGGATCATCCCCAAAACCCTATTCCCTTGAGAGGAGAAGAAAAATGAAGAAAGTTTTTGCGTTCGCTTCGTTACTGGTTGCCGTCGTCATGCTGCTCACCGCATGCGGTCCTGCCGCGACCACCGTTCCACCCACCGCAGTACCACCACCTACCACCGTCCCACCCACGGCTGTACCACCCCCTACTACGGTCCCACCTACCGCTGTACCCCCGACAGCAGCCCCGACCGTCGCCCCGACTGCCATCCCCCCCATTTGCACCAAACTGGCGGACGCTCCGGCTGTTCCTGCTGCCGGTCAACTGGGCGCATCAGATACTCCGATCACCATCGCATTCGTACCATCGGGTGAATCTGGCATCATTGCCACAGCCAGCACTGCCATCGCCACTTGCTTAAACCAGATGACCGGACTGACCTATACGATCCAGACTGGTACCAGCTATGCCGCTGCAATCGAAGCCATGGGTGCGGGAAAAGCCCAGGTTGGTTTCCTCAACACCTTCTCGATCCTTATTGCCCAGGCAAAATATGGGATCATCCCGGCACTGATCAATCTGCGGAATTATTCCACAAATGACCTTGATCCCGATAAGGCGCTCGGCGGCAAATTGGAACCGTTCTACAAGGGACAATTCATTGCCCGCGCCGATGCGAATATCAAGACCTATGCTGATCTTAAAGGCAAGACCTTCTGCTTCGTAGATCCGCTTTCAACATCGGGCTACATCGTGCCACGCATCATTCTCAAGGCCAATGGGGTCAATCCGGATACCGACTTCAAGGCCACCGTTAACGCAGGATCCCACCCGAATGTTGCCATCGCGGTATACAAGGGCGATTGCGATGCGGGCGTGACCTATATTAACGTTCTGACCGATGCGGCTACCAACCTGGCTGCCACCTATCCGGATATCGCCACCAAGGTGGTTGTATTCGCAGATACAGACCGAATCCCGAACGATGGCGTCCAATATGTAAGCAGTTTCCCTGCCGCTCTTCAGTCGATCACCACAGAGGCCCTTATGGCTATGGCTGCCGATCCGGGCGGGAAGGCTGTATTAGCCAAGCTGTATGCCATCAATGCCTTCCAAAAACTCGATGCAACTTCCACCTATTATTCTGACTTTAACAAAGTCCTCGTGGCGGCGGGCGTCGATCCATCCTCGTTGGTTAAATAGAGTTGCTTGCCAGCCTGGCGGGTTTTGATAACCCGCCAGGCTTTTCTTTTATTCTGATAACGATCGGGATAATTCCATATCACCATGTTAAAAGTCGAAAACTTAACCAAAGTGTATCCAAATGGTACCCAGGCTTTAAAAAACGTCAGCTTTGAAGTTAAGGATGGCGAATTTTTGGCCGTGATCGGATTAAGCGGGTCGGGAAAATCCACCCTTTTGCGCTGCATCAATCGCCTCATCGAGCCGACATCAGGAAAGATCTATTGGGACGACCAGGATATCACCGCTGCTTCCTCCAGTGAGATCCGCAAGATCCGGCGCCAGATCGGCATGGTCTTCCAACAATTCAACCTCGTGAAACGATCATCTGTAATGACCAATGTTCTTACCGGCCGACTGGGGTACGTCAACACTTTTTCAAGCGCCCTGCACCTTTTCTCCGCTGCCGATAATGAAAAAGCAATCTCCAGCCTTGATCAGGTCGGATTGGCGGATAAATCGCACGTACGCGCTGACAGTCTTTCGGGCGGCCAGCAGCAGCGAGTGGGGATAGCCCGCGCACTAATGCAGGATCCCAAGCTGATCCTGGCTGATGAGCCGGTGGCATCGCTGGACCCGGTTTTATCGCATTCCATCATGAAATATCTTGAGCAACTTAACAAAGAACGCGGTATTACCGTGATCTGCAGCCTGCATTTCCTTGACCTGGTCCATCGCTATGCAACCAGCGCAATTGCGCTCAAAGATGGCGAACTGGTTTTCCAGGGGCTGCCAAAGCAGATTGATGATGCTGAATTTAAAGCTATCTATGGTCAGGATGCCGAACGAGTCTCCATCCTTTGAGCGTGGGCGATATTTCCGCTTCCGGATTTAATGTTGATCGGTTAAATATTCTGTTTCCATAAAAAATAGCTCATTCATGACAAAAACAGAAAAAGCGGCTAAACCTGTCACAAACTCCACCTTTTTGCAAATAGCCTCCCTGATAATTCCCGGGTTGGGGCAATTCCTATCCAAAAAACGAGGGCGCGGGCTGTTGATTTTCCTGCTGACCGCGGTCCTAACCTACCTGGTTAACTGGTCATTTGTTCACCAAAACATCGGAAAGATCGACCTTGCCGGCTTGATCACGAGCTGGTTGTGGTTACCTCTGATTCTATTTTGGGCCTGGAACGTGCTGGACGCTCGGGCTGTCTCCGTTCAAAAGACTTTCAGTTTACTGCCTGGAACCCTGTTCGCAATTATCATCCTTTACGTAATCGCATGGAATGTCACCGATGTAAAGTTTAACCGCCTTATCGAACGGTTCGGTGATGCGCGTACTGTGGCAACCAACCTGCTCAACCCAGACATGATTACCATGAATGTCAATGGGGTAGATAAGATCTGCGCCTGGAACTGCATGTACACCTACATTAGTGACAAGCTGGCCGGGCGGGCGGTAGCCGGGCCCATCCGGGCAAGCGACAACCTTTTACAGGTCTTCGGCAGTGTGAGTCTTCTGCCCGCTTCCAAATGGCTGGTAAGCCTGGGCCTTTTTAAAGCGGGCAGCAATATCAGGACATATGTTGCCGGGTCGATGATCCAAACCATTGCCATGGGATTGATGGCAACGATATTTTCCACGATCCTGGCGATACCGATCAGCTTTTTCGCGGCGCGCAATATCATGAATCGCCTCCCGGGGGGAACTGTCATTTATTATATTGCGCGCGGAATCTTGAACGTGGTGCGTGCCATAGATACGATCGTTTGGGGGTTGATTGTCGTCGTGTGGGTGGGCCTTGGAACCTTTGCGGGTGTAATCGCGCTGACCATCCACTCCGCGGCAGCATTGGGTAAATTATTCTCGGAAGAAATCGAACATATCGACACTGGTCCGATTGAGGCCGTCACTGCAACAGGCGGCAACCTGATCCAAGTCATCCGTTATGCGGTCATCCCACAAATTATTCCATCTTTCTTATCCTATTCGCTTTTGCGCTGGGATATCAATATGCGCTCCGCAACAGTGATCGGATTCGTGGCCGGCGGTGGTATCGGTTTCTTTGTGATTGAAAATGTCCGCATGGGAGGTTATCAGCAATATGCCACCGCGTTGTGGGCGGTGGTGGTCGTCATCATCCTTGTGGATTATATTAGTGGGAAGTGGCGTGAAAGTATTTTAAAAGGTGAAGGAGCTCAGGAGACAAAAAAGAATCGTCCGGTATTGAACTATTTGCGGCTGGGAATTTACCTGATCCTAGGAGTGGCAGCCTTTGTTTATTGCTGGAATCTGAGCGAGATCAGCTTGCGGAGTATTTTCAGCCCCGGGTCAAACTTTGGACAACTTATTAAGGACTTCGTATCGATTGATCTTTCCTCAAGCGTCATACAACCGACCATCCAGCAAATGATCGTCACGATTTTCCAGGCATTTCTGGCTACCACTATAGGCGCGATAATTGCCCTGCCATTCAGCTTCCTGGCTGCCAAGAATTTGACGGGTCGCAGCCGGCTTTCGATCTGGATTTATTACCTCACCCGGGCAATGTTCAACTTGCTGCGTTCGATCGAAGCGCTACTATACGTTGTCCTTTTCATCTTTTGGGTCGGTGTCGGACCGTTTGCTGGCATGCTGGCCCTGGCGGTCACTTCCTTCGCCCTGATCGGAAAACTGTTTTCAGAAGCGATCGAGAACATCGATATAGGCTCGATCGAAGCCGTCACTGCCACGGGTGCCGACCGACTGCAAATGATCGTTTATGCAGTCATACCGCAAATTCTCCCACCATTCATATCCTACCTGCTCTACCAGTGGGACATCAACATCCGTATGGCGACGATTATCGGCTTCGCGGGCGGCGGCGGAATCGGCTTAACCCTGACGACCTTCTTCGGTTCCCTGCAATATCATAAAGCTGGAACGGTCGTATTCTTTATTATCATTATCGTGGCGCTGATGGATTTCGCCAGTGCCGAGCTAAGACATAAACTGGTCTGAAGCTACCCCACGATTTTCATGGAGCATGTTCTTTTGTTACACCGTTGAAACCTGAGGTCCGGGAACAGGTTTCTTTTCCACATGGTACAATCCCGCCCATGCTTAATCGAATTTTGAAAGTGGGGAGCATGATTCTTATTGTATTGATTTTGATGGGGATTCTACTGCTAGCCCTTTCAAGGCTGGTGACCGGGCTGTATGCGCGCCCGAAAACATATACGGCAGCGGATGTCCCGGCGCGCCGGGTAGCCATCGTCTTTGGAGCAGGATTGTGGCGGAACGGTACTGCCACCCCGGTCCTGCAGGACCGTGTCCAAACCGCTGCCAATTTGTATTTCGCCGGCAAGGTGGAAAAACTATTGATGAGCGGCGACAATCGTTTTGTAGATTACAACGAACCAGCGGTGATGCGGGAAGTGGCCATCTCTCTAGGCGTCCCGGAATCAGCGATTGTACTTGATTATGCCGGCAGGCGAACCTACGACACCTGTTACCGGGCGAAGGCCATCTTTGGCGTTACCGAAGCCATCCTGGTGACGCAAGCCTTCCACCTGCCGCGCGCCCTCTACGAATGCAGTCAGCTAGGCATTGGCTCAGTGGGTGTGGAAGCTGACCTGCGCGTGTACAGCATTTCTTCGATGCTCTACTGGAATGTGCGCGAACTGTTCGCCACTGTCGCTGCCCTGTGGGATGTTAACATCAGCCACCCAGTCCCAGTTCTGGGAAATCCGGAACCAATATTTCCATGAGGCCATGAGAAACCTATGAACCGCGATGAAGCCCTGGCTCTTGTTCGTGAATATGTGAAAAATGAAGGCCTGGTCAAACACATGCTTGCGGTGGAAGCCGCCATGCGTTTCTACGCCGGAAAATTTGGCGAGGATATGGAAAAGTGGGCTCTGACCGGCCTGCTGCATGACTTCGATTGGGAGATCCATCCCACCCTCGAAGAACATCCGCTTGCGGGGGAACCGATCCTGCGCCAGCGGGGCGTACCAGTCGATGTCATTCGCGCCATAATGAGTCACGCCGACCATACCGGCGTGCCGCGCCAATCTCGCATGGAGAAGGCGCTCTACGCCTGCGATGAAGTGACCGGGTTGATCACAGCGGTAGCGCTCGTCCGCCCGTCCCGTTCCCTGCTGGACCTGGAGCCTTCATCCGTCAAAAAGAAGTGGAAGGACAAGGCCTTTGCAGCCGGAGCCAACCGGGACGAGATCCAAAAGGCTGCGGCTGAGTTCGGTATAGAACTCTGGGAACATGTGGGCAATGTCATCACTGCCATGCGCAGCATCGCGCCAGAGTTGGGATTAGTGGGAAACATTCAAAGTTAAGGGAGCCAAATCAAATTTTGTTCGATGTGCCATACGGTGTCTATTTAAAACCGATCGCCCTGCGTCTCATTCTTCGGATCAGGGCGATCACTTTTTCCTCCGGCTTATTTCTTTCTCGCCGCGATTTTCTTCTTCTCATCCTTTTTCACCATTTCGACATATCGCTCCACCGCCCAGCCCTCGGTCAACCCGAGCAGCACATCCCCGGGTTTGACTTCCACCACGGCTTCGCCGCGCACGGCGGAGCGTTTGCGCAGAGGCGCGTCGTCGAGGCGCGCCATCTTTGGGGCGGCTTTAAGCAGGTGCAGGGTCACGATGGCGTTTTGCTTGCCCATGGCCAGCCCGGCCAGCGTGACGCCGCGCGGCAGTTCCCAGGCGATCACGCCCTTGCCGTAGCGTCCCTGGGCCGGGAAGTCCTTCACCTCCACCCGCTTGCCTTTGCCGTCCGAAGCAACCAGGAACAGATCTCCCGTTCCGCGGCAGGATCTGCATACCGATCACCTCGTCCCCCACCCCCAGTTTGATGCCGTTGACTCCTGCCGCGGCCAGCCCCATCGGGCGGACGTCCTCCTCGCTGAAGCGGATCGCCATGCCGAGGGCGGTCGCCAGCAGGACCTCCTTCTTCCCATCGGTCAGCGCCACCCAACCCAGGCTGTCGCCGTCGTTGACATTTACCAGGCGGAAGGTCTGCGCCGAGGGACCGGGCAGTTCGCTGACCAGGACTCTTTTTGACCATCCCGCCGCGCGTGACCGTCAGGATAGTAGTTTCTTCGGGAAGTTCGGATTTCCGGGCAGGCAGGGCAAAAGCCGCCACCGGCATCTCGTCCGCCTGGAGCGGAGATTGTTTGTTGAACGGGTTGCCATCTGCCAGCTTTTCGGCTTCCGGCAGGGTATGCACGGCCACCGCCGCGGCCAGCCCGTGCTCGCTGACCAGGTAGAGCGTATCGGTGGCATTGGCTTTAACCAGCAGCTTTGGGCGCCTCGGAGCCGGAAAGACGCGGCGGCTTGTCGTCGCGGGTGCGGGCAAGCGTCCCATCGGCGGTCATGCCGATCCAGACCACCTGTTCCTTGACCAGTTCGGCAGCGGTCAGCGGGGCTTTTTTGGCTTTGCGGCCTTTCATGCTGACGATCTGCGTCCGGCGGCGGTCACCAAAGGCAGCCTTGACCTTGAGCAGTTCCTCGGCGGCCACGCCGCGCATCTTTTTGGGGGATTTCAGCAGGCCTTCCAGTTCCTTGATCAGCGCCAGCGTTTCTTTATATTCGGTCTCGATCTTCTTGCGTTCCAGCGCAGCCAGGCGGCGCAATTGCATTTCCAGGATGGCATTGGCCTGCAGTTCCGACAGCTTGTAGCGTTTCATCAGGCGGGTGCGGGCTGTTTCCACATCCGGGCGAGCTTCGGATCAGAGCGATGATCTCATCCAGGTGTTTCAGGGCCACCATCAGGCCTTCGAGGATATGCGCCCGGGCGCGCGCCTTTTCCAGGTCGAACTCGGTCCGCCGCCTGATGACCACCAGCCGGTGGTCGAGGTAGACCCGCAGGGCCTGTTTCAGGTTCAGCAGGCGCGGCTCGTTATCCACCAGCGCCAGCAGGTTGATGCTGAAGGTGGACTGCATCGGTGTGCGCTTGTACAAGGTCAGCCAGCACCTTCTCCGGCTCAACGTTCTTGGTCAGCTCGATGACGATGCGCAGACCCTGGCGGTCGGACTCGTCCCGCAGGTCGGTGATGCCTTCCAGGTGCCCATCCCGCACCAGTTCGGCGATCCGCTCGATCAGGCTGGATTTGTTGACCTGGTAGGGCAGTTCGGTGACGATGATGCGGCTCTTGCCGCGCTCCATCTCCTCGATGTGGGCATTGGCCTGGATCGTGACGCGGCCGCGGCCTTTGCCGTAGGCAGCTTCGATGCCTTCCTCGCCCTTCTGCTCGATGATGATGCCGCCGGTGGGGAAATCGGGGCCTTCGACAAATTCCATCAGATCTTCCACGTTGATATCGTCCAGTTTTTCCCATTTCTCGAGCATATAGACACAGGCGTCCACGATCTCGCCCAGGTTGTGGGGCGGGATGTTGGTGGCCATGCCGACGGCAATACCGGTGGCCCCGTTGACCAGCAGGTTGGGGATGGCAGAGGGCAGCACGATCGGCTCGGTCAGGGTGCCGTCGAAGTTGTCGGTGAAGTCGACCGTGTCCTTGCCGATATCGGCCAGCAGGTCCAGCGCCGGGGCAGCCAGGCGGGCTTCGGTGTAACGCATGGCTGCCGGCGGGTCGCCGTCCACCGAACCGAAGTTGCCCTGTCCATCCACCAGCAGGGTCCGCATGGAAAAATCCTGGGCCATGCGTGCCATGGCTTCGTAAACAGACTGGTCGCCGTGCGGATGGTATTTGCCGAGCACCTCGCCGACGATGCGGGCTGACTTGCGGTAGGGGCTGTCGGCGCGGATGCCCATATCGTACATGGCGTACAGGATGCGGCGCTGGACAGGCTTGAGGCCGTCGCGTGCGTCCGGCAGGGCGCGCGCCACGATCACGCTCATGGCGTAATCGAGGTAGGCTTGCTGCATCTCCTGGTCAATATCAATTTTTCGGACGAGGCCGAGTTCCATAAGTGACTCCTGTCACCAATCCACCGCCAGGTTAACGATCGATAATTTCCGGTGAGGTGAAAGAATGTTCTATCTTTGGTTTATCTTACGGGGAAAGGGGGAAAGCGTCAAGGAGAAAAAAGCGAGGCAGCCGATTGGCTGCCTCGCTTAAATATTACGGATTTGGGAATTCAGTACTTCTATAGAAGTTAGTCTGATGACCCGGCATCCGGGATTTCCGTCCACTGGGAGGAACCGGCCTGTGCGAGCGCCTTTTCGACCGCCGCGAAGCGTCCATGGACAAAGCCGGTCCCGGCCGGGATCAGCTTGCCGATGATGACGTTCTCCTTCAACCCATAGAGCGGGTCGGTGGTGGAACCGATGGCCGCGCCCGCCAGCACCTTGATGGTGTGCTGGAACGAGGAGGCTGAGAGGAACGAGTCGGTGCTGAGGGAGGCCTTGGTCACACCCAGCAGCAGTTCGTGGAACTTGGCAGGGGTCTTCCCTTCGGCCAACAGTTGCTCGTTGACTCTGCTGGATCTCCAGCCGGTCCACAGCATCGCCGGGCAGGTACCGGGTATCGCCCGGGCGGATGACCTGCACCTTGCTCAACATCTTGCGGATGATGACCTCGAAGTGCTTGTCGTGGATGTTCTGACCCTGTGAGCGGTACACTTTCTGGATCTCGGTCATCAGGTACATCTGGCAGGCTTCGCGTCCCTGGACGCGCAGGACGCGGTGCGGGTTCAGCGAGCCTTCGGTCAGCGGCTGGCCATCCTCGACGTGGTCGCCGTCCTTGACCAGCAGGCGCAGGGTGGTCGGGATTTCGTGTTCGACCTCTTCGCGCTGTTCGTGGGAGACAAATACCTTGCGCTTCTCGATGCGGACCTTGCCGCCGTGTTCGGCGGCGATGGTGGCGTCGTCCAGGGTGGCAATCACATCGCCGGCCTTGATCTCGTCTTCATCCTTGACCTGGATCTTCCATTCCTTGGGCACGTCGAACTCATCATGGATCATTTCGCTGTGTTCGACGCGGACCAGGCGCATATCAGCATACTTGTCCGACTGGATGATGCGGACCGTGCCCTTGATCTCGGCGACGACCGCTTCACCCTTCGGCTGTTTGCGGGACTTCGAAGAGTTCTTCCACGCGCGGGCAGACCGGTGGTGATGTCACCGCCGGCGGCCACACCGCCGGTATGGAAGGTACGCAGGGTCAACTGCGTGCCAGGCTCACCGATGGACTGGGCAGCCACGATACCGACTGCCGAACCCATTTCGACCATGGTGCCGCGGGCCAGGTCAATGCCGTAGCATTTGGCGCAGATGCCGTGGGTCAACTCACAGGTCAGCGCCGAACGGACCTTGACTTCCTCAACATCGGCCACGAGCAATCTTGCGGGCCAGTTCGTGGTCGAGGATATCGTCCGGTTCGGCCAGCACTTCGCCGGTTTTCGGGTCGAGGACGCGCTCGGCGACCAGGCGGCCGTACAAGCGGGACGCCATGGATTGGCCGGCCACATCGTCCTTCCGGCGGATCCAGATACCCATTGTGCGTGCCGCAGTCATGTTCGTTGATGATGATATCCTGGGCAATATCCACCAGGCGGCGGGTCAGATAACCGGCATCAGCAGTACGCAGGGCGGTATCGGCCAGACCCTTGCGGGCGCCGTGGGTCGAGATGAAGTATTCCTGGGCGGTCAGGCCTTCGCGGAAGTTCGAGCGGATCGGCATCGGGATGATGCGCCCGGATGGGTCAGCCATCAAACCGCGCATACCGGCCAACTGGGAGATGGGGCCGAAACCGCCCTTGGTGGCGCCGGAGTTGGCCATGGTGGACAGGTTGCCGTCCGGGTCCAGGTAGCTCCGGACCGCCTTGGCAACATCGTTGGTGGTCTGCTGCCAGATCTGGATGATGCGTTCGTTCTGTTCCTGCTCGGTCAGCAGACCGCGGCGGAAGTCGCGCTGCACCAGTTCCACATCCTTGAGCGCCTTTTCGATGATTTCCTGTTTCTGCGGCGGGACGGTAATATCGCGAGACTGCGATGGTGGTGCCGGAGCGCATGGCATATTCGAAGCCAATACGCTTGATCGCGTCGGCCGTTTCGGTGGTCACATCCTGTCCGTAGATTTCGTAAACTTCGGCGATCAGGTCCTTCACGCCGCCTTTTTCCAACTGCCGGTTGATGAACTGGACCTTTTCGGGCAGGATGCGGTTGAAGAGAACGCGCCCAACGGTGGTTTCGATGATGCGGGTTTCCGCTTCCGGCAAGCGGTTGTCCTTCTCGTCGTACCAGGTGGTCAGACGCGACCTTGATCTTGGTGTGGACATCCACCTGGCCCAACTGGTAGGCCAGATCGACTTCGTCCATATCGGAGAAGGTGCGTCCATCACCCTTGTGCGGCTTGGAGTGCAGCATGGTCAGGTAGTACACACCCAGCACCATATCCTTGGACGGGCCGATGATCGGTTCGCCATCGGCGGGTTTAAGCAGGTTCTTGGAAGCCAGCATCAGGCGGCGGGCTTCCTGCACAGCCTTATCAGAAAGCGGCACATGCACAGCCATCTGGTCGCCGTCGAAGTCAGCGTTGAAGGCGGTACAGACCAGCGGGTGCAGCTGGATGGCCGAGCCTTCGATCAGGATCGGCTCGAAGGCCTGGATGCCCAGGCGGTGCAGGGTGGGAGCGCGGTTCAACAGCACCGGGCGGTCCTTGATGACTTCTTCGAGGGCTTCCTAGACCTCGGGGCGGTTGCGTTCGATAAAGCGGCGTGCGCCCTTGACATTGGCGGCATAGTTATGGCGACACCAGGCGGGAAATCACGAACGGGCGGAACAGTTCCAGCGCCATGCTCTTGGGCAGACCGCACTGGTACAGCTTCAACTGCGGGCCAACCACGATCACCGAACGGCCGGAATAATCCACGCGCTTGCCGAGCAGGTTGCGGCGGAAGCGGCCTTTCTTGCCCTTGAGCATATCGCTCAGGGAGCGGAGTTCGCGGCGGCCGCGGCGGGTGAGCGCCTTGCCGCGCTGGGTGTTATCGATCAGGGAATCCACCGCTTCCTGCAACATACGCTTCTCATTGCGGACGATCACATCCGGCGCGCCCAGTTCGAGCAGGCGCTTGAGACGGTTGTTGCGGTTGATCACACGCCGGTACAGATCGTTCAGATCGGAGGTGGCAAAACGGCCGCCATCCAACTGCACCATCGGGCGCAGGTCAGGCGGGATGACCGGCAGGACGGTCAGGATCATCCACTCCGGGCGATTGCCGGAGCGGCGGAAAGCTTCCACGACCTTCAGGCGGGAGGTGGCCTTCTTGCGCTTCTGCTTGGACTTGGTGGTTTTGACTTCGTGCCAGAGTTCTTCGGAGAGTTTATCCAGGTCGAGGCGGCGCAGGATATCATAAAAAGCTTCGGCACCCATATCGGCGCGGAAGACCTGGCCCCAGCGCTGTTTCAGTTCGCGGTAACGGGTCTCGCCCAGGAAGGTGAACGGACGCAGTTCCATCAATTCATCGCGCTGATGGGCATTCGCGTCGTGGCTGGTGGAGGTCTGGTCTTCCAGCTGGCTGCGCAGGGCATTCATCTGCTCATCGGCTTCGGCCTTGATCGTTGCAGCTTCCATCTTGACAGCTTCCAGGGCGCGCGCTTTCTCGTCCTTGAGTTCATTCTCGATGGCTTCCAAGCGTCCCTGGACAAATTTCTGGACCTTGGCAAGATGGGTGGCGCCGACCTTGATGCCAGCATCGACAATCACAGTGCCGGTGCTGCCAAAGACAACGGCTTCCTTGAGCACCTTGCCTTTATTTTCCTGGAGATAGCCTTCCAGCCGCTGGCCTTCCTGGATGATCGGTTCCAGCTTGGCGGCGATCTGCTCATCATACTGGCGCTCCATTTCGACTCTTGCGGGTCTGGAGTTCAGCCTGTTTCTTATCGCGAGCCGGTCTTGATCTCGGCAATCTTGGAATTGATGACTGCGGCCTGCTCGCGTTCGGAAACGGAGATCTCATCTTCCAGGCGCTTGAGGGCCTTCTGGCGGGCATCCTCATCCACATAGCTGACGATGTATTGGGCGAAATACAGCACCCGGTCCAGGTTGCGGCGGGAAATATCCAGCAGCATGCCCAGGTAGGAGGGGATGCGGCGGGTGTACCAGATGTGGGCAACGGGCGTTGCCAGCATGATATGACCCATGCGCTCGCGGCGCACCGAAGAGCGGGTCACTTCCACGCCGCATTTATCGCAGATGATGCCTTTATAGCGGGGGTTTTTATATTTACCGCAGTAGCACTGCCAGTCACGCGTCGGACCAAAAATGGCCTCACAAAACAGACCGTCTTTTTCCGGGCGCAGGCGGCGATAGTTGATGGTTTCGGGTTTCAGAACTTCGCCGTATGACCAGGTAAGGATGGTTTCCGGAGAAGCAAGACTGATACGTAATGAAATTAGTCCCTTGGTTTCCACTAGACCGTCTCCTCATCTTGCTAAATAGGCACCTGCGACTGACCACCCTTGCTCCAACATTCAAGTGATGCCAGAGACACACAAAAGCAAGCGCTTCGAAGCCTTTTGCTTCAAGCGCTCGCTAAATGTCGCAGATAATGGTTATCTCTCAATGGAGCCGAATTATACTTGTATGGTCTTATTTGGTCAAGGGAGCGTATGGAAAGGAATTAATGTTGCTCTCATCCGTCACCGTATTACTCAAATTTTAACAATTGCAATATATCCTGCAGAGCAGCGTCAAAAACCTCCTGCATCGTATCTCTGAGGTGCCTGGTACGTGCCGCCAAAAGACCCATCCGCCATAGACTTTTCGGGCTGAGGGCGCATCCAGGATGTCGGAAGGGACATGCGGAGGAGTCTTCTCGCCCTCCGGAAGATCGGCCACGATCGTGAATGGAAATGCCTCCAGCCAGTTGGCATGGCTGGGTTTAAGCTCATGACGTATGGCCACCTCCTCCACGCTGTGAGCCATCCACCAGGCATACCATTGCATTTTCAGGCCAGGCAGGATATTGGCAAGTTCCGTCAGGCGCGCTTTCAGACCGTTGTTCCCGCCGTGACCATTCAAGATAAGGATGCGCTTGAAGCCCTGTCCATATGCTGAACGGACAATATCCTCCACCGCGTCCATCAATGTGGAAAGCCGCAGGCTGAAGGTACCAGGGTAGGTGAGAAAGTATGGACTGGAGCCGAAGTTCACAGGCGGGGCGACCAGCACACCGGTCTGTTGCGAAGCGGCATCCGCCAAAGCCAGCGGGATTTTAACATCTGACAACAGGGAAAGATAACCGTGCTGCTCACACGCTCCCACCACCAGGATCAAGCGGTCGTCATGCTTGAGGTATGCTTCCACATCCATCCAGTTTAATTCTTCGATGCGCATAACACCATTATAATCGTCTTGTGACAGACCAATTTCCCATCCCACCCCTATTCCTCGAGCGCATGTCCCGCTTCCTGGGTGACGAGTTCCCGGCCTTTGCCGAGGCTCTCACCCATGAACCAGTACGTGGACTGCGTGTCAATACTCTTGAAACTGTCAACAGATGAGTTTCGGAAAATAAGCCCATTCCCATTGGGTGAAAAGGTAGCATGGTGCGATTCTGCCTTTTCGCTTCCCGCTGATCCTGCTCCCAGGAATGAAAAGCGAGAGGTGATTGAACCCGGCAAACATCCCTATCACCTGGCCGGACTGTACTACCTGCAGGATCCTTCTGCCATGTCGGCAGCAGAATTGCTGGGTCCCAAGCCAGGCGAGCGTGTCCTGGACCTGGCAGCCTCCCCTGGCGGCAAGACCACTCACATAGCTTCCCTAATGCAAGGAAAAGGCTTGCTGGTGGCCAATGAGATCAAGACAAAACGACTGAACCATCTGGTGGTCAATGTGGAACGCTGGGGGGCGGGAAATGTGGTGGTCACGAATGAAACTCCGGAACGATTGGCAGATCATTTCGGCGCCTATTTCGACCGGGTGCTCGTGGATGCGCCTTGCTCGGGAGAAGGTATGTTTCGCAAGGATATGGGAGCGCGCCTCGACTGGTCCGAAGAGATGGTGGCAGGCTGCGCGGTGCGCCAGACCAACATTCTGCGTGTGGCGGCTCACCTGGTCCGCCCTGGCGGCCACCTGCTCTATTCAACCTGCACCTTCGCCCCTGAAGAAGACGAGGCCGTGATGGCCCGGTTTTTGCAGGAGCACCCCGAATTCGGAGTGGAAGCCCTGCCACAGATGCCGGGATTTATGCCCGGTCATCCGGAATGGGTTGGCCTGGGCGGAGAGGCTGACCCCCTGCGCAGCGCGGTGCGGCTCTTCCCCCACCGCATAGCTGGGGAGGGACATTTCGCCTGCCTCCTGCAGCGCAAAGACGGTCCAACTGATGATTTGACGATCCTATCACCCCATGCAAAAATCCCACCATCAGAATGGAAGCTCTGGCAGGTTTTCCGGGAGGAAACCCTTGCGGTGGATTTCCCCTCCGAGCACCTGCGATTGCAAGGTGACCGGCTTTATTTCATACCGGAAGGAATTCCTGACATGAAAGGGCTGAGGGTGACCATCCCTGGCATCTGGCTGGGAAACGTAAAAAAAGAACGTTTCGAACCTGCCCATCCGCTGGCTGCATATCTTACACCCGGGTCAGGCGCGCAATGAATTGACACTTCCTTCCAACAGCCGGGAGATGGCAGCCTACTTACGGGGAGAAAGCCTGCCTGCTGAAGGGCGTCCCGGCTGGACACTGGTTACGGCGGATGGCTGGCCACTTGGCTGGGGCAAGCGTGTGCAAGGCGTGGTAAAAAACCATTTTCCTAGAGGCTGGCAAATCTATTCATAAGAGGTGCAATGCACGAAAAACGGTTCGAAGGAGATATTGCCCGGTTACGCAATCCTGAAAGACTTGCCCGCCTCGACCTTGAATGGGTCGTATCTTTGTGTCTGGAAAGCGCAAATATCAAGAGCTTGTTGGATGTAGGCACCGGAACGGGAGTGTTTGCCCAGGAATTTTCCAAACGGGGGGTGACTATATTTGGAGTGGATGTTAATCCTGAAATGCTTCCGGCTGCCCGGACGTATGTACCTTTCGGGAAGTTCTTAGTCGCTGCGGCGGAGAAGCTGCCCTATGCAGATGCGAGCTTCGATCTGGTCTTTATGGGATTATTGCTCCATGAATCTGACGAACAGGTACAGGTACTCCGTGAGGCTCATCGTGTGGCACGGATTCGGGTAGGCATTCTGGAATGGGCCTATCGCGAAGAAGATTTTGGCGCACCGCTTGTGCAACGGCTGGCACCGAAAATCCTTATTAAAATGGCCAGGGAAGCTGGGTTCAACAAAATTGAGGAAATTGCTCTAACCAAACTGATGTTTTACAGGTTGACCAGCTGAGTTCACCTTTGCTTGTTTATGAATAAAAAGAGTGGCGGCCAGATGGCCGCCACTTCAGATTTAAATCACAATATTTACCAACTTCTTCTGCGCCACGATCACTTTTTTAGGCGGCTTCCCTTCCAGATATTTTTGGATAATTTTGCTCGCCAGCGCAGCAGACTTAATCTCTTCCTCGCTGACATCTGCGGGGAGGACGACCCGGTCGCGCAGTTTCCCGTTGACCTGCACAGGGATGACGATCTCCTGCTCGCGGGCGGCTTCCTCATCCACTTTCGGCCAGGGCTGGTTGTGAATGGAGTATTCTCTCCCGGTCTGTTCCCAGAGTTCCTCCGCAATATGCGGACAAACCGGAGCGAGCATGCGCAGGTAGATATCCACCGCCTCCTTCCATTCCTGGGTACCGGTTACTCCAGCATCCCTTGCGGCGTACATTTCATTCAGCAATTCCATCAGTCCGGAAACGATCGTATTGAACTCGAATTTTTTAAAGTCGCGTGTGATCCGCTTCAGCATCTGGTGGACATGCCGGCGAAGAGTTTCGGCAGGTTCCCGATTTCCTTCCAGGTTGGACAGCATTGCACCCGCAATATCTTCATCAGGAACATCGGCTTTGAAGAAGCCCAATGGCTGCCGGGAGGATTTTACTTCCCCGGTCGAAACTACCAGTGTCCAGACGCGCCTCAGCCAGCGGACGGTCCCGTCAATTCCGGTACGGATTCCAGGGCGCACCCATGTCCCAACGTGGCAAAGAACATCAGGAAGGAGCGCACTGCGTCAGCGCCATAGCGTGCCACCAGGTCGTCGGGGTCCACCACATTGCCGCGGCTCTTGGACATCTTCTCGTTATCCTCGCCCAGCACCATGCCCTGGTTGCGCAACTGGATCATCGGCTCGGGGCCTTCGGTAATGCCCATGTCGCGCAGCGCCTTGTGGAAGAAGCGCGTGTAGATCAGATGCATGTTGGCATGCTCGATGCCGCCCGTGTAGGTGTCGACCGGCATCCAGTAATCGTACTCTTTCGGGTCGAACGGGCCCTGGTCATAGTGCGGGGACAGGTAGCGCAGGTGGTACCACGACGAACACATGAAGGTGTCCATCGTGTCGGTCTCACGCTCGGCCGGTTCGCCGCAAACCGGGCACTTGGCATTTTTCCAGGTTGGATGCAGTTTCAACGGGGATTCGCCGGTGGGCTTCCAGGCTACATCCTCGGGCAGCAGGACCGGCAGTTCAGTCGTCCGGGACTGGGTTCCAGCCATCCTTTTCGCAATAGATCATCGGGATGGGCGCGCCCCAGTAGCGCTGGCGGGAGATCAGCCAGTCGCGCAGTTTATAATTGATGGAACCCTTGCCAATGCCCTTATCGGTGATGAACTTTGACCGCGGCCTGGTAAGGCCTCTTCCGCGGAAGTCCCTGTCAGTGGGCCGGAATTGACCATCGTTCCCGAAGCAGGGACCGAGGCTGGCATGCTGGCACCATCCAGTGAGGGCATGTCATCCGGCTGGATGACGACCCGAACTTCGATCCCGTATTTGCGGGCGAACTCGAAGTCGCGCTGGTCGTGGGCTGGCACAGCCATGATGGCGCCGGTGCCATAGGTCATCAACACGTAATCGGCGATCCAGATGGGGGTCCTTTCGCCATTGACCGGGTTGATGGCATAGCCGCCGGTGAAGACGCCGGTCTTTTCCTTGTCGACAGCTTCGCGGTCGATATCCGATTGGCGGGCAGCCTGGATCTTGTAGGCTTCCACTTCGGCCTTATGCTCCGGCGTGGTAATTTTGTCCACCAGCGGATGTTCGGGGGAAAGCACCATGAAGGTGACGCCCCACAGCGTATCCGGGCGGGTGGTAAAAACAGTGATCCAGGACGGGTATCGGGGATTTGGCCGTTTGGATTTCCGCCAATGGATCCGAAGTCTGCCAGCGGGAAATTCACCTCGGCGCCTTCGGATCGTCCGATCCAATTGGTCTGCAAGACTTTGACCCGTTCAGGCCAATCCATCCCTGTCATAGTTCAGCAGTTCGTCGGCGTAGGCGGTGGTCTTGAAGAACCACTGGGCCAGGTTCTTCTTGATGACCGGCGTGCCGCAGCGTTCGCAGTGACGGTCTTCGCCCCAAACCTGTTCGCGTGCCAGGGTGGTGTTGCAGTGCGGGCAAAAGTCCACCGGCGACATCTTGCGGTAAGCCAGCCCATGCTTGTAGAGCTGGATGAAGAACCACTGTGTCCACTTGTAATATTCCGGGTCGGACGAGATGGCCTCGCGCCGCCAGTCCCACATGGCGCCCATCGAGCGCAATTGTTTGCGCATCTGTTCGATGTTTTCGTAGGTCCGTTTCATCGGGTGGATGCCATCCTTGATGGCAGCATTTTCAGCCGGCAGGCCAAAGGCATCGAAGCCGATCGGGAAGCAGCACGTTATAGCCGTTCATGCGCATGAAGCGGGCGTGCGCATCCGACGGGGTAATGGCATACCAGTGACCGATGTGCAGGTCGCCGGAAGGATACGGCAGCATGGTCAGCGCATAATGCTTGGGCTTGCTTTCGTCGATATCGGCATGGTACAGCCCATCGGCTTCCCATTTGGCCTGCCATTTTGGTTCGATTTGAGAGGGAATATAGTCGCTCATTTCTACCTCGAGAATGAAATATCTGGATGACTGGTAAACTTCAAACCTGCGAAGTTTTATTCAAGATATTGGGCAATTACATGGAGGCGCGCGAGAAGGCAGGCCTGGACCTCTGGTCTGTTGCTCGTATTTTCGAACATCACGAACCTCCTTTCGTCAAATAAACAAAAATCCCTTCATCCACTCAGGGACGAAGGGTAAATTCTCCGCGGTACCACCCGGATTACGTTATCCCGCTTGCAATTTCCAAGTTGAAACTAAAAACCTTGCCAGCTAGCAAATGGGATAACATCTCTCTTGTGCTGTAACGGGCTTTCCCGGCGCTGACTACTGGATTCACCAGCGCAGTCTCTCTTGCGAGGGCAGGCGAGTTCGGTCTCATCGGCGCTCCCGCGTGCGCCGTGAAGGGCTTCCACCTCGCTTTCCCTTCTCGCTGACGGGATGACCTACTACTCCTGTCTTGACTTTAAATATTTCGCTGATTATAGCACAATCGCGATCAGGTCTCTGAATCGCGATTGTCTGTGGACCCAGCGAGATTCGAACTCGCGACCTTCTCAATGCCATTGAGACGCGCTCCCAACTGCGCTATGGGCCCATAATATATTATTCAAAATGCAGTAAGCAGAAGGCGGGTGGCAGCTTTGCTTGCTGTTTGCTATATTGTGCCTGCTGCCCACCGGCTGTGGACCTGAGGGGATTCGAACCCCTGACCTCCTCAGTGCGATTGAGGCGCGCTCCCAACTGCGCTACAGGCCCATGCTTGGGCGAACGGTATTCTACCTGACAGGGAATGGAATGTCAAGGAACCGTCCAAAGCGAATAATCTGGTCGTTGCGAGGGGCTTCTGGAGCTCTGCGGATCCTGCCCATCCATTATGCGGATGCCTATTGCCCCCCCTCCTCCATTTCAGAAAGAATGGTGTAGAGTAATTCCAAAAGAATTGCTTTAACCGAATCCCGGTCTGTGGCAACGCAGGAAATTAGTTTGACCTTGGAATCAAGATGCAAAACGTGGCGCATATCTTCGATATCCCATGCATCCTTCATGTCCTGTTTATTGGCGGCTACCACGTAAGGAGTCGGAGCATATGCATGGAATGTCTCCAGGATGGAGCGCGCTTCGCGGAAGGTTTCTGGGCGGGTGCTATCCACCATGACAATGAAACCAAGCATGCCCTCCGACAGGATCTCCCACATAAAATCAAATCGCCGCTGACCCGGGGTGCCGAAAAGGTACAATACCAGGTCATCGTCCACTGTGATCCGGCCAAAATCCATTGCTACCGTGGTCGACTCTTTCACAGTTTTTTCCGAGGGGGTGGAAATGCTGCGCTCGGTGGAAACTACGTCTATCTCGCTCACCGAACGGATAAACTGAGTCTTTCCAGCATTAAAAGGACCCGTAACAACCATTTTGACCGTTTGCATTAAAACAATCCTCGAAAGTATTAGAGGGAACGTATCCTTGTAATCAGGCGATTAATTAGCGATTTCTGCTCTTCCTTGTTTTGCGATGGGAATACACGCGCAGACGGAACCGGTGTCATCCCATCTTTCATCCGGATGGTTTCGACCAGGCCGGCTTCAAGCAGACCATAAACGATGCGCCGGATCTCCAGGTCATTCATCTTGGTGGCGGTGGCAATCTGGCGCATGGTATTGGTGGGTTTTATATATGAAACAACCCGCCATTCCTCAACACTTAAATTGACATTTCTCAGATTGGTGCCGGGATGGTCTGTGAACTTGAGCGCCATGTCCAGACTCGGGATTTCATCCTGCAGTTGCTCCCACTCGCGCATATGCCGCGAACCTTCAATGATCAGGTTTTCAAGGTCCAAACGGACGCTGATCCGATCCTCGGGAGGCAACACGTCATTATCGAAGTGAAAAAAACCTTCCACCCATGTGAACAGGCGCTGGATAATATTCGTAAAATGCTGTTGGAGATTTGTCAGGATATCTTCCTGCGAAAGGTATCCGGCATTGATCAGTAATAGTCCCAATTCTTTATCGGAAATATGAGCTGCGTTTTGCTTGATGGATTTAAACTGACCTGGGGAGAGTTTTTTAGCCTTATACAATACCATGGGCAGGCTGCCGTCTTCCTGGTCGATCTGGGCGTAAGACAATTTCCCATCCCGGAAGGCAACCTTGGCGGTCTCCCTGGGACCTTCAACCACAAGTGTCCCGGTTTTATTCGCCAGTTTTATTAAATTTAGTAGTTGAGTAATGGTGAAGTCACGCAGGTTGCCGCGCAGAGCCATGCCGGTCCTCGAATGCCATCTATAGTGGGATTAAGAATGTTAAATGATTATACATGTAAGGCTGTCATGCGTCAAAGGGTCGAAATTATTTGACCGTAAACCCAAAAGTACCCCCAAACCGAGATCGAAAAATGCACAAATTTATGCAAGAAGCAGTATAATTTTTGGAAAATTATTCTGGGAGTTGTGCATTGATAAAAATCTCGATCGTTTACTGTACGGTTTGACACTTCACCGACCGGGCCGTGAGCCTGGCAAATGAACTTCTGAACAACTTCGAACCAAAGATTGAGAGTATCACTCTCATCCCTTCCGATGGAAGTCGGTTTGAAGTGACCGTCAATAATACCCTGTTGTACTCCAAACTCCAGACCGGACGGCACGCAAACCCGGGCGAAATTTTGGGCCTGGTCGGAGAATTCTTAAAAAATAACTAGACCTTCGGCGATTAAATTCTGCTTTTTTCGAGGTAACCATGGCTAAAAAAGGCCGTGTTTTTTCCGGCATCCGTCCCACCGGGCGTGCCCACCTGGGTAATTACCTGGGTGCATTCAAAAACTACGTCTCATTGCAGGACGATTATGAATGCGTTTATTGCATTGTGGATTTGCACGCCCTGACGACTGTTGAAGACACTCTTAACCTGAAACAGAATACCTACGACCTGGCTCTAGACCTGCTGGCTGTCGGCATCCGTCCGGAGGAGACCATCCTCTTCGTCCAGTCCCATGTGCCCCAGGTGACCGAATTGCACACCCTCCTTTCGATGGTGACACCGCTCGGGAAACTTACCGACCTGCCGACCTTCAAGGAAAAAGTTCGGCAGAACCCGAACAACGTCAATTATGGGTTGGTCGGGTACCCGGTTCTGATGAGCGCAGATATCCTGCTCTATAAAACCGACCTGGTACCGGTGGGAATTGACCAGGCTCCCCACCTCGAATTTGCCCGCGAGGTGGTTCGTTCATTTAACTACCGTTACAACACCAACGTCCTGATCGAACCTCAAATGAAGGCTGCCGAAGTGCAGAAAGTCCTCGGGATTGACGGCAAGGAGAAAATGGGGAAAAGCCTTAGCAACCAGATCGAGCTGTCCGCCACACCAGAAGAAACCCGCCAACGTGTCATGATGATGGTAACAGACCCGCACCGCATCAAGCGCAGCGACCCCGGCAACCCGGATATATGCAACGTTTTCACACTCCACAAAGTCTTTACAAATAAAGAAGATGTTGAAATGATCAACATAGAATGCCGCCGGGCTGGCATCGGCTGTGTGGATTGCAAGAAACGACTTGCAGAGAGCTTGAACGGGGCACTCGAACCCTTCCGCGCAAAACGCGCCGAGATGGCCGCACAGCCGGACCTGGTACCTTCGGTGCTTGACGACGGCGCCGCCCGCGCCAGGGCAATTGCAGAAAAGACAATGCAGGAAGTTCGGGCCGCAGTGCAATTGCCCTGATCATCCCGGTGAGAGCAGGTATTGCCTCTACCTTAAATAATGCGTGCTTTAATACAAAGGGTCAAATCAGGTAAAGTCTCCGTTGACGGAAAAACCATTGCCCAAATCGATCATGGGCTGGTTATTATGCTCGGCATTGGGCAGGGAGATACCGAAGAACAAGCCCAATCCCTGGCGGAGAAGATTGCAGAGCTGCGCATCTTTGCTGATAACGAAGGTAAATTCAACCGGTCACTCCTGGACGTAAAAGGCGAAGCCATCGTCATTTCCCAATTTACGCTCTACAGCGACACCCGCAAGGGACGACGTCCTTCCTTTTCTGAAGCAGCCAGTCCCGAGATCGCCGAGCCGCTCGTGGAAAAATTCGCAGAGATGTTGAACGGCATGGGCACTCAGGTACAGACCGGCTGGTTTGGAGCCCATATGCTGGTAGAGATCGTAAATGATGGACCGGTGACGATCATGCTCGAGAAATAGCTCACAATCGGTTCTGAAGCAAAATCCGCCGCTTGACGATATAGAAAGGTTGTGCTAGTATCTCTTTAGTAATGAAAACAAGGAATTTGTTTTTAAGGAGGAGAACATGGTCAAGAAATTATCGGTGATCGTTATTATTGGGTTGGGAACCATGTTGTTGCTGATTTCCTGCTCACGTTCCGCTTCCCAATCGCCGCAGGTTGTCTTGGCTACGCCCACCGGGAAAGTGAATGTCACCGTGCAAGCGCCCACTGGCGTTGGGCAAATCGAGTTGATCGGCACCACGCAGATGCTGCAAACGATGACAGCATTTTCTGTGCAAACTCAGGCGGTACAAACGCTAAATCCAACGGTCGTTCACCCCACTTCAACCCCCTATGGCACCCCTGCTCCATTAATACTCCCCACCGGTGCTGCATCCACACTCCCCGCCGGAACCACGCCGATCATCATAGTGCCAACATCCACACCAGGGCATCCCTCGACCTACACTCTCATGCCGGGTGAGTTCCCCTATTGCATTGCCCGTCGCTTCAATGTAAACCAGCAGGAACTGCTTTCCATGAATGGTCTCAGTGACGCGACCCTTCTGCAGCCGGGAAGCGTTTTAAATATTCCACAGACAGGCAATCCATTTGTTGGTACGCGGGCGCTGCATCCCCATCCGACCGTCTTTACAGTCTCTTCTGCCACCGAAACAATCTACTCAGTGGCATGCTATTTCGGGGATGTTGACCCCACCCAAATTATTGCGGCAAACAATTTGGTGTCTCCCTACGTCCTGCATATCAATCAGACTCTGAATATTCCATAGACAGAATGCAACTCTAAAACACCCAGGCAGATCCAGCCTGGGTGTTTTTTTGGAGGCTGAATGTCATTCGAATTGTTAAAATCTGAAATTGTCTATCCGGGGCGTGCGTTCACCATCCGCCGCGATACCCTGCGGCTGCCGGATGGACGTGAGAACAGCTTCGACATCGTAGTCCATATCGGATCGGTAATTATCCTGCCCTTGGACTCGGATGGAAATTTACTTTTCGTCCGCCAGTACCGGCATGCAGCAGGGGCCGAACTCCTGGAATTGCCTGCCGGGACACTCGACCCGGGTGAATTACCGGAAGCTTGCGCCAGGCGAGAAGTGCGGGAAGAGACAGGCATGGCCGCCGGGAAATTGGAACATCTTGGGGGGTTTTTCCTGGCTCCCGGGTACTCCACCGAATACATGCACGTCTACCTGGCTACCGATTTGCGGCACGACCCCTTGGAAGCCGACGCAGACGAGTTCCTGACAATGGAGCCCTTCCCCCTATCCGAAGCACTGGCAATGTTTGAGCGTGGAGAAATCCAGGACGCAAAGTCGATCGCAGCCATCCTGCTGGCTCGCAAACACCTGGAAAAACAAAAATAGCATCCTTTTTGATTGGTGACAAGTCGCAGTAGTTATCATGTATAAAATTACTATCGCTCGGAAACCCGGGGGAATACACTCATTGTTTGGTAAATTACCCCACCACAGAATTCTCTGTGTTATCCTAATTTAAGGAGAAAAGCTATATATGGAACGCCAAATGGTCACAATTGATGGGAATGAAGCCACTGCTTCGGTCGCCCATCGCACCAATGAAATCTGCGCGATCTATCCCATCACGCCGTCATCCAATATGGGGGAGTTCGCCGATGATTGGTCGGCAATCAAACGTAAGAACATCTGGGGTACCGTGCCCCTGGTTGTAGAGATGCAATCCGAAGGAGGCGCCTCGGGAGCAGTCCATGGTGCACTCCAGTCCGGGGCTTTGACCACCACGTTCACAGCCAGCCAGGGTTTGCTCTTGATGATCCCAAATATGTTCAAGATCGCCGGTGAATTGACCAGCACCGTTTTCCACGTTTCGGCACGGACGGTGGCAACCCACGCCCTCTCCATTTTCGGCGACCACTCTGACGTGATGGCAGTTCGCCAGACCGGCTGGGCGATGCTTCCCTCCGGATCGGTCCAGGAAGCTCACGATATGGCCTTGATCGCCCAGGCTGCCACCCTGGAAGCACGCGTACCTTTCCTGCACTTCTTCGATGGCTTCCGCACTTCCCACGAAGTTGCAAAAATCGAGCAGTTGACTGATGACGATTTGCGGGCAATGATCGATGATGAGCTGGTCAATGCCCACCGGGCGCGTGCCCTTTCCCCCAATCATCCCGTCCTGCGCGGCTCAGCCCAGAACCCGGATGTATTCTTCCAGGCTCGCGAGACCATCAACCCCTTCTATACCAAGGTCCCTGGCATTGTCCAGAAAGCGATGGACAAATTCGCCAAGCTGACCGGCCGTGCTTATCACCTGTTCGATTATATTGGCGCTCCGGATGCCGAACGGGTGATCATCATTATGGCTTCCGGTGGCGAGACAGCCGAAGCCACAGTGCGGTACCTGGTCGATAAGGGTGAAAAAGTGGGGGTGGTCCGTGTGCGCCTCTACCGCCCATTCGACGCCGCGGCTTTCATCAAATCCCTGCCCAAGAGCGTCAAGACGATTGCTGTCCTCGATCGCACCAAGGAACCTGGCGCAACTGGCGAACCGCTCTACCTGGATGTGACCAGCACCTTGTTCGAAAATGGTCGCCAGGGTATTAAGGTGATCGGGGGACGGTATGGACTTTCTTCGAAAGAATTTACCCCCGCCATGGTCAAGGCCGTGCTGGACGAACTTAAAAAAACCAACCCAAAGAACCATTTTGTGGTTGGTATCAATGAGGACGTGACGCATTCCAGCCTGGATTACGATCTCAATTTTTCTGTTGAGTATCCTGAGACCGTGCGCTGCCTCTTCTTTGGCCTTGGTTCGGATGGAACAGTAGGCGCCAACAAGAACTCCATCAAAATCATCGGCGAAGAAACCAACAACAATGCCCAGGGCTATTTCTACTACGACTCCAAGAAAGCCGGCACATTAACCGTTTCACATTTGCGCTTTGGTCCAAAACCGATCCAGGCTCCTTACCTGATCACCCCCAACACCGCCAACTTTGTAGCCTGTCACCAGTTCAACTTCCTCGAGCGCTTTGACTTCACCAAGTTTGCCCAGCCCGGCGCAGTCTTTTTGGTGAACAGTTTGTATGGTCCGGAGGAAATCTGGGACAAGCTGCCGCAGGAAGTCCAGAAGGACATCATCGAGAAGAAACTCAAGTTCTACACCATTAACGCATATGATGTTGCCGAAAAGACCGGCATGGGCAGCCGGGTCAACACCATCATGCAGACCTGCTTCTTCGCCATTTCCGGTATCCTGCCACGCGACGAGGCCATCGAACAAATCAAGAAGGCCATCAAGAAGACCTACGGCAAACGCGGCGAAGCGGTGGTCATGAAAAACTATGCAGCCGTGGATCAGACCCTGGTCAACCTGCACGAGGTCAAGGTGCCCGCTAAAGTGACCAGCACCATCACCCGCCGCCCGCCGGTCGCCGCCGAAGCACCTGAGTTCGTCCGCAATGTGCTCGGACCAATGATCGCCTTCGAAGGCGACACTGTCCCGGTTTCTGCCATGCCCGTGGATGGCACCTTCCCCACCGGTACCACCAAGTGGGAAAAGCGCAATATCGCCCTGGAGATCCCGGTCTGGGAATCCGACCTGTGCATCCAATGCGGGAAATGCGTCTTTGTCTGCCCGCATGCCGTCATCCGACACAAAGTTTACGATAAGAAATTCCTTGAAAAATGCCCCGGCAACCTTCAAGTACATGGACTCCAAGTTCAAGGAATTCCCTGGCATGGCCTATACCGTCCAGGTGGCGCCTGAAGATTGCACCGGCTGCACATTATGCGTGGAAGCCTGCCCTGCCAAGGATAAGACCAACCCGGCGCGCAAAGCCATCAACATGGCTCCGCAACCGCCCCTGCGCGAATCCGAAGCTAAAAACTGGGATTTCTTCCTTTCACCTGCCCGAAATTGACCGCACAGCCATTAACCTGGGCACCATAAAGAACTCGCAACTGCTTCAACCGCTGTTTGAGTTCTCCGGGGCCTGCGCTGGCTGCGGTGAAACTCCCTATGTAAAATTGTTGACGCAGTTGTTTGGTGACCGTTCCATTATTGCCAATGCCACCGGCTGCTCGTCCATCTATGGCGGGAACCTGCCGACCACCCCCTATACTTTCAACAAAGAAGGACGCGGCCCGGCCTGGTCCAACTCGCTGTTCGAAGATAATGCCGAGTTCGGTTTGGGATTCCGCCTGACGCTGGACAAGCAGCTCGAATACGCCAGCGATATCCTGCCGACCTTCGTCAACGAACTCGGCCAGGAGCTTGTGGACGGCCTGCTCAAAGCAGACCAGACCACCGACCTGGGTATCAAGCAGCAGCGCGAGCGCGTTGAAATCCTCAAGCAGAAACTCGCCCGATCCAAGAACCCGCAGGCAAAGAACCTGGCCGGCGGTTGCGGATGCATTCGTCAAGAAATCCGTCTGGATCGTCGGTGGTGATGGCTGGGCGTACGATATTGGCTACGGCGGACTAGACCATGTCCTATCCACCGGCCGAAATGTCAATTTGCTGGTGCTCGATACCGAGGTCTACTCGAATACCGGTGGACAGGCATCCAAGTCCACGCCGCGTGGTGCAGTGGCCCGTTTTGCCGCCTCCGGCAAGGGATTGTCCAAGAAAGACCTGGGCCTGATGGCGATCGCTTATGGCTACGTCTACGTAGCACGTGTTGCCATGGGTTATAGTGACCAGCATACCCTGAAGGCCTTCATCGAAGCTGAGTCTTACAACGGTCCATCCATCATCATCGCCTACAGCCATTGCATTTCGCATGGCTATGACATGTCAAAGGGCCTTGAACAACAGAAACTGGCTGTCCAATCCGGTCTCTGGCCGCTCTATCGCTTCGACCCGCGCCTCGCTGCGGATGACAAGAACCCGCTGCAGATCGACTGCAAAGAGCCGACAGTTCCAGTGGAACAGTATATGTACAACGAGACCCGCTTCCGCATGCTGACTCAGAGCGACGAAGCGCGTGCAGAAACATTGCTGAAATTGTCCGCCGAAGATGCCAAGTCCCGTTGGAGTTTCTACTCACAGCTGGCTGCCATGCACTACGGCAAAATCAGCAGAGCAGAAATAAGTTGACTAAAATGGGACAGGGTAGAACTCTGTCCCATTTTTAATATCGCCCAATAAAGGAGAGCGTATGGTTGACCTATCGACGACCTATCTGGGTCTTAAACTCAAGAACCCGCTGGTGGCTTCCGCCTCGCCACTATCTGAAAAAGTGGAAACCGTCAAAGAACTGGAAGATGCAGGAATCTCGGCGATCGTCATGTACTCCCTGTTTGAAGAACAAATCATCCACGAGAGTCTCGAGCTGGATCATTTCTTATTCTATGGCACTGAAATATCTGCTGAATTTGACACTTTCTATCCGCAGAGTGGGAAATACACCCTCAAAGCGGATGCCTACGTGGAGCACCTCAAGACGATCAAGCAGGCGGTCAATATCCCCGTCATCGGCAGCTTGAACGGCGTCTCCTCCGGCGGCTGGATCAAATATGCCAAAAAGATCGAGGAGGCAGGTGCGGATGCCCTGGAACTCAATCTTTATTTCCTCCCAACCAACCCAGCCCAGACTGCCACTCAGATTGAAGAAAACTACATCACTCTGGTGCATGATGTTCGCAATAGCATCAAGATTCCACTGGCGGTCAAACTCAGCCCGTTCTTTACCTCCATCCCAAACATGGCCAAACGGCTGGCCGAAGCCGGCGCAAACGGCCTGGTACTTTTCAACCGTTTCTATCAACCGGATTTCGACCTGGAAGAACTGGAAGTCGTCCCGAACCTGGTACTGAGCACATCGAACGAACTACGCCTGCCTCTGCGCTGGATCGCCATCCTCTATGGACAGATCAAAGCCGACCTGGCCCTCACCACCGGAATCCACACGGCTGAAGATGTGGTTAAAACTACCATGGCCGGCGCCAGCGTTGCTATGATGGCCTCTGTGCTGCTTGCAGAAGGGATTGATCGTATCCCGGTTATCCTGGCAGACCTGGAAAAGTGGATGACTGTGCATGAATACGAATCCATCCAGCAAATGAAAGGCAGCCTGAGCCAGAAATCGGTTTCAGAACCTGCTGCCTTCGAACGGGCGAATTACATGAAAGTACTGAATTCATTTAAATCAATGCCGTAAATTTCTCAGATAATAAAAAACAACCCCTGCAAATAAATGCAGGGGCTGTTGCGTTCTATGAGTGCAGACGGAACCGGTTTTATTCAACCACTTCAGGTTCCCCGCCGGACTTCTTTTGGCGATAAGTGATGCGTCCGCGGGTCAAATCGTAGGGAGACATCTCGACCTTGACATGATCTCCGAGCAGGATACGGATGTAATACTTGCGCATCTTGCCGGAGAGATAAGCCAAAACCTCGTGCCCATTATCGAGCCGCACCCGGAACTGAGTGCCGGGTAGAGCCTCGACCACCAGCCCCTCGACCTGAATCTTATCTTCGTTAGCCATAATGCCTCCAGTCCCGTTCCGCTGGTCTATTCATAATCCTTGTAAGCACGTCGCTTGTAGCGTCGGATGGCTTTCTTCTGATCCATGCGGCGTTGCTCACTCTTGGATACAAACCAGCGTTTGCGGCGTACCGTGCTCAAGACCCCGCTCTTTACAATCTTTTTGCGGAAACGCTTGAGCAATTGATCTTGTGACTCATTATTGCGTAAATTTACGACCGTCAACTGCCTCACCTCCTTCCATGTGGAGGAATAAATAAAAAAACTCGGCTTATCACAGACACAGCCGAGGGCGCGTAATACCTTGATGAGAGCTATTTAATCATCTGGAATTTAGCGCTGCACACACTCCTTGATTGCCAAAGCGAATTAATAAAACGGCAATCTACGCGGACTGGTCTGTGAACAAAAGGATTATACCTTATGATAGAACTGATGAGAAGAGAAAAAAAGAAAAGTCTCTTTGGCAATGACCTACTCTCCCAGGCAGTTACCCACCAAGTACCATCGGCGCTGACGAGCTTAACTTCCGGGTTCGGGATGGGACCGGGTGTACCCTCGTCGCTCAAATCACCAAAGAGACTTATTCCCTTAGATTGTAGCTGAATAGTTATTGGATTCGATGTAGGAACAATATCAAGTTCTCCGCACCACGCAAATAAGCCCTCGACCATTAGTACGGTTTAGCTCAACACATTACTGTGCTTACACATACCGCCTATCAAGCAGGTAGTCTACCTGCGGTCTTACTCCATTTAGGATACAGGGATCTTATCTTAGGGCAAGTTTCCCACTTAGATGCTTTCAGCGGTTATCTTTGCCAGACGTAGCTACCCAGCAATGCCGTTGGCACGACAACTGGCACACCAGAGGTCTGTCCACTCCGGTCCTCTCGTACTAGGAGCAGCTCCCTTCAAATCCCTTACGCCCACAGTGGATAGAGACCGACCTGTCTCACGACGGTCTGAACCCAGCTCGCGTACCGCTTTAACGGGCGAACAGCCCGACCCTTGGGACCTTGTCCAGCCCCAGGATGCGATGAGCCGACATCGAGGTGCCGAGCGAGATCGTCGATGTGAACTCTTGGATCTCACCAGCCTGTTATCCCCGGGGTAGCTTTTATCCGGTAGCCACGGCCCTTCCACTCGGATCCGTGGGATCACTAAGCCCGTCTTTCG
>CAVXCH010000004.1:0-1512218 GCA_963760245.1 uncultured Chloroflexia bacterium | reverse complement strand
TGTAACTTGATGAAATTTAAGGTTTACCGCTCTATGCAACCAATATGGATATGGTTGGGTGGTCTTTTTGCTAATTGGTTGCCAAACAACTTGTTTTCTGGATTTTGATATATTTAATGGTCGATATTCTACTGTTTTTACCTCACCTGGCTTATCTATCTGAAAATAATACCGCCTATGTTCTTTATCCAACATTAACCCTTTTCGGCCTGTAAGTTTATTAAGGGTTTGATTGAGTAAATCGACAAACCAACGTCCTTTTACTGGATCATTCCAAAAGTTATTAGCATTAATTGATTTGGCTTTATCAATATCTACTAAATTCTTGAAAAGGTCCCCCTGGTAATGTAGATTTTGAAAAGAATATAAGTCGCCGTTACGAATAACATATGGATATAGTTCGCTTTTCTTTTTTGGAAGTACGATCTTTTCGCGAATTTCCTTAATTTGAAATTGGGAAAACATTGTAGGTGCAGAATATACTAATGCTGGCATTTCAGTGATTTCAAAAAGAGTGCTATAAAGAGATTCAGTGATTGTTGGCAGAGCTTCTATTTTTCCAATAATAGCTTGGCCCGTAGCTTCAGCGATAAGTTTTTCGTGATCTTCTTTAAATTGCCTAAGACGTTCAACCGTGTATCTTTGTGGTTGATCATCAATAATTTTGTGATGTTTCTCACATAGAAGCAACAAGTTACTCTCGTCATCTCTTTGAACTAATGGTAAAAAATAATGACCTCTAGGACCATCTTCAGTCCGAGCAACGATGTGCGCAATATTACTTAAAACTGTTTTCTCATTATTGTCATCAGTATTTACAAATAAAAGAGATTCGCCACAACCTGGGAATGCGCATCTATTACCCGATTTTTGCAAAAGGATCCTTTGGTCTTTGCTTGAAATACTCATGCTGATGCCCTCATAAAATATTGACCACTTAAATCGCTAATTAATAAATTATATAAAGCTAAATTAAAAAAATAAGTTACACCTCACTCCATAATTACAAATCGAAAATTTATAGTAATTGTTCATACAAGACCATTATACGATAATGATATTATTTATGGATTCCATTAATTTTAGAAATAATATGAATATATTTTAATTTGACAATAGCAATTCTATAGAATCTCAAATTATCCTATGATTCTATGCTTATATCAAAATGTAGATCGATTACTCATATTACAGTCTTTGAGCCAACCTTCGAATCCTGAAGTTTGCCAATCAATATTCAGCACCAAAGAGAGCGAAATCGCAAACCAGTAGAATGATTTTCTAAGGGCATACGCTTGCTAAATGGTTTATATTCGTCGCCTTGCACATACTCCACTACGGTTATTTTTTCTCGAGGTAAGTGATCCAAACCTCGTTTGAGAAGTAAAGCCACCTCGATGTCGTCAGTTGGCATGCTATACCCAATTATTACAACCCTATCTGCTCTTTTCAAAACCTTCTCGGCTCTCTTCCATAAACTTTCGACATATTGGTTCTCATAATCCTTGATATATGTTGGGGTGACCAGTATTGGGCTAACAAAACCATTGCATTTTTTGTTGCGACAAGGGGTTCCGCGACAACTATACGCATCATCATATGGAACGAAATTAAACAATTCATCCAAGGCCTTTGCTGCACGCATACCATCCGAGACAAATAAATCAATGCGATTGCACTTATTGCAGTACAGCCAGTTTAGCGATCCATGAATCTTAAGAAGATGACCAAACGTACCAGATTTACACAAATTAAAATATTGTTGAGTGGAAAATTCCACCCCATAATTTGGAGGCTTATTGGTCTGGTAGGACCTCTCCAAGTGCGAACATTGCATTATCAATAATTACATCATAATTTAGTGATATGACGCTTGGCTCTATTCCCTGCTTGTATAAGGGTTCAAGGAGCAAGCGATGTAAATGTTTGTTTGGCGAATTACCCTTTAATGCGGCTTCTATTACAGCAAAAATGGAGTACTCAACAGCTCGTTTCGCTTTTATTAAATGATCTCCTTTCCAATCCCCGATATTCATATTTTGTTCGATCGAACGTTGTAACATGCTTAACACCCAACATAATGAAGGGCAATCGTTCTCAGTAATTTGAAAATTCTTCACTGGAACATTGAAGCATTCGCACAGAAAATCACGAGTTAGATCAAGGAGTTGTTCGCGGTCAGCGACTAGAGTCTTCGGATTGTTAGGCTCCATTTCCCCACTTAAGGCCGCTGGCAAGATTTCATTTGTTAACGGCCCTCCACAAGCTTTTGTAGCACCAGCACCAAGGACTATTACAGGATGATTTATCATTTGCACTCCACTTTAGAAATTCTCCGACCAGTTTTTTTAAAATCCTGGCTAGAAAAAGAGTATCAACTTTCTTAATAACCTATGAAAACATGAAGGTGAGAAAAAGTTGGGTACGATTAAGGTTGCCTATTCGATCCCAATCATGTATGTCTGGGACTTACGATTAAGACATAAACGATTGTTTGATTCTAAGAATGGCGCCTTTAGATCTGTGCAGGAAATTGATTTTTTTCTTTGATATTCAGCGCCCACCTTTTTATGGTACATATAGTGTAGCACGGGAAAGGGAAAGTGATAAGATAACTAACAACATGCCCCACGGATTTAAAATTGCGAACCATGGTTTTTGCACCATGGTTCTTGAAATTATTTTTACCCACCAGCATGCATATATTAAAAACCATCGGATCTTTTTAATACAATTGTTGGTTTCTGAATGATTTCCCGATTATTTGGATTTTGGAGAATACTTTTTGATCAGCCAGGCAGCAAAGGTCAGTACAAGATAAAAACCGATAAAGAAGAGCAGGAAATTGATCAAATAGTCATTGACCTGCCTGGAAAAACTGCGGGTGGCCATGATGGCGATATTCCTTGGGACGAAGTTGAAAGCATAAAATTCAAGGACAAGCGCCAGGACCGCCGCCAGAATGCCTCTTCTGATCGATAAAAACATATAACTCCTTCTGATTAATAACAAACCGCTGCCGCCTGCCTCTCATATTCGCCAGGGGTCCGAGCCGCCAACCGATTTAGCAGGCGATTATATTTATCCTTCGGTCTACTTTCCAGCCGACCTTCCGACGTTAAATTTTGCCAGCTCCTCCGCCATTTTCGCCAGGCGCTGGTCCACCCGACCAAAAATGCCCTCGGGTGCAAAACTACCGTCGTCCTTCCTGCCAGCCGGAACACCGGTCAACACCTCGATGCCTTCCTGGATGGTAGCCACCGACCATAGATGGAATTTCCCCGCCTGCACTGCCTCCACGATCTCCTGCTTCAGCATCAGGTTGGACACGTTGCTGGCAGGGATCATCACACCCTGCTCCCCGTTCAAGCCTGCGGCCTTGCATACGGCGAAATAGCCCTCGATCTTCTCGTTCACCCCGCCGATGGCCTGCACTTCGCCCTTCTGGTTGACCGAGCCGGTCACGGCGATACTCTGCTTGATGGGCGCGTCCGCCAGGGCGGACAGGATGGCATACAGTTCGGTGCTGGAAGCGCTGTCCCCGTCCACGCCGCCATAATTCTGTTCGAAGACAAGCCGGGCGTTCAGGCTGAGCGGTTTATCCTGGGCAAACTGCTGGGCAAGGTAACCGGACAAGATCAACACACCCTTGGTGTGGGTCGGTCCGCTCATTTCTGCCTCCCGCTCCACGTTAACCACACCGCTCTCCCCCAGGCCGATGCTGGCGGTGATGCGGCTGGGCTGGCCGAAAGAGATATCCCCCATCTGAAGCACCGACAGGCCGTTCACCTGTCCCACCGCCGAGCCAGTGAGGTCAATTTTGATCACGTTCTTTGTGATCATCTCCTGGATGCGTTCCTGGATCAGGCTGGACCGGTAAAAGCGTTCCTCGATGGCGCGTTCGATGTGCGCGGCTGAAATCAATGCAGCTTTCTCCTGGCCGGCGTAATAATTGGCCTCACGGATCACGTCCGCGATCTCGCCGAAGCGGGTGGAAAGTTTGCCCTGATCTTCCGCCAGGCGGGAACCATGTTCGACCACGCGTGCCAGCCCCGAGGGGTCCAGAGGGGTTAGATCCTGCGACTGGCATAAGTTGTGTACGAAACTGGCATAATCCTGGACGTGTTCGTCGGTACGCTCCATCTGCGTGTCGAAATCGGCCTTGACCTTGAACAGTTCGGTGAAATGTTCGTCGTAGGCCAGCAGCAGCTGGTAGATATCCCCGCGGCCGATCAAAATGACCTTGACATCCAGCGGGATCGGCTCGGGGCGCAGGCTCTTGGCGGTAAACACGGGCTGTTCGTAGGGCTCCTCGATGGCGATCTCGCTGTTGCGCAGGCAGCGTTTCAGGCTCTCCCAGGTGAAGGGACTGCGGATGGCATCCTCTGCCGGCAGGACCAGGTAACCGCCGTTGGCACGCTGCATCGATCCGCCGCGGATAAGGGTGAAATTTGTGATCAAGGCGCCCAGCATGGCTTCCTGCTCGATGCGCCCAAACAGGTTGCTGTAAGTGGGATTCATCTCGGCGATTACCGGCGCACCCTTCAACTTGCTGTTATCCACCACCACGTTGATGCGGTACTTGTCAGTGGGATTGCGTTTCGGACCGGGGACCTGATTCTCCTTTTCTTCGGATTCAGATTTGAACTGGGCGATGTTTTCCAGGATATTTTGTTCGACGGCCTGCAGGTGGGCAAGCACGTCGGGTAACTGCTGGTATTTCTCGAGCAGCGCGGCTACCAGGTGGTCAAGCACAAAATGGACCACCTGCTGGTCCAGCTTATCCTGTGCCTCACGCGCGCTGTTATCCAGTGCGCGCGTCTGGCGCATGACGGTCTCGATCGATTCCTGGATTTTCGCCTCGGTCGCCTTCAGCTTCTCACGTTCTTTTTCTCCAAGGGCAACGAAATCTTTTTCGCTCAGTGGTTTCTCATTCTTCATCGGGACGGGGATGATCCCCATCGGGGTGGCCTGCAACCCAAAACCGTTTTCCCGGGCAAATTCGCCCATTTTCTCGATGAGCTGTTCCTTCTGTTCCTGGAAGGATTTCAATGTAGTTTCCTGCTGGGCGGCGTACTGCTCCCCCTCAAATGCGTCCCGAATGTCATGAGTGACCGATTTGATGAACCCATCCATATCCTTCTGGAATTCACGGGCGCGCCCGGCCGGCAACTGGATGGCGCACGGACGATAGTTGTCATCGAAATTGTGTACATAACACCAATCCCCGGGAACGGGTTTCCCAATGGCTATTTCCTCCAAAAAGCGTTCGATCGCAGTGATCCGCCCCGTGCCGGGCATGCCGGCCACATAAATATTGAAGCCTTTTTCGCGGATATCCAGCCCGAAGCGCAGCGCCCGCACCGCCCGCTCCTGGCCGATGATGTCGCCCTGCGAGACACTATTCGATCCGCTTTTGTTACTCATGATCTTTGGATCGCAAGTCAGGCGCAATTCATTCGCAGAAAGTTCGCGTTTCATGCTTGCCTCCTTAATCATTCGATCAAGAAATAGGAATGTTTATTGGAAATAAAGTATAGCATGGCATGGGAAAAAATGCATTGTCGCCCCGGGAAACCGATAAGGCATTCAAAAAGCAGGACAACCGGGAGCCTGGAATATTCATGGAGGTTTTGAGTGATAATCTAAAGATCAGCCTATTTGGTAGTATAATTAGATAATCTAATTATTAGAAAGGCTAATCAAATGGACAACTTCTCTGACGTCGTGGCTCGGGAAATCCTGGATATCGTCCCGATCATCATGCGGGTGATCCGTTCGGAAATGCGCAACCACCGCTCCGCTGACCTGGCGATCCCCCAGTTCAGGGCATTGTTATTCATCAACCGGAATCCGGGTTCGTCCCTGCAGACACTGGCCACCCACCTTGGGCTGACCCCGCCGACCGTTTCCAAAATGGTGGATGGGCTGGTGCTCAACCGCCTGGTAAGACGGGCGGATTCACCCAGGGACCGGAGAATGGTTACGCTCACATTGACCGCTCAGGGTGGAACAATCCTGGAGAAAGCCCGGAATGGGACGCAAGCCAAGCTAATCGAGGTCCTGTCACGGCTCACGCCGGAGGAAGGCGAAACAGTTTCCCAGGCCATGAAATTGCTGCATGCCCTATTCATGCCCGGGACGCCTCATCCATTGAAGATATTGGAAGGTATGCAATCATGATGCGCGGCGGTGGTGGCGGCGGCGGCCGGTTTGGTCTGGCGATCAATGCACCCGACGAGAAGCCGAAAGTGACATGGGGATTATTAAAACGTGTCCTGGGATATTCACGTCCCTATATTTGGCTTATCTTCTGGATGCTGATTATGACCCTGGTGACCACGGGTCTTTCTTTGCTAACTCCATTGATCTTGCGGAACCTGATCGATACCACCCTCCCCAACCGCGACCTGCCCCGCCTGGTCTGGTTGGCTGTAGCCCTGCTGGCGATCCCGCTCCTGACCGGAGGCTTGAACGTTTTTCTGAGACAACTCAACTCACGCGTTGGCGAAGGAGTGGTGTACGACCTGCGTGCGGCGATGTTCGCCCACCTGCAGCGCATGTCGCTGAGCTTTTACACCCATACCAAGGTGGGTGAGTTGATCAGCCGTTTCAACAACGACGTGATCGGCGCACAGAGCGCCATCAGCAACACCTTCGTCAATATCGTCACCAGCCTGATCCAGGCGGTGGCGGTCCTGGCGGTGATGTTCACCCTGGAGTGGCGGTTGACGCTGATCAGTATCGTCATCCTGCCCTTCTTCCTGGTGGCAGCGCGCAAGCTGGGAAACCGCCTGCGGGAAGTTGCCCGCCTGCAGCTGGACCTGAACGCACAAATGAACGCAGTCCTGAACGAACTGCTCAACATCAGCGGCGCGCTGCTTGTCAAGCTTTTCGGGCGGACTGCCAGAGAAGATGCACGCTTCAATGCACGCGCCGAAGAGGTGCGTGAAAGCAATATTAAGCGTGCGGTAACAGGCACGCTTTTCTTTGTGAGCATGGGGCTGGTGGGTTCGGTCGGGGTCGCCCTGATCTACGGCGCCGGCGGTTACCTGGTCATCAAGAGCGCGCTGACCGTTGGCACGATCGTGGCCCTGGGCGCTTACCTGGGAAGCCTGTATAACTCTTTTTCGAATTTAACGAATGCGCCCGTGGATTTCGCCACTTCCATGGTCAGTTTCGAGCGTGTCTTTGAAATGCTGGACCTTCCGCTGGAGATTGAAGAAAAAACGGACGCAGTCGTGCTGCCACCGGTGCGCGGTAGGCTTGAATTTAAAGATGTCAGCTTCCGCTATATGCCGGACGAGAAAATCCTGCTCAAGGATGTGCGCCGCTTTGGACAAATGCAGGACGTTAAGGCAGTACTGTCCAGAGAACGTCCGGAAAGACCGACGAACGGCGAGGCTGCCAGTGATGACCGGCTGCTGACAGTCCATACCCAGGCGCGCGATGAAGTCCTAGAACACATTTCCTTCCTGGCCGAACCGGGTCGACTTGTGGCGCTGGTTGGACCGAGCGGAGCAGGCAAAACCACCCTGACGTATCTCATCCCGCGCCTGTATGACCCGACCGGAGGACGCATCCTGCTCGACGGTCATGATTTACGAGACGTGACTCTGGATTCCCTCGCTTCCCAGATCGGTATGGTCACCCAGGAGACCTACCTGTTCCACGACTCGATCCTGATGAACCTGCTTTACGCCCGCGAGGATGCCACACAAGGGGAGGTTGAGTCCGCAGCCCGGGCTGCCAACATCCACGATTTTATAATGGAACTGCCCGGGTGCTACGATACCATCGTGGGCGAGCGCGGCTACCGCTTGAGCGGCGGTGAGAAACAGCGCCTGGCATTGGCGCGCGTTATCCTGAAAGACCCGAGGATCCTGGTGCTGGATGAAGCCACCAGTTCGTTGGACAGCGAATCGGAAGCGTTGATCCAGGAAGCCCTTAAGCGGGTCATGGCTGGACGGACGAGCATTGTCATCGCCCACCGGCTGAGCACGATCCTGGCAGCCGACCTGATCCTGGTGATGGATCGCGGGCAGATCGTCGAACGCGGTACCCATGCCGAACTTCTGGAAAAGGGCGGCCTGTATGCCCGCCTGTACGAGACCCAGTTCCACAGCAAAGTGGAGGAACCGGCGCAGGCCACGCTGCAGGAGATCTGACCTTTAGACCTTTAATCTGATGTCATTTCCAGACTAAAACAACGATTCCATTATGGGACAAATATCCAGATATCTGCATCGATTCAGCCGGGAGACCTTCTCGTCCCTGCACGTGCGCAATTTCCGTTTGTATTACATCGGGCAGATTATTTCCACATCCGGCACCTTCATGCAGTCGATCGCGCAGGCCTGGCTGGTGCTCAAGCTGACCAACTCCGGCACCGCCCTGGGTCTCATCACTGCCCTGCAATATGTGCCCATCCTGATCCTGGGCCCTTACGGCGGCGTCATTGCCGACCGGATTTCAAAACGAAAAATCCTTTTCTTCACACAATCCATATCCGGTTTGCTGGCTTTGATACTGGGAGTTTTGGTGGCGACCGGGTTGGTACAGGTCTGGATGGTTTACATCCTGGCTTTTTGCCTGGGCATGACCAACGTTTTCGATAACCCCACCCGGCAGACATTTTATGTTGAGATGGTGGGGGCAGACAACCTGAGGAATGCAGTCACCTTGTACTCGACCCTGGTCAACCTGGCACGCGTCATCGGACCGGCCATTGCTGCTGGGTTGATCGCTATCTTTGGGTTGGCCCCCTGTTTTATTATTAACGGTGTTTCTTACTTTGCCGTGGTGATCATGCTCGGGATGATGCACACGGACGAATTGTCTGTCACCCCGCCCTTGCCAAGCGCCAAGGGCCAGCTCCAGGAGGGTTTTAAATATGTAGTCTCCAAGCCGGTCATCAGCTCAAGCTTGTTGATGATGGCCATCATCGGTACGCTCACCTTTGAATTCCAGGTCAGCCTGCCGCTCATCGCCCAATTTACATTTAAGGGGGATGCCAGTAGTTATGCGTTCCTGTCTGCGGCAATGGGATTCGGGGCAGCCATGGGAGGCATCCTCTTCGCCAGCCGCAAAGGCATCGTGCCTTACAAGCTGGTCAGTGCCTCGCTGCTGTTTGGGCTGGCGGTCCTGGGGGCGGCCTTCATGCCGAGCCTGCTTCTATCTGGGCTGGTGATGGTGCTGGTGGGGATCAGCTCGATCAACTTCTCAACACTCGGCAACAGTACCCTGCAGTTGGAGAGCTCACCCCAAATGCGCGGCCGGGTGATGAGCTTCTGGTCGGTGGCATTCCTGGGTTCCACCACCATCGGCGGGCCCATCGTCGGCTGGGTAGCCGAGATTGCCGGAGCGCGCTGGGGCCTGGCGCTGGGCGGACTGGCAGCGGTGACCGCGGCCGCGCTGGGCGCGATCACCCTGCGCAGGTTTCAGACTGAAAGTTCGATATCAAACGGGGAATGAATCAGTGCTAAGAGTGATAGGTGCTCCGATGCGCAGAGTGTTTTGGATTTCTGCCATCCTATCGGTTTGGTGTAGCAGGGCGCGGATTGTTTCTTCATTTGCTGGTGATGTTATCTTCGCCCGGTAGGTTATATTACGTGCTGGTTCCCCGTCTGCACCAAATTCCCCCTCCACCTCCACTTCCACACCATTAATTTCGATCCCGATTTTGGCAGCTTCCCGGTAGAGATCATTGCAATAGCATGTGGCGAGTGCCAGGAACAACAATTCGCCGCCATTTATGCTTGATCCAAACCCAGTCGATTTAGAGGCAATAGACAGCAAATGGGTTTTACCGTTGGTGTTAAGAACCACCCGGTGATCGTTCTCGTGGTTTTGAACACGTGCCGTAATTTTCATATTTAACCTCTTTACTGTACGGAGAATCTTTTATCCTCCCAGGTCCAACCCTCCGATGAATTCCCTCAGGACAGAGTCGCTGGGAACGACCGTATCATCCGTTACCGGAGCTATGGTATCCAGCAGGGCATGTACACGCGAGGCGCGGTTATATGCATCCTGTCTGAGCGGGTCGTCCTTGTATTCCTCGGCCCATTTTTCGAAATATCCCACCAGTTTGGGTTGATAGACCGGCAGCTCATACGGCATCCCGCTGTTGACAATATAGTCGGCTGAGGAAATATACGGCAGGATGCTCCTTAACTCTCCTGATCTAACGTAATGCCAGTGGGTCAGGGTCTGACCATAATCCGATGCACGGTAAGCGGCATCTCTCAACATCCTGCGCATGAGGCGGATATCCGTCCACCTGACGTATTCTCCATCGTTGCACTTAAGCTGCAACAGCGGCTCGATATAGACTTTGAAGGAGGCATCCTGCAGCCCCTCGGTAAGAGGAGGGTATAACCCATAGAGACTGTCTATCAGCAATATATCGTTCTTTGACAGGCGGGTGGGTGTGGTTTTTGAGCTGCGTTTCCCGGTCTTGAAATCGTAATAAGGCATCTGAATTTCTTTTCCAACCAGCAAATCCTTTAAATGGCGATTAATCAACTCGATTTCCAGAGCCTGGGGGGTCTCAAAATCATAATCCCCGAATTCATCCTTTGGGTGCAGTTCCAGATCAAAATAGTAATTATCCAGGTTCAGTTCTACAAAGGTGAGCCCCTTCTCAGCCAGCCTCAGGGCAATTTTATTCGTTGTGGTGGTTTTCCCGGATGAAGACGGCCCAGCAATGATCACCAATTTAATTTCAGCCCGGTTCCCCAAAATGGCGCTTTCCACCGCGTTAATATCCTGGGAATAGGCTGTTTCAGACTCCATTACGATATCCTGGATTTCCCCGTTGCCAATCCTTTTGTTCAACCTTTCAACGGTATTCACGCCATGGTCCACCGCCCAATTGAGGACCGACCATAACTTCGCCCAGGGGATGTTTTCCTTGTTCTGTTCAGAGGTGGATTTACCCTGGAGCCTGCTGCGGTTCCTTTCATCCCTATAGAGAATATAGGCCTTGGCAACCTTGGCGTGACCATTTTCAATCAGGACTTTTTCAACTATATCCTGGATGTCCTCCACTGAAGGGATCTTATCAGGCGAAAAGGTTGCATCCACCATGGCTACAACCTGGTCGCTAAGGTTCCGGGCGGTTACTCTATCCCTGCCGCCCACCGCGACGGCTGCCCGATAGATCGCATTCGTAATCCTTTCCTGCGTAAAAGGGACCACCCGTCCATCCCGCTTTTTCACATGCTTTGTCTTAGCCATATGACTGGTCCTTTCTAAATCGAGCTCACTAAACTTCTGGTTCTATCCGGTTCGCCGGTAGATTCCCGACGATTAATTGCCTTAATACTGCGAATTGTACCCTCAAGCCCCAAAGATGGGCATGATATTTAATTTTGGTTGGATAAAATGGAAAAAGACATTATGCTGCACGCGACCAAAGACATATCCACCGTTAACGGTATGGTATTTGCCTTCTTATCTCCCTTCGAATTAACCAAATAGTCCTTCATAGTGTTTATTTGGACATCCCATTATCCATATGAATGATCATCATAACGATCTCTTCCATAGAGAAGCGCCGCTCTATTTGCCGGCGCACCTTTCTAAGCTGAGAAAACCGGTAGGGTGAATGCCGTTCCAGTTCAGCAAGGTATAGATGGCCGTACAGGTGCCCCACCTGCCCGGCCGAATTGATCAGCAGGGGTGTTATGCACTTGCGCATGATCTCCACCAGTGTCTCAAGCCCGGGAACCTGGAAAAGGGTCAAGTTGTCCAACAAGCCCTGCCCAAATACGATTAGGCGGCTGGTGACCGCGTCCAGAGGCCATCGCCGGGCGGTTTGGGAGAAAACGGTCATGATCCCATCCTGACGGTCCCGTTCGGCGTCTTCAAGGTCGTCCATCAGCTGGGTGAAGGCGCCATAGTGGAACGAAAACATGCGCTGGAAAGGTGTCAGGTTCCCGGCGACCAGATAACCATCCGCCAGCACCGAAGTCCCTCCCTTTTCAAAGACAAGACCGAGCACATCCATTTCGTAGGGAGAAGCGTGCGGATCCTGGAGATGCAAGCTTTTAACCTGCGCCCGGTAGATCGTCATCAGGCTGGCATATACTTCGGGGTATAGCTGCCTGTCGTACTGATCTTCGATCATCCTCACCAGGTCGAATATTTTTTTCTCCAATCCATTTCCAGGGGTGACCGGTTTACCCTTCTAGCCGCTGCTTAAACCGGCGGCCAAATTCAGCTTTTCCCTCAGGTGGAATGCCTGGATTGTCCAGGTAATTATCACTGTAAGGATACAGCAAGCTGAATGCCAGGATGGCGGGCGTCATTTTTACAGGCAAACCCAGCAAATATTGCAGGAAGGTCATTGTCCAGGCGTTGCGACCTGCCTGGTAAATATTCTCAGGAGAAATTGTCGGGTCAAACCGGCGCGCCTGGCGGACGAATTCCTCGATGGATTCAGCGAAACCGTATGAAGTTAGGGCGTTTATATGCCGGTCTTCCAGACCAAAGGTGGTCTTGAGGAAATCACCGGCGAGTGGGAATAGCCGTTCCTGCAACGCCTGCCGGTCGGGCCGGTTCAGGGATGCCTGCTTTAATTCCTCTCCCAGCTGGTCCAGGCAATTCATCAATTTCGATTCGCGGAATCTTTTTTCAGCCGGGTTATAGAAAGGTCCAAGGTCAGGCCGAGTCGCATCGCAACTCCACCACAGCTCTTTAAAATGGGCAACCAGGCTGCTGACAATATCCTCGAAAGGTAAGTTGGGCTGAGACTGATTTTTTGCATCAACAGCAGGCATTTGAGGGGCCTATGCATTGTTAGGGATTATTACTTTTCGCTTAAGCAAATTCGAAAATATGAATTTAATATTCAACAAAACCAGACCGCGCACTCTGCCAAACTTGAATAAATCGGTGGGCGGAATCAAAGGCATTTTTCTCTTTGATAATTGCCCTATTCTACTGCTTCCCGGGGTATTTTCTATTCTTGGACATTATTTTTTGGGTCCCATTGACTTAATCAAAACCATGACTATCTCAGTCATGGTTCATGATTGGTCGAATGGAGATGAAATGGTCGCGAAGCTCTCCTGAAGTAACGGTCCCCTTCAGGATACTTGCCTGGTCTGCCTATATTCCAAAAATCTGTGGACGCGCAGACCTCGATCAGGAAATCAGTCCAACTTGTTTGCCGACTTTTGCGAAGGTTTCCAGGACGCGGCTCATCTGCTCGTCGGTGTGGGTGGCCATATAACTGGTACGCAGGAGTTGGTGGCCTTCGGGGACAGCGGGGGAGATCACCGGGTTGACAAAGATGCCTGCATCGAAGAGCGCTTTCCAGATCGCCAGCGTACGCATATCGTCCCCAATGATGGATGGGAATAATGGGGGTTTCAGACTTGCCAATGTCGAAACCGAGGCGACGGTATTCTTTGCGCATGATGAGCAGCAATATCATTAACGCGCTGGATCCGCTCCGGTTCAGCCTGCATGACGTGCAGGGCAGCCAGGGCTGCCGCGGCATTGGCAGGTGGGATGCTGGCGCTGAAGATCATGGCACGTGCGTGGTGTTTGATATAGTGAATAATGTCGTCATCGCCCGCGATGAAGCCGCCGAGCGAGGCGAAGGATTTGCTGAAGGTGGACATGATCAGATCAACATCATCGGTCAAATTAAAATGCGCGGCAGTGCCGCGTCCGCCCCCGAGAACGCCGGTCGCGTGGGCATCATCCACCATCAGGCGGGCGCCGTATTTCTTGCAGAGCGGGATGATCTCCGGAAGAGGAGCAATGTCGCCTTCCATGCTGTACAGTCCATCCACCACCACCAGTTTGCCGGCGTCCCCTGCGGCTCGCAGAACGCGCTCCAGGTCGGCCATATCGTTGTGGCGGAAACGGACCGTCTTGCCCCAACTGAGCTTCGCACCATCCACGATGGAGGCGTGGTCCTGTTTGTCGAGAATCACCACATCATCCCGGCTGACAAGTGCGCTGATGGTTCCCAGGTTGGTCTGCATTCCGGTCGAGAAGACGAGGGCAGCTTCCTTTCCCACCCATTCAGCCAGTTCACGCTCAAGTTGTTCGTGCAGTTCGATGGTTCCGTTCAGAAAGCGGGAACCGGTGCAGGAAGTCCCGTAGCGTTGAATGGCATCCAATGCAGCCTGGCGGACCTTGGGATGGGTGGTCAATCCGAGATAGTTGTTCGACCCGCACATGATGAGGCGGTGTCCGCGAAAAACTGCTTCGGTGCCCTCGTTTTCGGTCAGCGGGATGAAATAGGGGTAATATCCCCCCTGCAATGGCCTCTCTGTGCCGTGGTGTAATTCGAGCATTTCTCAAAGATATCCATTGCAATTCTCCCGTTTGTTGGATTGGTGTTTAGCTGTTGGAACCATCTAATCCCTGTTTCGGTCCATTTAATTCCGTGCAATTCACCATAAGACCGTTGGGGCTAAGTTTTTTTGTTTTTCCTTCCTGAGCCTGCCATCATGTCCAGGATTGCGAAGACCAGGCTCTTGGGCAGTTTACTGGATAGAATGTAGAACAGGCGCGAGTCGGTGCCCGGGAAGATCATGAAGTGACCTTTCTCAGCTTGTTGCAGGATGGAACGGGCCACCTTCTCAGCCGAGAGAGCCTTGGCATTTCCTGAGATGGCCTTCGTCTCGGCAGGTTTGAATGGTTCCTCATACGCCAGCTGCGGCGTGTCAGTATCGGGTGGGAAGGCCACCGAGACACGAATGCCATGCGGCTTTCATCTCTGCCCGCAGGACTTCCGAGAAACCGGTCACGGCATACTTCGACGCACCGTATGCGCTGTATCCAAATACGCCCAAATAACCCGCCATTGAAGAAATATTGATAATATGGCCGGAACCGCGCTTCAGCATGGCAGGCAGGACCGCGGTGGTCACATATACTGTCCCGAAATAGTTGACTTGCATCAACCGCTCGAAAACTTCCATGCGAAAGTTCCTGGATATATCCAGGCTGGGTGATGCCAGCCGAATTGATAACCACATCCGGCGCCCCGGCAGATTTCGTCACAGTCTCGACCATCCGCTCGACCTGCGCCGGATCCGAAACATCCGCGGAGACGATCCCGCAGTGTTGGGATGGGTCGCGGCGGGCAGCCTCCACTTCCTTGAGTGCGGCCTCCAGGAGTTCACTCCGGCGGGCGGCCAGCCAGACCTGTGCGCCAGCTGCAGCCAATTGTTTTGCTGCAGCCAACCCAATCCCGCTTGAACCTCCGGTGACCAGTACCACCTTTTTATTCCAATAATTGTTCTCTTCCATATCTACCTCTATTGGGAGCACCTAACAAAGAAAACGTGACTGCCTTATAAGCTCGTAAATGATTAGTTCCTGCTTTGGTTCCTGCAAAAAATCATTTCTGGCTTTACAGGCCTTCCACGCTCGATAAAGCAGTCGCGAATTTGTTCAAGGCCTCGTCGATGACCTCGTCCGTGTCCGCCATGCTGGTATACATGCGGCTGCCTGCCAGGGTGATGAGCCCGTTGGCCATGTAGGCCGCACCCATCTCTTCCATCATGTGCCTGCGCGGTTTCATTTCCTTTAGAAGTTTAAGCGGATGGTGCAGGTCGAGCAGCATCACACCGGAAGTCTCCAGATGAACAATCGGACCCTGGTTGAAGGCAACAAACGGAAGATTGTACTCTTCGAGGATTGCCTGCAATCCGTGGGTCAGGCGGTCGCCAGCTTTGCCAGCCAGGACCGGGGCATTTGTCCGTTCCATTTCGAGCAGGGCATGATAGCCTGCAACGCAAGAGAGAGGGTTGGCTGAGAGAGTCCCGCCTACGTAAGCCCGCTCCCCTGCGCCTCCGAGGCCGGCTGCGAAACACTGGATCACATCCGCCCGTCCACCCACGCCGCCGGCCATCGGGTAGCCGCCGGAAATGCATTTGCCGAACACGGTCAGATCGGGTTTGACCCCGAAATAGCCCTGCGCCCCGCCCATACCGAGGCGGAAGCCGGTCACCACTTCATCGAAGATCAGCAGCGCGCCGAATTCATCGCACAGTTCACGCACTTTCCGGTTGAAGTCGAAAGGCACCGGACGGGTCCCGCTTTCCGGTCCGACCGGCTCGAGGATGACTGCAGCTGTTCCTCCCAGCAGGTGATTGAAGATCAACTTTGTTTTGAGTGCTCCCAGTGAGTTTGGGAAGAATTCCTGGGTATTGGCAGTGGCACCGAAGGGGATTCCCTTTGCCTCCAGCCGCCCCATCCCGGGGATATGCAGGCCGTAGACCATCGAATCGCTCCAACCGTGATAGGCTCCGCCGACTTTGATGATCTTCTTTTTCTTGGTGAAAGCCCGGGCAGCGCGGATGGCCGCCATGACGCCCTCTGTCCCGGAGCCGAGCATGCGGAACATCTCGACCGACGGCATAAATCGATGGATGAGCTGGGCCAACTTGAGTTCGTACTCATGGAACAAACCGGTCACCGGACCGCATGTCTGCAGCAGCTCGATGACGTGATCACGAACCGGGGCGTAGTTGCTGCCCAGGACGGTCGGTCCACCGGCCTGTAGGAAATCGATATAGCGGTTGCCATCCACATCCCACAGGTAGGCGCCCTCGGCTTTTTCGATGGCAATGGGGAAGGGATAATTGAAGGCCAGGTTGTGCTGCACCCCACCGGGGATAAGCTTGCAAGCTTCCTCGTTGAGCGCCTTCGAACGGGCACATTTGGTGTCGAAATAATCCAGATATTCCTGCATCCTTTCGCTTTTAACCGGGCGGATTGGTTGATTGATCAGGTTCTTCAGCCGGGCGTAGATTTCAACGGTATCTGGATAATGGGAGATGGCGGATTGTTGTTCGGTCATTGGATCACCATTTTTCTTTTAGAAAGGTTTCAAGGAACGGTTAGCCGTTCAATCGTTTATAGCTTCCTTTGTTGCGATTGTAAAACTGCACGAATTCAGCGAATAATTTATCGTAAATCGCTCGGTTCTCCGGGTTCGGGGAATAGGTTGCCTTGAACTGGACCTTCTGCGGGATGTCTTCAAAAGCCAGGAGTCCCAGTCCGACCGCGGCGATGAATGCTGCCCCGCGTGCATTGGCCTGGATCGGGTCGCGCACCTGGCGGATGGTCACGTTCATTACGTCTGCCAGGATCTGGCTCCAGAGATCCGATTTTGCTCCGCCTCCGACAAAATTCAATTTCGTCAGTTTGCGACCTACAAATTTCTCGGCTGGGATGAGTAACCAGCGTATGTTTAGCGCCACTCCTTCCAGAAAGGCGCGAATGATATCCTCGCGCGTATTATCCAAAGAAATGTTAAACAGAGCGGCGCGGGCATTCCGGTCATCGACAGGAGAGCGCTCCCCGTAGATCCAGGGCATATACATCAGGCCATGGCTCCCGGGTGGGACTTTTCCTGCGATCCGGTCAAAAATCTGGAAAACGTCCGGAGCCTGTTCCGCCTGCAGAAGCTCATCCTTGTGGTAAAGGATCTTATCGCGCAAAAAATTCAAATTGCCGCCGGCAGTGGTCTGGAGAGCGATCATCAGGTATTTTCCTGGAATGGCACAGGGAACCGAGGCCATAAAAGTTGACAGGTCAGTCTTTTTAGCTGGCACATGGGCGGCGACCCAGTTGGATGTGCCGATATAAACATGAGCGTCGAAATCGTTCACCGTTCCGGCGCCGATGGCTGCCGCGCTGACATCAATCGCCCCGCAACGACCTTTACCCCTTCCTTTAATCCCAGTGTCCTGGCCACATCCTGTTTCAAGTCGCCGATTACTGTGGTGCACTGCACAAGCTCCGGGAACTTATCCGGGGCAATGCCGCAGTCTTTGAGAAGTCCATCGTCGTAGGTGATATGGGCTGAATCGCGGTTGTCGGTAACCCAGGAGGTCAGGATCGAATCGGGTGTGGCTACGAATTTCCCGGTAAGGCACAGGTTCATGTAGTCCAGTGCGGTCAGGAACTTGTATGTTTTTTTATAAATTTCAGGGTACTCGTCGCGGACGAACAGCATGTGCGCGGCCGGGTCGGTACCGGTCAGCGTGGGCACTCCACCGGTCAGGTTTATCCAGCGGGGCAGCTTGAAAATATTGTATCCTGCTACGTTGAATGTGCCACTGGTGATTTTGTGCAGCTGCCGGGCGCCGCGCATATCCAGCCACGAGATAACGTTCATCAGCGCTTTGCCATCCGCATCCACCGGGACGGTACATTCCCCCTGGGATGAACAGCACACCGCAACAATGCTTTCGACCGGCACCAGGTCTTTCTGGATTAGTCTTTTGGCTGTTGTGAGGAAAGCCTGCCACCAATCCTGTGGATCCTGTTCGGCGCCGCCGTCAGGGAGAACAATGAGAGGAATTTCCTGGACTTCCCAGCCCATCACCTTGCCGGAGATGGAAATCAACGCCGTTTTCAGGGCCGATGTGCCCAGGTCAATTGCCAGGATATAGGGTTCTTTTTCCAAGTTCCACTCCTTTTGGTAGACTCTGGTTTTGAAAATTAGCGCCTGCTATATCATAACCCCGTCGAATGGGTGAGTTATGCTAATGAGCAGGAGAATCTTTTCACGCCAGTTGAAGATATCGGATGTGGAAAGCCGCCTACTTCCCAAAAGCCGGTACGGACTGGTAACTTTTTTCAAGCAGACCGATCAGCTTCTCTGGCTGATGGGAAAATTCAGCGATGGAAATCTCCCCTCGCACCATGGCCAGCAGGGTCTCGGTCTCCAGGCGGCTGACCGGAGTGGGGACACCAAACTTCTCTCCATAACGCACCACTGCCCCCTGCAGCCACTCCACTTCGCTTTTCCGGCGTCCGGCGTGCAGATCGATATGGAAAGATGGCATCTTCCCGCCCCTGCCTCCACCGACGACTTTATTCAATATCGGATGGGCAAGGAAGCGCGGCAGGCGTAAAGCCAGCGCTAGGGCTTGCACCGGCATGTCAGGTAAGTTCACCGGATGGATCCCCTGGGCCGCCATGACTGCCAGGGCCTCATGGGCCATGCGTATCTCCAAATTGTATAATCCCGGATGACTAAATATCTCCCCCGGGCTGATATCGAGGATGGCTGCCGTGGCAGTCCCCGGCAGGTTGGCCAGGAGCTTGGACCACTTCATGTCTGCCGGCCGGGAGCAGAGGCGAGCATTCAACGAGGCCGAATTAAATGCCTCCCTTAATTGCTCTGATAGCGGATGCCCGGAGGCGATGCCGATGCCGCGTGCCCTTTCCAGAACGATGTCGCCGGCTGCCCTGCGGAAAATCGAACAGGTCACCGTGCCTGCAATGACACGCCCGGCACCCAGCAGGGCCGCGATGGCGGGTTCATTCTCGACTCCATTTTGAATACATAGGATGGGCGGCATCCTGTCGGCGAAAGGTTTGATCCCTTCCAAGGCGGCCAGGGTGTCGAAGGATTTCATGGCAAAGATGGCTACGTCAAATGGCCCGAGCTTCAGCGCCTCTTCCGGCGAGGAAACAACTCCGATGGAAGCCGGAGGGACGATCACAGGTTCTGATGCCCTCCTGGATTTGTCGATGGATAAATCCAACCGCAGCCCCCGTTGCCGCAGATCTGCAGCGACGGAAGCTTGCTCAATAAAGACCACCTTATGCCCGGCCATTGCCAGCGATCCGCCCACGTAGGTACCCACGGCCCCGGACCCGAAAGTCAGCACTGAGATTGGTTTCATTCCGGTCATTAACAGTTCTCCAGTTCGGTCGATAATGCAAGCCGATTTGCCGTTTTCATAAAAACGAATTCTGTGTGAAAGAATTCGGAGATCGTAAATCTGGTCAGCAAGGAAAATCAAAGGAGAACTTCATCCTTTGATATCTTACCAACCAGCTACACCATGACAATGGCCCTATTCTACCGCTTCTCGGAGTAAATTCCGAATTTTCGAGTATATCCGTAGGATCATTTTCTGAAAGAAAACCATGGCTGCACACCTTGGTTCGAATATTGTTTTGCAATGGACGCGTAGATTATTCCTGTAATCCCGAGACAGGGTAAAGGAGGTCAGAGTTCCATTTTTAAAACGTTAATTTATCGGTGGGGAATTTTCCCGAGGGAGCCGAAAATTGCCATCGGCAGAGCTGCCGCTAGCATGGTGCCCAGCACTTGGATGGTGGACCAGGCATAATCATAAAAGAATATTGGCGACACGCCGGTGGGAAAGGCCGACCAGGTAAGGTGGCCGAACCATGTCCCGGACAGTGCCAGGAATATTACAAAAGTCGTGATGACCATTTTTACGACTGCGGGCCGGGCCCACTGGGAGAGGGCGTAACCACCGGAAATGAAAAAACATCCGGCTGCAAATAAGATTCCACCGGGAAAAGTGTTTAGGAACAGGACGTCATATAACCAAAGTCCGATGGTCAGCATCGTCCCGCCTACCAGGGTGGCGCTCGCCATGCGCAGCAGGGTTTTTGAAAAGGGGACGATTTCGGAAAGGAGGCGGGTTATAAAAATGCCGAAACCAAAGACAAACCCCATAAATAATCCACGTTCGACGGCGATACTGATGCGGGTCATATCCATGAAATTGGGCAGTCGGTAGGTGAGATAAACCTGTGCGCCGAAGCCCAGGAATACTCCCAGCGCCGCCATCCCGTAGACACCCAGGAGGGACGCAAGGTTGGAAACCAGCCAGTTTGCCAATCTTTCCGTTGAAAGCGACCAGCGCATGCTCCGGGGAACGACCGAAGGCAGGGTCCCTGCTGCTTCGAGCACGCCAAGCAGGGCTCGACTCCGCCGGTCATCATTTGACAGGGTAAGCAGCACCGCCACTGCTTCCGACGAATGCAGCCGGCCTATCAACCGCGCCGCCCGGTCGCCGATAGGGGTCGTCTCGCTGGCGAGGCTGGCCAGTGCCCGCACTTGGCTTGTGCCCGGGATGGTGGCCTGCCAGTGTGCAAGGGGCGAGATCATATTCTCGAGAAACTCAAATATGTTTTGTTTTAAATCCTGGCTCACTTTGCTGCCGGCTATCTCCAGCAGCGAGAGGAGCAGACCATCCGGAAGGGAATTTTTTGAACGGAGCACAGCTCGATCGCGCAGCAGGCAGCCGAGTACCCTGCTGGCACGTACCACGTTATCCCGCCGGATCAATGCAGTCGCAATTCGCAGACGGTCCTGAGGATTTTCCACTTTCTTCCACCAGAAATCGATGTCGTATCCGTATGCGAGGGCGCAATGCAGCATGAAAGAGTTCAGGTTCCCCGGCTCACTTCCGCTCCCGGAGAGTTTTTGCCCCACATCCACCAGGGCGAACTTGGTCAAGGTTAGCGGAACTTCCGCATGAGAATCCTCCCAACCTGCCATGGCGTGCCTGGTTATTTCATTTACCCCCAGGCCAAGCGGGCTGATATCAATTTGCCGGCTGATATCCACCCGGACCGGTGGAACATTGAAAACATCATAAAGCATCTGCATTACTTCGGAAGCCGATCTCGGGCGGGCAGCCGGCTGGGTAGCAGTGATCCTGCGCAGGGATTTAACCAGCGCATTTGGAAGCTCCGCGTTATATTCGCACGGGTCAGGGAGTTCTTCGTTCGAATGCAACTGCTGGATCCCCAGTGCCACCTCCCCATCCCACGGGATGTGGCCTGTAAAAAATTGGTAGAGCATCACCCCGAAACTGTAAAGATCTGACTGGATGGTGATTTCCGAATGATTGCTTTGCTCAGGGGGGGAATATGGCAGGGTGCCGTGCCCGGTATGCATTGCCATGGTGCTGTCGGAAAGCACACGCGCTAATCCAAAATCAAAAACGTAGATATTGGGCTTGAAGTCCATCAGTACGTTACCTGGTTTTAGGTCGCGATGGATGATATCGCGGCCGTGCAGGTATTCGAGAGCGGAGGCGATATGGGCCGCGAAATCCAGGGCCGTCTCGGCGGGGAGCCGCCCTCCCGCAAGCTTTTCCTGCAAAGTCCCTCCAGGGATGTAAAGCGTCACAAGGTAACGCAGACCCTGAAGACTGCCAAAATCATAGAGCGGCAGAATATTGGGATGCTCGAGCTGGCAGAAAAGGCGCCCCTGTTGTTCAAACACTTTGTCCGAGACTGCCTGGACCTGCCGGTCAGAGGTTTCGATGAATTTAATGGCAACAATGCGGCTGTTTTCTTTTTCAAGGGCTGACCAGACCACGCCCTGTCCGCCCGCGCCAATTTGCTCCAGCAATTCATAACGGAGAAATCGCATACCGGGACGGAGATCTCGTCAGGTTTAGAGGCAGGGATTCAGACATTACTTTTGTTCCGCGATCAGGATGGCGGGAAGGTTAATTCGAACGAGGGTTGCAGGTGAATTTCAGGCGCAGCTTTTTTCCCTTAAAACCAGTCACGCTCATTTGGTTACGCGCAAGAGTTGGATGAGCTCTGTTTTGGTACAGCGCCCAGGTGAATAAGATGAATCGATCAAATGAAACCTAAGGTGATAGGGTGAAGGTCCTCGTAATAATCCCCGAGGTGCCGCTAATATTACCCCACGCCTGGACATACATCGTATAGGTCCCGGTTTTTGGCAAACTTCCAAAGGCCGATCCACCATAATATCCGTTAATCGTGAGGCAGGTGCCTGTCCCGGTAAATGCACAGTAGTGAGGGGTGCTTTGATGTTGGGGAGAACCTGCATCCGGGAGTGGAGGGATGGGTGAGCCATCCAGGGTGAACCAGAAATCGACGTGGTTGATCCCGGCGCCATTGGAGGTTCCTACTGCCGTGTCCCAGGCCTCCGCTTCGAATGCGGTATCCGAGTTATTGCTGATGACTGCTCCATCCGAACCCGGGACGAGGATGTTAACGACCACCGTACCCGGTATGGGTGTGGAGGTTTCAGTGGGTGTGGAAGTGGCGTTGGGATGGGCGACTGTGTCTGTGGGCGTAAGTGTAGTTGTGGGTGTAAGTGTGTCTGTGGGTGTGGGTGTAATTGTGGGTGTGTCTGAAGGGGAAGCTGTGACGCTTGTCGTCAGGGTGGCTGTGGGGGAAAGTGTGGGAGTGCGCGATGGAGTTCGTGTGCCGGTGGAGGTGCGCGTCGACGTCCTCGTGGGGGTGCGCGTCATGGTAGCAGTGGCCGTGTGAGTGGCGGTCCGGGTGGGTGTTCTCGTGGTGGTTCTGGTGGCGGTGATCGTGGCAGTTCTGGTGACAGTGGCTGAGAGCGTGCGCGACGGGGTGGAGCTGTTGGTAAAGGTGGGAAACGGGGTCCAGGTAGCGGTGAGAGCCTCCGCGGTCAGCAACCATTGCACGGCAATATCCGAGGGGACCGGTGTGATATCGGTCGGATCGCAGTAATTCCCCGTCATGCTGCAAGCTAAAGCCAGGTCTTCAGGTGACAAGGGTTGCGGGTTGGAGGGTGGTCCGATGGAATCCGTCCCATTAAGTCCACCCAGGGGGACGGATACACTTTCCCCGGCGGTGATGATCTGCTGCTGCCCATCTGACGTTATGGAGCCCGAACCGCTGTAAAGGCTGATATCCATGCTGCCATTTTTTGCGGCCTTCAGGGAGGCATTGCCCATCAGTGTCAATTCGGAACCGTTGACGAAAAAATGGATGCCTGTGCCTTCAGGCATCGTAACCATCAGGCCGTCGAAGGGGATTTGATCGCAGGCCACCTTCCCAAGCCCACTGTAGAAATAATAGGTGTCGAGGCTGCCGGAATTATCCAGTGTGGTATTGCCAAACACCACCAGGGTGACGGTTTCACCCGGCAGGGACCGGGGCAGGTTGCTGATCACTTCGAAGATCGCGATGCCCCATTGTTTCAGGGTGGGGTCGAGCTTCGATGCGGAAATGCTCTCGATCTGGTTGACACCCACGATATCGCCTGGGGTTGAGAATTGCTGGGCTGTCCCAGGCACCAGGCGGGCATTGACGGTATTATTGCCATAACAGGCCTGGTCCGAACCGATCCGGTTGCACAGATCGCTGGAGGCAGCCAGGGCTCGGTCGATCAGTTCCTGGCAGTCGGTATGGCCGGCAGCTGCTGTCAGCGTTCGATTGGCGGGTGAAGTAAACGGGATTACTCCCCACTGATAAAAGACCGCGATCCATAACACGATGCACGCCAGCCCGGCTATACCGATAAAACTTCCAACGATGTACATCGCCGAACGGCGTTTTTTTTCATCCTTCGCCCTTGAAGGAGCGGAGGGATTCGGTTTATTCTGGGAAATCCTATTCGTGGGGAAAGAGGCCTGCAGCTCGGCCAGTTTTTGCAGCGCCATCGGATTGTCTGGAGACAATTTCAGGATGGCCTTCAGGCTGTAAATACGCTCATCGTCGCTGCTGGAGGCTTCGTAAGCCAGCTCCCATGCAGCCTGGTTGCCGGGATCCCTGGCGATCACTTCGCGGAGTATGCTCCGGGCCTCTTTAACTTTGCCGGTCTTGAGCGCGTTGGCGGCTGCTTCAAGGGGATCGGTTTCCGGAGTGCCGGGAGCTACCATCAAGCTCATCCTTAATGAATTGGCTCAGCTGGTTTTGAGCCGGTAGATGAAATAAAGCTCCATCCTCCCTATCCGCACCCGGGCGGCGTTCGGAAGGACTGCAGGTTGATTGGCTGTCAGGCGCACATCGTTGACCCAGGTGCCGTTCGTGCTGCCCAGGTCGGTGATCTGGTAGCCATTCCCCACTCCCTGAATTCTGACATGCTGCTTGGAAACCCCCATGATATAGCCTTCGAGCGGAGCCAGGTCCAGTATCCCCTGTGGAGCATCCTCCGATTTCCTGCCAATGATGAAGTCTTTATCCTGGCGTACGGCAAAGGGATACATGAAGTTGGCCCGGTAAATGGCCATCCCATTTTCAGGAATTTCCCTGACATACTGGTCGATCGCCCCGTCATTTTCCACCGTGGAGCGAAGAGTGGCGGTGGGCATTTTTGTTGTCGTGGTGATGGGTCCCGCACTCGTCACTTCGAATGGCACCCCGCAGAAACTGCAGGTGGTGGCGCTGGCCTCATTTTTCATCTTGCATGCAGGACAAAATTTCCCTTCGTCAGGCGACATTGCATCTCCTTGGAACATCGCTCAATCAAGTGTCGGCATAATATAATAATAATATTACTCCTTATTATGTCAAAAAACAACATTCTGACCTTGCAATAACGTTTTTTTAGCCTGAAATGATCGCCTCCCTCTTTTGATAAAACAAAAACCATGGCATTTCCAGTCATGGTGTGCTAATCCCTGCGGAGCAAGACCCGCAAATGAGTTCCCGGTCGATGGAATCACCCGGGGAGTTTCAAATCCGGATAAGGATAGCTCAGGTTCTGCAAATAAATGTCCGGCGGTCACGCTGGGAAACAGAGATTCTTTTAAGGCGCTGCATCTGTCGGGATTTCGGGTTCGGTTGGGATGGCAACAGGTGTCTCTGTAGGCGGCAGCGGAGTGTCCGTAGGTACGATTGTGGGCACTTCGGTGGGAGTTTCTGTCGGCGGTAACGGAGTTTCGGACGGAACGATTGTGGGTATGTCGGTGGGAGTTTCTGTCGGCAGCAGCGTGTTGGTAGGCCCTTCGGTTGGTATAGAGGAGGGAGAATTTGTTGGCGTTGAAGTATTGGTGGCAGTTCCATCCATTGGCAGCACTGAAGTATCTGTGGAAGTCGGATTCTCGGGTGTTATGGTATCCGTCAGAGTCCCTGTGGGTGTATCGGTTGGGGTGGATGTCGGCGTGTCGACCGGATCATTAATTATTCCAGTAATGATCACCTGCTTTGTCACTTTAAATCCATTCTCAAAGCGAACGTTAATCACAAACTTAAAATTCGTTCCATCCATCCCGATATTATGAGCAGAAATTGGGAGGGACCATTCAAGATCAAACCGGAGTGAAGATCCGGGTTCGATCACAACTTCACAAGTGCCGGCGGGCTGCAGGATAAACTTCGGAGGAATAGTTTCCCTTTCCACACAAAGGGTCCCGGAAAGGGTTCCAACATTGTTTATGCTTACAGTAACTACACCGGAGTCGCCTGGGGTTACCTTTCCCACATCTATTTCCCAGGTGCCGTTTTCATCAACATTAAGATTGAAATCCAGGGATGCCGCCGCAACTGAAACCCTCGTAGTGGATGAAACTTTTAGTAACGCCTGGGACTTAACCAACCCCCAGGTTACCAGGGCGACCAGTAAAATAGAAATTGGTACGAGGATTCTTTTCATCGAGTTCTACAGATATCCTGGAAAGGCAGGGACAGTCAAAATATTATCCGCCTTCCCCTGAGGGGCCTTAAGGAATTTGGTCAAGGTGCCAGATCACGTCGAAGGATAAGGTGGCTCCCTGGGCGTCGTTGTCATGGTCGCTTAAAGGCCAGTTAAAATAGACGACCAACGGGATGGAATCCCCGGGCGCAAGATCCACTACATCAATGCGTACGCCAGCGGACTGGTTTACAACCAGGTCTCCACCGAAGTTAGCCCCGGGTTCAACCTTGGCTTGGAATTTTAGATAAACCAAATCACCCAGCAGGCTGTTTGCGGGTGAAATGTTGACGATTTCGTACCAGAGATGGCCCGGGATTGTGCCGGCGTTCTTCAGGTTTACCTGCCCTCCAGGGATCAAATCACCGGGTTTGATTTTATCCAGCACAAAGGTCTGGCTGGTGCTGCGTGATTCGTTCACGCTCAATTTAAGGCTGGCTGCTGTCAGTAGGTTTCCCTTGCTTGTCACGCTGTCTGTATACCAGGCACCCGTGTCGATAAGGCCAAATGCCATAATGGATAAAACCACAAACAGCCCAGCAATTCCGATTATCAAAAATTTTTTCATTCCCATTTTCTCCTTATAGATGCAGAGAATAATGTTTAAGGTTGACCGGGTCGAACCTTTTTTTCGATCAGATCTTACTTAAAAGGGAGCGGAAATAAAAAATTGGATAAGCCGGCTTGTTTTCCAATGGTTTCGTTGGGGGCTAGCGCGCCGAAGGCAAAGGTCAAGCTGACCCAGCCGTCTGCTCCAGGAGCCAATAAGATCGATGAGTAATTATCCTGTCCGTTGGGATTTGAAAAATATCCATTCGCCAGTGCCGGGGCAATCTCTGCAAGTGACAGTTTGCCATCAGCATTTGAATCAAAACTCATGACATCAGACAAATGAGTTTGACCATCTGAATCAGCAAAGTCTGTTACGAAGAGCCAATCCTGCATGATTGAAGTCACCGGTGAGAGCGAAACCAGACCAGACAACGTTGATTGGGATCGAGCTGGCATTGTGCAACCAGATTTTGCATACCGTGGGATCGTCGCCGGGGGCCATATTTGTTAGAACGCATGCGCCATTGACCGTGTGGGTGCCGGTGCCGCCAATCGTCATGTCGAAGGTGGCAGCCTGGTAGTTATTTCCGGTTGCCTGAGTTTGGACACTCCACCATGCACCTGAGCTTAGTAACCCTACTGTCAAAACTGCGATTGCCACAAAGCCAAATACGAGCATAAGTTTCTTATTCATTACAGCATTCTCCTTTTTTATAAAACAGTTGAATAGGACTTACTAAAATGAACTAGATCGAACATGATGATGAAACAGAGCTGAAGTTGTTACCCACCACCTCCTTCTTGTAAAGATAAAGTTTCATTTATTGTCCATTCGTCGATGAGATCTCTTCTGAAACGCCAGCTTTTCCCTAGACGAAAGGAGGGCACCCTTCCCTCGTTAGCCAGCCGGTAAACCTTCGCTTCGCTCAGCCGCAAATAACTGGCAACATCATGCACATTCATGATCGCAACGTTTTCCCCCCCGCTTTGAGCCGATGTCACATCCATGGATTGTCTCCTGATACACCCGCGCAAAAAAAGTGCAAAAAAATAATGAAAATCGATATAAAAATGTGCTTATTTAGATAGAATCACTATACAAGCTTGGTCCCCCAAAAGGAATAGGCTGTCCCATCAATCCTCTAGACAGTTGTACTGATTTCCCCCAATTTCAATCTGCGGCTATTAGAACCCGATTTACTCTGGTCAGGTCTGGCAACCCGCTGGCGCTCGCAAGCAGTCCCAGCTGGTTGGCGCGCACGATGGCAGCCGTGCGCGTGCTCACCCCCAGGCGCAGGTACGCCCCCGAAAGCAGGTTGCGGAAGGTGGAAGGGGAAATGGATAATTTCTGCGCCAGCACGGCAGTGGGCAGGTCCGGGTAGGCCGCGCTGACGGATAATACTTCCAGTTGGCGCCCGGTCAGGATCAGCGCGGAGCGGCCTGGTTTCACCTTTTCCCAGGCTTCGGGGCTGAAAAAGATGCCTCCTTCGGAGACACTTTTGATCACGTGGGGCAATTGGCGGATTGAGTTTTCATCATCCTTATATATATATCCACGGACGCCAAAATCGACCAGCGCCTCAACGAGCGCGCCCGCCGTTAGCATGGAGATGACCAGGATCTTCAGATCGGGACCTATAATTCGATGACAGGTCCGGTCCACGGGATGGAGGTCTCTGATAACGGTCCCTTTCCCGGGGGAAGTATTAATTTGCAATTCCCCTCCCAGATAACCTACCCGCTCCCTGATTCCGATCAGCCCGATGCCGGTTGATTTTTGATCCTCATGGATGCCAATCCCATTATCGGATATCGATAAGATCACCCATTTTTGGATATGTGTCAGAATTACGTTCACGCTTGTCGCTTGTGAATGTTTAAGGATATTCGAAATGGCTTCTTGAACAACTCGATACAATGTGACGGTAATTTCTTCGGGTAAATGTTCAATCTCCTCGCCATCGTAGGTTACTTTGATATTTGTTCTGCGATTAATATCATCACTAAATTCCTTCAAGCTGATATTCAACCCACCCGCATCCAGCAGCGGTGGTCGCAGACTGTGGGCAATTACCCGGGTGCTTGCCATGGCTTCATTAACCACTTTGATTGCTTCCGATACCCTTTTCTCTAAAACGTCATGATCACTGGGCATTTCCTTCAATAATTCCGCCAGGCTGTATTTGAGCGTCACCAGCACCTGACCGGTATCGTCATGCAGTTCCCGCGAGATCTTCCGTCGTTCTTCCTCCTGCGCAAAGATGACCTTTTGGGCGAGCCTGCGCATCCCTGCGGATGCCTCCGCTAATTCTCTTGTGCGCTCCTCCACCCGCTTTTCCAACTGGTCGTGGGATAATTTTAATTCTTCCTGCATTCTTTTTATGGAGGTGATGTCCCTCGAGACTCCCAGGATGGATCGCTTTCCATTGATCTGGTCCTTGAGTGGGATCAACCACGTGCTGACATACGCATTTTTCCCCTCGCCAAAATTAATCCAGCTTTCCGAATATTCCGGTGAACCGCTGCTGAGAACGGAAGCGATCCCTTCTTTTTGGTGCGTGGCAAAATCGGTTGGGAACATGGTGGTTTGTCGCTTGCCGACCAGGGCTTCGGAGCCCAGATTGAACTGCGCGGCCGCGTAACTGTTTACATATTCGATCAGGTGATCTTCAGTGATGACATAGATCATGTCATGCGAGGCTTCCGCCAGCAACCGGTATTTTTCCTCGCTGGCTTGCAGTGCCATTTCAATCCTTCTTTGTTCAGTAACATCCCGTGCAAATAAGACAACCCTGTCAACCTTTCCATTGCTGCTGAAAATTGGGAAAATATTACTTTCCAGGATGATCCCATCCCGTTCGTCCACCAGCAAGGCCGATTTTCCGGTTTTAAAAACCCCGTCTACAGCCGCTTTCCGGGAGGGGAATATTTCAGGTGGAAGCAGGTCCCAGGCATAAAAACCCACAAACTCATTTAAATCCTTCTTCAACCTCCTCGCCGCGCTTTCATTCGCCAAAAGGATCATGCCATTCATGTCCAGCATGAGGATGGATTGGTCCGAAGCTTCCAGCATGGCGTGCTGAATTTGTCCGCGTTCCTGCAGCTCCCGTGTTTTGACACCCACCTGAAATTCGAGGCTCTTCGTTTACTTCCTGCAACGCCCTTTCCAGTCGCTTTCTTTCAGTCACATCCCGCACTACGCTGACCCAGCCTACCCGTCCAGCATTGGGATCGTCCAGGGGAACTAAATTGTGTTCGGTTGGGAAAATACTCCCGTCCTTGCGTTTCATATGGAATTCGAAATTGTTCAGAATTCCATTCCCCTGGATGGATGAATATGAGTTATTGCGAAATTCCTCGAAATTGAAGGGATCGGTATAAAGAATGGCAGTCGTTTGACCGAGCAGTTCCTCCCGGCTGTAGCCAAAAATGGCAGAGGCGGCGGGGTTGCAGTCCCGGATGATCGTCATTTGGGGGTCAAGGATGAATACCGCTCCGCTTAGGCTGGCAAAAACCATATTAAGCAAACGATGGGAATCCAACAGCGCTTTTTCGGTTTCTTTGCGTTTGGTAATGTCCCTGCAAATAATGATCGTGCCGTTCACCGCCGGGTTGGTATACATTTCATTCCCATTGACTTCCAGGGTACGGCTGCTTAAAAAAGCAGGACGCCTTTCTGGAGCATTTTCCAGGGATGTGCGGTTAATATCCTTTAAGGCTTGTCCCCAAGAAGCAGTAAAATCAGGTCGATGTTCATCCACCTCAACGCTCACTCGGCGTATTCCCTGCAGGAAGGATTGTCTCTTCCCTCTGAGCTGGCCCAGGCTGCTGCCTCGGACGGGATGGCCGCCCTCGGCCTCACCGACCACCGTCTGCTTTCCGGGACGGTCGAATTCGTCAGCGCCTGCCTGAAGGCCGGGGTGCAGCCGATCCTCGGTCTCGAGATCGACCTGGAGAGTGGGCCCCTCTCCCTGCTCGCCATGGACCAGGCCGGCTGGGCGAATCTGTGCGCCCTGAGCAGCGCCCTGGCTCTGCAGCCTGACCCGGAATCCCCCTGCTCCCCCGACCTGTTGGGTGCCCATTCCGGATCGCTGATCGCTCTCAGCGGCGCATATGGGGACCAGCTTGAAACCCTCAGGGAAATCTTCCCAAAGCGGTTGTATCTAACCTTGCAGGACCCGGCGGTGGCCCTGCCCCTTGCCGACCTCAGCCGCAGGCTCTCCATCCCTTTGGTGGTCAGCCATCCCATTTATTATCTGACGCCTCCACAGGCTGCCCTGCAGCGCACGCTCTCGGCGATCCGTTTGAATTGTCCCCTCGACCGGTTACCGGCTGGTGCGGCCGCGCCCGCAGGTTCAAATTTCATTTCCTCCCGCGAGATGGAGAGTCGCTTCCGCGGCTTCCGGGCTGCGCTGGCTGCCACGCAGGAGATCGCCGAACGCTGCCGCTTTGACCTGCCGCTAGGCATTCCGCACATGCCCACCGTGCCGCTGCCGGAGGGGCTTTCGGCCGCCCAATTCCTGCGCCAGAGGGCCGAGGCCGGGGCAACTAAATTGTACGGACGGATCAGCCCCGAGGTCCGCCTCCGCCTGGACCACGAGCTGGAGGTCATCGCCAGCATGGGCTTCGAGCCGATCTTCCTGATCGTGGAGGAACTCCTGGACTTTGCCCGCCAGACCGGTGTGCCCTTCTCTTCGCGCGGCTCGGCAGCCTCCTCGCTGGTGGCGCACTGCCTGGGCATCACCAGCCCCGACCCGCTGCGCCTGAACCTGTATTTCGAGCGCTTTCTCAACCCGGCCCGCACCACCCCGCCCGACATCGACACCGACCTGTGTTCGCGGCGGCGGGACACGGTCATCCAGCACGTCTTCGACACCTACGGAGCCGAACGGGTGGCGATGGTGGGCACGATCAACCGCTTCCGGCCGCGCTCGGCCCTGGGTGATGTGGCCAAGGCGCACGGCTTGGCACAGGCAGTTGTGCGTGAACTGGCCGAGCAGCTGCCGTACGGCTTCTTTGCCCGCATGCAGGAATCGGAAGATGAAGAAGGCGGGCTGCCCCCTTCACCGTTTGCCGATCTGCGCTCGCAATTCCGGACACCCGCCCACAAGCAGATCTTCGACGAGGCCGAAGCGCTGCTCAAACTGCCGCGCCATCTCTCGGTCCACCCCGGCGGCCTGGTGGTGGCGCCCGGGCGGCTGACCGACCTGGTGCCGGTGATGCGCTCCGGCAGCAAAGGGGTCACGATCACCCAGTTCGATCTGGACGCGGTCGAAGCGCTTTGGGCTGGTCAAGATCGACCTGCTGGGCATCCGCGGCCTGACCGTGCTGGGCGATGTGGCCGAGTTCATCGCTCACGCTGCCCCCGACCGGTATACCGGTTTGCTCGACGTGCTCGAATTCGACCCCCGCAGATGACCCGGAAACCGCGGACCGCCTGGAGGGCGGCGGGACGATCGGCTGTTTCCAGATCGAAAGCCCGGGCATGCGCGCCACCCTGCGCGAGATCCGCGCCCGCAGCGAGGATGACCTGATGGCCGCCCTGGCGCTCTACCGCCCGGGACCGCTCTCAGGCGGGTTGAAGGATGCCTTCGTGCGCCGCTTCAAGGGCGGAAGAAGCCGGTCCGCACCTGCATCCGGCCCTGGCGCCGCTGCTGGAGGAAACCTTTGGGGTGATCCTGTACCAGGAGCAGGTGCTGCGCATCGCCCACGACCTGGCCGGCTTCAGCCTGGCCGAGGCCGACCTGCTGCGCCGGGCCATGAGCCACTTCGACCCCGGCAAGCAGATGCAGGAGCTCGAGCAGAAGTTCGTCAGCGAGGCGGAAGCGAAGCAGCGGTGTGCCAGTGGAGATCGGGGAACGGGTCTGGGAGATGATGGCGGCCTTTGCCGGGTATGGCTTCCCCAAGGCGCACGCCGCCTCGTATGCCAGGGTGGCCTGGCGCTCGGCCTGGTGCAAAACGCACTTCCCGGCCGAGTTCATGGCCGCGGTGCTGGCCAACTGGGGCGGCTATTACAGCCAGCGGGTCTACCTGAGCGAGGCGCGCCGCCTGGGGCTGGCTGTTCGCCCGCCGCATGTCAATTATTCGGGGCGGAACTTTGCGGTCAGCTCTCACGACGACGGGCAGAAAGTCCTCTACATGGGCCTGGACCAGGTGCGCGACCTGACCCGGCGGACCATCGAGCGCATCCTGCGAAACCGCCCCTTTCAGTCGCTGGAGGATTTCCTGGCGCGCGTCGACCCGCGCCGGCAGGAGGCCGAGAACCTGGCGCGCGTGCGCGCCTTGGAGGGCCTGGGGTCCATCCCCGCCGTCCTGCAGCGGCTGGAGAACGGCTGGCAGGCCGGGCAGCCGGGTCTTTTCACCTGGGACAGTTTCGGTGGGGAGGACTGGACCCTGGAGCAGAAGGGGGCCGCCCAGCAGGAACTGCTTGGGATCAGCCTGGAAGCCCATCCGCTCGAGCTGGCCGCGCAGCAGATTGCAAAGGCCGGGGCGATCACCACCCTCGAAGCTGCCGGTCGGACCGGTCAGCGGGTGACCGTGGCTGGCATCCGCCAGAGCGGGCACCGCAGCCGTACGGCCAAGGGCGAGGCGATGATGTTCCTGACCCTGGAAGATCTGGCCGGGATGCTGGACGTGGTTTTATTCCCCGATGCCTACCGTCAGGCGCGCGGCGTCATCCACTCCTCCGAACCGCTGCTCGTCACTGGCGTGGTCGAGACCGACTCCAACCGTGGGGAACCCTTGCTCCGTGCGGAGAAAGTGACCAGGGTGACCGGGAGGCATGACGGTTAAGAACCCTTTATTGGTTTATCTGATGCGAGTAAATAAACAATGTCCAATCATCTTGCAAATTCCACTTCCCCCTATCTCCTCCAGCACGCCCACAACCCGGTCGACTGGTACCCCTGGGGACCCGAAGCCCTGGAAAAAGCCCACCGGGAGGATAAACCTATCTTCCTGAGCATCGGTTACGCCGCCTGTCACTGGTGCCACGTCATGGCGCACGAATCTTTCGAGGATCCCGGAACCGCTGAGTTCATGAATGCGCACTTTGTCAACATCAAGGTCGACCGCGAGCAGCGGCCGGACCTGGACAGTATATATATGTCCGCGGTGGTGGCCCTCACCGGCCAGGGCGGCTGGCCGATGTCCCTTTTCCTGACCCCCGATCTGAAACCATTCTACGGGGGGACCTATTATCCTCCCGAGCCCCGCCATGGCTTGCCTGCCTTCAAGGAACTTTTGATCTCCATTTCCCAGGCCTGGGAAAGCCAGCGCTCAGAGGTCATCCTCTCTGGCGATCAAGTCGCAGCCCGGCTCATCGAAGGGTCCACTGACTCTTCAAATAAAGCCGCTTTTACTCCCGCCTCTCTGGCGGCAGCCGCTCAGGCCTTGATTGAAAATTACGATTGGAACCATGGCGGCTGGGGCGGCGCCCCCAGGTTCCCCCAGCCCATGACGATCGATTTCCTCCTGCGTCGGTCCGTATCTGGTGAAACTGGTTCGCTCAAGCCAGTAGAGCATGTGCTTTCTGCGATGGCACGCGGCGGCATGTACGATGTCGTCGGCGGAGGCTTTGCCCGCTACTCCACCGATGACGACTGGCATATTCCTCATTTTGAAAAAATGCTTTACGACAACGCCCAGCTTGCCCGGGTCTATCTGCATGCCTGGCAGGTGACCGGTGACCTTTCCTTCCGCAGGATTGTGGAAGAGACCCTGGGATTTGTCGCCAGGGAAATGCTGTCACTGGAAGGCGGATTTTATTCGAGTCTGGACGCCGACTCTGAAGGCGAAGAGGGCAAATTCTACGCCTGGACTTTGGAAGAGTTGCGCCTCACCCTGGGGGAATCGGCTGACTTTTTTGAAACCGCCTATGGTGTCACCGCCCTGGGGAACTGGGAGGGGAAAACCGTCCTGCAGCGCGCCTTGGATGATGCCGCACTATCCGTCCAATTTAAGATGGATCGTGGACAGGTCGCTGAAAAACTGGCCGAATGCCACGCCAGGCTGCTTTTCCGGCGAAATATGCGCGTCCGTCCCGGCACGGACGATAAGGTCCTGACAGCCTGGAATGGTCTCATGCTTTCGGCCTTTGCCGAGGCCGGTCGTGTTTTCAATAACAGCCAATATATCGAGATCGCTGCCCGGAATGCAGATTTCCTTTTAACCGCTTTGCGTCCGCAGGGCAAACTGCGCCGAGCCTGGCGCCAGGGCCAAGCCAGCCCCGAGGTTTTCCTTGAAGACTATGCCTCCTTGATCCTCGGGCTGATTGACCTTTATCAGACCGATTTCAATGATCGCTGGTTCTCGGAGGCAGTTGGGCTTGCCGATGAGATGGTTTCGCGGTTCGCCGATCCGGCCGGGGGTTTCTTCGATACGCCTTCAGATGCCGAGAATCTGCTTACCCGCCCCAAAGACCTGCAGGACAGCGCCACCCCTTCCGGGAACGCCTTGGCTGCCGAGGCCCTGCTCAAACTGGATGCTTTTACCTGGAAAGGTGAGTGGCGTAAGCTGGCTGAACAGGCTCTAAGCCTTGTTGCCGGGCAGGCCGTTCGCTACCCCACCGCTTATGGCCGCTGGCTCTCCGCGGCTGATTTTGCCTTGGGTAAAGTCAAACAGGTTGCGCTCATCGGCGCCATATCCGACGAACTGACCAGGGCATTCCTCGCCGAGGTCCGCAGCGCCTTTCGTCCCAACCTGGTTGTGGCGCTGGCTGAGTATCCCCCTCCTGATGGATCCCCCGCTCTCCTAATCGACCGGCCCATGCTGGATGGCAGGCCGACCGCCTACGTCTGTGAGGGTTTTGTCTGCCGACTGCCGGTAACTACTCTGGAAGATTTTCGGAAACAACTCTGATTGAAATATTGGATTTTGCCGCTCCCGCCGTTTTCAGGTTACTCCTGCTCCACGCGCGTTCCATCGGCATCGTAAGTGAAATTCCAGGCTGCCGCGGTGTTTGAAGGTTCCGCCGGCGTTTTTGCATCCGGGAAGGCCACTCCTATATTAAATTAATTGTACAACGTTTAGCCGGTTTTTCTTGATGAATCCAGTATCTCAGCGATATCATGTTGGGTCAACAACCAATCAAACCGCCTCGCAAGTTTCCTTCTTGACTTTATAGAACATACATTCTATAATCATTTTACGGCGGGTGTCATTTATTACTCACCTCTGCCGCGTATATTTTGCATTTTAAAAACCGAAAATAATGAAAGACAGCCTAATGATACTATCTTCGTCTTTTCGCATTGGGTTACCCGCCTATTCTTTCCTCGAAAGTTAATTAATTTACACGCGAATGTGCATGGCTCGTGTTGGAACCGGCAAGGTTTATTCGTTTTGGGCTTGTTCCGCGGAACAACCTCGCTAGCCTGCTATATGTAATATGAAGGGACAACGAGATGTATTCGTTCCTCTTTTGTTCCTGAGGAACAACCTATGCCCATACTTGGCTCCCGTACCCCCCTTGTGCCCCGAAAAGCTTCCACCTCAATCTGTTGCCAGGATTTGAACCCACCGCCTCAGTCTCTTGCGCACTTCCTGGGGCGATTTCAGCAGCACGTCCGCACCCTCCATCCTGGCTGGATGGGCCGGATTGGAGACCTGGATGGTCATCCCCTCGAACGCATGGATCACGTCGAAAGCCTCCTGGTCTTTTCCGTCATCGCCGATGTACACCGGGCTGGAATCAGAAAAGGGGAAATTGTCGAGCAGGTATTTCACCGTCTCCCCCTTGTGGGCCTGAACCGGCACGATTTCCAGGTATTTATTATCTTCGAACCAGCGGAAAAGGCTCGCGGGAATTCCCTCGCTGGCAGCCTGCCTGCAAAGGGAAAAGATCCGTTTTACGCTTGCCTGTTCCCCGGTCTTCGAGTGCAAAGCCAGCGACCAGTCTTTATCTTCCAGGAAAAAGTCAGGGTGCCCAAGGATGATCCGTTGCCAGCGCGGTTTCAACTGTTCGAGGGTTGTCCGGACTCGGTTGTATTCTCCCCGCTGGATGACGCCTCCCTCGGGCGTTTGTATCTCGACCCCATATACTCCCGCCAGGATTATCCCTGGGACAGGTAAAAGTTCGTGGATGGATTTCAATTGCCGGCCGCTGATGACCGCCACCCGCAGGTGTGGGTTGCCTGCCAGCAGGCTGATCAGCTCGATAAGTTCCGGGTCCGTCTCGACCAGGTCGGGCGTTTCAGGAAACTCGCACAGCGACCCGTCATAGTCGAGGAAAAGCCACAGGCGGCCTGCAGAGACCACCCAGCGCTCCAGGCTGTTTCGAGGGGTCACCATCCGCGCCTCTCACTTGTATTCAATAATGGCAAAATCTGTTGCTCGAAGATCGCCTGCCAGGTGTACCCCCTGCGAACCCTCTTGCGCAGTTTAAAGACGCTGCTGCTTTCTGCCCACCCCGCGATCAATCCCGCGATTTTTTCTGGAGAGTCATTCGCCGCAAAAGTTACCACTTCCTGCCTGCCGATTTCTTCGGCCGCGGGGATTTGTGCGGTAATTACCGGCAGTCCCACCAACCCGGCTTCCAGCACCGGCATCCCGAATCCTTCGCGATGACTGGGGAGGAAGAGCAGGTCGCTCGCCCGGTACAACTGGCTGACGAGGCCCGCATCGATGATTAGGGGAGGATCTATCCCCGGGATCCCTTCGTATACGAACCTTACCTCCTTCTCGAGTTCTCATTTGGCGCCGCAGCCCCAGTAAACCCCGGTAGTAATCCATGTTCGCCGGATCATGCGGATCTGGCGGTCCGGTGATGACCAGGCTGGGATGGAATCCTTGTTTTTTGAGCACCCCAGTCACTTTTATGGCGGTTTCGATGTTCTTGGCCTGCGTGATCCTTACCGGCATGAGCAGGACCAGGTTGCTCTCCCAGATTCCCAGGCCTTTGATGAGCATTTCGCCTTGTCGCGAAAGGTTCAGCAGCCCCGCCGGGTCCACGCCGTTATAAATGATCCTGATCTTCTCTTGCGCCACTCCCAGCAGCCCGGCCAACTCACGCTGTCGGGCCTGGGACACGGTTACGTAAGTGATCTCCGGCCGGTAGGTTCGCAGGGAATCCCAGGGGTTGCCGGGATGGACTTTGAAACGGGAATGCTCGCTTGTCCAGGTGAAATCGTGGCACCATGCGATGCAGCCTCGAATTCCGTTTTTATCCAAAAGGCGCAGGAGGGCGGCAGTCAATGGCAGGTTAAAGTGCTTGGTGAAAATGTTGTGGATGATCACGTTGTCGAAAGGTTCCAGGACTGGCGCCAGGGCTGTTTCCAGCCGGGTCGTTAATTGCTCGAACTCTGCCGGGACGTTGCCTTTTTCCAGCTCCTGGCTGGTTTGCAAAATGGCGGGGTGTTGGGAATCCATTTCCGGGACCAGCTCGAACCTTGTCCCCTCGGGCAGGGCATGTCCTTCCCCCCGTCCGGCAACCACGGTGACCTGGGTTTCAGCCTGCTCCAGGAGTTGGGCGTGAGCCTGGATGACCGCCTCCACCCCCCCTACGACCGGAGGGGCGGAATAATGCAGGATGGCAATTCGCTTGGACATGGTTCCCTATAGGTTAAGCGTGGCAATGGCTTCCAGTTGCTGGCACAGCCAGTTAACGATATCTTCCCCCTCCACCAGGTGCCGCAGTCGCTCCGCTTTTTCCTGACGCTCCTGCAGGGGCATGGTCAAGGCCTGATGCATGGCCTCGGCGGTTGCGTAAACGTCCAGCGGTGGGATGACGAGCGCCCCCGACTCCAGTTGCTGGCGCGCCCCGGTCCGTTCGGACAGGATCAGCACGCCATTGCGCAGGTTCACTACGGGTCCTTCCTTGGCCACCAGGTTCATGCCGTCGGCCAGGGAATTTACCAGGAGCACATCGTACAGTTCCATGGCAGCCACCGCCCTCGGGTAATTTTCCCCTACCAGGATGCGGATCGGTTCCCACTCTGAATTGCTATACTTGACGTTGATTTTTCCGGCGGCAGCCATCAGTTCATCCACGTAGGCCTTATATTTATCAACCTCCATCCGTGAAGGCACCAGTAAAGCCAGGAAGCGCACCTTTCCCTGGTGTTCCGGGTGGATTTCCAAAAGCTCGTCGAACGCCTGGAAGCCGCGCACGATATTTTTACTTGGCTCGATCCGGTCGATGCGGACGATCAATTGCTGCCCGCTGAAATCCTCGTTGAAAGTGCTGCGATGCTCGCTCACTTCTTGAGAATCCGCCAGTTGGTTTATGGCTTTCACATCGATCGAGATCGGGAAATCCCGGATGTAGGTCATGTGATTGCGGTACCAGATATGGCCCTGCTTGAATTTGACAAAAGCACGCGGCAGGTAGGATTCGCAGGTACGCATGAAATTGAATCCATCCTCCCGTGTCTGGAACCCAAGCAGGTCCACGGCACACAGTCCTTCCAGGATTGCCAGCCGCATCCTGGATGGCAGCAGACCCCAATCTTCCGCCCCAGGCCAGGGGATGTGGATGAAATGCATCAGCGTGTACCTTGCCCGCGCTGGGAGCATCTGCCTCAAAAACCCCGGCACCAGGTAGAGATGATAATCTTGCAGCATCACCAGAGCCGGCCGGACTGATTCGCGTACCTGCCTGGCAATATTCTCGGCGAAAAGTTTGTTTACCTCCACGTAGCCATCTTTCCAATCCTGCCAGGTCGTGCGCGTGATGGTGGGGGTATGTGAAATATCCAGCATCCCATGCTGGAGGAACCAAAGCAACGAATTTGCAATCCCGTTGTAATAACCTTCATACGCTGCAGCGGCGGGACTGATGAACTGCACATCGATGGTCTTCTCGCTGCCCTCCAATGGTATCGGTCCATTGCTCCACTGGCTGTCGTCTGCGCTTTGCGCGCTGGCGATCCAATGCGCCTCGGTAAGGTTGGCAAGCCCGGTGAGTGCAGTAACCAATCCGCCCTTGCCTCGTTTGGATTGCAGCTCTCCTTTTTCATCCTTGCTGAACGAGACAGGTCCCCGGTTGGAAGCGATAATGAGGGATCTCTTTTGGAGAATTTGTCCGATGAGATCACAGCCAAATTCGTCCCCGGATGAGGCAGCCTGGTTTAGGGGTTGCTCCATTTGATTAAAGGTCGGCTCCATTCGACTTAGAGTAGTCTCCAATTGGTACAGGGTAGGCTCCATTGCTTTCCTTTTCCTTGCTGCGGAATGATTGCAGCAAACTGACTCGGTCCGATTGTTTTTTCATGGGCACACGTGATCTTTAATGGTTATTTATGCTGTTCAGGATGAAGGGCATGCCCAACGCCAATGCGGTTGAAAATTTTTGCCTTGACCTGGGTATCGAAGACCTGCCATTTTAATTCCTTGTAATTTTCATTGGGTTCGCCTGCCAGGAACTCGATCGGGATATTGAAACCGCCCGCCAGGTGCTTGCCTCCGCCGTAGAAATGTCCGTCTGAATTGTTCCCAAAAACCTCTTTGATGAATTCGTCGGGGTCAAAGATTAATTTCGAGGTGCGCAGGGAGCCAGTCAATACCTCGGTTTGGTTCTCGTCCCTGACGATCCCGTAAACGATGGCGGTATGGACATTGTCTTCATTCACCAGGAATTCCGCCGCCTGGGGGATGGCGTCTCGGTCCTCTGACCTCAGGTAGCCGATCCCGGCGATCGAATTATTTTCCACCACGGTGCGGTTTTCCAGCGCCCGCCTGATTACGTCCATCACCTGTTTGGAGCGTGTCTGGTTCATGATCTGTTCCAGCAGATTTTGATCGCAGTAACGGCTGAGGAACGCAGCTGAATGAAAGTCCTCCTCATCCGCATGGATAAAACCTCCGGTGTCGGTCAGGATGCCATGCATTAGGGCGGTTGCCATGGCGATGTGTTCCTTCTGGCCTTTCTGGACCGTCAAGAGTCCCTGTTTCAAATAATGCGCATAGATCGTGGCGGTGGAACCGGTCTTTTGGAGATCAATAAAAGCCGCCTTGATCGCCTCTTGCGGTTCGTGGTGGTCCACCACGATCAATATGGGTACCCCCGCTGCTTCGAGTGCCTTGACGATCTCATTGGCGGTCGTTCCCTGATGGTCCAGGAAAATGGCTCCCTGGTATTGTGCCAGGTCCATGCCGTTTTTATACGGGATCAGGTCGATTCCCAGCAATTTCACCAGGGTGTTATTCTGTCCATGGGTGATCTTTCCTGAATAAACGATGTCGACTGTAATGTCGTAAGCTCCAGAAATGAGCCTGTGCGCAAAAGCTGCTGAAATGGCATCTGGGTCAGGGTAATTATGCAATACCACCAGATGTTTCTCACCACGGTGTTTTTCCAGGATTTCAGCAATTTTTAATTTTCTGGCCATCGCAAGTGCATCTCCTCACGTTCGTTCACTTCACTTAATTCGTCGAGCAAACGGGTGAATTCCAGAGTTTGGAGTGGACCCCAACCATCGACAGGAAACGCACCGATACTTTGTCCAGCCATGATAACCATGTGCAGGGTAGAAATGAAGGGTTGTGGGATATCCCTGTCACCGATTTGAAATCTTTGCTGAACCATTGGCTAACCTCCTGAACGTATTTTCTAGTGTCTGGTGTCAGGTTCGTTTGAACCTGAATCCAGGTTCTTTGAACGCTCCGGGAAGTGCTCGCCCACCATTGGCGACTGCCCTGGAGTAGTTGTTGACTGGTGGGCGTTTGAGCGCTAACAGGCCGAGAAATAACCAGGGCAGCCAGGATGACGCCGCCGATTACCAGGCCGATCAAAAAACTACCTGCGTGAAACTGTTGTATTTTCATGATCCTTTCCTTTCTGGAACTTTCAATAGAACTCAGCGGAAAGTGAAAAGGTTACCTCGATAATTGGTTGTCATTGCCGCCGGAAATTCCGTTTGGGAGCATTGGGAGATACTTTTTTTCCTGATCTTTCCATATACCCTTTGGGTACTTCGGCATGATGTTCAAGAGACGTCCTGAAGCTTTTTTCCAATGAATGGACTATAGGCTGATTCCATGACAGTAACAATGGGGAATCGTCCTTGAAGTAGGGTAGGGATTCCCCTTATTAAAAGAAAACCATAGTCAAATATGATAAATAGCACTATAATAGGCATAATATTCGATTGATTGGATTGCGAGGGCATGAAATTATGTTCCCACAAGATAGTCACTGGTATGAAGAGCTATTTGATGTTGTTTACCAATTTGTGACAATTCTTGATGAGCATGGGATTGTAATAAAGGCCAACCGCGCCGCCTGCGAATTGACTGGTCTGGATCAGGTTGTACTCACCGGGCATACGCTGTGGGAAGAGCCATGGCCGGTCCTTTCGAGGGATAACAGGCGGGAAATTAAACGCGCAGTCACCCAGGCTCTGCAGGGGGATCTCGTGCGCATTGAGCTCGAAATTCGCTTGCGGCGCAGCACGAGTATGACCATTGATTTTACATTCAAGCCCATCCGGGATGAGACCTCCGCGCTAAAGTTGGTTGTCGCTGAAGGCCGCGATATTAGTATCTATAAAAGGACAAGCGAAGCGCTTCACCAGAGCCGGGCACGTTTCGCAACAATTTTTGATAAGGCCGGAATTGGGATTGTGATCGAAGGGCCTGATGGAAAAATCACCGATTGCAATCCGGCTTTCCTGGCTATGCTTGGATATCGTCTCGAGGAACTCCTCCAGCGCGATTACCTGGATGTCACCCACCCATTGGATAAGGCGGTTAGTCGGAAATTATTCAACGAATTGTTGGACGGGAAACGGGAAAGTTACAGCCTCGAAAAACGCTACCTGGGCAAGTCTGGACAAACGGTCTGGGTATCCATCAACACCTCACTGGTACGTGGCACCGACAAGAAAGCCAAGTTCGCCATCGTCATGGCGGAAAACATTACCCCCCAAAAACAAGTTGAAGCCGAATTGATCGAGCTACGCCAGCGATTAATGCAAGGCCGGGAAATGGAACGCCTGCAGTTGGCCCAGGACCTTCATGACGGTCCATTGCAGGAGATCATTGGTATTTCCTACCAGGTGAACGATCTGGATAATATATTGCAGGGGGAGGCTGGAAAGGAGCAACTGCTGGCAATCAAGACCGCTCTCCAGCAGGTGGCCAGGTCCATCCGGAGCTTCGCCAGTGAGCTCAGACCATCCACACTGATGCCGTTCGGCCTGGAGAAGGCTATCCTGTCCCATTCAGAGGAATTCCGGACTGCTCACCCCGATGTGGCGGTCGAACTTGACCTGGTTCACGACGGCGAGACCCTCCCTGAACAGGTCCGCATCGCCCTGTTTCGGATTTACCAGGAAGCCTTGAACAACACACTTCGTCACGCGGAAGCAAATAAAGTCTTGGTTCGATTTTGGCTAAATGACGGTCTGGCTTCCCTGGAAGTCGATGATAATGGCAAAGGATTTAAACTTCCGGAGCATTGGATCGAGCTGGCGCGCAAGGGCCATTTAGGGCTGGTGGGCTCTATCGAACGCGCCCGGGAAGCCGGAGGTCATTTGGAAGTAACCTCTGCTTCCGGCAAGGGGACCCGCATCCGGGCGGTCCTACCCCTCCGCTCGGAGATTTCAGACAATTAGGTCTTTGAGGAAAAAGGTGAGACGATGACCCCCATTCGTGTCTTACTGGTTGATGACCATCCCGTCGTCCGCAGTGGCATCCGCGCTCTCCTGGAAAGCGCCAGTGATATCAAAATTGCTGGAGAGGCAAGCAACGGAGAAAATGCTCTGCAGTTGGTAGATGAGGCTCCCGCGGACGTGTTGCTGCTCGATATGGAACTCCCTGACATTTCAGGCACCCAGGTGGCCCAAAAAGTGAAACAGAGTCACCCGGATCTTAAGGTCCTGTCTCTCAGCGCCCATGACGATTCTGTCTACGTGCGCCAGGTGCTTGAATTGGGGGCGTCGGGCTACCTTCTAAAAGATGAGGCTCCACAAGCCATTCTCGATGCGGTAAGAGGCGTAGCGCAAGGTCAGGAAGGGTGGGTCAGCCGAGGCATCGCAGCCCAAATGGCAGGCTGGCTTCAACCCGGAGGTTACCAAGCGCTCGCTTTAACCCCGCGAGAGCGGGAAACTCTTCGGCTGGTCGTCCAGGGCAGGACCAACCAGGGAATCGCGGCCGAAATGAAGATCAGTGAAAAGACAGTGGAAAAGCACATCAAGGCAATATTCGACAAGCTAATGGTATCTTCCAGAGTCGAGGCTGCCGTCGTCGCCGTTCGGGAAGGCTTGGTTAAGAGTTAGCAATCTACCGGTTTGTGGTGGCTGCTCATAAAAAAACTCCTCGTCCTTGTGACAGCATAAGGGGCTTTTGTTTAAACCATGAATTCTGCGTTCGCTTGAATTGGAAGAGGGGGTAAAAATTCAAGTAGGAATGTCCCTACCCCACGATAAGGGACATTCCGGTCTTGAACTGCACGGCCCGGAATTGTACAATCGGCCCAAAATCGGTTCGAGGAGTCACATATGGGAATCTTGTCCTGGATCGTCATTGGCTTGATTGCTGGATGGTTAGCGGAACAATTCTTTAGCCACCCAAGGTTTGGGCTGCTGGGCGCGATCATCCTGGGGGTGACGGGTGGCCTTCTGGGAGGTTTTTTGGCCTCCACCCTGTTTAAAATATCTGACCCGATTTCCGGCTTTAACCTCACCACGATTGTGACCGCTTTCGCGGGTTCAGTCGTCCTGCTTATATTGATCCGGCTCGTGAACTTCTAGGCATGTCTCATGATGCAGAATATGACCCGGGTGATATTGGCAGAAGACAACGAAATTGTACGCAAAGGCATCAAACGGTTTCTAAATAAAGCCGCCGACATCGAGGTAATCGGCGAAGCGAAAGATGGGATTGAAGCCCTGCAATTGGTGGATCAACTGCTCCCCGATTTACTCCTGCTGGACGTTGAACTGCCCCGTCTCAACGGCATCGGGGTGGCACGTCAGCTGAAAAAAAGCGGGAACAAGACCCGTGTCCTGGTCTTGAGCGCCTACGATGACCGGGAATACATCCAGCAGATGTTGTCGGTCGGCGCCTCAGGCTACCTAATCAAGGACGAAGCTCCTGAGCGGATCCTCGAAGCCGTAAGGGGTGTGGCACAAGGCGAGATTGGCTGGCTGAGTCCTCAAGTCAGGGCTCGACTCAACCAGAAAAAATAAACCATGGGATAATGCGCCCTCATTTCCTTCTGCATGAATCATCCGTAAAAATCATGACTGAAAATATGCAATCCCCATACTTGGAAATGCTGAAGGACCGCATCGACCTGGGCGAGATCCCCTTCAGCGATCGCGGCTCGCGATTAATGGTTTTTAGAGCGGGACAGACGCTTTCTATCCGTTTGGCTGAACGCTGGTTGAAGTTGAACCGGCGACTGACCGCCTATCGTGACCGGCCTGCGATCCTCGACCAGTGGAAGTTTACCGATGGGAATGGCACCTTATTGGACCTCAATATCACCACCTATCCCCACCTGATCGAGTCAAGGACGGGAATGGGGAACCTTTCCCTGGCTTTTATTGACGAGGAAACACTGCTTATCAACCTGCCTCCTGGCCGGGTTGGTACAAACTTCGAGTGCAGGGTGGATAATGCCCAGATTGACCGGCGGGGAGGAGTTCTGCGTTTAACCGGAAAGATCCGCAGGAATATTGTTTACACCACTAACGGCCAATTGCTCCGCAACGGGGTCGAGCCATATGGTCGCGATGCCCAATTGGTGAGCCTGCTCATCGACTCTCCCAACGGCTGCAGTTTGCTGCTGAATATTACCCCCAGGTTAAGTTTCCATCGCCATATTCCTGATGCTGAATCAGCCATCCAGGCGTCGGCCCGCCGGTGGCATGAGTGGTTTGCGGCTGCACCCCAGGTTGCAGACGAGTACCGATCCCAATATTATTTTGCCTGGTGGGTTATGCGCTCTGGTTTGATTTCTCCCCGCTTCTATATTACCAGGGAGGCCATGTCTCCTTCCAAAATTCGCTATGTGGGTGTGTGGCAATGGGACGCTTGTTTTCACGCTCTCGCCTACCGCCATGTGGATATGGAGCTGGCGCGAAACCAACTCCGCATTTTCCTGGACCACCAGCGCGAGGATGGCATGCTCCCGGATGCCGTCCACGATGAGGGGGTTGTCACCCACCTGTCCTACCCGGTTGATGCCGATGTAACCAAGCCGCCTTTGGTTGCCTGGACGGCATGGAAGCTCCACCAACAACATCCTGACCTGGAATTCCTGGAAGAAATCTACGAACCTCTCACTCGCTGCCTCAACTGGTGGTTTGACAACAACGACTTGGATGGGAACGGCCTATGCGAATACCAGCACCCTTATTCATCCGGTCTGGACGATAGCCCATTATGGGATGATGGCATGCCGGTCGAATCGCCGGATCTCAATTCCTACCTTTGCCTGGAACTGGAGGCGCTGGGGAAAATTGCCACAACAATTGGCGACCAGCCAGGCGCGATCGCCTGGTCGAACCGGGGGATTGCTCTTGCGCGTCGAATGGTCGCACTATCCTGGGATCCCGAGGCGGGTTTGTTTTGGGCAAAAAAAGACGGCGAACGCATTCAGGTCCGCACACCCTTCAACCTTTTCCCTTTGGTCACCGGGATGTTACCGAGCTGATGTTTCCAGCCGGTTGGTGGCTCACCTGACCGATCCAAAACAGTTCTGGCCGCGTTATCCGATCCCGAGTGTGGCGCTGGATGATCCCCACTATAACCCCAGCGATATGTGGCGGGGGCCAACCTGGGTAAATGTGAATTATCTTTTAGTAGAGGGACTGGGGCGCAGCGGTTTTCCGGACGAGGCCCGGGCACTGCGACGTTCCACCCTGCAAATGATGTGCGAACGGGAGGGCATTTACGAATATTACAACCCCGAAACTGGAGCGAAACCGCCGGAAGCCGCCACGATCTTTGGCTGGTCTTCCGCGATCCTGATCGACCTGGCGATCCAGGAGACGAAAGACCATCCAGGGGTTCCAATCATTAAAATAAGGCTTCAGTTTTATTCGTCGTTCCTCCCTGAAGAAGTCCATCATAGTGGATCAAAATAAGACTTCTCGTCTATCTTAATGAAGAGGAATGGGAACTTTCTCCCCATGTCCTTGTTGGATAAAGTTCTTTCAATTTCATGGTACCAGAGTTCTTCCTAACATTTTTGACCCTATTCGTTTTAAAGACATTGTCCTGAGTTTTTAAGCATAGGTTTTGTTATTGTGTTATTATATTTATTGTTCTATAATAGATAGAACAATAAAATTGTATCTTTGGAACTGTTCAAGACTTACTTAAAAGAGGTCGATATGGTCCACAGCGCTGACCCAAAGCAAAATATAAAAACCCCTGTTTTCATTCTTTTGGAGTTCAACAGTGAAACCCCGCTCTACCAGCAGATTCGCGATCAGATCATAATGGCAATTGCCGAAGGGAAATTGCGCGAAGGGTCGCCATTACCCACCACCCGCCAGATGGCCTCGGACTTCGGCATCAATTTTCATACCGTAAACAAAGCCTACGACCTTCTACGCCGCGAAGGTTTTTTGAGCCTGACACGCAAACAAGGCACCTTCGTCCGGCGAAGCGATAATTCGGATTTCCGCAAAATTGAAGATTGGGGAGGGCGCCTGCGCACATTCCTTGCAGAGGGCGTAGCGCGGGAGATTTCAGAAGACAAGATCCTCACATTTTGCAAGGCCACCCTTTCAATGTTTCCACAGATCGAAACCACAAAAGATTGATCGCCTTTCGGACGGTCTATCAACAATGGAAATTTCGAGGCGCGGGATCAATCGTCTTCGGGCTTCGAATCCTCCAACGAAGACAGACCCTTCCGCAGGGCATATAAGGCAGCCTGGACGCGATTCGCCAGGTGCAGCTTTGTAAAGTTGTTGCCGATATTAGTTCGCACGGTAGCCTCACTGATCACCAACCTTTCAGCAATCTCCTGGTTGCTGACTCCCTGGGCTACCAATTGCAATACCTCCACTTCCCGCTCCGTAAGTGGGTCGGGAGTTGGCGGATTCCCCGCAGGATGGCTTAATTCCTCCAAAACCTTGCGGGCTATACTGGGATGGAGGAATGGCTGGACCCGGTGAACATTTTTAATAGCGGTGATCAAATCTTCCGGGTCAGAGTCTTTCAGCAGGTATCCCAATGCACCGGCTTTAATGGCTGGGAATACTTTGTCGTCGGCGACAAAACTGGTCAATGCCAAAATTTGCACATCTAGCTGCCTGGCTTTAATGCGACGGATAGCCTCAATCCCATCCAGCCTGGGCATGACCAGATCCATCAGGATGACGTCGGGCTGGAGGGCCTCCGCCTGGTCAACTGCTTCAAGGCCGTCGCCGGCTTCTCCAATCACTTCCATGTCTTTCACTTCGGCTAGCAGAGCCCATATGCTGGGTTCTCTGCGTTGACCCATAGGGGAACCCAGCGACCTGAATAAAAAGACGCCCTCCCGGGCGTCTTGGATAAAATAGTTTGAAGGATTTAGCAGTTATACGAAATAGCCAGGCTATTTATCTCTGAAGACTGGCTGTCGCTTCTCAAGAAATGCTTTTAAACCTTCCTGGGCATCTTCGGTTCCTAACAGTGCAATAATCTGCTCAGCTTCGAATCCCAGACCATCTGTTCCTTGCAATTCGGTGCTCATGCGAATGGAATCCATTGCTGCCCGAATAGCTAGGCTGCCTTTCCCGGCAATCTTTTTTGCCATCCCTTTGGCAGCATCCAATACTTCTTTTCGTGGAACCACCTTATTAACCAAGTTGAGTCGGTACGCTTCTTTGGCGGATATGCTTTCTCCGGTCAGGATCAATTCCCTGGCCTTGGCATACCCTGCAATTTTTGGGAGCATCTGGGTTCCTCCCCAACCCGGGATGATCCCAAGATTAATTTCAGACTGGGCCAGTTTGGCGCGGCTTGCCATGATCCGCATATGACACGCCATCGCTAGTTCCATTCCACCCCCCAGGGCCAGTCCATTGATTGCAGCAATGATCGGTTTTGAACATTCCGAAATCTTTCGTAAAAGTCTCTGGCCGCGTAAAATGAAATCCCTAATATTCCCGGAAGTATTCATTTCTGCAGCCTCAGAAATATCCGCTCCCGATACAAATATCACCTTGTCTCCTCCAGAGATGATTGCCACCTTGTAAATTGGATTGGCGATGAATTCGTCCAGCGCCTCTTCCAATTCCGAGAGTGTTTTCATGTTGAGTGTATTGATGGGGGTATGGTCGATCGTGATGATGAAAATATTATCTTCCATGGTTGTCAAAATGAATTTTCTCTCGCTCATGGGCTCTCCGATCGCTGGGTGTTGTCTGGAGTTGAAATCTGATTTTGATTTTTAGCCAGGGTGCTCAGTTCCTGCCGCGGTGATATGCATCCTGTCAGTTTACAGTCATGGAAACAATTAGTCAATGATTCCTACCTTGATAGTCTGCTGCATCCCTTTGTCTGCGAGGACTGGACTCGCAATTATTCCTCGAAGAATTTCCTTCACAATTCAAAAAGCGCCCTTTCGGGCGCCTTGGTTTGTTTCGGAGAAATACACCTGCCACATTCCGTGGAGGAAATATACCATCCTCTAGGTTAGGCCTTATCGAGCACGATCATTCCCCCGATTTTCTTTGAATTGGATCGGCAGTCCTTTCTATTCAAATTCGTCCTGCCAGTCTTGCCATTATGGCAGCGTTCCGAGTATCGTCTGTGCCTCGGACTGCAACGCCGCGCTGGTGGGAGCTGGACCACCCCTGACAAGATCGCTGAAACCGAAGAAGATCGTCCCTTTTAAGACACCGATCGCACCTCCGTTGATGGTTTCACCGGCAATATTGATGGCCGCTATTCCCATGGTGGCTCCATCTCCAAGGTTGGGCAGCTCGGTGACTGTGAGGCCTCCGGCCGCCAACTGCGCCATGTTCGCCTCGAGATCGGATATAAATTGCGCCTTCGCTGCCTGTGCCGTGGCTACGTCTGCTGCCTGGGCTACTTCCACCATGAACACGTTGGTGGTATTGGCGCCGTAGGTACAGATTTTTCCTCCTCCGTCTTGCGTGGTGCTTTCCACACCCGCCCCAAACGTGGCGCCAGCGAGTGTTGATGCCTCCTGGCTGGTGATCACCTGGCATGGGTCGAGCGATGTTTGTGCTGCAGGCGGCTGGGTCGCGTTCGCCGCGGTAGGCACACTCGCGGGATTAGGCGCACTCCCAATTAATGAAGTGGGGGTTGGAGTCAGGGCGCTGCCGGTCGGGGCGCATGCTGCCAGCAGCACGGTGACAGCCAACACGGTGACCCCGATCGTCCTCCGCACGGATCGATTCTTACCCTTGAAAGGTGGGTGCTTTGTGGAACGGGTTGAATGGAATATACGTTTAAATGTTGCCTGAAGATTTTTTTTGTTCATCGCTATTTCCTTTTCATTGATAAATAAATCCAGGACCTGTCATTTAGGGATGAAAATAGCAGTACAGGCCTGGTTAAACGCAAAAAAACCGGTAAGGGTTTCTTCTGGTTTTTGGAAGGAAGCGTGGGATGGCATTATTTTATCCACTCCCATTTGTGAAACAAACTCTGCGAACACATCCTCTCCGGAATAATTAATAATTACCCTAATTGGGTATATTTTATCATAAAATATCTCGTTTTACAAGCCTTTTTATTCAAACCTTAAATTATTTCCCATCGTTCCCTCCCCGAATCAAAAGACGCCCTTCCGGGCGTCTTGATAAGTTGCGGGGACTGGACTTGCAAGTCCCCCCAGGGAAACCAGCGACCCGAATCAAAAGACGCCCTTCCGAGCGTCTTGATAGGTTGCGGGGGCTGGACTCGCAAGTCCCCCGGGGGGAAACCAGCGACCCGAATCAAAAGACGCCCTTCCGGGCGTCTTGATAAGTTGCGGGGGCTGGACTTGCAAGTCCCCCCGGGGGGAAAACCAGCGACCCGAATTAAAAGACGCCCTTCCGGGCGTCTTGATAAGTTGCGGGGGCTGGACTCGCAAGTCCCCCCGGGGGAAACCAGCGCCCCGAATCAAAAGACGCCCTTCCGGGCGTCTTGATAAGTTGCGGGGGCTGGACTCGCAAGTCCCCCCGGGGGAAACCAGCGACCCGAATCAAAAGACGCCCTTCCGGGCGTCCTGATAGGTTGCGGGGGCTGGACTCGAACCAGCGACCTCCAGGTTATGAGCCTGACGAGCTGCCACTGCTCTACCCCGCGTCGGGTCGAACGAGCGGCTATTGTATCACCCACAGGAGGGCAAGTCAAGGATAGAGGTAAATTTCCCGGCTGGACAGGTACATCGTACCCGCGATCCGGTCGTCGGGCTGGCTCACGGTCATCAGCGCCCACGCCCCGCTGGAGATGGTATACGGCAGGTTCAGCTGGAAAGGCACGTAGCTGTCGTCAGCAGCGGGAGAAATTGTCATTGCTTGCGAAGCGATTATCTCTCCATCACGCCCGACCAATGCAATATCCAGAGGCAGGTTGTTGTAGGGACGCATTTCCCCCGCTATTGTCACCGAACCTCCCGAATTGCGGTGCCCTGCCACTGGCTGCTCGATCACGCAGCGTTCCTTCAAATTCCCGGGTTCATTGATGATCGAAAACCCCTCCGGCAGCAATATGAGATGGACCGAATTCTCAGCTGTCAACCGCCCATATTCGTCCTGGGTGGCCATTGTCAGCCTCCCAAGTTCCCCCGCTCCCTGGACCTCGAAGGTTAGCGTCCCATAAAAATACGCCCAGGTGAAAGCCGTGTTTAGCTGTAAAAGTTTGGACGCCATCAGGCGCCCGTCTTCCCCAAAAAGGAACACCCGCCCCTGTGCGCCGTAACCGGGAATGGCATATCCGGAAACTACCATGGGCGAGACCGCCTTCGAAAGCGGACCCGGGACGTAAAATTGGATCGCAGCCGAACCAGCTTTCGGCTGCGGCAGGCTGGTGGCTGTCAGGGTGGGTGGCAGGCTGACGGTCGCGACTGGTGCAACGGTTTCGGTGAGGGTCGGCTCGAGCGTGGGGGTGTCGACAGGTGTTGCTGAATTTTCCAAGGTTACTGAACTGGTCGGGGTTTCACTGGGCAGCGTCGTCGGCTGGATTGTGGCGGACGGGATCGGAGTCAGTGTCGGTACCGTGGAGGGGGTTGCCGTCGCTTGTCCGCAAGCGGTCAAGACCGCCACCACGGTGCAGATTAAAATATCGCGACGATGCATGGCGAAATTATACCCGTAAAAGAGAGACGCCCCATTTGGAGCGTCTCCATCGTTCTAAAGATTATAGATCTCGCTGTATTTTTTTGTGAGATAGCGTACGTACGGCGCCGGGTCGATTTTGGACCCGGTCACTTTCTGGACCAGTTCCTGCGGTTCGAACTTGCCCCCATGCCGGTGGATATTTTTACGCAGCCAGCCCAGCAGGGTCTCGAACTTGCCCTGGCGGATTTGCTCCTCCATATCGGGATGGTCCTGGATCATTTTCTCCCACAATTGGACCGAGATAAGATTGCCGAGAGCATATGTGGAGAAATAGCCGATCGAGCCGTCCGACCAGTGGATGTCCTGAAGCACTCCCTTGGCATTGTTGGGCGGAGTTAATCCCAGGTAATCCTTCATCTTGGAATTCCAAAGTTCGGGGACGTCTTTAACCGCTACCTTGCCTTCCAACATGGCGATTTCCATTTCGAGGCGCAGCATGATGTGCAGGTTGTAGGTAGCCTCGTCCGCTTCCACCCGAATGAAGGATGGCTGTACCTTGTTGATCCCTTTGTAAAATTTCTCCAGTGGAATCCCCGCCAACTGTGGGAAGGTCTCCTGAAGGCGCGGATAGAAATGCTGCCAGAATGGGAGCGAACGCCCAACTAGGTTCTCCCACATGCGGCTCTGGCTTTCATGCATCGCCAGTGACGCTCCCCCGTCCAGCCCGGTCCTGTCCAACTCGGGAGCAACCCCCTGCCCATACAGGGCATGACCGCACTCGTGCATGGTTCCGAAGATCATCGCATTGAGGAAATCCGGTGCCACCCTCGTGGTGATACGTACATCTTTATACCCAAACTCGGTTGTGAATGGATGGGCAGATTTGTCTTCCCGCCCGTTATTCCAGTCGTAGCCAAACTTGGTAATCACCTCTACGCCGAAGTCCCACTGCTTTTTCTCGTCGAAGGGCTGGTGCAGGAAGGAATCATCTACCTGCGGTTTTTTGCTTATTGCCTTGATGAGTTCCACTTGTTTGGGGCGCAACCCGTCGAAGATGACCTTCACATCCGCCGTCTTCATGTTGGGTTCGAAATCGTCCAACAGGGCATCGTAGGGATGCTCAAAATTCGGGAAGAACGCCGCGTATTCCTGACGCAGGGCAACGATCTTTTCCAGGTGCGGTCGAAAGATGGAAAAATCCGATTTGGCCCTTGCTTCCATCCAGGCTTGTTGCCCGAGTGTTCTTGTCATCGCGAAATCGACCACGTACTGGGTTGGCACCTTCACGGCTTTCTCGTAACTGCGTGCGGTTACTTTGACCAGCCTCGCATCGTCCGAATCCGGATCCAGGCTGGCGGCATAAGGTTTTAGCTCGTCCAGCAATTTACCAAGCTCGGGGTCCGTGGAACGTTCGTGAATCAGGCGTCCCACCAGGGCCATTTGGTTGCCCCGCCCTTCCGCGCCGCCGGTCGGCATATAGGTTTGCTGGTCCCAGCCTAGCAGTGCACCTATGTATGTCAGGTCCATGATTTCCGCCAGCTTTTCTCGCAACTGCTTGATCTTTTCTTCCATGTGGTTCTCCTTGTATCGAAGGGATTTTCCTCACCCATTTTTTAGCTTGGTAATTTCCGTATTTACTCGGGCTTCTAGCGCACGTGACCATTATACATGCTTGGACTATGTGCTCTGGGTCCTTTGGATTGCTCGTTATTAAGTGCATTCATAAATTATTGGGCGGGGATCACCCGCCCAATAATTCTACTTCTGTCTAGTCTTGCCAGGATGGCTTTGGATCAGCGGATTCCGAGATATATCGAGTACCCGAAATTCATACCGTTCTCAGACACGCCATTTGCCAAGGTTAGCATTTGTGCGGCTGTTTTATTAAGATAATTCACCTGGTCAGGACTCACCTCCATGGAATTGAAGCCTGCAAGGACAAAAACAGAATTTCTTCCGGGAGAACGCCATGTCTCTGAATATCATCTTCCGAAAACAATCATTAATCTTAAAAAACTCAATAGATGATTAACCAGAAACGGAAATCTGCTCTACGTGTTCCATCTGGATTTACAGTAACAGTGACCGGACCACTGCCCTGGTTGGAATCCGGAGGGTATACCGGAACATTCACACAGAATGTGCCGGGCATGATTTTGGCGATATACCAACCCGTCGACATCACCGTGACGGTCGCCACTACCCCCCCTGGTGCAGCACAGGTGCCCGAACGAATTTCTACCGTTACGCCAGGATAGTAATAATCAGCACCGTTAAACATTCCATCTCTATTAAAATCATGATAAACCAACCCGGTGATTGTCGCCACGGGGATTGGGGTTTCAGTTGGCTCCGGGGTTGGCGTGGCAGGCACCGGGCATACCCCCGGTTCGTCACCGGTCGGGACGAAGCCTACCGCCCAACGGCAGGTGTTATCCACCTCCGCCAGCGCTTTGATCGGGTAATACTGGGTAAGTTCCACCAGCGGAGAACCCGCCTCTGCGTTCGTAAAATGATCGTTGTAATCGAACCAACCCGGGTTGAACATGCTTGCATTCATCGTCCATGCGCCCCACATGAACTTGTCGTTGTCGTTGATCAGCGAGCTTTTGAACGCGATCTGGACGATGTTCGGGTCTGACGGTGAAATCCGCGCCCAGGCTGTATCCGGGTCTGCACCCACGCCCGAATTGAATACCTGTGTCTCGTACCCATCGGTGGTTGCAGGCGGGTCGGACTGGATCGGGTGGGTGCTGCCTACGTCGTGATTTTTATCCAGCCAGGCTCCCACGCCGTCTGTTGACCATGCCGTACCTGGGTTCGCCGCCATCACCAGCACGTCGCCGCGGCCGTCCATGTTCAGGTCCACCTCAACCCCGTAATCCCCCGGCATCCCGCCGGCTGGGTTTGGCCCAACCACGTAGATACTTACGTATGTCCACTGGCTGTCTTGGAACAGCCGTGCCCGCGTGATGTCCAGGTCCGGAAAGTAGGTGTCCATACTATTGGCGTTAAACGGGCGCTCATACAGGTTGGTGACATAGCTGTCCCCCCCGTTGGTCCGCTTCTGGGTGGCAAACGCCGACGTATTCCGATCCGTGATCTCGCTCAAGCTTCCAGCCGGTGGCTCTGCTGGCGATTAGCTTATGGACGATTGGCACATTGGTAGGTGTTTCAGTGTTTGTTGGTTGGACCGGTTTGGCAGTTGCTGTGGAGGTTTCCACGCTCACTGCAGTAGGTGGGTTATTTTGGCCGCTGATCGCGGTGGGTGGGTTGTTTTGCCCGCTTCCAGAGGGAAGGGTGGGTGTGACCGCTTGAGATATATTACAAGCCAGCAGCGCGCTTAGTAAAATGAATGCGGGCAGCCATTTGATTAACAGATGGGATTCTTTTCGGTTCATTTCTCCTCCTTGTCACGAAAAAAAGCGATATAAATAATGGGGCCTTCCGTCTTGATAATATTCTACTCTTTTTTGCCCTCTAGTCTAATTACCTGTGTGTGCTGGTTCTTAAACGTTTACTCCGGTTGTAGATCGAGATACCAGTTCAACATCACCTCATCTGCCAAGGCGGGGACGGCTGCATATCCGAAGCGTCGGATCTCTCCGAGGCTGCATCCCATCCGTTGATAAAAGCGGCAGGCGGGGACATTCACGTTTTGCGTTTCTACTTTCATCTGCCGGCAGCCGCGCTTCCTGGACCATTCGGCTGCATATCGGAAAAGTGGGATCCCGGCTCCACGGGAGGCAGGGCCCACCCGTAAGTCCCATAACACGGCCAGGTCTCGCCTGTCTTCCAGTATGTTCACTCCTTGGGTATTAAATGCCACTGCTGCGCCGCCAGCCAATCTCTTGCTCTCCATCGCCAGGAAGAAGCCCCAGTTGCTTACATCGAACTTTTTCGGCCAGTCTGTGGGGATTTCTCCATACAAATCATAATCCTTGATGAAAGGATTCTCCGCCGGCACCTCGTGCAGGAGTATCCCGCCCAATCCGCCCTCCACCAATTCCACTTCCAGGCGCTGCTTCACTTCAAGCTTGATGGGAATGCTGGCGTACTCTGCAAGTCGTTCCAGACCCACTTCGATTATTTTTATCCGCATGGCTTGCTCCTTTAAAAAACTCCGGTATCGTTGAGATACCGGAATTAATTTTACAGCCTTTTGTCGACAAGGATTCGTTTATTCGTAACGTAAGGCTTCCACTGGTTCCAGACTTGCAGCTCGGTTGGCCGGGTAGATTCCGAAGAACAAACCCACCGCCGCCGAAAATAGCGTTGCCAGCAGGATGGCGTTCAGGCTGATGGCTGGACTAAATGGATTCCCGGTGGCTGCTGCGATGCGGCCAACGATAAATCCCAAAAACCAGCCCAGCAGGATACCGATCACCCCCCCGATCAGGCTGAGCATGGAGCTCTCGATCAGGAACTGGACCAGGATATCACGCTTGCGCGCGCCCAACGCCTTGCGCAGGCCGATCTCGCGCGTGCGCTCCGTCACCGAAACGAGCATAATATTCATGATCCCAATCCCTCCCACCAGCAGGGATATTCCGGCGATTCCCCCCAGGAATATAGTAAAGACGCCCGTCACTGTGGTGGCGATGGAGAGAAAGTCTGCTTGCGAGAAGACCGTAAAATCATCCACCCCCACGGGTGTGCGATGGCGCTGGCGCAAGACTTGCTTCACCTCGTCGGTAGCCAATGGGACCGCCTTGGCGCTGACTGCCTGCACGTATAGTTGGTCCACTTCATTCAGCACCGTGCGATGGATCAGGCGCGTCTGTGCAGTCGTGAATGGGATGATCACCTGGTTATCCTGGCTGCCAAACGAACCCCCACCCTTGGATTGCAGTAAACCGACTACCCTGAACGGCTGGCCGTTGATACGGATCGTCTCACCCACCACCCCGTTGCGGCGCCCAAAAAGTTTGTCGGCAACACCCGGACCAATTACTGCCGCCGACGCGTTTCCCTGTAAGTTATCCTGGGTCAGGAATTCACCTTCGATCAGGGAATAATTCTGCATGACGAAATATTCCGGTGTGGTACCGGTGACGCTCACGCTCATCGTCTGCCCGCCGGCTGTCACGTCGTTCCTGCCCTGGATGATGGGTGCTACCGCCAGGACATCGGGCGCTGCGAAAGGATCTGTGATTGCCTGGGCATCACCCAGGGTCAGAGGTTTGGGGTTGCGGACATTCAGAATATCATTCCCCGAAAGCACGAACAACAGGTTGGTCCCGATCCCGCTGATTGCACCGGTAATGGAATCCTGGGCTCCCTGCCCCACCGCCAGCATGGCAATCACCGCCCCCACACCAATGACAATACCCAGGATGGTCAGACCGGAACGGAGTTTGTTTCCGTTCATGGTTTCCAATGCCTCGATGATGGACTGTCCGAAATTCATTGTTTCTCCTCAACCAGCCCATCGCGCAGGCGGATGATACGCTGTGCCTGGGTGGCAATTGTTTGGTCGTGGGTCACGATGATCAAAGTGGTCCCATTGTCACGGTTTAAGCTGAGCAGGAGTTCCAGGATCTCTTTCCCAACCTTCGAATCCAGGTTTCCGGTTGGCTCATCCGCCATGATGATGGCAGGGTTATTGACCAGCGCCCGCGCAATCGCTACGCGCTGTTGTTGTCCTCCGGATAATTCTGTCGGACGGTGCGAGATACGGTCTCCCAGTCCAACCGAATCCAGTGCAGCCCGGGCGCGCTCTCTTCTGTTCTGGATTTTCCCAGCATACCGAAGTGGCAATTCAACGTTGCCAAGCGCTGAAGTACGCGAGAGCAGGTTGAAGGATTGGAAGATGAAGCCCACTTTTCTGTTGCGGATATCGGCCAATTGGTCGTCGTTGAGCTCCTCGACCGCCTCCCCGTCCAGGATATATTTACCTGAGCTCGGTAGGTCCAGGCATCCCAGGATGTTCATCAGGGTCGATTTTCCAGAACCGGAGGGCCCCATGATGGCCACCACTTCTCCTCGATCGATGCTTAAAGAAACGCCTGCCAGCGCGTGCACCTCAACCTGGCCCATCTGATACACTTTTGTCAAGTCTTCGGCGCAAATGACACAGTCCGGAGCCATGCTATCCTCCCCCAAAAATGCCCCCCCCACCGCCGCCCTGTCCCGGTCGGAAATTTATCGGGGGGTTTAACACCAGTACATCTCCGGCGGCAAGATCTCCGGAGATCACGACGCTCATCGTGTCGTCCGAAGCACCTAGCGTGACCGGGATCTCCAAAAGTTGGCCATTCCGCAGGATGTACACCACCCGTTGACTGTTGACCAGGTGTACTCCCTGGTTCGGGACCAGCAGCACGTCTTGTAAGGACTGGATGGTGATGGTCACCGAGGCGGTCATGCCTGGTTTTACATCTGCATCCGGGTCAGTCAACTCGACCGTAACATTAAAATTGACTACATTTTGGACTGAAGTCCCCACCCGGCTGACCTCAACCACCTTGCCGTGATATTCTTTTCCCAGCACGGCATCAAATGTCACCAATGCTGGCTGGTCGAGCGTCACATTATTAATATCCACCTCGGAGACCTGCACATCCACCAGCAAGCGAGAAAGATCATCTACGCGGAAGGCTTCAGTTCCTGGAGATACCTGGTCGCCCACCATCCCATTGACTTCGGTGACCGTCCCGTTGATCGTGGAAGTTAGCTTGGCCGAATCCAGGTTATCCTGTGCGGTCTGGACGGCCAGCTGGGCCTGCTTGAGTTGAAGCAACGGCGTCCCGGTGGCGTCAGCAGGCACTGATCCTCCGGTCAAAGCTGCAAGATATGTTTTGTCTTGTTCCAGAGTGGCATTGGCGAGGTCCAGGGTCGCTTGGGCTTCATCGATTTGTCGCTGGGTCGGTTTCTGCGAATAGGTACTGTAACTATTCTCAGCTCTGTTGTACGCTTGCTGGGCATCATATAAAGCCTGGTAGAGTGCTGCCTCACCTGCATTGTTAATGTATGGCCCCACATTCGCATTGTCATAAGCTGTCTGTGCCTTGTCCAAATTGGCCTTGGCAATCACCACATTGGCATACTGGTCCTGGATCAAGCTATTATTTTGCCAATACTGCAAATTGTTCACTCCATATTGGGCATTGGTTACATTTGTTTCTGCCGTCGTGATGGCAAGTTTTGCATTCGCAATCGCTTCAAGGGAAGTCAACTGAGCCAGGTTCTCCTGGGCTGTGACAAGGTTGGACTCCAGAGTACTCTGGGTCAGGGGGGCAAAGACCAGGCTGCCCAGCACATCCCCTGCTTTGATCTGGTCCCCAGGATTGACATTCAATACACCTATGGTACCGGTGTTTTGCCATGTCAAGACTGTAGTCTGGTTGGCACGCACGTTTCCGGTGGCGCCGATCGTGGCGTTCAAATTACCGCGTGCGAGGGTTGTTGTTTGATACGCGCTGGCGGCGTTTGCATTTGCCCTGGCCCGGTAGATGACGATCACCCCCGCTACCACTACAACAACCAGCACAACGATTAACCAGGTTCTTCCAGTGCGGCTCAACCCCTTCTTCTTTCCGGGGTTCTTAATTTCATTTTCAAGTTTCCCTGCCATTCCATTCCTCCAACATTTGTTTACTGTATATTGTTTACGCGTACCATCGCAGGCTAGAGACCTCCAGCCTGGCATGGGTCTGGCAAACAAGTTGATTTAACCACACATACTCGATGGTTTTATTCTTTTATCGATCTTTTATATCCCGCTTCTTAAATCAAGAAACAGGGTTTTGATGGTTTATTATAACAAAGCGAATTTGTCAAAAGTGAGGATACTACATATTTATTAACTGTATGTAAACAAAATCGACAGGCCCTCTAAAAATTGGGATTGGATGAAAGACCCAACGATTGGAATATTGGTGAAATCACAATTCGATAAATTCCTTGCGAACAGATTGATCTTAAGGTTTACCTCCCCTGTCCTCGCAGCAAATCCAATAAACCGCTGGTCTTCTCCGGCAAGACTGTATCCGCAGCCTGCTCAGCCCGAGCTTTGGCCAGCAGGATCGTCAGTTCTTCTTCAGGGTTACGGAACTGCATCGAATACAGGCGGGCGTACAAGCCATTTTTCTTCATGAGTTCCTCGTGCGAACCCAGTTCAATGATCTGCCCACTTTCCAACACCGCGATGCGGTGGGCAACCTTGTTAACTGTATGTAAACAGAATCAATGAGTGAAGAATAGTTTGGTCGTCCTCTTGGGATTAACGGTTTCAAAATCACAAATTTCTGATCAATTGGCTGCACTGATTCCAAGGAGGTTATTATACGGCTCTAGCCATTCCGAAAATGGGTTGCAGCGATCTATTCCTTCCCAACATAAGAATGGCATGACATCCGGCCAATAGATGGCAATTTGACACCCCATTACATTGTGATTATCGTCACCGGCAATCGTGACATATAAGCCTGTATACCCTGCACAAGATTGAGTATGATACATATCAAAATAGGTTGAGTTTGTCGGTTTCGGCAGGAGAGTACCAAATGCAAACGATTCCAAGTGAATTTCTCGAAATTGACCGCAAAGCCCGCGTCTACATGCCCTACCAGGACCTGTCGCTTCGGCCGCCTACGGAACGCGTCTGCGATTTTGGTGATGTGGTCATCCCTCTAGATTCCGACCGTGCCATGCTGGAGGCTTCCCGCTGCATTCATTGCCCCGACCCGGCTCCATGCATGCTCGCCTGCCCCTGCCACAACGATATCCCCTCAGCCATTTGGCTGATCGAACAGGGGCGCTATGTCGAAGCTGCCCAGCTCTATCGTCAGACCTCCTCGCTGCCTGAGATCTGCTCACGGGTTTGTCCGCACGAACAGCTCTGCCAGGGCTCCTGTGTGCTGAATAAAACCCATGAACCGGTATTGTGCGGCTCGTTGGAAACCTTCGTCACCTGCTATGAGCGTAAAACTGCCGGGGTTGCCATCTCCGTTGGTAAACCGACCGGCAAAAAGGTCGCTATTGTCGGAGCCGGCCCGGCTGGTTTGGGCTGCACCGAACAACTTCTCGAACAGGGTCACTCCGTTACTTTATTTGATTCAAAACCTGCGCCTGGTGGATTGCTGGTATACGGCATCCCGAATTTTAAACTTGCCAAGGAAGTCTTCTTTTGCCGCTGGAGCGACTTCGAAAAAGCCGGTGCGAAATTTGTCGGTAACACCGTTATCGGTAAAGACAAAACCATTGACGATTTGTTTAACCAGGGTTTCGATTCGGTCTTCGTCGGCGTCGGCACCGGCATCGATGCCCGCATGGACATTCCCGGCGAGGATCTCCCTGGCGTTTACGAAGGCACCGATTTCCTGATGCGCGCCAATACTGAACTAAACCTGCTCCCCGAGGATAAACGCGAACGCCCGGTTTTGGGCAAGCGCGTGGTGGTCATCGGCGGTGGCGATACCGCCTCCGATTGCCTGCGCTCCGCTTTACGCCTGGGTGCCGAGGAAGTGACCTGCCTTTACCGCCGCACCGAAAAGGAAATGCCGGGTGGTCGTAAAGACCGCAAAATGGCGAAAGAAGAAGGCGCCAAGTACAGGTTCCTAACCCAGCCCGTCAAATTTATTGCCGACGAGGACAGACATCTGACTGCAGTTGAGTGCATCGAAATGAAACTTGGTGACCCCGATGCCAAAGGTCGACGCAAACCGGTCCCCGTGGAAGGCTCCAATTTCTCCATTGCAGTGGATACTGCCATCAAGGCGCTCGGCTACTGGCCTGACCCAGTTATCGGCAAGACCACTCCCGGCCTCGATGTCCATGATTATGGTCTCATAACCGTGACCGATAAAGAGACCGGAGCCACCACCCGCCCGGGCGTATATGCCGCCGGCGATGGTGTCACTGGTGCTGACCTGGTGGTTACCGCTATGATCGGTGGACGTAAGGCTGCTGCAGCGATTGACGAGTATTTGAGATCAATTTAATCTTGTCTTGACCAACAGACTCACCCCGGATTTTAGATCGGGGTGAGTTTTTTAATTGATGTTTTTTATTTGTACTTTTCATGGCATCTCCATCCCAGATTGTTTCCTAAGTAATCTACATCGACAGTTCGGATATGGCTGGGTCGCTATAAAGTTGTCTTTCAATTTTGTCTCACCTCCTCGCCAAGTCATTCAAACTGTAGTCATTTTATTTAATCCTAGACCATGTCTTTTTCATGAGTTATAATATCAAAATTATCATAATTGCTCAAAATGGAGGATAATCATGCGAAAACTCATTGCGTCGATTTTCATTTCGCTGGATGGCTTTATGGTGGGCCCAAACGAGGACATGAGTTGGGTCATGGACAATTTCAACGACGAAATGGGTGTGTATGCTAGTGACCTGCAAAATTCGATGGGTGTAATTTTGCTCGGACGGGTGACCTACGAGATCATGAACAAAGTCTGGCCATTCCAGACTGAAGAAAGTTGGCCAGGCGCGGACCGGATGAATAACGTCCCCAAGATGGTCTTCACGAAAAGCCTCGATAAAGTGGAATGGGGTAAATGGGATAACGCCCGCCTGGTCCGTGATATTCTCCCGGAGGGGATCGAAAAAATGAAGAAACTGTCCGGTGGGAATATGGTTATTTATGGAAGCGCTAGCATTGTCCGCGCTTTCACGCAGCTAGGCTTGATTGACGAATATCAGCTCTTGGTTCACCCCGTCATTTTGGGAGGTGGCAAGCTGCTATTTAAAGACATCTCCAAATCTGTCAGTCTGAATTTAATTAAGACAACCAGCTATAAAAATGGGGTGGTGATACTGTGCTACGAGCCTGCCAGGAAGTAAGGCTTGCTCACTAATCCCCGGGTTTCTGTTTGATAAGCGTACCCTGGTTCATTTGCGTAAGTAGCCCTCTTTTTGAGAAGGCTGTTTCTGATTCTCTTAGGGACTACAATTTTTTCTAAGGGGAAATGTTATACAGCGCATACGCGCTGTCTCGGTAGGTTTCTACCAGTTGGGGGCATGCTACCGGGAAGTCAATTGGCAAGACAACCTGAGTCACCCCTTCCTTGTAGAAATTTGTAAGCCGGTAACATTCTGCTCGCTGATAAAAATAAGTTTCCTGGCGGAAACGACGGTCCCACTCGACCACCTCTGCACTTTGATAAGGGATCGACAGGAAATCTACGTATATCGGGGCGTCCGTTTCCAGCCGGAAATCGTAAAGGTTGGATGGGGTCAGGATAACCTGCCCAGGCTGCCGGTGCGTCCTTACATACGCTTCGAGAGGCCTGTATGGCAAAGCGGACCATTGATTATTCACCAGGTAGGTTCGAAAAATGCCGGCTGCCACTGCCATGGCGACGATTACCAGCCCGGTGCTTTTTAATATCCTCTCGAGGGAAACGGAGGTCCGGGAGATCACCAGGATAACCAGCTTCCCGACGATCAGCGCAACCGAAACCGGCACGATCCAGGTGGATAGTCGCCAGGGGAAAATTAATGCCAGGGCGTCGTTCCTGGTTATGACCTGCACAAGCGTCAGCCCGATTGACAGGCACAGCGGGATAAACAGCATCCAAAACAGCTTGGTGCGGCGGATCAGGAATAACCCTGTTCCAACCAACAAGAGCTTGACAATGACAGTTGCATTGAACCATTCTGAGACGACCGCGTGTGGTGGGATGCGTACGTTTACCAGCAAGCTGCGCGCCGCCGCGTCGATCTCGGGGTTGCCGCCCCAGAAATTTATAAAGGTATAAATCAAAATTGGGGCAACCGCAGCCAGGGACAGCAGCCCCAACCGGAAGGCTGGCCATAATTTTTTCTGTCCGCGCCATGTATCGATCAAATAGGCGAGCGTCAATGCGCCCGCGCTGAGTAAATACGTGGGATGGAAGGTTGCCGCCAGTGCAGTGCTAAGCACTGCCAGGCTCTTTTTATCCTTCAGATACAAATAGATCGACAACAGCAGGAACACGCCGAACGAGCTTGGCTGGAAGATTGGACCAAGCAGGCGCTGCCCGGCCACTCCCCCCTCGAAAAGATAAGGCCAGTCCCCGCCAAAAAATCTCTGCACCACGAATCGTAAAATCGCAGAGTGCAGCAGGATGAAGATAGCAATGAACAGGCCGGTCTTTGATCTCGATGATCGGATGGGGATAACATGATCAACGATTCCATATAGGCTGAAAAAGTAAACGCCCATGAGCAGGGCGTAATAGATAAAGAATAGGTTTTCACTTTGGAACAACCGCAGGGTGGCTGTCACCAGGAAACTGAAAACCGGGGTCGGGTCGGCAGTATTTGCCAGCCAGTCCTCGCTTAGGTTCCCGATTCCCGCCTGGGCATACCCATGCAGGAAATACTGGTTCTGGTTCGAAGTATACAGCGGCGCCTGGTTATAGGCCAGCGCAAAAATGGAAGTGAGCACTGCGAACCACGCCAGCCTGGTCAAGGTAAGCTTGAAGTTCCTCCCTTTCGGGAGGACCGAAACCGTCTCGGTGGTTACTGGATTACTCAAGGACATTTTCTCAACCGCAATTTCCTGCCAGCAAGGTAAACCGCGCAGTGCAAGCGAAATGGGGTCTCGTCTTCTTTGCGCTGCGCGGTCGGTTTTCGGGGGACTTCTATAATGAGTGGATCTAAAAGATCGATTAATCCGTTAATATGTTCGCCGATGATCGCGAGTTTTTACAGGTAAAGTCTATCTGCGTCCAACGGGATCATGCGGATTGTTCCGTTTAAGGCAGCGGATTATTGGAATTCCAGTCCTCACCTAGCGCCAAAACGATGTCTTCCGGGGCATTCGGGTCGAAATCCACCAGGATTTGACTCGAGCTGCTCACCTTCGTCAGTGCCATCAGGTATTGCATCGCATATGGCTTCCCTGCATGCACGATGATGAGAGTTTTACTTGGTAACAGACCATAATATTTGTCTGGATAGTCGCTGGTATTCCCAAAAGCGGTGACGTTCATACCCTGGGTTTTCAGGTAGTCGTATGTTTTCTCGGCCATGCCGGCCACCCCGGTATCATTGATGACCACTACGCGTGCCCCCTCGGATTGCATTTTCTCGTCCACAGTACCGGTCGCCATGGGATCCATGCTGCCGCCGCCGAATATCTTATCCACCAGTTCGCGGATTTTATCGGGGTAAGGTCGCAGCACGGCTAATTCCTGCCCATTGAGATTATAGGTGCCATCCTGCATCATAGTGTAATCGATCACACCAGTCTGGATGCTGTCCAGTGGGATGTCCTTTGCAAGCACCGCCAATCGCATCACGTCATCCAGGGTAAGATTGGTGTTGACGCCGCTCGAAAGTTCATTATATAGTGTGGGAGCCTGGGACATCAGGTTCAGGAAATTTCCTGGTGAAAGTACTTTATCCCGGATTGCCATAATGACTTGCTGCTGATGCTGGGCTCGCTCTACATCGCCATTTGCGATCCCCTGGCTTACATCTCTGGCGCGCGCATATCCCAAAGCCACCTTGCCGCTCAGGCACTGGTTGCCTGGCTCCAGGGTAACCGTGCCAGGTTCAAAAAGCACGCCTACTTCGATCTTGTTGGGAATATCCAGGCAAACTCCCCCGATGGTGTCGATCATTTTCGTAAAGGCGGTGAAATCTATTAATGCAAAATACTGGATGGGTATCCCCAGGAAATTTTCGACTGTTTTCATTGCCAGTTCAGCACCGCCCCCGGGCAATTTATAAGCATCCCCTAGGTAAAGGGCGGCATTGATCTTGTTGTAAGTATTGAATCCGGGGATATTGACCCACATGTCCCGCGGCACCGAGATCATCCCCGCCGTATGGCTGATCGGATCGATGGTGAACACGATCATCGTATCGCTCCGGCATGGGCATAACCGGGTGTTTGGGTCCCAATTGGATTCGAAATCGTAACCCATCACCAGGATGTTCACCCGGCTGGCGCCATCCCAGGGTGCAGGTAGGGGAACTTGGGGCGCACTTGTGGTCGGCATCTCTGGACCGGCTGTTATCCCCGCCACCGGAGTTCCTTCGGCATTTGATAGAGGTGCTGTTGTAGCTTGCGCTGCGCAGCTGGATGGTGCAATCCCCGGCAGAGCCGTCAGCCGCCAGCATGTTACAAAACCTTTCAAGAAAATGAACAATCCCAAAGCGGCCACCAGTCCCACCCCCATCCAGATGAATTGGCCGGTGGTTGGTCGTTTCAGCCTTCGAACTTTTTTCAAGAAATCGTATTTCTTTTCAGGCATTTCACTTCATGGGGGGCGGAACGGGTAGGTCTTTCTCTGCCACTCCGACCCACTTATCTCCTTCGTCTATAAGCATAACCGGGATGTCTTCCACGATCGGGTACTTGCGCTCGCAATCCTGGCAGATCAACCAGGAGTCCTTATATAATGTCAGGTTTCCGTCTTTTTCGCGCACACAATTTGGGCAGCGCAGGATATCGAGTAAATCTTTATTGATCATGGGTTTCTCCTCCTCCGGAGGCCAGCAAACGGCTATTTTACCACGCCTAGGGCATGCAAAGGCCAAGCTGTGCCGCCAGCGCTTCCGGGTCTTCCGTACCCGGTCCGTATTGACATACCTCCCCGTGCGGCACGTAATGGGTTTGGGTCGTGTCGGTCGGGTAGAGTTGTTGACCGTCGCGAGTGATGGTGCGCGTCACGGTGATATCGGCTCCATCCGTAACCCACCAGTCCGCCGAGGATATTTCTCCCGCGGCCAGGGCCGGATTCTCTTCGAAGGTCGGATCTGGTACCGGAACAACATTCTGCAAGCCTAGATTCTGTACGTCAACAGTGCGCCCATCATCGCCCGAATAGAACTTCCACGTCAGTGAATCATTGGCAGCGTTAAAATAGGTTTCCATCAGCAGCCAATACGGCCTGTCATTCGTGAACTTCAAATCCACCAATGGAAAATAGACGGTGGCATCCAACCCTGCCAGGTTTGGGTCTGTCCCATTGCGAGTTTGTTCGTAATAATAAACACGATAAGCATGTTCATGTCGTTCGACGATCGGATACCCGCCAAAATAAGCTGTTCTGGAAGAGGGTGGTGCTTACCTGGCATACCCCCCCGCCCACCCCCGTGATCGACTGTCCGTTATAAATGATCAACGCTTCTGCGTATCCGTTTTCAAGGCTGATATCTCCCATTGCCGTACCCATGGAGAAAGTTGTATTGGGTGGGATGAGCAAACCATGGAAACGGGCGGCAGCTGCCTGGATATTTTGCAGGCGTGCTCCATTCGAACCGCGAAAATAGCTTGTATTGGATGAAACAAGCGTGGTAATCCCTAGCGAGGCCGCGGTGGCATCATCGCCTACGGCTGGGTTTGCGGTTGCCACCGTGAGAGGGATATTGTGTTCCCCTGCCAGCAGGCCGGTTTGCACTGCCTGGATCGTCGCCTCAATATCAAGTTCCCGTCCAACTTGCGCAGGCACTTCCAGTAATAGTTGGCGCGTATTGCTGCCGGGGTTGTCGTCGAAGGTAAAGCGGGCATTTACGGGGACCTTGTTCAGCAGCGGAGAGATTCCCCCAGGAATTCGGTCAGCCCGTGGGCATCCACTGCCACCTGGTATTGCCAGCTCCCATCAATTTCCACGGGTACCAGGGTCAGCATCCCCGCCAAGGTGTCCGGATCGATGGTCCATGGGCCTGGGTCACCCGACAGGGGATTATCGATACGCAGGGTCAGTGGAGCGCTCAATATTTGTCGAAGGCTGTCTGCTTGTGCCGAAGCGTCCGCCACCACGGGGGCTTGTTCCTCCACTATCATTTGCACGTCCCCATCCCGGAAGGACGAAAGCTGGGTCAACAGGTTCGCCATGGTGGCATCTACGTTTAGCAATCGGCCGGTCTGCCCCTGGGTGTATACCACCTCTGACCCGTTCAGATGTAAATCGGTCTCGATGACCGGCTGGTCGATCTGGGCGCCTATATTCTGGATATATCCGTGCGCCACACGTTCGTCGTACATGATGATGGGTTTCAGTTCCAGCCCGCCCTGCCAGGCATTAAGCTGCCCGGCCAGGGCGTTGAATAATCCGCCCTGGCGCCCCACCCCGTAAGCCAGTTGGATGGAGCTGCCGGCATCGAAAACCATTCCCAACTCGGCAGGGGTCGCCACCCACACCTTGTCACCGTACCGGAATACCACCCGGCCGCTGGTCGGATACGTGAGATGCTGGCTCAAGGCAGAGGTCGCCTGTTCCGGTGTCATGTTGGTCAGGTCCACGCCTGCCATCGAAATGCCGGGAAAAATCCGGTCGGAAAAGAGCAGGTTGTACCCTCCGCTGATCAGCCCGATGATCAATGTAAATAGAAACAGACTACCGGCCATCACGGTCAGGATTTGAAGCGGAACTGGGGAACGCTGGGGTCTGGGAATGGTTACAAAGGACATTGGCTGTGATTATACACCGTGGGGTAGGAACCTTCTTTTATGACGATGTACCCCGTGATTTGTTCCCTTTCGAGAAGGGAATGAACATGGGCGTGATGGCTGAGTATTCGATATATTCCTGTCCAAATGCGCGTCGCATTTTACGCTCTTCGAATGTTGCGCCGATGACAACGTAAACTGTCAGGGCAATATTGATCGCTAGGATGTTAACCGTCATCAATGGCAGCAGCCAGATGAAGGCCATCCCGGCCGAGTAAAGCGGGTGGCGAACATAATGGTATAGACCGGATGTGGTTAGTTTGGAAGGCTGGTTTTTTTCTCCAAGCTGGCGCAACCCTACGAAATCCCAGATGTCGGTCTGGCGGAATGCGCTGAAAAGAGCTGCCACAGCTAGTAATTCACCACCTACCATGAATAATGACCAGGGCACCGGAACCAGGTATAGGGTCCGGTCTGGTACAAGGATTATCACCAACAACACTGGTAGGAAGCTAATTGCAGCGAAGACGTTATATCCCAGCCGGTAAAATCGGTCCAGGCGTGCCCCCAATATCTGCATTGCCAATTCCTTGGCTTTGTGTGTTGCCAATAGGGAGTGGACCAGCCCCCACAGGAATACCGCTAAAACTATCCAGAGCATATTTCACCTGGCAGACTTAATCCAAAACCTTTGCACCGGTCAACCTGAACTTCACCGGGCCGTCCGGGCACTGGAATATCATGTCTGCAGGCCCTGTCCCTCTCAGGTTGCGCAAATGTCCACCACATCGTAAAGTCTCCAAGGAAGGGAAAATTTTGATGAACGCAGTGGGACAAAATCCGGTTGGAGTCTCGTACTTGCATGTGAAAATATCTCCTGCTTCAAGACCTGCGCGGCATTCTTCAGCCTTGTTCTCCTTCCCCACCTGCAAAACACCTATGGTGAATTGCCAATCTTCCGAATACCATTTTTTCATTTGCTTCCACCTGCATTACTGCTCATCGTTGGGATGAAAGTGATGGTTTGGGTCTTCGGCTGAGGAGGATAGGTTACTTTCCGAATGCTGGGATTTCCGGCAAGCCCTCGCCGATTTCACCTGGTAATATGGCAGCTATTTTGACCGGATCCTATTCCAGCGGCTGGTTGCTGAATTTAGCCTTGATGAGATTTTAAAATTGGTCAAGTTAAATCTTATCGCTCAGGGGGGACCTCTGGGATTTGCTGGTTACTTTACCCTATCTGTCTAAAAATGGCAACCGCATTTTTAGGGTATTGCAGGATGCCTGGTTTTCCTGCATATTCAACAATTATGGCCGTGCCTGGTCGTAGACCTGCTGGAACTCGGCTAAATAGCTCTCGGCTGCATCCGCGCTATGGATGATGACCACATTTTCGTCATTGCTGGTTTCAGCGCTGGCGCTGAAGTTATAGGAACCTGTGACCACGATGGAGCGGTCGATGATCAACACCTTGTGATGCATTAACCCCGGGTTACCGTCTCTGCGTACATCCAATCCGGCCTGCATAAACGGGTCGTACTCGGTCCCCAGGTTGGAGTTGATCTGCCCATCATCCATCACTCCCGCCACGGTCAGACCGTCCGCCGCCCGCTGACGGATTGCGTTTCCTAATTCGTTTGCTGTAAAGGAGTAGGCCAGAAAATAAATGCTCTTTTGAGCGCTTTTAATGAGACTTAGGATCTTTGCCGCCACCCCGTCATCCGGCGAGAAAAAGATTTCCACACGTGTCCCGTCGATCGTTACACTTGGGTAAGGGGTATTCGCAAGCGTATCCGGGCCAAACATGTTTTTTTCGAACATTTCATTGAACTCAGTGGTGTAATCCTGTGCGACCTGTGTGGAGTGGATGAGAATGAGGTCGTTGTTATCTTCGTAAGTCCCGCTGGTGGTGTAATTCATCGAACCGGTCCAAACATCGGCGTGGTCGATCACCACGAATTTATTGTGCATCAGGCCCTCCCGCTGGTCCCCGGTGACTGTGATGCCCGCATCCTGGATCTCTTGGATCTCCTGGTTATCCATGTTGTCGCTTTCCATCACCAGCCTCACCACGGCGCCTCGTTGATGGGCATGGATAAGCGCATCACGGATGCTCCACAGGTTCAGGCTGTAAGCCGCCATATCCACGGATAGACGTGCCTTGTCGATGGCAGTTGCCAGGGCCACGTCGGGACCTCCCTCGAAATTCGCCGCCTGGGGTGCCGCCGGGTTGGTAAAATGGATTTCAAACCAGCTGTTTGTAGGTTCGGGGCTTGTGAAGCTTGGCACAGCCGTCCAGGTCGGGAGGACAGGTTGCTTGTTGGGGAAACAGGCTGTTAGCAGGAAAAGCAGAACGAGCGCCGGGACGATCTGTCGACCACGCACATGTATTGGGTTGCCCATGCCATTATCTCCGCAGTGTTTATTTTGCATTATGGGGGACATATAACTGTTCAAGGAGCTGGAGGCGGGGTTGTTTCACCGGATAGTGAAGATGTCGGCAGGTTAGGCGGAGGCCACTTAGTCAGAGCGTGGTTATAGATTCCACGAAATTCATTGTTGAAGACTGCCGCGATTCCTGTGTTGAATAGGATGATCACATTGGAATGGATAGGAGAAGAATTAACACCATGAACGGCTTCGTTTACCTCGTTGGAAAAATTATAAGATCCAATAATAACGATTCTCTGGTCAATGATAATGACACTTTCATGCATAGAGCCGTTTATATTTCCATCAGCGCGCATATCTAATCTTGTTTCTGGTGCCGGGACTCCATAATCCGCCATGGAGGCATCCACAACCCCTTCCACGGTGACTTGCGGCCCAACTCCTCCGATTGCCCCGTCAATTACTGCCCCGAAGAATTCTGGGCTCAGGAAAGAAATGCTTTTATTGGCACCCAGGATCAATTCCGTGATCCGCGCCGCTGACGCTTCCTCCGGCAAGAAGTACACTTCCAGATCTGTTCCTTCGATATTGAGCGACGGGTTGGGAGTGGCCATGCCTGCCTCGGTTTCTGCCAAGTCACCCTCGAACAGCTTTTTGAATTCGACCATGAATTCATCGGCAATCACCTTGGAATGGATATGCAGCAGATTGTTGTTATCTGCGTACGCGCTCTCGGTGGTGAAATTCATCGAGCCTGTCCATACTTCATTCCCGTCGATGACGACAAAATTATTGAGCATCAACCCTTCGGTCGGCTCACCTTTAATGGGAATCCCAACCTCCTGGATTGTCTGGACGTCCTGTCCGCCCATGTTGTCACTTTCCATCACCATGTGCACCGCCACTCCCCGGTGATAGGCACGGATAATCGCATCTCGAATGCTCGCCAAATTGAGACTGTTCGCAGCCACATCCACCGAAAGGCGCGCCTTATCAATGGCAGCAGCCAGGTTCTCGTCTGGACCACCTTCAAAATTAGCCGACTGGGGCGCAGCTGGATTGGTGATATAGATTTCAAGCCAGCTTGGAATTGAATTGGTTTCAGGAGTGACAGGAATAGGCGTAGGCAGGCTAGAGGTCAAAGGGATGCAGGCAGATAAACCCAGCGTCATTATAAGCAGGAGGAAAGTAGGTTGTCTACGCGCATTATTGTGGGTCTTCATTCTCTTTCCAAAAAAACATTGGGTTAGCCTTATTATACTGCCTCCTGGGAATAACTAGCACACAAGTTCCATTTTAGAAGAGTTATGGTCGGAATATTACTGTTCCAGGGATCCATCACCGGTGCCCACTGCCTCGGCTGGCTACCCCCTGGGGTATAATCCTCGCTCGTGAACGAATCCTCCGGTCATGCCAACCGCCAGATCGCCCGTGCCGCCGGGGTGGTGATGCTGGCGTTCCTGTTGAGTCAGGTGGCTGGACTGGTGCGGCAGATCCTTGCCACCAGCGCTTTTGGCACTACCTCCCTCATGGATGCCTTCAATACCGCTAACATCTTCCCTAACCTGCTCTTCAATCTGCTGGCAGGCGGCGCGCTGGCTTCTGCCTTCATCCCGACTTTTACCGCTTTTCTTACCAAGGATGACCATCCTTCCGCCTGGAAATTGGCATCCTCCATTATCAACCTGGTTGTGCTGCTCTTGGCAGCCGTCAGCCTGGTCTCCGCCCTTGTAGCCCCTCAAATAGCCCGCCTGCTGGCTCCCCATTATTCTCCAGCACGGCAGGCCCTCACCGCACAACTGCTGCGCGTGCTGCTGATCACCTCCACCGTCTTCGGTCTCAGTGGGATTCTGTCCGGCATTATTAATTCGTACCAGCGTTTCCTGCTGCCCGCACTAGCCTCCGCCCTCTATTGGACCGGGATCATCATCGGTTTAATTTTCTTCGTTCCCTCCATGGGTATCTTTGGCCTGGCCTGGGGCGCAGTCCTCGGGTCCATTTTGCACCTGACCATTCAACTCCCAGACCTGTTCCGCCTCCCCTCCCGCCGTTACACCCCTACTCTGGGCTTGAACAATCCGTCGGTGCGCGAGGTCGTCCTGCTCATGGGACCGCGTCTCATCAGCGTGGCGGTCCTTCAGATTAACATGGTCGTCACCGGCATCATCGCCAGCGGTCTGCCCACCGGTTCGCTCTCAGCCATCAATTTTGCCTTCCCCATTATGACCATGCCCCTGGTGGTGATCGGTTCGGGCATCGGCTTTGCCACCCTGCCCACCTTCTCTGCCCAGTTCGCCCGCGGCCAAGTGGACGACATGCGTAGTTCGCTCACCGCTTCGCTGCGTGGGGTGCTTTTCCTTTCCATCCCTGCCACCCTTGGGTTGATTCTCCTGCGGGAGCCTCTGATTACTTTCCTGTTTCAGCATGGGAATTTCTTGGCTGTATCCACCCAAATGACCTCCTGGGCGTTGTTGTGGTACACCATCGGGCTGGTTGCCCATTGCGTGCTGGAGATCCTGGTGCGCGCCTTCTTCGCTCTGCACGATACAAAGACCCCCGCGTTGGTCAGCGCCGGGGCAATGGGGCTGAATATCCTTTTCAGCATTGCCTTCCCCATTTGGTTCCAGCAAATGGGTTTAATGCCGCTCGGCGGGCTGGCCCTCGCGATCACCCTTGAAACCGTCATAGAGACTACTGTCATGTTCTTCCTGCTCCGTAAACGAATTCATGGCATCCACGCCCGGTCCCTTGCAAGAGGCACGGCTGCCGCCTTGCTCGCCACCCTGTTCATGAGCGCTGCTCTGCTGGGATGGACCCGAGTCATGGCCTCCCACTCTGCTGCGCTGATAACCCTGGGCGGCGTGCTGACCGGAGGAGTTGTTTACGCGCTTGTTTTGATTTTGCTGCGAGTCCCTGAAATCCACAGTGTAGTTAATCTGGTCAGGAAAAGATTGAATCGTAAAATCCTATAACCGGAGATTCGGTTTTCCCTGGGCAGGGAATGAAATTTCCAAAAACGTGTTTCCAGCTCGTTCGTGATATCAAAATCCGTCTCTAGGGCGGATTTATTGATTCCGATTAGTGGTATGGCTTTACTCTACTGGAAAAGACGTTAATGGTGGAACTCGGTATGGAACCCCTGGTTGCTACCAAAAAATTGTACGAAATTATGTTTTGCGGCTTGAAGGCATAAATCTCCCACAATTTTTATAACGGAGGGATCTGGACAGTTTCTAAATTATTTTCCATGCTAAATCGCTAATCTTATAAACTCAACTTAGTTAAACGATGATTGTCCTGAAAGACATCCAGTGAAAAAACAGCCCTCATTTATCTGGGGGCTGTTTATTTATTAATGTCTAAATCAGGTATTAATGCAATAAAAACCACATTCCCAACGCCACTAGTAAGCCCAACAGCACCCCGCCCATCGCTTCCAGGGGTGTGTGACCGATGGCTTCCCTTAGGTGCTCTTCGCTGATCGGGTGCCCTTTTAGCAGTTCCTCCACCAGGATATTGATCTTCTCGGCTTGCTTCCCGGCTTGTCGCCTTACTCCGGTGGCATCGTAAACCACTACCATCGCCAGGGCCACTGCCACTGCAAAGACCGGGGAATCAAAGCCGACATGCAGACCCACGGCCGCCGCGGTCGACGTGACCAGAGCGGAATGCGAGCTGGGCATACCGCCGGCAGCGAAAAAGAGGGCCCAGTTCCAGCGGTGCTCTCGCAGGAGGTCCAGTGGCACTTTCAACACCTGGGCCAGGATCCATCCGGCCATGGCTGTCCATAAAATATGGTTTTGAAGGAGGGGGGCAAAGTTCATTGGTTTTCCTCGAAATCGGTCAGCTCTTCACCTGCCAGTTCTTTAACTTTCAACTCAGCCTTGTCCAGCAGTTCGGCACAGCGTTTGGTGAGCGCCTGCCCGCGCTCGAACAGGTTCATCGACTCTTCCAGTGGGCGTTCCCCCGATTCCAGCGCCGCTACGATCTTTTCGAGTTCGGCAAAGGCTTCCTCGTAGGATAATTTTTCAATTGGTTTGATTTCACTTTTTGCCATGTTCGCCTACTCCTCTCCGCTCACCCGGGCACCGAATTCCCCGTCTTGCACGCGAACGCGTAGCCCATCTCCGTCCTTTACCTGGGACTTGCTTGCGATCACCCTTTTATTTTTCGTAACCACTGCGTACCCGCGTTTCAGCACCGCTAGCGGGCTTAGCGCTGCGAGACGGTTCTCCAACCCCATCCACCGCGCCAATGCCAGTTCCAGGCGGTGAGCCTGCGCTGCAGTGCCCCGCCGGTTCATTTCGTCCACGCGCTGGCGCTCGGTTTGAACCCTCCGCAGGGGTGATGAAGTACGCAATCCGCTCTGTAATCCTTCCAGCAGGCTCCGCTGCCGCTCGAAGAGTGTCTCTATCCTTCCGGTAAGGATTTGCGACCTTTCGACCAAACCTTGGCGCAGGTCCAGTACCGTGACAGCAGTCGCCAGCTCTGCTGCCGCCGTTGGTGTGGGTGCCCTCAGGTCCGCCGCAAAATCCACCAGGGTGAAATCTGTCTCGTGTCCTACCCCTGTGATGACCGGAGCCTGCGACTCGCACACAGCTCGCACCACTCGTTCGTCATTGAAGGCCCACAGGTCTTCGATGGAGCCTCCGCCGCGTGCCAGCAGGATCACCTCCGGCATCGCAATGCGGTTCAGGTTCCGTAGCGCCGCGACAAGTTTCAGTGGTGCTTCCTCTCCCTGCACTGGCGTGGGAGCCAGCACAACTTCCGCCAGCGGCATCCGCCGCCGCAAAGTGTTCAGCATATCCCGCAGGGCGGCACCCGTCCGGCTGGTCACGATCCCAATTTTACGCGGGGCTCGCCGGGATGGCTCGCTTGCGGGCCGGGTCAAAGAGACCTTCGGACTCCAGCAGCGCCTTAAGCCTCAGGAATTCCTGGAATAGTGTCCCCTCCCCCAATGGCCGGATGCTGTCGGCATAGAGCTGGTATTGCCCCGCAACTTCGTAGATGCCCAGGCTGCCGTGCGCTTCGATCGCCATTCCGTCCTGCAGTGCCAGGCGCAGGCGGGCCGCTTCCGTCTTCCACATCACGCAGCGCAGGGATGCGCCGGCATCTTTCAGGGTGAAGTAAACGTGACCGGAGGCCGGCCGCGACAGGTTGGAGATTTCCCCTTCCACCCAGATGCCTTGCAAGTCCGGGTCACCATCCAGTAGTTGGCGCAGGTGACGGGTCAGGTTGGTCACCGTCCAGCGGGGGGATGCGTCAAACAGCTCCATTTGTTGCATGCATTGAGAATACTATTTTTCGGAAGGACTGTCAACCATTCTGTTAATTGGCATTCAATTTTTTCTATTAATCGGCCATTAAATCTATCATCACCACTTCCCTTTATTATCCTTCATGCTTGAACTTTCAGTCCCTGGGCCCACGTAAATCATCGGACAAAACCTGCAGCTTGCACGGGTATTCGCCAGGCAGCACTTATCGAACATTAAGAATTTGAAAAAGTATGATTAGCGAACGAAGCGTGTTAATCTTACTTTTTCGATCTATCTCCCTTCCCCATGCCGAAGCGGCAACATGTCGCCGTTCGCGAAGCACCCCCAGGGGCGGCTGCAGCGGGCTCACGGGAGCCCGATGCCTTCCCCTCGGGCTGGGGGTGGGGCTAAAGTATCGAATAATATGAGTAGAACTGACAAGCCGAAATGGGTTTTCGCGTTTCATATATTCTGCTACAATCAGAAAATATGAAACGTCTCTGGGCTCCCTGGCGCACCAAGTTCGTCCAGACCAAAAACTCCGGCTGCGTGTTCTGCGATGTGCAAAAAGAACCGGATGGTCCTGACAATCTGGTCCTTTTTCGCGGGAAACGCTGTTTTGCCATTCTAAATCGATACCCTTACACTACCGGGCATTTGATGATCGTGGCAAATGAACACCTGAACTCCTTCGAGGATCTGGATGCCGAAACGCGTGCCGAGATGATGGAACTGTCAACCCATGCCATTGTTGTGATTCGCAGCGTGTACCATCCGGACGCCTTCAACGTCGGCGCCAATATCGGTGAAGCTGCAGGTGCCGGTATTACCGGGCATGTCCACATCCACGTGGTACCGCGCTGGACCGGGGACTCAAATTTCATGTTGACCCTCGCTGATACCAAGGTCATGCCCGAAGCCCTGGCAGAAACCTATATCCGTCTCCGCGCCGCTTGGGAGATTTAGCTATATTGGTTAATAAAAATGGGGAAGTAGGGGTAAAGGGGGTGGGCTAACCATCCATTCAGCTTTTGTGCAACCTCCAGCAAGGACAATTCAGTCTCACCGGAAATTATCTTTGCAGTGATAAAATACACACTGGTTCCACCCTTTCGCCAAAGGAGCAAACGTGGAGCAAAAGATACTTGATTATGTCGTCATCGGTTCCGGCTTTGGGGGTTCAGTCTCCGCCATGCGCCTGACCGAAAAAGGCTATTCCGTCCTCGTTATTGAAAAAGGCAAGCGCTTCCGCGATCTGGATTTCCCCAAAACCAATTGGGAATTCTGGAAATATCTCTGGCTGCCAGCCCTCCGCCTGCACGGCATCCTCCAGATAAGCTTCCTCAAAGGTGCCATGGTCCTGCATGGCACCGGCGTGGGTGGCGGGAGTCTCGGCTATGCCAATGTGCTCGAGGTCCCCACCCAGGCAACCTTTGCCACCCCTGCCTGGAATACCCCCGTCGCCTGGGGGGAAGTGCTCCAGCCGCATTATGAGACCGCCAGGAAAATGCTCGGCGTCACCCGCAATCCCAGGCTCTGGAAAGCTGATGAACTTTTGCAGGCAATGGCTGCCGAGACCGGCATGGAGCGCACATTCCGTGCCACCGACGTGGGCGCCTACTTTGGAGAGGAAGGGGTCACTGTCTCCGACCCATATTTTAGTGGGACTGGCCCTGCGCGGGCAGGCTGCAAACAATGCGGTGGCTGCATGGTCGGCTGTCGCTACAACGCCAAGAATACCCTCCCCAAGAATTACCTTTATTTTGCAGAGAAGAATGGGGCGCAGATCATCGCAGATTCGGAAGTGGTGGATATTCGCCCTCTGCCAGTGGGTGGTACTTCCTCATCGAAAGATGTTTCTTCCGCATCCGGTTACGAAGTTACCTACCGCTCGAGCACACGCTTCTTTAAGGGACCCCGCCGGCGGATCCGCGCTCGCAACATTATTCTCTCCGGTGGCGTGATGGGCACCCTCAACCTGCTCCTGCGCTTACGCGATGTCACCCGTTCCTTGCCGGGTTTGTCGCCCCGCCTCGGCGATATGGTGCGCACCAACTCCGAAGCCCTGCTCGGCGCGGTTGCCCGCAAGTCGGATGTTAACTACTCCCAGGGCGTAGCCATCTCTTCCATCTACAACCACGACCCGATCACACGCATCGAGCCGGTCCGTTACCCCGATGGCTCCTCGCTGATGCGCTTCCTGGCAGCTCCCCTGATTGACACTGACGTGGGCATCCCCATCCGGATATTACGCTTCTTGGGTTGGGCCCTCTCCCACCCTCTTGACTTTGCCAGGGCAATGTTCCTGCCCGGCTGGGCGCACAATGTCACCATCCTGCTGGTTATGCAGCATGCCGATAACCGCATGCGTTTTCGCATGGGGCGCAGTTTCTTCACCCTGTTCCGCCGCGGCATGGTCGCCCTGCCAGAGCCCGGTTACGAGATCCACGCCCAGGTGAAGGGTTCCCACGAACTGACCCGAGATTTTGCGAAACGGACAAATGGGATTGCCCTCGGCTCGATCGGTGAAAATTTGTTGAACCTTCCTACCACTGCTCATATCCTGGGCGGGGTTCCCATCGGAGCGGATCCATCGCTGGGCGTGATAAATGGGGATTTTCAGGTGCATAACTACCCTGGGATGTATATCATTGATGGTTCGATCATGCCTGCCAATCCCGGTGTGAACCCCAGCCTCACCATTACAGCCTTGGCTGAATACGCCATGTCGAAAGTACCCTCGAAGGCGAAATAACTTGAAGCAACGATAAAGTAGGACCGTGCCACTTTTCTTTGCTGGAAAGAATCCGAAAAAGCAGGGATTAGCGAGCTTCGCTCGCTCATTCTTTGAAAACTTTTTCAAGTGGGTCTTCTACCATAATATTTGCTCCTTTTCTAATCAGATAAATAATAAAATGTTCTAATTATAGTTTGTTGTAACGTTATATCGTTATTATATCACAACTACTAAATGCGTAAATAGCTTTTAATACGATTCCTTACGAGAACAAATTAAAAGAGCCAAAGGGTTTTAACCTTTGGCGCTTGTGGGACCGATGATTTTTTACACTTTTACTTCTTCCGCCTCTTCACATACACCTTGACCGCCTCGCGCATGAACTCGGCCAGCCTCGGGTCGATCTTGTCGTAGTTGGCCTTGAAGCGCGGGTCGTCATTGTAAAGGTCCGCTAGCCCCAGTAACTGCTCGTCATTGGGGCTCCAGAAGTTTTGCATGTGCTTGTGCCAGGCTGCGATCACCGCCTGTACCTCGGTGCTTTCCGCACCTTTGGACATCGCCGCAGCCAGGTCGGTGTAGATTTTCTTTCCCTCCGCCAGGATGTTTTCCTTCTGGGCGGGAGAATAAGCCTTCCACTTCCGGTTGGAAGCCCTCACCGTTTCGGGATCGTACATCTGCTCTGCTTCCTGGGCATACTTTTCCTGCTCTTCTTCGCTAAATCCTTCGAATAATCCTTTTGCATTCATACTTTCATTTCCTTTCAAATGGTCGATGGTATGCTCAACAGTCTGGATGAGGCGTTTCAACCGTTCCACTCGTCCCTGCAGCGCTTCCCGGTGGGATTGCAGTGCCGTCAGCACGTCGAAATCGGGGCTTCCCACCACGGCTTTTATCTCGTCGAGGCTCAGCTCCAGTTCCCGGTAGAACAGGATTTGCTGGAGTTTCAACAGGGCTTCATCTTCGTAGTAGCGGTAGCCGTTCCCGCCCAGCGAAGACGGCTTGAGCAGCCCGATCTCGTCATAGTAGTGCAGGGTGCGAACGCTCACGCCCGCTAGTTTTGCCAGTTGTTTTACGGTGTACACCTTTGCCTCGTGCCATAATATAAACCATGACGTTACGTTAATGTCAAGGGTGTTCCCGTCATTGCAAGCTGCCCGGTTTTGGCGGCGACGTCGTCCCTCGCGAAGCATATCATCCCCGTCAGGAGACTTCCTTGGGGAGGGTTCTTTTCCGGGAAGCATTCCCCTAACCACGTGTTTGCATTGCCTTTGCACTGAACACTGCTAAATAAATCTCTCTGAGCGCAGTCATGTAGCTCGTATTTATATGCAAGTGCAAGGGCACAGGGGATCGGTTTCGAAATCAGCCTTATAATAAATATGTGATCGTATGAACAAAATGACTCTATAGACTTTCGGTTTCCTTCGGCGCCTCATGCCAGCCGTCGCGGAGAAACGGCTCTCGCCCGCTAATATTCGCAAGGATCGTTTAACAATTCATCCCCAATACCCATTTAAAGGCAAATTCAATGGACCCCAAATTCCCCTCCTTCTTCCTCTCTCGCTGGACCAAATATTTCCCCGGTGCCGACATTCCCATCTGCTATTACTACACCGATCACCCCCTTGATCAGGACCTGAAAGAATCCGTCAACCGGGACCGCTGCCTGATCGGCAACCTCCCCCAGGTCCAGCAAGGGTATCCCTACGTCTATAATGCCCATTCTCCTGGCTGTTCCGGCGGTAAGCGCTACACCGGTTTCTCCACCAAACTTCGCCCCAATTTCGAATACTTCCTTTCCTGCGGCATTCCAGGTGAGCTTGAGGGTGAACGCTACAAAAAGTCTCCTGAACTGGTCGAGCAGTACTTGAAAATCCATCCCCCCTTCACGGCTCCCGGTAAATACCTGGTCTTCAAACGTTTCGACAAACTCTCGGAGGGAGAAAATCCCTTTGCAGTCATTTTCTTCGCCTCCCCTGATGTCCTCTCCGGCCTCTTTGCCCTGGCGAATTACGATCGATCCGATCCCCACGGCGTCGTTACCCCCATGGGTTCCGGCTGCGCCTCCATCATCAATTATCCTTACCAGGAAGCGCAGTCTGACAATCCAGCTTGCGTCCTGGGCATGTTTGACGTCTCTGCCCGCCCTTGTGTCCCGGGCGGCAAATTGACTTTCACCATCCCCATGCATCGTTTCGAACAGATGGTGCACTATATGGATGAGAGTTTCCTGACCACAAAATCTTGGGACCTGGTCCGCAGCAGGTTGGAGGCCTGACTTACCTTAAATATAACGTAGTAACGACTTCAGTCGTTCGCGACATCTTTATAAATCAACCGTGTTGAGTCTGTTATTCGTTTGGAGAAGGCATGTCCCGTCTCATCCCCGCAGTCGAACGCATCCAGCGCGCCCGCGCGTTGATCCAGCAAGCCCGCGATTTTCCTGTCCCGGCGGAGGGCGGCAAATATAACTTTTCATATATCGCCAGGGTCAAAGCTCTCCTCCAGGACGCACGTGACCTGGTCAAGTTCATTCCCAAGACCCCCAGCGCCACCCCCGAAATGAAGGCCCAGGTCAACCAGATTTTCCTCGAAGCCGACCAGGCCAACCGGGAAATCCTGCATCCTGGTTTATAAGATTTAGACAAGCTCGTACTTTTTTCTCCGGCTGGGGGTATTGATCTCAAACTTATTAAAACTGTCTTCAAACGGCTTTCGTGGTGAACTGGGGATTAATCCCCTGGCGATGAAAAAGAACGATCCACTTCTTTTATTCCCCTTGCTTTCATAGAATATTTGTGCTATATTTGAAATGGAGCATGAGGCGTTCTTTGAGAAGCTTGCCCCATTTCCATCAGTACCTTTACAACTGAAAGCTGCCTATGTCCTTGAGGTCCCCTTTTTCTGCGACATTTGCGGCTGCTCACCGGGTCATCAATAATAATGTTTCACAATCCGGTCATCAATAATAAAGCCCTCCAAATCGGTCATTCGTTTGTGATCGTTTTAGCACAGTTAAGACCGTGGAAGGCTGTGTTTCACACCCATTCATTATTTCTCCCCAGGTTCCAGGATCTCTGCCATGGTTATATTGGAAAAAAGCGTTTCCAGCCGCTTTCCTGCTCCTGATTTATGTTTCCTCCTGCTCATCCTTTTCCCATGAAAAGTGCTGAATGGGATACAATTCACTCCGATCAAGCCACGTTGCGATTAACGCAGCCCCGGTTGGATTGGTTTTTCCATAATTACTTTCCCAAAAATAAAGGAGTAGCAGCCATGGGTGATAGTGGAAAAAAAGATAAAGGCAAAAAAGAACAAAAGAAAAAACCCGAACATAATTTGAAGGAAAAGCGAAAACTGAAGAACGAAAAAAAGCAGAAGGGTAAATTCATGCCTGGTTGATGCAGCCCGCATTAACGAATTCTCCGCTCGGGTTCATCCAGGGGGAATTTATAAAACGTAACCACCCTCCCTTGCGACATGGTCCCCGCATGGGGATATTCCCGCTAGGGAATATCCTCCTCTTACTTGGACACTGTCCCCCGCATTGCGCTCCCCTTTATGGCAATGAGGGTTTCTATTTGCGTAGGATGCGTGGGAGAGTCACACCTGTTTAAAAACCTCCCCACGCAGGTTGTTTGGGTTCCCTCTCGTCTGGAGTTTATCCATGGATCCTTATTTTAAAAACTATGAGATTCGCTGGTCAGATATTGACGCCAACGGTCATGTAAATTACGCCGCTTACATTGATGCCGCCGGCGACTTGCGCTATCACTTCTTCACTGCCCACGGCTTTCCGCCTGAAAGGTTTGAGCAGCTTGGTGTCGGCCCGATCTATACCGCCATCCACGCCAGCTTTCTTCGGGAGGTGCGTATGGGTGAAACCGTGACCATCACCTATGCCCTGGCCGGTCTTTCACCCCAGGGAGCCCGCTGGAAGGTTCATCATGATGTGCTCAAATCCAACGGGAAAAAGGCGGTCAGCATCGACATCGAAGGCGCCATCCTGAACCTGACCACCCGCCGTCCTTCCCTTCCCACTCCTGAATTACTGCAGGTATTTAATTTAGTCCCGCGCACGACTGTCTTCGAAGATTTGTCGGATACCCGTTGGATTCGGTAACCAGGTTATTTGGAGGAACTGCGCCTTGAAAAAAAACTTCCCCGTCATTCTTGCATTTGCGATCGTCTTTTTATTCTTGATTCAAGCGGCTGGCACTTTGGTCGAGTCCATCTATATCCTGGATTTGATGAATACCAACCTGGATGTAAAAGTGCTGGGAGTGTTGTTTTTCTTTACACCCCTCCTGATGATCCCGTTTTATAAGAAATTCTCCCGCCAATTGATCTGGATTTCATTCGGCATATTACTAATTTCGCGCGGGTTGCTCCCTTACCTCGACACTGCCAACCGGCTGCTGGCATCCGGGTTCGCTACCGGGGCCTGCTTAAGCCTGTTCTTTCTCTTATTGCCTTCCAAACCCCGTGGGGAATCGAATTCCCTGCCAGGTCTTTGGGGGGCTGCAGGGCTCGCGCTGGCTGTGAGCTTTTCGGTATTGCTGCGCACGCTGGATTTTGGCATTGACTATTCCCTCACCATCCCGGGTGGTTGGGGTGGCTGGGCCTTTGCTCTTTCTCTCGGCTGGATGTTGGCGCACCTGGACTTTGAGGCTGAACCAGCGACTGAAACGAAACTGGTCGGCGTAACGCCTGGAATCCTGGGATTCTTCCTGGTTCTGATCCTGGTCTGGTTTGCCTTTTCTGCCCCATCGGTGATCGCCCGCTGGACCGAAGGCAGCTACCCATTGATCGTGATCATCATCAGCTTGCTTTCCCTTGGCTGGGTCTTGCTGTCGCTGCTGAGTCCGCGTTTCCTCGACCGGATCGGTCCGCGCCTCCTGTTGACCTGGAATCTCATCTTCACAATATGTTTGACCGGGACTATCCTGGTTCACGCTGTACCTTTTCCGCCCACGCCTGCTTCCGCAGTTGTTGTGGTAGGCCCTCCCGCCTGGTGGCAGGCGGTCCCGCTGGTGCTCATGCTGCTGCTCTTCCCGGTGATTTTTCTCGACCTGCGCCTGTTCCTCCCCCAGGTGCGCCGCGCCACCCCTTCCCCTCGTCGCCTGGTCCCGGGTATTCTGCTGGGAGGTCTGGTACTTATATTGCTCATATTCGCTAATATTTTCACCAATGTATGGGGGTACGTCAAACCGGTCAGCCTGATTTTTCGTGGCAAATACTGGCTTCCGTTTCTATTGTCGGCAGGGATCATCACTCTGCTCGCTTGGCGGGTAAAAAGGGTCGAATCAACCCCCGCGAAAGAATCTGGTTTGGACTTCCATTGGGCTTGGACATTTCTGTTGGGGTTGGTTTTCCTGGCAACCCTGGTCAGCTTCCTCCCAGCCAAACGTGTCCCGGTCGATGCGGCGGGCAAAACTTCTCTCCTGGTAATGACCTTCAACATCCAGGGAGCTAATGATGGCTCCGCTCAGAAATCTTACGACCGTCAGCTTGCCCTCATCCGTAGCGTTTCGCCCGATATTCTCTCTCTTCAGGAGACCGATACCACCCGCATCTCCCTAAATAACAATGATTATGTCCGCTATTACGCCGAAAACCTTGGTTACTATTCTTATTTTGGTCCAACCACCGTCGCAGGCACGTTTGGGACGGCGATATTGTCAAAGTTCCCCCTGAAGAACACGCATACCGCTTTTAGTTACAGCGACACGGATGAGATCGGCACAGCCGAAGCTGAGATAGAAGTAGGTGGGCTTCGCTTCAGTATTTTCGATGTCCACCCGGATGGTTCGGATACCGCCAAGATGGTCTTCGCGCAGACACTCCTGGACCTCTCAAAGAACGATCCCTATGTGGTTGCCCTGGGCGACTATAACTTGAGGGATTATGAAGCTCCCTACCAACTCGTCAACAGCGTATACACCAATGCCTGGACGTCCGTGTATCCCTCCAAGATAAGCTCCTCTGGGGTCGACATGTCCGGCGATAACCGGATCGACCATATTTTCGTCTCCAAGACGCTGAGTGTGCGCGATCCGGTCTACGTGTTGCCTCCCGCTTCTGCCACAGACCACCCTGTCCACTGGGCTGAGATTGTTTGGGGGAATCCGTGATGCTGCGCTGTGACCAGCCCGCCCCGATATTTTTCTAATTAATTTATCGTTTTATTAACATGCTGGGGTAGAATCCGGGAAAAGGAGGTGCTGGTGTGAAGATCTCGGAAAATGTATACTTTGTCCCTGGAGTGATTGCCAACCCATATATCCTCGTCGACGCCGACGGGCTGACCTTGATTGATACAGGCCTGCCGCGCAGCAATGCAAAAATCCTCACCTATGTAGCCAGCCTGGGTAAATCCGCTCACGATGTAAAGCGTATCCTCATTACCCATTCAGACCTTGATCATGTGGGCAGCCTGGCCGTCCTGCACAAATTGACCGGTGCCCGCACCTACGCTAGCCAGATTGAAGCAAACGCCATCGCTGCAGGCAGAGCTTCGCGTCAGATCAAGCGCTCGGGCTTCTCGGCTCGCCGCCTCATGTTCGCCCTCTTGGGTCCCCTTATGAGAGCAAAGCCTTTCCAGGTGGATGAGATTCTGGCAGATGGTCAGGTCCTGCCGATGCAGGGAAGCCTGCTCGTGGTTGATACCTCCGGCCATACCCCGGGACACCTATCGTTTTTTGCGCCGGCATCTGGCATCCTCTTCTGCGGTGACTCAATGGTGACTGACGAAAATGGCATCCATGGTTCGCGCCCCGGTTTAACCTGGGACGCTCCGAAAGCACGCCAGGCCGAGAGAAGGCAAGCCGCCTTGGGCGCGCATATCGTCTGCCCGGGCCACGGACCTGTTGTCAGGGATGCAGACGGTAAATTTCCGGTCGCTGAATAAACCGGCTCTTTCCCCTCCCTATGGAAAAATGCTCGCTCGCTCATCCAGGGCAATCTTTTTCGTTAATATGAACCGCGGGATCGACCTGGCGATTCGAAACAATAACCTCCCATATCCAATCCGGTCGGCCAGCATTTCCGCTGCGCCGTTGCTTAGGGCGGGATTCCTCAAGCCAAAATCAAATCCGATTTTTTGATGTTTGTAGAAAATGCTAAAGAACGCGTTCGCCGCCCGATGGCTGCGACCGATGGAATGATCCACTCGGTCAGAATATTTTTCTAAGTTCCCTTCCAGGATAGCTTCAGCCGCCATGCGTCCGCTTTTAATTGCATATCGGATCCCCTCTCCTGTCACTGGATCCACCAGGCCAGCTGCATCGCCAACCAATAAACTTCTCTTAGTTCCCAGTGGTTCGCGCTGGTTATACATTGGGATGGGATGCCCGTGCCGCGTTTGTCCATCGATAAGGATCCCGAACCGTCTCATCACCCTCTCCAGGACAGATTGCAATTCGCCCGGACGTGGATGCAACCCGCCGATCCCGACCGATAAATGGTCCCTCTTCGGGAAGATCCAAATGTATCCGAAGCTCAACTCGCCGACGATCAGCAGTGGCTTATTGGAGTATCGCCTCAGGGTTTCCTCGGGAACGGAGGCTTCGATCTCGATCCCTCCGGCCATCGTTTTTTGTCGGCGCAAACCAAGCGCACGCGCAGTGACTGAGTTTGCTCCGTCGGCTCCAATTAGATAATTTGATTCGAACTGCTCCCGCTCCACTGTCTCGACAATCACTTTTTCATCCGACTCCTTCACCCCCGCAATCCTGGTGGCTTGCCGGATTTCTACTTGTGCATGATTTAGCAAAAAAGCGTCGAAATCGCCCCTCATGAACAATCGTAAGGAGGGATCTGCGAAGGGAATGGTGACGGTCTTTTCGCCGTATGCGTACGAGATGGTACTCACTCTGGTCTGGTTCACTTGTTCGAAAGAAAATGGGAACTGCTCCAGCACGTGCGCGGACACTGCGCCTCCGCAGGGTTTATAGCGCGGCAGTGTTTCCTTCTCGAGTACCAGCACCTTTCTTCCGGACTCTCCAAGAAAAAAAGCGGCAGTGGCCCCCGCAGGGCCGCCGCCGATAATGATGACATCATATTTTGGCTGCATTGAGAATCATCTCTTATGAGGAAGGTCCAAATCAACAGCGATATAATCATAACACTTTTTTTAATCTCGCTAATTTGCCGGAAGAGCGGATTCCATTTTCGAGCCATGAAGACGGACAACGACTTCCCCCAAGGCACTCGCTTTCAGGCAATAATTCGTATCATGTCTGTATAGGAGTCGGTATGAATTGGAAACTCATCTCTTGGAATGTGAACGGGATTCGGGCTGCTGAAAAGAAAGGTTTCCTGGAATGGTTGGCTGCCAGTAACGCTGACCTGGTGGCGGTGCAGGAAACCAAGGCTCACCCCGAACAACTTTCTACGGTTCTTCAAAATCCACCGGGATACCAGGCTGCCTGGAACTCTGCTGAGAAGTTGGGATACAGCGGGACGGTCACCTATTCCAGGCAAACTCCACTAAAGGTTGTCACTGGAATGGATGAGCCGCGTTTTGATACTGAGGGGCGGGTCCTTATCCACGAGTTTGAACCTTTTGTTTTTTTCAATATCTATTTCCCTAATGGTGGTCGTGGACCAGCATGGGTAACACACAAATTGGCTTTCTATCGCCGGTTCCTGGAGTTGGCTCAAGCGTATATGCGCGCCGGACAGCCGGTGGTTGCTACGGGAGATTTCAATACTGCTTTTGCAGAGATTGACCTTGCCCGCCCTAAGGAGAATGTAAACCACAGCGGTTTCATGCCCGAGGAACGCGCCGGGCTTGGTGAGTTTTTCGAAATTGGACTGATTGATACGTTCCGATATCTCCATCCAGACACGGTGAAGTATTCGTGGTGGGACATGGTCTCCCGGGCTCGCGAGCGCAATGTGGGCTGGCGCTTGGATTACTTCATGGTCTCCCCCGATATAAAAGACCATATCGTCGCCGCGGACATTCACGATGAGGTCATGGGTTCTGACCATTGCCCGATCAGCTTGGTTCTTTCGTTTTAATTGGCGATCGATATCCTTCGAACGTTTCCTGCTTAGTTGTCTTCATGATTAATTAGAAAACCGTAGCTTTTCTAAAGACGCGGATTGAGTTAAAAACCAGACAGCCTGGCTGACTTTCGTCACACCAGGCTGCCGGCTTAAAATATCTTTAGGCGGACCCGACGGGATTCGAACCCGCGATCTCGGCCTTGACAGGGCCGCATGTTTGGCCGCTACACCACGGGTCCAGGAGCGGGCTGAATATACCATACGGGTTTAATAGCGTCAAGGCGCACCGGATCCGTAAACCGACGCGTCTACCGGAGTCTTGCCTGATGGGTCGTAAACATAAACGGTATCGCCAACATTGGCCCAATTATAGAGCCAGTGTGAATCTCCAACAGATAAATTGACACAGCCGTGGCTCATTTGATATCCAAACATATTATGCCAGTAGGCTCCGTGCAGGGCCCGCTCTTCGTCAAAATACATCGTCCAGGGTACATCTTCCAGGTAGTAATAATCCGAGCGGTCAGCCTCGGTGGCGCCGCTCATGGTCTCTGTCGGTTTCTTTATATAAATGTGAAAGATACCTGGTCTCGTCCAAAAGGGGTCTACACCCGTGGATACCAGCGTGGCAAACACTAGCCGATCGCTATCATAAACGGATAATGTTTGCTCAAATAAATTGACTTCGATCCAGCGGGTGCCGGTCACACCTTTCGGAGGTGTGGTTTGCGGGTCCACCCGCGCGACTTCGCGCGAATCCAACCACTCGTTTGGACCCACCAGGTTCCAGGTCAGGTTGCTGGCTTCTTTTGTATCGTAAATTTGGACAATGTTATAGCGGTAATAGGTGTGGCTTGATTCCGGGCTGTTTAGACCGGGTGCAGTTCGTGGGGTGGTCATGTCCATCACCCAGCCGAATGGGTGCGCTGGCTGGGAACTAAATGCCAGCCCTTGGAATGTGGGGACAGCCTGTCGCCCGCCGTCCATGCCGACCAGATCACCCGAACGAAGCCTGTAATAGGATGTTCCGTTCCTGTCTGTTTCGACACCCACGTATGAAACGTAAAGTTCATATCCGGGCGCGATTTGACCGGATGGCTGGTTGTTTGCCGCATCTTCCACCGTGGCATATAGCGGCGCACCCTTGTCGGTGACTTTAAAATATTGATATGGGATATCGTTAAGGTCAGTGGGGGGTTGGTAGGCTGGCAGCGGCAGGATGGGATAAGGAATGCCGGTCGCCGCAATTTGAGTCAGGTACTCGGATGGACCCAGGGGCAGGCAGCCGTCAGGTGCAGTATCGTACACCCCGGGCGGGCACACCACCGAGCCAGAGTCTGGCTCGCCGACTGGAATGGGTCCAGCCTGAGCCTCGGCGGTTGTCCTTATAATGGGCAGGTTATCCAACAGTAATAAAACAGTAAAAACGGGAATCAGGATTCGGCGCATGGAGGGATACTTTATTGGACGGGAAGGGATTATAGCATGTTTTATCGGCTGACTTTTTTGTAAACCGTCCATTCAAAATGGAGGCGGGTGATAACTTGACACATTATGCTCCCTGTGCTAAATTTACTTTAGGTTCCAAGGAGGCAATTTTGGCAAAGAATCGCATCCAACTCATGGTTGACCGCTTGCGGGAGCTCCAGGCTTCCTCGCCTGATACAGAGGCTTCAGCCGTTGTTAGTGTGGATGGTTTGAGCATTGCCTCCGCTCTACCCCACGGAGTGGAAGAGGACCGGGTTTCGGCTATGTCAGCCGCAATGCTTTCGCTTGGCGAGCGGATAGCGACCGAGCTGGGACGCGGGTCTCTGGAGCAGGTATACATCAAGGGGGAGAAAGGCTACGTTATCCTGATGTCTGTCGGCCAGGAAGCCGTGTTGACTGCCCTGGCACGCGGTCAAGCCAAACTTGGTTTGATTTTGCTTGACATGCGGCGCACATCAGAAGACCTCTTGAAACTTATCTAAGGCGGCGAAGGCAATGCAGCAAATCCCAAAAAGCGGTTATTACAACACCAACAAATTCGCCCGCATCGCGCTGCAAGCCTATGAAGAAGTGATGGGGAAAAATGGGCTGAATGCCATTTTGAACCTGGCAGGCTTGAGTAACTTGATTGACAATTATCCTCCCGACAACCTGGAGCGCCAGTTCGACTTCGCCGATTACACTGCCATCCATATTGGCTTGGAAGAGCTTTACGGCCCGCGTGGCGGTCGTGGACTGGCATTACGCGCCGGGCGCTCAACTTTCAGCGACGTGCTCAAGGATTATGGCGCACTGGCAGGGGTTAGTGACCTGGCATTTAAAGTGTTGCCGCTCCAGACCAAGATCCGCATCGGCCTCCCGGCTGCTGCCAGGATCTTTTCTCAAGTTTCAGACCAACTGACCAGCGTGGATGAAACAGATGACGCCTTCATTTGGACGATACATCGCTGCCCCACCTGCTGGTCTCGCAAAGGTGCGGACAAACCGGTCTGCTATATCACCACCGGGCTGCTGCAGGCCATGCTCACGTGGGTTTCTGGGGGATCTGAATTTCGGGTCAACGAATCCAAATGTTGCGCAGTCAGTGATGCAGTCTGTGAGTTCGTCATTCAAAAAGAACCCCTCTCCTAAGTAAATACCCATGACCGAAGCGAAACCAAAGCTTCTGATTATTGAAGACGACCTCGATCTGGCCGATATGTTGACTGCATATTTTCGCGTAGAGGGATATGAGGTCGTTACCGTGAACCAGGGGGTAGAAGGGGTCCACGCATATAAAACCGCCCACCCCGATCTAATTATTTTAGACATTCGACTTCCTGATATCGATGGAGTTGAAGTTGCTGGCCAGTTGCGTGGCAGTCACAAAGCAGCAGACATCCCTATCATTTTCATGACTGATAAACGCGAACTCATCGACGATTTGAGAGGTCTTGAACTTGGTGTGGATGGATACATCACGAAGCCATTTGATGTCCAGGACCTGCGGCTGCGTGTCCGCAATGTCCTTCGGCGAGCCAGCCAGGATAGCTTGACTAATCCTGTCACCGGTCTGCCGGAGGGAAAGCTGGTAGATGAGCACTTGATACAGTGCCTCCAAAGACCGGAATGGACGGCGCTTATAATCTCGCTTGAAAACCTGGATACCTTCAGGGAAATCTATGGTTTTGTGGCCTCGGATGATGTTATGCGTGCAGTCAGCTTGATGCTTCAGAACGCGATCCGGGATACGGGGAGCCCCGAGGATTTCCTCGGACACGTTGATACCTCAGTTTTTGTGTTGGTCACGGAACCGGGGATTGCCACAAAATTGGAAAATCGAATTTGCGGGCGTCTTGAAAGATCGCTGGAGTATTTTTATCCAATCAAAGATCGCGAGAAATCTGCCAGAGATAACAAGCGGTTGATTTTTAGCATAAGGTCATTACAGTCAAGTGATGCTCAAATATTTACTATCGAAGGTCTCAAGGATGCCTTCTGGCGTAACAAATAATAGGAGCATAATTGAGAATTGTCGTAGTCGTTCCAACATACAATGAAGCGGAGAATCTGCCTAAACTTGTCTCTGCTGTGTTTGCACTTCCATTAGATATAAATATCTTTGTCGTTGACGATAACAGTCCAGATGGTACAGGACGCATCGCTGATGACCTGGCTTCTGCAAATCCCGGACGCCTGCGTGTGATGCATCGCACAGGAAAATTGGGATTGTCATCTGCCTACCTTCAAGGGTTTCAAAGCCTGTCAGGTGATTCTCTGGATGCCATCGGTCAGATGGATGCTGATTTTTCTCATGATCCAACAGCACTTGTTGAGATGGCAAAACGGCTAGAAACTTGTGATCTCGTATTGGGATCGCGTTACATCCCCGGTGGCAGCACTGCTGAGAACTGGCCTGTCTGGCGAAAAGCTCTCTCAGCCTGGGGTAATTTTTATGCGCGCAGCATCCTCCAAATCCCCCTACGGGACGTGACGGGTGGATTCCGCCTATGGCGACGCGAGGCACTCCTGGCAATGCCGCTGGACCGTGTCAAAGCCAGCGGATATGTATTCACGGTTGAAATGGCCTATATAGCCTGGTGCTTGCAGCTTAAGATCGGTGAAGTCCCCATATATTTTGCCGACCGACGTTGGGGGAAATCAAAAATGTCATTCAAGATCCAGGTGGAAGCCGCTGCTCGGGTCTGGCAGGTCTTATGGGCATACCGTGATTTGCGGCGGAGGGGGAAAGCAGGCCGTGTTCAGTGATTCAGGTGTATCGTCCAATGGTTTCTTCATTAACAATATTTTCCTAATCAACCAAAAAAACTGATTTTCTTCTTTTTCCCGGTATTTAATGAGTTTGAATTAAGGAATTATGTGGGGACTGAATATACGCTCACTAATCTCCCCCACTCTTCCAAACTAAGTGTCTCTGCCCTCCGTTGGGGATCAATACTCCCTGCTTGGAGCATGTCTTCTGACTCACCGGGTGTGATTCGCAACCCGCCAGATAGGGCATTCCGCAGGGTTTTCCGCTTTTGCGAGAACCCTGCTTTGATGATGGTAAAGAAAATATCCAGCTTATCTGTTGGAATGGTTGGCTGCAGATAAAGTTCTATACATAATACGGCAGAATCTACTTTTGGCTGTGGGTAAAAAGCTCCCGCTGATATAACCTCTCCGATGGCCGGTTTTCCATAAACCTGCACGCTCAACGCTAGCAGGTTCATTTTCCCCGGGTCGGCGCAAATGCGCTCTGCCACTTCCTTTTGCACAGTCAACACCATGCGGCTTGGGCGTTGGTCCGTTTCCAACAGGTGGCGGATGACCACTGATGTTATATAGTAGGGGATGTTCGCCACCACCACATAGCCCGTTTTTTCGATTAATTCAGCGGGGTTGATCTTTAAAATATCCCCTTGAACCAGGCGGATATTTTTATAGGGAGCCAGAACGCTCTCCAGGGCTGGGAAAAGTTTTCGGTCAAGCTCGACTGCAGTCACAAACCTTGCCGAAAGCGCCAGGTATCTTGTCAAACTGCCCAAGCCGGGACCGATCTCCAGGACCTCGTCCTCCGGCTCCAGGTCCGCCGCGCTCATGATTTTCTGCAGGGCCTGATTATCCTCCAGAAAGTTTTGTCCCAGGCCTTTGCTGGGACGCAGGTTATATCGCCGCAACAGTCTGGATATGTTTAAAGGCGGCAGCGAAAGTCCGTTCATGGCAGCACGTACACGGGATTTTGCGGAACGGGTGCTAGAAAGTAAACGGTTGTCCAACCCTCCATTGGCTGGTAATCCGCGTCAGTCCAGCCAAGGTCCACCCAGTAATGGTAGCCCGGAGGGTAACTTCCCCCCACATCACCAACCGTCGCGTAGCCGTAGCCAGGGATATAGAGCTTGTCGCCGCCAAAGGCCAGGTACCACGAGTAGACCATCGCAACCGTTCCTTTTTGTACAGGCATTCCGCTGGAAGTGCCATATGAGCAACTTCCATTTGGCGTGGCTGATCGGCAGGGGGAATATGAAGTGGTGTACATATGAACTGCACGATAATATTCGAATGTCACCCCATCCACTGTCGCTGTTCGGATGACGATTTTAGTCCCGATCCCCATGATGCGATCCTGTGGGGGGCGGACTATACTCTCACTTTCAGATTTCTGAGAGACTTGCACTCCATCTTCACTGCGGGTACGCAGGCGTGCCACTCCCAGTCCCGGCTCCCCACCCTGCAGTAGAGCCTGTTGGTCGATTTCCAGGTCGGCTGAAAGTTCTGTGCGCGTGTCGAATGGGATGGCTTTTTCTGTCAGGGCAACAAATTCGGCCACACGCACGACACGGATTTGACCATTTTTCGGGAGCGGAGTAGTCTCAACTGGCTGGCTGAAATCAAGCCCAATGAGAGGAATACCGGCCTCAGACAAAGCCTGTCCTACAGTATTTGCCGCAGAGCGTGTTTTTATCTGTGTTCCATCCACCGTGATGACTATATCGCCCGCCGGGCGGTAGTTAACTGTTATGGCACCCATAATGGGGGTTTCGATGGGAGGGTCGAGCAGGTCGCTGCTGTACAGTGTTAATCCTGCCTCGGTCATTGCCTCGCCAACGGTCGCTGCAGATGTTTGGAGCGTACGCTGTCCGTCTGGAGTAATGATGGTCAATGTCACCGCACGTCGAATGCTGAGAGAGTAGAATGCAGCTTCGGGAAGTTCATCATTCAGCGGAACGGGGAGACCGAGATATAGGACCCGATCCTCGGATCCGAGTGAGACTCCCGCGGCAGCCAGGATCTTTACCGGGACCCGCTGGGTTGTTTTCAAGGTATGAACCTGACCATCGGAGAGAATGGTTACCAAAGTGGTTTTTGCCTGGCAGGCAGAGCACAGAATCAGGATGGCCAGGATTATCCAAACCAGTTTTTTCATACGTGCAATTCTAACAGATTTCACCTTTTGTTTTTTCACGCGGCAGGTAGACCCCCTAGGGCCAATTTGGCAGCCGAATAATCGGGTGATTTAGATGTGAAACCCATCCAACGAAGCTTTCAACTCATCTCCCAAACATAAAGGTTACCTCAAATCCCATAATTGCCGCGTTATCTGGATGTGACCAGTGTGGAGGGCACTATGTTCTAGGGCATGAGCCAGGCACCACCCGGCGCTAAATGATTTGTCGTTGCGCGGTGAATGGCGAGCAGCTTCCAGGTCTTTCAAGGATAAACTGGCCAGCGACTCCCGGGCAAACTCATCTGCTGAAACCAGTCGCGCTTTCAATTCCTCTGCACTCACCCCCTTTGTCCTGAATTCAGCTTCGCGATCGCGTTCGGGGGCTTCATTTATTGCCACCCCGATCCAATAACGTTCAGAACCGGTCAAGTGGAAAACCAGCACAGAGAGGGAATTCATCTCAGGACCGGGGACCCAGTCGAGTGCCTCGACAGGCAGACCCTCCAAAGACTTCCCGATGTCAGTATGCAACTCTGATAAGCGGTCAATAAGGTCATTATAAAATTTAGTCATTTCAGCCTCCGCTAAAATTATAGCCTAATCGGGTAAAATCAAATTATGTCTGAAATCATTACCAGCCGCTCCAACCCACTCGTTAAACAAGTCCGTTCTCTGCATCAGAAAAAAGGCCGCCAGGAGACGGGATTGTTCCTTATAGAAGGAATCCACCCCGTAGGCGAAGCACTCCAAGCTGGCTGGCAGATTGAGTCTCTTGTTTACGCTCCTGACTTGCTGACCAGCGACTTCGCTCGTCACGTTATGGAAGAGCAAACCCGCAGTGGAGTGCGCTGCTTTGCCCTGACCGGTGAGTTGTTTACCTCCATCGCCGATAAGGACAATCCTCAGGGAATCCTGGCGATCGCCCACCAGCGACAAAAAAACCTGGAAAACCTCTCATCTGAAAAAATATCTTTTGCTGTCGCGGTGGTTTCTCCACAAGACCCGGGCAATGTTGGGACGATCCTGCGTACATTGGAAGCGGTCGGTGCAGACGTTTTGTTCCTTTTGGGCGGGGGTGTGGAACTGTATCACCCCTCCGTGGTACGTGCCAGCATGGGTGCTTTATTCTGGAAACCGGTGGTGCAGGCTTCTTTTGACGAGTTTGTGCAATGGAAGAAAAAGTTTGGATTTCAAATGGTGGGTTCTTCGGCGCATGCCACGATTGATTATCGAGCCTTCCACCGGGGAAATAAACCCACCATTTTACTGCTCGGAAATGAGCAAAAGGGGCTTTCCCCGGAACAGATGGCCGCATGCGATCTGGTCATATCCATGCCTATGAAAGGCCGCGTTAGTTCGTTGAACCTGGCAGTCGCTGCTGGAGTATTGCTATATCAATTGATGGAAAATAAATAAGGGGCGCAGCTTATGCGTCCCTTTGGGGGTAGAGATTGAGTTTCAAATTTTATAAAGATGTAGCAATAGAGAATCTTAAAGCCTTTTGATTAGAATTCATCCTCGTCTTCTTCCCACGTGTCATCTTCCTCGTCGTCGGTTTCTTCTTCCTCCCATTCTTCAAGTTCCTCTTCTTCCCAATTTTCATCCTTGGTAGCGGCTTCTTCATTGGGAGTATAGGTCGCACAGCCGGTATCGGGGTCCAGTTCGACCGCCGCGGCGCTGCAATAGCCGTCGTCTAGGAAAACACAGTCAATATAGTGGCAGCGGATGCGGGGCATGAATTCCTCCTATGATGCAGGTTGTTTAATTAACCGGATAATGGCAAGGATCAAGATCAAAGAGATAATGATGGCCGAAGCCACACAAAAAGGGCAAATGGCGTGAATTACGTAAATCTCAAGCCAGGTGAGGTAGGCAGTAAAAGCCACACCCGCCAGGCTGATTCCAAATATTGCCAGCGACCCATTTTCTTGGGCAATTTTAAACCTCGGTTCCATCAGAAGAATGCCGGCAATCACAAGATAAGCGATCATCCCAAACACAGAGACCGGGATCCCGCTGATTTCCGAATAGGAGCTGAAATTGACATTGTGGCAACCGCCTGATCCCAGGCACATAGAAGGGTTGTTTGTCAACTTATAAACGAGTAAATAGGTGGCATCCAGGACTCCCAGGCAAGCAAGCGCAAAAGTGACCCAATAGAAAGCTGGACCGGTTTTATCGATTTTACGGGGATTTATGCGATGGGCCATATCTCAACTTCCGAGTTTGCAAGCAGCGATTTTACCCCAGAGGGCACAATCAGTAAAGCATTAGCGCGTACTAAAGAAAAGATATTTCCCGAACTCTGGGAGCCGGCCAGCCGCGCCACCAGCCGCCCGTTCTCGCGGTTTACAACTGCTCGCAGGTAGGATTCGCGACCATCGGATTCCACCGGTTCTGCCAGTGTTGCTTTTTCGCTCGGGCGGGACCTGACCTCCTGCCCACTAAGTTTTTCCAGCGCGGGCCTCACAAAAACTTCGAATCCGACGAAAGCTGAAACAGGATTTCCCGGCAAACCGAAGAATGGGATGCCAGCGTACCTCCCAAAAGCCAGCGGCTTGCCGGGACGCATATCGACTTTCCAGAAGTCGACTTCGCCATCTTCTTCGATGACAGTTTTTACATAGTCAAATGCACCCACACTGACCCCCGCCGATGAAACAATTACGTCCGCACCTGCTTTAACCGCTCGCTTAAGCCTCGAGCGGATATCTGCGCGGGTATCTTTCGCGACACCCAGCTTGATCAGTTCGACCCCTGCTGTCCCGGCCAGGGTAGCCAAAGTAAGGGAATTGGATTCGTGTATTTTTCCAGGGATAAGTGGTGCATCCACCGGTAATAGTTCGTCACCGCTGGAAAGTAATGCGAGCTGTGGCTGGCGGTATACCGGCACCATCGCCTCGCCAAGCATTGCCAATAAACCAATTTCCTGCGCTCGTAGCCTCGTTCCAACAGACAGGACTTTTGCGCCGGTGTGCAGATCGCCGCCGCGCGGCCGGATATTGGACCCCTTCTCGACGGCTTTACTGATGGTTACCATTTTCGGGGCGGGTGGACCTGGATTTCGAACACTAAAATCTGTATCTTCGACCATGATCACTGCAGCTGTACCTGGCGGCAGGGCTGCACCGGTCATCACCCGCGCAGACTGTCCGGGTTGAATGGGTGTCTCGGTATATTCCCCGCGCGGATATCGGCGATCACGGTCAATGGGTGATCAGCGTCCAAATCTGCCGCATGCAGGGCAAAGCCGTCAACAGAGGAATTGTCAAAAATGGGCAGGTCGGTCCTGGCTAAAATGTCCCTGGACAGGATCCTTCCGGCGGCGCGTTCGAGCGGAACGGTCTGCGAATCGACCGGCGAGAAAACTGCCAGGATGCGTTCACGGGCTTCCGATACGCTTAGCATAAAATAATATCGCCGCTCCTACTGAAAGCGGCGACATTATACCATGTGGGAAAGGGAAGTCAACTACCCGTTCTTCTGCTGGAACTCTTTCATGAACTTTACCAGATCCTGGGCTGCCTCGATCGGCAGGGCATTGTAGAGCGAGGCGCGCATCCCACCCACTGAGCGGTGACCTTTCAAGCCGATCATGTCTTGTTTCTTGGCTTCACCGGCGAACGTTTCCTCCAATTGCTCGGTGGGAAGACGGAAGGTAATGTTCATTAATGAACGATCGGATTTTGCGTGCCCCTTGTAGAATCCGCCAGATTCGTCAATGGTTTTATAGACCAGCCCTGCCTTGGTTTGGTTGCGTTTGGCAATTCCTTCCAGTCCGCCTATTCCTTTGGCCCATTTCAGCACAAGCCCGACAATATAGATGGACCAGCACGGCGGTGTATTTAGCAAGGAATTCTCTTCCGCAAGGGCCTTGTAGTCCAGCAGGTTGGGCAGGTTGGCTGGGACTCTTTCTAGCATGTCGTCTCGTATAATGCAGATCACTACGCCCGCCGGACCAGCATTCTTTTGTGCCCCAGCATAAATCATTGCGTATTTGGATACATCGATGGGATGGCTCACGAAGTCGGAGCTGGAGTCGCAAATCAGAGGCACTCCTGCCGGGGGAACCGGTTCGGTGAAATATTCCACTCCATGGATGGTCTCGTTGGAAGTGAAATGTAGGAAGGCCGCATGAGGATCTAATTTCAGGTCTGATTGGGCTGGAAGGTGGTTGAAATTATCCGCTTCCATATTAGCAGCAGCTTTGGAGGTCCCCAATTTCTGGGATTCCTTGAAGGCTTTCTTGCTCCACGTGCCGGTCACAATGTAATCGGCCGAAGCTCCCGCTGGGCGAAAGTTCATTGGGAGCATGGCAAATTGCAGGCTGGCACCGCCTTGCAGAAATAAGATCTTGTAATTGGATGGGATTTTGAGCAGGTCGCGCAGGTCCGCCTGTGCTTCGGTGACAATGGCTTCGAATTCTTTCGAACGATGGCTGATCTCCATCACCGACATCCCGGTTCCTTTGTAATCGAGCATTTCCGCCTGGGCTTGCTGGAGTACTTCCATCGGCAGGACAGCCGGGCCGGGGTTGAAATTATGAACGCGTTTGGTCATTTTCATCTCCTGTGAATTTATGGATCAATTCTGTGGTCCGTCTTCAAATTATAGTCCACCCGTGCTGTTTCGCACAATAACAAACAGTCCCCTTTGGGAAGGTGGGATATTAGTTGACAACAAATGAGGCCGTGATAAAATATTTTTGTGAAAAAGCGTTATCCCTACAACAGAGAGGCACGGGCGTCTGGTTCGTGTGGCTCTGTTTTTAAATCGACCTATCTGGAGGAGAAAAAACATGAAAATCCTGGTCTGCGATAAAACCGAATCTGAAGCTATTGAGAAAATGCGCCTGGCTGGATTGACGGTGGACACGAACTTCGAGATTACTGCCGAAGATCTACCCAAGGTTTTGCCCGGTTACGATGGTTGTGTGGTGCGTTCCCGCACCAAAATTCGCCAACCGTTGATTGACGTTTGCCCCAACCTGAAAGTTATTGTGCGCGGTGGCGTGGGCCTGGATACCATTGATGCGGACTACGCCCGTTCGAAGGGGATAACCGTCATGAACACTCCCAAAGCCAGCTCAGCTTCGGTGGCTGAACTGGCGATTGGCTTCATGTTCGCTCTGGCGCGTAATCTTTATAAGGCCACTGCCACCGTGAAAGCCGAAAAATGGGAGAAGAAAGCCTTCGAAGGCGATGAGATCAGTGGCAAGACTCTGGGTCTCCTCGGTATCGGGAATATTGGAAAGGAAGTCGCCAGGCGTGCAAATGCGCTTGGGATGACCGTCATTGCTTATGACCCTTACGTCAAGGATGCCGAGGATGTGACTTTGGTCACCCTGGACGAATTGCTGTCGAGGTCCGATTACATCAGCCTGCATCTTCCCAAGACCAAAGAGTCCGCGGATATGATCAATAAATCCTTGTTCGCAAAGATGAAGACCGGCGTGCGCATCGTAAACTGCGCCCGCGGCGGTATTATTAATGAAGCGGATCTTTATGAAGCCTTGACGGGAGGCAAGGTGGCTGGTGCGGCATTGGACGTATATGCCGAGGAACCTCCTTTGGACTGGAAACTGGTCAAGTTGGATAATGTCATTTGCTCGCCGCATATCGGCGCAGCTACTCGGGAAGCCCAGGGGCGGGTTGGCGCTGAAGTGGCAGAGAAACTCATTGAGTTCGCCCGGAAGTAAATTTCTTCATGGATAATAAAGTTTCTCCATGGCAAAAATGATATATACCAACGGAGACCGGTCGAATATCCAATAGGAAACCATGAAAACTTACGAAGATATCGGTATTCAAATCCCCATAATATACCTGCCCAGAAAGGGCACTGACCTTGCCAAATGGTCAGTGATTGCCTGTGACCAGTTCACTTCTGAGCCGGAATACTGGCAGGAGGTGGAAAAAATCGTTGGCGATGCCCCCTCCACCTATAACCTGATCTTTCCTGAAGTATTCTTGGAAAAACCCGGTGGAGAAGCGCGCATTAAGGTCATCCAGGAAAAGATGCATCAATACCTGCAGACTAATATCCTGGAATCACGGGAGGGTTTCATTTATATTGAACGTCGCGTGGGCGGTCGGACCCGGCGCGGCCTTATGCTCTGCCTTGATCTGGAATGCTACGATTTCACTAAAGGTTCCACCAGCCTGATCCGGGCTACGGAAGGTACGATTGTCGAGCGGTTGCCGCCGCGCATGAAGATCCGGACGGGTGCTGAGCTGGAACTCCCCCACATCCTTGTTCTGATCGACGACCCGGAAAAGACCGTTATCGAACCTCTGCAGAAATCCATGGGCGCGATGAATAAAGTCTACGATTTCGAATTAATGCTCGGTTCGGGCCATCTCACCGGGTATGCAGTCCCTTCAACAATGGAGGGACAGGTGGTCGACTCCCTGCGCAAACTGGCGAATCCAGAAATCTTTTCCGAAAAATATGGCATCGGGGCGGATAAACCCGTCCTGCTTTTCGCTATGGGCGATGGCAATCATTCACTTGCCACAGCCAAAGCAGTCTGGGAAAAGATGAAACCAGAGGTTGGCTTGGACCACCCGGCGCGCTATGCATTGATCGAGCTGGAGAATGTGCATGATGAAGGGTTGAATTTCGAGCCGATTCATCGGGTGCTGTTTAATCTTAAAAAGGATCTATTTGCAAGCCTGAAGACTTATTTCGGCGTGAAACTCTCTTATGTGCCTTGTGCCAGTGCCGAGGAAATGGTCAAGGCGGTCGACGAAGCCAAGGCCGAGCCGCAGGTTTTGGGTGTCGTTGGTGGCGGCAGGGAATTTGGAATAATCGAAATAGCCAATCCTTCTTCCCACCTGCCGGTAGGCACATTGCAGGAATTCCTTGACAGCTTTGTCAAGGAAGGCGGTGCGGATAAGATCGATTATCTCCACGGCGAGGAAATTGTCCTCAAGCTGGGTGCACAGCCTGGAAATGCCGGGTTTTATGTCCCTGGCATGAATAAATCCGACCTCTTCAAGACTGTCATCCTTGAGGGGACTTTACCGCGCAAAACCTTCTCCATGGGGGAGGCCAGGGAAAAGCGGTTTTACATGGAGGCAAGGAAAATAGTTTAACCATGGCGAAAAAAAGAGTTGGTCAGTGAGACCGGCTCTTTTTTATGGAAAAATTTGTTAACCTGGATGCCTTTCATAATTACTAATTTTTTTTATTTAGGCTCATCCATTTATTCGAGATGGCGCAGTTTTTCCAACGCGGTTTGAAAATCTTCAGGAGTGGGGGCAGTAAAGGTCACCTGTTCAAGGGTGGTAGGGTGCTTGAATGACAATGAATAAGCGTGCAGTGCTGGACGGTCGATCAGTGTCGTATCCTTCGCCCCGTACAGGGTGTCACCCAGCAGGGGAAATCCAATTGCCGAAGCGTGCGCCCGCACCTGGTGGGTCCGCCCGGTGGCAGGAATGGCTTCGAGCAGACTGAAACTTTTATACCGTTCCAGGACACGGAAGAATGTTTCGGACGGTTTCCCTTTGCTATTATCCACTAAAGTACGGTGTTTGTGACCCACATCTACGCGCAGCAAGTGTCGGGCAATGTGTTTTTCCCAGGCAGGGGATCCCTCAACAATGGCATGATATATTTTTTTTGCCTTATGGGCTTCAAATTGCATACTTAGCGTCCGGTGCGCTTCTGCCGAGCGGGCAAAGACTATTACCCCACTGGTTATTTTATCCAATCGATGGACCACCCAAAGTTTTCCGGATAGCTCCTCGAGGGACCTGACTAGGAAGGGGGAGTCCTTGTCCCAACCGTCTGGCAGCACAGGCACTCCGGCAGGCTTATTTACGATAAGGATTTCTGCATCTTCGAAAAGGATGAAATTTTGGTTGGTAATGGAGTTCACACGGACAATTTTACCAGTAAGGATTGTTTTTCATTCTACGGTTAATTGGATGTCGGCGTTCGGATATAGTGGAGGTCAAAAATCGGACTCATTTGTTGACAAAACCTGGGTTCCATATTAGATAGGTACAAAGCGAAAATATTTGCTATAATATTAATATTATATTAATCTAATGTTGTTCCAGAAATGCACAGGGATGTACTCCGCTGAAGATGCCGCATATTTACAGTGGCAACTTGGGTATTATTCCATATTCGCATAAAGGGAGTGCAATTAATTTTTAGGGGTTTTATCCATTGAGGGTCTTGCTGGGATCAGTGTTTTAAATGTAATGTTTTCTTCAATTCTCGCCAAATTGCGCAATTATATGTGTGTAAATCAATTTCGCGCTCATAAACAAATCGGGAATTTTAATTACAAGAACTGGGGGATTCATCTTTTAGTGATATTCTCTGTTTTTGTCTCCCTGGCTGCCTCTGCAATTTATATCAAGCCCGTCGATGCCTCGCAAGGTCGAGGAATATCCACAGCATCCGGCACAAATTCCATCTCCGGGTTTGAGACAGGGTTAAACTCTCTGGGCAAAGACATCAAACTTCAGCAAGCTTGTACCAACGATACCTATGAACCTGATAATAATTATTCTCAAGCAAAAATCATCTCTACGGATGGGATACCTCAGTCTCATATAAATACTCCATCCACCGAAGAAGATTGGGTAAAGTTTAATGCCGTTGTCGGGCACCATTACGAAATAAGGACGCGTCTGATAAACGATATTAATGAAAGCGACACAGCAGCCAACGACACTCTTTTATATCTATATAATACAGATGGGGTAACGGTACTGGCTTCGAATGACGATGTTGGCTACGCCACCTGGTATAACGGATATTACTTTTATCGTGAAAGTCTCATCTCGTGGACAGCCCTCTCAACGGGTGTCTACTACGTCAGGGAGCTTCAATGGGGGCCTACGGCAGGATATACGATTCGAGATTGCCATACCTACAACCTGTGGGTTGTTGACTTGACAGTCACCCCCCAATTAACCTTATTAAAAATTTCGACCACCGCTTCGATTACATCCGCCGGGCAGGTTGTCCCTTATACCTATCAGTTGATAAATACTACGAACATAACACTTACCGGTGTATCCCTGAGCGACGATCATACCACGCCGACTTGCCCCCCCGTTTCTACCCTGATGGTGGGTGATTTGATCGAATGCACCTCAAACTACTCGGTCACCCAGGCTGACATGGACCATGGAGGCAGCCTGACGAATACCGCCACCGCAGGCTTTGACCAGGGGAGTGATATTACCGCTCAATTGAATATTCCCATCCTGCAAACTCCGGCGATAAAGGTGGTGAAAAATTCCCTCACAGCCTTGGTCGATCATGCCGGTCAGCTGGTGCCTTATACCTTCGTCGTGACGAATACTGGCAATGTGACTTTGACAGGCATCTCGGTCAGCGACCCGAATTGCGCTTCTTCCCCCGCTTACCAGGCCGGGGATACCAACAACGATGGCAAACTGGATCTTCTTGAGGCTTGGACATATACCTGCTCACACACCGTGACGCAGCCAGAGGTCGATGCGGGTGGCAACCTGAGCAACACTGTGACAGCCAGCTCGATTGAAGCGGTAGATGACACTGCCACCCTGGATATTCCGATCAGCCAGAGTCCTGCGCTCGGCATCGAGAAGAGCGTTACGGAGACGGGTTACTCAACGGTTGGGACCGTGCTGCATTACTCCTATAAAGTGACGAACTCGGGCAATGTGTCCCTCTCCGGTCCGTTCACTGTCACAGATGACAAGGCAATCGACGAGGCCTGCCCGGTCACACCCACGCTGGCTCCGGGTTCGTTCATCACCTGTACGGCGAGCTATACGATCACCCTGGGTGACCTGGACTCCGGTAGCGTAACCAATATTGCTTCCGCGCATGGGTCGTTCGGTGGCAGCCCTGTGGACTCGGCGACTGATACTAAGACGATATATGCCACCCAGATAAACAGCCTGGTATTGACAAAGACTGGCACACTGAATATGAATGTAGTCGCGCCAAACGGCGTTGCCAACATGGGCGATAAGATCACCTACACCTTTTTGCTTCACAACACGGGAAATGTGACAATTACGGGCCTCAGTGTGGGCGACCCGCGTTTACCGGCGCTCACCTGCACGGTTGCCAGCCTGGCTCCGGGTGTGAGCACAAGTTGTGCTGTTAGCAACAATGAATACATCTTAACCCAGGCGGATATCGATGCTGGTTCTGTATCCAACACGGCGGTCGCCTCCGGCAAGGACCCGAATGACATCGACGTTACTGGTTCAGACAGTATAACTGTGAATATTCCGCAATCGCCTGTTATCGGCATTGCCAAGCGCATGCTTGGAAATCCCGTGCTGGTCAGCCCCGGTACCTGGGATGTAACCATTGAGTTCCTGCTGAAGAACTATGGGGACGTTTCCCTGGACGCTCTGCAGGTAACGGATGACCTGACGATTACCTTCCCCACCCCGACGATTTTCACGGTCCTGTCCGTCACCAGTCCATCATTTTCGGTGAACTGGTCCACCCCCGCCGCGCCGACTGATTATGATGGTGTGGGCAACCTCAAACTGTTAACTGGTGGAGACATATTGGCGGTCGGGGGCCAGGGGGCTATCACATTAGTCGTGAGGATTGTGCCTGCGTCTACCGGACCATTCAATAACAGTGCAATTGCCTCAGGGTTACCGCCCAGTGGACCTCGTGTAATGGACGTGTCCTCCGATGGTACCGACCCTGACCATACGATTAATTGCTCTGAAGAAGATAGTTGCATCAATGACGATGGCAACCCGAATAACAACACGAAACCGACGCCGGTGATCTTTTCGGAAAACCTTTTTGACCCGCCTTTCGGTATAAAGTCGGTGGATTCCTCCGGGCTGCCTGGGCTTTCCTGGACCATGGTTTGGATAAATGGATCGAATATCGTCGCCCAGAATGCAGCGGTCAGTGACCCGATCCCGGTGGGCACCACGTATGTTGCCGGGAGTTTGAGTTGCACTGGTGCCTCAGCCCTTACGACGACGACGGTTTGCTCTTATGAAATTCCAAGTGTTCCCTATCCTCTTGGGCGGGTGATATGGACCGGGACGATCGGTCCGGATTTCGGAGCAACCGATGCGGCCTCTGCGCATAACGAATTGAATATATCATTTAAAATCACCGTGAACTCTGGTGTGAAATCCGTGCGGAATACAGCCACCATTGACGCAGACTTGAACGGGGATGGCGACACAACCGATCCAGGTGAACAGCAGGTTGCTTTTGCCAGTTCATCTTGGGCCAAACCGCCCAACCCTCCGCAGCCGACCCCTGCGCCACCGCTTTATGGTTTCATCATCCCGGAAACCGGATTTGCTCCGGATCGGGTCACCGCCTTGCCTTCTCAAACCACTTTCTACCCGGAATTGGGCGACCTTTGGCTGGAGATCCCACGCCTGGGCGTGCAAATGCCTATTGTGGGTGTCCCGCAGGTAAATGGAAAGTGGGATGTCTCCTGGCTTGGTAATGACGCTGGCTGGTTGAATGGCTCTGCCTACCCCACCTGGAACGGCAACTCGGTCCTCACCGGGCACGTTACGGATGCAACCGGAGAACCCGGTCCCTTCGCTAAATTGAACACACTCTGGTGGGGGGATAAGGTTATTATCCACGCCTCGGGTGCACAATATATTTACGAAGTGCGCAGTGTCCAGCAATCAAGTCCCGGTAATTCCGCAGCGATGATGAAGCACGAAGACTTGCCCTGGGTCACACTGGTCACCTGCCGCGCCTACAATGTTTCCAGCAACTCCTACCTATATCGCATCCTTGTCCGTGCTGTATTGGTCGAAGTCAAGTAGCCTGACAATGATAAAATCCCCTGTTCTTCATGAACCGGGGATTTTTTATTCATGGTAGATATTCCCGTTAGCTTGCTCTATTTGATCCGGTAAGTTGAGATATTCCCTTCCGGGCCCATCGCAACCCGTGGACCAGGGCGCATAACACTCCGCTGGAATTTGCCAACGAAATGTCCCAAAGTAATTGTAAGCCCCAGCCCAGCCATTTTCCACCAGGTCGCCAGGGCTTGCCGTTCAGGATATGCGTCTCGTAGGCGATACCCATCGCGCTTGATTTCGTTTAGAAACCATTCGAACCGGGCGCAGTACCATGCCCCCGCCAGTTTGCAGCGCAGGACGTCAAGTCGCTCAATGTAGCTCTTCCCCGCCTGGAGACAGGCTTGGGCATTCTCTACCTGCTCCCGAACCCAGGTGCGGAAAGGCTCGCTATCAGAATCGCCGACACAAATCCCCCGATTCTGGATCTCTTCAATCGGAATATTGATGTAACCTGCTGGGACATCCTCGAGTGTATCGCGCAGCATGTGCACGAGATGAGCACCGACGACCGCCAGGGTTCGGTCCATGGTTTTGGGATAGGGATGGCCATTGCCGATGAAATACTGTATCCCGTCCATCACTGCAGTTGCCAGCCAGGCAGTGTAATTACTTAATTCCCGGCGGGATATCATGCGTCCTTTGCGCATTGCATCGAACTCGATCACTGCCATGAAATTAAGGATGAAGGAACGCAGCCCGCTGTTGGGACTCCGGTCATGGGCTACCAAATCAGCGAGCATTTCCTCTTCCGGGCTGATATCCACGGGCCGCTTGCCCAGGTACAAATTATCGATGAGTAGCTTTTGCCTGGTGATGAATGTGGTCCGGTCGACGCTGGATTGTAATGAGATATCTATGATGTCATCCGCCCAGCGGAAATAAGCGTAAGCGCGCATGCAGTCGTCAACCAGGTCCCTGTCTGCAAGCAACCGGGCTGTAAGATAAGTTTGTCTGCTGCTGGACTTGGTGATTGAACGAGCCAGCGCTGCTGTGTTGGTCATGGTAGGATTCTCCTCTTCCCTCGCAACTGCTTGAGAGTCTACGCCCTCTTAATTTCCGGTATCATCCAGGATTCTTTGGGCGGTCAATCGGGCAGAGACGAGCACCGTCGGCACTCCCGTTCCAGGATGCGTGCTCGCTCCGACGAAATACAAATTTCGATAGCGTTTATGCCGGTTATGCGGACGGAAATAGGCCATTTGGGTGAGTTTATGACTCAGGCCATGGGCAGAGCCGCGCGTAAGGTTATAGCGGCGCTGCCAATCCTGCGGGCCGAACTCCACTTCAACTTTTATATGTGACTCCAAATCAGCCATCCCAACCTGGGAGAGGCGATTAAGGATAAACGCACGCGCCCGTGCCTGGATGCTTGGCCAGTCCTGCGGGTTCCTGGTGCTGATGTGACCGACTGGAACGGCGACATATAGCGTATCGCACCCGGCGGGAGCTGCAGTCGTGTCCATGCGGGTGGGCGCGTGGATGTAAAAGTTTGGCTGTTCCGGCATTTTATTGCCCTTGAATATATCTTCGAAACCCTTCCGGTAATCCCCCGAAAAGAACAAATTGTGAGGCCCCAGTTGAGGGAACTGTTTGTCCAGGCCCCAATAGAACATCACCGCTGAACAGCCGTATTCTTTACGATCGATTCGGGTGGCTTCGCCGTCGTCAGGCAGGAGGTTTCGGTAAACATATCCTAGGTCCGCGTTCGCCACTACGATGTCGGCGATTATTCTTTGCCCATCCGATAGTACTACACCTGTGGCACGTTCCCCCTCGACCAGGATTTTATCGACCGGGGAATTATACAGGAACCTAACCCCCAGTTTCTCTGCGCTGGCGGTTAATGTTTCTGCAATGCGATACATCCCCCCAATAGGGAAGAATAATCCATCTGATAGTTCGGTGTATTGCATAAAAGAATAAGTGGCTGGGGATTCGTACGGGCTGAGCCCCATGTACATATCCTGAAAAGTGAATGCCGTTTGCAGCCTGGAGGATTTGAAAAACCTGCTGACATATTTGGCGTGTTGCGTGAAGGCGTTGAGACGGAAAAATATAGGGATCATGCGAGGGTTGATGAACTCGCCCAGGTTGCGGAAATCCCTGGTTATTACGTTGGGAAGGGATAGTTCATAATGGCGCCGGCCTTCGGCTAGGTAATGTAACAGGTGCTCAAAACTACCACGGCTCGATGGCTTCCACCTGCGCCATCATTTCGTGCAGATCGGATGTTAGTTGTAACTGCGAATTATCCTGGAAATATAGATGATAGGTTGGATTAACGCGTTTAAGATCAAGAAGGTCGTTCATTGATTCGCCGAGGGCGGCATATGTCTCTGCGTATAGTTCTGGCATCATGAATAAGGTTGCGCCGGTGTCAAACCGGTAGCCCTGGAGGATCATCTGGCCGCAGCGGCCCCCCGACCTTTCGCATTTCTCCACCACCGTCACCCGGTAACCATTCTTGGCCAGGCGGGCAGCTGTTGCAATTCCGCCGATTCCCGCTCCTACGATCAGCACCGTTTTTTGCTTTAAGTTTCCTTCCATTGTTTACTAATCCTTGAAACTCGAGGAGGAAGTGTTGCACCCCCTTCTACAGGAGGCGCATCAATTGAGGTATACGCAATTCATATCATTTGGGTATCAGGGTATTCAGGATTGGATTTTACAGGATATTTCCTTATTTGTTGTAATTTTTAATCAAAATATATGGATTTCGTCAGGATGGCACACACCTTTTAGGGAAGAACCGGCAAGCCAATCTTGAAAATAATGTGAGAAATCCATAAAAACAGGCGATTAAGCAACCTGAAATACTTTATAATCTAGCCACTCGATTTCTTTTGGGAGCATCCTTGAAAATCATCCTTGCCAAACTTCGTCTCTATTGGTCATTGACCAAGTCTCTCCAGACAGGATTATTGCTGGTCACCGGTCTGGCAGGATTCATGAGCGCTCGCAGCCCGGTGATTCACTCGGGCGAGTTCCTGGGGTTGGCTTTCAGCTTATTTCTGGCGATCGCCGGGAGTACCATCCTCAACATGTGGTACGACCGCGATCTCGATGCGGTGATGAACCGAACCCACCACCGTCCCCTTGCAGATGGACGTCTCTCTTCCAGGGAAGCATTATTTCTTGGGCTGGCGCTGGCGGTACTTGGCGTCGGAATATCGGTTGCGTTGTCTCCCCTGTATGGGTCGCTAGTCTTTGCCGGGGTTATTTTCGATGCGGCCGTTTATACACTTTGGCTCAAACGGCGGACATCCTGGAGCATTGTCTGGGGAGGGATTTCAGGCGGCATACCCATTCTTGCCGGGCGCGTCTTTGCCACCGGTTCTATTGACGGGATCGGTATCCTGCTGGCGCTGGCAGTGTTATTTTGGATCCCGACCCATATTCTGACCTTCGCTTTGCGCTATTTTGAAGATTACCGGAACGCAGGGATACCCACCTTCCCATCAGTCTACGGGTTCCGCTTTACGCGCATTTTCATTGCAGGTTCTAGCGTGATCGCCGCGCTTTGCATCACTTCAGCAGGTATTTTGATTGGGGTTCAATCTGGTATCGTGCGCTTGTTGGTGGTTCTATCAGCTGGACTGCTTTTTCTGGCAGCATCCACGGTCTTCCGCCCAAATGAGCGGGTCAATTTTGGGCTGTTCAAATACGCCTCGGTATTCATGCTCTGTGCCATGATTTTGCTATCAATATGACCTCCAGGGCTGTCATCAAATCCTCCCTGCGAAAGGATTGCGATTGGGAGTTCGAAACCGTGCTTGGTTGCTGGCATAATTTCATTCCCTCCTAGGAACATTTTGAAGATCACACTTTTGGATCGGCTCCTCCTCCTCATCGCTGGATTATTTGCTGCCTGGCAGGTGGCGGTGGGAATCAACGGTATGGGAACCCTCCCGATATTCGCATATACCGTTGGCTTCGGGATACTGCTCGTTGCTGCTTTGCTGCTTATCATCCTGGGTTTTGAGGCCCTGGATAGTCCCATCGTGGTAATCCTGTCCACGGTCATTCCGCTCAGCCTGTCCCTGGGGTTGGTATGGGAATATCTACCTGTCTGGCGCGTCCCGTACCTGGTGTTTGTTGTGCTCGGGTTTTTGGCTATTATCGTCACACGTTCCTTTCCAATCAAAAATATCCTGCCGGTCATGGTCCTATCCATCGTACATGGCATCGCTGGGTTGATAATTTTCCTTCTGCCCTTCTTCCTGACATTTTCTGCTCAAGTTGCTCCCGGTTTCAGTCTGGTTGGGTTGGGCGGAGCGCTGATCGGCTTGGGGGGAGTGCTGTTGTACTTCCAAAGGGCCGGGCATCCTATTTTCTCCCGTCAATCGATCTATAAGTTCCTGCCCGGATTGCTTTTATTGACTACGGCCGCTTTCGTACTCGGTTTCTCTCTAGCCTGATATCTCATCAATTGGAGTTTGCTGTGGAACAAATTTCGAAATGGACACCTGCTACAAAGAAAATATGGCTGCATCTTACTGCTGGAGTCATGTGGTCGGGTGTAGGCATTATGCTGGTTGCCTTTGCCGCTGGCTGGCTGGGTCTTGTGCACTCATGGATGGTCATGCTCTTGGTTTTAGCTGGTCTGCTCCTCGCCGCAGCGATTTATTTCTTTGGATTTTCGAAATTGGCCTTCAATAATGTCCAACGGATCGTCAAAATCCCCCGGGAACGGGTTTGCTTGTTTGCCTTCCAAAAATGGACGAGTTATCCCCTTGTCCTGGTAATGGTCGCGATGGGCATTTACCTTCGCCGCTACTCTCCCATACCCAAGCCGTACCTGGCGGTCTTATATTTAGGGCTTGGTGCCAGCCTTTTCGTTTCAAGTCTCCAATACTACATCCAGGTATTCCGTACTGCCCATGATTGAAAACACAGGGAATTGAATCATGTCTGACAATAAATTTGAAAACGTGACCGTTATCAAAAAAGCCAACGCCTATTTCGATGGCAAAGTCACCAGTCGCACGGTCTTGTTCGCAGATGGGACCCGTAAGACCCTCGGCTTCATGCTGCCCGGTGAATACGAGTTCAAGACTGGTTCTCGCGAAGTCATGGAAATTCTCAACGGCGAGATGGAAGTGCTTCTGCCTGGGAATCCCGATTGGCAAGGTTGCAAAACCGGTGAAACCTTTGAGGTCCCCGCCAATTCGTCTTTTAAATTAAAACTCAAGGTACCTGTGGATTATTGCTGTTCTTATGGCTGAAAATTATCCCCGTCAATTAATTAAATCGGCGGGGTCTGTCATCGAACAGGCTCCGCCGAGATTGGTGATTTTTTGTAAGGAAGGACTCTTGGTGCCCTTCCTTACAGTTTGGTCAACCAGCTCAAGCGTACCCAGCCGGCTGGTTTTTCGATTCGGGCCCAGTCTCCCTGGATCTCTACTACGTTCACCCGCTGGTCTTTGGTGAGACTGTCGATCAATCGGGCAGTCGTTTCATTGGGTAGGTTCCGCACCCAAAGGTGGGAACCAAGGAAGATGTAGGGATTCCCGGTGGGACCTGTAACCGGGGGAGCCGGAGGTTCGATGGGGCTGGTAGGCACCTCCCCAAGTTGTTCCATAAAGGAGCGTTGGAATACACTTACGTCCATCGCCTTTCGTGTCAACCCCAGCACATCCTGGTAGCCACCCGGTAACAGGCATCTGTCTCCCGTGAACTGGTGCCCCACGATGTTCTCTTTAATGACCCCGGTATCTTTAAAGATCGGATCGTAGTCTGGCAGCCACTTGTCCTTTAAATCCTGCCAGCTCATCTTGGTGGCAACCCCGGGTTGTTTTCCATACGCTGCAAACCAGATCTTGTATTTACCTAGCCAGGTTTGCATGCTGGGAGCATAAGATGTAATAAACCCACGCCCGGAATAAATTCCGGTGATTGGCCATAACTTGGTCAGGGCTTCTATGAACGCCTTGTAGTGGCTGTCCAGTGCCCAGGGTTGAAACGTCGGTACCTGGTTCCAGGGCAGTCTTCCCAAGCGAGCCGACATCCATTTATTCCAGTCGCTCCACCATTGTTCTACGTCCGCCCATAACGAAAGGACTGGCAAGCCGCTGTTTTTCAAGGTTTGGACGGCGAAATTTGCTTCGGCATTCCCGCCAGCGATGGGATCATCCCACCAATAGGCGTGCATGCGTAGATATTTGGAATATTTCGCCACATTCTCGCCGTTCTTCTGAAAATTCGAGTCAACCCCCATGCCTGACCCTGCTTTAAGGATGACATCCGTCACACCACCATCGATAAGTTCCTGTGGTTTGAGCATCACTTCCCAGTGGCTGTGGTCTGTCACCAGAACCCGATCGGTAATGATTGTTGCAGGCATTTTTCCTCCTCGAAATACTTCCCGGGAGCCCTTGCACCCCATTAATTCCTTCCACCAGAAGGCTGAATATTCAAAAAAATTATAGCATGCGTGCCTTCTGCTCTCTATCCATAAAAAGTGGTAATCCGGTGCCCTTAAAACTACCCTGTTGCTGGGTGGTATCTCCACCGGAATCGCAAGAAACAGGTTGCAGCTTGCCGATAAATCGGTAAAATAAGCGTATGACCAATTTCACCCAATTATCTGAAGATTATCAACGCATCGCACAGGCCATATCCTTCCTGGAAGACAACGCCCGTCGCCAGCCGGATTTAGCCGAAGTGGCGGCTCATGTTGGCCTGAGTGAGTATCATTTCCAACGACTTTTCTCTCGCTGGGCAGGCATCAGCCCCAAGCGCTTCCTGCAATTTCTTACCAAGGAAAATGCCAAGGCGTTGCTGGCAAGGACATCCGTCCTATCCGCGGCTTACGAAGCAGGTCTTTCCGGTCCGGGGCGTTTGCACGACCTGCTCGTTCACTGTGAAGCGGTCACGCCGGGGGAGTACCGTTCAAAAGGAGCGGGAGTGGATATCGTTTACGGCTTCCACCCTACCCCGTTCGGTGAATGCCTACTAGCTCTCACCCGGCGCGGTATATGCTTCCTGGCTTTCGTGGATGGCGATCGTCAGTCTGCTATGCAGCAGCTTAAGCTCGATTGGGCTAATGCGACAATCCATCCTGACCCCGACCGCACACGTCAGGTTGTGGAACAGGTTTTCAGGTCCTGGCTCCCCCATCCCATTTCGCCTCAGGAGCCGGCATCTGTGTCCTTGCACTTGCACGGGACGAATTTCCAGATCAAGGTTTGGGAAGCTCTTCTCCGCATTCCACCCGGCGCGGCTATCAGCTACGAAACATTGGCAGACCAGGTTGGTTCTACAAAGGGGGCGCGGGCGGTTGGAAATGCGCTTTCCCGCAACCCTGTAGCCTGGCTTATTCCCTGCCATCGGGTATTGCAGAAATCTGGAAGCTTTGGCGATTATCGCTATGGGTCGGCGCGCAAGCAGGCCATCCTGGGTTGGGAGCTTGCGAGTTTGGAAAGATGATTACAAAGGAATAGTTTGGAACGTGTCCATTCGATCTTTAACGTTATCTTAACAATGAATTGGTAAAATTGGATTGGTTGAATCTAAAAATTAGGTTTTTATTTATAGGTGCTAACCATGGAAAGAAAATTAAAACACGTGGAAGTACCATCTTCCGAGATAACATCCCACAGCGCTTATCTTTCGCGCCGGGATTTTTTGAAAGCTGCAGGGATTGTCAGTGCCACTGCCTTCCTGGCTGCCTGCGGTGTGAATGTTTCCTCCACCCCGGGTGCTGGTTCTCCAACCCCCACGTTGACTCCTGGCCCGCCTGTTCCCGATAATGCCGTGGGTCTCACTACCGACGAATTGGGCAGCCCGCTTAATACCTTAAATGACATCACAAATTACAACAACTATTATGAATTTTCCACGGATAAACAGGCTGTAAACCCCTTATCTAAGAATTTCAAGACCACTCCCTGGGCGGTGGAGGTTGGAGGGATGGTCCAGAATCCGAAAACCTATGGCATTGAAGACCTGCTCAAGTTCGAGCAGAAGGAACGGATCTACCGGCTGCGCTGTGTGGAAGCCTGGAGCATGGTCATTCCATGGACCGGGTTCCAGTTTTCCGACTTGCTGAATGAAGTCGACCCGATGACCAGCGCCAAATATGTTCACTTTGTCACCCTGATGGATCCCGCCCAGATGCCTGGTGAGAAGGACTCGCTTTATCCCTGGCCTTACAGCGAAGGTCTGCGCCTGGACGAAGCCATGCAGCGCCTGACGATCATTGCCACCGGGCTTTATGGTCAACCCCTGCCCAACCCGGACGGTGCTCCTCTCCGCCTGGTGGTGCCCTGGAAATATGGCTTCAAGAGCATCAAGGCGATTGTTAAGATCGAATTGACGGATACGCAGCCGCAGACGATGTGGAATACAATCTCGCCCCAGGAATACGGCTTCTACTCGAACGTCAATCCCAATGTGCCCCACCCGCGTTGGAGCCAGGCAAGTGAGCGCCGGATTGGTGAACTGAGCCGTATACCCACGCTGATGTTCAATGGCTATGCCGACGAGGTGGCCAGCCTTTATGCGGGGATGGATTTGCGTGCGAATTACTAAAAATGCAAAGCTAAAAATCACCTGGCTTCAAGTTGTTATTCATATTCTCGGCTGGCTTCCGCTGGCATGGATTATCTTTGACTATTTCACGAACAGGTTATCAATTAACCCCATCCAGGATATCGAGCAGCGACTTGGAGACATCGCTGCTTACTTTTTAATTGGCTCGCTGGTTTGCACACCGATTAATACACTTACTGGCTGGCGCGAGCCGATCAAACGTCGGCGTGCCCTGGGGCTGTATTGTTTCATGTATGTCTGCCTGCACGTGTTGACATTTATCGGGCTGGATTATGGTTTCAACTGGCAATTGATTGGGGGCATTGTTTTACAAAAACCTTATGCTATCGTCGGTCTTATAACGGGCATCCTTCTGCTCCCATTGGCTGTCACGTCCTTCAGGTGGTGGATGAAGAAACTGGGTAGGAATTGGCATAACCTCCATCGTCTGGTTTACCTCGCTGCGGTGCTTGACATTCTCCATTATGCCTGGGCTAAAAAAGGCAATCTGTTCACTTTAAGTGGTGACATCTTGCGCCCGTTTATACTGGGGGTGCTTCTCCTGTTTCTTTTGGTTTTACGCATTCCCCCGGTGCGGCGCTGGGCAAGTAATATGCGCCAACGCTGGACAACTAGTTTACGCCGCAGGCTATCTCGCAGAACTGGATGATCCATACATAAATGTGATCTTTCTATACCTTTTGGTTCGCTGTGATCTGGGCACTTCCTCCGTCACGTTTGACTCTGCCAGTTTTCTGCTATAAGATAGAGTCAAACTAGGCGGTTTTTTTGCCGCCTGCCACGAGGAGAAAAAGATTGTGAAAACCGACGATCCGATCTACCAGCGCCCTGTTGAATTGCTTCAGAATCTGATCCGATTTGACACAACCAATCCGCCCGGTAACGAGCGTGCCTGCATAGAGTATATCAACGGCCTTCTCAATGATGCCGGTATTGAAACAATCGTGGTTGCTAAAACTCCACAGCGTCCCAATGTCATTGCCCGCCTGAAAGGGGAAGGTAAAGCGCCTCCCCTTCTGCTGTACGGGCATGTGGATGTGGTTACGGTTGAAAGCCAGAAATGGCAGCAGCCGCCATTCGATGCCAATATTGTGGACGGGTTCCTGTGGGGTCGAGGTGCCCTGGATATGAAAAGCGGGGTCGCCATGCTGTTGGCTGCCTTCCTGAAAGCCAGGGGTGGAGAAGGCCCGTTTGCCAGGTGATGTGATCTTTTGCGCGGTAGCCGACGAGGAGGCTGGAGGGGATTTCGGCAGCCGGTTCCTGGTGAACGAACACGCCGGTCTATTTAAAGACGTCAAATATGCTTTTGGTGAGTTTGGCGGTTTCAATATGAGCATGGGTGGCAAATGTATCTATCCCATCATGGTCGCCGAAAAACAATGCTGTTGGATGAAGATTACCTTTCATGGACATGGTGGGCATGGGTCGATGCCGGTCCATCACCAGGCCATGGCAAAACTGGCCCGAACCATCAGCCTGCTTGATCAGAAACGGTTGCCCTACCACCTGACTCCTGCCGTCTATCTGATGTTAACTAACATTGCCGCTGCCTTGGGGGGTGCCACAGGGCTTGCTGTTCGAGCCATGACCACCCCCTTGCTTGCCGATGCCATTATCGGCACCCTTGGGGAACGGGGTGACATCTTTGCCCCGTTACTCCACAATACCATCAGCCCCACTATCCTGAAAGCCAGCGAAAAGGTGAATGTCATCCCCTCGGAGGCCTCCATCGGGCTGGATGGTCGCTTGCTGCCCGGATTCACTCCGAAAGACATGGAGAACGAGATGCATGCCCTGCTCGGTGCGGATTACGACCTGGAAGTGCTGGAGTATGACCCCGGGCCGTCCGCTCCCGACATGGGCCTTTTTAACACGCTCGGCGCTGTGATCAAAGAGTCTGACCCGCGTGGGATTGCAGTTCCATTCGTGATGAGCGGCGTCACCGATGCCCGCTTTTTCACCAAACTTGGCATCCAGACCTATGGCTTTACTCCGCTCCAGTTGCCCGACGATTTTAGTTTTATTGGGACGATCCACGCTGCCGATGAACGTGTGCCCATAAATGCTTTGGATTTTGGTGTCCGGGCTATTTTTAGCGCCCTGCAGAAATTCCATTAATTTTTTTATACCTTATCTAAAGGGATTAAGAAGGAGAATTCTATGCCCACCGTTTCTGCACAACAAGCTCTCGCCATCCTGCGTAAAGGCAGCGAGACATTTCAATGGTATGTCATCCCGCTTTTGTCATTTGTCTTCTATGCCTATACGGTGGAGGCAGAAAAGCGCAACTGGAACCTGGTCCTGGCTGGTCTGGCTTTCTGGGGCATGGACTGGTTTAATGAAATTTGGAATGGCCTGGTCTTTCACTTTACGAACTATGCCCCGGTTTGGGGCGCTCCCGGTAAGACTGCCTTCCTTATCCTGATCGGATTGAATATAGAAATAATGTTTATGTTCGCTGTCTCGGGCATCATCTGGACCAAAATGCTTCTGCCGGATAAAAAGGCGAAGATCCTGGGGATTCCCAACCGGGTTTTCATTGCCGTTGTCGGCTCTGCCTTTTGCGTCTTCGTGGAATACCTGCTCAATTCTGTCGGCGCCCTTACCTGGGATTATTCTTGGTGGGGACGCAGCGCCCCCTGGCTGATTTTCCTGATCGGTTACCTCACTTTCTTTATTGTCGCCTTCCTGGTGTTTGACATGAAAAAGATGAAAAGTAAGCTCATCACCGTCGGGAGCATCTGGGTTCTCGATATCCTTGCACTGATCGTGTTTATCCCCATATTGCATTGGATCTAGAAAAAAAAGAGGGTGGACCTGCATGGTCCACCCTCTTTTTTGGCTTGATGTTTGGAGGAAATTGCTAGGCTGCTTGTATATCCCCTTGACATGTATTTATTTACTTACGCTCCTGCGGGCAGTGACAATGCGTGAGTATCCAGTAGAGATTGAATGAGAGCGAAAAATGAAGCGGTATTCTATGCTGCAGTTAAAATGATGGAGACCATGGCAGCATAGCACTTGCTCCCATTCCGGAACAGCTCGATTACTGTCGGAAAATTCCATGAAATCGGAAATTGCAGGCTGTACTTCCTTTAGTTTAGGCCAGGATGGGGCCGACTAGTCAAGAGAGATTACTTCAATCTCCTTCGATTTTCTAAATATTTGGGTAAGACTTAGTCACGCAAACTCTCAGGACTGATTAGATAGTAATTCGAATTAACAATTGATCAGTGCGTAAGAAATTGCGACAATGACGTAGGTTTTCTGCGGATCATTCGGTTGTGGGACGATCCAAATATATAGCCAGGCATTGGCCGAGTTATAGTAGACTCCAACAGAACCCTCAGCCCTTTCCACCCAATTGGTCTCTTGGTTGTTATAAGGTGGTTCGGGCATATGTGCTCGATAAAAAGCGACCACATCTGCCTGAGGCTGGTCGCAACTATAATATCCCCACAATGCATCTCCCAATTCCTCGATACGCGTTTCAATATTCGGCCAGGAAAAAATTATCGGTTTTTCTTGTACTTCTATCCCGTCGCATTTTGGTATTCTTAATAGCAACGATTCACTCATGGCCATAGAGTTGGCTACCGTTGCCGCAGAAGAAATATCAGCTTTAAGAGTAGTAATAGGGGCAGAACTGATTGGCGTAACCTGTTGAGGTGCGCTTGTGCAAGCTGTGATAAAGGATAAGCAACAAAGCACCAACGCAAATTTAGTAGTTCTCATGAATACCTCAATAGAGAACGTTGATTATATCTAAGAGATGAACATTGATAAAGTTGTAAAATTCGAACTCGAGATTTAAACCCAACTGGCAGAATCAAAGGGACTGTCTGCCTTTTTCAGCCGAAATTTATTGAGGATAGGGGCAATATGTGAAGAACGCACAGACAATGCAACCATAAATTTCACTTCTTCTGTAAATCCATCGAAAGGGGTTTTCCTTTATCAGAAGTAGAATTCGGACTTCCCTTTGTCCGTTTTATTCCAATGGGCGAGTACTTTCCTCGCCCATTGGAACGTCTTCTTCATCTTGATGAAAATGTCTTACTCAGGCTTGACGATCATTATCAAAAGGCGATAAATCAGTATCCCTATGGCGATCATCCCGATCACGGAGATGAGCTCAACCCAGCTGGGGAAATAAACTCCTTGCGGTAATGCCAACCTGGGTATTGCCTGACCCGCAGCCAATGTCCAGAGTCTTTCGGCCACCACCCCAAATACCGCCAGGATGCCTGCCAACCACAAATAAGTTTTTCGCACTAAAAGTACGATAGGCAGGAGCAAACCGACTATTACCTGCAGCCAGAACGCTGGCGCAGCGAACCCAATTAGTACCAAGCCAATCTCATCACTTTCGCTCACAAGGCCGGTTACAGTCTCCAGGAATACGAAAGCCAGGCTCAACCATAGGGCAACTTGGAGCCAGCTCAAAACACGGTTATCAGTACTTCCCGCTACAACTGCAATAGACATCCCCGCAATAGCCGCACCGAGCAGGAAATTGATTACTATAAGCCCGGATCCCCATAATGGGTGAGCATGAGCGGCTTCCATCGACAGCATCCAGCTTTCCGTAACCACTACAGCCACTGCAGCCAAAATGCCTAATATGGCCAGAACCTTCTGCGGTTTCTTATCCCTACCAACTAGTAGGTATATAAGGGCGACAACGCCTCCCACGATCAGTAGCCAGAAGTCCCAGACCATGCTGGATGAGAAACGGAATGCAGTGATAACTCTCCATATCTGGATCGGATTGCCAACATCGATGGCGATCAGCAAAGCCCCAATAATGAAGCTGGTAAGGGCCAAGATCAGGTTTCGGGCACGCCAGGTCACAGGAAACACCGGAATAAACTCGGATATTCCGGTCAAGGCAAGCAAACCGGCACCAGCCCCAACGGCCGTAAAGAACGCCGAGATATATAAACCCCAGACAATTTGCTCGCCTAGGCCAGTGGTCTGCATCCCTGCGATCAGTTGATAGATCCATGCGCCGATACCTGCCAGAGCGAGGAGGATGGTGACTATAAACGCCACATTATTTTTTTTCATGGGTATAGTTGATGTAGTCATGATTCACCTCCTATCCGCGCAGATAATACACTGAAGGATCGGTGCCCAGCTCTGGATGAAGTTGGAAACCTCCTCGCGATGCGACCAATTTGGATACATCACTATTAGGATCATCCAAGTCGCCGAAGATGCGCGCTTTGGCCGGGCAGGTCTGAACACATGCGGGCTGCAATCCTGCCGTGACACGATCCAGGCAGAAGTTGCACTTTTCAACTAGCCCCGACGTGGTGTTCTGTATAGCGGACCTGTTCGTAAGCCATGGCACCTTTCTCGGGGAAATAGATTTTTGGCTGACTGAAGTTGAACGTGCGAGCATTGTATGGGCATGCAAGCATACAGTAGCGGCAGCCGATGCACTTATTTGCATCCACTGTTACAATCCCGTTATCCAATTTTTGGGTTGCGCCTGTCGGGCAGACATCTGCACAGGGAGCATCTTTACAATGGTTACACAGTATGGGAGTGAAAACAGGGTGGACAACCGGGTAAGTTCCCGTCTCCGATTTCAGCACCTGACTCCAGTAAACCCCGGATGCCGTGCCATTTTTTTGCTTGCAGGCTAGTGTACAGGCATTGCAGCCGACACAACGGTTCAGGTCAATTACCATTCCGTATCGCATGATAACCTCCTCTCTACACTTTGCTCAGCTTCACAGCAGCAGTTATTTCAATGCCGCCAGCTACAGGGTCAAAATAGCCATCTTCTGCGCTGAGTAATTGGTTGTAATTTAGACCTTCACGGGTTTTGGGGCCGAGGAACATGCCTCGTCTTCCAAAGTTACCTGGGAATCCCAATACTTTTGGATGGATCAGCAATGTTGTCAATACAGGACCTTCCAATTTACCGCCATATTGAGATTCAACGACCACCGTATCTCCATCCTTGAGGCCTTTCGACCTGGCTGTCTCAGAATTAATGAGGATCGAGTCGGTTTCCTTGCTTTGTTTCTGTTGCACTTCCCGGACTGGGGACAATTCGTCCAAAGCGCCCATACCAAAGGCGCGCGTCGCAATCTTCCAGTTTACGGCAAACAGGTCGAATTCAGCAGGTGCCTCATGCTCCGGATGTGGGATCCAGGTGGGTAAAGCACCGAAGAATGCAAGATATTTATCCGTGTCCCAGCCTGGTACGGTAACATTGGCTTGCGCCAAATTATCTTTCATATATTTACCGGTACCCAGCAGGTACTCAAGGTAAATTGGATGACGAGTCTTTCCGTCGGGGAAGTAGTAATAGTTATAGGTCGTTTCCTCTGGGAGCCACTTGTTTGTCCAGGCGGCACCATTCGCTTTAAAGTAGTCAATGCCCTTATCAGCCCCAAAGCGGGATTTGAGGACGGCGTCAACAACCTTGTCCCAGGTATACTTTTGGGGTGGTACAAGGGAGTATGGAGAACCCATCAATCCTAACATGCCACTCAACATCCCGTTTGCGGGAGCATTGAGACCCAGGTTGTTGGCAAGATCAAGCAGGATCGAATTTGAGTCACGCGTGTCGAATAGCACATTTACCACCGGGTATTTGAAGTTCAACCCGCTAAGACCGCGTTTTCCAGCTCCCGGGCCGCAAGCCTGAAATTCTGCGTAGTTGAGTCTCTCCATATTTGCTGACTCGGCCAGCACAATGTCGGAGAATTGGGATGGTTCATCCAGGTGGTAGGAGATCGATACAAAGAATGGGAATGCTTTGAAGGCTGCGATGGCTTCATCGGCATGAATATTGTTGATGAGTGGATTCGCACCGTAGAGCAACATGGCCTTGGGTTTGTAATCGATGTAATACTTTGCAGGATCGGTGATCGCCCGCCAGGCTACATAAGGAGTGCAGTGCCGGTGAGGGTAAAACTCGGCCATATCCAAGTGATCTGGTGGTACCTTGAAGGGGTTGCGAATCCATTCTGTTTTTTGAGGGATAAGCCTCTCATTAGGTTCGACTGTCCCGTCGATACCCGGCTGTGGGAGAGGGTTAAAACTTTCACCCGTGAGGCCGCCGGGCACATCGGTGGCACCGATCAAACCGTTGATCAAATTGGTGGCAAGCATGACATTGGCGCCACCTCGATGAGAGATCGCTCCACGTCCGGCAAATACCAGCGCCGGGCGATAAGGGAAAGTAAAGCCATTAATGTCAATTGTGCTGCCGATTTTGGCAGCATCCACCAGTTCTGCAGTGATCCGGCGGATAGTGGCAGCCGGGATACCAGTGATCGCTTCTGCCCATTCAGGAGTTAAATCTTTATAGTGATCCATGATGACATCAAAAGCCGGTCGGGCGAGCTGGCCATTGACATCAAAGGTGCCCGTGAGAGCCGCGGCACCCAGAGATGGATCACTCAGGCGACCATTACTCACCTCCGGATCATCAAATGGAACCGCTTTATTGCTAATGGTGCTCCTCAGCAGGGGCTTGTTCGTTACGGGATCCCGAATATAATCGCCATCCGCACCAATGAGATAAGGAGCGTTTGTTCGTACTCTTAAGAACCACTCATCATATCTCTTTAACTCGTACAGAATGACGTTCGTCATTGCCTGAATGAATGGCAGTTCGGTACCAGGGATGATCGGAACCCACTCCCCGCGAATAGTTTCCGCACCGGCATGTGGGTTGACAACTACCATCTTCATCCCGCGATCAAGGGCATTCTGAAGTGCTTCGGTACTTGCGCCGTGTAACCCGGTTTGGCAGGATGCTTTAGCGAAATCACCACCGAGGCTGTGACCAATGACAACCAAATAGTTGGCACGTGTAGGATCAATCGAGTAAGTAAAGCTGCCAAGGTTGGCCAACGCGCCAAAATGCACCGGGCACAAAGGTCCATTGGATTCAATTTCGTTTGGTGTTCCGAAGACCGTTGGGAAAACCGGGCGCGCCATTGGCTGGTCATCCCTCATGCTGCCAAAACCAAGGTGGAAAACCAACTCACGAGGATCTTCCTTCAGGATATCTCCCAGCTTTTGGGTAACCGTCCCCATGGCCTCGTCCCATGATATTTCTACCCAGCCCGGATCGACATCCAGGCCTTTCTCCGGGTTTGTGCGTTTAAGGGGAGCCTTGATCCGATATGGGTTGTACAGGTTGTAAATATTGGCATTTCCCCGAGGACATAATTTGCCCTGGTTTGCAAGGTTTTCCGGATCCCCCTCGATTTGGGTCACGACCCCATTTGTAACATGAACCAAAGTGCCACATGCCGGACCGATGCACATCTTACAGTAGCTATGTACAATCGTGCTTCCATCGGCTGCCTGAGAATTGACCTTGGCAAACATGCTGGAGGTGGTTGATTTGAACAATCGACCTCCCATAGCTACTACTGCACCTGTCATTGCCGAGGCTTTCAAGAAGTCTCGCCTGGTCAATTTTGGTTGAAGTGATTTCTCACTCATGGTGCCTCCTTTTTACATATTAGTCTTTGCTGATGGAAATGGGTCGCGGGGTGTTCGCCATTTCTTCAATAATTCCTTTGGTCAAATGAGCAAAGCCACGATAGAAATCTGTTCTTGCCTCTTCAATGACGCGAGCGCAAAAAATGGCTCCCCACCTGCCCAGATGATCCTTGAGAAATTCGTACTCACCCAATTGGAAATTGAAAGCTTTTTCTTCATCTCCTTTCTCCCAGGCTTCGGCTTGCTGTTCGCACAAATAGCAAAGAAAGTCCAATTCGAGGCCGATATAGTCGGGACGGTTGCCTGCATTTTCAGCAGGGGTTACTCCATGCTTTGTATAGAACCAGGCTACACTTTCAAGAGCTTTGAAATCGTTCTCATTTTCACCCAAATAAACGCCTTCGTAAGGAGGCTTTGGGCCATATCCGGGTTGGAGACCACGAAAAAGACGTGTCCAGTCCACCAGCAAGGTTTGCTCGACTATTTGTTCAGGCTGGTCATTTATTTGTTCGACAAATAAGGATATTTTTGCCAGACCCTCTTTTACATCAAAATTGAGGCCTTCTCCCCCAAGAAATTGATTGAAAAACTCAAGTTCCATTGCTTTGATATTTATAACCAGCGCTGCATCGGGCCTTTGATTGAATATCCTTGCCAGGGAACCATAGGTTTTTCCATGCGCCCGGGCATTTTTGGCCTCTTCGTTATGCTTGCTGTTCGTCTCCCTCATTACGCCTCCTTAATAGGCAGTTTTATATGCCTTGAAAATTAGGCATGGTAAAAATAACAAGGATTGTTTTTAGTAAAGTTGTCGTTTTAATCTTACATAATATATAAATAAATTCCCCTACCCGAACGGATAGGAGAAGGAATAGTTTAATGGTTTTATATGGAAGCTTTATAGATAATTGATGTTTTTAAACAAAAAACGTAAAACCTCAAGTTTTCAGCGGTTATATCAGGCGGAGTTCCCCGCCTCGTGCAATTGCCTGGGTTCTTGTATGCACTCCCAACTTCAGGTATATGTTTTTTAAATGGAATTTTACAGTGCTTTGCGAGACAACCATTATTTCAGCGATCTTCTGATTGGCATGCCCTTTGGCTAATAATTCCAGAACCTTAATCTCTCGATCGGTAAGGGAATCTGACAGTTTGGTACCAGGCCACGAATGTCCGGTAGATAAGGATGAAGTTCCGCACGAGTCGATTAATTTCTGGATATATGCCCCCAATTTCCCTTGCTCTTTATCGGATATAAGCTCATCTTGTAGTTTATGAAGAATGTCAAGGATCGGACCTTCAACGTCCATGACCGTTCGAACATATCCTTGATACATGGCAATGGTTGCACATTCTTTCAGAGTCGATAAAGCAGACTGCAAATTCCCCTGCTCATATAGGTTCACTGAAAGCCAGGCGTGGTAATACGCAGCCTCCATCAACCACCGGTTCTCTTCAGCTGCAGCTAGCAATTTGCGTATCAGGATATTCGCACGTTCCAGCTCCTTGATCGCCATTAGCGCTTGGATGGTTGTATGTGCTTCATATCGTTCGTAAAATTCAAAGATGGTTTGATTGCTAACGTCCCTCTTATCCAGCCAGTAACGAACTGAACGCCAATCATTCTTACTTATATCCAATCTTGTCATCATCGAATCAACACGGTTCATTATTGGCTGGGGAAAGCCACTATTCTTAGCCAGGTATTCCACGCGCAGGATAGTTTGTTCAGCAGCTCTCAGGTTTTTTTCCATAAGCGCAAGGTCAAAGAGGGAGCAATATCCATCAAGAATATCGTAGGCGATTAAATACCTTTCACATCCTTGAACTCCAGCTGTTAATAATTGATGTGCAGCAACTAAATTGTCTTTTTCATAAAGCACTCGACCCAAATCGATATTAATCCTGAAAAACGCAGATGAATCATCCATATGGTGTTCGATGCCAACCTTATAAGCCTCATTTAAAAGCGTTTCTGCTTCGCGTAAATCTCCCCGGAAGAAGGCTAACTCTGATTGATGATGTGTGATGATCATCTTCATGAATGGCCCCTTGGTCTTTTCCACAAGGATGGCACATTGGTCCAGGAGCTTTTTTGCTTGACTCAGGTCTCCTTCCAGCATACATGCCTTCCCGTAAATGAGAGGTGCCATTACACTTGACTCATCATTTTCATCGAGACTATCCAAACCGGATTCCGCATATCTCAAACCCTCAGGAATATCGTATTTACGATTGATTGAAATCAGCGCTTGTATAGTAGCCACAGAACTCTTGAAATGGTTTTTTTTGGTTTCATCACGAATATGATTGTAAATATTTTCAAATCGGTTTTTTTCCAATTCATTTGCAGCAATCGAAAATTGCGCTAAATTAATATGGGACCACAGGTGAAGTGTCCAAAGAATTGGATATTCATAATATACTTCTTCGGGAAAGGCTTCCAACCAATTCAGCAACTTTCCAACGCCACCTGTCCATATAGTGGTTTTCCCAAAGAACTCGATTAGCGAGGCAGCATTTAAATAATCATTGGCCTTAATTGCATATTCGATTGCATCTTCCAACAAGCCTTCTTTTTCAAACCAAATACTGGCTCGCTGTTCAATTTCACGAATGACTGCAGGCCGGTTTTTTTTCAATCGGGCATATAATAACTCTGAAAACAATGGATGATATCGATACCATTCTTGTTGAGTATCAAGTTGGGTGATGAATAAATTGGACCGCTCGGCTTTCCCTATCAATTCTTGGCTGGATTGAATTTGCAGCACATAATTGCATAGCTCTGTGCTGAAACGACTCATCACGGAGGATTGTAAAAGGAACTCCTGCAGGTCTACTGGCTGAAGTCTCAGGACTTCATCAAATAGATACTCAGCAATATATCGGTTGGCGATATTTAATTTCCCTAGAAATGCTGAGGTTTTATCGGTACTTGCCAAAGCAATCGCAGCCAGGTGCAATCCAACGATCCACCCCTCCGTATGATCTACCAATTCCTGAACTTCATCTTCGTGAAGATTCAGCCCCATTGTTTTATTCAAATATTGACCTGCATCATCCTTTGAAAAACACAGATCAGAATATCGGATTTCCAGTAATTGACCTTTGGCTCGTAAATTCGCAAGCGATATGAGAGGTTCAGTTCGGCTGGAAATAACAAAGTGAATTTTTTGGGGAAGATTATCCAATAAGTATTCTAATGCTTCATGAATCTCTTTTTCGGTAATGTTATGGTAGTCATCCAGAACGATCACACAATCTAAGCTGATTAGATTTAATTGATTAACAATAAGCGTTAGGAATAGTTCATGAGGAATACTTTGTGGAGAGACTAGACGTTCTAATAACTCTTCCCCAAAATCGTTCGCAACCCCCTGAATTGCAGTGACGATGTAAGCAAAAAAACTTTGAAAACTGTTGTCTCTTTCATCCAAAGAAATCCATGCTAGAGTCTGTTTCCTTTGTTTTGCCCAAGAAACGATCAGTGTTGTTTTGCCATAACCTGCTGGGGTTGATATAATACAAAGCTTCTTCTCTAATACCAAATCCATTTTTTTGTATAGGGGAGAACGATTAACAAACCCCCGTGGCATATTTGGAACGTAGAATTTTGTCTGGAGAAGTGCTTTATTCATGGGAAAACACTAACCCTTCTTTTTGATTACTAAATTATAACTGTTTTCACTGGCGTAATCCCACAGAACCCATCTGCCGCACTTGGGAGGTGCAATCTTATTCCCCCCCCATCACTTCCCATTGAATTGTCAGAAAATAATATAACAGATAGGCCGCCTCCCTGCAGGCGTATATTGAATCAGTCTGGAGGGGCAAGACTCATCATTCCTGCCTCGGGTCATCGAATCCGATAGGGAATGTCTCTTCCCTTTATTGTGGCTGATGCTCTTCAAAAGGAATGGATTTTCGAAGTCCCGGAGACATTGGAAGTCTTGCTTGGCTTCCCCCTTGACTTAATAGCACGCATGTTCTATAATTAATTTGGCAGCATACCTTCGCTGTTATATATTGCCCGACCGTACTTTAACATTCGAAACTGAATTTGTTTTGCCCCCTATCGTTCCGCTGGTATTTCCGTAGCGAGCCCTTCTGGTGTGCCTCCGTCTCCTCCTGATTGGTGCTGCCGGTGAGAGAATGGTTTGATTATCAAAAATCATCCAATTCCCCTCACCTTGCGTCCACAGTGCCAGCGAGAAAACCCGTGCTCAATCCGGGTGTATGGAGAATAATGCGCGGCGTGGGTTTCTTGCACTCAGCCGCCACATCGACGACAAGAGTCGTCGATGCTTCCCATGCAAATGGTGCATTTTTCAGAGCCTTAAAATCCATATGGCCTTTTACATGCGCGACGGGCGCACCAAGCGCCCGTACGCCACACCGCTGATTCGTATCAGTGGTGCCACGCGCCGTGCGGTCCTCTTATAAGGTATGGTAGGGGCACGATATAGTTCCCTGCTCTTTAGGGACTTTGTCCCCGTCATTGGGGGATATTATCCCCGTTCGCTTGTCCCCCGCTTCTTGGGGGATAGGGTAAATCGTCCCCCTTTCCCCACATTGACCCCCGGTTCCTCTGTTAAAAATGTTTCACACGGGCATGATCGAAAAAAGGACGTCTAAATCCTCTCATTCGTTTGTGTTCGTTCTCGCGCGACAATGATGCAAATCGACCTTGTTTCACGGTCATCAGCGGTTTGTGACCGCTGTTGACCGCTTCGGGCTCGTTTGAGCTCGAAGCCTCCGCTACACCAATCTCCAATGTAATGATAGTCACACTCCGCCAGAGACCGCATCGAGCTCACGAACAGAGACGGCGTCAAGCCGCCACCTGTCGTCTCGACGCCATGAGGCGTCGATGACCGTGCCCGAAGCCTCCTACTATTACCATCCCCTTAGGGGGAATGCCCTCGTTCATAGCTTCGCTTCTCGAACGGACAGCGCCCCCCCATTTGCAGGCAGCTTCAAAATCTCAACGCCGCACGGTCGCCCTTACACATTTATTTTTCTTTCGCCTGAACTAAAACGTCCGGTTGCCGGTAAGTCCCCTTCTTCGCCAGCCTCTTCTTTCCGTTTCCTTCATCCTCATAAATTTCATAGATCAGTTCGATTGGGAACACCTTGCCCAGCATAGCCTGTGCCGGGCAATATTTCGTGGCACTCAATTCCATGGAGCGCACCACCGCCGTTTCGTCTACGCCATGGCCCGTGACCAGGTAAGTGATGACTGCATGCGTAAATACCTTGGGAAATTCTGTCGCTCGCTCAGTTTTGACTTTGACCTCGAATTCGGTCACTTTTTGCTTCTTTTTTGTCAGGATGGAGATGACATCCATCGCAGTGCACCCGGCCAGGCTGACGGCCATAAGCTCGAGTGGCTCGAAACCATCCCTGCTGCCGCCCACTTCCGGTTCCGCACCAAGTGGGACCTCATATCCGGAATCAGCTTTCCCTGTAAAACTCAATCCCTGTCGCCAGGTAACGGTCGCATTCATTTTGTTGCCTCCAAAAGGGGAGTGACATATTGTTCCAGGGTTGCCTGGTTGACCTCGCCCATCCATGCATAGCGCACGATCCCGGTTCTGTCAATGACATAAGAACTGGGGAGATCCAGGTTCTTGAAAAACCCCATGGATTCATGATGCGGATCGAGCCATACCGGAAAGGTCAGCTCATGATCATTTACGAAGGAAGCCACCTGGTCGGTAGGGTCCCCCGCATTTATGGCGATTACTGCAAAACCTTCCGTCACATGCGCATCGTAGTAGGCCTGAAGTTCGGGCATTTCGCTTACGCACGGCGGGCACCAGGTAGCCCAGTTGTTGACAAGGATTACCTGGCGGGAATAATCCCCCGTGGAAACTGGTTTGCCCTGCACGTCGGTTAGTGCCAGTTGCGGTCCGGCAAAATTGGTCGTTGAAGGGAGAATGATTGGGACCGCACTCTCCAGTGCTTTTTGTTGTGCATTAATTAGCAGTGGAATCAACCCTGCGCCGATCAGGAAAATTCCGGAAGCGAGCAAGGTGATGAAAACGGTCGAGCGGCGGTTGGGCTTGATGGGTTCGCCCATAATAGAGTGATGATATTAAAGGGGATGTAAAAGTTGTCAGGTTAGTGCCGGATATAATCATTCAGGTTCAGGGTTCGGAAGAGTCTCTCGCGTACCATCCCGGGACATTCGCAGGGCTCCGAGGCTGAATCATGATAAAGGGAAATGGTCTTCCGCAGGGTATCCACCACAATATGACAATCCTGGCACTCGGCGATATGGCAGTTTATCTCCTCGCAAAGTTCTTCGCTGAGCGTTCCATCCACATAATCGGATAGCGATCCCAGCAGGGCGTGGCATTTGGATTTGTCATCCTTGCTCATTATTTTCTCCTTTTCCTGAGCCGTTCGCCGTAATACGTGCTTAGATCTTCCCGCAGATGTAAGCGTGCCCGTAACAGCCGGGTTTTCACGGCAGCCTCGCTCAGATTTAAAGCTTCGCTGGTTTCCTGGATGGATAGCCCTTCGATGTCTCGCAAGATAAAAACAATACGCTGGTTCTCTGGCAGGTGTTGGACCGCACTATCCATGGCAGCTTGCGATTCGGATGAAAGGAATTCGTCTTCCGGAAGTTGGTGCCAATCGATGAATTGGGCTGGAGAATAATCGCTATTATCATCGTTTTCAGGTGTAAAGTCGCTCAGCGCGATCTCAGGACGATGTTTCCGCAACAGCATCAGGGCTTCGTTAGAAGCAATCCGGTAGAGCCAAGTGGAAAGGCTGGAACGCCCTTCGAAATCCTTCAGATGTTGGAAAGCCTTTAAAAAGGTATTCTGCAATACATCTTCGGCATCCGACGGAATGCCCAGCATTTTTAGTGCCAGTCGGTAGATCGGCCCTGAGTAGGCATCCACCAGTTTGGAAAATTCTTCCCGATCACCGGAACGCAGGGCTTCAACGGAAATTTCAGTCTTGCTCTCAACCATTAGATGATTTCCTAATCCAAAAAGTTGCTGGTCAAAGTATACTCGAATCACCTCTTATGCATGACATTACACACGGATAAATGTCTAGTCTTTTAGGATGTTTGCCACTGGAAAGGAATACCCTATTTGACTAATATCCTACATAATCATGGACTTGGAAAAGTACACTCACCTTGCCTTTTTCTGCGGACTAAGCACGGCAGACATCCAGTTGCTGGTGCCGCTTTTCGCTCCCCAAACCTGGGTGGCAGGAACCGTGGTTTTCGAGCAAGGTGATTGCGCGGAATATCTCTATCTCGTGGTTTCCGGAGAAGTAACCATCCGGTATAAGCCTGACGATGGACCGGTAATGAACTTGACCCGCGTCCAGCCGGGAGGTATATTTGGCTGGTCCGCAGCCATGGGCAATCCCACCTACACCTCTGGCGCGTTATGCACCCTGGATAGTGAGGTTCTGTGCATACGTGGGGCGGACCTTCGCATGATATGTGGGAAGCATCCTGAATTGGGCAAGGTGATCCTTGAGCGGTTGTCAGCCATCATAGCTGAACGCCAGCGAGGCCAGCAGAGCCAGGTGAATTCCATGTTGAAAACTGGGATGCGTCAGCAGTCGAATAATTGAGGAGCAATTTTAATGACTGAAAGCCAGGTTGACCCGAAAACAGAAATTCAAATGAAAGCGCTGGTCGAACAGTTGAGCGCTTATATCGAGACTTTCCATGGAGGTTCTGCCGAATTTGTTTCTTATGACGGGAAGGTGCTGAAGGTGCATTTGGGAGGATCCTGCCTCGGCTGCCCACTTTCACCGGCGACCTTGCATGGCTGGGTGGAGGGAACGGTGCGACAGTTTTTCCCGGATATCAAGAGTGTCGAATCGGTTTAGGGTGTGCTGATTAATTAAAAAATAATCAACTCCCCGCCTTTTCGGCGGGGAGTTGATGCTTTGAGTGGGGAGATGTTAATTTGATCTTACCGCGCTGACGACCAGCACAATGCCTGCGATCAACAGGATGGCAATCCAGGCATATTCAAACCCGCCAACAAATGGCGTGCCGAGAAAGAAACCGAACAAGAGCAGCACAGCAGCCGGGATGATAGCCCACCTTAACTTTGCCAATAGGGCTAACAGCAGGAATGTGAGTCCCAATCCTACAAAAAATACACCCCCGGTTTCACTGATGTTAAATGCCTCGCTCAGCGCGGACGTAAATCCCAGTGTGAGCAATACTCCGCCGGGGATGATGGCCCACCATTTGGTCGGTTGGCGAATATATACTGCCCAGAAACCAACCCCAATGCCTCCCAGGAATGCGAGTCCACCCCATCCAATCTTATCCAGGAGGAGGGTTGACGCAGCCATGCCGGCCAGGGTAAAACCGGGGATGGCAGCCCACCATTTCGAAACGTCGCTGAAGAACCAGAAAAGAAAAATGACCGCACCGATTCCCAATATCATAGCCCAGAAGAAGTCGGTTGCCCCCTTTAATACTCCCGTCTGATCCAGAAGCATCAAAATTCCGCCCAGGATCAAGACAGCGCCAATCACAACCCGGTAATCGAAATGTTTCATGCTCTCACCTCTAGTTTATGTCGATCGAACCAACACCGGCATTGACGGTCATATCCACTCGGTTTGCGGATGAGCCATAGTCGGCGGATTGATACAAGCCACCTTCCTGGCGAGGGAAGCGGGAATTTACATTCACTGCAGCGATGCCACTTTTGATACGGATACTGGCTGCCACACCCACTGGTATATTGATCTTGAGCGAGGAAGCGCCGGTATCTATTTCCACGTGCGTGTTTCCGGCATTTGCAGGTACGGTCAAGTCTGTGCTGCTTGCACCGATGTCAATATCCAGGTCGGTGACTTTAAGGTCGCTCAGATCCAGCGTCGAGGCGCTCGCCCCACTGTCGATTTTCAAATTCAGCAGGATGTCTTGATTGAGATGAACATCCCAATCTAGACTTTCACCCGGTAACCACGCCCAGAATTGATGCGAAGAACGCAGTTTGACCTCAATTCGGTTCCCCTCCATGTGGCTCTTATAGTTCAGGCCGTTGGCGAACGTTCCATTTATGATTTCATTGGTTCCTGCGCCGGAGTGAAGTGATAATCTGCCTGCACCGTGGTCAAGCTTGATATAGGCGCTTGTAGCGTTCTCCAGGGGGATGGAAACCTTTTCTCCCTCGACCGGTCGGTTACGGACAAAGAAGCCGATAATCAGCCAAATCCCTATAACGATGATCAGGAGCGGCCAGAAATAACCGAAAATGTCTCCGACTATTAAGCCCGCTTGCTTCAATAGAAGCAGCACTGCCAGTACAATCAGGATACCGCCCAAAAAAAGGTTACCTCGTCTATGCATGGTGGATTCCTTTCTTATTTATGCCGGATAATACCGCGTACGAGGAGCCAAATACCCAGGAGAAAGAGCAAAGCAATAGGGACGTATGCGCTGAACGACCCAAAAATGGTCCAGGCATTAAAGATGGTGGCAAAGATGGTAAACAGGATGGCACATGCGACAAGCAGTCTTAACCCTTCCCGTAAATTGGCCATAAAATTACCCCCTATAATCCCGGAAAGGATTTGGCCGATGCCAACAAAGCCCGGGATCAGGGTCCACATATATGACCATGACTCCCAGTTGCCAGTAGTGTTTTGATAGTACAGGATTCCACCCACCCCTGCCACGATGCAGGCAGGGACAGCCATATCCGGCGCCCCCACCAACAGACCAATGACCAGGAGAGCGGCCCCAGCCAACATGACCCACATCGGCCATTCGAAAGTCAGGTTGAGGATGTTTGCGAGGTCGGGATTGATACGGGTGGCAATTAACCAACCTGCCGCAAGGATGAGCAACAAGCCAAAAACCAGTTGTGTGCGGTTTTTCTTTTCCATAATATATTCTCCTTCGAAGAATTAAGCCTTCAATGTATTTACGCCATGGCTATAAAAAAGTTACGCAGGTTTTATTTTTATTCCCGGTCAGATCGAAAGCGAATAAACTTAGCCTAATACATTATAGGGTCTGTTCACAAATTTAAGTCTATCAGTTGGCTGAAATTTACCTAACAAAAGGGTGTCAATGGAATGAATGCTTAATCCATTGTCAGCAACGCCGTTATGTTCCGAAGTGAAAAGGTGGTTATTTGACTTATTATTAAGATGGTGATTTAGCCAAAGCAGGAATGTGAATAACATTTTGGCAAATAAATGCAATTGTTTCTTCGTTAGCTGCAAAACTTATGAATGACTTTACGATCTGGAGATTCCCCAATCTTTTGGATATTCCTGGCAAATTAGTATGGTCACATTAGAATTTATCGTCACTGGTTTTCCTATTTTTAGCGCGCCAATCGTTTATGATAAAAGGCAGATAAAGCAAAAGGAAAACAAGGATCCCGATCAATTCCATGTAAATCAGGTAATAAGGCCAACGAGGCAACAAATCCAGCATTGTCGCCGTGGATGGTTTTCCGTTTATATATAAGAAATCAGTTCCCAGCAGTAAATTAATAAGGAAAATGATTGCCGCATAGATATTTAGACCTATTACTACCCTCCAGAGAGATTTCCATGTGGGTCGAAATCCCTTCACAGTGGTCATACAAATCCCGGAGGTGATCAACAATCCATGGGAAACCATGGTTTGGAAGATGCGATAATGTGGAAAGCCGTAGATTCCCGTATCGGGGGTTAATAGCGCTTGCATAGCTCCACCGATGCCAATAAAATAGACGAACTCGTAGATCGGATAAATCTTGAAGATCAACATGAAACCACCTAGCCAGATTAAAAGGCTGCAAATGTGGTGTGGCAGCATCGTCTGGAAAGTCCAGTGTCCTCAATAAAGGTTCCAGATATGCCAAGAAGCCTCATCTGCCCACAAAATGATCGCCATTGTCCAGCGGACTGCCGTGCGGGTCTTCCCAGAAGATTTACGGAGAGCCAGCATCCCAATATTCAGCAGAGCGATAAGGAAAAGTGCGACCAGGTGCCAGGTCCCGAATAGTACGAAGGGTGGAGCTGTGTAGTTGTAAGAGAAGTATTTGGACATTGCTAATTATGTCACAGAGCGGATCTTCGCAGAATTTTAGAACGGCCCATAATGAATTAGCACGGCCACACCAAGGAAGGCCACCGTTGCCAGGAAAATCCAGAACCATAACTTAAGCAGCCACTTGACCCACTTGTGGTAAGGGACAACTGTCAAGCTAAGTGTGATTAGCAGTGCGGCATTGGTCGGATATACCAAATTGGAGAAACCATCTCCGAAGCAGTAGGCACTGACGGCGATCTGTCGATTGACGTGCACCAGGTCTGCCAGGGGCATCAGGATTGGGATCAACAGAAGAGCCTTGGCTGAGCCGGATGTGATAAATAGTTCCATGACCAGCGTCAAGCCGTAGATAGCCATTGCAGCGGTAAAAGGGTTGAGCCCGGAAGTAAAAGATGAGGCCCAATGCAGGATGGTGTCCAGGATGCCGCCCATCTGGACTATGTAACGTACACTTGCAGCCATCATCAGGAGTGGTACCGCGGGCGCAATTCCCAGGAATCCGTCCCATACCGCTTTCCAAACGGACTTACCCACCCCGGCTATCAACCCGGCACCAACACCGCCGATAACGAACAAAAGACCCGTGAGGGGAAGGGCATAGTCAGAAAGGAAGCCGATGAAAGGTGAAGCCACCAGAACTGCAAGGATCAGAGAGAAAAATATCGCCAGGAAAATGATCGCGGACCGCATGTGCGGATCGTCAGTTTTGTCCACCTCAAAGGAGCCGAGGCGCGTGCGTTCGTTTTGGTCTTCTTTGAAGACAGGCGAGGCTTCCGGGTGCTTATCTATCTTTTTCGCGTAAGTGCGCAGGAAGAGAGCCAGGATTGCATATCCTACAATGAATAACACTACGCGCGGAAGTGCCCCAGAAAACAGAGGCAGCCCGGCCAATTTCTGCGATATCCCGATGGTGAAAGGATTGAAAATTGCCATTGAAAAACCGACGTTGGTAGCGAGAATGGACATCCCCAATCCGACAAGGGAATCCCATCCGAGAGAAAAAGCCAGCGCTATGATGATAGGCACCATTGGGATGACTTCCTCGAAGATGCCAAAAAAGGCTCCCAAGGCCATAAAGAAAAAGGTGATAACCAGCAGCATGGCATACTTGCGCCCGCCAAAGGCCTTAATGATGCGCGAGATCACAGATTTCAAGATTCCGCTCTTATCCATTACTGCGAAAGCAACACCCACCAGCAAAATGAACAGGATAATAGCAATTACTGTGAGGTTGCCCTCCGCCCCCAAAACTTCGAATGGAGCCGTGAACCAGCGCCAGACCGGGTAATTGGGGCGCTCGGTTAATTTGAAAGATGTGGCATCAATTACCTGTCGCCCGCTAACATCCACCCGCGCATATTGCCCGGGCGGCACCACGCGTGTCAGAACGCCTGCTCCCATCATCAGGATGAAAATGATTGCAACAGCCTGAATAAATGCCTTTGTACTGATCTGCGCGCCAGATTTTGGTTGGGTCATGATCATCTCCTTGGAATCTGCAGTGGTTCTTTTTATAGAATGAGGAAACCGACAAAATAGCTATGGATTATTCTCATTTCTGGTCAAATTCAAACTGACCTTCCAAAGTTTTTCAGCAATAGAATTATCATAAGATTCAGGGCTGGAATCAACTGGTTTGCAGTCTATGAAATATTTCCCCGTCACGCCTTCCACCTCGGATGAAGCGGCAAGATAAATACTGGTCTGGGCACCCACTTCGGGTTTCTGGGCGAAGAGCCGCGCAGACAGCTTTGCGATTTTACCCGGGAAACCGCTGCTTAGAGGGATACCAGTGTCCACATAACCCGGGTGCAATGCATTGATGGTTACACCGGTGCCCTTAAGCTGGCGGGCAAGTTCGTAGGTGAACAGGACATTGGCAAGTTTGGACTGGCCATAAGCGCGGAACCCTCCATATTTCTTTTCCCCTTGCAGGTCATCGAAATCAATTCTTGCACCCATATGCGATCCAGAGGCAACATTAACTACACGCGCTGGAGTGCTGTCCTTCTATAGATCGAGCAGAAGAGTTGTCAACAGGAAATAGTTCAGGTGGTTGAGAGCGAAAGTCTTTTCAAATCCATCTGGAGTAACGATTCGTTTGTAGAAAAAACCACCTGCATTATTGACCAGAATGTGTAATTGATTATGAGCCTGTCTAAAGGTTCTGGCAGCCTGCCGTATGCCCGCCAGGGTGGACAAATCCGCAGCTATGAACTCGACTGAGTTACCGGTTTCTGCATTAATAGTGCTAGCTACAACAGCACATTTATCCGAATTCCGGCTGACGATGGTCACGAGCCCCCCCATACGACTTAACTCACGCGCAGTGACCAATCCGATTCCGTTTGTAGCCCCCGTCACTAGAATTGTTTTTCCTTCAATTTTAGAATCCATCTTGACCTCAGTAATTTGGATATTTGAGAATCTACCAGAAAGAAGAAATGTTATGGGGATTATGGGTGGTCAATTCCGCCCCATATCCCTCCAAAGAATTCCGATTCACGATGTCCCTACTTCCAGAACCAGACTGACTGAATGTAGTTTATAGCATAACCCCTCGTCAGTCAAAGGGGTGATGAAGGATTTATTTCATGCACAAGATATTCAATTCAGGGTAAGAATCTCCTCATACGGGATAAAATCGGGTAGAATAAAGGGCTGGTGGGTATCCGGGTGCGATGCTAAATTTTCCACCTTCCAGGAGAAATCATGGACTTTTTCAAGACAGTCGAAGATCGCCGCTCTATGCGAAAATATGCCGACAGGCCGATCGAGGATGAGAAATTGAATAAAATCCTCGAAACGGCGAACAAAGCTCCATCAGCTGGCAACCTGCAAGGTTATGAGATTTATGTCGTCCGGAAGCTAGAACAGCGCCAGGCGCTCGTTAAGGCCGCCTGGGACCAGGAATTTCTAGCTGAGGCCCCTGTGGTGCTGGTCTTCTGCGCTAACCCAGCCCGTTCAGTTGTGAAATATGGGGAACGCGGGTCAACTTTATACTCTATCCAGGATGCTACGATTGCATGTGCTTATTCCCAATTGGCTGCCAAGGCACAAGGACTGGATTCCGTTTGGGTGGGTGCATTCGACGAAAAAGCTGTCAGTGAATTCCTGCAACTTCCCACGGAACTCAGGCCGATCATTCTGCTCCCTGTTGGGTATGCGGGGAAGGAACCTCGCCCTCGCCCGAGGCGCGACTTAAGGGATCTTATCCACGAAGCCTAAGATTAATCGCAGAGTCGCCCTGCAAGTTCACCCTGTATAAATTTAGTTGAATAAAATTAAACTGTCATTCGGAGATATCTGACCCGGGTGCATTTCTTCTTTTACTTTACGTTCTTAACCTGGCTGGCCGCATCAGAACAATCGCAAGCGATAATCTCCTGATTTCCGCGTGTCAGGGTTCCCTGGTATGGTGCATTCCCGATATGTGCAATCCAACCATTCAGATTGAAGGAGATGGCGCTGTTGACGGGAATCCATTCACCGTTGTATTTGCGTGCAATGTGAACGTGCGTTCCAGTGGCAGTGCCTCCCTCACAAGATGGATAACCGACGGGGTCACCTACTTTTAGAACCTGTCCCACCGTTGCACGCCCGGTTGTCGCAACATGCAGATAGAGGATATCCCACCCGGTGCGTTCGTTGCCATCACCATCCAAATCGAGCATGACCACCCCAGGTTCCGATCGGACCACCACCCCGTCTGCCACGGCGAGGGCAGGGAGTTGAGTGGTTGAGCAACCTTTCACGTCAGGTGGAGCAAAATCGAGTGCAGCCCAAGGCAGGAGGCTTCCCCAGCCTGTATGCGGGCCTCCCGTGAATGCCCAGGTTGCACCCACCGCAAAGGGAAAAGTTAATTCTGGCTGGGTAAGACTGACCGGGATATGGGGCTGGTCAACCACCCAGGGATCACCAAATAGATTGGTGTAGGTTTGAGCGAAACCAGTGGGTCCAATAGCATGGGTATAGTCGTCCAGGGAATCGTGTAGAGAAAAGAAATATTGGAAGGCCACCGAAGCGGCCGTTTGCCATGGATCTGGACGTTCGATATTCCCTTCCAAATGCTCTATTTCGGTCAAAGTTCCTGTGCGCCATCCATAATAACCATTATTGAGCACATCGGCTGCCCAAATGAGCTGCATGTATAGGCCGGCATGGGTGTAATCGATATCGCCAAGCGGGTAATTTCCATTGGGGGGAACCGGTTGAGAGAGTGCCCCGGTCAGGTATTCCAGGATCGTCAGAAGCACCCGTGGATTGACGCTATAGTTGGTTGCCACCATATCGACGATCTCAGCCCCGGAATGATTGGCATCCTCTGCATAAGCCCGGTAGTCCTTCAACCATCCTGGATGACCTGCAACAAACGCTGCGGTATCAAAACCGATGGCAGCCGGACCGTTTACGAACTGACTATCAGGTAATATTTGGAACGTTGTCCCCCAAAATGGTAAATAATAAATCGGGATTTTCATTGGCATCCCGGGAGGCATGGTTGTGGCATCGGAGGGAATACCTGGGTTGGCGTCCCGGATTTCCTGGATGGTGGTATTAAAGTGGGAGGCTAGTGCCGGCAATGTATCACCGGTCTGAGCGACATAATCCACAAGTTCGCCGGGATTATATTCCGGACGTGACGGTGAGGGGGTCGGGAATGGACCGGGAGTTTGAGTGGGGGACTGTATCGCAGGCAACGTGTTTCCACCCTGAGGCTGACAGGCCACCAGAGAGAGGACAAACAGGAGCAATAAGGTTTGCTTTTTTCGTAACACGGGATAGTGGGTTATTGACCCGGCTGGCGGATGATTTTCGACGAGCCCAGGCTGACTTGGCTGGCAGTGACCACTAAATTTCCTTTGGTGAGTGTGCCTTGATACGGAGCGCTGCCAGCATGGGCAGTCCATCCACTCAAAATGAATGGCAATGGATCTCCGGCAGCCACCCATTCGCCGTTATATTTACGGGCAACATGGACATGTGTACCGGTTGCAGTACCTCCTTCGCAGGAGGGATGACCGATATGATCGCCGGCATTTACAACGGTGTTTACCGGAATGCGATCCTTGGCGGCAATATGTTCATATAGGAACACCCACCCGGTCTGTTCAAAGCCATCCTGATCCAGGTCTAGCACCACGTAGCCGTCCTCGGAGCGCACTATCAATCCAGGTGCAACTGCCACCACCCAGGCATTAGACACCCCACAGCCTGGGGCATCCATTGCCGGTGCAAAGTCCAGGGCAGCTAAAGCGCTTTCCTGCTCCCACGCAGGATGCGGTCCACCGGTAAGAGTCCATGGTGCACCCACCTCAAAGGGTAGTGTAAAATTCGGCTGGGTCATATCTGGAGGAAAGAGCGGACCTGTTTCCTGAGCCTGAACCCAAGGGTCGCCAAACATGCCGGCGAAGAGAGACGGGAAGCCGGCGTTAGGATCAATGGCTTGCAACCATTCATCGTAGCTGAGACGTTTTGAAAATAAATATTGCAAAGCCACTGTACCAGCGTTCAAGGTAGGATCCAGCCGCAGAGTGGAGCCATCCGGGAAAGTCAACCCAATCAGTGTCCCGTCGCGCCAGCCGTAATACCCAGCCAATAGATCCTGGACAACCAGCCTTAGTTGTTGATAAAGCCCGATATAAAGAGGGTTTTGATAACCAAGCGGATAAGACTTGTCCACGCCTTGATTTGGAGCACCCTGCACCCAGCCGGAATAATATTGGATTAGAGCGAGCAACATGCGCGGACCGATGGAACTACCAAATGCAATCCGCTTGATTCCTTCCGATCCGGTAATCACGACATTACCCAGCGGTTCGTGGAAGGTGCTCAAATATCCACCTGCTGTATTCACGAATTGTTCAATATTAAAACCTTGATCGCACGGCGAGTAGACCAGTTCGCAATCCGGGATAATTTTTGTGGAGGGCGTGGTATGGATCTGTGACACGCGGTTAGGAATGATAAGGGGTGTGCCTGGATTCAGCAAACCAGCTTTGGGCAAATTAACCGTAGAGGATATCTCGGAGACCGAAACTCCAAAATGTAAGGCAACCGCCTCCAGGCTGTCGCCGGATTGGGAGGAATAGATGAAAGAAGCGCGCGGTGTTCCGGGGGTAACCGCTGGTATGGTGGGTGTAGTTGTAACCGTTGGGGATGGAGGAATTGCGGTGGATTGAACGGTAGAAAAGGGAAGAACTAAATCCGTTGGGGAAGGTTGCGGATCTGTGAAAACTGTCACAGCTGCTGTGGAAGGTACTGTGGGGGTTGTATCATAAGTCCCCCACAGGTTGGGGCTGCATGAAGAGAGGAGAATACCGGTAATTACAAATAAAATTGCGATCTTTCGCATGATTGAATTCATCGGGCAGATTATACCCCACCTGTCTCGGCTCCAACTTTTATCAGATAAATTCTCTGGGAAAACCATTTATTTTTAGGGAAAATATGACAATGCAGATTTTCCCATTAGAAAATATTGTTTTCCCCTACCTCTGGATCTGATTGATGGGATCATTACCTTCGAATGATTTAACCATCACTCCATTGCGGGTCAGCGTGCCAACATATTCCTCGCCTGTGCCGGAAGCTACCCATCCACTGAGGTTAAAGGGGACTGGTCCATCAGCGGGAATCCAAACTCCATTGAATTTGCGAGCCAAATGGACATGTGTGCCACTGGAAATCCCACCTTCACAGGATGGATGCCCCACGGTATCTCCGGCATGTAAATATGTACCGGGCTGGACCCGGTCACGACTTTCGACGTGCATGTAGACAATCACCCAGCCGGTGCCTTCATTACCGTCCCCATCCAGGTCCAGAATAACAACACCTTCGCCTGTTCGGGTGACCAATCCATTCGCTACCGCAATTACCAAAGCATTGGATTCGACACAGCCTTGTGCTTCACCAGGCGGAGCAAAATCGAGGGCGCCAAAGGGTGAACCAGTATCCCAAGCAAGATGAGGACCTCCAGTAAAGGCCCAAATTTCTCCCGCCCGAAAGGGAAGAGACAATAGCGGCTGTGTCAGGTTGGCTGGAACAAGCGGTTCAACGGTTAGATCAAATGGATAGCCAAAGAGCTTGCTATATGTATCGAAGAAGCCGCCGGGGGAGACATCCCGCATCCAGGTGGAATAATCATCCAACTGGGCAAAGAAATTCTGCACACCGGCTGTACCGGCATTTATTGTGGGGTCGATAGGGACAACTGATCCATCTTTCAACATCCACTTTGTCACAGTATTTGCGCCCCATCTGTAGAAACCACTGTTGAGTTGGATGGAGGCCCATGCCAGTTGCCGGTAAAGCCCAACATACCAACCATCGTTGAAGCCAAAGGGTGTATCCCCAAGAGCCGGATCGGGATTGGGTTTGGTGAGCCAACCGGAGCGATATTCCAGCACTGCCAGGAGGAGACGCGGGCTGATTGAATAATCCTGGGCGATCAGTTGAACGATTTGGGCAGCATCCAGGGTTTCCCCGTTTACTACCTGGGTATAACCCGCCAGGTACCCGCTCTGGCTGTGGATAAAATCGGCAATGTCGAATGAGGCACTCATTGGTCCATAAACTAGTTCGGAGTCAGGAATTAGTTTAAAACCCGGACCAGGGGCCTGTGGGGTGATTTCCGGAATGGTCAAAGTTTGACCCACTTCAAGTGCATCGGGGTTGGAAATATTATTTGCTTTGACAAGCGCATCCACGCTTACCGCGTAGCGCTCAGCAATGGCACTCAGGATATCACCAGACCGGACTATGTAAGTTTCAGGGCCCTGAACCCCGCCGATCTGGTAGTGAGGAGCATCCGAGGTGGGAGTCAAGACAGGTGCACCGGTCGGACGCGGAGTGGGCAGGGAATACGAAATTGTTGGTGTGGATGCTGATACACCTGTGGGTACCTGGCCTGCCGCCCAGACCGAGGCCGGAGTAATTACACTGGACTCTGTCCAGGGACGGGCACAGGCTGCAAGTATGATAACCAGTCCAACCATCCACAATCGTTTACGGGACATTGAATGATTTTACTGCTATTTATGCCAAAATAATTAACATAGCCTTGTAGTCGAAAACACCATGCAAAGGTTATAATCGCGCCGTTGGAACCTCCTGATAGCTTCCTTATTTTATCCAGGCCACTCTGCAGAATTTGCGAACGTGGTGTTCGGATGGCCAAAACTAATAATCGCATTGTCATTATGGACGGCTGCATCAAAACTCAAACATGAATATTCGATATTTTGCAGTCTCCCAACCTGGTCTTGGACAAGAAGCAGGTAAAGAGCCGATCGCATTCCCAGAAAGCGTCTGTCACCGCACCATCAGGGGAGATACAGCTTATTTTCCGCAGGTAGATTTTCACGGGCGGACCATTTACTTCTGCACCGAAACCTGTAAAAGTGTTTTCTTGTCGGACCCGGAACGCTTTTACACCGCACACAGCAAACGGAGGCCGTGATGACTAAGCTTTACGGGGGCATGGAAGGCGGCGGGACCAAGTTTGTCTGCGCAGTAGGCACCGGCCCAAGCAAGATCGTCGAAGAAATTCGCTTCCCTACCACCTCTCCAATTGAGACGTTGGATCACGCAGTCGCTTTCTTTAAGAATTTTGACCTGGCTGCGATAGGTCTGGCATCGTTTGGCCCCCTGGACCTTACTCCAGATTCCCCTACCTATGGCTCCATTACCGCCACACCAAAGCCTGGCTGGGCCGGGACAAATGTATTGGCACCCTTCCAAAACGCATTTCGTTTGCCAACTGCCTTCGACCTGGACGTTAACGCGGCGGCTTTTGGCGAGTACACCTTAAATCCTGAAAATCAAAGTCTGGATTCACTGGTCTATTTCACAATTGGAACAGGTATTGGCGCGGGTTTCATCATTAATCGGAAAGTCACCCATGGACTAAGCCACCCCGAAGCCGGTCACATGCGTCTGCCGCACGATCGGAAAAAAGACCCCTTTCCTGGCATTTGCCCCTTTCATGGGGACTGTTTCGAGGGGATGTGTTGTGGTCCGGCTCTTGCTAGGCGCTGGAGAAAACCCGCCGAAACCCTTCCCGATAATCACCCCGCCTGGAATCTGGAAGCAATGTACATTGCTTACGCCCTGGTCAATATTATCCTGACAGTCTCTCCGCAACGGATAGTATTGGGGGGCGGTGTGATGGGTCACAAGCAGCTATTCCCATCCATCCGGAACAAAGTGCGGGTACTCCTGAATGGATATCCAGCTTTGTCAATCCTGCTCGGTTCGATGGAAGATTACATTGTCCCGCCAGCTTTAGGAAGCCGTTCCGGCGTTCTGGGTGCATTGGCAATGGCAAAGACTATATCAAGACATCTTTCCAATGCCCTCCCTTGAAATAATAACCGTAAATAATTTAAGCTGCAGGAGTTGTTAATGTCCGAAAACACGAATAGGGTCGAACAACACGGTTGCATTGTGTGCGGAAAAATCCATACCATGCTGGTTGTGTACTCTCCTTCCGGCAAGATGGTCGACTGTACCGTAACCAGCCCAGGGGGCCGGGTGATCCCGGATAAAACCAGGCCTCTGGCCTCCTGCAATACGCATAGCAAGACGGAGGTGGATTCCGCCCTTACCAGGCACTATCCCGGTATGGAACAAGCGGAAGACAAGGAGGACTGAATCATTCGGTTATACCCGGATCGCCAAGCCAGGATTAGATATTTCCACGTACGGTATAATAACGCGGACATACCATTCCAAATTAATTGTTTTCCTGATCCTTATGCCCTCCCCTCTCATTGAATGTATTCCCAACTTTTCTGAAGCGCGTCGAGCGCAGGTGGTCGATGCGATTGCAGCCGCCATCACTTCGGCGGGCGTGACCGTGCTCGACCTCCACTCTGATCGCGATCACAACCGCACGGTCATCACTTATGTCGGCACACCCGCAGCCGCCGAAGAGGCGGCCTTCCAGGGCATCCGCAAGGCTGCGGAATTGATCAACCTGGATGAGCACACCGGTACGCACCCGCGCATCGGTGCGACCGATGTAGTCCCATTTGTCCCTCTTTCCGGCGTCAGCATGGAAGAGTGTGTGACCATCGCCCGTCGCCTGGGCGAACGTGTGGGTCGGGAACTGAATATCCCAGTCTATCTTTATGAGCAAGCCGCCACCCAGCCTGAAAGGGTGAACTTGGAAAACATCCGGCGCGGCCAGTACGAAGGGACTCAAGGCAGAGATCCAAACTCATCCTGAGCGTAAACCTGATTTTGGTCCGGCACACCTTGGACCTGCAGGGGCGACCGTAATCGGAGCCCGCCACCCACTCATCGCCTACAATGTTTACCTGGATACCGATGACGTATCCATTGCAAAAGCCGTCGCCAAGGTCGTCCGTCAATCGTCCGGAGGGCTGCCGAGCGTCAAGGCGCTTGGGATGCTGGTGGAGGGCCGGGCACAGGTTTCGATGAACCTGACCAATTTCCGCCAGACTTCCATCCAGACCGCTGTCGAGGCGGTCCGCAAAGAAGCCTCACGGCATGGGACGAGGATTCACCACAGCGAACTGGTGGGACTCGTCCCCCAGGAGGCCATGACCGAAACGGCTGCGCTTTATCTGCAACTGGATGGTTTCAAGTCTGATCAGATTCTCGAAAACCGCCTATTCTCCCTGCCCAAGCCTGATTCCCAAACCGACATTTTCCTGGAAGCCCTTGCGTCAGCCACTCCAACCCCGGGGGGAGGTTCCGCGGCGGCGCACGCCGGCGCGATGGGGGCTGCCCTCGTGGCAATGGTAGCCCGGCTGACCATCGGCAAGAAAAAATACGCAGCAGTTGAAGACCAGATGAAAGAAATCCTCAGCCAGGCCGAGCGACTGCGGAAAGAATTGACCACTGCCGTGGAAGAGGATTCGACCGCTTTCGAGGGTGTGATGGCTGCCTTTAAATTGCCCAAGGACACTCCCAGCCAGGAGAATGTTCGCACTGAGGCCATCGAGGCTGCCACGCTCCGCGCCTCACAGGTTCCCCTAACCGTTGCCCAAAAATCCGTCAGCGTCATTGCGCTGGCTGAACGGGTTGTGGCACTCGGCAACCTTAACGCGATCAGTGATGGGGCAACAGCAGCTGCAATGGCGAACGCTGCGCTCACTTCTGCAGGCTACAACGTGCGCATCAACCTGGCGGGACTGAACGACAAGACCGAAGGGGATATTCTTCTCAGCCAATTGCACACTCTCGAAGTCAAAGCAGATAAACTTCAAAAAGAGGTTCAGAAATCCATCCAGGAGCGTGGGGGGTTCTCGTTGGGATGAAGTCTGCCAAAATATTTGTATTTTTTTGTACGGCCGCCAGTTTAATCCTGGCGGCTTGTGGTAACCCAGATATCGGGTCGCCATCTCCCGCGTCCACCGCGCAACCTGCCCACCCAGACCAGAGCTCCTCAATCCACATCCCCTACTGCAAAGCCACCAGCAACCATTACGGTGGCAACCGCAACTCCTGAACAGTGCTCCCCGGAGGTGGACGATTTTTGCATTGTTGATGCTTATTTCGTTTTTCAACTTCCCATCGCCCCTCCAGGAACCGACACGATAGACCGTTACTACCCTTACGGAGGGACCGAAGGAGGGACGCGTGAGCCGCATCATGGGGTGGAGTTTTACAACGGAACCGGAACCCCTGTTCAGGCTGCGGCTGGTGGGATAGTGTATTTTGCGGGGAATGACAAGAGCCAATTATTCACTCCCTGGCCAAATTTTTACGGAAACCTGATCATTCTCAAACATGACTTGCCCGGCAACCCTTTTGGCACTCTTTACACCTTATATGCCCATCTTTCAAAAGAGGAAGTCTCCACGGGCCAGACCGTGACTATTGGACAGAAGATCGGGGAAGTAGGGTCAAGCGGGTCAGCGGAGGGCAGCCACCTCCATTTCGAGGTCCGGGTTGAACCCAACCGACTATAGCTCCACACTAAACCCGGAATTATGGCTGTCTCCCCATCCCGGCAACGGAACGCTAGCCATTACAGTGACGGATAACAATGGAAAGAACATTTACCCGACTTTCAGCGTCCAGTATTACCCGAACCGGGATAACCCCGCGGCCACGGAATTCGGAGTGAACAGCTACGCACCAGAAACAGTTAATCCGCGCGACCCCTGGGGCGAAATTGCCTCCCTGGGCGACCAGCCTGCCGGATGGTACCGGATCACATTTTTATGGTCGGGCACCTGGATCGAGAGATGGGTTGAAATCCAGCCCGGAAAATTGACCCGGGTAGCATTTATGGTTAAATAGAGCCATGGCAGAAACCTTTGAAGCGCAACTGGTTCCCTCCGAACGGAAGTTCCTGGCTGGTTTGGACAGCCCCATCAAAATCCAATCTTTCCTTAATGGTATTCCATACAGCGAGGATGAATTCTATCGGTGCCCGCTGCGCGTCCTGCGGGAACGAAAGGCGCACTGCTTCGATGGAGCTTTATTCGCTGCCATGGCGATGCGCCGCAGCGGACATCCTCCGCTGATCCTTGAACTCATCCCGAATGCGCGAGATGATGACCATATCCTGGTGCTCTTCAAGCAGTACGGCCACTGGGGATCCGTGGCACAATCCAATTTCTCCGGACTGCGCTACCGCGAGGCAGTCTACCGCAACCTGCGAGAACTGGTCATGTCTTACTTCGAAGACTTTTTCAACGCCGTGGGCGAAAAAACCCTGGTGGGATACCGCGGACCAATCAACCTGAAAGTCTACGACCGGCTGGACTGGATGGGGAGCGACTCAGGGCTGGAAAAACTATCCAACGATATGAACCGTTACAAGGTCCATCCTGTCATCAGCCCAGAAATGGCAGCCGGCTTATCCCTGCTGGACGAGCGCAGCCTGCGGGCCGGAATGATTGGCACCAACCCAGCCGGATTGTTCAAGGTCAAATAAAAATGAGACCATTCACCGATCGTGTCACTCCGCTCAGACCCGAGGGCGCGTACGCCGTGCTCGCCAAAGCCCAGGCTCTCGAATCCCAGGGAAGAAAGATCATCCACCTGGAAATCGGCCAACCCGACTTCCCCACTCCAGCCAATGTCAGCGAGGCCGGGATCGATGCCATCCAGCTTGGGAAGACCAAGTACACACCTCCGGCAGGTATTCCACAGTTCCGCGAGATCATTGCCGACTATGCCGGAAAACTGCGCGGGCTTGAAAATAGACCCCGCCCAGGTGGTGGTGGGATGCGGATCCAAGCCCGGGCTCTTCTTCCCGACGCTTGCCCTGGTAGAACCGGGAGACGAGGTGCTATATCCCAATCCCGGGTTCCCGACCTACGAAGCCATGATCCGAGTGGCAGGCGGGATCCCGGTGCCTGTGCCGCTGTTGGAGGAAAACCAATTCTCCTTCGACCTGGATGTTTTCGATAAAAAGATCTCCGACCGGACAAAGCTGATCGTGCTGAACAGTCCCGGCAATCCAACCGGCGGGGTGATCCCGTACGAGGACCTGAAGCATATCGCCGAAAAAGCCCGGAAGCATAACTGCTGGGTACTTTCGGACGAAATCTACACCCAATTGGTCTACGACGGAGCCGCTGCCCACAGCATTACCGAAGTGGATGGGATGCTCGAGCGGACGGTGCTCGTGGATGGGTTCTCGAAAACGTATTCGATGACAGGCTGGAGGCTGGGCTACATGATCACACCAGTGGCTTTGGCCGAGCGGCTGGAACTGCTGATCACACATGCCACCGGGTGCACCGCTGCGTTCACCCAATATGCCGGGATGGAAGCCCTGACCGGTCCGCAGGATTTCGTGGCTACAATGGTGACCGAATACCAGGAGCGCCGTGACCGAATGCTGGAATTGGTCAACGCCATCCCCGGGGTGCATGCGCAAAAGCCGCAAGGAGCCTTCTATGTATTCCCGAACGTCAAATCGTATGGACTGAGTTCCAAAGAAATTGCGACCCGACTAATCGACGAAGCGGGGGTGGCGGTTCTGGCGGGAACGGATTTTGGGTCTGGCGGGGAAGGGTATATCCGGCTGGTTTATGCCGTTTCGATGGAGATGATCGAAGAGGGGGTGGAAAAGATGGGAGCCTGGTTCAAGTCTCTTTGATTCCAAAGATATTCCTTCCCGGTCATCCAACGGCACCCGAATAATACATCCACAGATAAACACCCCCAGAAATTCCCGACGGCGTGAGAAGCCTCGGGCTCCTGTGAACCCGAAGCGGGCAATTGCGGCCTGATGCCCAAGAGGGTGGATATGGCAGGAGACTTCGGGCTTATGAAAGCTCCAAGCGGTGAACGGAGGTCCCAAACCACCGTGCATCGTGAAACATCGCAATTTGCATCATTACGGGGCGAGAACGATTACAAACGAATGAGAGGATCTAAGCATCTTTATTTAGATCATGCCCCTGTGAAACATTTTGAACAGATGGAGACCACCGGTAAAGCAGGACGTCAATCTGACCGTCCCCCAGGAAAGAGATAATATGGGAGCGGTAGAGACAGCCCCGCCCCACCCCAGCCTCCCAAATCAAAAACGGATTTGGAGAAGGTGTTTTGGATAGACAATGCCATGAGGGAAGTTGTACATCGTCATTCATCAGCTCAGCAAGGAATGTGACCGCCGCGCGGCCTCGCTGGTTAGTATTAGTGGTGTGGCGTACCCATCAGCGAATGCTTCGCGAAGGAGCACCAGGAGGGCTCACTTTGGAAATTCCGAGAAGACAATCCAGTGAATCGGGCAGGGTGTATCGTGCCCCTACTGAGCAACGATGATTCTGGTTCAGTTGTTAATGTTCGAGTGGCATGCAATGAATATCACCGAAGGTTGTTGCCTTTTTAATAATAGAACATATTTTCTGTTAAGTCAAGGGGGAAAATGAAGAAGAATGGGCGAGACAAGCTGCGCCCCTGCCAACTGGAGTGGGTGATTGTGGAAGGAGAAGGTTTGGTGAAAGTCGCCCGGTTGAAGGGCATAGTGGAGAAGGTGCAAAAGTTTTTTTGTAGAAATATGTGAAGCAGGTGACGTTTTTCGCGGATGCTGGCTTCTGAGGCTGCGATTGGGCACAATTATGCCTAAAATTGGACTGGAATTATAGGATTCGCGTGGTCTGCAACACGTACATCACCTTCTCGGATGGAAAATCAGCCCGACTGGACAACCTAGATCCCTTGAACTGCAACCGCTATTTTCAGAATTTCCTGCGCACTCAGGCAGCCAAGTTGCATTGGAGAATTTCCAGTTTAGTACCCCCCTTTTTTATCTGATCACCTGACCGCCTCCTCACCTGATAATCTGGTTATCTTATTACCCATTTCCCATATCCCACATTCCGCATCTGGGAATAGTCAGTAAGGGGTATTATGCACCTGTACAAGCCTCCCCTATTTATTGAGAGTGTACAGAAATCGGAATGAAGATTTTCATACCGACCCATGTCTAATCGTATAGAATAACCAACATGGATTATCGCTGGTTTGAACTTTGCAGAGCCGGGGATGCGCAGGCCGTCGAAAAGTTGATACAGGCCCACCAAAAGGAGGTGTACCGGCTGGCACTCTCCATCCTTGACGATCCCGACGAGGCCGAGGAAGGTACGCAGGACGCATTTATTGCCGTTTTGCGGTCTTTAGATTCGTTCCGCGGTGAATCATCACTCAAGACCTGGATTTTTTCAATCACCATCAATATTTGCCGCACCCGATTACAACGCCGGAAGGCCAGGGAGCGATTAAAGCACATAACGGAAGAACTTTTTCATCTGCAGAGCAAGAACAACCATTCGCCCGAAAAAGTGGTCATACAAAACGAATCTGACTTAATGATCCAGTACGCCATCCGCAGGCTCGACGACAAACATCGTCTGCCCATAGTTCTGCGCTATTATCACGATTTATCCGTCGCTGAAATTGCTGAAACGCTTGATATTCCGCAGGGAACGGTCCACTCCCGCTTGAACATCGCACGAGAACGTCTGCGCCAGGTATTGAAAGAAGAGCCAATATGATCGGTATCTCACATAAACAAGCCCGGCATTACATTAATGCTTTGGCTGATAACCTTATCGAAGAACAAGAACGCAAAGATTTAGATGCACACTTGGATACTTGCGAAGAATGTCGCGCATATGCCACACAAATGAAGAATCTTGAATCCAGATTACAACATTCTTTCCATCACCGCTGGGACCTCATTCACGGTCCGTCTGGAAAACTTACCCAAAATGTTCAAAGCCGAGCGAGGAGAATTGTCAAGAGCAATAGAATCAATCTCGGATTGAGGATCATGGCGGGGTTCATAGCATTAATCGTTCTGGGCATAGCTACCAACTTGGTGATTGGGCAGTTAAAAAGCCATTCGACAAAAAATCCCACCGCTGGCTCGACCTCTACCGCAGTTTCATCTTTGGGAAGGCTGATTGCTTTTGTTTCAGAACAAGATGGCAACTCAGATATATATGTCATGAGAACTGATGGAAGCGGTGTTACCAACATTACCAACAACCCTGCCTTTGATGGCAATCCGGCATGGTCGCCAGACGGAACCAAAATCGCCTTTGAAAGCGACCGTAATGGCAATCGTGATATCTTTTTAATGAATCCGGATGGCAGCGGGCTAACCCAACTCACCTATGATCCCGCAAACGATATTTTGGGGGCTTCCCCAAATCAGCAAAGTTTTGGCATCAAGGCTCCGGATGTTTGGTCTCCAGACAGCCGGCATATCTTGTTCTCAAATGATCGCACCGGTCAATGGATGCTCTCTGTGATGAATGCCGACGGAAGCGGTGTGACGCAACTGATTCAAGCCAACGATCTGCCCTCGCAGGCTGCGCTCTGGTCGCCAAGTGGAAAGCAGGTTGCTTATATTTCGCAAACCGGGAATGGCTGGATGCAGATTATGGCTGTCAATATGGATGGCACCAATCGCCGCGTAATCGCAACAGGAGACCCGACAAAAAGCGATGCTGCTTGGAATTCAGGCAGGATGATTGGGTGGTCTCAAGATGAACAATTTTTCTATTATGAATACGAAACCGGCGACGCCTGGAATATTTTAGAAACTTCTGCCGACGGCACGAATAAAGCGCAGATAATCGTCAATGCATACGCACTACCACAGGGGATTTATGTTAATGGCTGGTTAGGGAATGATTTGGTGCTGTATTACGTCACTGAATCGGCAGGTACATCCAACAATGTCACCATTTGGCACAAAACGGATAATGGAAATACTTTGCACTGGGATCCGTTCGTCATCTGCGGTATATCTCCAAACACGTATACTGGTTCCTACCCAGTCGGAAGTGGGGCTGCATCGAATGCAGGTTCTCAGTTTGTACTTGCATTTCAATGTTCAAATAAGGGTTATTCGGAACTCTATTTCCTGGACATAAAGACTGGTGTATTCAATGAAATTGCGCAAATTCCAACAAATTGGAGCGACAGCGATATCAGTTGGTCGACCGACGGCCAAATGGTCTTGATCCAGGGAAAAAACAAGTCTGGGAAAACAGAATTTTATCTTCTAAACGCAGGCGATTTACAAACAAAACCGCCAGTCACGCCCAGGCTAATTTGGAGCGGCGAAAGTAGCCAGGTGGTTTTGCAACCAGTCCCATTCAACTATGTCGCGACTGAAAACCGCCTCCCGGTTGTACCCACCTTGCATGCAAACACTACTTCCACGCCATTGTGGACCGGGGCCAGCAACGGAGACTTGATTGCATTTACATCTGATCGCACTGGCAATTATGATATTTACGTGGCCAGGAGTGACGGTACCGGCGTAACTGATCTTACCAACAACCCCGAATATAGCGAGAGCCCAGTCTGGTCCCCGGATGGAAACAACATTGCCTTCACACGCTACAAGAACGCCACTGTTCCAGCCATTTACGTTATGCATCCAGACGGCACGAATTTACGCCAGGTATCAGAAGACGGAATATCGGTCTATACTTGGTCACCGGATAGTCAAAAAATAGCCTATCTGGACAGCCAGCCAGAAGACCCTGCAGTGGTAGGCGGCCCGGCGAAAATGTCTCTCAAAATCGTTGACATGGATGGAAACGTCCTACAATTCATGGACCTGGGAATTTATTCTCTGGTCGGTCAACTGCGCTGGTCGCCCGATGGACATACGTTGTATTATGTCGCAACCCAAATGGTAACTGACGCTTCGGGTGCAACCAGAGCAACTGAATCGGATATCGATCAAATCAGCCTGGACAGCAAGCTGCCAGACGTATTAGTGAAATCCAATCAGCAAATCGATGCATGGATCGGCTCAGGACAAACATTTACCTATCTCGTCCGCGACGTGGTTGCCTGGAACTTAATGCTCGCCAACCGGCAAGGCCAAACCAAGCTGGCAACCTGGGCACCGGATTCGGAGCAATGCGGACTCGCATATACTCTTCCTGGTGGAATGGCATCATCCAATTGGGACTATACCGCCAGTTCTTCATTTATGCGCTGGTCACCCGATGGGAAACGATTGTTGATTGAAGTCAATTGCCAGGACGTTCCATGGTTTTATTTGGGCAATTTGGATGGACAATTCGTTAAATTGATGAATTCCCCCGTGTTATCAAACACGATTTTAGCGGATTCCTTTAGCTGGTCACCGGATGGTCACTTCATTATTTTTACATCCGACATGGACTCAATCGGGAATTTGGATCTCTATAATCTGAACGTGGAAACAGCGCTGAAGGACCCGTCCACCCACCCAATTCGTATCACCATTTCCGGGTTCGATGAATTCAGCCCCGATTGGCAACCCTAGCTCGGGAATAACACTGATATTGTTGTTGTCAACAGCCATTTAGTACTCTAGGTCTAAAATTGCAACTGGTACAATCTTTGGAAGCTGGTCATTCATAAAAATAATTTTTGATAAAAATATGAGTGCCCTTTTTAAAAAAGGCACTAATTTATCTAGAAATCCACTTCAATAAGATAACTAATATGACGCATTGATTCCGTCAAGACATGTCTCACCCCTAAACGGGAATTAAGGGGTAACTGGTCATTACGTTATACCCTAGCAACAGGTGATATCCGTCCGGTAAGATATTCATAGCGCGGGTGTAAAATAAGACGTATCCTATAGAATATCTGATTATTGAAAGGTGAAACATGTGTCTCGGTATTCCCGCGAAAGTGGTTGAACTGTACGAAGCCAACGGCATGAAAATGGCGAAGGTGGATTTTGGCGGTGCCCTTAAGGAAGCCTGCATGGAATACCTTCCAGAAGTGAAAGTGGGCGATTACGCGATCGTGCACGTCGGCTTCGGGCTGTCCATCCTGGATGAGAAGGAAGCGATGGAGACAATGGACCTTCTAAGGCAGATCGACGCGCTAGGGGAAGAAGGGGCAACCGCATAAACTTTCATCCCTGGCGGAGTCCTGCCGCCGTCCCTCTAGGGGATCCCCTCAATTACCTTCGGGGACGATGTGCTCTGCGGAGGACGGCGGTAAGAACACTCTGTGAGAACACCCTATGAAATACATCGACGAATACCGCGACGCAGACCTGACCCGGAAACTGCTCGCCGATCTCCAAAAAAAGCTCACCCGCAACTGGACGCTCATGGAAGTCTGCGGGGGACAAACGCATTCCATCATCAAGTCGGGGCTCGACCAGATGCTGCCGCCGCAAATCGAGCTCGTCCACGGACCGGGCTGCCCGGTGTGCGTGACGCCGCTCGAACAAGTGGACAAGGCGATCGCCCTGGCATCCCTGCCGGATGTGATCTTCACATCATACGGCGACATGCTGCGGGTCCCGGGCAGCCGACAAGACCTTTTCGCAGTAAAGGCCCAGGGGGGCGACGTTCGCATCGTTTACTCGCCGCTGGATGCCTTGAAGATCGCCAAAGATAACCCCACCAAGACCGTGCTCTTCTTCGCCATCGGTTTCGAAACAACAGCCCCGGCAAATGCCATGGCAGTGCTGCAGGCCAAGGCGCAAGGGCTGGAGAACTTCGCCGTACTGGTCTCGCACGTGACCGTCCCGGCAGCGATCAGCGCGCTAATGGACTCACCCGACGTTAAAGTGGACGGGTTCCTGGCAGCGGGTCACGTTTGCACCGTGATGGGATACTGGGAATACGAGGCGCTGGTCGAGAAGTATAGAATCCCAATCGTGGTGACCGGCTTCGAGCCGGTGGACCTGCTGCATGGGATCCTCAAATGCGTCAGGCAGTTGGAGGCAGGCACACACACGGTCGAGAACGCGTACGAGCGCTCCGTGAGCCGAGAGGGAAACCGGCCGGCGCAGGCGGTCATCAAGCAAGTCTTCGAGATGACGGACCGGGCCTGGCGCGGCATCGGTGTCATCCCAATGTCCGGTTACCGGCTGAGAGCGGAGTTCGCTGAATTCGACGCCGAGTTGCGCTTTCCAGAAGTACAGGCGATCGAAACGAAGGAGAGCCCATTGTGCATCAGCGGGCTGGTGCTGCAGGGGCGCAAAAAACCAAGCGAGTGCGCGGCCTTCGGGAAGGAATGCACCCCACAGACACCCCTGGGCGCGACGATGGTCTCGTCAGAAGGGGCGTGTGCAGCGTATTACCGGTACGGGAGATACTCCAAAGATATCCCATTAAAAACCAAGCCCGCGCTTGAGCCCAAAGTTAACCCATGACAGAAAAAATCAACCTGCTCGGTTGGACGTGCCCGCGCCCGCTGCAAAATTACCCGACCATCGTGATGGGGCACGGGGCGGGCGGCAAGATGATGGCCGACCTGATCGAGCACCTGTTCGCGCCGGCATTCGACAACGAGTGGCTGGGGCAGATGGGGGATGCGACAAAATTCGATCCAGCGCTATTGGGATCGCGCGATTCGTCCCTGGCATTTACAACCGATTCGTTCGTGGTCAGCCCGCTGTTCTTCCCCGGCGGGAATATCGGCGAACTGGCAGTATACGGGACGGTGAACGACCTTGCGATGCGCGGGGCGAAGCCACTGTACCTGTCGGCGGGTTTCATCTTGGAAGAGGGGCTGCCGATGGAGACACTCGGTAATATCGTAACCGCAATGGCAGCGGCGTGCAATAAAGCGGGGGTGAAGGTTGCCACCGGGGATACCAAGGTGGTGCAAAAAGGGCACGGCGACGGAATCTATATCAATACATCCGGTTTGGGGGTTATCCCGGAAGGAGTGGATATCGGCCCGGCGAACGCCAAGCCTGGCGACATTGTGCTGGTGAGCGGGACGATGGGCGACCACGGGATCGCGATCATGTCGGTGCGGGAAGGGTTGACCTTCGAAACGGAGATCAGGTCCGATACGGCGCCGCTGTATGGACTGGTGGAGGCAATGATCGCGGCGGGAGTAGAGGGAGGAAGCCGTCCCCTGCCGGGATTAAATCCGCACCTACAGGGATGGAATCCACCCCAACCAACCATTCATTGTTTGAGGGATGCGACACGGGGGGGGCTGGCAGCGGTGTTGAATGAACTGGCGGATACTTCGAAGGTGGGGATCGAATTCGACGAGACGGAAGGTACCCATCCGGCCGGAAGTGAACGCGGCATGCGAGATGCTGGGACTGGACCCGTTTTACATTGCGAATGAGGGAAAGCTGGCGGCGATCGTGGCGGAAGAGGGAGCGGAAAAGGTTTTGGCGGCGATGCGGGATCACGAATACGGCAGGGGGGCTGCCATTATTGGGCGCGTGGTAGAAGAACACCCCGGGCTGGTAACAGCAAAGACTTCGATCGGGGGAATGCGGGTGGTGGATGTTCCGGCGGGGGAATTGCTGCCCAGGATTTGTTAAATTAAAATTACCCCCTTCCCCCCTTACCCTGCAGGTACGCTCCGCAGTCCCAAGGGAAGGAAGCATCGAGGAAAAAAAAAAGGATATTGCTCGCTTCGCTCGCAATATCCTTTTTTTTCAAAAATTATTCGGAAATTGTCTGGGAGCACATCCCAATCCACTTACTTTCGTGTGCACGTACCAGTTCAAAAAGATTGGGGAAAAAGGCGAAAACTTTTCCAGGAATCACAATACGACTTTGGCGAGAGCGGAAAGGCCTATCAGGTCGTCCAGGTCCAGCCATTGGAGCATGAGGCGCTGGAGGGCGGTCTTTTCCAACTCTGCCAGGTGCTCCCTGATCTCTTCCCCCACCCCAACAATGATGCCGCGCTTATGGAGTTCTGCGACGGTTTGATCCCGGGCGGATAACTTCGCCGCCAGCTCTTTTTTCGTACGGCCGAAGCGAAGGCCGGTCATCATGGAGCGGCGAACGGATTTCGGATCGCGACCGGCGGCTTTCAACAACTCGTCCAGGCGGGTATTGAGACGGGTAAATTCGGCGGGGGAAGAGAAGATGGCGTTCCACTCATCGGCATATTTGACAACGAGCGGGAGGGTGCGTTTTTCGCCGATACCGCCGACCAGTAGGCGAGGTCCGGCAGGACGAATTGGATGCGGGAGGAGGGTGGCTGTGTGCAAATGATAGTATTTGCCCTCAAAGGTGACGGGAGCATCAGATTTCAGCAGGCGGGTAACGACTTCCAGCCCTTCCTCGAAACGATTAAAGCGCGACTTCATATCCAGCAGGTCAAAGCCAAACATTTCATGCTCGCGCTCCTGCCAGCCGGCACCCAGCCCGAGGGTGAGGCGCTCGCCGCTGAGGTCGTCCACCGCAGAGGCCATGCGGGCGGTCAGAACCGGGTTGCGGACAGAGACGGGCGAAACCAGCGGACCGAACTCAATGCGCCTGGTGTGGGAAGCCAACCAGGTGAGAGAGACCCACAGTTCAAGGGATTCCATATCTGGAGGCTGAGCGTTGGTAAAATGGTCAGAGCGATAGAGGCCGGCGAAGCCGAGGTCTTCGACGGCGGCGGCGAGGTTTTGCCAGCGCGGCCAGGTGAGGCCGTTCTGGGCTTCGATCATGATGGCGATATCCATAATTCTCCTCTTATTATTCATTTCATCCCGGTGGGTGAAATTATTTACATAGAAACCAGTGGAGAATACAAATTATATATCATTTATTTACAACCCATTTTTTTCGCATTTATCATATGGATGATAAAAATTCCAGTGCCAGCCCCACCCCGTCCCCGCCCCAAGCTTGGGGGGGGGGGAATATAGAGAAAAAAGGATATTGCTCGCTGCGCTCGCAATATCCTATTTTTCGTGACATTTGGAAATGGAGACTTCAAGAATTGATTTTAAACGAGCTCAGACAATGCCAGCCAGGGACCTGGAGCCTTGGGGTGGTCGGCTTCAACCAGTTCACCTTTTTGAACCAGCTTATCCAGGGCGCGCCGGACGAGCTCGGGAGGCCAGCCGAAGAGTTTAGCCACGTCGCGGGGTTGGGCTGCACCCACAGAGGCAAAATACAACCCCACCAGTTTATGACGGGCTTCCGCTTCACCGATCGGTCGGGCCTGCTGCTGCAATTCGGGCATGTGCCGGGAAGTAAGGTCATAGCGGAAGGCGTATTTCCACGAGCCGACCTCGGCAACTCCCACCGGCAGGATCTTGAAGTCCATTTGCAGATCCTCCATGGCCCGGTTGAAGGCAGAGTCCTTGGCATTCAGCAAGCGGGCTTCCTTGCGCAGCGAGATGGTGTCGAGGCTGCCCTTGTCCAAAAGAGTTTCATAAATCTGTTTAGCCGCCTGAGTAAGACGACCCTCTTCGTAAGATAGAAGATAATCTTCCTCGGGAGAACCGTAATTCTCGGACAGGGCATAGAAATACGGGGCTATTTCAAGGGAAATGATGGTGGCCTTGCGGCGCAGGATCTTCCCGTAGTACCAGATCTTCTTAGGGAGGGCGTCATCCTTCCAGCCCCAGGTGACGTGACCGGGGTCATCGTGGTCATCGGGGACAGAACGGTTCCCAGCGACCGCCTTCCAAAGCGAGGGCAAGTCAACCCCGGAGATCGGCCAGAAGTAAACAAAGCCACGTTCGTTAACGAAGTCCAACGCAGCGGAGGCGGTGGTAACGCGGTTAGACGGAAGAAAATGGAAAGTGCGGTTGCGATGGGCTTTCAATTTCCCCAGGTCGATGACGGACATGAGCCGATTGTACCAAAACTCCTTAGCGGGATGGTGGGAAATTAAGTGGTGAGTACGATACGAACAACTGCACTAAAGGGTGCCTACGAGATGCTACGCGATGCTTCCCCCGCGGGGACGATTACGCAAAGTCGTTAATACGATTGACAAAACGCGACTAAGAACGGGTGACCTTTTCCAACAACTGCCGGTAGAACGTATAATTTTCAAAGGGAATGTCTTCCCGCACGCGACCATCGGCCAACGGGACATAACCGCCCTGAGCAAGCAACGGTGGCACTTTCTCTTCCACTTCGCGTTGGATGGCATCCCGACCTTCACGAAGAACGTCCAGATCAATGCCCCCGATCAAACGCAAACCGCGACCGAATTCCTTCCGCAATGAGCGGTAATCCATGGAGGCCGTGTTGACCTCGCAAGCCCACAAGCAATCGAACCCATGCTCCATCAGCACCGGCAGCAACAGGCGGGCATTGGCATAGGTGCGGAGAATAATGATGTTCACGTTATGCCGGCGCAAAACATCCAGCAGCGATCCATAACTCGATAATACAAAATCGACGAACATGGCGGGCGAAATCAGCGGCCCGTGGTTGGCCCCGATGGGTTCGCTGAAAACCGCAGCGTCGATCTCTACATCCTGCAGGGCACGGTCGGTCAGCGCGGCCACAAACCCAGCCTGGATCTTCATCATGTCCCGGACAAACCCCGGGTCGTCATGAATCAACTTCATCAACTCATAAAAGCGCTGCCAACCATACACCCCCATGGTCAGGAAAAAGCCCTGGTGGATGCGCATCATCAGGACATGTTCACGTCTATTCCAAGCAGGAAGGAGTTCCTTCCAATTGTCCGGCAGGCGGGTGCGATCTTCCGGATCGAGGCGGCGGGCGAAGGCCTTGAGCTCGGAAGTCGAGACCGGCCAGCGCCTTGGCCAGGGATGCGGGTAAACATCCAGATCGATTTCTTCCCGCCGGTCGGAGGCGAACATCTTATCCAGGTCAGCGTCCGCAGCCAACCCTTGTTTCCGCCAGGCTTTCAAAACGTCGTCGCGAATACCTTCCTCGAAATAGGGAACATGGTCGGGATGACCGAACTGCATGGTTTCGAGGAAGCGCTGGCGACCGTTCATTTCCCTGGAAGCAATCCTTTCTGCGCAGCGATGGCGATCGCGGCTGCGCGAGAGTCAACCCCCCACTTATTATAAATGCTTGCCAGATGCGCCTTCACCGTCCGTTCACTGATCTCCAGCCGGACAGCGATTTCCTTGCTTCTTTCCCCCTGCGCGACCCGCATCAATACTTCCAATTCACGCTCGGTCAGTTCAATCCCATCGTTTGCAGGTGTTTTCCCGGTACCTGCCATGGCAAGCAAGTGTGCCATAATTTCCGGTTTGAGCAGGGTTTCGCCGCGGGCGGCAGCACGGATGGAATTAAAGAGCGTTTCCCGGTCTGTGTCTTTGAGCAGGTAGCCCTTTGCCCCGGCTTGCATACCCCGCAGCATTAAATCATCCTCATTGAAAGTGGTCAGGATGATCACGGATATTTGTGGTTGTTCGACCCGCAGGCGCTCAATGGCTGTCAATCCATCCATCCCCGGCATGCGAAGGTCCATCAAGACAACCGAGGGTTGAAGCTCGGCACACATGCGGACCGCTTCTGCTCCGTCCGCAGCTTCACCGACCAATTCAAAACCCGGCTCAGTCTCCAGAATCAGGTGCAGACCCTGGCGGATGATGAGGTGATCATCCGCAACCAGGATACGGATGGGATCACTCATGCGCACGTTCCTCCATGGGGAATCGTATCACAAGCTGGGTCCCTTTTCCCTTTTTTGAATTGATCTCAAGCCGACCTCCCGACAACCTGACACGTTCACGCATTCCCAGCAGACCATAGTGCCCGGCCTCAATATCATCCGGGTCGAAGCCAATCCCATCGTCCGTGATCTCAACCTGGAGTTCGTTGAGCTCCTCCAAAGCGACAATACACAATTTTGCTTTTTTCGCTTGGGAATGACGGGCGATATTGGTAAGGCCTTCAGAAACCGCACGTTTAGCAGCGTCAGTGATCGGGTCCGGGAGCGAGTCGATGAGAGCAATGCTCACTTCGCATGGGATGCCGGTGGCCGCGATGAAATGGTCGGTTTCATGGCGGGCGAAATCTCCCAGACCGAGAGTCCCAGAGCGGCGCAGATCGTCGATTGCCAGGCGGGCATCCGCCAGGGTGGAGCGAGCCCGCACCATCGTATCGCGGACGATAGCTCGAGCCCGGTCGGGGTGATTACCGGCCAAATAAGCATCCACAGCTTCAAGCTGCAGGATCAGTCCAGCCAGTCCCTGCGAAAGCGTATCGTGCAGTTCACGCGCCATGCGCTGGCGTTCGCTTACGATGGTCAGATCCTCAACCCGGGCGGCATACTCGGTCAACTGGCGGTTGGCGGATTCCAGCAGCTTTGAAAGTGCCTGGGCCTGGGCACGAGCTTCCGATTGGCGCGTATATAAAGCCACATAAATCACTACAAAGATCGTTATCGGACCAACAGCAGCCAACCAAAAGTACCAGGAAGCCCACCCGATAATCAAGCCATAATTGAGCAAGGAAAGGGCCAACATAACTGCCACCGCGACTACCGCCCATTGAGGTTTCTTTTTAAGCAGACCGATGGTTTCACCGATCAATCCCATATACAGCCCGAACAACGGAGCAAGGTTGCGCGCAATGGAAACAATGATAAAAGCCAGCAAACATTGCAAAACCAGGTATCCTGGCAGCCAATTCCCATGCTGGAATCTAGGGACCTGCCAATGCAAAGAGGTATGCAGGATCATCAACAAGGTGAATAGAACCAAGATTGATGGAGCGCGCAAGCCGGGATTCGAAATAATAGAAAAGACATATAGAAATGAAAAAACCAGTGTAAGGAGGAGAAAGAAAGGCCTCTCGAAGTTCTCCCCTGGCTGATTTTTCGGCAATCCAAATGTGCGCAAACGTTGAAACAAGGAAGGTCGCAGGTTCATGGTATTTCTATTGTACTCTCTTGGAGAAATTCCGAAATCGTCAGGACGGACACTGTCCGAAAGTACAGGTACGAACATGCCCAAAGGCGCAATGTCTCACCCGGTGATTGCGTATATACTTTGAACACTATTCAAATCCTGGAGGAACCATGACCGAAAAAGCGATTGAAGTCAAGAACCTGCATAAAGCCTTCGGCGACCTGAAAGCGGTAGACGGGGTTTCGTTTGATGTGGAAAAAGGTGAGATTTTCAGCCTGCTCGGACCGAACGGAGCAGGGAAAACCACCAGTATTTCGATGCTCTCCTGCCTATTGCGACCAGACGAGGGGGATGCCCTGGTAATGGGACATTCCATCCGCGACGACCAGATGGGGGTCAAGTCGGTGCTGGGCGTGGTGCCGCAGGAGATCGCCCTATACGAAGATATGTCAGCTCGCGAGAACCTGACCTTTTGGGGGAAAATGTACGGGCTGCGCGGGGCTGCGCTCAAAACCCGGGTGGAAGAGATACTGGAAATCATCGGCCTGGCGGACCGGGCGAAGGAATATATCAAGAAGTACTCGGGCGGTATGAAACGGCGCGTCAACATCGGCGTGGCGCTCATGCACAAACCACAGGTCATTTACATGGACGAGCCGACCGTGGGGATCGACCCGCAGTCCCGCCGCAATATTCTCGACAGCGTGGTGGGCCTCAAGAACCAGGGGATGACGGTGCTCTACACCACCCATTACATGGAAGAGGCCCAGGAGCTTTCGGACCACATCGCCATCATGGACACCGGCAAGATGATCGCCTACGGTACGGAGGAAGAGCTGGTGAAGATCGTGGGCCAGATGGACCGAATTTCGCTGACGATCAATGCCGAAGGCGGACGTGTCCTGGAAGCGTGGAAAAAAGTGCTGGGAGTAAAGCAGGTGACGGCGCAGGATGGAACCCTGATCGTCCTGGCGGACGACAGCAACAAGGTGCTACCCAGGTTGTTCGAAACGGCAGCCGGGAACGGGGTGCGGATCACTTCCGTCGACATCCAGGAACCGAACCTGGAAGCGGTATTCCTGCACCTGACAGGGAAAGCGCTGAGGGATTGACCATGAAAATCCTAGATATAGCCCTCAAAGATATGAAGCGGTCGTTCCGCAGCGCCTTTGCGCTGGTCTTCATGTTCGGGGTACCGCTGGTGATGACCGGAATGTTCTATCTTATGTTCGGCAACACGTCCAACAGCCCCCAGGGATTCAGCGTGCCGGTAACCAAGGTGGTGGTCGCCAACCTGGATGCAGGCGGACCGGCTTTCGATGCAATCAAGGGCCAGTTCACCGGCGGCCAGCAGGCAAATTCGATGGGAGACATCATCCTGGCGACCCTGCAGGATAAAGGATTCGCAAATCTCCTGGATATCACGCTGGCCGACAGCGCCGAAGCAGCCCGAACTGAAGTGGACAGCCAAAAAGCCGGCGTGGCGCTGATCATCCCGGCTGACTTTTCCCAGCAGTTCTCTGACCTGAACGGTCAGGCTACCATCGAGCTGTATAAAGACCCAACACTGACAATCGGTCCAAGTATCGTCCAATCCATCCTGTCGCAATTCATGGACACCATTTCGGGCGCCAAAATTGCCGTGGATGTGTACATCAGCCAGACCGGAAGCACGAACCAGGCGCAGATCGGACAGGTGATCTCACAATATACTGCCTCCATAACGAACAGCGATCCCACGTCGGCGCTGCTAAATATCCAACCCACGACGACGACCTCCCAACCCGTAAACATGCTGGTCACGATCGTAGCCCCGATCATGGGCTGGTTGACGATCTTTTACGCCTTCTACACCGGCGCATCGACGGCGCAGTCCATCCTGAGGGAAGACGAGGAAGGAACCCTGCCGCGTTTGTTTACCACCCCCACCAGCCACTCCACCATTTTGGGCGGGAAATTCCTGGCAGTAGGCCTGACCGTGCTGGTGCAAATGACCGTGCTGCTGATCCTGGGTCGCCTGTTATTCGGGATCAGTTGGGGGGCGCTGCTGCCGTTGGCGCTGGTGACGGTGGGCACGATGCTGGCGGCTGCAACCTTCGGCATTTTCATCAATTCCCTGCTGAAAAGCACCAAGCAAGCCGGGCTCATTTTCGGCGGATTGCTAACCCTGCTGGGAATTGTGGGCGGGCTGCCAGTCTTTGCAGCGGGAACAAGCTCCGTGGATACCCTGGCGAAAGTTTCCCTGATTGAACCGGTGGGGTGGGCAGTCCAGGGACTGCTCAAGGTGATGAAAGGGGGCCAGGTGCAGGAGCTCCTGCTGACATTTGGAGTGCTGGCTGCCTGGTCGATTGCCTTCTTCGTTATCGGTGTGCTGCGCTTCCAGAAAAAATACGCATAGGAGAGTCGAATGAATCGGATACTGGATATCACTGCGAAAGACTTGCGCCAAATCGTGCGCAACCGCATGACCTTCCTTTTCCTCCTGATCATGCCAATCATTTTCACCCTCCTGTTCGGAGTGGCATTCGGGGGCTCGGGCAAGGCAACCGATGCACGCCTGCCAGTGGGACTCCTGGACCTGGATGGGGGCAGCCTCAGCGCAAACCTGAAAAGCCTGCTGTTCGCCTCCAACGTCATCCGCCTGGACGAAACTCCCGGCCGCAGCGAAGCAGAACTCGTGACACTGGTGGGGAGCAACAAGCTGGCAGCCGCAATCGTGATCCCAGCCGGCTACAGCCAATCCCTGCGCAACGGGAACCCATTAAAACTGGGCTTTCACGCTGACCCAGCCCAACCCTCCACAACCACGGTCGAATCCGAACTGCTGGTAGCCTCCCAACGGTTGGGGAGCGCGGTACGGACGGCGAACATTACGGCAAGCATGGCAAACGATCCGGCGGCTTTTGACCCGGCCCTGACGGCAGCACTGGCAGCGTGGCAGAACCCGCCCATCCAGGTCTCAGTCACTTCCAGTGTGTCCTCTACGCCACAGAACCAGAAAATCATGTCCATGGCGCAGTCCTCTCCGGCGATGATGATCCAGTTTGCCATCGCCGGCCTGCTGACGGCTGCCACGGTGATCGTCAACGAGCGCAAGACACGTTCGCTGCAGCGCCTGCTGACCACTGCCACGAGCCGCTTCCAGATCCTGTTCGGGCATTACCTGGCAATCTTCGTAATGATCTTCAGCGAGTTCCTGATCCTGATCCTCTTCGGCCAACTTTTGCAGGTGAACTATCTGCGGCTGCCACTGGCAACCCTCCTGGTGGCGGCAGCGAGCGCGGTATGCATTGCCGCCCTGGGACTGCTGATCGGGGTATTTGCAAAATCAGAAGAACAGGCGGTCATGTTCTCCCTGATCCCCATGTTCGTTCTTTCGGGATTGGGCGGAGCATGGGTTCCGCTTGAAATCACGGGAGCCACCTTCCAGGCCGTGGGGCACTTATCGCCGGTTGCGTGGGCCCTGGATGGCTTCAAAAACGTCGTGGGGCGCGGGCTGGGGTTCAATTCGGTCCTAATACCGGCTGCAGCCCTGCTGGGGTATGCCGTGCTCTTCTTTGGACTGTCGCTCTGGCGGTTCCGGCGGGTGAGCGAGTAAAATGAAGAGGTGATTGACTTTCCAGTATAATCAACCAAATTCGAGACCCCGACCTGAAGCGAACTGCAAGAGCCGGGGTTATACTTATTGTTTGCCCGGTTCAAACTCTGCCCCCAAGGAGACCCCTTCATGACCACTGCCATCAAAGATCGCCTTCCCCGCCTCACTAAATTTCTATACGGCATCAGCGATTTCGGGTTTGCATGCACCGACACGACCATGCAGGTGCTGTTCGCCATCTTTATGACCGATGTAGTGGGGGTGAAACCCGCCTATGCAGCCCTGGCCATCTTCATCGGCCGCACCTGGGATTACATCAACGACCCGCTGGTCGGGTTCTTAACCGACCGGGTGCGCAGCCGCTGGGGCCGCCGGCGTCCTTTCCTGCTTTTCGGTTTCATCCCATTTGGGATCATGTTCGCCATGATGTGGTACCGCCCCCCGACAGACAGCCAGTTCCTGTTGTGCGCCTATTACGCAGCCGCATATTTCTTCTTCGATAGCTCGTACACTATCGTCACCATGCCTTACATGGCCCTGACCCCCGAACTGACCCAGGATTACGATGAACGCACTTCCCTGACTACATTTCGAATGGCGTTTTCCATCATCGGGAGCCTGGTCGCATTCATTGTTCCCCTTTTGATCATCGGAACGATGCGCCCGGAAAATTCAGGCCGGGTATTCACGATGGGGATCATCTTCGGAGCGATATGCGCGATACCGGTGCTGCTCACCTTTTTCGGGACACACGAGAAACAGGAATATTACACCCAGAGCCAGCCGAGCCTGCGCGAGTCTTTTCGGGCGGTCTGGAAGAACCGACCTTTCCTGTTCGCCGCCGGCATTTTCCTCTTCACCTGGACCGCGGCGGACATCATCCAGGCCTTCCTGCTCTACTTCCTGAAATACCGCATGCACCTGGAAGCCCAAAGCGACATCATCCTGGGTGCCATATTCATCACTGCCTTGCTGGTCCTGCCGTTCTGGGAATGGGCTTCCCGCAAAACAGACAAACGGAAGGCATACGTAGCCGGGATGGTCTTTCTCTCGGCGATCATGGTAGCGCTGATCTTCCTCAGCCCATCTGCCGGGCTGCCACTGGTGCTGGTCATGTCAGTTTTAGCCGGCATCGGTGTTTCGGCCATCCACGTGCTGACCTGGGCGATCATCCCTGACGCGGTCGAGGTGGATGAACTGGCCACCGGTCAGCGGCACGAGGGTGTCTTTTACAGCCTGGTCTCCCTGTTCAAGAAAGTGGCCTCATCCATCGCCATCCCACTGACCCTGCTCGTCCTGGCCTGGAGCGGCTACGTATCGAACGCCGCCACGCAGAAACCATCAGCGATCCTTGCCATCCGCATTCTGACCGGCCCGGTCCCTTCGGTGCTCCTGCTGGGAGGGATCATTTTTGCGCTCTTCTATCCACTCAGTCGCGCCGGTCACGCGCAGACGCGAGCGGAAATCCTGAAGAAACGGGAAGAAGCCACTATAGATTAATCCTAGGGCATCCATGCAAACAGCCGCGTCGATAAAACGCGGCTGTTTTTTAATTGACGACGAGGAAAAGTTCGACCTTTAGCTCCCCTTTATACGCGAAAAGTCAGGATTTAATAAAAAGACTGACGATTGTAAAGAGGGAGGCCATTAATATCAACACGGTGCAGACAATTGCAAAATATTTCTGAAAGGCATTGTTGACAAATTCACCCATCATTTTTTTATCGCTTGTAAATCGAATGAGGTAGTAAAAAATCGGAGGAAGAGTGAAGGCACTAATGACCTGGGTGGCAATGATGATCTTGAATAGCGATACTGCAGGAAATAAAACGATAATACATGCCAGAACCAATTGGATCAGGAATATGATATAGAATGTTTTGCTTTTTTTGAACGAATTGTCCAGACTGCCAGAAACTCCAAAGAATTCAGCAAAAGCGTATGCGGTTGAGAGAGAGACTACTACCAATCCCATAAAGCCTGCGTTTAAAATACCGATGCCGAACAATTCCCCCGCCAGGTTACCGGCAAAGGGCTGGATGGCCTGGGCGGCTTGCTCCCCCGATACCAGCGCGACGCCATGAACATAAAGTGTCGCGGCGGTGGCAACAATCATGAAGAAGGAAAAAAAGTCGGTGAGGAAAGCGCCTCAATAGGTCTCCAATTGAGAATAGCTGACTTTGCCCTTCTCGATCTTTTTGTCAAAAGAAAAACTGCTGATGAAGAATTGCCCCCACGAGGTGACAGTTGTGCCAAGCACCCCCATACCTATGATCAAGTAATCATGGAGATATTGGGAAGTGAGTGTAACTCCGTGGGGATACAGGAGATTGCCCAATGCCATCCCCCAGTCGGGCTGCGCTTTAACCGCAGAGACAATATAAACAAGGAAGAACAGACACGCTACCAGCATAAAATATTGGGTAAATTTGTAGGTCCCTTTTACGATCACTAAATAGGCAATCGCACAAACCAGGATAACAATTGGAGCAGGCAGAATGTGAAACAACTCGGCCGTGACCTCGACTGCAGCTGCATCCACAACCAGGATACCCAAATTGGCAATAAACAACGCCAGGAACATAAATATAGAGGCAGTAACCCCGTGGCGTTCGCGGATCAGGTCTGCCAAGCCCCTGCGGGTGACAATGGTCAGGCGAATGCCCATTTCCTGCGTGATCCCAAGGAGAACGGTAACAATGAGGAGAAGAAACAAGATGGGATAGCCAAGTTTCGCACCGGCGACGGCATAGGTGGCTACTCCGCTGGCATCGTTATCCGCCATGGCAATGATAGTCGCCGGGCCAAAAATGGACAAGAAGATTAATATCCTTTTCCAAAATCCCGGTATTAATTTGCGTCTGCTGGGAAGTTGAACTTGCGTCATTGGAATCGTTATTACTTCATTTCTTAAGTGGCGACCAAGTATCAGTCGCCACATTGATAATATTAAAAATCCTATCGCTGATTAGAAATCGAAATTCAGTAAACGCTATGAATTAATGAAATATGAAATCAATGTAAATGCTGAAGCGATCACGATGATTATCGTACAAACAACGGCGAAGTATTTTTGGAATTTATTATTGGCAAAATGACCCATAATGAGACGGTCATTAGTCAGCTTGATTAGGTAATAAAAAACAAGGGGAAGTGCAATGGCGTTGATCGTTTGGGTAACAATGGCCACCTTGAACAAAGACAGGCGTGTAAAGACTACAATCACACCCACGATGGCGAGCTGCAAGCCAAACAGGAAATAAAACGTTTTGCTTTTTTTATAGCTGTCATTGAGGCTTCCTGATAGTCCGAAGAACTCGGCAAAAGCGTACGCTGTGGAAAGCGAGACAATGATCACGCCCATAAACCCGGCGTTGAGGATGCCGATGGCAAACAACGTGCCAGCCAGTTCACCCGCAAAAGGCTTAATCGCTAGGGCAGCCTGTTCACCTGCCAACAGAGGAATATGATTTACAAAAAGCGTGGCGGCTGTCGCTACAATCATAAAAAAAGAAAAAAAGTCGGTGAGGAATGCCCCCCAGTAAGTCTCGAGCTGGGAATAATTAATTTTGCCCTTCTCGATTTTCTTGTCATATGCAAAACTGCTGATAAAAAATTGTCCCCAAGGTGTAATCGTCGTGCCCAAAACACCCATGCCTATCAACAAGTAATCGCGCATATACGTTGGCGCGATGGCGACGCCATGAGGGTAAAACAAGTTGCTGACTGCCAGACCCCAATCGGGTTGTGCCTTGATTGCCGATATGATGTATGTCACATAGAAAAGACTGGCAAGGAGCATAATGGCTTGAGTGATCTTATAGTTGCCTCTCACAATAAAAATGAAAGAAATCACCAGGATAACCAGCACAGATGGGATGGCAGGGAGGTTCAGCAACGTGCTGGTTGTCTTGACAGCGGAAAGGTCCGTGATCAGCGTGCCAAGGTTGGCGATCAGCAGTGCGCCGAACATGAACATCGCGGTCCGAACACCGAATTTCTCGCGGATTAAATCGGCCAATCCTTTGCGGCTGATGATCGCCAGACGCATACCCATTTCCTGGGTCACGCCAAGCAGGATCGTGATGATGACAAGTAAAAAAAGGATCGGGTAGCCGAGCCTTGCACCTGCAATCGAATAGGTGGCAACTCCCCCAGCATCATTATCCGACATTGCGGTAATGGTCGCCGGACCAAAGACAGACAGGAAGACCAGGATATTCTTCCAGTAACGCTGGAAAAAGCCGCGTTTAGTGATGGCATTCGTCATGGAACCCTGCTTTGAAATCAGCGATAGAACCGCGGCAGTCGTTTCTTCCAGGCCGTGGGAATGATTTTATCGAGGGCGTCGTCGGCGGTTACGATCCCGTGTATATGGTTTTGATCGTCGACTACCGGAACAGCCAGCAGGTCGTATTTGGCCACAGTCTGAGCCACTGTTTCCTGGTCATCAGTCAGGTTGACAGTAATTAGGTGTTTGGTCATGAATTCTGAGACCATTTGACCGGGCTTGGCAAAAATCAAATTGTTTAAAGAGAAGGTACCCACCAGGCATTTGTCTGCATCCACCACATAGACATAAAACATCGTCTCCACTTCGTCGGCCATTCCATGCAATTGCTTGATGGCCTCGGACGCAGTCAGGTTGGGCTGGATGGAGGCATATTCGGTTGTCATGATACCGCCCGCAGAGTCCTCGGGATAAGTCAGAAGCTTGCGAACATCGTCAGCATCCTCCTTCTCCATCAAGGCGAGCAGGCCTTCCTTGCGTTCCTTGGGCAGGTCGCCGAGCAGGTCAGCCGCTTCGTCTGGTTCCATCTCTTCGAGCACGTCAGCGACTTTTTCATCCGACATATGCTCGACCAATTCAGCCTGGAACTCCGGTTCCACCTCTTCCAGGGTATCCGCCAGGTGTTGGACATCCAGAGTATCGAGCAGTTGACCACTCTCCAATTTATTCAAATCCCTGACAATTTCTGCCAGGTCGGCCGGGTGCAATTCATGGAGTTTCTCGGCGGGAACGCGCAAATGCATCTCCTGGTCGCGGCGCATCAATTCCACATCATCCCAGGCTATCCCTTTCTTCTTCAGATGACCAGCTCAGAAAATGCGCCAGGCCAACCAGTCCCAAGCGGCGAATAATGCCCACCCATGAAACATCCACGTTGCTGACATAAATCGTCCCGTTGACGCGCACCAGTTCCACATCGTTGACGCGCACAACGCGCGCGCCATCCGTATCAATGATCTGCTTATCCAGCACGTCGCGTGAGAGCAGGACATCATCATCTTTTAAATCAAATAAGGGAGCATCGTCCAACCGATATTTCAATGGGATGACCGGTGAGAGTAAAGCAGCCACAGCCGTAAATGGCAGATATGCGCGTCCCCCCTTTACCAATTACGGCCACCGCTTCGATCAGTGGGTGCGGAAACTCTGCCCAAGGTCGCACAATTACATCAGTTAATTTGCCAACTGCCATCCCATCGAGGTCAGTGACGGGGCGACCAATTATTTCGCTCAAATAAGCCATGGAACACCTCCAAATATCAGAGGACTGCATCAGCAGTCAAAAATGGCGGGAATGAAATGCCACGAGTAGCAAAACGCCGCCTGATTTACCTCAACAGAAGGCGGCGTTTCTTGGAGCTGTACCCTGGACCATCCATTTGTCTGGTACTCCCCGGAATAAATTAATCCCAATCGGGGGTAAGGTGATGCACGCGCGTGCACCGTCCATCTGGTCCAAAAATTGCGCTTTCTGCCAGTGTGTTATCGGATATAGCGGAATACCATCTGCGTCCACGCGATCACCTCCTTCCATTGAAAATTCGATTTGTAAAACCGACTTCGGTAGGAATCGGTATTTCCTTTCCCTTGAGAACCGGGTATCGTCCTGGGCTAGAACCGGGCATCGTCCCAAGTACAAAACGAAAAAACCTCCGTGTTCCAGGAGGTTTTGAAAACATGAACTCAACCCGCGGGCATCCCGGGGGCACCTCCTGGTCGAGCTTTGGCACTGCGTATCGTAGGGTACCAGCTCCCAGCCACTTTGAGCGGGGCCTTAATCCGGCCCGGCCTGGTTTATCCCTTGGCGTCTTTCGACGTTTCGGGACAATGGCCTGTTTATCACGCAGACGCCTCGCCTAACGAGGTATTTAGTTAGAAAGCTAGGATACACCCGCCCCCCGCCATCCGTCAAGGAGGAAAAATAGCGTTTTCATATTAAAAAAAGACTCTCGCCCTGAGAGTCCTTCAGTCGGGGCGGGCGGATTTGGACCGCCGACCTCTGCGTCCCGAACGCAGCGCTCTAGCCGGACTGAGCCACGCCCCGAGCAAGCAAGCCGGGATTATACACGCCCGCCAACGATTTGACAAGCCGTTTGCGGTATAATTCCGTGGCTAATTCGATTCCCCCGTAGGGGCACAGCGGCGCTGTGCCCTTACCGCGTGAGGACAAATATGGTAGATCCAGAACCCACCGGGCAACCCCCGGAACCTCCAAAACAGTCCATCGGAACAATCCAGTCAGCAGACATCGACGAAACAATGCGGACGGCGTATCTCGATTACGCCATGTCCGTAATCGTGGCACGTGCGCTGCCGGATGCCAGGGATGGATTGAAACCCGTACACCGCCGCATCCTCTATGCGATGCAGGACATGGGTATCCGTGCCAATTCCGCCTACAAAAAATCCGCCCGTATCGTGGGTGAGGTGCTGGGAAAATACCACCCGCACGGCGATGCAGCGGTATACGAATCCATGGCGCGCATGGCGCAGGACTTCTCCATGCGCTACCTGCTGGTAGATGGACAGGGCAACTTCGGGTCGGTGGATGGAGACGCCCCGGCTGCCATGCGATATACCGAAGCCCGCCTGAACAGGATGGCGGAGGAAATGCTGGCGGATCTCGAAAAAAATACGGTGGATTTCACCGATAACTTCGACGGCTCATTACAAGAGCCGACCGTCCTGCCATCGCGCATCCCCAATTTACTGCTTAATGGCGCAACCGGGATTGCCGTCGGCATGGCGACCAACGTCCCTCCGCACAACTTAAAGGAGCTGTGCGCGGCGCTGAACTACCTGATCGACAATTACGACACGATGGACGAGGTGACTATCGAGTTCCTGATGAAATTCATCCCGGGACCAGACTTTCCAACGGGCGGTATCATTGTTGGGAAGGAGGGAATTGAAGCTGCCTATGGGTCCGGGAAGGGGCGCATCGTCCTGCGCGGCAACGCCCACATCGAAGAAATGGCTGGCAACCGGCACCGGATCGTGATCACCGAAATCCCCTACCAGGTGAACAAATCCACGCTCATCGAGAGGATTGCCGACCTGGTACGTGATGAAAAAGTGGATACCATCTCCGACCTGCGGGACGAGTCTGACCGGCGCGGGATGAGCATCGTCATCGAGCTCAAGCGAGGCGCCCAGCCCAAGAAGGTTCTCAACCAGCTCTATAAATACACGTCACTCCAGACCACCTTCGGTGTACAAATGCTGGCTCTTGTGAATGGCGAGCCACGTCTTCTACCGCTTAAGAAAGCCCTGCAAATCTTCCTTGAGCACAGGCAGCAGGTCATCACCCGGCGTACACAGTTCGAGCTGGAAAAGGCGCGCGCCCGGGCACACATCCTCGAAGGACTAACAATCGCTCTGAACAACCTGGATGCAGTCATCCAGACCATTAAAGAGTCTCCGGATGCCGATGCAGCCAAGGAGCGCTTGATGAAGCGCTTCAAGCTTTCCGAGCTCCAGGCGCAGGCCATCCTCGACATGCAGCTACGCCGCCTGGCTGCTCTCGAGCGGCAGAAAATCGAAGACGAGTACAAGGCGGTCAAAGGACAGATCGCCCACCTCGAAGACCTGCTTGCCAACCCCAAGAAGATCCTGACCCTTATCCAGGATGACCTGCGTGAACTTGCGGAAAAATACGGCGACGAGCGCCGGACGCACATAGCCGCCGAGGCGGTAGAGAATTTGAGCGAGTCCGACCTCGTGCCGGATGAGGCCGTCCTGATCTCGCTGACCGCGCGCGGCTACGTCAAGCGGGTTGCGGCGAAAGCCTACCGGGCGCAGGGGGCAGGTGGAAAGGGAGTAACGGGACACGCGACCAAGGAGGAGGACGAGATCTTGAACCTGATCCCGGCACGCTCGCTGGACACAATGCTATTCTTCTCCGACCACGGCAAGGTTTATTCCGAGAAGGTCTACCAGATCCCGGATGCCGACCGAACCACCAAAGGCATCCCGCTGGTGAACGTCCTATCACTGGATGCAGGTGAGGTTGTCACCGCAGCCCTTTCGGTCCCCAATTTCGAGAACGCCGGGTATATTACCCTGGCAACCCGGAATGGAAAAATCAAACGGATGGCACTATCAGAACTTTCCGCCGTCCGTCCTTCCGGAATCATAGCGATCGGTTTGGATAACGGCGACGAACTCGGGTGGGCACGATTGACAAACGGCAATAACGAAATTATCCTGGTCACCGAGCATGGCAAGGCTCTCCGTTTCGCAGAAAGCAAGGTCCGCAGCGTGGGGCGGGGCGCAGCGGGTGTAGCCGGCATCAAACTTGCCGGAACGGATAAAGTAACCAGCATGGAAGTAATCGAAGAAGGTGGAGACCTGGTGCTAGTGACCACACAGGGGTATGGTAAGCGCACTCCGCTCACTGAATACCCGGTCAAGGGTCGCGCCACCGGCGGGGTCCAGAGCATCTCCAAAGCGGCTGCCGACAAGATCGGAACTGTCACGTCTGCGCGGGTCGTCCAGGAAGCGGACGACCTGACCATCATCTCGGCAAACGGAATGGTCCTGCGGATGAAGGTCAAGGATGTTAAGCAAGCCGGACGCGCAACCCGCGGCAGTCACATGATGGATATGAAGGAAGGGGACCGGGTAGCTTCAATTGCACGTATTGCTACTGCAGAACTCAAACGTGCCGGCGTGAAAACCAATGGTGAGCCTGAACCTGAACCGGGAACACAGTTTGAAATGCCATTGGAATAATGGGATCTCAAGTTGGCTCGCGTAGGACCCATAAGAACAAAAATTACGGCGCTCTCAAGAGCGCCGCATCTTTTTTTATAATTTCCCTACAAAGATTTCAGGGGGCTAAAGCATAAATGGGGGAACCACTTTACCGACAATTATCAGGAGCATCGTCCCCAGCAAGCAGACGATGACCAACAGCATCACTGCAAGAGCAAAACGCTGGCGGGCGGTCATATGAGTGATCTCGTCAAAGCTGCGTAACTGCCTGCGCTGCCTGGGTTCTTTGGATTCCTTGGGATTCGGCGGTTCCTGATCATCCTGAAAGGAAGCCTGGTCACGCAAATTGTCAAGCATGTTTCACCTCATCAGCAAGGTTGCCGTTGCCAAAAAAAGTGTTTCTCGTGTGGAAAAGTATATCACAGGACCGGGCGCAGCTGCACTTCCCCAAATTGCATCAGAAATAACTGCCCATCCTGGGAGCGCAATCGCAGGCTGCCATCCCGCTCCAACCCATCAACCTGCCCAGTCCGGGCATGGAACTCCCTGCGAGTGGATCTCCACTTGCTCGCCACGAAAAGCCAGATATTTATTCCAGGCGGCAGGAAATACATCCTTCGTCAGCAGACTGCGCCAATAGAGCAGGGCCTGGAGGATATCCCGGAGCAATACCAACCGGTCCACACTCTTCCCAAGGACGGTCTCGACGCAAGTTGCCGGGAAATTTAGCTTTTCAGAAGACGGAACCGATCCAGGATTTACATTGACACCAATCCCAAGGATGATGCAATCCACTTTTTCCCCCATCCAGACCGCCTCCGCCAAGATGCCACAGACTTTCCGGCGGTCGAGCAAAACATCATTTGGCCACTTGATCTCCGGATGCAGACCGCGTAATCCCAGAGCTTCGCAAACAGCAATCGCCCCCAACCCTGAGAATAACGGTATGGATTGCTCCTCGGCTGTCGAGGGGCGATTAATCAGGCTGAAAGCCAGAGCAGCACCCGGTGGAGTAAACCAGCGGCGATCCCCCCGCCCACGACCGGATTTTTGCTCGTCCGCATAGACCATGGCGAGGTCCGGGGCGCCATCGGCTGCCCAGGCGAGGGCGGTATCGTTCGTGGAACCAACCTGCTCAAAGGTTCGCAAACCGCCCAGCGGAATGTCGGAAAGTATCTTGCGGAGGGCTTGTTCGTCCATAGATTCGAAGGCCCGGTTACAAATAGCAGAACTTAATAATCTTACGGAGCGGTTAAATAGTCATGAGGGTTAACAAACATGCCGTTCAGGCGAATTTCGAAATGTAGATGGGCGCCAAAGGAGTTGCCGGTATCCCCGGCCAGTCCGATCAATTGACCAGCGTAGACCGCCTGGCACGGCACTACATTAATCTGGCTTAGGTGGCCATATAAGGTTATGAACCCATTTCCATGGTCGATCATGACCACATTGCCATACCCGTAATTCCAGCCGCCTTGCGCCATAGTCACGACCCCGGAATCTGCCGCGACGATTGGCGTCCCTTCGGGAGCAGCAATGTCAATCCCCAAGTGCCCGGACCAAAACTCATTCCCGGAGACCCAGTGATTGGGACTTGGCCACATGAACCATCCACCACCAACCGGTCCGGGACCGCAGGCGGCGCCGCTTACCGCGGCAGTACCGGATTGACCACGCGCCACCTGAGGGATAACCCATTGGACTGTTTCCCGGTGGCCCCCGGGAACCATAACAAACGTATCGGGTTTAATATCCGGATTGGTCAAATCGATATTATTCCCGGGCCAATTTAGGATATCGTCCACGGTGGTGCCAAACTTTGTGGCGATAGAATCCAGAGTATCCCCCTCCTGCCACTTGTAATAGACCCCATCCGTAGGTGGGATGTTGAGCTGCTGCCCCACCCGGATACTTTCAGGGTTATCCTGTAGCGTGTCGTAATTAGCCCACAACAATGTTTCCGGTTTGATGTTATGCGCTGTAGCTATGGCAAAAATAGAATCCCCGGACTCCACCGTGTATTCGACGACATTGTAGTTGGTGCTCGAGGTAATATCTGTTTTAAGCACGATCTGCCGAACAATGGCCTGCTGTGAACCGGCATCCAATCCCACGGTGGTGGGAAGGGATACAGGTGCTCCTGCCCTCGTTGGGGTTGCACGGGGTTCCGGCGCGGCTGAAACCCGCTGCGGGATGATCTTCCAGACAGTAAATCCCAACAACCCTGCAACGACAAGCAATGTTACTCCCCAGGTGATACCGCTAAATAGTCGGGGAGATTTGGCAAATTTGTTCATAGGCCTTCCGTCAACGTCTCCAAAAATTCCTGGTTATCCTTGGTTTTGGAAATACGCTGTAAAAGCGCTTCGGTTGCCACTGCCGCATCCATCCCTGCACCCTGCGGCGGAGGCGATACCATCTGGATGTACATGCGTCGCATCGTCCAAACACGCTGAAGAATATCAGGTCCGAGCAATAAATCCTCGCGACGGGTGGAAGACCGCTCGATGTCCACAGCAGGAAAGATACGGCGTTCCTGGAGTTTGCGGGTGAGGATCAATTCCATGTTGCCGGTACCCTTGAACTCTTCGTAAACCACATCATCAAGTCGGGAACCGGTGTCGACCAGGCAGGTAGCAATGATTGTCAGCGACCCGCCTTCTTCGATATTACGCGCAGCACCAAAGAAATGCTTGGGCGGATACAGGGCGGAGGGGTCCATACCACCCGAAAGTGTTCGCCCCGACGGGTTTACAACCAAGTTATAGGCCCGCGCCAGGCGGGTGATCGAGTCCACCAAGATGACCACGTGGCGGCCAATTTCGGTCAGCCGCTTGGCACGGTCAAGGGCGATTTCTGCAGTGCGGACATGGGATGTGACCGGTTCGTCGAAAGTGGAAGCAACCACTTCGGCATCCACGGAGCGATCCATATCGGTTACTTCCTCCGGGCGTTCGCCGATCAAGGCAACCATCAAGGTTACATCCGGGTATTGAGTGGAAATCGCGTTGGCGATTTGTTTCAGGATGGTGGTTTTCCCGGCCTTGGGCGGTGAAACGATCAGGCCCCGCTGGCCACGACCAATGGGAACGATCAAATTAATCAGGCGGGTGGCCAGGATATCACCCCTGGTTTCAAGGTCAAAACGCCGATCGGGAAAAATGGGCGTCAGGTCCTCGAAGCGAGGTCGCCGGCGGGCTTCTTCCGGGTCGATGCCGTTGACCGATTCAACCTTGATCAGGCCGTAGTGACGCTCTGATTCGCGGGGCGGGCGCACATGACCGATCACCAGGTCCCCGGAGCGCATTTCATAGCGCCTGAGCTGCGCCTGAGAGACGTAAACATCGTCTTCGCCAATGTTGTAGCGCGCCGAGCGCAGGAAACCGATGCCCTCGCTCATAATCTCAAGGATACCGCCGCGCATGTCGATGCCCTGCTGGGCCGCTTCGGCCTGGCAAACGCTCAGAATGAGAGCTTCTTTTTTCAGGCGGTGCGCATTTGGCACGTTGAAATCCTTGGCCATGTTACGCAATTCGGCCAGGGGTTTATTTTCCAGTTCAAGAATGTTCATTTGGCTGTCTCAAGGTTTGAATAGGGTAATTGGGATGATGGAAATACTCAAAGGACAAGCGCCCCCCGGGCGGGCTCGAGTGGGGTTTTCGATTTTAAGAAGTTGGGTAAGGGTTCAGATATATCAACTTGTCATCCTGACAGGATGAACCAAGCATTCAAGTTCGTGCGCATTATAGCATGTAAATATATGTGGTGCAAGCGGTTCACGCCTCTATTCCATAAGACAGGAAACGGTTCTGAAAATCCCATAGACGGCGATAGAGTCCGCCCAAATCTAACAGGTTTGCATGAGAACCATTCTCGACGATGCGTCCGTGGTCAAGTACCAGGATTTCATCCATATTTTCAAGCCCCACCAAACGGTGAGTGATAAGCAGGAGTGACCGGGCGCGCATATCTGTAAAAAGCGGATCGAGGACTTGCTTCTCAGTGAACGGGTCAAGGTTGGCTGTGGGTTCATCCAGCAGGAAAATGGGAGCATTTTTAAGAAAGGCACGCGCAATCGTCAATCGCTGGCGTTCCCCGCCGCTAAGACGGAACCCGCGTTCACCGATGATCGTCTCATACCCATTCGGCAGCCCAACAATGAAATCGTGGATATGCGCAATTTGAGCGGCGTTGCTGAGCTCGGCATCGGTCACGGTCGGCCTGGCGAGAAGTAAATTTTGACGGATGGTATCATTAAAAAAATACGACTTTTGGGAAATGACACTGAACAAACGGCGGATATCTTCCTGGACAAATTCGTGGAAATCATGCCCATCGAGTAAAATCTCCCCCTGGGAATAGTCCCAAAAGCGGAGCAAGAGACTAATCAGCGTGGACTTCCCTGCCCCACTTGGTCCGACAATGGCAATCTTTTTGCCAGGAGGCAGCCGGAAAGTAATATCCTGCAACGCGGGTTCGGGTTGGCCAGGATAGGTGAAACAGAGATTCGATATTTTTAATTCGTGATCTGTGTTAAGCGTCGGAAGGAGCGAATCCTGGTTCACGCTCAGGGGATCACGAACAGCGGGGGCAGCATCCACCACTTCGAACAAGCGCCGGGCGGCCTGCAGGTTCGACGGAAGAGTTTGTACCGCAGGTGCGAGCGGAATGACCGCCTCGAACCCGGCTAATGCGGATAGAGACAACACCCCCAACATTACCGCGGACACGTGCCCGGTCACTATCAGGGGAATCGCAACCGCAACCACTGCCAGCATCCCGAGATTCACCAGCAGGATGGTAAGAGCATTTGAAATTCCGGTGAGCGAACCAAGCTTCTTTTGAGTTTGGCTGCAGGCTTTTCCGTCTTCAGCGAGACTTCTGGAATACGCGTTGCCCTGGCCGAAGGCGAGTATGTCTGCCAACCCCTGGATCCCGTCCACAAGGCGGGCTTGCATTGCAGCACGACGGGAGACAAGCTCGATCCCGGATCGGCTGCTGAGAGTCCATATCAATAGCGGCAGACCAATCCCAAGCAAAAGCATAAATCCAAGGTAAACCCATGAGAGGGTCAGATCAACCAATCCAAAGATGACTGCCATTCCGGCGGCCACCACCATGGCAACCAACGGCGGAGCGATCCCGCGGACATAAAAGTTTTCAAGAGATTCCACATCGGCTACGATGCGCGCCAACAAATCCCCGGCACGGTATTGCATCAAGCGGGCTGGGGCAAGCGGCTCCAGCGCCTGGAAAAACCAGGTGCGCAAGCGGGCCAGCAGGCGAAAGGTAACATCGTGGGAAGTCAGCCGTTCGGCGTAGCGAAAGACACCCCGGGCAATCCCAAAGAAACGGACGCCGACTATGGCAACCTGTAATGTGCCCAATTCCGGATGGAATGCCGCAGCGGAAATCAGGAAAGCGGAAGTTCCCATCAGGCCAACATTGCTGCCGACCGTCAGTACGCCGAGCAGCACAGATAGCGCCACCCAACCCCAGGAGCCTTTCAAAAAACCGAGCAAGCGGATAAATGAGGCGCGACTGACGGGATTGGGTGGCAGCTCTGCGACCGATCCATGATTATCGGAGGGAACAAATTCATCGCCTCCCACGGGGCTTTGCGAAAGGGTTGGGACTTCCACCATTTGCTTATATGGGTTCACCAAGCGCGTGTAATACCCTTCGAGGGCAAGTAGTTCGGAATGCGAGCCTGCCTCAACCAGGCGTCCTTGTTCTAAAACGAAAATCCGGTCAGCATTAAATATTGTATTCACCCGGTGGGCGATCGTGATGACCGTCCGCCCCTGCATCAGGCGATGCAGCGCGGACTCCACCAGCGTCTCCTGTTCCGGGTCCAAGCTGGAGGTCGGCTCGTCAAGGATCAAAATTGGTGCGTTTTTCAAGAATGCACGCGCCAGGGCAAGTCGTTGAGCCTGCCCACTGCTGAGACGCGCGCCTTCTTCACCAATTACTGTCCCATACCCTTGAGGAAGAGTGTGGACAAACTCATCCAGGTGGGCGAACTGGAGGGCGGCAGCGAGCTGTCCATCTGGGGCATCCGGCAAAGCGATACGCAGGTTAGCGGCAATCGAGTCGTGGAAAAGGTATGGGACCTGGGGAACCCAGGCTACCCAAGTGCGCCAGGTATCTAGAGGAATTTCAGCCAATGGTTCATGGTTTATGGTGATCTGACCGCTTTCCGGCTGGATAAATCGCAGCAGGAGACCAGCCAGGGTACTTTTCCCGGCACCACTCAACCCCACCAGGGCAATATGCTCTCCAACCCTGATTTCCAATGAAATATCCTGGAGAGCAGGCGCAGTATCACCCGGGTATGTGTAAGAGAGGTGCTCAAAGGCGATCATGGAAGATGGAGATAAAGAGATCGCTTTAAAATCTGAGTCCCCAGGTTCCGGTTGGTTGTTATCAGAAAGAGGCGCATCCAAAATCTCAAATATTCGCTGCGCGGCGGTGGCACCCGACATCCCGGCATGGAAGCGCAAGCCAAGCATCCGCAACGGGAGATAAAATTCAGGAGCCAGGAGAAGCAGGAAAAAAGCCTGTTGAAAGGCAAGCTGTCCGTAAAGGAGGCGCAGCCCCACTTCCACCGCCACCACCGCCGTACTTAAGGAGGACACCAGCTCAAGCACCAATGCCGAAAGGAAAGTGATCCGCAGGACGCCCAAGGTTCGATCACGAAAGGTGTTACCTGCTTCCGAAATCGAGTTGACCTGCTCCCGGCTGCGACCCAATTCCTTGAGAACCGTCAAACCCTGCAGGCTGTCGAGAAAATGTGCACTCAGGAGCCCAAGCGTATCCCATTGGCGTTTGGTCAGCCTTTCAGCGGTTTTTCCGATCAGAACCATGAAGATGGGGATAAGCGGTGCGGTCAGAAGCAGCACAAGCCCGGAGAGTAAATCACGGGGAAAGACAACCACCAAAATGGACAGCGGGACAATTGCGGCAATAAACAATTGCGGCAGGTACTGGCTGAAATATGCATCCAAGGTCTCGACCCCCTGGATGGCGGCGGTTACCAACTCCCCGGTACGCTCGCCGCGCGTATAAGAAGGTCCCAGACGCAGGATTTTGTCATACAGCCGAACTCGCAAATCGTTCTTTATGCGCAGCGCAACTGCTGTAGCACTGACTTCGCTCCCCCATGCCAGGAATGCGCGTAAAAAAGCGATGAGGATCAAAAGCTGGAGGAGACCCCCCACATTCGTTAAATTCTGTCCGAGTAAAAGAACGCCATTTAGGAGGCGGCTCAGCCCGGCGGCTTGCGCGATGGTCAATAAACCGGTCAGGAAACCGGTAAGAATCGTAAAACCCAGGGCAAGACGGCTGTCCCGGGCGAGAGATAGCAAACGGGAGGTGACTTTCATAGGGGCGGGGCGATCACCTCACCGGCCAGAAATTGGTAAATAAGCGCAGGAGGGTATCAGCCAGCAAGCCCAAAAGGAACAGGTTTTCAAACAAGCGGTTATGGTAGAAGGCAAAGCCGGAGAACCAGGTGGGCCAGCCAAGCCATTCCTTGGGAGGTTCGACCGGACGGGGTTTAGTCAGGGCACCCACTGCATAGAGCAGTCGTTTCCCATCCAGCAAAACAATGAGGACAACCGGTGTGAAGTAACGCGGCACAAAAACCAGATAAAGGATGACAGCGTAAATCAGGATGAAAACGGCGATATTAATGTAGCGCGCCGTCTTTTCACCAATCCGAACCGGCAGGGTACCGATCCCTTTTTTCTTATCCTCCGAGGATTTGTCAATATGCTTGCCCAAATTAATGCTGAGGACACTCAACCCATAAGGAATCCCAGCCAAGGCGATATCCCATATGTTATTCGTCCAGCCCCGCGCCAGGACGATATAAACGCCCGCCACCAGGATGGGACCCCAGATCAAAAATATAAACAGTTCGCCCAGCCCAAGATATTTGAGCGGCCATGTATAAAACAGCAAAATCAGCGCCCCAAAGGCGAACAGGCCGATAACAGCAAGGGAGAAATTTGTGTAAATAAGCGCATATATGCCGGTTAGAAAAGCCAGCACACCGCTGACCAGGAACCAGGTAATTTGCTGACGCTTTGTCCAAAAAGCCTGGACCAGCGGATGAACCCCGTATTGCGTGCGAAAATAGTTGTCCTTGTCCACGCCGCGGGTAAAATCTGTATAGTCGTTGAGCAGATTATTGGTCCCATGCGCGATGAACAGGCCCACCGTTACGATCAACCAAGGCACGAAGGCGAAATAGTGGTCGCGTAAAGCGAGGAGCCCGGCGATGGCGCATGAGTATACTGTCACACTGGTCACAGCGGAGCGGGTGGCGATCAGCCATTTAGAAATGGCATCAAGGGCATCCCACTCTTCCTTTTTATCCATCTTAACCAAAGTGGATAAAGCCTTATCCCACATCTTGAAATTAATATTCACTGCAAACCTCCTGAACGGAGAAATCAGTATCCTTATTCTACTGGTGCAACCATGGATTCGCACATATGTTCAGATTGAAATGACGCGATTAATGGTAATTTATTATTGGAAGGGACCAACTCTCTACAAGAAACTGCAAACCAATAATTTATTTGTTATCTCCGGTAAGAATTAGTATGTGAGCTTTTCAGGGTTCGATTCCACACGTTTGCGGAAAACCCAGTAGGTCCAACCCTGGTAAACCAACACTATGGGTACAAAAATGGCTGCAACGATACTCATCACCTTTAAGGTGTAAGGCGACGATGCCGCATTCACGATGGTCAGACTCCAGGAGGGTTCGAGGGTGGAAATAAGAATACGAGGATAGAGCCCGACGAAAACCATAAGCGTGGCAAAGACAATTACAAGGGAACCGGTGATAAAAGCCCAACCGCTTTTCCCGGAGCGAATGAGCCAGCCGGTCGTGAGAAGCGCCAGGGCAGCCAGGATGGCAGGGATGAGCCCGTTCAGGCCGGGTTTTGTCAGGATATCGGTGGCAAAGAACGTCCAGACCACAAACACCACGGTCAAGGCAGTGGCTGCAATCCACACAGAAAAGGCCAGCTTCTTGGCGCGCTCTGCAATGCTGTTCGAAACCTTACGAGCGAGGAAGTTCGCGCCATGCATGGTAAACAAGGCTACGAAGACTAATCCGCCAAGCAAAGCATACGGGTTTAGCAGCGGCAGAAGACCTCCATAGTAGTTCATTTGCTGATCAATGGCGAAACCGCGCATCAAATTCGCGACCGCCACACCCCAAAGTAAAGCCGGGAGCAGACTACCAGTGAAGATCGCCCAGTCCCATAAGGAGCGCCAGCTTTTATCAGGGCGCTTGCCTCTGAACTCGAAAGAAACGCCGCGCATGATCAGCGCTACCAGCATCAACACCAACGCCAGGTAGAATCCACTAAAAAGTGTGGCGTAGACATTCGGAAAAGATGCAAACAACGCTCCACCCGCGGTGACCATCCAGACTTCGTTCCCATCCCATACCGGTCCGATGGCATTAATAATCGTTCTGCGTTCTACATCGTTTTTCCCAAGGATAGGCAGCAAGATGCCAACACCGTAGTCAAAGCCTTCCAGGAAGAAGAAGCCGATGAAAAGGATCGTCACCAGAATAAACCAAACCGTGTTGAGGCTCATTTTCTCCTCCTTCCTTATTCTGCGGTCCTGGCAGGCTGTGGTTGAGACGTCCCGGATTTAAACATCAACCAGCCAGTGACACCAATCAACCCACCGAGGAGGATGGTAAATAATATTAACGAAAACAAGACCGTACCCGCGGTCACATTAGGCGAGACAGCATCCTGCACTTTTTGCAGCCCATAAACGATCCACGGCTGGCGAGCTGATTCGGTCAGGATCCACCCGAAAGTACTGGCAATGTACGGCAACGCCATGGCCGGGAGGAGCAACTTCATAAATAAGCGGCTCCTGTCCAGGAATTTTATACGCGGCTTGATCAGCGCCAGCAAAGCCAGCAAAAGCATCAACAGACCCGCTCCAACCATGATCCGAAAGGACCAAAACGAGATCGTAACAGGCGGGATATAGTTGCCGGGTCCGTACATCTGTACGGCATCTTCCTGCAGATCATTCAAGCCCTCCACGGGGCCGGTGAAGCGGTTGTAAAGGAGGAACGAAAGTGCGCTTGGAATTGTGACTTCGAACTTGTTCTCCGCATTCTCCTCATCTATGGAAGCCACCAAAACGAAGTCAGCCGGGTCCTGGGTAGACCAGAGAGCTTCTGCTGCGGCAATCTTCATCGGCTGGGTCTTCCCCAGGAACTTACCATGCGCGTCACCTACGAGGCCCACCGCCAAAGCACCGACCAGAGCAAAAACAGCCGCCCAACGGAAGGCCTTCCTAAATAGCTCAATGTCGGTCTCCTGCTTGCGCAACAAATGCCAGGCGGAAAACCCCAAGACCATGAAACCTGCGGTGCAAAGGCCGGCTGCAAAGACGTGGAAAAATTGATAAGGCAGGTTCGGATTGGTGATGAGGGCAAGAAAACTGGTCATCACAGCCCGGCCGTTCTCGATGGCATACCCGACCGGATTCTGCATGAACGAATTGGCAATCAGAATCCACAGGGCTGAAATATTCGAACCAATGGCAACCAACCAGGCAGCCGCCAAGTGCACCTTTTTTGGGAGTTTGTCCCAGCCAAAAACCCAAAGACCGATGAAAGTGGATTCAAGGTAGAAGGCGAGCAGGGCTTCGATCGCCAGGGGAGCGCCGAAGATGTCGCCCATGAAACGGGCGTAACCAGACCAGTTCATGCCAAAGTGGAACTCCTGGACGATGCCGGTGACCACCCCGGCTGCGAAGTTGATCAGGAAGATCCTGCCCCAGAATTTCGTAAGGCGCAGGTAGGCTTCATCTCCGGTAGCAACATAGCGGCTTTCAAAAATCGCGACCAGAATCGAAAGTCCCAATGTCAGCGGAACCAGGAAAAAATGATAAATTGTGGTAATGGCAAACTGCCAACGAGATAAAATCAGCGGATCCAACTTTCCTCCTCCTATCTCCAAAAATTAGATAACCAAACGTGAACAAGGCAGCAAAATATCAGATATTTCTCCAAAACTTATCGCGTGGTTACGAAATCCTTATATCAGACAAACAAAAATGTCCTTTCAACAGTCAGCAGTTTTCCAACCATTTTGACCCGAGCGGGAAAGGACTCAGGCATCAAGGAAAGCTGCGCGCAAATCATTCAATTACTTATTCAAGCTGATAATGTAGGCGATGACATCCGCAATCTGCTGCTGCGTCAGACCGTTTTGAGATCCCCAAGGGGGCATGGAGCGAGCCGGGTTGACCCCAGCGGGTCTTGATCCATTTTGGATGAAAAGGTCTACATTATAAGCAAACGTCTGGTAATCCGGATTTGCCAACGTTGGGTCTATCGGGTTTAGTTCCGGGACTGTGCCATCATCTGAACCGGGGTTTAAGATACCTCCTATGCCTTGCGAACCGTGGCACATCTGGCAATGGTCCAAATAAATCTGCATTCCAACCGTAGAATCGCCGGTTAGGTCTAGCGCAGATCCTGTTCCCCCGGGGGTATTCGGGCGGGCGATCTCCACCCCAGAGGGCGTGGGGGCAGGGGTGGCATTCACAACCGATAAGGGCAACCCAGCCAAGATGGTTGGCCCTGGAGCAGGCTCAATATTTGGAGGAAGACCGTAAGGCATTTGCCGGTTAACAAATAGTACCTGGTTAAGAGTGGAAGCCTGCCAATTTCCGGCACCTAAAATATCCACCCCGGTAGCAGACCCAGGAGAACGATGCGATCCCGCTAAAATGCCAACATAACTGTTCAGATCCAATTGAGCGGATGCCGCCGAAGATAGAGAAGAATTATGACAATCTGTGCATGCCAGGGCTCCCGGATACCACAAATTGGACTGTGAGAACAAAGGCTGCAGATCTGCATATGAGGCTTGACAGGCAACATTATTGAGATCCGTAAAGTTGAAAGGCTGGGTCGCAGGAAACCCAGCCGAAATCCACGATGACAAAAGTATCTCGGCTGTTACAGTACAGTTTTCGGAATTGGAAGAAGCCAGGAACGCAGCGAGATTTGCCGGTAACGTGGCCGGGATGAGGGTAGATATGGGGGTATGGGTAAATTGCGCCCGACCCCCATCCGCGCAATTATTACGGTAGCTGCAACCCCCGACATACAATGTTCCAGCAAAATATAAAGTTACGCCTGCCAAGACAAGCCCCAAAACGGTCACCCAGATCTTAAAATGGCGTATCATAAAAATTATTCCTCCGCACCCGTAGGACCCGCCAACCTGCACTCATTTCAAAGTCCTTACATAATTCACGACGTCCCAGCGCTCCCGAACAGTCAGGTTTTCATCCAAAGCAGGCATTTTCCCCGGCACACCGGTCGAGATGACAAAAAAGATGCCGCCATCGGTAAAAGAATGGATGGGAAAACTGGTCAGGTCGAATGGTTTATTCTGCAATTTTGATGCGACCGGCCCGTCCCCCTTTCCTCCGGTGCCGTGGCATAACACGCAATTGATCTGGAATAATTCGGCGCCGCGTTGGAGGGAGGTCTGGTCGGCTGTTATAGGGTTCGGCGGGACCCCCAAATCAAAGCTGTAAGCCATGCCTTCAAGCGGGATCGCATCGGTAGCGACCGGTAAGGGTTGGTACATGGGCTGGAAAGCAGGCTGGATCTCCATGAAACTGACCCAGCTAATTTTGATCACGTCATAGGCGAACATTTCCACAACAACCAAAACGATCAAAAGAAACAGCCCGGCAATGGTCAGTCGTTTAAAGGCGGGATTCATAGCGTCTTTGCCTCCACCAGCCTGACCTGCTCCGCGCCGAGGGATACCAGGGCGTCTTTGAATTGCGTCTGCATTTCATCCGAACAAGGGAAAACCACGGCAATCTTACCGTCGCTGATTTCGGGGGCATACACTTTAGGTTCGTAAGAGGGGAAACGGCCCGCCACGAACAATCCAAGAAATGCCATACCCATGAAACCCAGCATGATCATTTCAAAACCAACAATATAGAGCGGCGGGATTGGAAACACCGGTTGTCCACCCACATGGAGCGGAAATAATCCCGGAATCCCAAAAATAAAGAACAGGGCTGCAATCAACCCGAGCATGGCACCCCCCATCGCCAAGCGCGGGACGATCGTCGAAACCTGGGGCCGGCCCAACGATTCATGGCTGAATGGGATACCAGAGATGATGTCCATTTTATTGTCGGCAATGCCCATTTCATGCAGCTTGTCGATCGCTTTGACGGTCGGATCGATATCTGTAAACAGGGCTAATAAAGTCACGGTTTCAGCCATACAGCTCTCCTCACCGATCAATCAACCTCGCTGACGGAGGATACCTCAGCTTTCCCAACTTTTCGAAGGGTATGGGCGTTCTGCCCCTCCTGGACTTCCCAGACCGGCACCAATGGGATCAGCCGTGAAGCCAGCATGTAAAGCAGCAGGAATAAGGCAAAGGTGCCTATCGTTAGTGGAATTTCAATCGAGGGGTGGTACAGGCGCCAGGTGAAAGGCATGCGGGTAATCGTCAGTGAAACCGGAATGATCACGAAACGTTCTATCCACATGGCGACGTTGATCACGATCCCGACAATTAACATCAGCCAGGGTTTCCGCCGCCATTTCTTATTCCAGAGGATCGCCCAGGGAATGACAATATTGCAAATCAACATGTAGACCCACACCCAGGCGAACGGCCCGTGAGCATGAAAATCGAGCAGGAGTTTTTCGAACTTATCGCCGCCATACCACGGGACCAGATAATCATTGAAGAAGAAATAAGCCCAGGCCATCGAGACGATCAGACTCAATTTTCCCAGGAAATCGAAATGCTCCGGCCGGATGAAGTATTTCATATTCTTCATGGTGGAACGGATCATAAAAAGGACAATCAGGACAGCAGCGATACCGGATTGGAGCGCACCGATCACGAAATACGGGCCGAATACGGACGAGTCCCACCCCGGACGGGTTGCCATGGCAAAATCCCAAGAAACGATGGTGTGGACGGAGAACATGACCGGGATGATGGCAAATGCGAAGATATTCATGGCCGATTTCAAATGCTTCCATTCAGCCTCGGTCCCGCGGAACCCCAGAGAAATGATCCGGTACAAGGACTTTCGCCAGCCAGTTGAGCGGTCACGCGCCATTGCCAGGTCGGGGAGGAGCGGCAGGAACAGGTACATTGTGCTGGCGATGACGTAGGTGTTGATCGCCATGAAGTCCCACATCAAGGGCGAATGAAAGTCAGGCCAGAGGGTGCGCACGTTGGGATATGGGACCAACCAGTAAGCAAGCCAGACGCGTCCGAGGTGCATGAAAATACTGATGCCGGCCTGGACCAAACCGAAAGTCGTCATCAGCTCGGCTGCACGTGTGAATGGACGGCGGACCTCGTACTTCATCACCCGTAAAAGGGCAGAGATAAAGGTGCCGGCGTGGCTGATACCAATCCAGAAAACCGTATTGACGATAAAAATGCCCCAGTATACCGGGCGGGTGAGACCGGTGACGCCCATGCCTTCAGCGATCATATATCCCCAGGCACCTACCAGGGCGAATACGACTGTCAAGACCAGGAAGATCACCACCCCCCAGAACTTCTTGCTGGTCTTATGCATCGACTCCATAACCATGGCGTTCATCTCACCCCGCGGAAGCGGGTCGAGCATCAAGTGCTCGCGTGGATCCCCGTGTTCGCCTGCAGATGCGCCGGGCAGAGCTATCGATTCAGCCATTGTTGCCATGGTTTGAATCTCCCTTTAAGTAAGTGATGCGGGGTTGGGTCCCAAGTTCTTCCAGCATCCGATAGGCACGGTCGTTCTTCGCCAATTTACTGACCTGGCTTTCCGGATCGTCCAGCCGGCCAAACACAATGGCGTAGGCAGGGCAAGCCTGGGCGCAGGCCGGTTCGACTTCGCCATCCCGCACCGGTCGACCTTCCGAATGGGCAGTATCTTCGACCCGGCGGATGCGCTGGATGCAGAACATGCATTTCTCCATAATTCCACGCCGTCTCACAGTCACATCCGGGTTGAGCTGGTTATTCAAGGGGACGGGCCGCGGCCAGTCACGCCAGTTGAAAACGCGCACCTGATAAGGACAGTTGTTGCCGCAATAGCGGGTGCCCACACAGCGGTTGTAGACCTGCAGATTGATCTGTTCAGATTCGGAATGGACCGAGGCATATACCGGGCAGACCGGTTCACAGGGAGCGTTCCCGCACTGCTGGCAGAGTATCGGCTGGAAACCTGTGGAAACATCAGGATATTGTCCGTCCCAGAAACGCTCGGTATGGATCCATTGCATGCTACGACCATAAGCTACATCGGCTTCGCCAACGAACGGTGAATTATTTTCCATGGCACAGGCGGTGACACAGGCCTGGCAACCCATGCACAAGTCCTGGTCTATCACCATGCCCCAAATGGGCGGAGGGTTTTCGATCTTCGATCCGGACATGAATATCTCCTATGGTGTGCCGTACACACCAAGGTGGCTTTCAAAGCGTGCCAGCGGTTGAACCTTGCCAGTTTTTGTGATACTGACCTTTACCGAGATCAAGGCCAGGTCACCAACCGAGTTTAGGCGGGTACCGAGCAACCCAGCAAGATTGGCACCCCGGTTTTGAGCATAGCGACCATATGCTGTGTGCCCTTGTCCAAACGGGATGGCAATCGTATCAGGACGAATGGCCGGATAGCGGTAAACAGACCCCTCCAACTCTCCAAAAGGACCGGTGACCTTGACCACATCATCGTCCGCGACACCCAACTGGTCCGCGGTTGTTGGATTGATTTCGATCCAGGTATTCCAAACCACCGTCGTGGTGGGGTCGGGAGTTTCCTGCAGCCAGGGTTTATTCGCCCCGCTGCCGTCAGTCAGGAGTGTGGAAAAGAAGGGGAAGAGATAGAAATCACCCTGACCATCGAATACTGGGGCGGATTGGGACAGTTTATTCGCCAGGGCATTTTGCGCAGCTGGGCTGCCCAATCCGGGGGTTTCGTTCCACCACCCGCCATTCTGCTGCCACAATTCCCAAAAAGATTCAATGTCCTGTGCGTTGAAAAAGCCCCGCTCAGACATCAGGTTGCCCAGGGACTCTTGCAAGAACGCTACTTCGTCTGTATATGGCATATCAGTCGCAAGCTGACCGCCGATCTCCTGGATCGCTGCCAGGAATACGTCTGCGGTGGCGCGGGTATCGTAAAACGGAGCGACCACAGGCTGAAGCCCAGAGATGACCGGCCGGTCTGCACCGGTTAGAATTTTCTGATAGCCCCAGGCTTCGAGTCCGGTATGGTCCGGAAAAACGTAATCAGCCTGCAGGGCAGTCTCATCCGGATAGGATGCAAAAGAGATCACCAATGGGACCTTTCCCAGCGCTTGAACAAAGCCGAGGGAAGCCGGAAGTTCGTAGACCGGGTTAATTCCATGGATAAAAATTACCTTGAGGCTTCCACTGTTCATCCGCTGAACCAGTTCCTGCAAGTCGGATAATGTATTTGGTATTTTGGGATTGGCCTCATTGACCGGCAGGCTAGGGGTCAGGAAGACCCCCCCGGGGTGACCGAGGTTATTCACCAGGGCATTCAAGGTCAGGATCGCCACTCCAGCCTCCAGGCCGTTACTCACTGAGAGTGCCGAGCCGCCTGGAAGCGCCAGAGGATGCCCAGCAGAAGAAAAAAGTCCGGCAAGACGGCGCAAGTCGCCATCGCTCACTCCGGAAGCTTGGACAACCCCCGGCACATCCACATCATGATACGCGGCAGGGATAGATCCTCCGGCTGCTTCTGCAATCAACCGCCCGATGGCCAGCGCCACCAAACCCTGCGTGCCCGGCACCACGGGAATCCATTCGTCTGCAACCACTGCGGTCTGCGACATGCGCGGCTCGAACTGCACCAGGTATCCACGTTTTCCGGTGTGACCCTGGCGCATCGAGGAGAACCCGCGCGCATAAGCTACCGGGGAATGATAATGTTTCGAGAAAATTGGCCCCGAAGGAGAAGGTCACATCGGCATTGGCTAGATCAAAAAAGGGGAGAGCAGAGATGCCAAAAACCTGATTCGAAGCCTGTGCCAACGTGGCACGTGCTTCGAAGGTCTCGAAAGCACTGTAGCGTAGAGGGGGTTGAGCCCCGAGAGATGAAGTCATCTCGGTAAGGAGATCAGCCAGATGATCCGAAGTGAGACCGAGCAGAAAGGCAATTTCATCCGGCTGGTTCGTGGTCAATGCGTCACTGGTCACCTTAACAGCTTCTTCCCAAGTAATTTGTGTCTGGATTTCGCCCCCCCGCTGAGTCCGGTGTATAGGGTGCTGGACACGGTCCGGGTTATAAAGGCCCTGCAATGCGGTTTGACCTCGGGCGCAAGTCTTACCCATACTGACGGGATGATTTGGGTTTCCTTCGATTTTTAGAGCCCGTCCCTGCATGGTGCGGACGACTGTGCCACAACCCGCCGGGCACTCCCGGCAGGCGGTGGCATAATAAGTACTCAAGCCGTTGTAGGTGTATTCCGGCATCTGGAAATAAGGCTGGCGGGTGACATGACGTGTGAGGGGACCACAGCCAGTGAGGATGGCGGCTGCAACACCTGCGCCAGAGATTTTAAGGAAATCACGCCGGGTAAGTTGTCTGCTCATACTTCTTTCCTTTCGTGCCCGGTCATTTATGGCAAGTGACGCAATCGGTTAGTTTGGTCAGCATTGCCGGATCATCCTTGAAGCGTGTGCGGTGACAGCCCAAACACCAACCCATATTCATTTTTTGCGGCTCTGCGACAGTCATCTGGCCGATCTCTCCGTGACAATTCTCACAGTTAAGACCGGCTGCAATATGGGGGCGATGACTATAGTAGACAAAGTCAGGGAGCAACGCCACCGGTACCCAGGCGATGGGTTCGTTCCCATTCACGTACGCCATCAATTTACTCAATTCTGGGCTGGTTTTAGCGATCTGTTGATGGCAGCCATTGCATTTGGATACAGTTGGCAGCCCGGGTGATTGTCCGCGCAACGCTCCAGGATGACAGTACAGGCACGGAATTCCCAGGCTTACGTGCTTATCGTGAGGAAATTGGATGGGTTGGGGAAGCTGGAGCTGAGTCTGACGGATGGCGAAGATCGCGCCGCCCAGCAAGACAATGACGACAATTCCCAGCCCAATTTGTACAAAAGGCTTTTTAAGAAATGTGAGTATTAAACTCACCCTGTGATTCCCCTGGTTAGGCAATCCAGATTGATTTTCCACCATGCCACTTCTTTCTGGAATGTATTCCCTTGTAAAAAGAAAAAAATAAATCCCGATCCAATCTTTTCGATGACCGGTGACGACTTCCTAAATTATCATAAACAGGTTAGCATGAATTCATCCTTGAATAAATTTGGATTAATTGGAAATAATAGACAGCAATATTATATTATTAAATTTAGCTTAAATATATGGGTGATTTTAGGGAATCATAAAATTCATAACATTTTGCCCCCAGATAACAAGTGAAAATCTTGGGGAATGCTTTTAAATCAATGCCATTGCACAACCATCCGCACGCGGGTCCGACCCGCCGGTCAAGACACCGGTTTGGGGGTCGTGCAGGATGACCTGGCCGCGGCCGAACTCCGCCCGGTCCCACCCGATGACCTCCCGGACCGGGTGGCCGCGGCCTGCCAATTCAGCGATCGTCTGTGCAGGGATCCCATCCTCCAAAGCCACCTCCCCACCAGCGAACCCGTCCTCTATACAAAAGCGCGGCATATCCAGTGCAGACTGAGGGTCGAGACCTTGCGCCAGGGCAAGGAATACCTGCAGGTGCCCCTGCGGCTGCATAAAACCACCCATTACCCCCATCGGACCGAACAAGGAACCATCCCCCTGGCGTGTGATCATTGCCGGGATGATGGTATGGTACGGGCGTTTCCCGGGCGACAGCACATTCGGATGCCCTGGTTCCAGGCTGAAATTTAGACCGCGATTTTGAAGGGTGAAGCCCCAACCGTGCGGGACAATGCCTGTGCCGAAGCCCATGTAGTTACTGTTGATGAAAGAGCAGGCGTTCCCCCACTTATCCACCACGCAAAAGTATACCGTGTCGGAGCTTGCCAATGGAGTGCCACGCTGCTGATCGAGTGTGGCCTTTTTGGGATCGATGAGTTTTCGGCGCGCGGCTGCATATTCCTTGGATATCAAGACCGGATAAACCTCAGAGGTCTTTATTTTCTTTGACGTCTTTCGATGGCGCGGGTCGGTAATAAACCAGCGGGTATCAATAAAAGCAAGGCGAAGTGCCTCAATCTCCAAATGCAGGCGGTCGACAGAGAGCGGGTCGGACGGCAGGTCAAATCCTTCGAGAATATTCAGGGCTAGCAAGGCGGTTATCCCCTGCCCGTTGGGAGGACATTCCCACAACCGAAACCCACCGAAGGAAGTGGAAACAGGTTTGTCCCAGGTGCTGATGTGAGAAGCCAAATCTGCTTGAGTCAGGCAGCCACCTGCCTGCAGAACTGTAGAGGCTATCGATTCGGCAATTTCCCCCTCGTAGAAAGCTTCCTTTCCGACGTTCGGCAACCGTTTTTAACGTGCGCGCCAAGGCAGGGTTGCGAAAAAGCTCGCCGGGATTCGGGGCGCGCCCGTCCATGGTCATTTCGATGCCATTTAACGAGGTTTTCAATTGCCGTTCGGCACCACGCTGCCAGAAATGGGACGTGACTGGCGAGACCGGGAAACCCATTTCTGCCAGCCGGATTGCTGGAGCAAAAATATCGGACAGACTCATGGTGCCATGGCGTTCGACGAGGTCGCACCAACCCGCGCAAGCCCCAGGAACCGTTATTGTTAGAGGGTGATAGGGAGGAAGGGGAGACTCAGACGTGGCGCCTGCTGTTTCCTGTAACAAGGCGAGGGTCAAGGCTGCCGGGGCGCGTCCTGAACCATTAAGAGCCGTTACTTTCCCGGTACCTGACTCAAAGAAGAGGGCAAACATATCTCCACCCAGGCCAGTGGAAGTGGGTTCAGTAACATTAAGCGCTGCGGCTGTCGCAACTGCCGCGTCAGCAGCGTTACCGCCCCTGGATAGAATTTCAAGACCGGCAGCGGTTGCCAGCGGTTGAGAGGAAGCCACCATCCCACCCCTCCCGTATACTGGCGACCTTCGAGAGGGAAAGGCTGGTTGCAATTCTAAGTTGTCGACCAGGTTATTTCTCCAGAGCAGGTGGTTTTGGGAGGATGGTTGTTACGAGGATTTTATCGACGCGCTTGCCGTGCATATCCATAACTTCGAAGTGCAAGCCGTTCCACTCAAACAGATCGGCAGCCTGAGGAATGCGCCCCAATTGGAGCATGACAAAACCACCCAGGGTTTCATATTCTTCCTCGTCGGGCAGGCGGCGAAGGTTAAAGATTTCCTTGAACTCGTCGTTTGGAAGCATCCCATCCAAAAGCCAGGAACCATCCTGCCGTTGGGTTGCCTGCGGACCACCCTCGAAAGCCCCGACAATTTCCTCAATAATATCAGCATAAGTCAGCAAACCCTGCACCACGCCGAATTCATCCACGACCAGAACCATTTCGCGCCTGGCTTCTTTTAGAATTTCCAAGGCGCGCGAACCAAATGCCGTTTCAGGAACATAAAGAGGCGGACGGGCAATTTCCATGAGCTGCCGTCCATTATTAATATCCGTGAGGAGCAACTCCTTGGCCTTGACCACTCCAACGATGTTATCTAGGCTGTCATCACCAACAGGAAAGCGAGAGAACGGGCAGCTCTTCACCTTCCGGCGAATTTCCGCAGGCGTATCGTTTATATCCAGCCAGACGATTTCGCTGCGAGGTGTCATGAGTGCATTCACCCGCTGATCGGAGAGCGAGAAAACACCTTCCACCATATCCTGTTCCGCCTCTTCGAATACGCCTGCCTCGGTACCCTCGTTTAGTTGTACAAGCAATTCTTCCTCTGTCACTGGTGGCTCATCGGTATGCTTAATTCTCAGGAGATGCAGGATCCCATCGGTGGATTTTCCCAACAACCAGACAACAGGGTAGAGGACAGCGGATACGAAACCCATGAACCCTGCGATCCCACCGGCAATCTTTTCGGCATTGTAAAGAGCTATGCGTTTTGGCACCAATTCCCCAAACAACATGGAGACAAAGGTCAGTACGATGACAACCAGGATCAGCGATAGGGATTGAGAATAAGGGATCAGTGCCGGGATTTTGTCCAGTTGTGCAGCCAGGGAATTTGCAATCGGGGGACCACCGATTGCACCTAATAGAATACCCACCAGGGTAATTCCAATAGTAACCGTGGGAAGGAAACGGTTAGGCGTACCAGAAAGGTCGAGGGCGCGTGCTGGGCGCGTGTATCACCTTCATTGGCCCGATGCTGCAGGCGCGACTTGCGTGCTGCAAAAATGGCTGCTTCCGACATGGAAAAGAAACCGCTCAACAGGATAAGTAAAAAAATTATAAGGATCCGAATTCCAATTTCCATTTGGAAAACCTTTTAAGAAAGTTAAACCACGCTTATACCTTCTCCCACGACCGCTTCCCCGATGACCCAAAGCGAGAAATTAATTTCTCTCGCCCTCTCTAAAAATGCTTCCTTCTTGGGACCCGGGATCGCCAGCATCAGCCCGCCACTCGTCTGCGGGTCGAAAAGGAGCATTTGTTTTTCATCCGGTATCCCTTTGGCAAAATGGACTTGAGGCCCGAAATATCGCTGGTTATCCCAGGCGCCACCAGGAAAGGTCCGCATTTGGGCGTACTTTCAATGCACCAGAAGTAAAGGGAATTTTCTCGATGTAAAGCCGAATACCGACTCGGGATGCCGCAGCCATTTCCGTGGCATGACCGAGCAAACCGAAGCCAGTCACATCTGTGGCTGCAACTAGACCAAATTCCACTGCCAGCTCGCCGCCAACCCGGTTCAGTTTTTTCATCCAGCCTACCACCTCGGTTATGTCTTCATGGGCGGCTTTTTCCTGCTTCAACGCGGTGGTGGTCACACCAAAGCCAAGTGGCTTGGTCAAGGCCAATATGTCGCCAGGCTGTACACCCCCCTTGGTGAGCACCTTTTGTGGATCGACAAAGCCGATGACCACCAATCCATATTTCGGCTCTTTATCCTGGACAGTATGCCCGCCTGCGATCACCACCCCTGCTTCGAGGCATTTCTCGGCCCCACCGCGTAAAATTTCAGCGTTTATTTCAGGAGGCAGGTCAGGCAGCAGGGCGGCCACATTCAAGGCGAGGAAAGGCTTTCCGCCCATGGCATAAACATCTGACAGACTATTGGCAGCGGCAATGTTTCCAAAGTCGTAGGGATCGTCCACCACCGGCGTGAAAAAGTCGGTCGTAACCACCAATGCGCGCGTTGAATCCAATCTCCAGATGGCAGCATCGTCGGGTTTGGCGAGACCAACGAGGAGGTCGGGATAGTCGCGGTTATCAAAAATTTTTTCAACAGGGCGCAGAACCTGCGCCAGCGTCTCCGCATTCAGTTTCGATGCTCAACCTGCGCAATTCGAATAACTTGTCAACCGGATTTGGCGCCCAGTTGGGTGGACAACAGACATACAGACCTCTCAAGGTTATGGGACCTGGGTCATTGACGGTGAAAGCAGAGGAGTCCTGCTTCGCAGAAACATTTACTCCATACCTGAATGTCTTAAGAATATTATACCGGAAATGTGCGCCAATCCAGGACAGGCAGGTCAATGATCAACTCAATCATCTCCGCCTAATTCCATTTTGGAAAATAATAATAAATCGATGATTCCTCTGAATGGGTTTTGTAAAACCCCATAGCGCCCAACAGCGTAGATACCAATGACGGCGATTCAACCGAATAGATGTATAATCATTCTGTCGTCTCCAGAAAGGAACGGCCATGGCAATCCTTCTCGACCCCAATATCGCTTATATTTTACTGGTGTTCGGCTCCATCCTACTGTTAATGGCTATCGTCACTCCAGGGACTCATTTATTGGAGGGCGGGGCCATTTTCTTACTGGCGTTAGCTGGATATGCGATCTATAATCTCGGCTTCAACCTGTGGGCGCTGATTGTGCTCATATTGAGCCTAATTCCATTTATTTACTCCATCCAAAAACCAAAGCGCGAACCGATCCTGGCATTAAGTCTCCTGGGAGTTATCATAGGTTCCGTGTACCTGTTCCCATCCAATGGGTTGCTGCCGGCTGTCAACCCATTTCTGGCTTTGGTTGTTTCGGTGATAGCAGCGGGCTTTTTATGGCTGGCCGTCCGCAAGGGCATGCAAGCATATCATGCCCGACCCCTCCAAGACCTGTCCGCGTTGATCGGTAAAACCGGCCAGGCCAAAACCCGGGTCGAGGTCGACGGGGTAGTGCAGATGGCTGGAGAATTGTGGAGCGCCCGAAGTGAGATACCCGTTCCGGCTGGTGGTCGTGTGCGTGTGGTCAGCAGGGAGGGATTTGTCCTGGTGGTCACTCCTGAAGAGCAATCAAAATTGTAATTCGTTCTTATGAAAAGGAGTAAAGTATGCCTGCCAACTTAACCACCCTTCTGTGTGTCGTTGCCTTTGTGGTTGTCGTTGTGGTCGTCTTCCTGATCAACGCCATTCGCATTGTCAACGAATACCAGCGGCTGATCGTCTTCCGCCTGGGCCGCTGTATCGGCACAAAAGGTCCCGGACTGGTGCTGCTCATCCCGGTCGTAGACCGGGCCGTCAAGGCAGACCTGCGCGAGCAGGTGCGCGAGGTACCGCACCAGGTATCCATCACCAAGGATAACGCCCCCATCTCGATCGACTTCCTGTGGTACTTCAAGGTGATGGACCCGACCCTGAGCGTAGTTGGCGTGGGCAACTTTGAACTATCAGCAGCCGGTATGGCCACCACCACCCTGCGTTCCGTCATCGGTGGCATCCCGCTGGATGAAGTGCTCTCACAGCGTGAACACATCAACCAGACCCTGCGCGCCAAGCTCGATGAAGTGACCGAGCGCTGGGGTGTCAAGGTAACCAACGTCGAAATCCGCGAGATCATCCCGCCCAAGGACGTCCAGGATGCCATGAACAAGCAGATGTCTGCCGAGCGTATCCGCCGTGCCGTGGTGACCGAATCGACCGGAACGCGCGAGGCTGCCATCAACGTGGCCGAAGGCGAGAAGCAATCCGCCATCCTGAAGGCTGAAGGCTCGAAACAGGCCGCCATTCTGGAAGCCGAAGGTCAGAAGCAGGCACAGGTGCTGAAAGCTGAAGGTTTCTCGGTGGCACTGGAGAAGATCTTCGCGGCTGCCAAGACCATTGACCAGAAGACGATGACCCTGCAATACTTCGAGACCCTCAAGAGCCTCGGGATGGGTTCGTCCACCAAGTTCATCTTCCCGATGGAATTCACCAGCATGATAGACAATTTCGTCAAGGGGAAGGAAAAGTAAGCGGTAAAAGTAATGAGTAAAGGGTAAAATAGAAGCCTCTCGCAGTTATGCGAGAGGCTTCTTAACTTAGGGAATTACCGATCCAATGGACATTCTCCCCGCCAACCTGCGAGATCTAGGCAGTCTACGCAGAGTAGAACAAGCTTGCTTCCTCAAGGATGCCTGGCCTTTGCTTGACCTGATCGCTGTGCTGACCTGGCCGGAAATTATCCGTTTAAAAGCGGTCGAAAATGGTCAGATGATCGGATTTATTGCCGGGGATCCGCGACCTTCAGAACACCTGGCATGGATTGCCACGGTCGGCGTCATCCCCGAATACCAACGGCGCGGCATCGGGAGGGCTTTGCTGCGGGAATGCGAGAAGCGATTGACCCAGCCACGCATCCGCTTGTGTGTACGGGTCTCAAATGAAACTGCCATCCATCTCTACCAGCAGGAAGGTTACATTGCAGTTGACACGTGGCGAGAGTATTACAATGACAACGAGAATGCCATGGTAATGGAAAAGATTCGATAAAAGAGCCCTACGCTTTATTCGAAATTAATCCTGCAAAGGATAATCATGATTTACGAGAATCCAGAAAATAGGAGTACGTTATTTAATCTGCTATCCAGTTCCATTCTATTTCTATTTTCAATGCAAGTTATAACAATAGGACTCAGCCTGGCACATGTAAGTATTTCACCATGGACGGCACGAGCAATTTTAGGTATTTCCATAGTTATCGCTCTTATAACCTTATTCAAAGATAAGGAATTGTTAAAGACTTTGGCATTCTTAAAAAATCTGCGTCGTTGGCAAATCCCTTTCCTAAGTTTCCTGGGGATTGCTGTGGTGACTTATCTCATCTTGTGGGCGGCAGCATATGTTATGCCCGACCTCTCTTTTGACGGAAATGCCTATCATATTCCTGCAATCTCCATGTGGGATGCGCGTGGGTACATTTACTGGGTAAACACAAATTTCCTCGAGCCGCTTATCAATGGATATCCAAAAGGCGCGGAATTGGTATCCTATATCCTCGTAAAAGCATTCAGCAACAGCATCCTCAATACAGTCAATTTGATATTCCTGCCGATCGGAATATTCGGAATTGCATATCTTGCCCGTTCTCTCGGAGCAGGGCGATTACTCTCCCTCTGTGCGGGGGCCGCATTCTTATTAATTCCCGTCAACATCAACCAGTCCACCACCACCTATGTAGACTCAGCCTATGCTTCATGCGCGGTGGGACTTATAGCAACACTTGTTCACTTGTCAAAGAAGAGGCTCTCCAATTGGAATGGGATATTCACTTTCGGCGCTGTGATGGGACTGTCATTAAGTACCAAGAGCACTGGTATCGCACTTAGCGGAATAGCCATGCTCGCCCTTGCCGGGTTGTGGATCAAGGATTTATTTTTCCCCGTGTCTGCTCTTGAAACAAAAATCCAACCAATAAACCTGGGCAAGAAGATATACCGAATTTTAGCCCCCCTGGTTGCAATAGGTTTGATTGCCATAGCAGGAGGGGGTTACTGGTACGTTCGCAACTATATCATGACCGGCACCCCACTTTATCCAGTTGGGATAACCATCCTGGGGAAGACCATATTCCCGGGGGTATCCATATCGCAAGCAATTTCGGAAAATTCCAATACCTTGCCACAACTACAGATTATGTCACCGGTTATAAGAGTGTTTTTTGATTGGGCGCAGGGAATTAAGGCCTGGCCATTATCCATCAAGGGCTACGACAGTCGTGATGCCGGCCTGGGCTTCTTATGGTTATTCGCGTGTATCCCTTCGCTTGGGATGTCAATCTTTTCTTACCCAAAACTCACGCCTGCTCAAAAAAGAATCCTGCTCACTCTTTTCGGTGTAACCGGGTTGGCTTTCCTCATCACTCCACTGAATTGGTGGGCTCGCTACACCATTTGGATATACGTACTGGGCCTGCCTTGTTTTGCTTTTGTGTTGTCCAAGTCAGTGTTAAATCAAAATGCCCGAACCTGGCAAAAACTCGTCACATCCGTATGGATGACATTTTGCCTCGGGTTGCTTTTATTCGAAGGAGCCTATTGCACGCTGGATGTTATTGCGCTTGCCTCCCCCGGGTCATTGCGCAGTAACCTGGTGAATATTTTCAAGCCGGGCACCTGGGAGTGGCCAACCAATTACCTTTTCCCGGATATGAGAGGCACTGTTCTTGAAGATGTTCTGACCCAACCCGGAACCGTGGTCATCGGTCCACATGGTGATATGGAATACTGGCGCTATGTGGGTTTGGTGGGGGAACTTGCCCAACCCATCGGAACCAGACACCTGGAATTCATCGATGAATCCCAGGGAGCAAGCGGTCAATTTGGATTGGCAGATGTTAAATACATTCTCTGGGATGGGAGTGTGACATTACCTCCCGCCCTGGCATCGATGGCAGACTTGGTCACACCGGCTGCCGGATTTCTTGTGCTCAGCCTGCCATAAAGAAACACTTTCTGCATTTTGATGGTTACGTCTTATAATACCGTGTATGTCTTCTGAAAAGTTACCGCCTCCAATCTGGATTGCCAAGCCCGACGGCCTACAAAAATTGGCCAACGAACTCGCTCGCTGGAAGCGGATCGCCGTAGACACAGAGTCAAATTCCCTGCATGCTTTCCAGGAACAATTATGCCTGATCCAGTTTTCCACACCAAAGACTGATTACCTGGTGGATCCACTTGGGCTCGAAGATCTCGCTCCCTTGCAGCCGATCTTTGACAACCCGGGAATTGAATTGGTTTTCCACGCAGCCGAATACGATCTAATCTGTCTGAAACGTGATTTTGGCATCACCGTAGCCAGCTTGTTCGATACCATGCAAGCTGCCCGCATTTTAGGCTACGAACGGGTTGGATTGGATTCCATCCTGGAAGAGAAACTAGGAATAAAACTGGATAAAAAATATCAGAAGGCTGATTGGGGGGAGCGTCCCCTTTCGCGTGAAATGCTCAATTACGCCCGGCTTGACACACACCATCTACTGGATTTGCGCGACAGCCTGCAGACCGAACTGCAAGCCCGTGGCCGGTGGGAACTGGCGCAGGAGGAATTCATCCGTCTGGCACATGGGAACGGTAACGGGAAGGCAGAAATCCCTTCCTGGCAGCGCGTAAAGGGGGCACAGAAATTCAGTGACCGGCAATTGACCATCCTTCAGCAATTATGCACCTGGCGCGAGAACCAAGCCAAACTAATGGACCGCCCACCGTTCAAGGTGATTGATGACAAGCGACTGGTTGCAATTACACAAACACTCCCGGAAACACACAAGGACCTGACGATGCTCGGGTTGACAGCCCGGCAAATACATTTATTCGGAAACGAAATCCTGCAAGCAGTTGGGCGTGGCAAGCTGACACCCATGGTAAGCCGTCCTCGCAGCTTAAGGCCAAATCAAGCCTTCCTCGACCGGCTGAATGTACTGTCTGAGTGGCGCAAAAAGACCGGGTTGAAAACCGGGGTCGAATCAGACATTATCCTGCCAAGAAACTGGATGCATACCATTGCTGAGAAGAATCCGAAAAATATAAAAGAACTCGCCATCCTTATGCCAGACAGCCCCTGGCGGTTGAGTCAATTCGGTGAGGAAATTTTACTCATCATCACGACGAAACATTCCAAGGCTGAGCCCAAGTTAAAAAAAGCAATTTAGGAAGGCTGAAATAAGATATAATCCCCCCGCCATAAACAGGCATTGCGAGTCAAGTATCCTGGTTTCCCGATTGTATCAAGCACAAGATAATAGATACCTTGAAACGCTTTTGGAGAGGTGCCAGAGCGGTTGAATGGGACGGTCTCGAAAACCGTTGTGGCCTTATGGGTCACCGTGGGTTCGAATCCCACCCTCTCCGCCAGTTTTAATACGCGAACTTCGAAATGCACCATTTGCCGTAGAGATTAATTAGATCCATAGTGGTATGATGCTTCAAGTTTTCTAAAATCCCCATGATGTTAATGCCATATGGATTTCACCGAGGATGGATGGTTGCGCCTCGAGCTAAATCGCTTTTCTCTTAATCCTCCCGATCCATGATAAAGGTATATGATGAAAAAGAAAAACTGGAAAATATTCTATCCGTTATTATTGGGAGTTTATCCGGCATTAGGCTTAATTGGTGTAAATATCAGCCAGATGATTTTGTTGGCTGGTGTGCGCTCTTTCCTAATTGCATTAGTTTTTTCAATCGCGGCTTATGCACTTATTTGCTGGCGAATCAAGGATGAGCATAAAGCAGCGCTCCTGTGCGGATGGTTCTTCTTGTTCTTTTTTTTCTATGGGCATTTCTTCGATGCCTTGAAAGGGTTGACGTTATTTGGCGTGGTACTGGGAAGGCACCGGTTCATTTTTCCGTTCTGGCTGCTTGTGTTCGGAATTGGAGGGTGGTTGATTTATAAGCGGGCGAATAACATTAAGCTCGCAAGCCGGACATTGAATATCGTCAGTGTTGTCCTGGTTGCCATGCCGATTTTCCAGATTGGGTTGTTCGAATGGCAACGGAATCATCCGGCTTCAGAGATGGTCAATAATGCGCTTCCGTCCCAAAGCGAGCTGACCAAGGGGATGACGCAATTACCCGATGTCTACTACATCATTCTGGATGGATATGAGCGCGGTGATTTCCTACTAAGAGATTATCACCTCGACATCAGCGGCTTTGTTCAACAATTGGAAGATATCGGTTTTTACGTACCGCTCTGCTCACAGAGTAACTATGATAAAACGGCACTTTCTTTATCATCTTCACTAAATATGAACACGATTGAACAGATTCTTCCCCAGGCAGTGAGCCAGGGTTCCGCCCTTACTGTTAACGAGTTCCTGGTTGACCTAAGCAGCACAATTAAGCACAGTCTTGTCCGCCAAACCTTTGAGGATATGGGATATAAAACAGTCTCATTTCAAAACAATATTTGGTGGACTGAATGGTCTGATGCGGATTATTTCATCACAGATAATAGCCGACCATATGAATTAGTAACCGATTTCCATCAAATCACTGGTTTCGAAGTTCTTTTCCTGCGAACAACCATTTTGCGCGTATTGGAAGAGGCAGGGAATAAATGGCTGGCACCAATCACTACTCAGGTCACAACCCCTGAAATGCAAGATAGGCAGCTTGTCCTCCTGGCTTTAAATGAATTGGGAAATGTTCCCCGGAGTATTCCCTCCCCTAAATTTGTTTTTGCCCATATTGTTTCCCCGCATTCCCCTTTCATCTTTAGCCCGGATGGCAAATTTGTAGTTATGAATGAGACTAATCCTGGATACCCAGACCAGATTCAATACTTGAACGCAAGATTGGTTCCTCTGGTGCAAAATATTATCAAACAATCCGAAACCCCTCCGATTATTATTCTCCAGGCTGATCATGGATGGGATAACGAAGTCCGCATGGCGAACTTTATGGCCATATACTTTCCTGGCGGGGGCGCTTCGAATTTATATCCGACCCTGACCCCGATCAATATATTTCGGCTGGTGTTTAATACATACTTTGATCAAAACTTTCCGCTTTTAGCGGATAAAAGTTACTATTCAGGATCTTACACTTCCTTTAAGTTTTCGGAAGTGACTTATCCCTGTAACGCAGGCAAGTAATACGATTTTACGCAAGCATACATCTACCAGTAAGTCTGCCAAGGTAGGTTTTGGAACTTTTATGGGGATTTCAGTAATCCTTTGAGACCGGGACGGGATCTAGATGCTCCACCCCCAAATCCTTTGGCGGTTAGATTTCCGGTTTGTGCAATTTCGAATTCTAATTGGTTCCCAAAAATTCCAATAATTCCTTGTTAAACCGCTCTCGCTGATCCACCGGGACGGCGTGCCCTGCATTAGGGACAATCACCTGCCGCGCATTGGGAATGCCATCCACCAGCAACCGCTGCCGAGCGGGATTCACAGTGGTATCCTCTGCTCCAGTAACTACCAGCGTGGGAGCTTTAATCTCAATCAACCGATTCACCGAATTAAACAACCCAAGCGAAGCCATTGCTTTTCGGTAAACACGCGGGTCTGCGCGAGAAATTGTCTCCACGAGGATCTTGCGCACCTGTTCATCGCGAGGATCCGGGAAAATACGTTGGGCTACCACTTTTGCCTGTGCCGGCAATCCATGTGTGTAGACCAGGATAAATCGCTGGATAAAATAATACCAACCGCTCAAATTGTCAGGGCGCAAGACGGCAAAAGTGCTGACTAAAACGAGTTTGCGAGTGAGGAGCGGGCTATCCATGGCAAACTGTTGGGCGATCGTACCTCCCAAAGAAAGACCGACTATATGCGCTGGACCACTTTGCAGTTCCTCGAGCAAATCTGCCATGTCCGCCGCAACGCGGCGAATGCTCCAGCCATTTCCATCAAATGGCGACTGACCGAAACCGGGTATATCCACCGCAATGGGGCGGAATCCTGCCGTGGATAACGCCGGTATTTGCAGGATCCAGGAGTTGGCATCTGCTCCCAGTCCATGAAGCAGCAGGACGACCGGGTTTCCGGCAGGGTTCGGGTCAAGATAATGTAAAGAGGTCATTTCGCAAGAAAAAAACCCTCCGCCATCAGGCAGGGGGCTGTATATTCATCTAAACCGATTATTTTTCAACTTTTGGGGGCTCCGGCTTTTTCTCGTCCTCTTTTAGTTCCGATTTTACTTCCTCGTTCTTATCATCTTCCTTTTCGCCTTCCTTACCGGATAAACCCTCCCGGAAGGAGCGAATGCCTTTCCCAAGCTCACCGGCCACTTTGCCGATTCGTCCCGGACCAAAAAGGAGCACGATGATCACCAGGATGATCAACAATTCAGGCAAACCAAAATCTTTCAAGAAACCCATAAATTTCTCCTTCCGTCATTAATAGACGAGGACTAATTTACCACAATCAATCCAAAATTACCAGCCAGCATGAATCGTCTTCCAGATTTGCTGTATATGTACGCGGTCATGCCCGGCCATAATACCGACCAATTCCAATATTGTTGTGGGACCAAAGATGGCATGCCTGGCTGTCCTGGACCATTCAGCCTGCAAGTCGCTTAATAATCCGATTGTTTCCTTCCGGGCGCGAATGAAATCTTCCAGAATCTCTGCGCCAACCTGGTCTGCACAATTATGTTCTTCAACCCAGTGGTCGGTGTCTTCGCCAGCCAGGAAAGGATTTTCTTCTGCCAGAATCTTGCGGATGCGCGGCAGGTTTACTGTGCGCTCCACATCCCGCAGGTGGCAAAGGATTTCGGTGAGGCACCATTCAGCGGGCGCAGGCTTGTACCCCCAACCCTCAAGGGAGACGGACCCCGCCAGAGTGGCAATGGCTGCCGGAGTTGAACGGAGCGTAGCCAGCAAGGCCTGAGGGGTTTGCAATGATATTTTCAGTGTTTCAAGGTCTGTTTTCTCCAACCAACTTCGGAACGATTCCAATTTCCCGCGTGGAATCCCTTCCTGTTCCCTGGGTACATCGCCCGATTCCCGAACCCAAAAGACCGGGAACCCAGCTGCTTGAGTGGGTTTAACTTCGCGATCGATGTCGTCGCCAACCATCACAACCGGGTCATCCGGCCAGCCTAATTGAGCCAAGACCTCCGGATAATATGCGACCATCTCTTTGGTGAAGTGAAATGTTTCATAGGAGGTCACAAGTGCGAAGGGATATTTCTCCGGAGGCAGCCCTGCCCATCTCAGCCGGTGCTGGATAGCTTTCAGAGGGAAAAAAGGGTTGGTGGCAATCACGACCCGGTGACCCTGCGCCAGCGCCCAATCCACGAGGTGGACGGCTTCCGGGATTGGTTTCGTCATCGTACCCAGTGTTGGGAAAATCTCATCATAGAAACGGTCGATTGACGACTGGAGTGCGAGCCGATCCGTGCCGAGTTTTGGTAGGAAATGGGCATCGAAGACTTCCTGCAAAGTCAAGGCAGGATCCAGGTTACTCATCATTGCCTTCGTCCCACCGGTCATTGCCGGGATCATCACCTCCGGCGCGACCTTATCTGCCAGCGCGGCGGAGAGCGCCTTGAAGTATGCCGGGATGAATGCATCCATGTTGGTTTCGAGCAGGGTATCGTCAAGGTCGAGGAGGAGTGTAATTGGCATAGCAGACTCTATAATGTGCCCTGGCTCCAAGGCACCTTCAAATTTCCATACGGCAGCAAGTTTATTGATTTATTTTTTCTTAGTTTCGAATACGGGTGGGAGGGGATGACATTCCCCACAACCAATATGCGGGTCAAAACCGGAACGCCTGGTTTTTTCGCAAAATGCGGTCACCTTTACCCGGCGTTGGAAACCAGCCGTCAACGGTCGGCCCACCTCGCCGCGCAATTGCATGAATTCACATGCATTCGCACGATCGATCGAAGGGACCGGGCAGGTGCGGCAGAGGTCACGGGTCCAAGATGCTGCGAGCAGGCGGCACTCCTCGTGATCGCGACCACGGTAGTAATCGCCATAAAAGTATTTGCATTCAGATCCAGCTGGTGTTTTCATTCTGCAATTAGAGAGCTCCCGCAGTTTCTGCCTGCGGGAGGATTTGATTACACCCGGGTTAGGTACTCGCCGGTACGAGTGTCAACCCGAATGGTATCGCCTACTTTTACAAAGTTCGGGCACTGCACTTCGAAACCGGTTTCAACCTTGACCTTCTTGGTAACGCCGGTGGCAGTATCACCGCGAACTGCTACTTCTGCATAAACGACCTTTAGATCCACCGAGGTGGGCATTTCAATGTCAAGCGGCTTTGCCTTCATAAAATGTCAACTTGCATTCCATGCCTTCCTGAAGGAAACCGGCCGACTCGCCAATGATGTCTTTGGAGATGCCAGGTTGATCAAATGTTTCCTGATCCATGAAATAATAGTTATCCCCATCGTTATACAGGTATTGGACGGTATGGAAATCAAGCCGAGCTTCCTGGACCTGGCTGCCGGATATGAATGTCTTTTCAATATTGGAACCCGTGCGAAGGTTGCGAGCCTTAATTTTAATGGTGGCGTTGCCCCGGCCAGGTTTATGATGGCTGTATTCGACCACTTTAAACAGGTTCCCGTCAAGCTCAAATGTCACCCCTTTACGGAGTTCATTAACATCAATCATAGCATCTTCCTTTTTGAAAATTGCAAGCGGGCGGGATTATATGCCAGTTAAAGGAACGTGGCAAGAGGAGTTAGTGATGCTTCTCTGCATTCGGTTCTTCCTTCAGCAATTCCATTGCATGTGCAAGTACGGGCAGCACAACCTGAAAGTTTTCGATAGCGGCTTTCGGGTTGCCCGGTAAATTAATGATCAGTACCCTACCGCGTATCCCGGTCACTGCCCGGGAAAGGATGGCATGAGGTGTAGTCTTTCGGCTTTCCAGGCGCATGGCTTCGGCAAGACCAGGAGCCTGCCGATCTATTACACGGCTTGTGGCTTCGGGAGTGACATCCCGCGGGGCAAACCCGGTCCCTCCGGTAGTCAGAATTATGTCCACCTTACCGCTATCAGCCCAGGTGGCCAGGATCTCACGGATGACATCCAATTCGTCAGGAACAATGATCGAACGCCACACGGTCCAGCCTTGAGACGTGACAAGCTTGCCAAGTGCAGGGCCGGATAGGTCGGGGCGTTCGCCGCGTGAGGAGCGGTCGCTTGAAGTCAGGATGCCAACGCGGATGGTCATTCCAGATCCTTCCCGTAGGTGAAAATATTATTCATATGCGACCAGCCGCGCTTTTCATAGAAATTCATTGCACTTTCGTTATCAACAGTAACGAGCAGGTAGCAACGAATACATCCTTTTGTTTTAAGGCGGCGTTCCAGTTCATTCATTAGCAACTCGCCGATACCCTGCTGGCGGTCTTGTTCAGATACTGCCAGATGATAGACCATGCCGCGCCGTCCATCGAAGCCACCCACCACTGACCCGACCATTTTGTCATCAGTTTCTGCAATCAGGAACAAATCAGGATCGCGCCGTAGTTTTTTCTGGATCTCGTCAGGAGTATCGGAGCGGCCCAGGTGAATCCCCGGTCCGGCATTTTCCCATAGGAGCCGGGCAGCGGGATAATCTTCTGGGTATTTAAATTCCCGGATGATAAATTCAGCCAAATCATCCCCCAAATTATGAACGGAGCAGGTCGAATAGTGCTTCAGGCATGTAAGGTTTGAGCAGGAAGGCATTCGCACCTGCGGCCAAGCATTCCTCCGTTTTATCTATACCGGAGACCATAACTATTTTAAGGTCTTTCATATCCGGCATTTCTCGGATCTGCCTGACGACATCCATGCCGTTACGTGTACCTAGAAAAATATCTATGAGCAGAACATCCGGCTTCTCACGGCGAATATTTTCCATGATATTGCCGGTTTTATCCAGCAGGGTCGCCACCTGATAACCCTCCATACCGAGCAGAGTTTTCAGGAGCGCAACCATGGTGAAATCGTCATCCGCCAGCAGCACTTTTTTCATTCTTTTTCCCTTGCTTTATTTTTTTTGAAGTTCTGACGGGTTTCTCTAACGCTGCCTTTAATACGTCATTGATCGACTCCGCGTAGACAAAGTTCATCGTCTTGCGAATTTCTTCGGGCACATCTTCGACATCCAGCTCGTTGCGTTTGGGAAGGATGACAGTCTTAAGCCCAACGCGATGGGCAGCCAGTAATTTTTCCTTGAGACCGCCGATAGGCAGTACCTGACCACGCAGGGTGATCTCACCGGTCATGCTGACGCCTTTCTTGACCGGACGACCGGAAACCAACGAGACCAGCGCAGTTGCCATAGTGACTCCGGCTGAAGGACCGTCCTTAGGTTGGGAACCTGCAGGGATATGCATGTGGATATCGGTCTTGTCAAAGAAATCTTTTTGAATCCCAATCTCAGTGGCATGCGAACGGACATAGGACAGTGCGGCACGAGCCGATTCCTGCATCACATTCCCAACCGACCCCGTGACCTGGAAGCCTTTTGAGCCGGGCATGCTCGTGGCTTCAATGAACAGGATTTCACCGCCAAAGGGTGTCCAAGCCAGACCAGGAACCACACCGGGGATGGACGTGCGCGTGTCAATCTCTTCTGTTTCAAGAAATATGGGGTGTCCAAGCAATTCCTTAACCGATTTTGGTGTAACCCTGGCTGCCTGTTTCTTGCCCTCAGCAATATAGGTTCCCAGTTTACGGCACACGGCCCCAATTTTTCTTTCCAGGTTACGTACGCCAGCTTCGCGAGTGTACTGGTTGATTATGGTTTGCAGAGCTGTCTTGGTGAAGTTCACTTCCTCAGGTCGGAGCCCATTTTCACGCACCTGGCGCGGGACTAAATAGCCTTTGGCGATGGCAATTTTTTCAGATCTCGGTGTAGCCGGAAAGGTGGATGATTTCCATGCGATCCAGCAGGGGAGGCGGGATGGTTTCCAGTGTATTGGCTGTAGTGATGAAGAAAACTTGAGACAGGTCATAAGCGACTTCGAGGTAATTATCTCGGAATTCCACGTTCTGTTCCGGATCAAGGACTTCGAGCAACGCTGAAGCCGGGTCACCGTGGAAATCCATCGTCAATTTATCCACTTCATCCAACATGAAGACCGGGTTATGAGATTCGACGCGACGCAGGGCCTGCAGAATTCGTCCCGGCATGGCTCCGATGTAGGTGCGGCGATGGCCGCGGATCTCGGCCTCGTCGCGAACGCCTCCGAGGGAAATGCGGACAAATTTGCGTTCCATGGCACGCGCAATGGATTGCCCTAACGAGGTCTTACCGACTCCGGGCGGGCCAACGAAGCACAGGATCACACCCTCGCGTTCACGGCGAATGAAATCCTTGGAAGGGACCCCTTTATCATCCTTACGCTCCAGCCGCAACTTGCGGACAGCCAGGAACTCGAGGATGCGCTCCTTGACATCCTGCAACCCGTAATGATCCTGGTCGAGGATCTTGCGTGCATGGGCAATGTCCAGGTTATCCGTCGTACCCTGTGACCATGGCAATGTTACCAGCGAGTCAAGGTAAGTGCGAATTACGCCGTATTCGGCAGCCGCGGTTGGCAGGCGTGCCAGTCGATCCAATTCGCGACGGGCCTGTTTCTCGGCTTCTTCGGGCATTTTAGCTGCATCGATTTTCTTGCGAAATTCATCAACTTCTACCGCCTGTTCGTCGTTTTCGCCTAATTCCTTCTGTATGGCTTTCATCTGCTCCCGAAGGTAGTACTCCCGCTGAACTTTCTCGATTTCTGAGCGCGCCTGGTTCTGTATTTTCGCTCCCAAGGAGAGGACTTCAGTTTCATGAACGAGCAGATCGACCAGTTTCTCCAGTTTGGTCTTAGTGGAATCCAATTCAAGGAGAGTCTGTGCATCCTTTAATTCTATTCGTTGGAAATTGGCAATTGTGTAAACCGTTTGAAGAGGGTCGTCAAGTGACACAATGGAGGCTACCAGTTCGCGGGGGATGGAAGGTGTTAACCCCGATATTTGTTCGAACTGGTCGCGGGCTGAGCGAGCAAGGGCATCGATCTCCAACCCGCTTTCCACGGTTTCCGGGAGGACCTGAATGCGAGCCTTGATATACGGCTCCGCCTCGACGACCTCTTCGATCCGGAAGCGCATCAAACCCTGCACCAGCAGGCGGATGGTCCCATCCGGGGCACGAAATAGCCGGTGGACGGTCGCGATCGTCCCAATCGTGTAAAGGTCCGCTGGGGCGGGCTCTTCGATCTCCGGGTTGCGGGCGGCAAGCAAACCGATCAATTTATCAGCGGTGCCGGAGACTTCATCTACCAGTTTGATCGAACGCGGCTGGCCAATGGTCAATGGGACCGCAGTCTGGGGATAGACCACCACACCGCGCAATGGAAGGATCGGTATAATGTCGGGATATTTTATGGTTTCCCCATCCACAGAAGCGGGTTGAATGAGGTTTTTATCCTGGTCGTCCTTTTTCTGCAGGCGCGTAAAAATGGAGGGCAGGAAAAGGTCTTCCAATGAGGTATCGGTATCCTGGAGCCAATCAAACACATCTAGGGGACCAGTGTGCCATCGGGATGCAGACATAAAAATTTAATCGCCTTTGATAATGATGGGGGTCGGTTTAATCTTCGGCATGACAACATTCAAAAAGCCATCTTCGTAATCAGCCTGGGCTTTGCTAACATCCGCGCCTGTAGGGATTTCAATTGCTGTGTTAAATTCACCGAAACGGATCTCCATCTGGTGGTAGGTACGGTGCTCTGGAGATTCGCTGCGCACACCACTGATGATGAGAAAGTTGTCTTCAACATCGATCGAAAAATCCGACTGACGCATCCCAGCCACTTCAAGCCGGACGATAAAACTCGCCTCAGTTTCATAAACATCGGTGGGCGGATTCCAGGCATAAGAATGGATACTGACCTGCCATCCAATGGCATGTCTTCCTGACAACACAAGCCCCGGCTGATGCTCTTTCTGGAATGACGAAGACATGGCTACCTCCTTGCCCGATTACCGCCTCAAGACAATCAAAAAAACCACATTCCTATAATACTGCCTTGGCTGCCGCCAAAACTTCGGCATAAATTGGTTCTTCCCCCAAGGCAGGCATGTAGGCTGCATAGGAAATTTTTCCGGTCCGATCCACCACAAAGACAGCCCGGCGAAGAATGCGAGCTTCTTTAATGAGACAACCATATTTCAAACCGAAATCCGCCCCCATGTGGTCCGAAAGAACGGTTACCTGGTCCACACCCGTTGCACCACACCAGCGTTTCTGGGCAAACGGAAGGTCGGCGCTGATCGCCAAGATGACAATATCTTTCCCCAGAGAGGCGGCTTCCTGATTAAACCGGCGTGTCTCCCGATCGCAAACGTCCGTATCCAAGGATGGAAGAGCCGTAATGATGCGGACTTTGCCTTGTGTATTTGCCAATCCACTAAATGGTGCCCAGTCCAGTGTCTGGACAGTAAACTCGGGAGCCACATCTCCCGGTTTTAGATCATTGCCAAGGACAGTGACATCCTGTCCTCTGAATTTTACAACTCCGAATCTTTCATTATTCATTTTTTCCTCCTGCCCCTCCCGGCCTCCTGTTTTTTCAAGGAATGGCAGATGATGCAGTTGAGGGGAGCGCCCCTGGCGGGATTCGAACCCACAACCTACTGCTTAGAAGGCAGGTGCTCTGTCCGTTGAGCTACAGGGGCATACGGGCAATTTGTGAAAATATTATCCTTATTTTAAGTCATCATGCCACAAAGGGTTTTAAACCCTTATAAACGCGAGGACCTGCGATTGTCTTTAGGATGATATCCGCGGGACGATGCAGCCGGGCACCGAGTTCTTCTGACGAAATGGGTGTATTACCATTCACAAGCAGCAGACGGAAAATGGCATCCACCAGGGCAGTATGTTCATCGAGAAAACCGGGTTGTTGGGCGCAATGATTGATGAGCGTATTTTGGATTCCATCCAACTGCCGTACCTCAGCAGTCTCCGGGTCAACCCAGTCGATCATCTGGCCTTCAGGAAGAGCGGCAAAAGCTTCCTGATGTTGGGGGCACAGGAGGCTTTGGAGTGCAACATGCCAGTTTGTATCGTTAATGCGCCACCACTCGAAATCAATGTGGAAAGGCGTCTGAAGGGTCGGTTTTATCAGGCTGAATTTTTTTACTTCAGACATTTTCAGCCTCCGTTTCGGCTAGTCGATAATGCAGGTCACCAACATGCCGATAACTGGAACTGCTGGTCAAAAAGGCAAGCAGCGCTCCCGGCGGGCAACGGCGAATAATATTAATCGCTGAATATAACTCCTGTGCATGCACATGTCCCTGGACATTAAGTTTGACCAGTTCGCGCATCATCTCAGCCACCAGCTGATCGAAAGGTAGATGTTGTTGCGCGACCTGCTCACAGGCTTCATCCACGCCTGAGGGGTCGGGAACGGCGACAACCATACGTTCATTCACTTCGGTAGACAGGTTTTGTTTGAGCATGGCAAAGACAATCCTGCCATCGCTGCCTACCAGGACCGTCCGCACCCAGTCGCGTGTTGGTCGCCGGGATTTGGCGGTCACGATCGCCTGGCCTGGCTTCTTACCTTTTGTCACGGAAATCAAACTGCCGGGGATCATCCCATATTTCTGGTAGAGGGGTCCCAAACCAACCACATACCCATGTTGACGTACAACCCAGGCCTGGATTTCCTCCCTGGATTGTCCATCCACCAGGGTAAAGCGGACGCGCGGCGACTCGTAGGCAGTGGGGAACAAGCCCCGCACACGCGCCGAGACCGGCAACGTACCTGCCCGCCAGTGGGGATAACTCAGACTGATGGTCACCTCGCTCACCTCTCCAACGGGTGGATCGTTTCCAGCCAGTTCATCATCCAATTCGGCTTCGAGGGCCAGCATTTCACGAGTCAGGATGGCGCGGTTATAGGGAATATCAATATATCGAAGCGGCGCTGGAATTTGTTGCACGTCGTGCGGCTCAAGGCGTTTTAAAAACCAAAGGACTTCACCAGACGGGCCAACTTCATCAAAGCGACCATCTTCCTGCAAGGCATAATTCATCGAAAATTCAATCAACTTGGGATTGACATTCCCCGAGATTTCCAATTGATCGATCAGTGCATTTGTAGTCAGCGGCATGCCGGCAGCTGCCTCGTCCAAAACGGCTTCTGCAAGGTTGAGCTGACCTACGTTAATATCCACTAAAAGCGCTCGCGGAAACCAGCGAGCAGCAACTTTGACCAACCCATTGTCGGACGATAGGGCTTTATCCAATTTCTGCTCTAATTCTGAGCCATAAACTTTAATGACGTTTTCCGGGTTTAGGAGTGGATCATCGACAGAAATTTCCACAGGTTGATTTAGCTTGTGGTTCGCGAGCCCTGCGGCCATTTGCCGATTGGTTCCACCCTCAAATTCCACCTCGATAACTTCAAATTCACCCGTTGATGGATTTACTCCGGGACGTGAGCTAATGATCTTCCCTTTTTTCCACTCCAGTGCAGGAAAAACCAGACTCTCCCCCACCAAATAATGCCCTGCGGGTAAATAAACTTTGCCTATAGAACGTTGCTGGTTAACAAGCGTTTCACGCTCGTTGCGGATGCGCTCACCAATCAAAACCGGGAGAAGTTCTTTCTCTGTTAGAGGCGTCTCGTTTTCGAATAAGTAGGTGCTGAGGAATTCCAGGTCTTTTTTGTCGAGGAAAAAAGTTTGCCAATAATCCGCAGGCAAACTGAAGGGAACACTTGCCATAAACTGCCTTTAGTATATTAGATTACCCACAGGGGGCACAAAAAAATGGATGAAACATCCTGAACGAAATAATTATACCCCACCTTGACAGGCCCTCTTGCTTGACTTACGATAGGCAGCGGGTACCCCCTTCATAACGGTGAATCCAGAAAAACAATCAGTATAACTGAGGAGGTCAGGATGCGCATCGGCATGATGGCAGATGTTTACAAACCGCATGTCAGCGGAATCACCAACTACATTTCCTTGAACAAACGATATCTGGAAAAGGCAGGACACGAGGTTTTTGTTTTTACATTCGGAGATGTCGATTATCCTGACGAAGAAACGAATATTATCCGCTCACCGGGCCTGCCCCTAGTAGATACCGGCTATACCCTGAATTTCCGCTACCGCCGGGCTGCAAAAGCATTATTGCAGACCATGGACCTGGTTCACGTTCACCATCCGTTCCTCAGCGGACGGCTGGCCCTGAATTATTGCCGCCCACTGCACATCCCGGTGGTTTTCACCAACCACACCCGTTACGATTTATACGCGCAAGTATATATGCCGATCCTGCCTGAGGAGATAAGCGCCACATTCCTCCAAAGCTATATGCCGCCCTTCTGTGCAGCCGTCGACCTAGTTGTCTCACCATCGCCCGGGATGGCAGATGTTCTGCGCAACCTCGGAGTGACCAGCCCGATCGAAGTAGTGCCGAACGGGGTCGAATTAGAACGCTACCAGCAAATTTGTGAGGATTGCCGCCTCGAATTCGGATTTAACATCGAGGACATCCTAATGATCTATTGCGGACGGTTGGGACCGGAAAAAAGTGTGGACTTTCTTATCAAAGCATTTGCAGGGGTGGCTGAAACAATAGAAAATGTCCATTTACTGATCATGGGCGGCGGACCGGAAGAGGAAAGTCTGAAAAAACTCGTGGCTGAGAATAATGTTAATGACCGGGTCCATTTTTTGGGCATGGTCGCATACGAGCATGTGCCGAAGTACCTTGCAATGAGCGATATTTTCGTGACCGCTTCGGTGACTGAAGTGCACCCCCTATCTGTGATTGAGGCCATGGCTACCGGTCTGCCAGCTTTGGGTATCCGATCTGTAGGCGTGGGCGATACCATTGAAGATGGGATAACCGGATTCCTTTCCAGTCAAAACCAGGCGGCTTTCGCGGCCAAACTGACGCGCCTATGCCTCGATCGAAGCCTGCGCAGGAAAATGGGACAGGCCGCCCGCAAAGCCTCCGATAGATACTCCATTGAACATACCATGGAAACCATGATGACTCTTTACGAAGGTCTGGCGGTTGCAGCTCTGCCTCGCCGGCATAGTCTGAGTTCCCGCATTCGCAGCCTGGTGGAAAAATTGCGCACATGAGAACCAGCAGACAGGCAATCGGTCGGTGGGGCGAAGACGCAGCAGCGGAATATCTTACCGCTAATGGTTATGTTGTGCAGGCTCGTAATGTCCATGGCGCCCACGGTGAGATTGATATCGTCGCCAGTAAGGATGGATTGCTTGTCTTTGTCGAGGTCAAGACACGCACAACGCATACCTTCGCGTACCCCGAAGATTCAGTGACCCACCGCAAACAGGCATATATGCTTTCCACAGCTGAAGAATATCTCCAGGCGCATCCCGATAGTGGCGATAGCTGGCAATTTGATGTGATTGCTGTGGAAGGAAAACCAGGTGGGAAAGCACAGATCGCGCATTTTGAGAATGTGATCGGGTGATCCAAGGAATGAAACCTCCCCTGATTGCCATTGTCGGTCCCACTGCGGTCGGTAAGACCGAGATTTCCATCCAACTGGCCGAACGGCTGGGAGGCGAAATCGTTTCGGCGGATTCGCGGCTCTTTTACCGCGGGATGGACATCGGCACCGCCAAGCCGACATTGGAAGAACGTGCCCGTGTACCCCATCACCTGATTGACGTGGTCGATCCGGACGGGACTTGCAGCCTGGCTGTTTTCCAGCACATGGCCGCGGATGCAATTGCAGACGTCCTAAGACGGAAAAAACTTCCATTGCTTGTAGGTGGAACGGGACAGTATATTCACGCCGTGATGTATGGATGGGCACCCCCACCGACTAAGCCTGATGACCATTTGCGGAAAATATTGAATGAGCAGGCGGCAGCGAATGGAAACGAATGGCTGCATCGACGGCTGGCTTATCTGGACCCGCGCGCAGCGCAATCGATCGATCCGCACAACCTGCGCAGGACAGTTCGTGCCCTGGAGGTGATCTTCTCCACCGGTCGCAGATTCTCAGACCAACGCGGGCAAGGTGAGAGTCCGTATCGATTAATGACCATCGGTCTGATCCGCCCACGCACCGAACTTTACGCTCGCGTGGATGTTCGCATCGAGGCGATGTTCGCGTCGGGCTTGCTGAACGAAGTGAGCAACCTGCTGGAGCGCGGTTATAGCACCGACCTGCCGACCATGTCTGCTATTGGCTACCGCGAGTGCGCTGCCGTCCTGCGCGGGGAAATGAGCCTGGAAGAAGCCAAGGTACAAATGCGGCGGCTGACGCGCAACTTCGTGAGGAGGCAGGCGAACTGGTTCAAGCAAGAAGATGCGAATATTCAATGGTTCCACGCGGGTCAGAACAACCTGGACGAAATGGAAAAACAAATCCGTATGTTCCTTGGTTAATTTTCCGCTTTATTTCAAATAGAGAATCTTAAGAGCCCCCGACTTCGCCGTCCCACGGCAAGAGGTATGATGCAGGAGAAGTGGCTCTAATCGGGCAGGATCCTTTTTTCTAATACAACAAGAGATCCAGCGAATATCCGGGCAATGTTACTGGTGTTATAACAGCATGATAAATAAGGCTGGAGGATGAAATGAACAAAGATATTACCCCTACTGGAATTGGAACTTCCCAACCCGTTCACACCCTAACTTTGAAGATTGAAGAGGAATATATGATTGCCAGGGCAGCCGGATCCCGGACGCGCATAGTAGTTGCCACTCTGGTGAAAGAAATTGCACAGGCTGCTAGAGAGAATCAGCGCGGGAAGGTCCTAATCGATGTAAGGGAATTGGAAGGCTGGCTGGGGGTATTTGACAGTTATTACATCGTTACAAAAGATTTTCAACGACTTAGAGGGAAGGGGATTACGAAGGTAGCCATCATCGACAGACCTTTACCAAAAATGCGCGAGAAGTTCTTTGAAACCGTATCTAACAACCGGGGCTTCAATTTGAGGATATTCGAAAATCCCGAGACTGCGCTTGATTGGCTGTTGGTACCAAACGATGCCGAGGGAAAACCGAAATAAATCCATGCTCATACGGCCCTTGCTGGCGATGGAAATGGAAACGACATGAATCAGCCTGGCAACCCGAATTCTTGGTTTAAAAAAAATAAAACCCGGTGTTGCAGCCGGGTTTTATTCTGGTTATGCAGGTTGAGGGGTGCCGCTCTTTTTGGGGATGGGAGGCGGGAAGATTTTCTCGAACTCTTCGCGTGTCAGCGTTTCCACCTCAAGAAGTTTGGCAGCGACGGCATCCAGTTCGGTGCGATATTTTTTCAGGATTGCAAGCGCCTGTTTATAGGATGCATCCACAAGGTTTCTCACTTCGCGGTCGATCTGTTCGGCAACTGCTTCGGAATAATCGCGCTGCTCGGATATCTCGCGGCCCAGGAAAATGAGCTCCTCTTTTTGGCCGTAAACCATCGCACCCATTTCATTACTCATTCCCAGGCGGGTAACCATGGTGCGAGCCATGCGGGTGACGTTTTCCAGATCATTGGCTGCTCCAGAAGTAATATCATCGAAGACGATCTGCTCGGCTGCGCGGCCGCCCAGGAAAAGGGTCAACTGCGCCAGCATTTTCTTACGTGAAGTAAGCATGCGATCATCTTGCGGACGGTTCCAGGTTATCCCGCCCGCCTGGCCGCGTCCGACGATGGTGATCTTTTGCACCGGGTCGGCTTCGGGGATGGCATTGATGACCACAGCGTGGCCTGCTTCGTGATAAGCAAGGATGCGCTTTTCTTCTTCGCTAATCAACCTGGACTTGCGTTCGGGCCCCATAATGACGCGTTCGATGGCTTCTTCCAATTCAGGCTGGCCAATCGCCTTCTTGTTGCGGCGGGCTGCCAGGATGGCACCTTCATTGATCAGGTTCTCGAGGTCGGCACCGACAAAACCGGGCGTGCCGCGCGCAATGCTTCCGAGATCTACCTCGGGTTCAAAAGGCTTGCCGCGCGCATGTACTTTCAGGATGGCCTCGCGGCCGCGCATATCCGGCCGGTCGAGGGTGATGCGCCGGTCAAAACGACCGGGCCGGAGCAAGGCCGGGTCGAGAATGTCGGGGCGGTTTGTGGCAGCCACCACGATCACATTCGTATCAGTATCAAACCCATCCATCTCCACCAGCATCTGGTTGAGGGTCTGTTCACGCTCGTCATGCGATCCGCCCAAACCGGCGCCGCGCTGACGTCCGACCGCATCAATTTCATCCACAAAGACAATACAGGGTGAATGGCGTTTGGCCTGGTCGAACAGGTCGCGCACACGGCTGGCACCCACACCGACGAACATTTCCACGAATTCAGAGCCGGAGATCGAGAAGAAAGGTACACCTGCTTCTCCAGACACAGCCTTGGCAAGCAAGGTTTTCCCGGTTCCAGGAGGGCCGACCAGCAGGACACCCTTGGGAATACGAGCACCCAATTGAATAAATTTCTGGGGTTCCTTCAAGAACTCGACCACTTCCTTCAATTCTTCCTTGGATTCATCAACGCCGGCCACATCCTCGAAGGTTACCGTGGGATGTTCGCCGCTGAACATGCGCGCCTTGGACTTGCCGAAGGCCATTGCGGCATTATTGCTGCCCTGCGCCTGACGGAAAATCCACCAGAACAGGACTCCGAGCAGAATGACCGGCACAATGTATGTGGCCAAAGTCAATAACCCAGCCCATGGACTGGGCGGATTGGCTTCGATGGTCACGTTTGCCAATTGAGAGGGGGTTACACCAAACGCCAGTAATTGAGAGACGAGGGTGGTCTCAGGCTCTTTGTGGGCTGTTTGTTCGATCGGCCCACTGGGACTGGAAGAAATCACATTCAAACTGCTGTCATCATTGACAACAATGCGTGTGATCGTGCCTGCCTGAATCTGCTGAGCAACCTGGCTGATGGTCAATGGCCCAGTGGTAGTTGGCTGCTGACGGACGTTAAAATAGACCATCGCAACGATTGCTATGAAAAGCAGGAGATAGATAATATAAGACTGATTGCGTGAATTCACATGGACCTCCTGTCCGTGCGATTAGATTATACCAACCTATGTACGTCTCAGCCAGATTCGATGAATATGTTATATAAAGTTCTAATAAATTAATCATTTTATCCGGAATATATCCTCAGCGAATGAATAAAAACCAAATATACCTGGGCTTGCGGTAATAATTCTCGAATTGAACGACCAGAGAACAACTATCCCCGACTGTTCGGGACCTCACTCACCCATCCGCCTGGCCCTGAGAGACGCCAAGGAGATAAAAAGATGAGAAGGATTTATTTGTGGTAAACTTAACTCAACCAGGTGGCATAATATGACCGAAATTAATACAAAGGTTATCCTCTGCATCGAAGATGAACAAGAAATGATAGACCTGATCCGTCTGATCCTCAGCCGACGGGGGTTTGAAATACTTGGCGCCAATGGTGGGAAAGAGGGTCTTGAAATGATCCGCAAAAATCATCCCGACCTGGTCCTGCTCGACCTGATGATGCCTGAAATGGACGGATGGGAAGTCTACCAACAAATGAAAGCAGACGAGACCACCAAGGATATCCCGGTCATCGTGGTCACCGCCAAAGCTCAGAGCATAGACAAGGTGCTTGGCCTGCACATTGCCAAAGTGGACGATTACATTGCCAAGCCATTCAGCCCGCAGGAATTATTAGCCAGCGTTGATAACGTGCTTGGACGAAAACAAATCGCCTGAGCAAATCCAATCTGGACGGGGCGCAAATGACGCCCCGTTTTCGTATTTTTATGAATACAATCCGCATCGAAAACATCAATCAACCGCTTCCCACTCCGTTACATGCCATTTATTGTGACAGTTTCCTATGTCGCTTGCGCGGCCTGATGTTCCGGTCCAGCCTGGCAACAGAGCAAGGCCTGATGCTCGTCGAAGGGCGCGAGAGCCGGCTTGACACGGCCATCCACATGCTGTTCGTTTTTATGGACCTGGCTGTTATTTGGATCAATTCCGAAAAGGTGGTGGTGGACACGGTCCTGGCGCGCGCCTGGCGGCCCGCCTACGCCCCACGGCAGCCTGCCAGGTATATCCTGGAGATCCACCCGAGCCGGCTGGGCGAATTCAAAATCGGCGACCACATTGAGTTCCAAAATGCGTAAACGAATTGTCGCCTGCCTGGCAGTCCTCGTTATCCTATTTTCAACAACTCCTGTTTATGCCCAAACAGCCACTCCCCCCAACGGACCGGTTTATATCGTCCAGGCGGGCGATACACTCTGGGGGATAGCCATTCGCTTCAATGTCAGTGTGACCGACATCCTGGCCGTCAATAACTTGACCAGCCAGAACATTTTTCCCGGCGACCAGCTTATCATTCCCGGCCTAACCGGGATGAGCGGCACGCTGATCACGCAACCGGTACCATTCGGGGAAAGCCTGCGCAGCCTGAGCCGCCAATACCGTGTCGACCCGGCGCTGCTCATTAAACTCAATCACATCGTCAGCCCTGAAGAACTATACGCGGGCTACAACCTCGTCCTCCTGCAACAGGATCAGCAGCCGGCCTTGACAGCGCGATCTGCGCTTGCCAAAGGTGAAACCATCCTGGAGATGTCTGTCCGGCAAAACACCGACCCCTGGACGATCTCCCAACTGAACGGTCTTTCCGAACCACAGGACGCTTTACCGGGTGATTTGCTCTATCTTCCCTCCGGGACATCCAGCGCCGAACCGTCCGGGATCCCGGCGGTGCTCTCCTCCGCGGTGGTGGATCCGCTGCCGATCGTCCAAGGGGAAACTGTCCAGGTCAAAGTGACGGCATCCCAACAGGTCACGTTAAGTGGCTTGCTGGTGGACCATCCCCTCCATTTCTTCCCCCAGGAAGATGGATCCGAGGTGGCACTGCAAGGTGTGTATGCCATGACAGATCCGGGCCTATACCCGCTACGGATCGACGTCACCCTTTCTGACGGCTCGGTGCAGTCCTTCGAGCAAATGGTGCTGGTTGCCTCCGGAAACTACAAGCCCGAAACTCTAAGTGTTGATCCGTCCACGATCGACCCGGCTGTCACCGACCCGGAAGATGCGTGGCTGCTGTCTCTGGTCACACCTGTCACGCCCGAAATATACTGGCAGGGGAAGTTCCAATTGCCTGTTGCCGACGACCCGTATTGTATAAAATCAGGTTATGGCAACCGCCGTACTTATAATGGTGGAGCGCTGTTATCTTTCCATTCCGGACTTGATTTCGGGGTCTGTTCCGCAACCCACCCACTCGATGTCTACGCTCCAGCCGATGGCGTGGTGGTGTTTACAGGTCTCAAGACCGTGCGCGGGAATGCAACCATCATTGACCACGGCGAGGGAGTTTACAGCGGGCTCTACCACCAGGCTGAAATCTATGTTTCCGTAGGCGACCACGTCACAGCGGGCGAATTGATTGGAAAGATCGGCGCCACCGGGCGCGTCACAGGTCCCCATGTGCATTGGGATTTATGGGTCAATGGCATCCAAGTCAACCCGTGGACGTGGTATCAAGAAAACTTTCCTCACTAAATTACAATCCATTTCGGTCCCACCAGACCAGAATGAAAATCTCCAATGCTGACTTATGAACCCACCAGGGGATGATCCAGGGGCGGACATGAGACCAAAGAACCTGCTTCTGAGAATACCTGACAAAACCCCACTCCATCCGGCGTTCCCGCTGCCGGAACCGGCAGCACCCGCAATATTGTTGCCTGCTCTCAGAATACTTGCCGTCCTGCTGGTCGCCAGCATGATGCTGGCCTCCTGTAAGGCGGCACCTTATGAATGCAGCGACCCGCTGGGCTGTTTGAAAATTTCTTCCAACGGCCAGGTACTTATCGGGGCCTTGCTTGCTACCAGCGGCGACCAGAGACCCCTAGGGACCTCTTCGCTCGAAAATGTTAAAAAAGCGTTGACAGATAAAGACAACCTGTTCACCCATTCTATTCAGCTAATCACCTTTGGGACGGATTGCACTGCCGGAAGCGCGCAGACGGCTGCGACCGAATTTGCCATCTATGCAAACATGGCAGCTGTCATCGGCCCAACCTGCAGGGAAGAGGTAGCCGCTGCCAGCCCGATCCTCTTAAACGCCGGGATTCCGCTGATAGGCCCCGTGCTTAATTCCGCGGCAGCCTATGCCCTGACAACCCAGGTACTGGCCGCCATCCAAAAAGTGACAGTGCGGATGCCCGACGGTACCTTATACATCCCCCGCCAGGCCTTGCTTTCAGCGCTTAATCTTTCCCGCTAAAAGCCAGCCAACAGGGTCGGCAAAAACCGACCCTGTTGTATAATCCATTCAACCATGCCCACCGCTGAGATAATCGCCATTGGAACCGAACTCCTGCTCGGCGAAACCGCTGACACCAACACGCGTGCTCTTGCGCGGGTATTGCGCAGCCTGGGCATAGACTTGTTTCGGACACAAACCATTGGCGACAACGCAGAACGTATTTCCGAGACTGTCCGGCGGGCATTGGATAGAGCCGATATCGTCATCACCACCGGCGGTCTTGGTCCAACCGTAGACGATCCCACCCGACAGGCAATTGCTGATTCTGTCGGTATGCCGCTCGAATTTCACCCAGAACTATGGAAGCAAATCACTGACCGGATAGCCCGCTACGGGCGGACACCCACCGAAAACCAAAAGCGCCAGGCGTATGTCCCTAAAAGTGCCATCATTATTGAAAATCCGGTAGGAACTGCCCCTGCATTTATTGTAAGGGTTCCCCCACACCTTCAACCGGAAAAGGAAACTGGGCTGAGGGACAGAATAATCATTTCGCTGCCAGGTGTGCCACGCGAGATGGATACCCTCATGACCAGCGCCATTATTCCCTATCTACAAAAGCACTACGACCTGCACTCTGTTCTTAAAATCCGGTCCCTGCATGTCAGCGGCCTTGGTGAAGGGGTGATCGACGATCAGATCGGCGACCTGGAAACACTCACCAACCCGACCGTTGGCTTAACCGCCCATTCCGGTGTGGTGGACATACGTATCGCTGCCAAAGGAGAATCTGACTCCGAGGCGGGAAGCATGATCGCTGCAGTCGAAACCGACCTGCGCTCCAGGTTGGGAGAAAACATCTTCGGAACAGATGAAGATACCCTGGAAAACGTTACGCTCGAAGCCATCGCAAAGCGGGGCTGGACAATGGCCTGTTACGAGGTCAACCTGGAGGGTGCCTTGTTGAAGCGTTTCACCCAAACCGGGCACCCGGCCTATCGAGGCGGAAGGATTTCCGAGGTCTCGACCGAAACGCTGGCAGACGGGACGGAAGCCTCCCGCAAAGAGTACCAGGCGTCCAGCGCGGTGGGTGTCTCTTATTCCCAGGAAGACGAAAAACAAGACATTCACATTTTCTTGATCACACCCCGGGGAAAAGTTGAGCATGTTCTGACGTACGGCGGGCACCCAGGCAATGCCAGGCGCTGGGCAGTCAACACAGCATTTGATATCCTGCGTCGCAACGCAATGGAGGAAGACTAATGCCAGCCTCATCAACAAAGTCGCTTGGGAGGATCGTTACTGGGTTCTGGGTGTTCAACCTGGTTTTTGGATTCCTCCTCATAGGCGCCTGGCTACTCACATCAAACCCGGTGGTGCGTGGATTCTTCGTCAGTCCCACTCCAACCATTACTGCTACATCGACACCCACCCTGACCCTGACCGCCACCAGCACGTATACTCCATCGCCAACTAGTACCCCAACCATCACAACAATCCCCACCGATACCTTCACCCCCAGCATGACCCCCACTGCTACGCTAACGCCTATCCCCTACAGTGAGGGTCCCATGACCATCGGGTATTCCGTCCAGAAACGTCCGCTGGAAGTCTATCGCTTTGGCACCGGGCAGACCGAACGATTGATCGTCGCCGGGATGCACGGAGGCAGTGAATTCAATACCATCCAATTGGCTGATTTATTGATCACATTTCTTAAGGGCCATCCCGAAATCGTCCCGACCAATATAACCCTTTACATTTTACGCGATCTAAACCCTGACGGGGAAGCACACTCGCACGACTATAACGGCCGTGCCAACGCCCATAATGTGGATCTGAACAGAAATTGGGATGCCAACTGGCAAAAAGATTGGCCGCGGAACAATTGCTGGACCTATACGGATGTCACCGGCGGGACCGGTCCAATGTCCGAACCAGAGACGAAGGCTCTGGCAGCATTTATCCAGAGCCATCATTTTGACGCCCTGATCAACTACCACAGCGCAGCTCTGGGCATCTTTGCAGGCGGCCTACCGCCCGACGACTATTCCATCCGGTTGGCTAAAGCGATAGCGGCCGTGTCTACTTATCCTTACCCACCCATCAACGTGGGATGTGATTATACCGGGGGCTTCACCGATTGGGCGGACGAAAGAGGCATCGCGGCGTTGGACATTGAACTTACCGATCATACCCACACCGATTACGATATGAATTTGAAAGTCCTGGAAACTTTCCTGAATTGGAAGCGCTAGTTCCATCAATTGGCGTAACATGCACCCACAAGGTTTTATCAAGTAGAATAGCAGAAAACAGGAGTGCGAATGACCAAATCTGCTGATCTTCTCCTCTTTAATGCCATCGTCCTGACAATGGACGACGAAATGCACCAGTACGAACCCGGTGCGATAGCAGTCAGCGGGGATTCGATCGTAGCTGTGGGCCCTGAAGCCGAAGTCCACAAAACCTATCATGGCGACCACGAGGTGGACTGCGGTGGCAGGGTCTTGATGCCGGGATTGGTCAATGCACACACCCACGTTCCAATGACCCTCTTGCGCGGCCTGGCAGACGACCTGCGACTGGATGTCTGGCTGCAGGGGTACATCTGGCCGGTAGAGCGCGAGTTCGTCTCACCTGATTTCGTGCGCCTGGGAACCCAGCTGGCTTGCGCCGAGCTCATCCGTACCGGTGTAACCTGTTTTGCCGATATGTATTACTTCGAGGAAAAAGTAGCCGAGACAACTGCCGAGGCGGGTTTACGTGCGGTTTGCGGCCAGACGGTACTCAAGTTCCCCACTCCGGATGCAGTCTCCTTCGAAGATTCGCTGGCTGCGGCGCGAGGATTTATCGAACGCTGGAAAGGTCACACACTTATCACTCCAGCAGTTTCCCCGCATGCCTACTATACCTGCACCCCTGAAATTTTGCGGGCGACAGCAAGCCTGGCTGCCGAGTTCGATGTGCCCCTGCATACGCATATTTCCGAAACCGCGCTGGAAGTGGAAAACATGCGCAGGGATAATGGAATGCCCGTGGTTCCATATCTCAAAAAACAAGGATTATTCGACGCCAAAGTGCTGGCAGCCCACTGCACCCACATTGATGAAGGGGAAATGCGTACCCTGCTGCATGCCGGGGCGGGCGTGGCTCACAATCCATCCTCCAATTTAAAGCTTGCATCCGGATTTGCTCCCGTACAAAAAATGTTGAACCTCGGCCTGGATGTCGGCATTGGGACAGACGGTCCCGCCTCAAACAACGACCTGGACATGTTCGAAGAAGTGCGACTGGCTGCGTTCGTAGCGAAAACGGTCAGCAATGACCCGACTGCACTCCCGGCGGTGACTGCCCTCAGGATGGCCACACGCCTGGGAGCGCGGGCGCTGCACCTCGGACCCATCACCGGGACCCTTGAAGCAGGTAAACGGGCTGACCTAATCCTTGTGGAAATTTCCGGCTTGCACAATTCGCCACGCTTCCGCCGGGACGCAGATAACATCTACGCCCAATTGGTGTATGCCGGGAAATGCACGGATGTGACAGACGTAATGGTCAATGGCAAATGGCTAATGCACAACCGCGAGCTCCTGACCCTCGACGAAAAAGCATTGAAGCTCTTCGCGCAGGAATATGCACAAAAAATTGATATTTTCCTGATGGCGAGGGAGCAATCGGTATTCTCGAAACTGGTGGCGCTGGGCGGGTCCGCGGAAGAGGAATCTTTTGAAGTCCAGGTAAAAGTGAAGTTGAAAGACCCGGCGCCTGTGCTGCAAGCGCTTAAAAATACCGCCGTCGAAATCCTGGTCAAAAAACATTACCATCAGCACGATATTTATTTCACCTTTAGCGACCCGGACCAGGGCAGGTTACGTTACCGTGAAGATGAGATGGTGGATGATAAGGAGCAGATCACGGGTGTACGCGGTCGTTTAACCCTCATCGGCCCTTCCCGTGAAGGTGACTTCGCCCACGATGTGCTTCTGAGCCGTATCAGGTATTTTGCGCCGGCAGCCAATAGCTTGCGTTTCTACCGGGAATACTTCAAACCTGCAGGTGAAATTGCCGTTGACAAGAACCGCCTGCGCTGGCTGGTGCGCTACAAAAACGAGGAGTTTTTCATCAACCTGGACCAGGTCGAGACACCAGACCTGGGCTATTACCTTGAAATCAAGAGTCGTACCTGGAGCCGGCGCGACGCTGAAGAAAAAGCTGACTGCTCCTCGGAACTCATCAGCCTGCTGGGCGGGGCGCTTGAAAATACCATTACGCTGGATTACGTTGAAATTGCCGGCGGGAAGGAATAGCCCGAAAGTACGAACGTACCCAGATAGACAACCCGCCTTTGTGTCAGGGGTTATAAAGGTAGACACGCCTGGTTAATAATGTGGCCGGAAGGTGGAAACCGTGCGTAAATTCTTAACCTTAATTGCCAGGGTTATCGCCGCGATATTTGCATCCTTATTCGTAATTAGCACCGTTTTTGCAATCCTGTTAACCACCTTAAACGGGGAGATGTTTAATGCCAGCGTATATAAAAATGTACTGGTGGAACAAAATATCTACGCACGCCTGCCCGAAATAGTTGGCGCGGCGATCACCAACAGTGCTTTGAATGATTCGTGCTCCCAAAACCAACTGGCTTGCAGCATTGACAACGCATCTCCCGCGCTACAAGCCTGTCTCACGACTGCCCTGGGAACAGCCGCTTACCAGGGGATTAGAAGCGGCAGTCGCGGCCCAACCAGGACAGAACTCCAACTTGCACAACCCTGCCTGAACCGATTTTTACCCGGGCAGGCAGCCAACCCTCCATCGGGAACAAGCGGGAGTGGAATGCCGTCGTTTTTGCAGAATCTGACAGCGGCAGACTGGCAAGCCCTCCTAACGATTCTCCTGCCACCAGACACCTTGAAAGCCATGACCGAAAGTGCCCTCGATCAGGGTTTTGCCTATCTAAATGGCGAGGCAGATTCAGTGTCCATTCCCTTGGATTCCTTGAAGCAAAGTCTGATGAGCCCCTCAGGCACCAATCTTTTCCTGCAAGTATTAAATTCACAACAACCATGTAGCGAGCAAGATTTATACCAATTGATTGCGGGGAGGAGCAACGGCGGCATGGTGATTTGCAGGCCCCCTGAAGGTATTCTTCCCATTGTAACTGCGCTGCTGCCGGAATTATTGAAAACGCTAATCCCCCAGATTCCAGATAAGGCATATATCGTCAAGCCACCTGCACCCGACGCGTCCATTCCAGGGAACGGCGCGTTTGGTTCAGACCCAATTTCCACGCTGCGCACCATAAGACAGGTCATGCGACTGAGTCTGCTCATTCCTTTTACATTCCTGCTACTGGTCACACTTTTCGCGGTGCGGAGTATCAAAAGCTGGATGCGCTGGTGGGGCTTTCCAATTTTTACCAGCGGAACAATCAGCCTGGGGTTGGGGATTTCAATCGTCCCGGTGTTTAATTTTGCCTGGACCTGGTTCATTGCCCCACGAATTCCAGCTTTCATTCCCACTGTCATCCCAAGTGTGGGACTGGAATTGCTTCGTTCCATCCTTCGCACCCTATCGGTTTGGATCATTGTACCGGGCATAGTATTGTGTGTGCTCGGTCTGGGCGCCTGGATTGGTGCATTCTACATAATAGATAAAATAAAAACGGTATAGCCCACAGCAATGGCCGCGCCGCCACCCTGACCTAGGCAAAGCCTGCCAACCATATGGCATTCTCCAGTGAAATCTTGGGAAAAACTTCCATAAATCGAAGGATGGTTCCATGAAACGAATCACCATTCCTGTGCTGGCAATCTTCCTGGCTATCGCGGCGTGTGCAACGCCTTTATTAGGATCCTCTTCCCAGGGTACACCTGCAGTGATCCCCACCCTGAAAACCTCGCCCTTCGATCTGGGGCGGACAGTTTATGGTTTCTTTCCCTCGCCACCCGAAGTGACCACTCAGAGCGTCATCGACACTTACAAAGCCATCGGACAGCACGGTGATGTGGTCCTGCTCCAGCAGAATATCCCATGGGAAGCTTTTGCAGCCGGCGTTGATGTCGAAAGCGCATCCATCACCGACATCCACAACCAGTACCTGCTGGCCCACCAAAACGGGTTGGAAGTCATCTTTGTGGTGGACCCGCTCAACGGGTTAAACCGCCGCGATTTTCAGGGTCTGCCAGCGGGTTGGGAAGCCAGTTTCGCCAACCCCAAGGTCCGGGCTGCCTTCAGCAATTTCACCCTGCGCATCGTGCATGAATTCCATCCAAAATATCTCGGGCTGGCGTCCGAGATCAATACCTACAACGACTCCCACCCAGATGATTTTCCCAATTTCCTGAGCCTTTACAACGAAGTGTACACACAGGTCAAGGCTGAAGCGCCGGAAACCCAGATCTTTGTCACATTCCAATGGGAGGAACTTAACAACCTGATCCCGTCCCTGGCGCAAGGCGCGCCGTACGCGGTGAATTGGGGGCAGGTGGACCAGTTTGAGCCGAACCTGGACCTTTGGGCGCTCTCTTCCTATCCGTTCGTGATCTACTCATCGGGTGCCGACATCCCAGCCAACTACTACACTCCACTGCTCACCCGGACATCGAAACCGCTGGCAGTCGCCGAAGGCGGATACTCCTCGGCGTCAGTAGGCTCTTTCCACGGCGACCAGCAGTCGCAAGTGGACTACCTGAACGCCATCCACTCCCAGATCGGCAGCCGGCTGTCGTTCTGGATCTACCTGCTAATCAATGATTTCAACCTGGCATCTTATGCATCCCTGATGAACCAAAAAGGCCAGGGGACCGATATCAACACACTCGGAATGTTCGCTTCCGTCGGTCTGACCACTTCAGACCGAATGCCCAAGCCCGCGCTGGCAGTGTGGGACTCATTCAGGTCGGCTCCGTAAAGATGGTAACAGATATCGGAATTTTCAAGACGAGATATACCGTGATCCAGTGCAACGATTTTTAACCAGTCAAAATATTTTGGAGGCGCCATGCAAACAATTCGTCAAATCCTAAAGAAAAAAGGACGCAATACCTGGACGATCACCCCCGCAACGCGTGTTTTCGATGCCCTGAAGGTGATGGCCGAAAAGGACGTGGGAGCATTGCTGGTGGTGGACGGGAAAACCCTGGTGGGAGTGTTCTCAGAACGGGATTATGCCCGCAAGGTGATCCTGCTGGGGAAGAGCTCAAAGGAGATGCGGGTCAGTGAAATCATGTCATCCCCGCCCATTTTCATCGAACCGGATAATACCGTCGAAAAAGGGCTGGCATTAATGTCAGCCAAACATGTGCGCCACCTGCCAGTCATGGAAAAAAGCCGCTTGATCGGAATTGTAACGATCGGCGACCTGGTCAGGGCACTCATCGATGAGCAAAAGGTGACCATTGACCATTTGGAGAAATATATCCTCTCCAATACCAGCATCACCTGACCCCCTGCCTGGCAAGCTTCGCAAAATCACACCTACGGACAATAATTCTGCTGGTGCTGTGCGAAGGTTTCGGCAAAGTTATGCAGGCCGGAACCGTCACATTTTGCCTGGAAATAATAATAATTGCTCTGCGCCGGGTAAGCCACCGCTCCGAGCGCAGCCAGGCCGGGATTGGAGATAGGTCCGGGGGGCAAGCCGGGATAAAGGTATGTATTGTAGGGGGAATTGAATTTCAAATCGTCCAGGCTGAGCGGATTAGTCCACCAGGTACCCTGGGCGTTGTTGTATCCCAGGGCGTACTGGACCGTGGGATCGGTTTGTAAATTCATGCCGGCTGCCAGCCGGTTGTAAAAGACCGAGGCGATCAGCGGCATCTCGGTATCCACGACCGCCTCCCGCTGGACAATCGATGCCATGGTCACTGCTTGATAAAGGGAAAGCCCGCGGCGAGAATAAGCTGCGAGGATATCTGCCGGGAGATGTGAATTGAAACCCTGTAAAAGGGTGGAAACCAACTGGGCGGCTGTTGTCATACGCGGCAGGGTATACGAATCCGGGTAGAGGAACCCTTCCGCAGAGGCGCCAACAGGGACCAGGTCGATTGAGGCAGCCGGCGCAGCCGCCGCGGCCAAGAAATTCCTGCGGGGAAAACTCCAATCCGGAGGTCGGCAACGTGGCGGCGATCTCCTCCATCCGCCAGCCCGGCAGGACGGTAAGAGTTACCTCGGTAAGGGTGGCGGATTTCAGCATCTGGGCAATGCTAAACCCGGTCAACGCCGGGCTGAGACGGTAAGTACCGGTCTGGATGACGGTATCCAACCCGGTCCAGAGCAGGTAAGTGCGGAATGTACCAGCACTGCGGATCAAGCCAGCCTTCTCCAGCCGGTTTGAAATAGAGACCACACTTTCGCCAGACTGGATGGTAAACAATTGTTGCGCTCCGGCAGGATCGCGCGGCTGGGTTAAATCGCCCGCATTCCAGACCAGTTGAAACCCATAACTGATGCGCTGCCAGGGATTAAGGGAGGGACTGGGTTCCCCAAAAGACTGTCGGGCTGCCTGGGGAACAAATACAGCCACAGCTACCAGGCCGAGGGCAGCCAGGCTAACCAGCAGGAGCATCCAGGGAAGGCAGGAGTGGCGGGATTTCATTTTTGAGGGTAGGCATCCAGGTAGGATTGGAGGAGCACCGAGGCAGCCAACGAGTCCAGGTGCCCCCGACGGTTTTTACGCGAAACACCCATAGCAATACGGGCCTTACGAGCGTCCTGCGTGGTCAGGGATTCATCCCAGAACACCACCGGCAACGCTGTCTGGGTCATCAAAGCCTGGGCAAAGCGACCGGCGCGGCGCCCTTCGAAGGTAGGATTGCCGTCGTCATCCAATGATTGCCCAACCACAATGAGGCCGGCTTCATTGGCTTTGGCAATATCCGCGACCGCTGCCGCGTCCACGGGACGGGAGATGTGGTTGAGGACCGTCAGAGGGTTGGCGATGGTACCTGTCAAATCGCTGATGGCAAGTCCGATGTGTTTGGAACCCGTGTCCACCGCAAGGATTCTCATCAATTACCAGTGGAAATCGTAATACGGAATGGGATGAGCGGCATCCAGGGCCACCAACCGGGTGTGATCCTGATGATTGGCGGCTCATTAAGTGCCAGGGATTTTTTTAAATGTAAAACAGCATCGGCAGGTTTGCGACCCACAGCTAATTGCTCAACTGCCAGCGAGTCCAAGTGGGCGTGCAGAACACGCTGCACCTGCATCTCCCAGTGCGTCACCCCGTCCGCATCCGTGAGGGGAGCACTGGTAGGCATTATTGCCAACTCAGTGGAGGTGGGTGTATAGTCCTCCGGCAGGTTGGCATCCAGCGCAATCTTCGAGAGAGCTTCAAGATCTGCCTGGGAGGCGTATTGCGCCTGGCATTGCACCCGCATGGTCAGGGAAAGCGTATCCGCATGTTGATCCTCGGCGGGGAAGTAAGTTTCTGAAAGGACCTGTGAAACATTCAGGGTGTCCGGAAAATATATGTCGCCCTGAGCAATTGTTTGTTGAATGTTCGTGCTGCACAGCCCAAGAATATCGGAAAGCAAAGCCGCCCGAAGGTTGGACCGGTCGGCGGCGGTCTGGATGGAGGCAGACCTATCCGTGCCACCTGTGGTTGGAGAAGGGTTGGTCACCGCCAAGCTGGTGCCCAATTCGCCTTCGAAGGAGATCAAGGTATCCGCGGGCAGGTTGCCAGCGGGGCCCGCTTCCATTGCCAGGATGGGAACATCCACCTTTTTATCGATACCCGCAGCGACAACGGCATCCGTGGTTGTGGCAAACCGGACCAGCGGGCTGAGCTGGGTGCGGATCACCGTCCCAGCCGGGATGCTGGTCTGAGCGGTGGTTAGGTTGCGGAAGGTTGCAAGACCCTGCGCTCGTGCGTCGGGAACAGCAACCGTGCCGGTGGCCTGGGCTGTTTTGCCCTGTTCCACGATCAGCGAGCTGATCCGCGCCGGCAGGCTGCCTGCCAGGTTGACAGTAGTCACATCCCGGCTGGCGTTCACACTTATCGTCAAGCTTTGCAGGCCGGTGGCCGGGGTCAAAAGAATGGTGGCGGAAGGAATGAAAAGCGAAAGGACGGCCAGAATTGCCAGTACAGCTAGGGTGAATAATGCAAAGCGCAACCAAAAAATGGAGCGCCAGACCGCTTCGGAAGGAAATGCCTCCCGGCGCAACTGGACCAGGTCCGGGCGTTCATTGCGGCGACTGGGCGCGCGAGGTGCCGTGGCCCTTTCCCAGGATTTATTCTGGGCTGAGTCAATCCTGGAGAACGCGGGGATGTTTAATTCTTCTGCTGAACGGCGCTGGTCAACGGAGCGGGAAACGACAGCCAGTTGAGCCCCCAGAGTGGCCGCGTGGCGCTGGAGCAGATGTAAATCAATAGGCCGGGACAGGATGCGGGAACGAGACGGGAAAACCAGCAGGATGCGCTCCGCTTTCGCCCAGGACATCTTGTCACGCACGGAGGTCACATCATCGTGGGAATCCAATTTGATGATCTGTGTCTTCATCTGCTCCAATTATAACTTCGAAAGGTGACCAGCTTATATTGGAGCCCGCGCAAGGCAATCGGACCCGGCCGCTGTGTTCCCGCTCAAATTGAACGGGCGCGATCAATTATCCCCGTCTGTGCAGAGTTGGTGCAAACAAAATCTGCTTCCTGCAAAATCCCCTAGGGAAGCTTGGAAATGACCACGGTCACGTGCCCCGTATCGTTATCATACGAGGTCATATAGATCGTCAAGGGGTATGAAATAAAGGAGACATCGTGCGATGCATTTACGCCGGTGCCGGCGTAACCCGTACCAGGTGCCATGATGAACCCCAGCGATTGGGATTTGCCCACGTAAAACTGGCGAGCCTGGTCGAGGGTGGCAGCGGCAGAATAACTATAGATATTCCCAGGGTATTCCTGACCGGCTGTGGCTTGAGCCATGATCGGAACGGAACGCCAGCTGGAAAGTGGTATCCCCACGGGGTGCAAATATAGTGAGATATCAGTTATGGCGCCCATTGAACCCATCAGAGCCTGCTGGGTTGCAGCCAGTGGATCGACGGTGGCAGTGGGTGCTGACGGTGGGTATTTGCGTGGACGTGAGCGTAGGGGAAGGTGCGAGGGTTGCGGTAGGATCCGGCGCATTAGTGACTGCAGCCGGGGGAGGCAGCGTTGGGTTGGGAGTTCTGGGTTCCCGGTAAAGTCTGTGAGAACAACCCGCACCCGAGAGACAAAAGAACAATCGATAACGGTAAAACCTTTCGTACCTTTAACATACCAATCTCCTTTCTAAATAACTTCGACTGCCACCCCCTTATTTGGCAGACAGACCAATAAGAAATCAATCCTGACTTTTCAAGGTCAGGATTGGGATTTAGTTCAATTTAGCGGTGAGCCAACTTTCCACCGTGGCAAGGGCATCGGGGATCTTGGCAGCGGTCCCGGCCTCCTCCAAAAGCCAGGTGCGGAGCACCCCCTCCACCTGCGCCGAGTTGACGAGAGACATGCCCGACCAGGTCTCCGGCGCTGATGCCCTTCTTGATCAAATCCTGGGTGACAGCCGCCATGACAATGACCTGCTCGCCAGAAATTGTCCCAACCACACACACCCCTTTTTCAGGAAATTTCTCGCGGAATTTATCGGCCAATCTACCAAGGGTGTCCTTATCTGCCTCGGGGAGTTGCAGTGAGAGCAGGTTTACGCCCTTGACCTTTATTGGATTGTCCAACTGTGTATTAAAACTCGAAAGCGCCAGTTCGACTTTAAGGGCGGCCATTTGCTTCCTGGCTGCAGCCATTTCTTCCTGCATCAACTCAACCTTCTGCGGCACCTCATCCACCGCTGACTTGAGCGCGGTGGCGGCCTGCTTGAGCTCTTTGAAGCGCTTGGCAACCAGTTCGTATGCCCCGCGCCCGGTGACCGCCTCGATACGGCGCACTCCCGCGGCTGCGGAACTTTCGGAAGTGATCAGGAAGGCACCCACATCCGAGGTACGGTCAAGGTGCGTGCCACCGCATAGTTCGTAGGAGTATTTATCTCCAATAGTAATGGTCCGCACGCTTTCCCCGTACTTTTCACCGAAGAGAGCCATGGCTCCTTCGGCGACGGCTTGGTCGCGCGACTTGATCACCGCGACCACAGGATAGTCTGCTGCGACCGCCTCGTTGACCAGTTTCTCGACGCGCTCGACCTGCGCGGAGGTCATGGCCTCGGGATGGTTGAAATCAAAGCGGAAGCGGTCGGGGGTCACCGACGAGCCGGCCTGGCGCGCATTTTCGCCCAGCACCTGGTGCAGAGCGGCGTGGAGGAGATGAGTGGCCGTATGGTTCCTGCGGATATCGTGCCGGCGGACTGCGTCCACCGCGGCAATTACGACGTCTCCTGCTTGCGGATGTCCAAAAATCACCTCGCCCACATGGACAATCGCACCGGGCGAAGGTTTGCGCATCCCGGTAACTTCGACCTCCCAGGAACCATCCCTGGCGCGGATCACACCTGTATCTGAAACCTGGCCTCCGGATTCGACGTAGAACCCGGTCTTTGGCAGCAGGACTTCCACCTGGTCTCCTGCACCGGCTGTGGGGAGGGTCCGTCCATCTGCAGCCAATGCCAACAGCGAACCCTCGACTTCCAACCATTCATAGGGGTTATACGACACACCTTCCCTGTCCAATTTCCCGGCTTTCTGAAGGTCTTTCACGATCCGGCTGTAGAACTCGGCATCCTCACCACCCATTTTGCCCATGGCCTTGCCGCCACCAGATGCCAGACGGTGCTCGTCCATCGCGAGGCGAAAACCAGGCTCGTCCACTTCCAGCCCCTGCTCCCGGGCAATATCACGGGCGATCTCCAGCGGGAGGCCGTAAGTGGCATACAGATCAAAAGCTTTCCTGCCATCCAGCGTCTTGCCGCCGGACTTCTGCAACTCATCCAGCATCCCCTGCAAATAAGCCGTACCGGATTCCACCGTGCGCGCAAAGCGAATTTCTTCGCGTGTCAGGTTATCAAGGATCGCCTCGCGGCTCTTGATCAACTCAGGGTAGAAATCTCCGTACGCAGCTACGATCGCGTCCGCAGCCTTCGCCAAGAAGGGCTCGTGCAGCCCGAGTTTCGTGCCGAAACGGGCTGCCCTGCGGATGATCATTCGGCAGATGTAATTCCGCCCCACGTTGCCGGGAACGACGCCATCCGCTATCAGGAAAGCCGCCGCCCGCGCATGGTCCGCGATGACGCGATAAGGGGTGAAATTGGAGTACATTTTTTCTTCGCTGTCGCCAGTCAGGTCTCGGACCGCCTCCAGCGCACCCTGGAACAGGTCGATCTTGTAGTCCGAGTCAACATCCTGGAGGACCGAAACAAGGCGTTCAAAACCCATCCCGGTATCCACGTGCCTGGCAGGCAGCGGTTCAAGGGTATCTTTGTCTATCCGGTTATATTGGATGAAGACGTTGTTCCATAGTTCGAGGTAACGCTGGCACTCACCGTTTACGCCGCACCTGTGTGGTTTCCCGGCAAGGTTGTCGAAAGCTTCGCCCCGATCAAGGTGAACTTCCGAGCACGGCCCGCACGGACCGGTCTCAGCCATCTCCCAAAAGTTCTCCTTGCGCCCAAAGAAAACCACGTGCGACGGGTCGAACCCAGGCTGCTGTTTCCAGATATCCGCAGCCTCATCATCGGTGGGGATATTGCCTTTGTCGTCCTTGAAACAGGTGGCGTACAGTTTGTCTTTGGGCAACCCCCAGACCTCCGTCAAGAGTTGCCACGCCCAGCCAATTGCTTCTTTTTTATAGTAATCACCGAACGACCAGTTGCCGAGCATCTCGAAGAAAGTGTGGTGGGTATCGTCACGACCGACTTCGTCCAAATCATTGTGTTTCCCTGCAACACGGAGGACCTTCTGAGAGTCGACCGCACGGGTGTATGGACGTTTTTCCGTTCCGAGGAAAACATCCTTAAACTGAACCATGCCCGCATTCGTAAATAAGAGAGTTGAATCCCCTCCCGGCACGAGCGAAGTGGATGGGACGAAAGTATGGTTTTGTTCGACAAAGAAATCGATAAAGGTCTGTCGGATTTGTGCCCCGGTCGGTTTTTGGGTCATCCTGGCTCCAATAGCTTTCAAAGAATGGGAGAATTATACTCAAAAAGCAAATGATTCCCCCCGTATTATTAATGCTCTCTTGCGCTAATCTAACATGGATACCCAATTTCCTGGATTATTAATTCTTTTGACATCTTTGAGACGTCTACATATTAGTTTTCGTTGATTAATGCATTCCTTTAAACCTGATGTATTTTTCTTTTTCAGATGGTATACTCTGGTAGAAGGGACATTTATGTTTTCACAATACAGCCATCAAACCAAACCTCTTATTGCCGCCATTATCCCCACCTACAACGAAGAAAAAAATGTTGCAGGTGTTCTCGATGTATTACATGCCACAACCATCCTCGACGAGATCATTCTGGTCGACGATGGTTCTTCGGATGGAACTGTTGGAGTATTACGGCAGACAGCTACGCTGGATTCGCGCTGCCGGGTAATCGAGCATGAAAAAAACAGCGGTAAAGGGCAGGCTATCTTCACGGGCTGGGCAGCTACTTGCGCGCCGATACTCCTGCTCCTGGACGCGGATCTCAAGAACCTGACTCCGGCCCACATCCAGTCCCTGTTAGATCCCATCCTAAACCATCGAACCGATATGACTCTCGGTTTATTCCATGGCGGTCACTTCAGCACCAATTTGTCGCATAGGCTCACCCCCTGGCTGACTGGTCAACGCGGTCTTCGCGCTGAACTGCTGAAATATGTCTCACGCGAAGCTTCTGCCGGGTACGGGTTTGAAATCGCGTTGACCATGGCGGCACGCCGAAAAGGTTATCGAAAATGCTTTGTACCAATGGAAGGGGTGTGGCATCCCAGCAGCGAGTCGCGCTCAGAGCGAGGCTTCTGGTTTGGGGCGGTTTGGAAAGCCCGCATGTACGGGCAAATCCTACGGGCCTGGTGGCTCGTGGTTCGCGAGCGTTACCCCAAAGCCAGATCCTTCTTCTCGAATGTTGATTAGGTAAAGTTATTCCATCCGAAAATATTAAAGCCAGCGCCCATTGCGATGGCTTTTTTTTAACGAAGAAGATGAGGGCATAATTGAAACGCAACCGGCTGTCCCCACTCTAACTGTCAGGTGCATTTTGCGTTATTAATGCGACCCGCTTTGGAGATTTAGGTTCAGGGTGATTTTTTGGTCAATTTATCCAACAGCGCAATCTCTTGCTCGACTGTCTTAACTTCCCCATCCAACCAGGCGGCCCGCAATTTGCGCAGAAGGGTCTTATATTCCGGCCCAGGGGGCAGGCCTCTTTTTTTAAGTCATGGCCGGTTGTTTTTGGCTTGATACCCCGCCAGGATTCAAGATAACTGCGCAATGTACGCCGCGCCGGACCAGCAGGCAAGGCCAGGGAAACCGCCTCAACAGCCTTCCTTGAAATTTTATCCAGTGCAACGACACATTGGCTGGGTTTTTTTCCAGCAAGAGAATCTACACTCGGCGAACAATGCAGAAGAAGCCTGTAACATGTCCCGCAGACTAGAATCAAAATGAAGCCGTTTTTCGATACCATCCAGACCGGGAGTTGGGACATCCATCAGCCAGAGAGACCAGGCCAGCATGCGGCGGGTCGGGGGATGATCAAGCGACTGCACTGCAGCCAATCCCTCCACGAAACGTTTTTGGGTGGCAAGGTTCCATTCCAGAGCAGGATGAACTGCCGCCAGGATCCCCAACTTCGCCAGCCGCTTCAAAATGGAGGCGGCTTTTTCTTCCTCCAGGATCAAATCCAATTCATGGCGCACCCGCTCAGCGGAGAGACGGCTAAGCTGCCGGAGACCCCGAGGGACAAGCGCCAAGGTTTCGGGAGCAACCTTGAACCCATAGCGTACTTCATAGCGAACCATGCGAAATAAGCGCGTCGGGTCATCCTCGAAAGAATGGGGATGCAAGGCTCTGACAATTCCCGCCTGCAAATCTTCCAACCCGCCCCGTTCATCGATCAGTTCGCCGTAGTGATCGCCGTCCAAGCGCAACGCCAGCGTATTCAGGGTAAAGTCGCGGCGGTGCAGGTCGTCTCCCAAAGTCCCAGACCTGACGGTAGGCAAGGCAGCCGGGTGTTTATAATATTCTGCGCGAGCTGAGATGAGATCCACAAATTCTGGGATACTGGGTCCAGGAGGCGGGAACCATTGGGCAGTTTTAAATCTGGTATGTACGGTCACCCTGCCGCCCTGCCTGGCAGCCAGCGTGCGTGCCAGCCCAATTGCATCTCCTTCCACAACCAAGTCAAAATCCAGACCAGGGCGACCGAGCAGCAGGTCGCGCACGAACCCTCCGACAATATAGAGCGGCAATTGCTGGCGGGCAGCCTGCTCTGCCACCAACCTGAGCAGCCGATCCTGTTCAGGCGACAAGGCTTGCTCCAGGCGGTAAGACAGATCTGATATTGTCGAATGGGAATAGGACATGGCAGCCTCGCGGATATCGTTATAATTGTAGCATATGGAAAGTCTCATGTTTTCCAGAACGCAGGTCGAATCGCTCGGGAGAGCGATTTTAGAACTCCAGCCAAATGCAATAGTACGTCAGCGCATCCTGAGGGACGTACTGCGACAGCCTCCCGGTAGTGCTGAGCCCGATCATTCCAGCACCCCCTTTCAATCTCATCCATGGGTGGAGGAACTAGCTCGGGAACAATATCCCGATGGCTCTTGGGGGCGCTTCCATTCGATGGATGCGACCATTAAAGCCCGCTTCCCCACGACAGAGATCGCCATCCGGCGGGCACTGGCATTGGGGCTGGATCAAAACTTCCCGGTCCTGAGTTCGGGCGATTGGATTCATGCAATCAGTGCTTGAGGGGAAAGCAGCCTGGACGGACCGCACCGAGAAATCTGAGGGCTGGCCAACCGCGGTAGAAGCGATCACAGCAGCCACAATGGCAGAGATCGTCCCGGGGCATCCCGCCACTTTGCCGGCCTGGGAATACTGGACCTGGATTGCCAGTCGTTCCTTCCCGGGTGGGTCGTACAACCCTTCCGCCGAATGGAATGCCCATCAAGACAGGCGAGGTCTTGGGTTCCGTTACCTGGGCAGCCGCTACGTTTTAACTCTGCTGGGGGCTCGCAGCGCCCTCCTACCTGCCGCTCTCGACAGCCAGATCGTGGACTGGGTCTGGAACAATCCGGCTGGGATCGGTTACCTGGGAGCTGACTTGCACCACCCCGAGCCTTTCAACATCTTCCAATGGTTGGAATCGCTGGAAATCCTATCGCACTTCCAGAGCCGGGGTGCAATTGCGAAGGGGGCATTGACGTGGTTGTGGGAGCAGCATAGCCAAAACGGGTTGTGGGATTTTGGGATGAAGGTCAGCAAATCGACCTATTTCCCCTTGTCGGATGATTGGAGGAAAAAGGGAAACCGCTGCGTGGATCATTCAACACGGGTACTGGCTTGCCTTTCAGCATATGATCCTGGCCTTTAAATTAATCGTCTCTCCATTCTTCATAGGAATGGTTACCCTGGCTGGCCGTAAATGGGGTCCTAATGTCAGCGGTCTACTGATGGGGCTGCCGCTAACCTCGGCGCCCATATCGGTCTTCCTTGCCATTCAATACGGAGCTGCATTTGCTGCCCGGTCTGCTTCAGGCAACCTTGCTGGCCAAGCCTCGGTATGCATCTTCTGCCTGGCATACAGCCTGGGCGCCCAAAAACTCAACTGGTTCCCCTGTACCATCATCTCCCTGGTTTCTTTCCTGGTTTCGACTTTTATTTGGAACCAGATCTCTTTAACCCTACTGCCCGCTGTTGCTTTATTAGGCATAGTCATCTGCCTGGTCTTGTGGCTAATGCCCAGGGGTAATGCAGCCATCCTGCCAATTTCCCCGCCAAGGTGGGACCTGCCTGCCCGGATGCTGCTTGCAGCCGCTTTCGTTATTGCCCTGACGACCTTTGCCGATACCCTGGGTCCGCATTTGAGCGGTTTGATCGCCCCATTCCCGGTCTTCGGCACCATTATTACCGCCTTTACGCATCGCCAGCAAGGCGCGGATGCAGCGACCCGTTTGCTGCGGGGTATTGTCTTTGGTTCCCTGGCCTATACCGCGTTCTTCCTGATCGCGGGCAGCCTGTTAACACACGTCACACTGGGATGGACCTATATCCTTGCGTCAGCCGCGGCGTTATTCGTGAGTGGAATAACCTTTATTGCGCCCGGGATATTTCGAAATAATCACAACTCCGCCGGATGAAATCAGGTATAATCTGCGCTATGAGATTGAACCCGCTCCCGGCCCCTAGCTAGCAATAATCTACCAGGTCTGGTCAGGATCGGTTCGTCATGTACCCCGGCGGCTCCCAGACTTGAGGAGCCGCTATTTATTGAATGATGGACCATTGAAAGGTCACCGCCTACAACTGGTGATGAATAGGGAAGGAACTAACAGTGGACCTGAAAGATCTTACCAACAAGATGCACGACTTTGTCCGTTCGAAAGGATGGTACGAACCGGGCAGTAAAAGACCGCAAACTCCGCGGAACCTTGCCATTTCCCTTTCGCTGGAGGCCAACGAAGTGTTGGAACACTTCCAGTGGCAGGATGACCTCAAGGACAAGGATGATTTCGCCAACGAACTTGCAGATGTGGCCTTATATCTTTTGCAATTGGCGTCGGTCTCCGGGATCGACCTGGAGAAAGCCATTTTGAAAAAATTGGAAATTAATGCCGCCCGCAATTGGGATATGGACAAGACGAATATTGTCAGCTGAGCCGCCTGGCACCTGACCTGCGACCGTTGTGTGATAGGGAAAACAATCATGAATGTCACTGTCTTTGGCGGTTCCCAACCTCCACCCGCTTCCGCCGCTTACGAGGAAGCTTATGAACTCGGTAAATTGCTGGCACAAGCCGGTCACACCGTCCTGACCGGCGGCTACATCGGAACCATGGAAGCGGTCAGCCGGGGCGCAGCCGAGGCAGGCGGGCATGTGATTGGCGTGACATGCGATGACATAGAAGCCTGGCGGGCGGTCAAGCCAAATGCCTGGGTACAGGAGGAACGTCGCTTCCCAACCATGCAGGAGCGCCTGAACGAACTGGTGCTGGCTTGTGACGCCGCCATTGCCCTCCCGGGCGGTCCGGGTACACTGACCGAGATTGCCCTGACCTGGAACTTGATGATCGTCCACTCCATACCGCCCAAGCCGTTGATCTTAACCGGCCCGGGCTGGAAATCTATGATGGCAGCTTTTTTTAATTCATTCGAAGTGTATATTCCCCAAAACCAGCGCGACCTGCTTAAATTTGCGCCGGATATTATTTCAACCGTGGCTCTAATAAATTCTTAATTAAGAGGATTTCATGTCTGACGAAAAACTAACTCCCCGCAATGTTGACTTTTCCGAATGGTACAACCAGATCGTCCATGCGCGCTGAAATGGCTGATTACGCCCCTGTGCGCGGCTGCATGGTCGTCCGCCCGTATGGCTGGGCGCTCTGGGAAAACATCCAGCAGGCGCTCGACCGGCGTTTCAAGGACACCGGGCATGTCAATGCCGCCTTTCCCGCTGTTCATCCCGATGTCATTCCTCGAAAAAGAAAAGGAACACGTGGAAGGCTTCTCGCCCGAACTGGCGATGGTGACCATCGGCGGCGGCGAAAAACTCGAAGAGCCGCTGGTGGTGCGTCCCACATCCGAGACCATCATCGGCTACATGTACTCGAAGTGGATCAAATCGTACCGCGACCTGCCGGTGCTCATCAACCAGTGGGGCAACGTCGTCCGCTGGGAACTGCGCACACGCCTGTTCCTGCGCACGCTCGAGTTCTACTGGCAGGAAGGCCACACCGCCCACGCCACCGAGCAGGAAGCCCGGGAGGAAACCATGCGCATGCTGGACGTTTACGCCGATTTTGCCATCAATGAAGGCGCCGTACCGGTCATCAAGGGAGTCAAGTCACAGACCGAGAAATTCGCCGGGGCAAACATGTCCGCCACGATTGAGGCCATGATGCGGGACACGCGCGCCTTGCAGTCCGGCACCTCGCATTTCCTGGGCCAGAACTTCGCCAAGGCCTTCAACATCCAGTTCCTCGACGAGAACAACTACCCTGCAGTATGCCTGGACGACCTCCTGGGGCCTGTCCACCCGTTTCATCGGCGCCATCATCATGACCCACGGCGACGACCAGGGGTTGATCCTGCCGCCCCGCCTGGCTCCCATCCAGGCTGTCATCGTCCCGATCTTCAAATCTGACGCCGAGGCTGCCACCGTGATGGAAACCGTCCAACGTGTCCAGGCCGAACTCAAAGCAGCCGGCATCCGCGTCAAGGTGGATGACCGCACCGAGGTCACACCCGGCTTCAAGTTCAACGACTGGGAAATGCGCGGTGTGCCTCTGCGCATCGAGATCGGTCCCAAGGATGTCGAAAAAGGGATGGTAGCCCTGGCCCGGCGTGACAAGCCCGGCAGGGAGGGCAAATCCTTTCTGCCGCAGGCGGGTCTGGCCGCGGCGGTTGCCGACCTGCTGGTGGATATCCAGAAATCCATGCTGGAACGCGCCACGGCCTTCCGCGACAGCCACATCTTCGACCCGAAAGATTACGCCGAACTGACCGAAGTGGTGCAGAACGGCTGGGCCTATTCCTATTGGTGCGAGTCTGCCGAGTGTGAGACCAAGGTTAAGGAAGACACCAAAGCCACCACCCGCTGCATGCCGTTGGGAGGTGATGAAGGTCCCGGAAAATGCATCGTGTGCGGGCAGGATGCCCAACACAAGGTGTACTTCGCCAGGGCATATTAATTTAGCACGGGAGAGCTCCAAGCCCGCGGGACATGGTGCCGCTTCCACCATTGGGGAAGGAATCCCATGAAATTATCGCAACTTTTTGGCCAGACCCTGCGGGATGCCCCCGCAGAAGTGGAGGTCCCCAGCCACAGCCTGCTAATGCGCGCCGGGTTCATCCGACCCCTCGGGGCCGGGATCTTCACCTATCTCCATCTTGCCAAACGCTCGATGATGAAAATCGAAGCCATCCTGCGCGATGAAATGGACAAGATCGGCGGGCAGGAGATCTCGATGCCGGTCGTCCAGCCTGCCGAGAACTGGAAGGAAACCGGGCGCTGGTACCAGATCGGCTCGGAGATGGGACGTTTCAAGGACAAGAACGAGCATGACATGGTACTTGCCATGACCCACGAGGAAGTGGTGTCCGACCTGGTGCGGCGTGAAATCCAGTCCTACAAGCAACTGCCGCGGCTGGTTTATCACATCCAGACCAAGTGGCGGGATGACCCGCGCCCGCGCGCCGGCTTGATCCGCGTGCGTGAGTTCACCATGAAGGACAGCTACAGCCTCGACGCGGATTGGGACGGGCTCGATAAACAATACCGCGCCCACTACCAGGCCTATTTCAATATCTACCACCGCTGCGACCTGGATGTGATCGCAGTCAAGTCCGACTCGGGCTTTATGGGTGGAAAATTAGCCCATGAATTTATGTATCTTTCGCCCATTGGCGAGGACACGCTCCTGCTCTGCGATTCATGCAGCTACACCGCCAACCGCCAGGTGGCACGCTTCCGTAAGCCTCCCGCTGTTCCGGAAGAAATGAAACCCATCGAAAAAGTGCTCACCCCGGATTGCAAAACCATCGATGATCTGGCAACTTTTCTTGGAGTGCCCAGATCCAAAACAGCCAAAGCAGTGTTCTTCATGGGCGCCATCCCGGAAGGCCAGGAGCTGAAAGAACAATTCATTTTCGCCATCATCCGCGGCGACATGGAGTTGAACGAGACCAAACTCGCCAACGCCATCGGGGCACGTGACTTGCGGCCTGCCATCGAGGAGGAGATCATTTCTGCAGGCGCAGTGCCGGGGTTTGCTTCGCCAATTTCGCTAAATCCTGTCTCCCTTACGGTAAAAATGGAGAAGAGGGTACGTGTAAGAGTGGTTCTGGACGACTCCATCCCCATCAGCCCCAACCTGGTGGCAGGCGCCAACGAGAGTGGCTATCACCTTCTGAACACCAATTATCCACGCGATTACGCAGCCGACATCGTCACCGACATCGCCGCTGCGGATGAGGGTGCAGCTTGCCCTGATTGCGGTAATCCGCTGAAGGTGAGGCGCGGCGTGGAAGTGGGTAACATTTTCAAGCTGGGCACGCGCTATTCGGATGCCCTCGGCTGCACCTTCCTGGACCAGGACGGGGCGCAGAGACCGGTCATCATGGGTTCATACGGGATCGGGGTGGGGCGCCTGCTGGCCTGTATAGCCGAAGCGCATCATGACGAGCATGGGCTAACCTGGCCGATTACGGTGGCCCCCTTCCAAGTCCACCTGGTTCTCCTGCGCGGTAAAGGCACGCCCCAGGCCGAAGAGACCGCAGACAAACTTTACGCTGACCTGCAAGCCGCTGGTATCGAAGTCCTTTACGATGACCGAGAGGATAGCCCCGGCGTCAAATTCAACGATGCTGACCTGATTGGTATTCCGATCCGAATTACTGTCAGCGAGCGGGCACTTTCCCAGGGCGGCGTTGAGCTGAAATTACGCCGAGAGCCAACCAAGGTTATCGTCCCGCTCGGAGAGATTGATGCCCGCCTCCGGTCGGTGATACAATCCCTGCAAGGCGAGATTGCCTCTAAGGTCACCCCGGCCCTATTCACCAACCGGGACTGATCAATTCGCAACCCGCACTTTTCCTCCCATGCCCGCCATAAACCTCGCGCGACTCAAAACCCAGGCCTCCCGCCTATCGGAGAAATTCAGCGAACCGGAGGCTTTCGTGCGCAACCTGAACGAAATGCTGGACTTCTATACCAACCGCACCATCCGTTCCTCGCAAACCGCCCAGCGTTTCTCCCTTCCCACTTACCGCACTCCCCCTCCTGTTTTACGACAAATCCAGGGCGAGCTTGAACCACTTGCCGAATCCCATCCTCTTGAAGCTGTAGTGCTCACCAAGGCATTATGGAAGGCAGGGTCAGTGGAATCCCGGCTGCTGGCAGCCTCCCTGCTTGGCAGCATCCCGCTTGCCCAGTCCACCCCAACGCTCATGCGACTCCCGGATTGGCTAGCTCAATCGACGGACAAACAAATCCTTGCGGCGCTTCTGACCGATGCTTTCACTCGCCAACGCCGGGAAAACCCGGAGGCTCTTTTCCTCCTGCTCGAAGAATGGCTAAAATCACCCCGCACCTCATTGCGTGTATGGGGATTGCGGGCGCTCATCCCCATTTTGACCGACCCCAATTTTGAAAACCTCCCAGCGGTATTCCGCATTCTAAAACCCGCCATCCAATCTGCGGGTCCGACTACCCAACTGGAACTACAAGCCTGTATTGCCACCCTCGATCGGGTTTCTCCGACTGAGACCATGGCCTTCCTGCGTGAAATCACCAACGATAACCCTGCACCGCTCACGCTGAGGACTTTGCGCCGCATCCTGGCGGGCTTATCACCCGAGCTGCAAACAGGCCTGCGCGAATTGCTGCGCGAAAAGGACAGGCAGGTGTAGATATCAATTATCCGGGATGATCCGGGCTATAATCCAAAGTTAGAAAGCAATCTAAATGGGATTTAAAAAATATGACCCTTACTCACCGTGAACGCATGCAGGCCTGTCTCGCCGATGACATCGCTCTCGACCGCTCCCCAGTGGCGTTGTGGCGCCATTTCCCGGTGGATGACCAGGACCCTGCAACCCTGGCTGCCGCCATATTGGACTTCCAACACCATTACGACTTCGACCTGGTGAAGGTGACCCCCGCTTCTTCGTTTTCGATAAAAGACTGGGGAGCTGAAGATGTTTGGGAAGGGCACACCGAAGGAACCCGCCGGTATACCAGGCATGTCATTGGGAAGCCACAGGACTGGGAACACCTGAAGGTGCTCTCCCCATCCGCGACCCACCTCGCCCGGCAATTGACCTGCCTGAAGTTGATCCATGCCGACCTTTCACCCGAAACCCCGCTCCTTCAGACGATCTTCAGCCCGCTGGCACAGGCAAAAAACCTTGCCGGAGGCGAGGGCCTGATCGTCCATCTGCGCATGCATCCTGAAGCGGTACTGAAAGGGCTGGAGACCATCGCCGAGACCACCCGACGTTTTGTGGAAGCCTGCATGGAAATTGGCCTGGATGGGGTTTTTTACGCGGTGCAGCACGCCCAGGCCGGGCTCCTGGAGCAGGAAGAGTACGAAAAATTTGGACTCCCCCTTGACCTGCAGATCCTCAACCCTGCGCGGGAACTGTGGTGCAATCTGCTCCACTTGCATGGCGACAATATCTATTTCAGTCTGGCCGGGAAATATCCATGCCAGATCGTCAACTGGCACGACCGGGAGACCGGGCCAAGCCTCGCAGAGGGACTTAAAAACTTTAAAGGCGCGGTCTGTGGTGGGATCAGTCAAAATACGATCGTTTTTGGAGACCGGTCCGAGGTCCGGGAAGAAGCAGCAGATGCCATTTCCCAGACCGGTGGGCGCAGGTTTATCCTAGGCACCGGCTGTGTTGTCCCGGTAATAGCCCCGCATGGGAACCTGGTTGCGTCCAGGCAAATTGTCGAAGGTTCTGGATGAGCCTGCGCGTGATTTCGGGCACAGCCAAGGGGCGCAGGCTGAAAGATGTCCCTGGCGACACCACCCGCCCGGTGACCGACATGGTCAAAGAGGCTTTGTTCGACATCCTGGCGGGCGACGTGCTGGACTCAACCTGGTGGGACCTCTTTGGCGGGACCGGTGCGGTGGGTATCGAAGCCTTGAGCCGTGGGGCAGCCTTCGTCCGGTTCTCAGAGTTGAACCGTCTCCCCATCGAGACCATCAAGGCCAACCTGGAAACCACTGGTTTCTCTTCACAATCTGAAATACGGCGCGGTGATACGTTCGCCATGCTGGCTGCCCCACCCGACCGGGCATTCGATTATGTTTACATTGCCCCGCCTCAATACAAAGAAATGTGGTCGAAAGCGCTGGCGCTTTTAGATGCCAACCCCGGGTGGTTGAGCGCTGATGCTGAAGTGATCGTGCAAATTCACCCTCGAGAATATAAGGAAATGGAGTTAATTAATCTCCATGAGTTTGACCAGCGAAAATACGGCAGCACCATGCTGGTGTTTTTCGAGAAAAAGTAATTCACGTTTAGTCGCCATACCTGTAAGTTTCGTCCCGGTTGATTTGCTCAAATTGACATTTTTCCGGAGGGCATTATGGAAATAACCACCTTCAAGATCGAAAAACCTGAAGAGATCAACTTTATCCTCGGGCAGTCGCATTTTATAAAGACGGTCGAGGATGTGCATGAAGCGTTGGTCAATGCAGTGCCGGGAATCAAATTCGGCCTCGCCTTTTGTGAGGCTTCAGGCAAGTGCCTGGTACGCTGGTCCGGCACAGATGAGGCGATGATCGAACTTGCCAAGAAGAATGCGCTTGCCATCGGCGCCGGTCACTCGTTCATTGTATTCCTGGGAGATGGGTTCTTTCCTGTCAATGTGCTGAAAGCCATCCAGAATACGCCCGAAGTCTGCCGCATCTTTTGCGCCACAGCCAACCAGACCGAAGTGCTGATCGCCGAGACGGAATTGGGGCGCGGCATCCTGGGCGTGGTGGACGGCTCATCGCCAAAAGGGGTTGAAGACGAGCAGGGGATAACCTGGCGAAAAAGTTTCCTGCGGAAAATAGGTTACAAGATCGGGTAAAAGGATTACCTATATTAAATACTAAAAGCACTCTGGGTTTTCAAGACTCCGGGTGCTTCATTATTCTGCAAAGACCACGGTCAACTTGTCATCAACGTAATGGCTGCGGGCATTGAACGGCGCATCCCCGCGCTTTATTTTTTGGAGGCGGTTTAGTAAAACCGGCAGGTCTTCCACTACCGGGAGGTCACCTATCTTTTCGAAAGGAATCCATTCCAAAGACCCTTCTCTGGATCCTCTCGCTTCTCCTTGCAGGGATTCGCCGCTGAAAACATACATACCAATACCGGGGTTCCTGCCGGTTTCCACCACCACCGTCCCGCACAGCCACAAATCAGCCACAAGTCCCGTCTCTTCCAGAAGTTCACGGCGCGCCGCAGACAGGACGTCTTCACCGGGTTCAACGTGACCGCCAACCCCGTTATATTTATCCGCCCAAAGGCGCTTGTCCGGCGCGCCCTTGATCAAAAGGACCTCATCCCCGCGCCTGACAAAAATCAGGACACGCGGGATCAACATATAACGATCGAGGGTGACACCCTGGTCAGAGACTGGCATATTCAAAAACCGCGGGGCGGGACATGTCCGCCCCCAGTGTAGTTATTTCACCATTTTGCGGACCGTTTCAAGTTGCCCAGCGCTGCCAAGTTTTTCATTCTTATGAGCGATGAATTTGGCATATTCGCTCATAAAGATCTTGCCCGGGTCACGCAGGTCGAATTTTTCGGGGAAGTCACGGAAGAACTCGCGGTGGACACGTGTCCAGACCAGGCGACCGTCGGTGTCGATGTTGATCTTGGTCACCCCCAACTCAGCGGCGCGTTTGAATTGGTTCTCGTCCACACCCTTAGCGCCTTTCAGGTTGCCACCAGCAGCGTTGATGCGGGCCACTTCTTCCTGAGGAACCGAGCTGGAACCATGCATGACCAACGGGAAATTGGGCAATCTTTTCTGGATCGCTTCCAATACTTCAAAATGCAAGACCCTGGGTACCGGCAAACTTGAAGGCCCCATGGCTGGTGCCAATGGCGCATGCCAGCGAGTCGACGCCGGTCTTCTGCACGAATTCTTTTGCCTGGTCAGGGTCAGTCAGCTTGGCATTGGCCTCATCCACCTTGACGTGTTCCTCAACGCCACCCAGTTGACCGAGTTCCGCCTCGACAACGATCCCCTTCGCATGGGCTGCGTCCACCACCCGCTTGGTGATCTCGACGTTCTTTGCAAAGGCTTCGCTGCTGGCATCGATCATGACCGAGGAATAAAAGCCACTGGCGATGCAGTCGAAGCAGGTCGGTTCGTCGCCGTGATCCAGGTGGACTGCAAAAATAGCATCCGGGAAGATCCCGTCAGCGGCACGGATCAACGCCTCGAGCATATTCTTGTGCGTGAAGGCGCGCGCTCCCTTCGAAATCTGGATGATGAACGGCGCATGGCTGTCCACATTTCCCCGGAATAAACCCATGGTTTGCTCCAGGTTGTTGATGTTGTAAGCCCCGATGGCATATTTGCCATATGCGGCTGCGAAGAGTTGCTTGGTGGTGACGATCATTTTAGACTCCTTTATTTTACAGACGCTGAAATCAATTATTTAATTATTTCAACCATTATACCAAGTCCACTCCATGTTACAACTTTCCTGTGCGATTGTCGTAAATCTCTTTGAAGACGTTGCAGTATAATAAATTAACAATTAAAAAAATATACAGCCATCCTTTCAGGAGGAACACCATGAGCGAAATTTTTGATACCGTCAAGGGCGGACAGGACATCTTCAAAAAACTTCTGTCGTATGTACCAGGATTTAGCGGCTACATCGAGCGATCCAACCGCCGCTCCGCCGACAAACTACTGCGCGAGCAGGTTGCGCTAAAGTACAGCGAACTGGCAGCCCGAACCTCGCGCCTGCAAAAAGACATTGCCGACGCCGGACAGATCGATATGCTGGACGATATTGACTCGGTCGGTTTGAAACTGCGCACTTTCTCCGACCGGATCAAGAACGCTTCCTATGGCTACTCCGGCTTCTTCGACGCCGTCAAGATCAACGAGAAAGAACTCGAAACAATTTACACGTTCGACACAGCCTTCTTCACCCTGGCGGATCAAATTTCGAGCGGGCTGGATAATGTCGAGACCGCGATCGCAGGTGATGGTCTCAAAGCCGCCATCCGGGCAGTTAATGACCTTTCCCGCCAGGCAGGCGAGACTTTCGACCGCCGTTACCAAGCCATTACCGGCAGTGGGGCAGCTTAAGTCAATTTTCAGCGGGTCTGCCGATAAAATCCTTCTAACAACTTCATCGAGTAGCGCAAGATGGCAACTTGCGCTACTTTGTGGTTTAATTAAAGCATGTGGACTGAATATATCACCCCCGCTTCTCTTGAAGAAACGTTACGCATCCTGGCTGATAAACGGGAAAAAGCCCGCCTGATAGCAGGTGCAACCGACCTGATGCTCGAACTCGAACGCGGTGTCCGAAAAGGCATCCAAACCGTAATTGACGTCACCCGTCTGCGCAGACCTGGACCGCATAACCATTGATGAAGATGAGATCATCCATATCGGTCCATTAGTGACCCACAATTCTATTGCCGCCTCCAAATTGCTGCGGGAGCGCGCCTTCCCCCTGGTTGCTGCTTCCTGGCAGGTGGGTGCCCCGCAAATCCGCAACCGGGCTACCGTGGCGGGCAACCTGGTTACTGCCAGCCCCGCCAACGATACCATCACCCCTTTGATGGCAATGGGTGGATGGGTAATGCTGGCATCCACTAGAGGCAACCGACGAGTGACCCTGCAGGATTTCTATACCGGTGTCCGCAAAACGGTACTCGCAGCAGATGAGATGGTAGTGGACATTGCCTTCCCTGCCCTGAAACCAGGTCAACGCGGGACGTTTTTGAAACTGGGATTGCGGCGTGCCCAGGCAATTTCCCTGGTCAATACTGCCATCGTCCTGACCCTCGAGGCAGCTCAGGTCATATCTGCGGTTATAACCCTGGGGGCAGTGGCTCCCACCATCATCCACGCAACCGAGGCCGAGGCCTGGCTGTCAGGGAAAGATTTGACCGACGAGTTCATAGGTCGAGCCGCGGAACTGGCAGCCGAGGCAGCCCACCCGATCGACGACATCCGCGGTTCGGCAGCCTATCGCCAAGCGATGGTGCGGGTGTTGGTGATGCGCGGGCTGCGCAGCCTGCGGGCAGGACAGGAGAAAGTCGAGGTTCCTGAGGACCCGGTGCTGCTATGGGGAAGTCAGACCCGCCGGGGATCCGCCTCAAGCATTCCTGCCTCATCATCAGGGGAACCTATCCGCACAAAAATTAACGGCCAGGCTTACACCTTCAACTACCGGTCATGAAAAATCCCTGCTGCGGCTGCTGCGCGAGGAGGCTGGTTTGACGGGTACAAAAGAAGGCTGTGCGGAGGGCGAGTGCGGAGCATGCACCGTTTTCCTGGACGGCAAGGCGGTGATGTCCTGCCTCGTCCCCGCCCAGCGAGCGAATGGAGCAGAGATCGTCACCGTGGAAGGGCTGGCGACGAAATTTGAGCGCGGGTCGCAAATGAAGAAATTACACCCGGTCCAGGCTGCTTTCATTGCAGATGGAGCTGTCCAGTGCGGGTATTGCACCCCCGGGTTCATCATGTCGTCGGCGAAATTACTCGAAGAACGCCCGCATCCAAGCCGGGACGATATTAACCAGGCTATTTCAGGTAATTTGTGCCGGTGTACAGGTTATTACATGATCGTGCAGGCGATCGAAGACGCATCCAAAGCATAAGGAACGGCGATAGCGCAGAATTCCCAGGAAGGGAGAGCCTCCCCGCATGGGATTTCCGCCTCTATGGAGATTTGCCATGTCAAAATATGTAAAATACAGGATAAAGCCGACCCCAAAGAAAACAATGAATCCGATTTGGCGCGGTATCGGCTGCATCCTGATCGTTGTCGTTCCGCTGATGGCTTTTGGACTGATGGTTCTAACCGTCCCGGCACTGACCGCAAGCGGGAAAGTCCCATATCAACTGACCGGATACGTCCAATTCCCTGAGTGGGCTTACCGTGTGATTATTGTGAAGAACATCGCACTATTTATCGGCAGCTTTAAGGACTTGTGGCTGAACACCTTAACCTTCTTGGTAATGGTGCTGATCCTGACCACGGTGGCATCCCTAATTTATGCCTGGTTCTATTCGCTGGTCGGGCCGGCAAGGTACACTCCCCTGGATGCCCCCCCGCCAAAACATAAGGGAAAGGCGTATAAGAGATAACCAGCGATTATTTAATCGCTTTTTTACCTGTGAGACAATAATGACAACCTCCATCGGCCAATCCGTCCCCCGCATCGATGCGCGTGACAAAGTTACCGGCGCGGCTTTATATTCCGGCGATCTCGTCAAAGCGGATATGCTTCACATGAAGATACTGTTCGCCGGGCGTCCACATGCCCGGGTGGTCAGCATTGACACATCTGCCGCCGAGTCCCTGCCAGGCGTGGCAGCGGTCTATACCGCCAGGGACGTGCCTGTCAACGAATACGGCTTGCAAAAACGAGACCAGCCGGTCCTGTGCGGTCCGTCCCCTGTTGTACGTGTGGAGGGGGTTCGAGGCGATATCGTCCGCTGCGAAGGCGACCAGGTGGCGGTCATCGTCGCAGACACTGAAGCCATCGCTGCGCATGCCAGGGACCTGATCAAAGTGGAATACGAGGACCTGCCCGCCGTCTACGATGCGGCTGAGGCGATGAAACCCGGCGCGCCGCGCATCCACCCGGAAGTGGGCAATTCCAACGTCTGCGTGCTCGACAAGATCCGCAAAGGCGACGTGCAGTCCGCTTTTGCCAGGGCGGATGTGATCGTGGAGGGCGAGTACCACACACCTTACCAGGAACACGCCTACCTTCAGCCGGAGGCCGGCCTGGCATATCTTGACGAGGAAGGCCGCATCACGGTCGAGTGCGCCGGTCAGTGGACGCATGCCGACCGCGAAAGTATTGCGCACGCCCTCGGTGTAGCCGAAGAGCAGGTGCGCGTCATCTACCCGGCCATCGGTGGTGCCTTCGGCGGACGCGAAGACCTGTCCGTCCAGATCGTGCTGGCCCTGGCGGCGATGAAACTCAAGCGCCCGGTCAAGATCGTCTGGAGCCGGAAGGAATCCATCATCGGGCACGGCAAACGCCACCCGATGACCCTCAAAACAAAATGGGCCGCCACCAAGGATGGCAAGCTGCTGGCCGCCGAGACGACTGTCATCGCAGATGCCGGGGCCTACATGTACACCACCAACAAGGTGCTCGGCAACTGCACCATCACCGCCACCGGACCGTATTTCATCCCCAATGTCAAGGAAGATGTCTACGGGGTATACACCAACAACGTCCCGACCGCCGCGTTCCGCGGCTTCGGCGCGCCGCAGGCCTTGTGGATGGCTGAACTCCAGATGGACAAACTGGCCGAAAAACTGGGGCTGGACCCGGTTGAGTTTCGCCACCGCAACGCGCTCCGGGAGGGCGACACGCTCAACGTTGGTACCCCAGCTCCTGGAAAAGTAAGTATTGTCCAGTGCATCGAAGCAGCACGCGATCGGTTTGGTTGGTCTGAAAAACGATCTTTAGCTAAAGATCATCCATCCACACTGGTTCGAGGGCGTGGTTTTGCCTGCGGTTTCAAGAATGTCGGCTTCTCGTTCGGTTACCAGGAAAATTCCTGGGCACGGGTCGAACTGCACGGTAAGACCGAGATCGATCACGTCGTCGTCTGGCACGCTGGGGCGGAGGTCGGGCAGGGGGCGCATACAGTCATGGCGCAGTTCGCGGCTGGAACCGTAGGTGTCCCGTTCGAGAAAGTGACGATGGTTACATCGGACTCGGCCACCATGGGCAACCCCGGCAGCGCCTCGGCCTCGCGCATGACCTTCATGTCAGGGAATGCCATCCAGGGCGCGGCGGAAGAAGCCCTGGCAAAGTGGAAGGCCGAAGAACGCCCGGCCATTTCCGAATATACGTACCTGGCTCCTAAGACCACTCCGTTTGACAAGGAGACCGGTTACTCCATGCCGAATCTCTCCTATGCCTATGCGGCCCAGGCTGTGGAGGTGGAAGTGGACCTGGAGACCGGCTTCATCAAAATCCTGCGGGTTGTATCTGCGGACGATGTTGGACAAGCCATCAACCCGAGGCTGGTCCAGGGTCAGATCGAAGGCGCTGTGGTGCAGGCCGAGGGCTACGCTCTCACTGAGAATTTCATCACTCAAAATGGACACATCCTGACCGACCAGCTCAGCACATACCTGATCCCGACCGTGCTCGATATCCCGGATGCGGTCGAATCGGTCATCCTTGAAGTTGCTGAGCCGAACGGTCCCTTCGGGGCACGCGGCCTGGGCGAACTGCCATTCCTGCCGCTGGCGCCGGCGATAGCCGCAGCTCTTCACGATGCCACTGGTGTCTGGTTCAACGAATTCCCACTGACCCCGGAGCGTGTGCTGCGCGGATTGGGGAAAATCTAATAATGGCCCATGTGCTCTCCAGGCACAAATACAAATTGTTGATATTTTTACTCTTGCTGGCAGCTTCGATTATTTCGGTTTTGCTGGCAAGAGCACGCATGGCATACAGCAGCACAAATGAGTATTCAGTCTTGATCTGGAATCTCGGTCTTGCATGGATCCCGTTTGTTTTTGCTTCAATTGCCTACGTAGTTTCCTGGTCGCGGAAGTTACTGTACCTGGTAGTACCAATCTGCGCATTTATTTGGCTGGTATTTTTCCCAAACGCTCCCTATATCCTGACGGATTTCCAGCACCTCAGCACAAATACCAATAATGCGCCGCTTTGGTTTGACGTTCTCATGTTGCTTTGGTTTGCATGGACAGGTCTGCTTCTGGGCGTGGTTTCCCTGCATCTCATGCAGGAGATTGTCACACGCAATTTCGGCAGGACCACTGGTTGGGTTTTTGCCATCCTGGTAACCATCCTTAGCAGCCTGGGAATTTTCCTGGGACGGTTTTATCGCTGGAACAGCTGGGATATTTTCGGTGACCCCATGCCAATCGTACATGACATTTACGGATGGTTGAGACATCCGTTTTCGAACCTGCGTGTCTATGGATTTACCCTGCTCTTTACGTTACTATTCCTGTTCGTCTACCTCGCCATCCATGCCTTCGGCAGATTGATGGAGGAAAGACAATCGCACGACACGGTAAATAAATAGTCATCGGGCACGACGATTTCCCGTCCCCGCCTAAGGGGGTTGTGGTTTTAAAAGGCCGCCTATGATTCCACTTGATTACCACATGCATACCACCTTTTCTGAAGACGCAGAGGGTGCCATGGAAAGTATGTGCTTGCGTGCCATTGAGCTTGGCATCCCCGAGATCGGATTTTCAGAGCACTGGGACGTTGGTCCCTACGAAAAGAACCCGCGCTTCTTCCAACCTGAAGCCTGGTATGCAGAATTGAAACGGGTGCGCGTCCTATTCGAGGGTAAATTGATCCTCCGCGCCGGGATCGAGGTCGCCGAACCACACCTCTACCCGCGGGAAGCCGTCGAAATTCTGACGCACGCTCCTTTTGATTACGTTCTCGGCTCAGTGCATTTCGTTGGGAAGGATTTTGTATTCGATGAAGCCATCTTCCGTTCCCAAACTGCCGACGAGGTCTACGGGGTATATTTCAGTGAAGTGGAAAGGATGCTTAAAACTGCTGACCTGGACATTGTTGCCCACCTCGACATCCCCGTCCGCACCGGGAAACCCATCTTTGGTTATGACCCGACCCGTTATGAAAAGCAGATCCGCCAAATCCTGGGTAAGGTCATTAAGCGCAACCTGGCTCTGGAGGTCAACGCTGGTGGTTTGCGAAAAGCTTCTCAAAACCTGATGCCCGACCCGCTCATTCTGAAATGGTATGCCGGGATGGGCGGTGAACGTCTCACTCTTGGCTCTGATGCTCACGCTTCCAACCAGGTTGGTTCGCACCTGGATGAGGCCTTGGAAGCCGTCCGCGCTACCGGGCTATCTTACCTTACTCAATTCGAGGGACGGAAGGGACGTCAAATTCCGATTTAGTCAAGCCCATGTTGTATTCCAAAATCCAGGTCTTTTTCCAAGAACCGACAATTGTGGTTTAATATCCGCATGCCTTCACTTATCCTTGTCCGCGGCGGTGGTGACCTTGCTACCGGGGTTGCCATGCGCCTCTTTCGTTCCGGCCTGCGAGTGGTTGTCACCGAGTTACCCCAACCCCTGGCGGTACGGCGCACGGTCTCATTTGCCGAGGCAGTTTATTCTGGCGAGATCATCGTCGAAGGACTTACCGCCCGGTGCGTGAAAGATCCCAGCGATTCACTGCGGATTCTCGGGATACTAGGTAAACAACAGGTGCCGGTTCTGGTGGACGCTGATTGCACATCCGCCAAACTCCTGCATCCCGCCGTCATAGTGGACGGGCGGATGACAAAACGTGCACCTGAACCCATCGGGTACTCACCTCTTTTGTATATCGGTCTTGGTCCGGGTTTCGAGGCGGGTGTGAACTGCCAGGCAGTGATCGAGACCCGCCGAGGGCACACCCTCGGGCGAGTCTTCTGGCAGGGCGGTCCTGCTGCAGATACCGGTCAACCAAGCGGCGACCCGAGGCGCGTCCTGCGCGCTCCTGCGGATGGGAAGCTTGAGAACCAGGTCAACATCGGGGACCACGTCGAAGTAGGACAACTCATTGCAGAAATTGATGGAGCAGCAGTCACCTCCCCTCTGACGGGGATCCTGCGCGGGCTGATCCATCCCGGGCTAGAGGTTACGTGCGGCCTGAAAATTGGCGATGTTGACCCTCGTGATGATCCTCGTCTTTGCCAGTTGGTTTCGGATAAAGCCCTTTCCATAGGTGGCGGCGTTCTTGAAGCGATCGTTTCAAAAGTGGAAGTCCGCTCCCAGTTGTGGGCTTGAAACCAGGGACCTAAGCACACAAATAACAGTTCCCCTAGCAACTGTGAGGTCCTTCTGAAAACTATGAATTTATCCAAGGCAATCCGACTATCAAATTCAGTCTGCCTGGCACTTACCGGAGCAGGCGGAAAGACCACTGGGCTATTCCAACTTGCGCGTGAACTGTCCTCGCGCGGAGAGCCAGTCATTGTGACCGCCACCACGCACCTGCATGTTGACCAAATCAAATTGGCGGATTCCCACTGGGTAGCAAAAATATCGGATGATCTTGCAGGTTTCGAAAAGGATCTGCATGGGGTCATGCTGGTGACCGGTCCAAGAGAAGGGGATCGCACCATAGGTGTGAGCCCAGATGTATTGTCTCGGCTACGCGAATTCCATGAGAGTTGCCACCTGCCCTTGCTCATTGAAGCGGATGGTTCCAGGCGAAGGCCTTTGAAAGCACCCGCTGAATATGAACCTGTTACCCCGGAGTTTGTCGATAAGGTTCTGGTGTTCGCAGGTCTGACAGGATTGGGAAAAACGCTGACAAATGAGTATGTCCATCGACCGGAAATATTTGCCCGCCTGAGCGGCCTGAATGAAGGCGACATAATCACACCTGAAGCCCTCGTCCGTGTTTTGACCCATCCCTCAGGTGGATTAAAAAATATTCCTCCTGGAGCAAAATGCGTGGCACTACTCAATCAAGCGGATACTCCCGTCTTGCAGGCACAGGCGAAAATGATCGCAGGGCAATTGTTGCCCGGTTATCAATCGGTTATTGCCGCTTCGCTCAATCCCCCGTCTAATCTCCCCGGACTGCAATCAAAAATTCATGCTGTTTACGAGCCAGTGGCTGGGATCATCCTGGCAGGCGGAGGGTCGACCCGCTTCGGTCAGCCCAAACAATTATTGGATTGGCATGGCAAGCCATTCATCCGCGCCGTGGCGGAAACAGCGCTCAGCGCTGGTATCGCTCCGGTATGGGTCGTGACGGGTGCTCACGGAGAACAGGTGGAAAACGCACTGAATGGTCTGGATGTGGGCATTGTATATAACCGGGGCTGGCAAACGGGCCAAAGCTCATCCATCCAGACCGGGCTGCGAGCCCTGGCACAAGCACCCGCCCGTGCCTTTTCCCATATCGACAAAGAATTGGTAGGTGCATGGGAAGGGATTGGTGCCGCCTTTTTCCTGCTTGCTGACCAGCCGCAGGTCACTCCCCCAATTTTGCACGCGCTTGTGGAGGAACACTCCCGCACGCTGGCGTCCATCGTGGCACCCATGGTCGCCGGTCAACGCGCCAACCCGGTGTTGTTCGACCGCACCACATTCCCGGAATTGATGGCGCTCAGCGGTGACGTGGGCGGGCGGGCAATCTTCAGCAAAGTGAATGTTAATTATCTTACCTGGCACGATGAGGATCTTTTAGCGGACGTGGATACGACGGATGATTATAGAAAACTCGTCAACCGGGAATAATATTTCCGTCATCCTGCTTGCCGCAGGGCTATCGAGTCGCATGGGCCGGCCCAAACTGCTGCTTCCATGGGGAAAAACAACAGTCCTCGGGCAGGTTATTTCCACTTTTACTGCAGCAGGGTTGAAAGACTTGGTTGTTGTAACCGGCGCTGCGCGTGAACAGATCGAGGGGATGGTGACAGAACTGGCGAATAAATTTCCGGTTCGTTCAGTGTTCAACCCGGAATTTGACCACGGGGGAATGCTGAGTTCCATCCAGGTTGGATTGGGCGCGATGGATTCCCAGACCCGTGCCGCCCTGATCGGCCTGGGAGACCAGCCACAGGTGCTTGAAGAGACGGTCCGGGGTATCTGCAGCTCTTTTAACCAGACAAATTCCCTGCTGGTTATCCCCAGTTTTCAGAACCGGCGTGGTCATCCCTGGCTGGCAGCCCGCTCGCTATGGCCGAATATCCTGGAGCTGTCCTCCCCCACCACCCCGCAGCAGTTCCTAAACACTTATCCCGGTCACGTGGAATATTTTGCTGCCGATCCCAGCATCCTGCAGGACCTGGATACGCCAGCGGATTATGACCGCCTGCGACCTTAATCCCCTTGTAATTTCCACCATCTTGTGCTATTTTTATTCATCCTGGAATACCTGGTACCCCACAGGGATATTCATTTCTTTATTGCCAATAATAATTTCCAATATTTTTCCTGAAGCGATAGGCCAGGCCTCCAGACTTCCTTGGTCGGCGAGTTAGCTGAATCGGTTCGTGTGAAACTAAACGTTATCTATTCAACTAAAAAACCAACCGCTTCACATCCGCAGGAGAAAATGTTTATGCAAGCAGGAGAAATGGACATCGAGGAGAAAGTGCTCAACGCATGATGCTGCGGTCATTTATCGCGGTTAAAATTCCCCAGGAGATCCAGAGCGCGGTCGCATGCAGCATCGCCCCGCTGCAAAAAATCCTGCCCAAACCGCTGGTCCGCTGGGTGGCACCGGAAAATGTTCATTTGACGCTCAAATTTTTGGGGGACGTTTCATCCGCCAATCTCGAGCGGCTGGCGGAATCTCTGAAGGTGGAAGCCCGTAATCATGAGATATTCACCATGCCCGTGGGCGGCTTGGGAGCCTTCCCGACCGCGCGCAGGGCGCGTGTCCTCTGGATCGGACTCGAAGCTCCTGTTGCGCTGAAGGCTCTTATGCGCAGCGTAGAAGCAGTCGCAGCAAGCCTGGGTTATGCCTCGGAAGATCGACCCTTTTCCCCGCATCTGACCATTGGTCGGGTTGGGCAAAATGTCACCACGACGGATTTACAGTCAGATCTGCACTGCTCTGGGAGCGACGAATATCGGCTCTCTTGGCATAGTCCGAGTCGATGCTGTCCATATTTTTAAATCCGACCTGCTCCCAGGCGGGTCGGTTTATACAACCCTGTACAGCCTGCCCATGAAATCATCGCAGGGTTAGCGTGGTACTTAGCCTATTAAAAAAATATAGAGGTGACTTCTGGATACCCTGGAACTTGCTCACACCATTGTCAATGCCTTGGAAGAAAAAAAAGGAGAGGATATTATCCTGCTTGATCTCAAAGGAATTGCCTCCTTCACCGATTACTTCATTATTTGTACTGCCACCAGTAATCGAATGCTGAAAGCCCTGGCAGACGGGGTGATTGAAAAAACGCGCCTGGATCATAAAAAGAAAGGCCGCCTCGAAGGTACTCCGGACGCCGGCTGGATGATCATCGACTATGGGGATATCGTGGTTCATCTCTTTGATGAAGATCTGCGCAGGTATTACCAGTTGGAGCAGTTGTGGGGCGAAGGGAAAGTACTTTTGAGAGTGCAATAGCAAACCGGGTCTTAAATAAAAAGTGGCGCCTCGCAGCATACTGCCTGCGAGGCGCCGCTCAATAATCCAGGGATTCTTACGGATTTCCCGTTAAGCCTTTCGCCGTGTCCACCGCTTTCAATTCGAAATATGCGCTCATGACGTCCCTCACGGTAGGTGCGGCCACACGGCCGCCTTCACCAGCGTTGTAAAAGAAGGCCAGGATGGCAATTTCCGGGTTGTCGTAAGGAGCATATGCCACCGTCCAGCCATGGGCAGGCCAGTTACCCGGAGTGCAAATGCCTTTTGCATTGGCCACGTCATCACAATATTCTGCAGTACCGGTCTTCCCGGCAATGGCGATGGGATAATTCAGGAAGGAAAAATCATGGTTGAGTGTCCCGGCTGGGTCTGAGGCTGCCAGACGCAACCCCGCCGCGACCTCTTGTACGGCGGAAACACTCACAGTCTTCATCTTTCCCGTATCGGTGCATTCCCCATTAACACAATTAAAATCTTTGATGACCGGGTCGGTGGTGATATCCCAGCGTACACGGGGTGTAAATGGCTGGATGACATTTCCCTCGCCATCCACAATTTCCTGGATGATGGTCGGCTGCATCAGCTTCCCCCCGTTTGCGATCGTGGCAGCTGACATGAGCACCTGGAGCGGGGTTGCCAACACGTAACCCTGTCCCACGCTGGCAAGATAAGTGTCACCTGTGGACCAGTTTTCGCCCTGGTAAATCCGTTTCCAGGTTTGGTCGGGGATCAGGCCCGATAACTCTCCCGGGAGTTCTATCCCGCTGGGTTGGTTATAGCCAACAGCCTGGGCGTACTGCTGGAGGCGCTCAATTCCCAACCCCTGCTCGATCTCGTTGGCATAACCGCCGCCGACTTTATAAAAGCACACGTCACTGGAGCGGGCGATACATTCCAGGAACGGGATTTTGCCAAGTCCGCTCGTCTCACCATAAAAAGTGTAGGTCCAGTCATAATAATATTGGATCTTGCCGGGATCGGTGGGAGAAAAGGTGGTAACCAGGCCGATCATGGCAGGCGCATCGATGAGTGTAGTGGGGGTGACAACACCTTCGTTTAACGCTCCGGTTGCCGTCGCAATTTTGAACGTGGAGCCAGGCGGGAATTCCGCAGAAATAGCCATATTGAGCAGGGGGTGGGCGGGATCCTGCTCCAATTGATTGTAATAATAAGACGGGATGATCCTCGCCATGCGGTTATTCTCATAGGTGGGATATTGCACCATTGCCAGGATTTCGCCCGTTTTGGGGTTCATGGCAATCACCACTCCGCTGGAAATCTGGTATTTCCCGTAATAAACGTTATTCCAGTAATCAATATCGCGTTTCAGGATGGATGCCGCTGCCTGTTGGAGACGGGTGTCGATCGTTAGCACAATATTGTTGCCAGGTACCGGTGCGATCGGAGGCGCCAGGTTGCTCAGCACCTGCCCGGCTACATCCACCTCCACGGTCCGTTTCCCGGGAGTTCCGATCAGCGTATCATTCATCGAATATTCCACACCGGCATACCCAACTTTGTCACGGTTGGGCAGAAACCCCTGGGCACGGTACTCCATCTCCAGCGATGCCGGGATCGGTCCCAAAAAGCCGACGATGGTGGCGGTCAATGAACCGGTTGGGTAATCCCGCATCGGGTCGATCTCCACACTCACACCCGGCCAATCCACCTCGTGCTCACGTACAACCATGGCGGTTTTTTCATCCACATAACACTGGATTTTGACCGGGTCATAAGGCGCATTGGAGATTCCCAGGTCAACCAGTTGGGTAATGCCGGGACCGGGCGTACAGGCTTGCAGCAATTTCGCATCTTCCACCGTTCCATGGTTGACCGGTACGCCAGTCAATGTAGAAAGTTCCCGGTAAATGCGCTGGATGTCACCATCATCGTCCGGGAGCGAGGCGGGGGTGATGACAATGCTGTAGGAAGCCACATTACGTGCCAGGAGTGTGCCGTTTCGGTCATAGATGATCCCGCGCGGCGCGGGCTACACTGATTGTTTGGGTACGATTGCTTTCCGCCTGGGCGACGTAGGTCAACCCGTTTAAGATCTGCAAACTAAACAGGCGCCAGATAAAAATCACTCCAACGCCGGCCAAAACAGACATACACGAGTAGGTGCCGCCAGTTCAGGACCTGTCTACCTTCCATTTTAGTGGTCATGAAACCACCTCTTCCGGATAAAGACGGTTTGCCAGGTCGCGAATAAGGGAATGAACCGGGATCGCCAGGAGCAGGTTTAATAGAATGCTCGGCAGAATGATCTGCACGAATGACAGGTTAAGCGGCAGCGGGACTTCCAACAGGGTGCGTTCCACAAATGTGAGCATAAGCAATACCATTGTTCCTATCAAAGTAACAGTAAACATCGCCAGGAGGGGTGCCTGCCAGACCCGGTGCGCAAGGATGCGCGCCAAACCCACAATGACCAAATACCCGACCAGGGGAATGTACCAGGGAAGGCCCGAAACAAACCCCACCAGGAGCCCGGCCAACACCCCCCAAACCCAGGCTCCGCGGACGCGTTCCTGCAGGCACCAGGCGGCCATGATCAGCAGCACCAGGTCAGCGGCGCCATTGAGAAGGTTGATGCGCTCGATGATGGATGTCTGGAGCATGATCGCCAGACCAAGAACCGGGATTGCAACCAGGATACTTCGTCGCATTTTCGGTTTAAGGTCCGGGAGTGGCGATCAGAGGAGTAATATCCACCGGGGTGAAGTTGGTGATAACCAGCAAGAAACCCAGCTGGTTGAAATCCACATTGGGTTGGATGGCAGCCTGCTGGAATAATTCGGTGGCCAGTTTGCGGACGCTGACCACCTGCCCCACCAGCAGGTTGGGAGGATAACTGCCACCCAATCCGGAGGTCAAGACCACGTCCCCAACAGTCACGGTTGCATCCTGTGAAATCATATCCAGCGAAACGTCACCGGTGACGGAACCAATCAGCATTGCTTCGGTATTGGAAGTCTGCAGGCGGACATTGACTGCCGAGGCGGCATCGGTCACCAACTGGACGCGGGACGCTTCGGCGATGACGGCATCCACCCGACCCACCAGGCCTTTGTCGGTGACCACCGGCATCCCGGGCAAAATACCCTGGTTCGAGCCGATGTTGATGATGACATAGCGGAGGAATGGACTCGGATCCCGGCCGATGACAGCGGCAGCCTTGTAAGAGTAATTGGGGTTGGCGCGTGCAAAGTCCACCAGGGCGGAGAGGATGTTCGTCTCGGTTACCTGTTGCTGGAGATCGATCACCTGGGTCTGGAGTTGGGCTACTTCCGCTTCCAGTTCGGTATTGCGCTGGCGCAGGGAGGCCACATCGCGAGGCACGGTCAGAAAGTCCTCCACCGCCAGGTACGCGGGTGGAAATCCAGGTTTGGGCATCAACCGTGAGGCGCGTGAACCAGGAGCTGACCGGGTTGAAATACCCGCCCAGGGCGAGGCCACCAGGCCAACCGCCACCAATACAATAATCACATTCTGCAGGGAACGAGGAAAATTGGTTTTCATAGGCTATGGGGAAAACCGCGCCGGTGCGACGCGGTCACGCGACTCAGGAATGACGCGTGCTGCCGCGCTCCAGCCCGACCAGGTAACGGCTGGAGGCAGAGAAATCATCCAATACGATGCCAGTGCCGCGCACGACGCAGGTCAGGGGGTCTTCAGCGACCCAGACGCGCAATTTGAGTTCATCAGAAAGACGTTCAGCCAGCCCATGCAGCAGGGCTCCACCGCCAGCCAGGCAAATACCAATATCCATCAGGTCAGCCACGATTTCAGGGGGAACCTCGTCGAGGGCATCTTTGATGGTCTCGACGATGACCTGAACAGACTGCGAAAGCGCCTCGCGCACCTCGACGGAAGAGATTTCTATCGATTCCGGCAGACCTGTCACCAGGTTTCGCCCGCGTACTTCCACGGTCTTCTCGACCGGAAGGGGGAAAGCTGAGCCGATATTCCATTTGATCTGTTCGGCGACCCGTTCACCGACCAGGACGTTATATTTGTTACGGATATACTGGACAATATCCTGGTCCATTTCATCGCCTGCCACGCGCAGAGACCTGGAAACAACCACCCCACCCATGGATAATGCCGCCACTTCGGTCGTTCCGCCGCCAATATCCACGATCATCGAGCCGCGTGTCTCCCCGACCGGCAGACCGGCCCCCAGTGCTGCGGCAGTTGGTTCCTCGATCAGGTAGGTCTCACGCGCTCCGGCAGACATGGAGGCATCGTAAACAGCGCGCTTCTCGACCTCGGTCACACCGGATGGGATGCCAATCACCACCCGCGGGCGCGGCAAGGGAACCACACTCTGCTCATGAACTTTACCAATAAAATATTCCAGCATTGCCTCGGTTATTTCGAATTCAGAGATCACGCCATCCCGCAGCGGACGAACCACGAGAATATTGCCTGAAGTGCGCCCGACCATTTCCTTGGCCTGCAGGCCGATCGCCAGCGGTTGGCGAGTACGTTTATCTATTGCCACCCAGGAAGGTTCGTTAATAACAATCCCTTTGCCTCGGACATGGACGAGTGTGTTGGCTGTACCCAGGTCTATTCCAATATCCAGAGAAAAAAGACCCAGAAGCCAATTGAGGGGATTGAAAGCCAATGTGCGATGCTCCTATTGAGATTTCCAGCACAATTATTATACCATGAGGCTAAAATTACCGATTTTTTCCCCTTACCGCTGCTTTTCGACAGCTTATTTTCAATAAATACTGCATACTAGTCTAAATCGAACCTCCCGCCTGATCCCCAGCATGGTCAAATCATCCGCAGGCGGATGTGGTCCCATGAACTTGCGCACTGAGGTCTCCAGTGCATCCAACACTTCGCGGGCGCCGGGCTTTTCAGCCGTCTCGAGCGCTTGCTGGAGGCGTTCCTCGCCGTAAGTTTCCTCCTCCGGGGAGAAGGCTTCAGTCATTCCATCGGTATAAAGCAGGAGAAAATCATCTGGAGCAGAGACGTAATCGTGCGCTCTTCCATCGGTAAATCCTCGATAATGCCCAGAGCCGCGCCGGTCCGCCGAAGGAGCTCCATCGTCCGCTTTTCAGCCGCACAACCAGATGGGCGGGTTATGCCCGGCATTGGCAGTAGGTAAATTCTCCGCTTTCCAAAGTCAAGTACGCCATATACTGCCGAGACGAACATATCCTGCTGGTTATCCGGAATGATCAGGGCATTGACGCGCCGCAAGGGCTTCGGCCGGGGAAGGCGTATCGAAAACAACCGCCCGCACCAGGGTCCGCGTAAGTGCCATAAAAAGAGCAGCCGGGATGCCTTTATCGGAAACGTCCGCAATAAACAGGCCCAACCTTCCGCCGGGCAGTTCAAATACATCATAGAAATCACCCCCCACCTGTCGGGCGGTAATCCAGGTGGCAGCCAGGTTCCAACCCGTAATCTCGGGCAGGTGTTCCGGCAGGAAAGTTTTCTGGATCTGTCGGGCAAGCTGAACCTCGTGTTCGAGGCGTTCACGGATCACCATCTCGCGTTGGAGATGCTCATTTTGGATGCTGAATGCCACCTGCTGCGCAATACTGCTGACAATATCGACCCGCTTCTGACGGAAACGTCGGGCGTCGGAATCTTCCTCCACCAGCATGACCCCGAACAAGTCATTCTTGATCATGAGCGGGAAGCCAATCAGCAGGTGGTCGCCGGTCTGCAAGGCATAGAACGTTTCCTGCTCCGTGCGGGCAAGTTCCGGATCCAGCCAATCTTCGGAGATCCCGGAAGGCAGCAGTCCGACCACCATGTTGGTGCTTTCCTGGACAGCATCCAGCAATGGGAAATCGCCGGGTTTAAAATCCTGGTTCCACAGGATAGCTTGGGCTTCTTCTGAGAACCCATAGGAATGAGTGGGGTGAAATCGGTCAGCTTCCAATAAATAAACTGCGCAAGCTTTCACACCCACCAGGATGGGGGTAATGCGGACAATGCTGCCGATGGTCTCATCCAGGCTATTCGAGTTGGCGACCGCCTGTGCCACCTGCAACAAGGCTGCCGAAGCATAGGCCTGCTCCTGGGCTGAATCATACAAGCGGGCGTTCTCGATGGCTACAGCGGCATAATTGGCAAACGTGGCGGTCATTGCCTGGGCTTCATGACCATAACGTCCGGCCGTGTGATGGGAGAGGGTCAGCACCCCCAGAGGACGGTCACCCGCCCGCAGACCGGCTGCAATGGAAGAATAATCGGCTGAGTAGCCCAGAGCCGTCCCGGTTGGTCCGATGGGGTCATCCGGTTTGCGGATGATCGGTTGTTCGGAAGAGAGGGCGGATGAGAGAAACCCATAGGCTTCCGGCCAGCGATGTGCTGCATTATCCACTTCCATCACGTCTGCTCCGTGCGCCTGGGCCAGGTAAAGGTTGTCCCCTTCCAACAACCAGATGGCAGCTACATCACAGGGCAGGTTGCGTTCCAGTTCCCGCAAAATGCTGTCCAACACATCTTCCAGGCCCACATCGGCAGAAATGAGACCGGCCACTTCCCGCAAGCTGTCTGCCACCTGTCGTCGCCAGTGTTCGGTTCGGTAGAGGTCGGCATTATGGATGGCAACTGCCACATTATCCGCCAAAGCCTCGCACAGGAAGCGGTCGTCTTCACTAAAGGCATTGAGATGGTTGCTTTGCAGGTCAAGCACTCCGATAACCTGCAGGTCAAAAACCAGGGGAATGGTCATCTCCGCGCGTGTATCCTCGGGCGGGAGTGGCGAAGGACGGTAGCGCGGTTCCTTGGTTACATCGTTGGCCAGCATGGTCTTCCCGTTGCGAGCCACCCAGGAAATAATGCCCTCATCATTATCCAGGTCGAACATGAAACCTTTGAGCGACTTGCTGCGCTCACCGACTGCCCGCTTCATAAATGATCTGACGCCGGTTGGGGTGAACCGTATACAGATGCACATAAGGGAAATTTAAATGCTTTTGGATGAGGACTGCCACTTTATTAAGCAATTCATCCAGGTCGAGCGTGGAGGTGATTTCTTCGCTGACCTGGGCCACCATTTCCAGGTGGTCGGCACGCTTCTGCAGTTCGCTGTAAAGGCGCGCCCCATTGATGGCAATGGCGATCGTATCCGCAAGCGCTCTCAAAACAAGCAAGTCATTCGGGTGAAACGCTTCCAACTGGTCAGACTGGACATCCAGGACACCCAGGATATTATTCTCAATTTTTAACGGCAGAACAGCTTCAGACTTGGTTTCAGGAAGCAATTCAATGAATTTGTAGCGTGAGTCAGAACCGACATCATTGGTGACCGCTTCTTCTCCGGTTTGAGCCGCACTCCCCACCAAACCTTCGCCGAGAGTGGCTTTCACGCGTTTGCCTCCCCCTCGCTCCGGCCCGGCGCTGGAACGGAAAGTCAGGGCATCCAGGTCTGGCTCCCGTGTAAAAATGGCAACATAATAGTAATGGAAGGTGCGCTGGATAAGTCTGGTGACCCTTTTCGATAATTTATCCAGGTCGAACACGTTGGCAATCTGTGCGCTCACCCTGCGGACAAGAGTTAATTGCTCTATGCGCCATTGTTCGATGACGGAGCGGTGCGAAGCCACCAGTGCCAATGAGATGTGGCCCGCCAAACCGTCCAGGAGATCGATCTCTTTTTTGCGGAAGGGCGAATCGGGCCTCTCCACCTGTAACACTCCCATCACCGTCTCACCGTTTTTAAGCGGGATTGCCAGGAGCGTCTTTTGTCCTTCAGAAGAGGCAGTTACCCCGCTGGTAAAAGCCTTCTGCATCTGCGCTGAAGGAGGCTGCGCCGGATAAAGAGGAGCCGGGTTTAACCCCGGCAACCGGAACAACCTTTCATCCAGCCATAGATCCGCCTGGCATTCCAGGATGTGTGCTGTACTCGCATTGATCAGATCATGTTGGGCAGGAAGGGAATTTTCCCGCATGAGTTCTTCGCCCAACAGGATCACTTGTTTCCAGTCGGACATGGAACGTGCGGTTTTTCCCTTTTTAGGTTTTTTTTTAAGCCGTTTAATCATGGTCAAAACATTGCCCGCCTCGCCCTGAGGTTCGAAGTGCACCTCATCCATCAGTTTTTTCATCAAGAAAATGCCCAAACCGCCCACAGGCCGGGAATCGAGATCGGCATCGAGGTTGGGTAATGCGATACTCTCGGGGTCAAAGGATTTCCCGTGATCGTGGATGATGATGGTCAGGTTTTTATCGTCAGCATCGCAGGTGCATTCAATTTCCCCCCCATTTTTTCCTTCGTAAGCATGTTCTATGACATTGCGTGCAAGCTTCATCCATGCATAATTCAACGGCATAGACTGCAGAATCATCCATGCCGGCATCCTTCGCCGCCCGGGCAGCGAACTCACGGATGGCTTCCAGTTGTTCAAGGTTTGCGGAAAAGATTTCCGTGCGCATAAGAATAATGAGGCCGCCTCACGGTTGGCGGATGGAGGCGGCCTGAAACTATTTCAACTGTCAACGCAGGTTAGAAATTACCGACCGCCGGGGTAATATCATCAAAAATCTTGAAGAGCGGAGTAAATCCTGTCAGGTCAAGAGCATCCATCACTTTTTTGGGCACTGAAGCCAGTACAATCTCTCCACGGTTATAGCGCTTGCAGTTGCGCTGACCGAGGAGCAGGGCACGGAAACCCGCGCTGGACATGTATTCAAGGTGGCTCAGGTCCAGGACGATCTTATAGCGTTTTGCTCCGTTGAGCCCTTCGATTGCTTTGATCAGGTCGGGTGCAGTGAAACTATCCACCTTCCCATTTAGAAAAAGCAAATCACAATGTTTGAACTTCTGGGTTGTAATTTCCATTTGACCTCCGTTCAGAAGATGGTCCAGGCTAAGAAATTATAACACGAGATATCTTGCCTCTTATTTACCCATTTTCCTGAAATAGAGGCGCTGTCATGAACGGGGCCGGAATTAAAACCCTGCGCCGAAAATTTCCCCGCCAAGCTTGAAACCGGAAGCCTCGAGCCGAGGACTGAACAAGGGACGCATCCCGGTCGGACGGATCTGCCCGATGATTTTCCCTTCCGAGGAAATACCCGGTCTGGTCGAACCTGAAAATATCGGTCAATGTAACCACATCCCCTTCCATTCCGGAAAGTTCGGTGATATGGGTCATCTTCCGTGAACCATCGGAGAGGCGTGCCAGGTGGACGATCAGGTTTACTGCAGCCGCGATCTGTTTGCGGATGGCAAGCAAGGGCATGTCCAGGCCGGCCATCATCGCCATGGTTTCCAGGCGCGATATCGCATCCCGTGGCAAATTCGCATGAAGCGTGGTCAATGACCCGGTGTGACCGGTGTTCATAGCCTGGAGCATATCCATCGCTTCCCCGCCGCGTACTTCCCCAACCACGATCCGGTCCGGGCGCATGCGCAGTGCGTTACGAACCAGTTCACGCACACCCACCTCCCCGCTCCCATCCACGTTGGGAATTTTGGTCTCCAGCCGGACAACATGGCGTTGCTTAAGCTTCAATTCCACCGCATCTTCGATGGTCACAATGCGCTCATTATCGGGGATAAAGCCGGAAAGAGCATTAAGGACGGTGGTTTTTCCGGAACTTGTATTGCCCGTAACAAGGATGTTCAGCCGCGTTACCACGCAGGCTTCAAGAAATTTCGCCATATAGGGGGTCAATGCACCCATCGAGACCAGGTCGTTCATGGTTGTCTTGGTCTGCAGGAATTTGCGGATTGTTATGTGCGGTCCATCCACAGCCACCGGCGGGATGATGACATTGACCCGCGAGCCATCTGGTAGGCGGGCATCGGCAGTTGGGTTATCCGCATCCACCCGGCGGCCCAATGGGCTCACGATCCGGTCGATGATTCGTAGCAAATGTTCTTCGTCATCGAATTCCACGTCAGTCTCGAGCAATTCCCCATCCCGTTCAACAAAGATTTCTTTTGGCCCGTTGACCATGATCTCGCTTATCTCTGGATCAGGCAGGATTAATTCAAGCGGGCCATACCCGATCAGGTCGGCCTGGGCAGAATCGATGACCCGGTCGCGCAACTCTGGTTTAAGGTTCGCTTTGGTTTGCTCATATGCATCAAGCAATAAACGATGGACAGCCTCCCGGTCTTGTTTTTTTTCAATCGCACGGTCCTGCATCTCGGGTGAGACTGCTTTGATCAGGAATTCCTTCAGCTTCAGCAGACGCGAGTCCATCTGGGCAAGTGTTTTTGGATGATAGTGGTCAGGCATGCTACCCTCTCTGCCTCAGTATAGCATACCGACCTGGGTCGTCGCATAAAACTTTCAGAATTGGAAGTTTAAGGATAAAATCATAAAACCCATCCAAGGGGGTAAATCGGAAAGTAGATATCCGCGACCGGAAATAAAATCAGCTGCGGTCCAGCCAAGTTCATGGATGGAAGCATGCATCAATTATCGAGGAGAAAACAATGAAAAAAACTATACTGGGGATCATCATCGCGCTTGTCGTGGTAGGGCTTCTCATCCAGTTGATTCCCTTGCCGGGACGAGGAAATAACCCTCCGGTTGTCGCCGAACCTGCCTGGGACAGCCCTCAAACACGCGCCCTTGCGAAACGTGCCTGTTTTGATTGCCATAGTAACGAGACCGTCTGGCCCTGGTATAGTTATGTTGCCCCGGTTTCTTGGCTGGTCTATAACGATACGATGGAAGGACGCCGCAGGTTGAATTTCTCAGAATGGACCTCGGGTTCGCTGCGCAGGACGAGTGAAATTGCACGAGGTCATCCAGAGCGGGCAGAATGCCGCCGGCGATTTATCTGCCTATGCACCCTTCTGCCCAACTGACCGCCGCAGAGAAGCAGCAATTAATTACGGGGTTGACCAATTCGTTGAAGTAGCATATTTGAAACTGGGAATCGCTAGAGAGCGGAAAAATGGATAAGATCGTCCAAATCGATGCCAAACCCTGTTTTTTACGCTCCGACACTCACCCCCGTGGCAACCGGGGGGTGAGTTTTTTTGCAAACGGGAAATTGGGATTTTTTTATCACCCCATTTGGAATTAATAGTGCATCCACAAAGGCTTGCCAACCCACCAGGGCACGCTCCAAAAGTTTATGGAAAAAAGGTTTTTCCACTTTGGCAGGGCGATCCAAGCCAATTCTCAATATTGGGATGAAGCTTTCACCAGCTTTTATGCTAGAATACTTGCAACCGATCCCCGCTCCAGCGCAAACCAAGGAGAACCGCAAGTATGGAACCCATGCCTGATTATCCCCAATCTTTTCCTCCCCCACCGCCACCTCCTCCAAAACGCTCTCATAAAGGCTTGTGGATCGGCCTCGGTGTCGCGGTTGTTCTCCTTTGCCTGTGCTGCATTGTCCTTTTCGCTGGAGTATATTTTTTCAAATTAAACGTTCCGGTTATTTCAAATTTCTTCCCTTCCCCAACACCGGCCGGCCTTCCATATAGCAACCCGTCAGCCGGGATCAGCCTGACTTATCCAGCAACCTGGGTGTACTCAGAAACGGGTGATGCCACCAACGGCTTTATGATCGTCTTCGCCTCATCGGAAGCCCTCTTGAATGACACCACGAGTTCTGTGACGACTGGGGGGATAATGGAAATAATTACCAATTCCTTGAAAACCAGCGATATTCCGTTTACCGTGAATGCAGGTTCGATGGGAGACGTCGTCGATTACATAGCCACCCAATCCGCGATAACCAAGGGTCAAAGCCCGCAAGCATACACTGTCAGCGGGTATCCGGCCGCCTCCGGTATCTATACATTGCCCAACTCTGCTGGAACTCCATCAACAGCCTATCTCATCGCCATTTTACGGAACGAGGAGATCATTGTGATTGCTGCCGTCTGCCCGCAAACCGAGTGGGCACAATACCAGCCGGCCTTTGACTCGATCATTAATTCGGCGGTGATCGCCACGCCCTGATACTTCGAAAGGGGAATGAAACGTTTTGAAATTCCAAAGAACCAGCCGTTGCCGGCTGGTTCTTTATTTCAAATTTGGAGATGGGCAGATTTAGTCAAGAAGCATTACAATCCAGACAATGAAGAAACAGCCCTTCTGGTTGGTGCCGCTCGTATTGTTTGGAGCCTCCTGTGCCACCCCGGAACCAGCAGCCCTCCCATCCATTACTCCCTCGCCATCGCCTTCTCCATCCCTTTCGGCAACGCCTACGGTCACGCCCATTCAACCCACGTTGACCGCTGCTACGCTGCTCATCGATGGGACCCTTACCATCAAGGTCAATGTCCGCAGCGGTCCTGGCATTACTTACGAATCTATCGGCCAACTGGATGCTGGTGGACAAGTGCAGGTCATTGCCCGGGATAGTTCAGGGGCCTGGTACCAAATTCTCTTCCCGGCCGCATCCCAAGGCCGCGGTTGGGTGACCGCACAATATGTCACAATTCCAACGGGGACCCTGGTACCCTTGCAGACCACGCCTACCCCTGCAGGCCCCACTGGCCGGGTGATCCAGCGTTTGAACGTCCGCAGCGGCCCAGGCACCACCTTTAATTCGCTCGGGTTGCTCGAAGTGGGTGCGGCAGTCTCCCTGACAGGTAAGAACAGCACCGCTTCCTGGTTGCAGATAGATTACCCGACCGGCCCCGGCGGGCATGGCTGGGTTACCGCACAATACATCCAGACTGATGCCGCCGGGGATCTGCCGGTACTCGACGATTTCGGGAACATCGTCACTCCCGGCGCAGCCGGAACCCCCTCCGGTTCGGACCTGGCTCCCACGCCCACGGTCGGTCCGGCCCTCGCCGACAGTGATTCATCTGCCAATCCGGCCATCAACGTAACTTTCTCTGCAAATGGCACACGTCGGTTCATCTACTCCAGCCAGGTCTCCACTCCCCAAGGGGACGCTGAAGATTGGCTCGCTTTCACACCCTTTTCCGCCACAGGGACAAATGCCCGGCTGATTTTCAGCCTGACCTGCACCGGCAACGGGACTCTTGCAGTGGAACTATCGCAGGGTGGTAACCTGCTCTCCGGGTGGGGCACACTTGGCTGCGGTGATGAGGGGAAAACCATCCTCCTGCCTGCCGGCCAGAGGATCCTGATGCACCTCGCGCCCGTTCCCGGAGATGGATTACGACTGGTGACTTACACACTGGCTGTTCAAAATAACCCATAACCGGCTCTGCACATTTGATTGTTCCACCTCTTGTATGCCCACCATGGGTCGCAGAACTTTTTTTTAATATACAATAAGACGATGAAGAGGACCTCCCGTCCTTATCTGTTCCTCCTGCTTTCAATTTTTTACCTCCTCCCGTTGGCATCTTGCGCTCCGTTTTCTTCCCAGCAGGATTGGACAATTGCGGATTTGCGCGTGCTTGATCCACTGGATAATACCGCCTCCCCCTCGACCGACATCCTGGCTGTCTATACCCGCACGATCGGTTTTGATCTTGAAATGCGGATCGACCTGCTCGACCTGCCCCTTGTTCCAGATTACCACCTCCAAATCCTGCTCGATACAAACCCCGGTGGAAATCCCTGGGATCTGGTCATCGACATTCCTGCCCAGGGGAGTCCGACTGTGACGCCTGCCACTCCCGGCCTTATTCCACGTGTAATCCGGGATCCATGGCTGGACACAGTCACCGTGCGAATCAACCGACGGGCTCTTCCCCGACCCTTCACGATGAAAGTGGTCTCCTTCGTTGCGGGTGAATCCAATCCGGCTGACGAAACGGTCCCCGTTCGGTCGGACGCACTCCCGCCTACACAACGCGCTCCGCTTGTCCTGGCCTTTTGGGACGTTTTCCCCGCCTCCACCCCTGCCCAGGCACTGCGACTCCTGGATGGGGCGCACACCGGACCACTCGGCGAGCGCCACGGTCTGAAGCATGTCCTGGATGCGGCCGGGCAGTATGATATCCCGGTTGCACTGCTCGACTTAACTACTCCCGCCAGCCTGGCTGCGCTGAATTATATGGGGATACTTCCGCAGATTCGGAACCTGGACAGCCGCAACCTGTTGATCCTTCCGGAGGTGGCTTACGGCGACCCGGCAACCATATCCTTTGGTTTCAGCAAGCGAGCCGCTGACGGGTTTAATCTGGCCACCAGCCAGTTTGTTTATAGTACCTCGGGCACCCTGGTGGATTCCCTGGCTCAATTTTTTCCCCTCGACAATAACACCCAGCTTGCCAGTTCAGGGAGGACGAGGCTAATTCCTCTCCCCGCTGCGGATGATATCCAGGCCACTCAGGATGGTCCTTCGCTTGACGTGCGACGCGCCCTGGTGGATGCAGCTTTTTCTGGTGATTCCTCCCACCTGGTTGTACTGGGAGGGGACCTGCCCCGCTCCACCTGGGGGAATGAGGACATTGCCGGTCCCACTTTCGCCTGGCTCGCCGCCCATCCCTGGATTCAACCCCTTAACGGTGAAGATTTGATGACTTTTCCAGTAGCTTCAACCATCCAACGTCCAACCGAGTCCCCCATTGTTGCCTCTCCCTTCTTGGCTGGATTGAATAGTGCACCCCATAACTCCCTCACCGATTCTGCCTGGCAGACTTATTTCATGCTCACTTCTCCGACCACTGACGAAAAACTCATCGCTCTGCGAGCCAATTATCTCGGCCAGGTGGATGAACTACTGGCTGCGGCACGCTGGGCGGAACATCCGTATACATATACTGGCTGTGACCAGGATCTGAACAGTGACGGTCAGCCTGAATGTGTCGTCTCCGATCTTACTTTTTTCGCGATCCTTGATCCTGTGGGTGCGCGCATGACGAATCTTTTTTATCTTGACGGGAATCGGTCCGCACCAACTGGTGGGGCCCTCAAGCCAGTTTACGATCGGGTTGAGCGACCCGTCCGAATGGCATCCGGACCTCGGGCAGGCCGCAGATCCCAGCGTAATCCCAGGAGCCTTCAGCGATGATACCCAGACCTGGATGGTCTACACACCGCAAATCACTCCAGGGAGCATCGAATTCACCAGCCCGGATGGCAGCCGCGTCAAGAACTACAAGCTGCTGGAAGATGGTATCGAAATCACGTACAACACCCCAGATCCGGTCAGCACTCGCATCCCGTTGGCGGTGGATCCGCAGGCATTTTATTTTGAACCGACAGGTTATACGGGCGCCCTCATCTCCGATAATTGGACCTGGAAACAGACCAAAGGGATTATGGTCAGTGTGAGTGCCACCTCTCCGCTCTCAGTTGAAAGTTTTACGGATTCCCTGCCCTACCTGTCTCAACCCGAAAACCCCGATCGCACTTATCCTGCCGGTCACTACCTGCCATTCCCCTTATCGGTCATAGATATTCAAGGCAATGACATTATCACTGTTCAAATAATTGTAAAATGAAGAATTGCACAAACCTTTAATTTATGGTAAAGTTTGTCCACAACAATTAAGCGAGGTTTGCCATGAATAAACAAGAAATCCCCGATATCATCGTCAGCCGTCTGCCGATCTATTTGCGCGCGCTTCGCCACATGCAATCCGTGGGGAAACTAACCACTTCTTCACAGGAACTGGGTGGAAGCGTGGGCATCTCTGCCGCCCAAATCCGCAAGGACCTTTCGCAATTTGGTGAATTCGGCAAACAGGGCACCGGCTACGATATTGCTTTTCTAATAGACCAATTGCGTGAGATTTTAAAAGTTAGGCAGGTTTGGGACGTTGCAGTGGTCGGCATGGGTGATATGGGCCACGCCTTATCGCGTTATCAGGGGTTCAGCGACCGCGGCTTCCGGGTCGTGATGGTTTTTGATAACGACCCCGCCAAAATTGGTGGCCAGGTGGGAAATTTCATTGTCCGCGACACAAAAGATCTTGTGACGGCTCTGCAGTCATCCGGGATTAAACTGGCAATGTTGTGCGTCCCGGCTGCAGCTGCGCAGGAAGTGACCAACCTGCTGGTGAGGGCGGGTGTTAAAGCCATATTAAACTACGCTCCCATCAGCCTGAGTGTTCCGGCCGGTGTTCGGGTGCAATATCTTGATCCGTCCATTGGACTGCAAAGAATGACTTATTACCTGGATTAGCTTTCGTTTTGCGGCCTAGACAAAACAGCGCTCCATTGGGCGCTGTTTTTTTTATTTTTTTGGATAGATTACAGGAAAGTCGCTAACCCTGGATATGGGATTGCTGCAAAACCCAGCCCGTTCGGACCGACGTGGGTCCCGATGGCGGTGGTGACATTGACCAGTAAGGGCTGGACCAAGCCCTTCGATTTCACCTCCTCGAGCAAGAGCCGGGCGGCAGATTCCGCGTTGGTATGCAGCACTGCCAACCTTTCCAGCGGTCCCCAGGAATAGAGCGAATCTAACAGGCGTTCAACACCCTGCAAGTGCGTGCGAGCCAATCCCAGCCGGTGGACAATGCCGAAGCGCAGCTCAATGAGAGGTTGTAACCGGAGGATGCCGCCAATCTTGGCCGCCGCCCACGAAACCCGGCCGCTTCGATGAATATATTCAATGGTATCCAGCAAAGCCACCAATCTCACCCTTTGATGAATATCCTCCACCAGCTCCGTCACATCATCCAATATGGCACCCCTTGCAGCAGCCTCTGCAGCCATGAGGACCTGAAACCCCAGTCCCAGGCTAACCTGGCCGCTATCGAGCACTTTTACCCGCTGTCCAAATGCCTCTGCGGCGAGACGTGCAGCATTATATATGCCGCTCAACTCATTTGGCGGATGGATTGAAATTACAAAATCTGCACCCGCCTTGAGCAATTTTTCATAACGCTCCTGGATTGAACCCACCGACGGGGAGGACGTTGTCGGCGAAGGGAAAAGGTTTGGTAGCCGGCTGTAAAACTCTTCGCGACTGATATCAACACCGTCGGAATAACTATGGTTTCCTATATTTACTATTGCCGGAACTACTTCGATCCCGTGCTGTCCGGCCAGGTCAGCCGGAATATCGGCTGTGCTGTCGGTAACGAAACCGATTTTCATAACAACCTCTATTCCAGCTTTTCCATAATTACCAACGCAGTGCTCTGTGGGCCGAATAATGCTGCCAGGTGCGGAGCAATGGTATGTTCGCTGAAGTATGTAGCAGGGAAAGCCTCTTGAACATATTGCCGGACTGCCCGTGTGCGGCTTGTGTTGTGGCCCGCGCCTCTCATCAAGGCAATATGGTCTGGTGCATCGAATTCGTTAATGAACTCCAGGAAAGACTCGAACAAGTGTCGTTGTGTGCGCACCTTTTCCATCGGCGTGAGGCGGCCATCCTCGATGGCAAAGATGGGCAGCATTCCCATCATCTCGGCGATCAGTGCCTGGGAATAATCCATGAATCCGGAATTTGCCAGATACGTCAACTCAGGGATGCAGATAAGCATGTAAATTCGCGGGATGGCGGCCCTCATCTGGCGTTCAATTTCTGCCGGTGCGGCGCCGCCGGCCGCCGCGGCTGCCGCAGCCTGGACGAGCAACCCCAGCCCGATGCCGGTTGTCTGCGAGTCAATTACGTCAATTGTTGCAGGGTTCCCGGATTGCTGCGAAGCAGACAGTGCCACCCGTGTCGTTGGGTTGAGCTGGGATGATAGGGTAAGCACAAAAATCGTGTCGTACTCGCGGCTTAGTTGAGAATAGAAGCGGATAAATTCTGTTGACGAAGGGGGAATCAGTCTCTTGGAAAAGCCGTTGCCTCGCCTGGGCACATCCCCCTCTGGCGGTGTGTTTTTAATTTCGAATGGAATAACATACACCCGTTCACGCCCCGGAAAACTCGGGGATGTAAACTGCACTGTGCTGTCGGTGAGGATACAAACGTTGGACATAAGGGATTGCCGGAGGGCATGCCTCCGGCAATTTCAACTATTCGATCGAGATAATGAATTGGTAATGCGGCTGACCGCCATCCTGCAATTCGATTTCCTGAGCAGGATATGCAGCCCGGATCACATCCACGATCCGGTTGGTCTCCGCGATCGGTAAACCCTCTCCATGAAACAGGGTGATCAGTTCATGGTCGCCTGCATGTGCATAATGCGAGCGCTCGCAGGCAGGCTTCTTCCACGGTCGCGGCCGAAATTGCCAGGTTGCCATTGACCAGGGCAATAACTTGTCCCTTCTCCACCGAGACACCGTCTATCTCAACCGTACGTGTGGCGGTCGTGACCTCGATTGTTGTTACTTCCTTGATGGCTTTGTTCATCTTGGCAGCCACCGTATCCAGATCACCGTCGGGGTTCAGCTGCATCATGGCTGCCAACCCCTGCGGGACGCTGCTGCTGGGAATTACATATACTTTCTTGACCGTCACATCCTTGGCCTGTTGGGCAGCCAGGATGATGTTCTTGTTATTGGGCAGGATGATGACTTTTTCAGTTGGCAAATTCTCAAAAGCATCCAGAATATCCTTTGTGCACGGGTTCATCGTCTGCCCGCCTTCAACGATGGCTGCCACACCCAGGCTGGCAAAGACGCGTGAGATGCCAGCCCCCGGTGAGACCGCGACCACTGCAATTTGCCCTGGCTCGATGTTTGCCAGTTCGATCCGTGCGCCGGAACTTTTGTGGTCGATCCCTTCCATTTGGGCAATCAGGTTTTCCATGGCAATCTTGGTGATGGTACCCAGCGTCATGATATAATCAATCGGTTGATAGCGCTTTTCGGTGGGCACGTGGATGTGCATCCGGTACATTCCCTCCCCCTCGCCCATCTGGATGGAAGTTCCGATCTTTTCCAATTCGCTGTAAAACGTCGGCAAATCCAGTGCTTCCCTTGGAACGAAATCAACAACCACTTCGTAATCCTGTCCTGGTTCAATGGAATCCATCGTGTTCTCCAGATTCATTGCCGAAAGCGGTTGGACGGCTGCCGTGGGTGTGTCCAAAGGTTCACCGTTAACAAAGCGCAGCATCCCTTCGAGGATAAAAAATAAGCCTTTGCCGCCCGAGTCTACCACACCGGCCTGTTTGAGCACCGGCAGAAGATCCGGGGTTCGCTGAACCGATGCATCTGCCGCTGTGACAACGCGTGCCAGGATCTCGCATGGGTCGTTCGTGGTCTGAATGGCCTGGGCGGCAGCCGCGGCCACATCTTTGGCAACCGTCAGGATGGTCCCTTCCACCGGGCGAACAACTCCCTTGTAGGCAGTATCACGCGCTTCGGCGAATGCATGCACCAAGTCGGGCCCTTCAGGATCTCCTGGTTCGTGCAGCGCACGGGCAAACCCGCGCCACAACTGGGAAAGGATCACGCCCGAATTACCGCGCGCTCCCATCAACGCCCCCTGGGATACAGCCGCGGCCATTTGCCCAATCTCACGATAACCCAGGTGGTCAATTTCGTTGTAAGCCGACTGCATGGTCAGCACCATGTTCGTACCGGTGTCACCATCTGGGACGGGAAATACATTGAGTGAATTAACCAGTTGCTGGTTGGCCCGCAACCAGGTCAGACCGGCTTCGACCAGTTTCTTGAGTGCTTGCCCGTCAACCGGCGTGCGTTTTAAACGCTCCAGCCGCGCTTGAACATCCGGATTCATACTTATAAATTCTCCTAACTCTATTCGGGATCGCTGACGTGCAGGCCCTGGACATGGATATTAACATTATGAACCGGCATCCCCAACGCTTTTTCCACCTGGTAGCGCACTGCGTTGGCAACGCTGTCAGCCACCGAAGTGATCCGTGTGCCGTATTCAATAATGATATGGACATCGATATCGATTTCTTCGCCGTTGTAATGCACCGCAACTCCATGCGCCGGCTCCTTTGTGAGAGTTGTCGCAATACCTTCTGCCAGGTTCTTCGGCGCCAGGTCGACCACGCCATAGGATGTCAGCGTGGCATGGTAGGCAATGGTCGCCAGAGCATTCGGCGAAATGTGAATTGTGCCTAAAGTGGTGGTTTCTTTGCCCATAATTTAGTCCTCTTCACACAATAATAACACTTGACTTGTACAAGGATACGTTTCGTGGTAAAATACGCCGCTTTCAAAAGACAGGCACTGGTATTATCCGGCAGGAAAGGAAGTACAAAAAATGGCAAAATGCGCTCATTGTGGTAAGGCCACTACTTTTGGTCATAATGTCTCGTTCTCTCATCGGGTTACCAATCGCCCGTACCATCCCAACCTGCAAAAGGTGACGGTCATCGAGAACGGTCGGAAGGTGAAGAAGACACTGTGCACCAAGTGCATCCGCACACTGGTAAAGACGGCGTAATCAATTATTAATCTACAGACAAGGTCACGGCGCAAGCCGTGATTTTTGTTTTCCTCACATGGCTCATGGGTGAGACATTTTATCGCAGTTTTTCCCTTAACGAGCGGATGCCTGCCGCGATACCATCTGGATGGTTGAAAATGGCACTGTGCCGCCACAAACGCATCTGCACCTGCATCCCGGACCTGGGAAATGTTCTTGCGGAAATGCCGCCATCCACTTCCAGCCAGGCTGGTGAGTCGATCTCATCCAACCTGCGGCGAATTTCTGCAACCTTTGGTAAGCATCTCCGGCATGAAATCCTGCCCGGAATAACCGGGATGGACGGTCATCACCAGCACATGGTCAGCCAGCGGTCAATGCTGGTTCGAGGTCTGCAGGCAGGGGTGGCCGGGTTGAGAGTCACCCCGGCCTTACAGCCAAGCGCCTTGATCGTTTTCAATGTACCGGCAATATCCGGGCAGGTTTCCACATGCACGATCAGGTGAGCTGGCACCGGCTTCTGCAGAACTGCTTCCAGCATATTTTCCGGATGCTCGATCATCAGGTGTACATCGAGCGGCAACTTGGTCGCCCGGCGGCAGGCCTCGACGATGAACGGTCCCATCGTCAGGTTCTGGACGAAATGCCCATCCATCACATCCACGTGGATCCAGTCTGCACCCGGCAGCCTCGCTTCGGCAATCTGCTCACCCAGACGGGTAAAGTCTGCCGAAAGGATGGAGGGAGCAATGATGTACGGCTTCATCCCGGATTACCGAATGGGCGGATTATACACGAAGTAAATCCACATCCAGAACGGAATCAGTCCCAGAACAGCCACCAGTGCGACCAATCCCAGGCCAACCGAGACCCAGTCAATTTCGAGCGCCGGCTCCAAACATGGATGTCTTGCCACCTTGCTGGGTTACGCCGAAGGGGCTCGCTTCCGGGGTCAAAGCCAGTGATGGAGCGGACCTGGCATTACCAAAGTTCATCAGGACGCGTCCAAGTTGGTCGGCCGTCCGGTATCGCTGGGAAGGTTCCTTGGAAAGGACTTTTGTCAGGATCTGTTCCAGCGTCGGGGAAATTTCCGGGAGCATCTCACTCAACAACGGCGGCTCTACTTCCACATGCTGGCGGGCCAGGTCAGAGGCAGTGGTGGCTTGGAAGGGCAGGGAACCGGTCAACATCTCGTACATGATGATGCCCAGGGAATAAACATCCGAAGCCGGGGAAGGTGCTGCTCCGGAGGCTTGTTCGGGAGCGAAATATTGCGGTGATCCCCAGACCACGTTCACTTTGCTCTTCGGGATGAATGGTGGAAAGGGCCCGGGCGATCCCAAAATCGGCGACTTTGAGGCGCATATCCGGTGTGACCAGCATGTTTTGCGGTTTCACATCGCAGTGGACCAGCCCGGCCCGGTGGGCGTAGCCAATTCCAGCACAGGCCTGGATGAGCAACGGCAGGGCCTCTTCCGGGCTGAACCGGCCGCGCTGCTTGATCAGCGTTTTCAGGTCCGTGCCCGGGACGTATTCCATGACCAGGAATAGTTGGCCATTATCCAGGCCAAAATCATGCATGGTGACAATATTCGGGTGAGAAAGGTTGGCTGCCGCCTTGGCTTCCCTGGCGGAAGCGATCCTGGAAAGCCGGGTCCCGCGAGTAATCCTCGCGCAGCACTTTAACCGCCACCAGCCGCTCCAGCATCAGGTCCTGGGCGCGGTAGACAATTGCCATGCCCCCCTTGCCAAGTCGCCTCCAGCAGTTGATAACGATTATTAAGTAGCCGTCGGCTCGTCCATAATTTGCCCGGTGGGGATTATAACACGCTGCTTTTACGGTTCTTTTCCTCCGCCCAAAGTATAATATTGGCATGGCTGACACATTGCTTATCTACAACCCAGCTGCCGGACGCATCTCTGTGCGCCCATTTATCGGCGGAGTGATCCGCACTCTGAGCGATTACGGCTGGCGTGTGGAAGTGGCAGAATCTCTCAATGGTCGGCATACCACGCAACTGGCACGGATGGCTGCCAGCGAGAATTTTCGCGCGGTCTTCGTCATCGGCGGTGACGGGACCGTCGGCCAGGCGGCCTCTGGCCTGATCGGTTCACAGACAGCCCTGGGTGTGCTACCCGCCGGTTCGGCGAATGTCTGGGCGCTGGAGCTGGGAATGAAAGCCTTCATTTGGCCGCGCTGGCGATCATTGCGGGAGAATGCTCGCCTGCTGGCGGAGGTAAAGCCCTGTGCAATGGATGTGGGGTTATGCAATGATCGGCCTTTTATGATGTGGGCTGGAATCGGTCTGGATGCACTAACCGTAAAAAAATTGGAGCCCCGCAAGCGCGTGGAGAAATACCTGAATGTGCCTGAGTTTTTTGCCACCACCGTGTGGAACGCAACTCTGTGGCATGGGATGAATTTGCGCATCCGCGCAGACGAGAAGCACGTTGAGGGCCATTACCTGTTGGCTGTAGCAAGCAACATCCGTCATTATGTGGGTGGTCTGGCTGAGATATCCCCCAAGGCATACCTGGACGATGGCCTGATGGATTTATGGTTGTTCTCCGGCTCGACCCTGGCGGATGCCTTCCGCCATTTCTTCGACATGCAGTCGGGGCGTCACCTCACTTCCGACCAGGCCCGCTGCATTCCCTTCAGCAGAGCTTCCATAGACTCCGGCACACCCTTCTCCCTCCAAATGGATGGGGAACCCATGCTGGGTACACAACAAGCAACCCTCGAAGTTCTCCAAAAAAGTTTGCAGGTGCTTATCCCTCCGGGCGCCAGGTACTTGCTTACCAGTGAAAAGGTATAATTCATGACCGGAGCGGAAATCCTGGCTGGGTGTACGGGATGATCTTCCATCCTGGTATCTCTCCTGATTTGTTTATTCCCGCTCTCTTGAGTTTTTTTATTTCTGTTTCCTAAATAATGATAAAAAACATCTTGAATGGCAAAGTCCTGATCGCAATTCTGGTGGTTGCCGGAGTTTTGTTGTGCGCCAGCCTCGCTTATATCCTGATAAGACGCCCGGCTGCTCCTCCCGAGGATCTAGCACCCGCCTCCGCCATTTTGACCATCATCCCTGCCCCCACTTCCACCCCGCACGCCCAGCCCCCCACGGTGACACCGTTTCCTCCCACGCCCACCACATCCCCCACCCCAGCGCCGGGTCAGTTTGCTGTCGGTGTTTACGTTTTGGTAACTAACACGGGTGGAGAGGGGTTGAACATCCATGCGGACCCAAGCATTAATTCAAAAGTGCTATTCTCAGGGAATGATGCCGAAGTTTTCCTGATCGCCGAAGGCCCTGTGGATGCAGAAGGTTTCACCTGGTGGCGCCTCACCGCCTCCTATGATGTCACCCGTACCGGCTGGGCCGTGCAAAATTACCTTTCAGTCATCCCATCCCATTAAAGGTTTCGAAGAGACAATTATGAAACCTGTGTCCATAACCGCTAATCGCGAAAAAAAAGAATTATCAGTCATCTGGGACGACGATCATGTCAGCCTTTACCCCTTTGCCCTGGTGAGGGCTGGCTGTCCTTGCGCCGAATGCCGAGGCGGGCACGACAAAATGGGGGATACCCCCGACCCCAAGGTTTTTTCCACTGACCTGCCCGACTCCCCCGCCACCCGTATAAACAACATCCTCCCGGTTGGCTCGTATGGCATCACCCCGGTCTGGGAGGATGGGCATGACGCAGGGATATACAAATGGGATTACCTGCGGGCATTGTGCCCATGTGGGGAATGCCGTAAATAATCAAACGGCGGCAGGAAACCTGCCGCCGTTTGCGATCCTTGCAAGAAATGTCATTTTGGGGAACTGATGGGCATTTGTTCCCGAATGGATTGCATCTCCTCCCGCAGGGCCTTCACCTCCCGCTCGATCTGCTCGCTATGCCGGGATATTTTTTGCAGGGTTCTGAAGAGCAGCCATACAAGCAATATCGGGATGCATAAAATGATTACGTTGAAAACGATGATAACTATCTCACCCAAACCAAATGAGTTGAACATCACTACCCCTCCTTAAATTTATATTTGATCTATCATGGCGTCTTCGTCGGCGTCCAGGTGGTAGTCAATATGGAAGTCAATGTGGGGGTAAATGTGGGCGTGAATGTGGGCGTGATTTTAAGATGCTGATAGGCCTCCGTGCGCCACGCGTCCGGCATCGCATTTGCAGGTAATGCGATCAAGGCCTCCCAACTATTTTGAGCGCCCTGATTCGATAGGGGGTCCCCGATGGCCTCGAGGAATTGTGCTTCCCAATAATAGACTTGCGCCTTGGTGACGTCCGAATGTGCCAGGGGCAGGGCTTTCTGATCCGCTTCGATATAAGCATTGTTGGGGCTACCCTGCATAAAATAACAGCGTGCCAGCCCGAGGTAAGAATCAAAATCGGAAAGATCGTAATTCAGCGCTGAATTAAAATCCGTCTCTGCCAGGTTGGGACTGTCGAGGTTCAGGTAGGCAGTACCGCGCTGGAAGTAAGCTTCGGGATTATGCTGGTTGGCGTTTATAGCCTTGTTTAATATCTCCACAGCTGCTTCGTAGTCGCCGGTAGTGTTGTAAGCAGTTCCCAGCTGCAGCAAAGCGTCGGCATCCTGCGGGTTGTATACCGTATAAGTCTGGAGCACATTGACTGCCTGGAATGTCTGGCCGGTTTTAATATAGGCTTTTGCCAGCGCCAGGTAAACCGGTACCAGGGTCATGTCAAGCTTATTCGCGTGGATGGCTGAATCCAGCGCCGCATAGTTTTCTCCCAGGTTCAACTGCGCATCTGCCAGGTATAGGTAAGCCAGGGCTGAATCCGGGGTGAGCTCCAGCGCTGTCTCCAGGTCTTGTTCAGCCGCAGTTGGGTTATTTCCAACCGTGTAAGCGCCGCGTGCAATGTATGCCTCTGTAAAATTCCCGTCAAGGTCAATCGCTTCGTTCAGGTCTCCCAGGACATCCACAACCTTGTTCAACCCCATATTGGCGCGGGCACGACCCAGGAAGGCGGGCGCAAAGGTCGGGTCACGATTGATCGCCTCCTGGTAGGAATCCTTGGCGTGGTAATAATCTCCCTGCATGCGGTAACTCTCGCCGATGTAATAATATACGTCCACGGCATTCGGTTCGGTTTTAAGCACGTCCTGTAATTGGACACGCGCGGTGTCAAAATCGCCCGCTGCCAGGGAACGTAACGCGGCATCGTACGAAGCGCGGGACAGGACCGGGTGGGTGGTATTCACATAGAGCGGAGTTGGAGTATAGGTGGAAGCCAGGAACATCCACAATGGGGTGGCGCCTATAAAGGTCGGAGTGGAGGTGCGAAAGGCGGGAGTAACGGTCTGTGTTAATGTGAGGGTAAGCGTTGGACGGCGTGTAGGGGAAAGATAGGGGGCAGCATGGTTGGAAACCAGTAAAGACCTGCCAAGGAACAGACCGCCAATAATGATGACCGCAATTCCCAAAATGGACAATATCCGTACCATTGGCTTGTCCCACCCGTTGATTTTCTCCATCGTATCCTGGGAGTGGATCAATTTCTCCTCCCATAGGCGCGGCCGGTTAAGCGGGAAAGGTGGAATGGAATCGTCCGGTGGGAGTGCCCCCAGAAGGATCAAGCCGCGCTTGGCTGCAGAATTTTGCGGGTCTGCCTGGAGTACCATCTGCAGGCAATATACCCGCTCCTTTTGTGTGTCCACTGCTGCGCTGAGCCAGAGCCAATATTGAGGGTTCTTTTGGTCCGTTCTGAGCAGGCGGGTCAACAAATCGCGCGCCCGCCCCCGGTCCCCCAGGCGCAAGGCATCCATCGCCTCCCGGAGCATCGTGTTTTCCCCGGTTTCTTCCGATAACAGTCCGTCATCGTCAGCCATCAACTGAGTTTAGCACAGGCTGATGGTGGGGGCAAGTGAAACGTGTATAATCTCCACATGCCAAGAAGCATGGCCAGCGTTTTCCTTTTGTTGATATTGAGCGCTTGTGCAGGGAGCAGCGTAGTGGCTACGGATCTTCCACCGGCAGTACCCTTTCTGACCTCCACCCCTGCGAGCACTTCCACCGTTATCCCACCTGTTCTAGAAATCATCCAACCCACTCCCACCACGTTTACTTATACCGTTGTCCAGGGGGATACCTTGATCGGGATTGCCGCCCGTCACGGCATTACGCCTGAGGCGCTTATGGCCGCCAACCCTGGCGTTCAGGCGTCAACCCTTCTAGTTGGGACAAAGCTCATCATCCCGGCTGGTAATGCCACTCCAGCAGAACCAGTACCCACCCCGGTTCCACTCCCGGTCCAACAGGCCCGCTGCTGGTCAGAAACGGATGGCGGGTTGTGGTGCTTCGCACTGGTGTCCAACCAGTTCGCCGATACAGTCGAAAACATTTCAATTCAATTTACTTTGCTCGATGTTGGCGGACATGAGCTTACCAATGCAGCAGCCTTTGGGTTGCTGGATATTCTCCCCGCAGGCGCGTCCATGCCTTTGGCAGTCCATATCGCTCCGTCAGAAAAAACAGTGGTTTCTATTCAGGTAACACTTTTAACGGCCATTCGCATTCTGCCTGGGGATGTACGCTATCTGCCTGCGATCCCGGAAAATACTTTGGTAAGGGTGGATTTAACCGGGCTGACGGCACAAGTGACCGGACAGGTGGTTATGAGCGGCTCCGGGACAGCGAAGACGACCTGGGTTCTGGCAACTGCTTTCGACGCGTCCGGGAATGTGGTCGGTGTGCGCAGGTGGGAATCCACATCAGTCCTAACAGCAGATGCGCCTGTCTCTTTCGATTTCCAGGTGTCCAGTGTAGGACCTGCTATTGACCGGGTGGATTTCCTGGCGGAGGCCAGGCCATAAAATATAACCCTCTCCTGCTTTGGAGAGGGTTTTTCTTCAGGGGGCTGACTTACGGCTGGAGATATAAATACCGTTCTATAGGAATACTGATCGGGGTCAGTACAAACCCCTTCACATTTGGTTTGACCAGTTCATAAGATACATCGTGCATAATGAACAGCGCCGGTGCATCCTCCACGATCATCTGCTCTGCCTGCTGATAGAGCTGGATGCGCTTGGTCACATCCTGCTCCACGCGAGCCTGGTCGAGGATTGTATCCAGCGCCGGGTTGCTGTATTTTCCGGTATTTTGCTGTGCGCCGGTATGGAACAGCACGTCTGCAAAATTCTCCGGGTCGGGGTAATCACCGCACCAGCCGCTGGAAAATAGCTGGCCGTGTTGGCCGGAATTCAACAGATCTAGATATCTATCCGGTTCGAGGTTTTCAATGGTTATGGTCACACCCAGGTTCTGCTGCCACATCTGTGCCATGGCTGCCACGCTCGGACCGGCTGTATTACCAAAGCCAGCATCTGTAAACGTAATGGGCGGTAATCCCTGCGGGCCGCCGTACTTGGATTCTGTCAGCAACTGGCGTGCCTGCGCGGGGTCATACGGAAGCCCTTGAAGGTCCGCGTTGTATCCGGGCAGGGCAGGCGGGTAGAGTCCATTCGCCGGGATGCCAACTCCATTATTAACCACGTCAATATATTTTTGCCGGTCAAATGCCATGCTAAAAGCCTGGCGCACTTTGACATCATCGAAGGGCGGCTTGGTCACGTCAAAAACCACGTAATCGGTGCACAAGCTCACACCGCTGTATACATCGGGATGGAGGGGGTCGGCCGGGTCCAGCACACGGGCCACATCGGAAGAAGATATGCCGGTCATATCGATCTCGCCCGATTCGAACAGGTTGATGCCAATCCCCGAAAACAATTCCACGACAATTTGCGGGATGGCTGGCGCTCCGAGATAGAAATCCTGGTTGGCATCGTAGACCATTAATTGGAAGCTGTCCCAGCGGGTCAGTTTATACGGTCCTGTGCCATTTGGAGTGCGGTACCAGTTCGACCCGGATTCGACGTTTTTCTGGTCCAGCACGAAAGCAACCGGCATGGTCAGTTTGTAAAGAAAGTAAGGTTTGGCTGCATCTATCGTCACCTGCAGGGTATGATCGTCGATCGCTTTTAACCCTGAGATGTGGCTTGCTTTGCCTGACTGCATCTCAGCCACACCTACAATGTCGCCCAGGTAGGTAAGGACGGTATCGGATTGGGTGGCAGGATTGGCAGCCCTTTCCCACGAATAGATCACGTCCTGGGCTACCACGGCCCGACCATCGTGGAACTTGGCGTTTGTCCGTATGTGGAAGGTGTAAACCGTACCATCCGGGGAAATATCCCAGGATTGGGCCAATTCCGGAACCAGGTTAAGATTGGTGTCGAGTGACACCAATCCGCTGAAGACGCGTTTATCGCCGGAATCGTGTTCGGTGGCTGGATCGTAGTCGCGCGGGTTGGTGCTTTCACCTCCGGAAAGGAAGAGTGCCTTGCTGCGGTTCACACCATTGACGACCGGCGATTGAAAGACCATCCCGTTCAGCAGAGCAGCTATATCATTGGCATAAAAATCGTATGCTGAAGGCGAACCGTAGGTCAGCATAAAAAATAAGCGTGACCCGTAAATAGCCGTCGTCAGATTGATTTTCAGATCATTGCCATTGCTCTGGGCAGTAACCACCTGGCTCCAGGCTGGCGTGCCGTCTGACCGGGTAATCGCTGCATTGCTGACGACCACGACATTGGTCAACCCGGTCAATGCAGAGCTGCTGAGGGAGTTAATCGTCGATTCGGGCGTATCACCTGCCTGGGCCGCAAACACATATAGAGATGAAAACACCGCCTGGTCAGGGCTGGCAAACCCCATCACCGCCTGGTCACCCTGGGCAGGGGTTTGCTCCGTCCATCCGGCCGGATAATGGACCTGAACGCCGCTATCCAGATTTACGTAAGTAAGCGGCGCAACGGTGGGAGTTAATGTGGTGGAATTGGCAGGTACACCAGACGGAGTGACAAACCCAGTGGGGGTGGCAACTCCTGTAAGCTGGCATGCCAACAGCATAAAGGCCGTGGCCATCAGGAGGAAAAGATATTTATAATCGTGTTTCATTTTGGCCTCCGGTTATGGCGCCGGGTGGTGACAATCACCGGGACGGCAATCACAACAATTGCCAGGATGCAGCCGAGCAGTCCAAACTCTATGCCCGTTATCACTCCGGGGCCGATCCCAAGTTGCTGGGCCAGCGGCACCGAAGTGGTCGCAGGGCCCGGGGGTTGCGCGGATGCTGTGGGAGGAACCGAGGTCTGGACCTGGGTTGGTCGCGCCGTAGCAGCAGCCGTCGCCAGCGGAGCAGCACCGATGGGGACAAATGTCGGTACCTGGGTGGGGGTGAAAACCGGTGTTGGGTTCGAACTCCCCACCCTTGGCGCGGCACCAATGGAAGCCCGCCAGGCATCTTCCAGACCATTGGTATCAAAACCATAAGCGGCCTGTAAAGCTTGATCGATTGTATTTCCGTCGCGCAAAGAAATTAGGAGGGCTGTCATCTTATCCCGCCCATAGGTCTTGATGAGAAAATTGACCACGCTGTAAGCTTCCGTGTAGGATAGGTTGGCACGGTTGGCTTCATCCGAGAAAGCACCCGCCAATGAACTCAGTGCCAGCAACTGGTTGGCAGAATTGGCTTGGTCGAACTGGGTCACCTGCTCGGCGGCTGGTCCGCCTTGCCCGTACATTGCCAGGCCCTCATTCAACCAGGTGGGGATGAATCCCAGACACGAGAAGGTCAAATGACCAACGAGAACGTGGGTCAGTTCATGGGCTTCTGTGCTTTTTCCCCAGTCCAATTGATCGGTTGAAATGCCGATGATGACGATGTTTGTTTCAGGGAAGGCCTGTCCGCCGACCCAGGATGGCGCGTAAAGAATGGAGGCCTGCAAATCACTTGTATTGGCATAGATATAGATATTAACCGGCTTATCGGAGCTGATGCCCACATCGCTGGAGAGCCTTACCAGCGCCTGGGCTGCGGCATCATGCAGGGTTTGCCCAAAAGTCTGCCCCCCGTCATAATAATGGAGGTTGATGTTTCCGCCGCTGATTACCTGCCAACTATGGGTGCTGTCAAGCCATATGATCGTTTGGGTGGGGCTGGTGAACTGGGCGCCGTTCGCATCCCCCACCAGCCAGTGCCACCAGAGCGTGGCCCCTGGCGGGATCGATCCCGACTGGCGCATATCCCAGGTCCACTCGACTTGCACATCAGCCGCCGCTGTGAATTGCGGGAAGGCTTTGGCTATCACCGTACCGCAGGTCAACTGGTCCACACCGTATTCGAGCACCACTGAGGTGATATTGGCCCCTGATTTGAACTCTGCCTTGAAGGTGGCAGTATTGGGAAATGAAAGAGTCGCCGTATCACTGATAAGCTGGATGCCTGTTTGGGCCTGCACAGGTATTGCCAGGCTGCATAAAAGCAATCCGAGCAGCGGAAAAATGACCAAGCGAATTTTTGTCATGGCTCTCCTCTATATATTAATAACGATTGCATCATAGTATAGATAATATGAAGAGCCCGGTCAAGTGGCTTGCAAAAGCGGGTCATATTCTCCTGAAGATTGGGATTCTCTCTAATTTATCGAATATGGTTTTTTTTCTTGACTCGCATCCCAAACCCTGATAGACTACCCCGCCGGTCTTTCCTGCCCAATTGTATTGCGTCCTAATGGAAAATGGAAAGCGCAGACCGGTAGTCCGGCGCGTTAACCTTGTATGGACGGGGTGCCTTTGGTATAATTGCCCCGCTTAAGCCGGGAAAGGACGCTTGCCGACGTAGCTCAACCGGCAGAGCAACCGCCTTGTAAGTGGTAGGTTATGGGTTCAATTCCCATCGTCGGCTTGGATTGTTTTCAAAACCCTTCCCGCTTATTGGTCTGTCGGTTGGCCTCCCCATGGGATGAACCAGGCGACCGGCTGGTGGCACGGTTGGTTAATATGGGCAGTTACCCAAGTGGCCAAAGGGGACTGACTGTAAATCAGTTGGCAAAAGCCTTCGGAGGTTCGAATCCTTCACTGCCCACCTCCGCCCTCATAGCTCAGTCGGTAGAGCACATTCTTGGTAAGAATGGGGTCATGGGTTCAAATCCCATTGAGGGCTTCGCGACCTCGTAATTTTTGTCAAGGAAGGAGTAAGGATTATGGCGAAGCAGAAGTATCAGCGGACGAAACCGCACATGAACGTGGGGACCATGGGACATATTGACCATGGCAAGACGACCTTGACGGCGGCGATCACCAAGTACAGCCAGTTTCTGGGGAAGGCGCAATATCGGGCGTACGACACGATCGACAATGCGCCGGAGGAAAAGGCGCGCGGCATCACGATCAACATTGCGCACGTGGAATACGAGACCGACAAGCGTCACTACGCCCACGTGGACATGCCGGGACACCGCGACTACATCAAGAACATGATCACGGGCGCGGCGCAGGTGGATGGTGCCATCCTGGTGGTGGCTGCTCCGGACGGACCGATGCCGCAGACGCGCGAGCACGTGCTGCTGGCCCGTCAGGTGGAAGTGCCGAGCATCGTGGTGTACCTGAACAAGATCGACCAGATGGACGATCCGGAACTGCTGGAACTGGTGGAGATGGAGCTGCGGGAACTGCTGAACGGATACGGCTTCCCGGGTGACACGACCCCCATCGTGCGCGGCAGCGCCCTGAAGGCGTTGGAGAGCACTTCGACGGACCCGAATGCCCCCGAGTATGCCAGCATCAAGGAACTGCTGCGTGTGATCGACGAATACATTCCGGAGCCGAAGCGAGAGACCGACAAGCCGTTCATGATGCCGATCGAAGACGTGTTCTCGATCAAGGGACGCGGGACGGTGGTGACCGGGCGTGTGGACCGGGGTGTCATCAAGATCGGTGAGCCGGTGGAGATCATCGGTTTGCGCGAGACCCGCAACTCGGTGGTCACGGGTGTGGAGATGTTCCACAAGATGATGGACGAGGGCATGGCCGGAGACAACCTGGGCCTGCTGCTGCGCGGCATTGAGCGCACCGACGTGGAACGCGGCCAGGTGGTTGCCAAGCCCGGGAGCATCACCCCGCACACCAAGTTCACCGCCAAGGTGTATGTGCTGAAGAAGGAAGAGGGTGGGCGGCACAGTGCATTCTTCAACGGCTACCGCCCGCAGTTCTACATCCGCACCATGGATGTGACCGGCGACGTGGAACTGCCTGCGGGAGTGGAAATGGTCCTGCCGGGTGACAACGTTGACCTGACCGTGACCCTGATCGTCCCGGTGGCCCTCGAGCAAGGTTCCAAGTTCGCCATCCGTGAAGGCGGCCTGACCGTCGGCGCTGGTGTCATCACTAAAATCATCGAATAAATCGATAGTTAGGTAGAAGAGAATGGCTGGTAAAAAGAAAGATGTCCGCCCGGTAATCATCCTGGCATGTAACGACTGCAAAGAGCGCAACTATGTGACGGAGAAGAACCGCCGCAACGATCCGAACCGCCTGGAATTCAACAAGTATTGTCCACGCTGTCGGAAGCACACGTTGCACCGCGAAACGAAGTAGTTCGCGCCCGGGCACAGGTACTGCGTCCCGCACGCGCATAGGCCAGTAGCTCAATTGGTAGAGCTCTCGTCTCCAAAACGAGCGGTTGTGGGTTCAAGTCCTGCCTGGCCTGTAGCTGCAACGCCGCCCTTGCGATCGGCACAAACCAGGCGGCGTTGTCACTGTCAATAAGAAGGAGTTTGACGTGGCTGGAAAAGACGAAAAAAACAAGCGCGAGAATGCCATCCAGCGGTTTTTCCGCGAAACGATTGGCGAATTGCGCAGAGTCCACTGGCCCACCTGGCCGGAAGCACGCCGTCTGACCATCATTGTTATTTGTGTATTGGTAATAATGGCAGCCTTCCTCGGTCTGGTGGATGAGGGAGCCACGAAATTTATTGCCCTGGTTATCGGTGCCTGATCTCTACCAGGAGTCAGGCAAAAAAGGTTGAAAGATGTTCGATCAAGACCAGGAAGAACAGTTTGAGCAGGAACCGGTTGAATCCGAGGAGAATGCATCTCAATCGGAAGAGCCTGTTTTAAGCGAACCGAAGACCGTTCGTCAGGAGACCCCTGCCCTGGGAGAAGAAGCCGGATCGATCCCCGAAGGACCGGCCTGGTATGTGATTCATTGCTATTCCGGTTACGAGAATAAAGTGCGTCATAACCTTGAACAGCGTATCGAAACGATGGGCATGAAGGATAAGGTCTTCGATGTGGTCGTGCCCACCCAGGAAGAAATCGAAGTGCGGGATGGCAAGCGCCGCACCGTGGAACGCCACATCTTCCCGGGTTACGTGCTGGTCAATATGGCGCTGAGCGAAGAATCCTGGTTCGTTGTCCGCAACACCCCCGGCGTGACCGGTTTCGTCGGCATGGGCAACCTGCCCACCCCCCTGCGCCCCGAGGAAGTGGCCCAGATCCTCAAGCGCATGGAAGCTGAAGCGCCCACGGTCAAAGTGACCTTCAAGGTCGGGGAACGCGTCCGCATCGTGGATGGACCTTTCAATGATTTCCGGGGCGTGGTTGCCGAAATCGATATGGAGCGCACCAAGGTGCGCGTAATGGTCTCGTTCTTCGGGCGCGAAACGCCCGTGGAACTGGACTTCCTGCAGGTGGAAAAAGCATAATTTGACGGTTAACAGGCTGTGTCCTGGCCTGAATCGGTGGGAGGGTGTCCCGTAATCACCCGCTAAAACCACAGTACCGGGGTAAGCCCCCGGTACGAGGAGTAAAAATGGCAAAGAAGATCAAGGCAATTGTTCGTCTGCAGATTGAGGCCGGTAAGGCCAATCCTGCACCCCCCATTGGTCCGGCGCTGGCTGGTCATGGCATCAACATCATGGCATTCTGCAAGGATTACAACGCCCGCACCGTCCAATCGCCCGGGCGAAGTCCTTCCGGCAGAAATCAGCGTCTACACCGATGGTTCGTTCACCTTCGTCCTGAAGACTCCGCCCGCCGCAGTCTTGCTGCGCAAGGCCGCCGGGGTGGAAAAAGGTTCGGGCGTACCGAACCGTGAAAAGGTTGGCAATGTGACCCGTGCCCAGGTCAAGGAGATCGCCCAGTTGAAGATGAAAGACCTGAACGCCATCGATATCGAAGGTGCCATGCGCCAGATCGAGGGCACTGCCCGCAACATGGGCATTACTGTAGTCGATTAACCCGGTGGGAGGGTCGGATTTAATCCCGGCCCGTTTGCACCACAAAGGAGAATTCATGGCTAAACACGGAAAGAAATACCTGGCCGCCGTGGCCAAAGTGGACCTGGACAAATTCTACGATCCGACTGAAGCGGTCAAACTGGTAAAAGAAACATCCTACGCAAAATTCGATGCCACCGTGGAAGTCCACATGCGCATGGGCCTTGACCCCCGTCAGGCCGACCAGCAGGTGCGCGATGTGGTCGTCCTGCCGCATGGCCTGGGCAAGGCTGTACGTGTGCTGGTCTTTGCACAGGGTGACGGCGCAACCAACGCCCGCAATGCCGGTGCAGATACGGTTGCAGACGATGAAGAAACCCTGACCAAGATCCAGGGCGGCTGGCTCGATTTCGATGTTGCCATCGCCACACCCGACATGATGGGCAAGGTCGGTAAACTCGGTCGTGTGCTTGGGCCGCGTGGCCTGATGCCGAACCCCAAGGCCGGCACGGTGGTTGGCCCGGAAGATATCGCCCGCGCCGTGACCGAATCCAAAGCCGGCCGCGTCGAATTCCGCCTGGACAAGACCGCCAACATCCACGTCTCGATTGGCAAAGCTTCGTTCGACGAGAAAAAAATCTACGAAAACTTCGCTGCTTTGATGGAAGCCATCAAGAAGGCCCGCCCGGCAGCTGCCAAGGGCAATTACATCAAGCACATCACAATGACTTCAACGATGGGCCCTGGCGTCAAGATGGATGCCAACATGGCCCAATCGATGGAGGAAAGCGAATAGCTTTATTCGCCCCGCCCGAGATTTATTCCTTCGCCGAAGACAGCAGGCGCTCTGGGAATTCTTGAAGAGCTTAATCTCCTGCCCAGGTGAAGACTGGTGGAAACACCCCTCCCTTTCCGGGGAGCAAAAGTCTTTGCCTGGAACGCTCGGGCAAAGACTTTATGATTGGAAAGGAGGTGATATTCTTTGGCAAAATCAAAAGAACAGAAAGAGACCATGCTGGCCAAGTATGTTGAGTGGGTCAGCAAGAGCCAGGCAGTTGTGCTGGTGGAGTATTCCGGTTTGAAGATGAGTAACCTGGATGCCATCCGTGCCAAGGTCCGTGAAGCTGGCGGTGAGTTCCATATCGTCAAGAACACGCTGGCCAAACTGGCGCTGGAAAAGGCTGGCTTTAAGGTCCCGGATGACTATTCCGAAAAGAGCACGGCGATCGGCTTTGCTTTCTACGATCCGGCCGGGTTCGCCAAGGCGCTCACGGAAGCCACCAAGGGCATGGAAGCCGTCAAGATCAAAGGTGGTTTCATGGGCGCTGCGACGCTCAAACCCGCCGAGGTCAAGGCGCTTGCCAGCCTGCCGCCGCTGCCCGTCATGCGTTCGCAGCTGCTGGGCGTTCTGCAAGCCCCTGCCAGCAAACTGGTCCGCACGCTGGCCGAACCTGGTCGACAGGTGGCTTACGTGGTCAAGGCATATTCCGAAAAAGCCGCACCGGCTGCGGCGTAAGAGATGTCGTCACGACTTGGGTCGTTATTCAATAAAATAATAATCAAAAGAATTCTGAAGGAGATTTGCAATGGCTGATCTGGAAAAAATTGTCGAACAGTTGAGCGGGCTCTCCGTTCTCGAGGCTGCTGAACTGGTCAAGAAATTGGAAGAGAAGTGGGGCGTTTCCGCCGCCGCTCCCGTCGCCATGGCCGTGGCTGGTGCTGCTCCTGCAGCCGCTGCAGAAGCTGTCGAAGAGAAGACCGAATTTGACGTCGTCATCAAGGATGCTGGTCCCAAGAAGATCGAGGTCATCAAGGTCATCCGCCAGCTGGTCAACCTGAGCCTCACCGAGGCCAAGGCCCTGGCTGAGACCGCCGATGGCAAAGTGCTGGCTGCAGTCGGCAAGGATGCCGCCATGGACGCCAAGAAGAAACTGGAAGAAGCCGGCGCTGTCATCGAAGTCAAGTAACTTGTTCGCGAATCTTCCGACTTAAAAGGCGACTCTTTTTCAGGGTCGCCTTTTTAATTTAACCAATCCTCCATTATTTCTCGCCGCACCCTATTGACTTTCATTTGAAAATGGTTATACTATTGGTATATTTGGTCTGACCACCATACCACAGGAACAGCATGAAAATTCAACCAATTGCCCATAAAACTCTTTCTGAAACTGTCGCTGGTAAACTGGCTGCTTCCCTGCTCGACGGTAGCCTGCTTCCCGGCACTCAACTGCCCGCCGAACGTGACTTGATGGAACAGCTCGGTGTCAGCCGCGCCACCCTGCGGGAAGCGCTCAAATCCCTGGAAGAATCCAGGTTGATTGAATCCCGACCAAACGTTGGTTGGTTTGCGCATGCTATTGACGAAAAAAATGTCACCAAGGCCCGCGAACTTGCGAGCGCGGCCGTAGTATCTGCCCCACGCCCGGCAACCAACGAACCGCCGACCGGTCCGCTCCGCGTACCGGTCGCCCCTGAAAAACCTTTGCATATCCCCAACCTCCACACCGACCGGCTGGGGACGTTCGAATTTATTTCCTGGTGGGAACGAGAAAAAGTTCAGAACGCCAAAGTAATGGTGGTGGGAGCTGGAGCGCTGGGCAACGATGTCATCAAGAACCTGGCGCTGATGGGTGTCGGGCACATTTTCATTGTCGACTTCGATACGATCGAAGCGGCCAACCTGAGCCGTTCGGTGTTATTCCGCGAATCCGACAATCATCGCAGCAAGGCCGAAGTGGCTGCCGCACGCGCAAAGGCGCTCAACCCGCAGATCCATGTCCAGTATTTGAATGGCGATGTGACCACCCAGCTCGGTCTGGGCGTCTTCCGCCGCATGGATGTGGTCATCGGCTGCCTGGATAACCGTGAAGCCCGCCTGGCTGTCAATCGCTTTCTGCTATTGGATGAACAAGCCCTGGGTGGATGGAGCCATCCAGGAACTGCTCGGGCTGGTGCGCGTCTTCGTTCCCGGGCAGGGCGCCTGCTACGAATGCACCCTCACCGAGCAGGCGTTGCGCGATCTTTCCCTGCGCTACTCCTGTCCCCTGCTGGCCCGCCAGAATATATTGCTTGGCAAAGTGCCCACCACTCCCACCATCGCCTCGATCATTGGTGGAATGCAGTCCCAGGAAGCCCTCAAGCTGATCAACGGCATGCCGGTCGAACCCGGCAAGGTCATCCACTACAACGGCATGGTCAACGAGATGCATACCACTGCCTACGTTCCCCGCGAGGATTGCGAAAGCCATTGGACCTATGGCGAAGTGACCGAACTGCCCGCCCGTGCCGAGCGCACCACCCTGGAAGACATGCTGCGCATCGCCCGCGCTGACCTGGGACCTGATGCCATCATCGAATTGGACCAGGAATTGATCACTTCGCTGAAATGTTCCACCTGCCAGACCGTCGAACAGGTTCTGAAACCCTTGAGTGCGGTCAGCTTCGAAGCCGGTCACTGCCCGACCTGCGGGACATCTGCGCGAGACCGAGATGACCCACGTCATCACCGGCGAAGAAAATTACCTGCACCGCAGCCTTTCCAATGTCGGGGTGCCCCCGCTGCATATCCTGCGCGCCCACAATGGACAGGATTACCGCTTTTACGAACTGACCGGCGACCTGCCGGATGCGCTCCACTTTCGTCATTTTGAACAGACCGGACCGTCCACTACTCCCCATGGCCAGGTCCGCATCCTCAGCGATCCCCAGGTCAGGGATACCCCAAAAAGCCCGGCCAAGGGCCGCGTGAAACTGCATGATTGACCCTGGATCAGACCATGACCGTGCCGATAAACGCAATGAGAACCTCCGCCCCTCCACCGCTTGAACCCGCACATATCGTACTGGTGCGCAAGGTCATCCTGCTTTGCCTGCTGATGATCGTGGCAGCCCTCGGCCTCGTGCTCTTATTGCGGCACATCCACATATATTCTTTGATTCTCCCTCACATCCTGTCCGACGCAGCCATGGGGATGATCGCCGGATTCTCCGCCCGATGGGTCTTGCGCAAGCAGACCGTATTCCTGCGAATTGCTTCAATCCTGGCATTCCTGGTTGGCGGTCTTGAACTGCTGGGGTGGTTTACCGGTTGGCAGATCGGGTTCGGTCCCCTGAAATTTGGCCTTCCCAGCGTGGACTGGTCCAGCCTGGGACAGTTGCTCCTGGCAGCAGGCGTTTCGCTCCTGACCTTGTACGCCTGGACACAGCCAACCCCCGCTCCCATCCAACCCGCTCCGGCGCCGAAATCCATCAAACGTCCACCCCGTCCTCGCCCTGAGTTGCAGAAGCGCCGCCGACCGGCCCGCTCCAAATCCAAAACTGCACCCGCCGCTCATCCTGAACCGGTTGTCGAGCTGAAAGACAAGATAAACACCCAACACAAACCGCAGCTGCAACTTTCTGATGAAGAAGAACACCGTTGTCCTTATTGCCTGGAATTGATCGAAGCGGATGACCCGCGCGGTACCGTGGAATGCAAGATCTGTCACACCCTGCACCACGCCGATTGCTGGGCCATCACTGGCGCATGCCAGGTGCCTCATTTCACCGTTTGATAGGAGCAGTCTATGCCCGATTTGAACGTGACCATTGTCCTGCCCAGCGGCGGGGCGCGCACAGCAGAAGTCCCCGATGACGTCAGCGTGCATGACCTGTTGACCGAATTGACCTCCCTGCTGTCCTTGCCCACTGTCGGCCCGGACGGGCGCCCGATGTACTACCGGCTCGACAGTAAAGCCCTCGGCCGTGAACTCAAAGACGATGAGACCCTGGCTTCCGCCGGTGTTCTGGAAAACGATCGGCTGATGCTGACAGCCGATATCACGGCTGGAGGCTCCGGCCTCGACCAAAGCCCGCGTATGCGCCGCCTGCGCGCCGACCACGAACTGATGAAGGAGCTGGCTTCCCGCAGCGATCTGATCAGCTTCGAAACCAGGGTGCCCCGCCCCGACCTGCCCCCGGAAACTTATATCGTCACCTTCAAATGCAAAGGCATCCTTGATGTTGACCGACTGGGAAATCCCAAATTCGGCACCCGGCACCAGGTGGAAATTTACCTGCATAACCAGTACCCGCAGCGCTGGCCGGGCATGAAATGGCTCACACCCATCTGGCACCCCAATATCAACCACCTGAACGGCTCGGTCTGCATTGATGCCGCCTGGTGGACCGCCAGCCGCTCCCTTGACCGGCTGGTGGTCATGCTCGGCGAGATGCTCCAGTATAAAAATTTTCACGACGATCCCACCAAACCGCCCTTCCCCTGGGATCCCGAAGCGGCACGCTGGTGCCGGGAATATCGCAAAGGACACCCGAATGCGTTCCCGGTGGATGACCGTGAATTGCTGCGCCCGGAACGTGTGAAGTTGAAAGCGGTCCCCCCCTTGGAAAAACCCAAGATCCACCTCAAGTAAGAAGATACAGGGAATCGCCATAACGACTTTGCGACATCGTCCCGGTGCCCTTCCGGGAAGTAACCTTTAAGGTTAGTCGCGATTTCCACCATCTTTTACCAGGCTGAACCCCAGCCACCCTCAAAAGGAGAAAAACATGTCCGACCTTTCCGTTACCGTAGTACTTCCCTCCGGAGGCAGCCGTACCGCCGAATTACCCGATGATGTGGCTGTCAAGGAATTGCTCCCCGAATTGACCACCTCGCTGGAGCTCCCTGTCACCGGCCCGGACGGGCGCCCGATGTCCTATCGTCTCGACAGCAAGGCTCTTGGGAGGGAGTTGAAAGAGGATGAGACTCTTTCACAAGCTGGCATTCCAAAGGAAGACCGTCTGATGATGACCGCGGATGTTACTGCCGGCTGACATTTTTCATAGACACACATCCTTCCTGGTTCAATCCGGCGTGTCCCATTGAAGTTATATAAAAGATGACCATATCCCGCCTTCATATCCTTCCACCCGATAATCCCGTTCCTCTAACGGCATCCATGCCCCTGGGCAGTTCCAGGCGCTGGTGCTCGCACAACGAGGAACCGGGTTTCACACCCAATATCCGGGTTTTCGTGGACAAACTCGCATATCTTCGCCTCGCCGAACATTCGGCCAGCGATCTGGAGAGTGAAGTCGGCGGCATCCTGGTGGGCACCTGGTCGGTGGACGCCGAACGACAGCAGGAGTTCATCGTTATTGAGTCAGCCTTACCGGCCCGCTTTACCAGACAGGGCAGTGTCTATCTGACTTTCACCCAGGACAGCCTGGTGGACCTCCACGCCGAAATGGACGAACATTACCCTGATAAGCAAATCGTCGGCTGGTATCACACCCATCCAGGCATGGGTGTATTCCTTTCCTCCTACGATGCCTGGCTTCACCACCACTTCTTTCCTGAACCATGGCAGGTTGCGCTGGTGATCGATCCGCTGTCCTCGGCTGGCGGCTTTTTCATCCGCCAGGTTGACGGGATTTTGGACCCCGGTCGCTATTTCGGCTTCCATGAACTGGATGGAAACTCCGGGGAGAGTTTCGTCCGCTGGAACAACCTGCAGCAGGAAACACAAGCAACCGAAAATAAAGGAGCTGAGTCGAATGAATAGACGCATGCGCACGTACTACTATGCCGTTTTCGGTGCCATCGGCGGGCTGATCGGCTGGCAGGTCAGCAATCTGCTTGGACTCTCGTTCAGCTCGAATATTTATCTCAGTGAAGCGGTGGTCGGTGCGCTGGTTGGATTAAGCATCGGTCTGCTGATTGGGATCGCCGAAGGCGCCTTGACTTTGAACCTGGTCAAGGCGGCCAAATCCGGAGGCCTGGGCGGGCTCTTGGGGTTGGGCGCCGGTGCTCTCGGCCTACCGCTTGGCGAATGGCTCTTCCAGTCTGTCGGTGCGGGAGTTTTCGGCCGCGTCCTGGGCTGGGCGGTTTTCGGTCTGCTGATTGGACTTGCGGAAGGCATGGGTGGTCGCAGCCAGGTCTGGAAGGGTATGCTCGGTGGGCTGCTGGGGGGCGCCTTGGGTGGATTTTTATTGGAAGGGATGCAGGGTTTACTGAAAGCCTCCTCGCTCGGTAAGGCTATCGGTCTGGTCCTTTTGGGAGCCTCGGTGGGCGCATTCATTTCCCTGATCATCGTTCTGCTATCGCGCGCCTGGCTGGAGGTTAAAACCGGCAAACTCAGTGGGACCGAATTCATCCTCGATAAGTTCATGCACGTCAGGGGTCCCGCCATCGCCATCGGCAGCAGCCCGCTAAAGTCAGAGATCGTTTTGCCCGATCCGGATATCGCTCCCCAACACGCCATGCTGACCGGGGATGGTACCCGTTTCACCCTCAAGGATATGAGTCTTTCCGGGACATTGATCAACAACCGTCGCATCGAGCTCGCTCAACTCACTAATAACTGCACAATTCACATGGGCAACACAGATATGGTGTATCACGAGAAGAGGGCAAGATGAAAATAAAAATGAGAGGGTTTCTTGTCGGCCTGGCAGTCCTTCTTGCCATAGCCCCCATCCAGATAGTCCTTGCCCAGGTTGATGGAGCGCACATCCGCATCACCCAGGTGGACAATTCCAGGTTCCCGCAGGTGATCGTGTATGTCTCGGTGACCAATGCTGCCGGTGAGCCGCTGGGTGTAAACCCAAACCTGATCCAGATCCATGAGAACGGTCAATTGATGCAGCCTGAACAAATTAGTGGATCAGGCGAGATCGGTCCCCTTACTACTCTTCTGGCGATGGACGTTTCTGGCAGCATGTACGATGCCGGTAAATTGACTGCCGCCAAAGCCGCGGCGGAGGCGTACGTGGAACAGATGCGTCCTGGAGATCAAGCCGGGCTGCTTACCTTCAATACGAAGGTGACCTATCTTCAGCCGATCACCTCCGATCGCAGTGCCCTCATCCAGGCCATCAATGGTCTGGATGCCAGGGGCGACACCACCATGTTCGACGCGCTCGACCAGGCAGCCCGAATATTGCAGGATGTGCCCGGGCGGAAGGCAATTATCGTCCTGACCGATGGGCTGGATAACCGCAGCAAAGCCACCGCCGATGATGTCATCAAGGCGATCGGCGCAGGTGGTCTTTCCATCTCGACCATCGGGCTGGGCGATCCGTCAAAATTGGGGATCAACTCCGGGCTGGACGAGGCCGTCTTGCAGTCCCTTGCAACTCGCGCTGGGGGTGTTTATGGATATGCCAATGATCCCACGGCCTTACTCAATCTTTACGAACAATACGGGCGTGCATTGCAGAGCGAATACAGGATTACCTATACGTCTTCTTCCACATTGCACGACGGCCTCAGCCGCACATTGACTGTTTCTCTTAGCGGGTCAAGCTCCACCCAGGCTTCCTATAACCCTGGTGGTGTGCTTCCGGAAGTATCCCAAGGGGCACCCTGGTTGGTTTTCATTATTATTCTGGTGGTTTTGGTTGGGTTGCTGTTCGCTCCAGGGTTGGCTGGTCGCGTCCTTTCCCCCGCGGGCGTGAAAGCGGCGAAGGTTGCACCCAACAAACAGGGTCCGCGTATAAAACTCAAATAACACAATTAACCCAAAGGTGGCCCTTTCGCAGGCCGCCTTTTTATTATCCACTTATCGGAACGACTGAAATCGTTACTATCAGGTAAATATTTAGACTTTATTTCGAGAATCACGGGTAAGATAACCGGCAGACATAGATCCTCTCGCCCTCTAAAAACTTTCCAGTTGACTGGAAGCCCAGGCTCTCATATAACTGGATGGCCTTGTGGTTTTCCGGCTCGGTACTCAATGCCATTTCCGCGCAGCCCTGCTGGCGCGCTTCGGCGATTCCCTGTTGGAGGGCAGCGCGGCCGTAACCTTTGCCCCGCTGCGGTTCTGCAATCATCAGCCGGCCTCCCCATAATCGCAATTCCTCGGCATCATTATGGGACAGGTTAAAGAGAGCATATCCCACCATTTCGTCGCCGTGATAGATGCAGCAAGATCTGGAACCAGTCCAGAACTGTGCCGCAGCGATCGACCACACATTGGGAGCTACAAATTTGTGGTCCTCCCCGGTGGGCAGGTTTGCGCATTCCTTCCAATTGTTTTTGTTGACCGGCACAAGGCGGATCAAATCCTGGATCGGTTCGGACGGGACTTTCTTCCATTTTGGCGTTTTCACCTTCTTTCCTCCTGATTGAAACATTGACGTTCTTTGACACCCTACCCATTTCAGCGACCCTTTTAGAAACTAATAATTTGGAATGGCAACCACAGGGATGCAGCAGGATCAAGGGTGGTTGAATTAGAAGAATTGATTACCCTCAAATTGGTAATCCTTTCGATATACGATTACGTCCTGGTCAATCTGGAAATCGAACAACTCGTAAAGGCGCAAGGCGGTGTTTCGAAACCCATCGGTCTCGACATAAATATTTTTCGCACCAAGAGTTTGAAGACGACGCAATCCTTCCGCAAGAGCGACCCTCCCCAGCGCATACCGACGAAAATCTTTGTGGCAGCCCAGAGGCTCGACGCGACCATCCAAATAATTTTCGCTGATCCAGCAAATACAAAAAGCGACCAATCTTCCATCGGGGGATTCTACAACGAGATCCAATTCTGGTTTGTATGCGGAATGATTAATGGTGCGTCTCCGCCACTCTGCCGTCATATTTTTAGATTCAAAGACAGACCGGTGAAGGTCGACATACCTTTCAACTTCACTTTCTCCTTTCAGCGGGCGGACAATAAATCCCTCGGGAGGTTTGTATATTTTTACCGGGGTTTGAATGGAACGCCGCAGGAGCACCTTGGAAAGGGAATCTTCACCCACATCGGCTTGAGATTTGAACCCCTCCTTTTCCAAGTCCTTAATTCGTTCAACCTGTCCAGAAAAAACGTTGATGTACCAGCAGGGATGTCCGTAGGGAGTGTCGATCGAGGCGATGGCGCGGCCTTCAGCCCATGCCAGGATTTCCGGATGCAAATTTATTTCGACCTCTGGAAGGCAAAAATAATCGATCTCCCAAAAAGGCGTCTGAAGGACCGCCCAAGCTACGAGTTGTCCAGTTTCATTTTTCCACAAGCCGACGTTTTCCGGATCATCCAGCGCCCAGGAACTGAGCCGGTAGGGGAGGTCGGTTACGTGCAAATATCCTGAGGGGAATTTGCTTGCCAGGACATGCATCTCGTTTTTTTCTGCCTCGGTGGATAGTGAGACCTGGACTGTTTTCATAATATCCCATACTATTATTATTTGAATTGAGCTTTAAAAAACCGCCAGTGGTTCGTAACATCGCACCGGATGCTGTTCCACTCGCGGCAGTTATTCTGCACAACAATGTATTTCTTGATAATTATGGATTGGAAAGCCAATAGGCGCAAGGTGACAAAACGAACGCGGCCCGATTGGGCCTCGTCACGATCCGTTTCATCGAGTATTTACGCCTAAAGGGTCATGTTCGGGTTCCTTCCTGATGAAATCTTCCTCGATTATGGCATTTTCCAGGGCGATAACTTTAAGGTAAACAAAGAGGGTAGCTACCTCTTAATTATGCTTTGAATGGATCAACATCCGGGTTTGTCCCTGCCCAGATGCAGGTTGGCTGGGCAAACTGGTTGCACTGCATGCCCAGCGAACACCGGTGGGACAATACTCGCGGTGGATCGGGCAGGGTGTCGGCCGGATAGAGCATTTCGGTCTCCAATGCCGCTTCGCGTTTGACGTGGTCGCAATAACTCACTTTACTCACTTCCCATATTCGTTCTGCCATGGCACTTCTCCAATATTATCTACAATTTAGACCAAAACGAGCGATAAATCCAGTGAGAACCGTCACATATCCGGGTGACAAATCGCGACCCTCGTTCGCTCCAGGACGGGTGCTTTCCGGGAAATTACCTGCGGGTCAAACGCAGGATGGTCCCGGTGCCATAATCGCTGATGTAAAGTTCCCCTGCTTCGTCCTCCCCGAAGGTGGTGATTTGGGCGCCGGTCGTGAACAGGATCTTGGATTGCCATTTATCCTGGCTTGTCTCGATCAGCCCCCAGACGTTACCCGAACAATAATCGCCGTAAAAGTAGATCCCCTGCCATTCCGGCAGCGCCATACCGCGATAAACGTAACCCCCCGTCACAGCACATCCAAAAGCGTGTGAGTACTCGGTAACCGGCCAGGTGAAGGTTGCGTTGGCTGGCGGCTGGTCCTGGTAGGGGTGCATCCCCTCATAATAACTCCAGCCAAAATTCATCCCACCGGGCGTCCCTGCGGGGACGAAATCCACCTCTTCCCATGCATCCTGCCCTACATCGGCGATAAAAAGGTTCCCGGTCAAACGGTCGAACGAGAACCGCCACGGGTTGCGCAGTCCGTAAGCCCAGATTTCCGGCAGCCCGCCTTTTCCGATAAAAGGATTATCGGGTGGGATTGTCGCGGTATCCCCGGAATCTACATTAATCCGTAGCAGTTTCCCGAGCTGGGTCTGCAGGTTCTGACCGGTCCGGTTCGGGTCGCGCTCCGAGCCGCCATCCCCCGACCCGATGTAAAGATACCCATCCGGTCCGAATGCCAGACCACCGCCGTTGTGATTTGGAAAAGGCTGGTTGATGTGAAATAGATCCACTTCGCTGGCTGGGTCAGCTCGGTTCGGGTCATTCGCCGCTACGTGGAACCGTGCCACCACGCTGTTCCCGTTTTGATCGATATAATAGACGAAGAACATTCCATTTTGGGCGTAATGGGGATGAAATGCCAGCCCGAGCAATCCCTGTTCGATTCCACTGCTGTCCACCTCTCCCGAGATATCCAGGAAAGGTTGGGACTGCAGTTGGTTGTTCTGAAGGATCAGGATGCTGCCGCGTTTTTGGACGATGAATAACCGCCCCGTCCCATCTCCGGCATTCTGGATATCCACCGGCAGGTCCAGGCCAGAAACCACCGGCGTCCACACAAAAGCAGCCGGATCTGGGAAACCGCTCAGAAAGGGTGAATTGGTGGGAGCACTGGTCGGTGCGAGAGTTGGAGTAACAGAAGGCACCAAGGTGGGTACCTGTGTGGGAGCAATGGTGGAAACCGGTGATAATTGGGGCTGGGTGGGAGAAGGCTGCAATGGCGTCGGTTCCCCGGCGCAAGCGGAGAGGCTCAAAATCAGGACCCATCCCACCACGCTCAGCATGACATGGGTCCAATGGAAAGTCGGATTATTTTTCATCGCTTGCTTCAGCGTTGATGATCTCACCGGTCTCATCCTGCTCATGCGCCTCGCGCCAGGTCCCGCTGACCACCTTATTTATCGCATTGGTATGTTCCTGGACGATATCATCCGGGCATAGCGCCACGAAAAGCGTGGTGCCCAGCCAGAACACTACCGCGTCGTCCAATGCCCCGATAACCGGAAACACCGCCCCCGGGAGAAGGTCCACTGGCGAGATGACGTAGATGGCTGCCGCGATCGGCAGGATTTTTAAAAAGAAATTGATGCGTTTGTCGCCCATCAGGCGCAGGATGAGTTTGAGGCGCGTGATCAGGTCCTGGAAGAATCCGCTGTTCTGGTTGTGGATAATGTCACGCTTGATTGCCATATTAATCTCCTCTTCAGTTCCTTAACTCAAGAGCGGAAAAGCAATTATCCGTGGTTCCATGATCGATCCACAGATATTGATATATACGGGAAATTAGGCTTGTGGATTCTTCCACGAAGGCATCCATTTCCGCCTTGGAAAGGTAGATGTAAGGGCGATGATAAGCTCTTTGCACTCCATCGTCAGTGCGCTGGTAATCCTGTTGGATATATGCCACCCGCTGGCGCACTGCTTCCAGCGGCAGGAACTCCAATCCCCCTGTGTCCGCCCTTGTGCTTAGAAAGACTCTCCAAAACAAGCTCTCTGGATGGTCCCTGACGTAGATAAAATCGAGACCATACCAATCCTTTTTGACTTCCCAAATGAAATCCTTTTCCGCTGCAAATTGCTCCTCGTATTTTTCCTGGGTCGGATTGCCAATTTTACTGCTCCACATGTTATCGGTGAGGATGTGAAAAAAATAACCCAGCCGGAATGAAACGAATTCCGGGTTATCTTTACCTCGTAAAGGCAGGAGATACCTCCGGTAGAATTCAAGGTCAGCTAATGGACGGTTAGAGTTGCCTTCCGAGCCAAAATGGGTCACCCAGGGAGGCGGGGTAAAATTCTCCCATTTCTCGTCTGGGATGCCGGAATCGGGAGCGATGTTACCTACTGCAAAGAGACCCGGGTCCAGGTTTGGGAGCAAATTGAGCAGGTTTTCCGCTATCCTCAGGTGGGTGATCCAGGTTGCCATATCCGTATTATACAGGAAGTGAAGTACAATTTATTTCGTTACCCGCAAATTCTGACCGGTAAGACGATCATGCCCCTGAACCAGGAAAAAATCCGCGCTATCTGCTTTGACATGGATGGGACCTTGAGCGACTCAGACGATGTGATGGTCGCCAGGTTTTCCCTCCTGTTGAAGCCTTTCCATTTTCTCTTCCCTAACCAGCAAGCGGGCCATCTTGCCCGGCGCTTGGTTATGGCGATCGAGGCACCGGGTAATTTTCTGATGGGCATCCCCGACATTTTTGGATTGGATGAGCCGATCGCCTGGTTGATTGATCTTACCTATCGCAAAGTGGGACACAAGCCGAAGAAAAGATTTTTACTTATGTCTGGCGTGAAGGAAATGCTTGCAGAACTCAGCGGAAGATATCCCCTGGCGGTCATCAGCGCACGCGATGCACGTACAACCAATGCCTTCCTTGAACAATTCGGATTGGTCCCGTATTTCAGGTGTATCGCCACCGCCCAGACCTGCAAGCACACCAAACCCTTTCCTGACCCGCTTCTTTGGGCCGCGCAGCAAATGGGAATCTCTCCGGAATCCTGTTTGATGGTCGGGGATACCAGCGTGGATATGCGCGCAGGTAGGGCCGCCGGAACGCAAAAAGTGGGGGTGTTATGTGGGTTTGGAGAGAGGCATGAACTCCAAAAAGCTGGAGCAGACATGATCCTGACCACGACGGCAGAATTGGTACAGGTTTTATTATGAGGAGAATGACCGCATTATGGAACCATATTCAATGGGAAGCGTATATTGGATAGGGTTCCGGCTCGGTTGTTGAATTCCGGACTTCCCAATAATAGAAGGAGAAACTATGTTCCGCAAATTGTTCATTATTATTCTCATCCCGTCCATGCTGTTGTCCGCCTGCAACTTTACTATCAGCCTGCCGGTCACTCAAAAAGCCGGGCCTACCGTGGTTGACCAGATCAATGTACCCTTGCCTGCCAGTGCCGCCCAGGCGGTGGACTTGAGTTTGAAATTCGGAGCAGGCATCCTGAAGCTGAACTCCGGCGCCGGTACGCTGGTCTCCGGGACTGCTACATACAATGTCAGCGATTTCAAGCCGACGGTAACCGTCACCGCTTCCTCCGTCAGCATCGAACAGGGCAACTGGCGCCTGACCGGCATTCCGGATATTTCCAACATTAAGAACGAATGGGATCTGGCCCTGGGTAGCCTCCCCCTTGCCCTGACGATTGATGCCGGGGCCTATCATGCCGAGTACGAGCTTGGCGGTCTGGCGCTCACCAGCCTGTCCATTTCGGACGGTGCTTCAGACGCCAAATTGAATTTCGGTTCTCCCAATCTCACTGAGATGTCCCTCCTCACCTACAGTACCGGGGCATCCAATGTTTCCCTGACCGGTCTGGGGAATGCCAATTTTACCAATTTAAAATTCGACAGTGGCGCAGGCAATTATACGCTCGACTTCTCCGGTACCTTCAGGCGGAACGCCAGCGTCCACATCGGTACCGGCGTTAGCAACCTGACCCTGGTCATTCCCTCCGGGATTCCTGTTCAGCTCACAGTGGATGGTGCTTTGTCCAATGTTACCGATGATTCCGGCTGGACGAAGAACGGTAATATATATTCCCAAACTGGATCAGGACCGCAGTTGACCATCGTCGTTGAAATCGGTGCTGGGAATCTTACCCTCACCCGCTAGGACTTTCCGAAGCTGCAAATAAGCATTCGATGTTGCCAGCGCCTCATCCTTTCGTATGGGTGAGGCGTTTGTTAATCAATAAAATTCAATAAATTCTGATAATAATCGGAGTAATTGGTCATATTTCAAGCATGACCTACGTCACTTGCATGGGAACCGGGCTGACAATACAATATAAGTAGATAAACATTACCTTATTTTTAGAAAAGGAAGACTCCATGCAAATCACACGTCAGGCTGATTACGCCATCCGCGCCGTACGATATCTTGCCAAAGAGGGTACAAGTAAGCGCGTCGCTACTTCCACCGTGGCAAGGGAAATGAAAATTCCAGCCTCTTTCCTGGCCAAGATTATCTCGCAGTTGTCCATCGCCGGCTTGCTGCATACTTCGCGCGGTGCACGCGGCGGCGTTTCACTGGCTCGGGAGCCGAAGGAAATATCCGTACTGGATGTGGTCGAAGCGATCGATGGGCCTATCCTGCTGAATGAATGTGTTGGCACCAGTAAACCCTGCACTTTCGAGGAAGAATGCCTGGTCCACCCGATCTGGGTTGAGGTCCAGGAAAGTTTGGTCAAGAAATTACGGGCCACCCGCTTCGACGTTCTTTATTCTTAATTCGGTGTTGATACATCGCCTTCCAGTTCAACCTGGACGGTGTTTGGGTTCCAGCCAGGTTTAATGTTAATGATTCGCCTGAATACCCCTCACTGCGTATAATAGCAGGGAGGGAATTCTTTTATTTCAACAGGAGATATCCATGTCTGGTCCACGCACCGTCCGCGCCCCGCGCGGCACAACTCTCACCTGTAAATCCTGGCTGACCGAGGCCCCCTTCCGCATGATCCAGAACAACCTTGACCCTGATGTAGCCGAACGCCCGCAGGACCTGGTCGTTTATGGCGGGCGCGGGCAGGCGGCTCGCAACTGGGAATGTTTCGACGCCATCCTCGAGGCGCTGAAAAATCTCGAAAACGATGAGACCCTGCTGGTGCAATCCGGTAAGCCGGTGGCGGTTTTCAAGTCCCATCCAGACGCACCGCGCGTATTGATCGCCAATTCGAACCTTGTCCCGCACTGGGCTACCTGGGAGCATTTCGATAAACTCGCCGCCCAGGGATTGATCATGTATGGCCAGATGACGGCCGGCTCCTGGATCTATATTGGCACCCAGGGTATCTTGCAGGGCACCTACGAGACCTTTGGGGCGCTTGCCCGGCTCAAGGGCTGGGGTTCGCTCAAAGGCAGGTTCTGCCTCACAGCCGGCCTGGGTGGCATGGGCGGTGCTCAGCCGCTGGCCATCACCATGAACGAAGGCGTTGGGTTGATCGTCGAAGTTGACCCGGCACGCGCCAAGCGTCGTCTCGACATCGGCTACGTTGATCGGGTGGTGGACAACCTGGAAGAAGCCATGACCCTCGTCGAGGAATTCAAAGACAAGGAGAAACCGCAGTCCATTGGTCTGATCGGTAATGCCGCAGATGTCTACCAGGAATTGGCAATGCGCGGCGTGATCCCCGACGTGGTGACCGACCAGACTTCCGCCCACGAGGCCTTGATGTACGTTCCCACCGGACTGTCTGTGGCAGCCGCGGATGAACTGCGCAAGTCCAATCCTGAAGAGTACAAAAAACGTGCCATGGCTTCCATGGCGCAGCATGTAAAGGCCATGCTCGCCTTCCAGCGCAAAGGCGCGGAAGTGTTCGATTACGGCAACAACCTGCGCCAGCAGGCTTACAACTTCGGGGTGACAGACGCCTTCGAGTTCCCCGGTTTTGTCCCCGCTTACATTCGCCCGCTCTTTTGCGAGGGTAAGGGACCTTTCCGCTGGGTGGCGCTCTCCGGCGATCCCGAAGACATTTACAAGACCGACGCGGCTGTCCTGGACTTGTTCCCCGAGGACGATCACCTGCGCCGCTGGCTAAAGATGGCCCGTGAGAAGGTCCCCTTCCAGGGTCTGCCGGCGCGCATTTGCTGGCTCGGTTTCGGCGAACGTCTCAAGGCGGGCTTGAAATTCAACGAAATGGTCGCAAAGGGGATCCTCAAAGCTCCCATCGTTATCGGGCGCGATCACCTCGACTGCGGCTCGGTTGCCAGTCCGAACCGCGAGACTGAGGCCATGAAGGACGGCTCGGATGCCATTTCGGACTGGGCAATTCTCAATGCCATGATCAACGCCGTCGGTGGTGCCACCTGGGTCTCCTTCCACCACGGCGGCGGGGTGGGCATCGGTTACAGCCAGCACGCCGGTCAGGTCATCGTCGCCGATGGCACACCTGAGGCCGCCGTACGCCTCGAGCGGGTCCTGACTACCGACCCCGGTATCGGGATTGTCCGGCATGCGGATGCAGGCTATGAGATTGCCATCGCGGCAGCCAAACGGCATGGCATCAAAATGCCAATGTTGAAATAGCAGTGGAAGAACAAAAGGAATAAGTGGATATTTCCACCAGGAAGGGTTGGCTTTCAATTGGGAACTCTTCGGCCGCCAGTTTGGGCGTTTTTCTGCTGGCCCTGGTCGTTCGTCTCCTGGGAATAGCATCGCGCCCCATCTGGTACGATGAGGCTTTTGCGGTGCTCTTCTCAGAAAAGGGACTGAAAGCCATGCTTGCCGGGACCCTGACGGTTGATCCGGGCGGCGCTGCGGCGGATATCCACCCGCTGGCCTATTACAGCCTGTTGTGGGGCTGGATGAAGGTTTTCGGGGAAAGCCTGGTTAGCGTGCGGATGCTTTCCATCCTGCTCGGGGTGGGGGTTGTGATCCTGGCGTACCTCCTCCTCCGCAGCATGTTCGCGGATGAACGCCTGGCATTGGTCGGCGCGTTGGGGGTTGCCCTGGCTCCCTTCTTGGTGCACTACAGCCAGGAGATACGGATGTACGTCCTGCTGGCATTGTCCCTCACTGCTGCCACTTGGGCCTTCTGGCAGGGACTGCATTCCCCAAAAGTGCGCTGGTGGGTGCTTTTCGCCCTTTGCGCCGCGCTGGCGCAGTATTCCCAAAACCTGGCGGCATTTTATCTTGTTCCCCTCGCTCTCACCCCGGTTTTCTTGCGGCGCTGGGATAAAGTAAAAATGACCTTCCTGGCTGGCATGGGGGCAGTTGTGCTTTACCTGCCCTGGCTGATCCAGCTTCCGGCTCAGTTGATAAAAATACAGAACTCTTATTGGGTGGACCGCCCAACGCTCGCTGCTGTTTTTAGCACGCTTTTGGCTTTTGTGACCAACCTGCCCGTTGAGGCGCGCTGGCTTCCATTGGCGCTCGCCGTCGCCCTTCTGGTATTTTTCTTTGCAGCTTACCAGACTTTTTTGGCGCTCCACCGTAAACTGCTGGGTGCCCGCCGCGGGTTGTGGCTGGCATATCTCGCCCTGACCCCGCCTGCCCTCGCCTTTATTTTTTCGCAATGGAGACCGGTTTATGTTGAAAGAGCCTTTTTACCTTCGGCGGTGATGTTTTGGTTGTGGCTTGCCTGGGCCCTTTTTTCAACGAAATTGCCGAGTTTCCTACGGATCCTTTGCCTGGCTGCGCTGGCGCTTGGGGTTGCTCTCGGTTTGGTTACCCATCTGACTTATGCTGATTTTCCATACGCACCATATGCGGCTCTGGACGCATCCCTCGCAGCCCGTCTGCAGCCTGGTGACGTGATTTTGCATTCGAATAAACTGAGCCTACTTCCCGCCGTTTATTACGACCGCACTCTCGTGCAGGAATACCTCCCAGATCCGCCCGGTAGTGGTTCCGATACCCTTGCTCCGGCCACTCAGCAGGTGCTCGGCCTAATTGAGTCTGCCTCCCTCGCATCCGCAACCAGTTCCGCTGGACGGGTCTGGTTTATTATTTTTCAAAAAGCGCTCGATGAATTCGCCGCTACTGGTCTGGCTGAAGATCCGGACCTTGCCTGGCTGGGTGGTAATTTCCAACTCGAAAATGTTGAGGCCTGGGGACCGCTGCAGCTATATATTTATCATCGTTAAAGATAAATCGAACCGATTCACGGGGGAAAAGGGTTTGATATATCCCGTCTGCCGGGCTCATGGGGTGTGGTATTACCTGGATGTTCTGCGGTAAAATCAACCCTAACCTTAACAAATTGGAGTAAGTTGAAAATTATGTCAACCAAACGGATTGCAGTCCTCACCAGTGGTGGTGACGCACAGGGCATGAATGCGGCTGTGCGCGCCGTGGTGCGGACTGCGTTGGATAAAGGGGTGGAGATCTATGCGATTTACGAAGGCTACCAGGGCTTGGTGGAGGGCGGCAGTTGTATCAAAAAGATGGATTGGGACGCCGTCGGCGGGATTTTACATCGCGGTGGTACCATCATCGGGAGTGCCCGCAGCGAAGAGTTCCGAACCCGGCAAGGGCGCTTGAAAGCGGCTCGCAACCTGATCCAGACCGAAATTGATGGGCTGGTCGTCATCGGCGGGGATGGCTCGCTGACCGGAGCGAACATTTTCCGCCAGGAATGGCCCTCGCTGGTGGATGAGCTTGTCAAGGGAGGCGGGATCAGCGCGAAAGTTGCCGCCGCCCACCCCAGCCTGCTCATCGTCGGGTTGGTCGGTTCGATCGACAATGATTTTTCCGGTCCTGATATGACCATCGGCGCTGACAGCGCTCTGCACCGCATTACCGAGGCGGTGGATGCCATCACCAGCACCGCTGCTAGCCACCAGCGCACCTTCATCGTCAAAGTGATGGGACGCAACTGTGGTTATCTTGCCCTCTACAGTGCCCTGGCTACCGGCGCAGACTGGGTCTTGATCCCCGAAGCACCGCCGGATGTGGATAATTGGCAGGAAGTGATGGTCGAGCGCTTGAAGGCTGGAACCAAGGCTGGGCGGCGTGACCACATCGTCATCATCGCCGAAGGAGCCCGTGACCGCAATGGAAATTACATCGGTAGCACGGATGTCCAGCGGGTGTTGGAAAAGCACCTGGGGGAGGAGGTCCGCGTCACCGTGCTGGGTCACGTCCAGCGCGGCGGGCGCCCGAGCGCATATGACCGCATCCTCGCCACCCAGTTGGGTTACGAAGCGGTGGAAACCCTGCTCAAAACCAAGGCTGAAGATGAACCCGTGGTGGTCGGCACCCGAGCCAACCACATCACCCATTTTTCATTAACGGAATGTGTCAATAAAACTCGTGCCGTGGTCGAAGCGATCGCCGCCCGGGATTATGAAAAGGCCATGAGCCTGCGCAGTACCAGTTTCAAGGATGCTCTGGATACGTTGACAACCATGGTACGCGCCCTGCCCCGCCCTGCCACTCCCGATCAAAAGCGTTTTCGTATTGCCGTCTTAAATTCCGGCGCCCCTGCCCCGGGCATGAACACGGCTGCCAGGGCAGCCATCCGCCTCGGTCTGGATCAGGGTCATATCATGTTGGGGGTTCGCAATGGTTTTGATGGTCTCGCCAAGAACGAGGTCCAGGAAATGAATTGGATGGGTGTTTCTGGCTGGGCCTCCCTGGGCGGGTCCGTGCTCGGCACCAGCCGCCTCGTACCACAGGGCAGTGATCTTTACGCCATTGCCCGCACGATTGAAGACAATTCCATCAACGCCTTGCTGGTCATCGGCGGCTGGAACGGGTACCAGGCGGTCAATACCATGCTCACCTCCCGGCCCAATTTCCCTGCATTCAACATACCCATCATTTGCCTGCCGGCTTCGATTAATAACAACCTGCCCGGTTCAGAGTTCAGCATCGGCACGGACACCGCCCTCAACAGCATTGTGGACGCGGTCGACAAGATCAAGCAGTCCGCAGTTGCCACCCGGCGCGTTTTCGTGGTCGAAGTAATGGGACACTGGTGCGGTTACCTGGCTCTGATGAGCGGGCTCGCCACGGGTGCAGAGCGGGTCTACCTCCCCGAAGAAGGTGTCACCTTGCGGGACATGCAGGTGGACATCGAAAAACTCAATCGCGGTTTCGACGCTGGCAAGCGCCTCGGTCTGATCATCCGCGCCGAATATGCCAACCAAATCTATACCACCGCGTTTATGTGCGCCTTGTTCGAGGAAGAAGGCCGGGATGTTTTTGACGTGCGACCAGCCGTCCTGGGTCACCTGCAACAAGGCGGCGACCCTTCGCCTTTCGACCGCATCCAGGCCACCCGCCTGTCCCGCCTGTGCCTCGAATATCTCATCAATGAGTGCGACCAGGGTACTGTCAATTGCGCCTTCATCGGCGTTCAAAAAGGGAAGTTCAATTTCCACGACATGCGCGATTTCGAACGCATGATAGACGCCCCCTTCGAGCGCCCCAAGGAACAATGGTGGCTGGAACTTAAGGGGATCGCCAGTTTGATGGCAAAGTTCAGCCCAACAGATTAATCTGTAACAAAAAGGCAACCCAACAGGTTGCTTTTTTTGTTTTATTACTTGCCGTTTTCTGCTTGGCATGTCGAAAGTTGCAGACAGAGTTAACCCACACAATAAGTGGGGTTGAGAATCTTTCCTTTTAGTGCTAAAATATGACAATTCTTACCAGTATTATTACAATTTAAAAGTAAACTGATTTCTTATCTGCCGTTCCCGTACAGTTTTCGTAATGCAAAACCAGCGTTGAATAATCAAGCGCCTGCCGCGCCTCGCTCCCTTCCAAAGGTCTGTCATTTTTCCCCTCGTCAACCCCTCATACAAATAAGGAGTAAAAAATGAAGATGAACATTACAAAAACTGAACAACCCATTCCAATCGTCATTCTCCATCTCGATGGCATACTGGATGGAGCAAGTTATAAAAGGCTGAATGAAAAAGCGCAAATTCTCTTTGCAAGTGGAGCCCGTGACCTTATCCTGGACCTGACCAACCTGACATTCATTAGTAGTGCCGGGCTGGGGGCTTTGCACCAGGTTGCGTTGTTATTTCAGGGGAAAACCCGCCCCGATCCGGATGAAAGTTGGGCGGGTTACCGCTGGGCTACATACCGCAACATTAAACGCGATCACGATCTCCGGCGCCAGGAGCATGTGAAATTGCTCTCCCCCACCAAAGAGGTTCGCGAAGTGCTCGACATGATCGGTTTTGATTCCCTCTTTGAGATCTACACCGATATGCCGCAGGCTGTGGAATCCTTCCGGCAATCCGCGTTACTAATGGAACCTGGCATGCGCTAAGAATTAGTTTCACCCGGGAGTGGCTCGAACCCGGGTGAACATCGCTGAAAGGAGCACTGAAATGAGGATAACCATTTCAAAAAAGGATAAACCCATCAGCGTTACTATTTTGCATTTGGAAGGCAAACTGGACCGGGCAAATTATGAGAACTTGATCGATGAAGCCCAGGATGTTTACGACAACGGCGCCCGCGATCTCATCCTGGATTTGAGTAAACTGACCTTTATCAGCAGCGCCGGCGTGGCAGCCCTCCATCAGGTGGCTCTCTTGTACCGGGAAGAAAAGCATCTCCGCCTGGATGGCGGTTGGGGCGGATTCCGTTCAGAGAACCGTGACCGCTCTGACACCGTCCAGGAGCATGTAAAGTTATTTTCTCCGCCCGGGGAAGTGCGTGAGCTGCTTAACCTGGCAGGTTTCGGGTTACTTTTCGAGATCTTTACCGATCTCTCACAAGCCGTGGACTCTTTCCGTCAGCCTGCACCTGAACTGGGGGATCGTTAGCCCTGGGCACTGGCGGATGAGTTCAAATTAGAATGGTTTTTAGCGGGAGGCTTGAAAAAGCCTCCCGTTTTTGTTTTCAGATCGCAGTTTTTATTGAATTGAGCCTATTAAACCTCTCGAGAGATTGTTTTGTCTATACAACCAATTCTAAAATTGCAATCAATTTTTAATGTAATTTTAAAAAATGCGTTGTAATATGAAATCAGGCCGAAACCGGCCTGGAAGGAGGTGTCCACCGAAAACATGGAAGTGAACCCCGTAGGAGGAAAGACCGGGTGATCCAAACTTGGCTGGTGGCTTCTTGCCTCCGCCAAACGTCTCCCGACGTACGGTGATTTTTTTCCTGCTCTTTCCTCTGGATTTAATCAAAAGGCGGATGGATGATCTCCATCCGCCATCTTTTTAACTCAAGGAAGTCTTCATCCGCTCCAGCGCTTCCATCAGCGTTTTCCTCGGGCAGCCGAAGTTCAGCCGCGCAAACCCCTCCCCACCCAGGCCGAAATCTCTGCCTTCATTCAGGGCTACTTTGGCCTGTTTTCAGGAAAAAATCAAACGGGGATCCTTGTATTCTGCCGTTCTTGACCAGGTCGTTGCAATCCAGCCAGGCCAGGTAGGTGGCTTCCGGGACCGTCACCTTGATTCCCTTCAATTCCTGTTTCACATACTCCACTAGAAAATCCCTGTTTCCCGTTAGGTAGCTCCGCAGCGTATTCAGCCATTCATCGCATTCGCCTGAAAATGCTGCCTTCGCCCCTGCCAGTCCCATACTATTAACATGCAAACTCATCTGTTCGATGGTTATCTTATAGCTCCTCAGCAGTTCGGGGTTGGGGATAATGGCAAACCCGCATAATAGACCTGCTATATTGAAAGTCTTGCTTGGGGCGATCAAGGTAATGGTTTTGTCGCCAATTTCCGGCGCGAGGCTGCCAATCGGGATGTGCTTCGCTCCGCCCAGCAGCAATTCACTGTGGATTTCGTCCGAGCAAATGACGGTATCATTCTTCAGGCAAATTTCAGCCATGCGAAGTAGATCCGGGCGGGAGAATACCTGCCCGGTCGGATTATGGGGGTTGCACAGCAGTAACATGCCGGTGTGAGCGTTGCACCCGTTGACCGCTTGTTCGAATACGCCAAAATCGACCCGGTAATGCAGGCTGGCGCCATCGGCAGTTACTTTGAGTTGTGCTTCCTGGCGGACTAGCGCCGCGTTTTTATGGACGGACAGGAAGGGCGGGTAAACGGGCGGCTGCACCAGGATTCCCTGCCCTGCCGCGCATGCCGTGCGCGCTGCGGCGTTGAATCCCGCGATCACTCCCGGCGTGGCCACCACCATTTCTGGTGCCACTTTCCACCCATAGAGTTTTTCCATCCTTGCAGCTACGGTTTCACACAGTTCCCTTGTTGGAGACTCGTATCCGAAAATACCGTGCTCCACAGCCTCACGCAGGGCTGACAGCACCGGCTCCGGTGCGGCGAAATCCATGTCTGCCACCCACAGGGGCAGCACGTCCTGGGGATATTTCTGCCACTTGATTGAATTCGTCCTGCGCCGGTCGATTATTTGATCGAAATCGTAAATCAAAGGTTGCCTCCTTATATCGAATGACTTCCCCCAAAAACCGCCCAACATTCAGGCTGGTTTGCAGGTCAAATGATCCTTCGTCTCCTCAACAATGGTCCAGCTCCCTGCTGCGGCGATCTGCGCTTTTGTGGCACTGCGCGGTTGGTGTCCGTCATCGATGACGAGCATCCCGGTCGGCTTTGCAATCCGCTTCAACTCGGCCAGGAAGGCTTTCTGGTCGTTAATGGCAAAAAACATGTCAATGGCTGTTACCAGGTCCGCGACGCCATCCGGCAGGCCGCTGTTATAACCTTTTGCCAGCACCGGCTCCACGTTGTCCAGGCCATATTTCTCCATGTTCTGCCTGACCAGTTTAATGGCCATCTCGTGGATGTCAACTGCATACACCTTACCCTGGCGTCCGGCCAGGCGGGAATAAAAGATCGTGTATCGTCCTGGTCCGCAACCGTAATCCACCACGGTCATCCCCGGCCGGATCCCGAACCGGGCAACCCTCTTCTCGATATGGGAAAAGAAGAAATCGATCACATCCATGGTGAAGACCATGAGTTTGTAATCCATGTTCGACATTCGTTCGTTTTTTTTGTCGCTCATAACTTCCTGTGTAGAAAGAACTATCCCTCCGGCCCTTCACGCACGATGTACAACGGTCTCCCTTTGACCTCATCATAGATCCGCCCCAGGTATTCGCCCAATACCCCCAGGAAGATTAATTGTACGCCGCCCAGGAACAGCACTGCGATTAGGGTGGTGGCTTGACCGGTGAATGCCCCATGGCCTGCCAGGCGCATGATGATCACCACCGGGATGGCGATGATTGCCAGCCCTGCCGCGGCAAATCCGAAATAGGTCGCCAGTTGCAGGGGAAAATACGAATACCCGGTGATGGCGTTCAGCGCCAGTTTGACCATCTTGTTGAAGGGATACTTGGTCACCCCGGCATACCGGGCGGCGCGCTTGTAGGGCACCCCGATTTGCCTGAATCCCACCCAGGCTGACATGCCCCGCGGGAAACGATGCCTCTCGCGCATCGTCTTAAGCACATCCACCACCTTGCGGTCCATCAGGCGGAAATCTCCGGTATCCAACGGGATATTCACGTCCGTGATGCGGTGGACGATCCGGTAGAAAAGCGCGGCCGTCATCTTCTTGAACCAGGTCTCCCCCTCCCGTTCGGCCCGCACCGCATAGACCACCTCGAATCCCTCGCGCCACTTCTCGATCAGTTCCGGGATTTCCTCCGGAGGGTCCTGCAGGTCGGCATCGATGATCACCACCGCATCCCCGCGCGCGTTGTCCCAGCCGGCAGTGATCGCCGCCTCGTGGCCGAAGTTCCGGGCAAAAATTACGGGTCGCACGTGCTTGTCCTGTTTTGCCAGTTCAAGGATGCGTTCAGTAGAGCCGTCCGTTGAGCCGTCGTCCACCAGCACAAGCTCCCAGGTCCCCTTTAATCCCGACATCACCTCGCTAACGCGGCGGTGCAGTTCGGACAGGTTATCCAGTTCGTTAAATATCGGAGCGACGATTGAAAATGTGACCGGCATATTACCCCTTCTTCTTTCTTGAAATTCTGGACTTCAAGGCTGCCATCTTTTCAGATCCGGAAACGATGGGGGTATCCATTACAAATGGCTCCGTAGGCGGGAAGGGCGGCATGCCCAAAATCCGCCGGCGCAGGTAATCGAAGATCACCCCCAGCGAAGCCAGCACCGGGACAACGAGCAGTGCGCCCAGAATTCCCCACAGGATGGTTGACAGGATGATGGATATTAAGACCAGCGCCTCGTGCATATGGACCGACCGTCCCATAATGAATGGACGCAGCCAGATATTTTTTATGCTGATCAGCAGCAGGTAGGCCGCCAGTGTAATTAATGCAACGATGATCGTGGAGGCAGGCATCCAACTCCAGTTTGAACCTTCGAGCAGCGCAACGGCAACTGCCAGCATCGCTGCCAGGAATGGGCCAACATCCGGGATCAAGGTCAGGAAACCCGCCACCACTCCCAGAGCCAGCGCACCGGGGATGCCAATAATTGTCCACGCGATCGTAAAAGTCACCCCGACGATCAGCATTAATAATAATTGTCCCCGCAAATAGTTCATCCAGATACTGCGCAGGCGCTCGTACAGTTCGTTGAGTTCAGCACGATATTCATACGGGAATGAGCCGATGAAACCGTTGCGGAGACGCGGCCACTCAGCCATGAAATAGTAGACTGCCGCCAGGATCACCAGCAGCCACAGGGCACCCAGGGATGTTTTTCCCAATAACTGTAATGCCTGGCCCTGCAGGGATGCAATATAAGTGGTGCGGAATTGGGCTATTTGTGCTGCCAATCCCCCCAAATTAAGGGGAATACCTGGGATAAGATTTGGATTCGACAGCCAGGCAATGATCTGGGTGGTAATATTTCCAACCTCAGTGATCTCGATTTTTATTTGATCGAAAAAGATCGGGGTGAGCGTTGACGGCGTGCCGATCAACACGGCCAGGGTGATGAAATACACCAGGCCTACTGCCAACCGGCGTGACATGCGTGTTCGCTGGGTAAGAAAGTTAACTGCCGGATGGATGAGATAGGCAATGAACGCTGCGATGATTAAGGGTGTCAGGATGCTTCGGATAACCCAGACCCCCACCGCCAGCAGGATAAATACCAATCCGAAAACCAGGTAACGGACGGAAAGGCTCCACGGCTGATTTTGCCCCTTCATAAGATTCGTTTCACCGCCTCCAGGGTCGGTTCGATAACCACTGCGGCGCTCACTGCCTGCATGGCCGCGCCCACATCCTTCAACCCGGAGCCGGTATTAACCACCAGGACCGGGTCGCTTGCTTTAACAACCCCCTGCCCCGCTGCCTTTACCAGCCCCGCATACGCGGCCGCACCGGCTGGTTCGGCAAAGATTCCCTGCGGACCGAGCGCGGCAATGGCCTGCAGGATTTCATTATCGCTGACTTTAATATAGGTGCCGCCGGTCTCGCGGGCCGCGCGTACTGCCCGCACTCCATCCCGCGGCAGGTCGACCGAGATGCTGTCGGCAATGGTTTGGGCGGAGATGGGTATGATCTTTTCCGTCCCGGCATCGAATGCGTTCGCAATTGCCGCAGACCCTTCAGCCTGCACTCCGATGATTCGAGGCATTTTCTCCATCCAGCCCAGCGCCATCAAATCTTTGAAGCCTTTGTGCATGCCTGAAATGATGTTTCCATCGCCGACTGAAACGAATACGGTTAATGGGGAGTCACTTAACGCCTCTTCGTTTTTCACCATTTCATCCGTAATTTGGTCATACCACTCCCAAATTTCCAGGGCTCCGGTTTTTTTCCCCTCGGCGGTGAACGGATTGTAGCCGGTATTTCGGCAGTACCAGCCGAATTCCTGTGCCGCCTGGATGGTCAGGTCGAATGCCTCGTCGTACGTCCCATCCACCAGGATAACCTTGGCGCCAAAAACCAGCAGCTGTGCCACTTTCGCCGGAGGCGCGGACTTTGGCGCAAAGATGACTGCTTTCTGTCCCACCGCTGCGCACATGCCTGCCAGTGCGGCTCCGGCATTGCCGGTGGAAGCCGTAACGATTACTTCCGCCCCGATTTCCCGCGCCCGCGCCACCACCACCGCGCTGGCGCGGTCTTTAAAAGATGCAGTCGGGTTGCGGCTTTCGTCCTTCAGCCAGACATGTTCGAGACCGAGTTTCTCAGCCAGGCGCCTCATCGTGAAGACCGGCGTCCAGCCTGCCGCTCGCAGGGGTGTTCCTTCGCCGCCCGGGTCTGGCACGGGTAAGAGCGGCAGATAGCGCCAGAGTGAGTTTTCGGAGCGGGAGGTCAGGTCTTCTGGTTGGAATTTCTGGCGGATGGTGTCGTAGTCCAGCACCACGTCCAGGTTGCCCCCGTCCCGCGGGCAAGTGTATGTCACCTGTCCCGGCAGATATTCGGTTTTACATAGCGAACACCGATATCCGACAAATTTTTCCATATGCCAATTATAACGTAGGGCGACCTGGTGGGTCGCCCTACGATTTTATTCTGACTCGAACGGTACACCCAGCGAGGCGGGCGGTGAAGCCCGCAGGGTGCGCAGAAGTTTTATGGTGAACCTCCGTGCCCCTTCGGGCAGGGTGGCCAGGATGCGTGCCACCCACTCCGCGTCGCTGATGTTGACCAGCAGCAGGGTCAGGATCATCAACGGGAACGGCGCCACCTGCAGAACCTGGGTGGGCACCCCTGGAAGTTGCGATTGCAGCACCAGCCCCAGCCATTGCAGGAACGAGAACAAATATGCCCCGAAAGCCGCCCGGATCGGGTTCCACCCGCCAAAGATGGTGATCGAAAGGGCGATCCAGCCGATTCCATCCAGGCCGGTCTGTGTCCCCATCCATCCCGCCTTGACGTTCAGGGTGAAAGCTGGTCCCGCCAGGCCGATCAATGCGCCGCCAATAACGGTATATACATAGCGCATCAGGTTGACATTCGCCCCCCGCACGTATGCCGCCGCCGGGCGTTCGCCGATCCCCCGCAGCATTAACCCCGGTCGTGTGCGGAAGATCCACAGCCAGACCAGGAAAATGAGGACGTAACTGATATAGGTGATTAAGTTCTGCTTGAATAATAGCACGCCCAGGACGGGGATATCCTTCAGGAATGGGATGGGCAGGCCTTGCAAAACCGGGCCTGAAATGTTCATATAAGGAACGCCCAGGAAATAGGACAGGTCCCGTCCAGCCAGCGCCAGCACGAACCCCACCGCCACCTGGGATTGGTGCAGGGTGATGCTGCTGAATGCCACGATCAATGCCACCAGTGCGCCGATAAGCATGCCTGCCAGGAATCCCAGCACCAGGCTCCCGCTTATCTGGGCCACAGCGAATCCGCCCATGGCTGAAAGCAGGATCGATCCGTTCATCGACAGGTTGATGATCCCGGCTCGCTCGGTGATTGTCTCGCCCAGCACGGCAAAAAGCACCGGCGCAGCCGCTGCCAGTACTCCTGCCAGACCGATCAAGATCGTATTCGTATCCATATCGGCTCCTAACCCTTCTTTAAAAAGCGCTGGCGTGCCCCTTCGCCCATCAGCACCAGCAGTACCAGTAAATCCTGCAGGACACCTGCAAAGGAAGAATCCAGCTTATATTGGATCTGGAGCTGGACGCTGCCGATGTTCACGGCGGCAAAGAAGAATGCAATTGGCGCCGCCCACAATGCCTGGTAATTGATCAGCATGGCCACCAGCAAGCCCAGGAAGCCGTAACCGTTTGAAATATTTGGCAGCAAACGGTGATAGACGCTGGTCACCTGGATTGCTCCCGACAGGCCCGCGAATGCCCCGCACAACAGGAAAGCAAACATGCTGTACTGCCAGGTGGGGACACCCATCAGGAATGCCGCCTTGCTATTTTTGCCCACCGCCTTCAGGCGCAAGCCAAAGTGCGTACCGCGCAGTAAAAAGTAAACCACCGCGATGACCAGCAGGGATAATCCCAGTGCCCAAAGACTGAGTTCGGTGTTACCCAGGCTTGGCAGCCATAATTTTTGGTCGAAAGGTTGCGTCCCCGACATCGAGCCGACTCCGGGCCGTTTCCAGGGTCCAAAAACCAGGTAGATGGTCAGGGCGGTCGAGACGAAGTTCAAACCCAGGCCGCCGAAAATTTCATTCACCCCGCCGAAGGTTTTCAAAGCTCCTGCCAGGGCTGCCCAGAGCGCCCCGCCGACGATTCCGGCCAGGATGCCGAGAATGATGATCAGCCCAGGCGGCAGGCTGGTATCTTGGAGCAGGCGCAATACGCCGGTGGCAAAGATCGCCCCCAGGGTCATCTGTCCTTCGATACCGATATTCCACAACCCGGCTGAAAAAGTGATCAACACTCCTGCCGTCGTCAACAGAAGCGGTGACCACGTGATCAGGATATTCTCGATATTATTGAGCGAGCCGAAGGCACCGCTGATGATGCTGGCGTATGCCTTGAAGGGTGGCGCCCCTGCTGCTACCAGGAGAAGCGTGGTAATTAATAACGCCAGTACCAGGGCGCCGACTTGAAAACCAACGTTGATCCAGGTATTCTTTTTCATGTGCTCTTCCCTGATGTGGATTCGGGCCAGCCCTTGCCTCCGATCAGCTCGCCAAGTTTTTCGATCGACAGCGAGGTTGACTCAAGCGGTTTGGTCACTTTGCCGCTGAAAAAGACCAGGACACGGTCGCTGTACTGCAATATTTCTTCAAGGTCAGATGAAATGAAAAGGATGCATGTTCCTTGGCGGCAGCGTTCTTTAAGCTTCGACCAGATGTAAATGGTAGACTCGATGTCCAGGCCGCGCGTCGGGTGCTCGAGCAGCAGCAGGGATAGGGGCTCCCGCAACAGCGCCAGTAAAGCCCGCTGTTGGTTGCCTCCCGAAAGGCTCTCGACCGGGCTGGCAGGTGTGCCATGGATGTTGAAGTCAGTGATGCGTCTCTGGGTCAGTTCCCTGCCTTTTTCCCAATTGATGAAAAACCCGTGCGCCTCTTCAGCCAGGACAATGTGTTCGGTTAGGCTCATTCCCGCGGCCAGTCCCTCCTCCAGGCGTGACGCGGGTAAAAATGCTGTACCAAAGCGCTTGAAAGCATGATATGAATGACCCGTTAGGTCGTGTCCGTTCAGCAGGATGTGTCCGCCAACAGTCCGCACGAGACCCGCCACCGATCGCAGGAATAAACCTTGTCCGCTCCCTTCCATTCCGGCCAGGCCGATGACTTCACCACAGCATACATCCAGGGATACATTCTGGACCTTAAGCCGGTAATCTTCAACCGTAATGTCGCGCAAGCTCAGAGTTGTTTTTCCATCCCCGGCACATGGATCGCGTGCTCCCACCGAGATTTCCTTTCCGAACATCATTTCTACCAGGTTTTCCGTGTTGTACGGTTGTTTTGCCTCGCCCACCAGTTTCCCCTGGCGTAGGACTGCCACTTTGCTGCACAATCCTTCCACGTCTTCCAGTTTATGGGAGACGAAGAGGATTGTTTTCCCCTGCTTCGCAAGCAGGCGCAGGGCTGCGAACAGTTTCACTTTCTGAGCCGCGCTGATCCCGGTGGTGGGTTCATCGAAGATCAATGCCTTAGCCCCCAGCCAGATCAGGCGCAGGATTTCCAATTGTTGGCGTTCTCCCACCGTCAGGGTATCCACGTAAGCGTCCGGGTCGATGGAAAAAGAAAACTCTTCCGCCAGGCGCTTGTAATCGCGTTCCGCTTCCGCGTGACCGGTGGTCAGGCCGCCTTTGCGACCCAGGATAAAATTGTCGATCACCCGCATGGGAGGGATATCCAGCGGATCCTGGTGCAGCATCCCCACCCCATGCTGGATGGCATCTGCAGGGGAACGAATGATGACCGGGTGACCGTCCAGGAGGATCTCTCCCGCGTCTGCCCGAATAAATCCGGATAATATCTTCATCAGGGTGCTTTTGCCGGCACCGTTTTCCCCCAGCAGGCCCTGGATGGTTCCGGCAGGGACCTTCAGGTTAATGCCAACATTGGCATGCACCGCGCCAAATGTTTTATCAATATCGCGGAGTTCTACGTCCATGCAGCTATCCTGACCTCACCCCTGCCCCTCTCCTCGAGGGAGAGGGGTTGGAGTGAGGCAAAATGGAAGGCTGTCGCCTTCCCATCATCGAATAAAACGACTAACTGCTGGGGACGCTCTGGCCTTCCATACCTTCGAGCAGTTGCGGCAGGTACCAGATCTGCTGATCGGTGGCAACTGTGCCATCTGTCAGGTAGACCGTGCCATCCTGCAGGTTGATCGGGCCGGTCCACAGGTTCAATCCGCCGGCCAGTTGGGCAATAAAGGCATCCAGTTTGGTGGAGTTATCGGCGCTCAGGCCTTGGCCTTTATTGAAGCCGACTGCACCGGTATCGGGGTTGTTGATGTTGGTCCAATCCGGGCCATTCCACTGGAAGTTCTCGGCCCAGGTGCCATCAATGGCGGTCTTAACGGTGGCTGCAAAAGCAGGACCCCAGTTGAAGTACGGGACGCCCAGGCAGATATCCGGAGCCACGTCGCAGTTGCTCTTGTAATCATAGGCAAGCGCCCAGACCGCTTTGCCGGCGGTTTTAGCCTTCTCGGCTTCCACCAGTGCCTCGGTGGTATCGATGCCGGAGATGACCACGTCATAGCCGGTGTTATAGAAATTGTCCGCAACCTGGGTTGGGTCGGAGGTGACGCCCGGGATGTTGAACCAGAAACCGATCCAGGTGACCGTGAAGGTCAGCGCGGCCGGGTCTTTGCCCAGCACCTGGGTCCAGCAGTACTTGGCGCCCAGGAAAGCTGAGGAGGCCAGGCGGCGGGTCTCGTCATTGATCAATGGACCAAGGAAACCGATCTTGCCGGTCTGGGTGGTCAGGGCGGCAGCGCAGCCGGCGATCATCTTCATGTATTCCATGCGGCCCATGATGTCCACCTGGTTGGCTGAAGTCTGATAATTCTTGCCATCTTTCCAGGTCCAGTCATCTGAGACGCCGACGACATAGATGGAGGGATTTGCATTCGCAAATTTAAGTGCTTCATCCTTCATGTCGTCCGAGTTGAAGAAGATCAGCTTGGCGCCCTGTGAGACCAGTTGGTCAGCCAGTTGGGAGGCCGTCAGTCCGGGATAAGACGGGGAGCCGGAATAGACATTCTCGAGATAAAGCATCTTCGAGCCGGGGATCTGCTGCTCAACATATGTGCCGCCATCAAAGGTGGCCTCGCTCCAGCCATTATCGTTCTTCGCACCCACTAGCAGCATGCCGAAAATAAAGGGTGCCGGCGTCATCGTGGGAGCAGGCGGTAGGGTTGCAGGTACCTGCGTGGCAGGCGCCTGGGTCGGGGGCACTGACGTCGGGGGAACAGATGTGGCTGTTACCGCCGGACCGCAAGCCGAAAGCAACAATACGATTGTCATTGCCAGTAAGGCGATGGTCATTACATTTTTACGCATAGGTTACTCCTCCAAGAGTAAGGTATATGAGAGGAAATTAACGAACTGGAGATACTACTCTAAACGGACAGCAATCCCCGCTGGTCACCTCCTTTCGAGAACGATGCCGCAAAAATTCTTGTCTAAACATCTTGAATTTTATCACGCCAGCCTGTCTTAAAAACTACGGCACAATCCACGTTCCGGTCTCACCTTTCAAGGCGCGTCCAATATTCTCCGGGTTGGTAATGATTGCCTGCTTGCCTCCGGCCTCCAGGAACCAGATGATGGCCTGGATCTTGGGAGCCATTGAGCCTTTGGCAAAGTGGCTGCCTTCGGCCAGGTATTTCTTGGCTTCCGCCAGGGTCATCCGGTCGATCCATTTCTGGTCGGGCTTGCCGAAATTGAGTGCCACCTTCTCCACAGCAGTGGAGATGAGCAGCAGGTCGGCTTTGATCAGACGGGCCAGCAGGCTGGATGCAAAGTCCTTGTCGATGACGGCTGCTGTCCCGAAATATTCGCCCTCTCCCGAGTCGATCACCGGGATGCCGCCACCGCCCACTGTGACCACTACCGTCCCGGCTCTGATCAGTGTTTCAACGGATTCGAGCTCCACCACTTCCTTTGGGAGCGGAGAAGCCACTACCCGCCGCCAGCCTCGTCCCGAGTCTTCCACCACGCTCCAGCCAAGTTCTTTCTGTCGTCGTTTGGCTTCGGCCTCGTCCATGAAACCGCCGATCGGTTTGGTTGGATTCTTGAAGGCGGGATCGTTTTTATCCACCAGCACCTGGGTCACCACGGTTGCCACGGCCTTCTTGATCTTGCGGTGGTAAAGCTCGTTCTGCAGCGTCTGCTGCAGGGCGTACCCGATCGCTCCCTGGCTGTCTGCACCGCATACATCCAGTGGGATCTCGTGCATCCCTTCCACTTTCGCGGCAATTTCCGAGCGCCGCAAAATGAATCCCACCTGCGGCCCATTCCCGTGACCGATGGCTACATCCCAGCCCGCCTCGATCATGTCCGCGATGTGGCAGGTGGTCTCTTTCGCTGCCTGGTACTGGTCCTCGACAGATTTATGCTTCTCGTCTTTTATCAGGGAATTACCGCCAATGGCAACGACTGCGACTTTCTTGGTCATGAATACATCCTCCTAACCCATGGTTAAAGCCATGACGGCTTTCTGGACATGCAGCCGGTTTTCGGCTTCATCATACACCACCGACTGCGCTCCGTCCATCACCCCATCTGTAACTTCGATGTTGCGGTCCGCGGGCAGGGGATGCATATAGATGGCATCTTCCTTGGCCATGGCCATCTTGCGCTCATCGGTGATCCAGTGTGCATACTTCTTGATGATCTTGGCGCCCTCATCCGGGTCCGGGGTATGCACCATCGCGCCCCAGGATTTGGCATAGATAATATCCGCATCCTTGAACGCAGCTTCCATGTCGTCCGTCACCTCAAAACCTGCTCCGAATTTTCGCGCCTGTTCCTTGGCTTGCTCCATGATATCGGGCATCAACCGGAATTCCGGTGGGTGCGCCAGCACCACGTCCAGTCCGAAGCGCGGCATTTGCAGGATGAGGCTTTGCGGCACGGACATTGGTTTCTGGTATGAAGCCGCGTACGCCCACGAAACCACCATCTTCTTCCGCCGTAGGTCGCGCCCTTTTTTCTCGACAATGGTCATCAGGTCCGCCAGGCATTGGAAGGGATGGTAAATGTCGCATTGCATATTGAGCACCGGCACCCGGCTGGCTTTCGCCACAGCATTGAGGTAACCATTCCCGATGCCCCAATCCACGTGGCGGATGGCGATCCCATCGAAATATCGTCCAAAAATCTCACCGATTTCCTTTGGCGTATCGCCGTGGGAGATCTGGGTTGTTTTGCTCTCGATGAATGCTCCATGCCCGCCCAGTTGGGCCATGCCGGCTTCGAAAGAACCGCGCGTGCGGGTTGACGAGAAAAAGAACAACATTGCCAGCACCTTGTCGCGCAGGTAGGGATGTGGTTCGTTCAAAGCCCGTTTGCGCTTAAGATCGAACGCCACCTCGAGTACGGTTTCGACCTCTTCTTTCGTAAAATCCAGGTCGCCGATTAGATCGCGGCCATGCAGGAAAGTTTTCATGAGGGAATCTCCTGTTTACTTTTATTCCATTGCGCCTAAAACCAACGCCAACAGCGCCATCCTCATTACCACTCCGTTAAACGCTTCCTGCCAATAGCGCGACCAGCGGGTGATGTCCACGTCGGTCGGCACCTCGTCCATGCGTGGTAGCGAATGCAGCAGGATCGCATCCGATTTGGCTTTCGTCTCGAGCAGTTCGCGCGTGATCTTATAGTTTGCAGGGGTGAGCCCAACATCTTTCCCGGCACGTTCGTCGCGCGATTTGGTGTAATCGGGCTGTACCACCGGCTCCACCAGGATCACGTCTGCTTCAGCGATCGCCTGCTCGACATGTTCCGCCTGGCGGAAATTGACGCTGAATTGCTTGAGTTCGGCCTTGAATTCGTCGGTCAACGCCATATCCGGCGGAGAGACGAAGGTGATCGGGCAATCGAACTGGCTTAAAGCGTACCCCAGTGAGTGCATCGTGCGCATCCGCATATCGCCCACCGCCAGCCAGGTAAGGCCGTCGATGGTGCCTTTTTCTTTCAACACGGTGTAAAGGTCGGTCAGGATTTGGGTGGGGTGCTCGCCCCAGCCGTCGCCGCCGTTAATGATCGGGATCGAGGCCCATTTGGCAGCCTCTTGCGGGGCACCTTGCTGGAAGTGGCGCATCACAATAACGTCACCGTAGAACTCGAGCATCTTGACGGTGTCTTTGATGGACTCCTGGTAAAAATCGCCCGCACGCGTCATTTTGGCATCCGCAAATCCTGTTACGTGTCCACCCAGGCGGTGCATGGCGGCTTCGTGCGCCAGGCGTGTTCGGGTGGAAGGTTGGTAGAAGGCCGTCACCAGGGTTTTTTCTGCCAGCAGGTCGCTGTTGCGACGGCTTACCGCGATCGGTTCAAGTTCAGCCGCTACATCGAATACGTGGAAGAATTCTTGCCTTTCGAAATCTTTTAGGGACAGGATGTCCCGACCTGAAAAACTACGCATTTTAACCTCCGTTGATTATTTAAAGATTGCACGTGTTTTGCTCACGTGACATGGTTGCCCACCCGTCTCACCACGTGGAAGCGGAAATATCCGGGTAGGAAATAACTTAGTGAATAGTCGATCACGCGGTTATCCTCGCTGTAGAGTTGCGCCGCTAACAGGAGCAGGACGTCGTCGCGCTGGATTTGCAAGGCGCGTGCCACTTCCGGGGTTGCGCCAATCGCCTTGATTTCCGTTCTGGATTGGATTAATTTCGGGACTCCTCGCCGCAGGAGCAGGTCTAAAACAGAGCCGGTGAAACCCGACTGAAGCTCATCGGTCGACAGGATGTTGATCGGCAGGGTGTCCTCCAGGTAAGCAATCGGGCGGTCGTCGGTATAGATGATGCGTGCCACCCGGGTCAGGTCTGCACCCATCTGCAGGTTTAAATGCTCTGCCAGTTCCTGGTCTGCAGTCATTTGCTCGGTTTGCAACTTACCCATCCTCACCACCAGGCCGGAACGTTTCGCAATGGTTCCAATGCTCTCCAACACTTCCAGTCCGGTTTCTATGACCGGTACTTTGGCGGCGACAAATGTACCCACACCTTGTCGACGCCGGATCATTCCTTGCCCCTCGAAGCTTCGCATTGCCTCGCGCAAAGTGGCACGCGAAACTCCCATCTGCTTTGCCAGGTATGGTTCTGACGGCAGACGGGTCTCTGGGGGGAGGTTGTTGATCATTTCTGCCAGTTCAGTTTGTAAACGCCGAAAGGGAAATTGACTCATGCCTTCCTCCTATTCCGCCGGCCCTTCGATGACCGGTCTGGTGCTGAAGTGGACAACATCCACCAGGCCTTTATCCGAGAGCCGCAATTCAGGGATAACCACCAGTGCCAGTAAACTCAATGTCATGTTTGGGTTGTTAAGCATGCAACCGCAGGTTTTAAAGCCTTCCAGGACCGTGCTGGCTTTCTTGGCAACCTTTTCGGCTTTTTCAGTGGACATCAACCCCCCGATGCACAATTCAACCAATCCGATGATCTTTCCGTTTTTCACCACCACTTGCCCACCACAGGTTTCAGCCAGTTTGTTGGCAGCCATCATCATATCCCTGTCGTTTGTACCCACCACCAGCATATGGTGGCAGTCATGCGCCACAGTGGAGGCAATCGCACATTCTTCGGTGAAGCCGAACCCGCTTACCAGGCCCAGTTGCACGATGCCGGTCTTGTGATGGCGTTCGACGAGTGCGGCTTTCGCCACCCCCGGCACCAATCGGACCTCTCCGTCTTTGACAGGCAGGGCCATCTGCAGAGCTTTGGTGGGCGCTTGGTTCTCGATAACTCCAATGACATTACATGTCACCCGTGCCGCTTTCACGGTCGTTCGCAATCGGAAATCATCCAATGTTAGCGCCTTCTTTAGATGCACGGACTTGGTGGCCCATTCCGGGTACTCTGTTTTTGGCAGGCCGATGCGGAGTTTGCCGTGCTCGGCAGCCACCTTTCCACACGCCAGCACGAGATCTGGGTGGAAATCATTCAAGTCCTCCACCAGCAGGATGTTTGCCCAGCGCCCGGGAGCGATCATGCCCACCTGGCGGCTGACCCCGAAATGTTCCGCCGTGTTGATGGTTGCCATTTGGAGCGCCGTCATGGGGGGCAACCCCTGTGCAATGGCGTGCCTCACCACGCGGTCCATGTGTCCTTCGTTCACAAGCGTCCCGGCGTGCGAATCGTCGGTGCACAACATAAAATGGCGCGGGTCCAGGCCAAGTTTGGTGATGGCAGGTACCTGGGCAGCCACGTCATGCCAGGCCGAACCATAGCGCAGCATGGCTCTCATCCCCTGCCGGGCACGCGCCACCCCGTCTTCGAGACGGGTGCCTTCGTGGTCGTCCTCGATGCCTCCGGCAACATATCCGTGGAATGCCGGGCCGAGATCGGTGGACGCGTAGTGCCCACCCAGGACTTTCCCGGCGGCTCGGGCGATCTCCATTTCGGTCAGCATCTTTGGATCCCCCGCCGCCACTCCGCGGTAGTTCATCATTTCACCCAGGCCGATGACATTGTCCCAACCCATGCCCTTCGCTACGTCCTCCACTGTAATTTCCGCTCCGGGCGTTTCCAGGCTGGGGCTGGAGGGCACGCAGGAAGGTATCTGCACCCATATTTGGATCGGCTGCCGGGCGGCCTCATCTGCCATGAGCTTGACGCCTTTTAATCCGAAGACATTCGCAATTTCATGCGGGTCGATGAACATCCCGGTTGTGCCGCGCGGCAGGACCGCCCGCACGAATTCGGTCACGGTCACCATGCCCGATTCGACGTGCACGTGCCCATCGAGCAATCCCGGCACCAGGTACTTGCCTTCGGCATCAATTACCCGCGTGCCTTTCTGGATGGTATGGCTGGCATCCGGGCCCACGTAAGCGATCCGGCCATCCTTGATCGCAATGTCCGTATCGGCCACAAATTCGCCGGATTGCACACAGACCCAGGTCCCTTTGCGTATCACCAGGTCGGCTGGTTTACGACCCATGGCCGTATCGATGAGGGCGCGGGTCGGATTGATGTCGAATTTCATTTCGTCTCCAAAGCAATCATTGTATTGGTTCGGGCATCGAGGGTTGCATTGATAACCCTAGGCGGTAGGTCGATCATCCAGCCAGGAGAGATCCTTGCCAGAGTTTTACCTTGTGCGCCTTTACACGCCGTGCTTTGTTCGAATGGCATGTATGTCGCCTGCGTGATGATCCACGTGGCCGAGATGCATTAGGACGATATCACGCACGGTCACTTGAGTTTCCTTCACGTCCTCCGGCCAGGTGACCCAGCCGTAATGTTCCCAACCTTCATGCGGGATGTTGCGCAGTAGTTCCACAAGGCTGGCAGTGCTGCCGCGGTATAGTGACAAACTCGGTCCCACAGCTCGCTTGCCCCAAGCCCATCGCTTTGCCCAGTCATCCTGGGATAGCGCTAAGTACCATTGGATTGGGATTTCTATACCATCCCTGCCAATTATGGCTTTTAGGAATATCTGCCACATCTGCTCGCCCTCCACGGTGTGATGCACATATTCACGGATAGACCAACCCGTGCCCATGCTTAGGTCGAGTTGTGCTTCGTCCAATCCGGCGATGGCAGCTTCCAGCCGGTCGGGGAGTTTTTGATAGCGCTTGAGAAGGGAATCGTTGGAGTCGCTCATCCGTTTTCCATCAGGCGTTTGGCTGCCTTGTTATGCCGTTCCACCAGTTTCATCTCATCCAGCGTAACCAGGGTCCCCTCGCGCACTACGAACCTGCCGCCGATCACGGTGTAATCGGCGCGCACCGGGTGGCAAAAAACCGCAGCCGCCACCGGGTCGTGCAGCGCTCCTGCATAATCCAGCCGGTTAAGGTTGATGGCGAAAAAGTCGGCGCATTTCCCTGCCTCCAGGCTGCCGATATCGGATCTTCCTAAAACAGCCGCCCCGCCGCGTGTGGCCAGCCGCAGGGCTTCCCGCGCAGTCATCAGCCTGCGGGATGGGTCGTTCGACAATGAAAATCCGGTAATTCCCTCCTTCAATCTGGATAGAAGCATTGCCTGGCGCACCTCTGCCAGCATGTGCGACCCGTCATTGGATGCTGATCCATCCAGGCCCAGGCCCACTTTCACTCCTGCCGCCATGTACTCTTTCACCGGCGCGATCCCGGAAGCCAGGCGCATGTTGGAGCTCGCACAATGTGCCACGCCGCAGCCGTGTTTTGGCAAACGTTTTCACTTCCTCTCCGTTCACATAGACCGCATGTGCGAACCATACGTCTGCCCCAACCCAGTCCACCGATTCCATGTATGGGACCGGACGAAGCCCGAATTTTAAAACGCAGAATTGCTGCTCGTCTTCGGTCTCTGCCAGGTGCGTGTGCAGGTGCACGCCGGTTTCGCGCGCCAGCTTCGCCGACTGTTTCATCAATTCGCCGCGTCACTGAGAAGGGCGAGCAGGGTGCCAGCACGATTTGTACAAAAGCTCCCGCTTTCGCATTGTGATATTTCTGGATGAGACGCTGGCTGTCCGCCAGGATTGTTTCCTCGGATTCCACGACAGCGTCGGGCGGCAGTCCGCCCTGGGATTCTCCCAGCGACATGGAGCCGCGGCTTGCCTGCAGGCGCACCCCGATCTCTTGTGCCCCCGCAATTTCGTCGTCGAGCCGCGACCCGTTGGGGAATATGTAAAGATGGTCAGATGCGGTCGTGCAGCCGGAGAGTGCCATTTCCGCCAGGGCGGTCTGGGTTGAAACGAAAATGTCTTCCGGTGTCATTCTCCCCCAGATTGGATAGAGTGTTTTCAGCCAGTTGAATAAATTTGCATCCTGTGCAGCCGGGATGGCGCGCGTCAGTGTTTGGTAGAAATGGTGATGGGTGTTGACCAGCCCCGGTAGCACCAGGTGGCCGCGCAGGTCGAGCACCTCATCGGCTGTCTGCGGAAGTTCGCTCGTCCGGCGTACCTGTTCGATGAACCCATCCCGTATAAAAAGACCACCCTCGGGAATCTCCCGCTGGGTGTCATCCATGGTGACCAGAACCGTGGCGTTCTTGATAAGGAGAGTGCTCATCTTTTGAAAAGGGGGAGATCAGGTTGTCAGACAACTATACCACTAGTTTGGTTAAAAATCAAAGGTTGTCATATATTTCACAAAGTCGCGCAGAATTTCCTCAATTTCGGTGTTTGGGGTCGTTAACTGCGCGCGAAATTAGCCACCCTTTCACGCGCCCTCTGGGATCGGCAGGCTGATTTTTCATTATTGAAAAGGCCGGGTATCTTCAAAGGATCGGGTAACTTCCTGGTCTGTGTTGGATCGTTGCATTCCAGGAATACGCTTTGGATGTGAAATTTACCTTTTGTCTTTTAGATTGAATGCATTTGCAATTTTCCCCACTCGCCATTTCCTGTCATCGTCACATCGGTGGCTTTAATTATTGCCTGATATTATTTCCTTTCTTTTCCTTCTTCTGAAGATACATCATCTCATCTGCCTGGGAAATCAATTCATTTATAGTATGCGGCGTCTCGGGATCGAACCGTGCGATACCAACACTGAGCGTCAGATGATATGGTCGGTCGCTTATCTGGTTGCGTCTCTCCAGGGTGGACCGGATGCGCTCCGTAAATATTTCAGCGCTTTCAAGGGAGGCATCCGGGGCCAGCACCACGAACTCGTCTCCTCCGATCCGCGCCGGGATATCTGACTCACGGAAGGTTTCTTTCAAGATGGTGGCTACTTCCCGCAAAGCTGCGTCTCCCCGTGCATGCCCGAATGAATCATTGATCGTCTTTAAGGAATCTACGTCGCAAAAGAATAACGACTCGCTGTGCTTAAATCGGTATGCCAGCTTCATTTCCTGCTCTGCCAGGACGGTAAACCCCCGCCGGTTGTACAACCCGGTCAGTTCATCGGTCAGGGTCAGGCTGACGATCTCCTGTTCCATTCGTTTGCGCTCGATCACCTGTGCCACCTGGGTGGAGACGAACTCCAGCAGGTTCAGGTCTTCCTGGTTGTAATGGATCCCTTTCGAGTAACTCTGCACCGCCATCACTCCGATGATCCGCCCTCCCACTTTCAGCGGCGCTCCCATCCAATCTTCGCTCATGGTTCCCACCACTTCGACCTTTTCATTCTGGGCGAGACGATCAATTATCTCCGGGGGGGCCAATAAGGGCTGCCCGCTGCGGACTACGTATCCTGTCAGCCCTCGGATGGGTGTCGGTCCGGTTGGTTGTTCATCAAATTGATCGACATAATAGGGGAAGCTGATCTGCTCTTTAGCCTTGTCATACAAGGCAATAAAGAAATTCTCCGCTGGGATTAATTCCCCCAGGATGGAATGGATGGATTGATAAAGTTCATCGATCCCCTCGCCGGTGATCGAAGCCTGGGTGATCCTGAAAATTGCGTTTTGGACCAGTTCAAAACGTTTCCGGTTGGTAATATCGTGCGCAACCAGGATGGCCGTCGTTTCCGAAAGCCGGCTCGTGCTGGCTGCAAACCATATTTCCTTGCCGCCCATTTGCAAGGCATATTCCCCGTTGACCACTTTCCCGGTTTGGATGGATTCGCGGATCATGGAGATGTTGTAGTCTGCCACCTCTTTCGGCAGGATGTCGTGCAAAGTCTTGCCGAGCATTTCGTCTGGCGGCCGGTAGAGGTTTGCCGGGTCGGTGGGGGCGACCTTGATATATCGTCCCTCTAAATCAAAGACGATCACCACGTCCTTCATGGAGGCGAACAGGGCGCGCAGTTCGGCCTCGGATTTTTCAAGTGCCTCCTCGGCCTGCCTCCCCCGATCGAAGTCGGCGCTCAAGTTTTTTACCATGAGCGAAACGATGATGACAACAATTAAGCTGGCTGTAAGCGCCGCAACGGCCACTTTTAAAGCCGGGTTGGTGATCCACGGATCGAAAGCCGTGCTTAGCAAGCCTTGGAACAGGACAATTAATATCAGGGCTGGAACAAATGCCCGCATTAAGCGCGCCCTTAAAGAATGCCCCATGTACGTGCTGACCGGCCAGGTGGCAGGTCCTGCCATCTCCAGCAGCCCCAGGCTGAGGAATAAGAATGTGAGCGCGCTCGTGAGTGCCACTGGGATGGTCGTCCCCCCATAAAATAGTGGCGCTCCATACAAATACCCCAGGGTGATTAATCCACTCAGGCTGAACAAAAGTAGGGCCAGGCCCGCAGTCGCGCTTTTTGTACGCGGCCCAGGTTCGTCGGTGGACATCAATAAAAGTGCGGGGATTGCCAGTAAAAATCCCAGGGCGCTCAGTGGCGACATGCGTCCGGTGACGATTTGCCCCAATAAGGGCGGGTTCGGGGTTATCAATTTTTCGAGATCGGGACCCAGCCCGGTCAGGGATCTGACCGCCAGCAGGACTACGACGACCATCAAACCTAGCTGGATTGTCGGGATGATGATTCTCATCCCCCTTGTTGCTGCGAATATCCTTCGGATGAACCAGGTGCACCATAATCCCAGGAAAATCAGCGCCGTACCGGGAGCCATGGGAATGAAGGCGTTGCCTAGGGATGCCAGGATTGGTTGGTTGACCAGCCAGCCTGTGACCGCCAGCAGGCTGAATAACAAAACGAACCCCATGAATAGGTCCGCATAACGGTCTTGGTTTGTTCGGATCACACTAGCCTTGCTCATCGGCTCATTAAGCCTTCATATATATCTATTTCACCGTGCCGGCTATCCTGTTATCCGTGTCCCAAAAGGAATTTTATCACCACTTGCGACCTGTTATCCGCGTCCCAAAAGAATTTTATCACCACTTGTGGATCAAAGTGCGTCCCGGAGCCTGTCTGGATGTGTTCGCGTGCTTTCTCCTTCGCCCATGCCTGTCGATAGGGCCGGTCGGAGATCAACGCATCCCACACGTCCACCACGGCAAAGATTCTCGCTGTAAGCGGGATCTGCTCACCTTTCAAGCCGAGCGGGTAACCTGTGCCATCCCACCACTCGTGATGGCAGTAAGGGATGTCCAGGGCCGCGTGCAGGTACCGGATGGGTGAAAGCATTTCGTAGGCCAGGGCGGGGTGTTTTTTCATCACCACCCATTCTTCGCTTGTCAGCGCGCTGGGCTTTAGCAGGATGGCGTCCGGAACGCCCATCTTGCCGATGTCGTGCAGCAGTGCTCCCCATCGCACCTGCACCAATTCCGCCTCGCTTAAGCCGAAGCTCCGCGCCAGCTCCACGGTTATCTCGGTCACTCGCTGGGTATGACCCTCGGTCTCTTTATCACGCAGGTCTAGTGCGTGCGACCAGCCCTCGATGGTGGCATCGTATGCCAGCTCAAGTTCGTCTGTGGATCGCTGCAGCCTTTCGAACATCTGGACGTTATCGATGGCGATTGCCGCCTGCCCGGCCATGGATCTGAGGAAGTCGATCCACTCTTCATTTGGGTCGAGCGGTGTCCGGTGGTATATTTCCATCACACCCATGACTTGCCCTTTGGTGATCAACGGGACCGCGAAGTAAGCCGCCACGTTTTCCTCCTCCAGCAAGTTCGGGTTGGGCGAAATACGGTTCCGCTGGTGGCTACATCCGGGATTTGAACGATATTGCGTTCAAGCATGGCCCGGCCAGCCTGGCCCTCACCCAGCCGCAGCCGCGTGCGTTCAATGGCCGGGGAGCGGAAGCCGCTCCCGGCGGCATATTCCAGCGATCTGGGTGCGGTTGTTGAACACCAGCACATCCGCGGCATCCACTTCCAATTGTTCATTGACATGTTTAAGGATCGTTTGCAGGCTGACTCGCAGATCGAAATTGGAAGCGATGGTGCGGTCGATCTCGCTCATGGAAGCGAGCTGCTGCAAACGGCGCCCTGCTTGTTCGCGCAGCAGCATGCGGCGGATGGCAGCGGCAGCCTGGTCGCCGATGCTGCGTGCCAGACTGATCTTCTCGGGTGTGAACGGCTCGCGCTTTTCCTCCCGCATTTCACCCAGGATCAGCAAACCTATCGCCTGATTAATCTGCTGCGATGGATCTCCAACTCGTAGAGGCACGAGGCACACCGATTGAACGAAATCAAGCATCAGGATGGCACGCTCGGCGCTGCCGATTTGCGGATTGCCAGCTTGGAGGATGACCGGTTCGTTTTTATCCAGAACCCGTTTGCAAATTGGCAGAGCCCGTCCGCCGTGGATCGCAGGAGGCGGGTAACATCCCGTGTTGAATTTTCCTGTTCAGCGGCAATTGCGTCCCGTAATAAAAACCACTGGGCTGTAAAATAAAGCGTTGCCAGCAGAGTTAAAAAAGTCAGGCAGATCACTATCAGCGTCTTTAGCCTGACGCTCATGCGTGCCCCTTCATTGAATCAATAACACTCCCAGGTATGCTTATGGCTTCTATGTATAAACTCAGCTGTTTCTGGAGTGGGTTTTCTTTGTTCATAGGCTCACAGCGCCTTCACTCATGAAGGGGCGTAGGAGGTATCTCTTCCTTGGCGGGCATCTCTTGCGGGGACAAGCCAAACTTGTATTACTCTCGGCAAGTAAGAAACCTGTACAATCACTGCGAGATGGATTCGTAGTTATCCGTGTCCCAAAATGGATTCTATCACCACTTTCGGGACATGGTTTTTCCCCCCGATGCACAGATATGTAAGGTCGGGCATCGCCCCCATTCACCTGTCCCCCCTTTTTTAGGGGGATCGCAGAGCACATTATCCCCGTTCTTGGGGATAATGTGCTCGATGGGGTGAGCCTCGCACATTATGTATCGACGCCGTCAACCCCGTTGGTTCGCAAGCATATACTCGGCCACATCATAACCGTCTCCTGCCATACCGAAGCGCACCTGCAGCTTGGTCGCAGAATGGAGCTACGCGGCACCGGGGCGTTGATGTGCTACTGGCTGGGTTGCCAGCCGCTTAGTGGTGTTAGTTGTATCTGCTTCGAAAGATCATAGGCAGTCGACAGGTCGCTGTCGCTTTCCACGAGCACGCGTCCGATGACGAGCACCGAGTTGTTCGGCGAGGATATCTGCTTCATGCCGCCCGGCACCTGTCCTTTCCAGCCTGGCCCCGTAATGAGGTAGTCGCCCGCCTGCGTACCGGTGGTGCGTTTGCCGACGTAGGCAAAATTAGTGTTTTTCGACGGATCAGTGAACTGCACGCTGTAGTAGCGATCGTTCATGTCGGGTACGTGCAAGACCAGCGGCCCTTGACTGAGGTCTAGCCAGCCGAGCCGTCAGGAGCGTGTCGTGGTTCACGCCAGTAGTCGCCAATTTTGAGGCCGAGGCGGGCGGCGTGGAGGGGATCTGCAAAAAGTGCTTGGGGCTCCGTATAGAGCGTATTGACCGGGATGGGGCCGTCGCCGAACCCTTTAGCGAGGATCGCCCTCTTGTACACGGACAGCAGCAGGCGCGGCCAAAAGTAGATGAAAAGGAACCATGCCGCGACCACGACCGCACCGAAGATAAGCAAATGCTGGATGTTCATAGCCATCAGTTCACTTCGACAACCGGCGGCACCGTGTACTCGCCGTTGAGAATGGCCTCGCCGGGTATGTACACGCGCAGCCAGAGGATGAAATTGCCCGAAGGCGCGGGCAGCCAGTTGGACTCGTGCCCTGCCGGAGCGGCGTTCTGAATGTAAATATCGACCGAACCGTCGGGGTTTGGCGCGAGGCCGGAGCGGTCGCTGACGCTGTACCGGTTGAGCGGATTCGCCACAAAGTGATTTCCCGCATCGCCCATCGTAATCGACCAGAATGCATTGTTCGGCGGAAGTCCTCCTGGCGGAAAGTGCATGACGTAGTCGTGCGCTCCGGAGAGCGCATGGCCGGCGCCATCTGAGTTCGTCCACCAATACATCGCCTCTTCCGGTGCGTTCACCGGGCCGGGAAATAAGCTGGGCGTGCGCGGCGCGCAGGAACATGCCGTTGCCGGGCTCGCCCAATCCGAACATGGTGATCCAGCCGTTGACCTTCGTGGCCTTGATCCGGGCGTAAATCTGGGCCGAGACGAACGCCAGCCCGAAGCCGATGAGGACGCCCTGGATGATGGCATTCCGCAAGATCATGTTCTGGGGGAAGAGGGCGGTGTGGACGAGGAAATAGACGCATACCGCGCCGACGAGGATCGCCAGGTAAGAGTAGAGTTTTGCTCATAGTTTTATCCTATCACTTTTGGCTTAACGGTGTTAGCTGTATCTGCTTTGCAAGGCCATAGGCGGTCGGGAGATCGCTGTCACTGTACACAAGCACGCGGCCGAGGACGAGCACCGAGTTGTTCGGCGAGGAGATCTGCGTCATGCCGCTCGGCACCTGTCCATTCCAGCCGGGTCCCGTAATGAGATAGTCGCCCGCCTGCGTGCCGGTGGTGCGCGTGCCGACATAGGCGAAGTCGACGTCAAACGGGTCAGTGAACTGCACGCTGTAGTAGCGCCCGGAGAAGTCCGGCACGTGCAGGACTTGCGGCCCTTGGCTGAGGTCGAGCCAGCCGACCGTAAGGAGCGTGTCGTGGTTCACGCCGGTGGTCATCAATTTTGAGGCCGAAGCGGGCTGGGTGGAGGGGATCCGCAAAAAGTGCCTGGGGCTCCGTATAGAGCGTATTGATCGGGATGGGGCCGTCGCCGAACTCCTTGATTGAGGATCGCTTTTTTATAGAAGTTGCTCACGAAGTGCGGCCAAAAGTAGATGAGGAGAAACGTGCCAAGCACCCATGCCGCGACCATGACCGAACCGAAAATGAGTAGATGTTTACGCTTCATAACAGGCATCACTTTACTTCGACGACCGGCGGCACCTGGTACTCGCCGTTCAGGATAGTTTGACCGGGCAGATACACGCGCAGCCAGAGGATGAAATTGCCCGAAGGCGCGGGCAGCCAGTTGGACTCGTGCCCTGCCGGAGCCGCGTTCTGAATGTAAATGTCGACCGAACCGTCGGGGTTTTGCGCCAGGCCGGAGCGATCGCTGACGCTGTACCGGTTGAGCGGATTCGCCACAAAGTGATTTTTCGCATCCCCCATCGTCAGCGACCAGAAGGCCTGGTTCGGCGGGAGCTGACCTGCGGCAAAGTGCATGATGTAGTCGTGCGCTCCGGAGAGCTTTTGGCCCGCGCCATCTACTTTCGTCGTCCAGTACATCGCCTCTTGCGGTACGTTGATGGGGCCCGTAAAAGTGATGGCGCACGCGCCGCGCAAAAGGATCCCATTGCCGGGCTCGCCGCATCCATACATGGTCGTCCAGCCGTTGACCTTCGTGACGTAGGCTTTCGGGAAAATGAATATCGTGATAAACGCCAGTCCGGCACCGATCAGGATGCCCTGGATGACATCCAGGAAGACGGTTCTTTTTGGACCAAAATTCCACATGAAGATAGATTTCATACTCATACAAGAATTATATTACAATTCGACTATTATTGATCAAGAGCGCTGCCGTGATAAACCCCAGCCCGCCGCCGACGATGATTCCCTGCACGACGTGAGAGACTGAGAGCATTGCGAGGATATTTGCCATTCGCTGATTATACTTTTACTCGGGATTGGGTCAGGCGTCGAACAAAAGGACCATCTGTGGGTAACCGGATCGAGATGACAATACGGCTGACTTTCGTCGTTGGTTCAAGTCCGCTTGGGTCACTTTTGGATTGAACCGCTGAGTGGCGTGAGCTGGATCCGTTTCGCGAGTCCATAGGCGATCGAAAGGTCGTTGTCGTTGAACACGAGCACGCCGCTCTGCAATCAATTGTTGGGACTTCAACTCTACCTCTTGCACACAATTGTTGTCTGCCGGATTTGGCGTGATAATTAATGGAGTCTCTCTGGTCTTACTGTGGTCCCTGTTCACTTCGGGGGTGATATCTCTTTGCGAGCAGAATTTCCCCCTCTGCGGGTATTCTGCGCGGTCAGCCGAAACCAAAGCTCAACTCAGAAACGTTGAGTTTTTTATTTGCTTGATTAGATTGAGGGAATGTTCGCAAATCAGCCTTTTACCGCACCGGCTGTCAAGCCGCTTACAATATAGCGCTGGAAGATGAGAGCCAGGATCATCGGCGGAAGAGCAGCCAGGATTCCGCCTGCCATCATGCCGGTGATATTCACCGCATATCGACCGATGAATTCTGCGATGGCTACGGGGGCGGTTTTGGAGGCCAGGGTGCTGGTAAAGATGAGCGCATAGAAGAACTCATCCCAGGACAGAAGAAAGACGAACATGGCAGTGGAGACGAGCCCGGGCACCGAGATGGGCATGATGATGCGAAAAAGGATGCTCAGGCGCGAGCAGCCGTCCATGCGGGCAGCATCCTCCAGTTCGATCGGGACAGTTTGGAAGTATGCAGCCATCAACCAGATGGCATATGGCAGGGCAAAACTCATATAGGCAATGATCAATACGATCGGCTTATTGATCAACTGCAGGCTGGAAGCGATGATGAACAGAGGCAGGATTAAGGATACTTCCGGGATCATACGCGTGGTGATAATACCGAGCTGAATGGCGCGGTTAAATTTGAACGGGATACGCACCAGCGCATAAGCTGCCAGGCTTCCGATCAGGATGCATATAACCGTGACCGCCGAAGCGATCTTTAAAGAATTCAGAATGGCCACGGCAAACGTGCGCGGGACCGATGAAGCGGCCTGGCTGGGGAAGATCATCTGCAGATAGTTGACTGAGGGTGGGATGTTGAGGAATCCAATGCATGGGTATCGCATACAATTCCGTCTGGGTGGAAAAACTGGCGCTGATCAGCCAAAGAATCGGAAAGAAAATTAAGAAAAACACCGGCAGTGTCAGAAGAAACAGGAACGATTTCTTGATGTACTTTCTGTAGCGGCTCATTGGGTTTCCTCAGGGTGATACAGAAAGCGTATAAAAATTATAGCCATGCTGATCGTGAAAATGGAGATCAGGAAAGACAATGCTGCGCCGACCCCTTGTTTCCCCCATGGGAAGGAGTTCAGGTAGGTCAAAAAGGTAATGGTTAACGTTTTGTTGGCCGGCCCGCCGCCGGTGATGATATAGACGATGTCAAAAACGCGGAAGGCATCCACGGTGCGGGCGATTAGCGCGACCAGGATGGCTGGACGCAGCAAGGGCAGGCGGATACTCCAAAAACGCTGGAACGCATTTGCACCATCCACGGCAGCCGCCTCTTCCAATTCCGCAGGCAGGGTGGCCAGGGCGGCTTGCAGGATCAAGGCGACGAAAGGTGTCATATGCCACATATCCGCCAGGATCACTAGCGGCATTGCCAGGTTGGGCAATGTCAACCAGGGGATATAGTGCGTGATCAGACCCAGCTGCATGAGTAAGCCGTTCAAAGCGCCGAAATCAGCGCTGTAGATCCAGCGCCACATGGCACCATTGACGATGGTTGGGACAGCCCAGGGGATGATCAAGCTGAAGCGCAGGAACTGCCAACCCCACGGATGGGAACTGATCAACTGGGCAATTGCCAGTCCAAGTACCATCTCCAGCCCCACAGAAACGATGGTGAAATAAAAGGTTCGTCCGATGGTATCCCAAAATTCTTGATTCTTCAGCATTTCGAGATAGTTGCCAAATCCGATAAAAGTCCGCACCTGGTTGATACCGGTTGGCGCATTGAAAAAGCTCAGGATGAATGTGTAGATGATCGGCCACAGGGTCACGCCCAGGATGACCAGCAATGCTGGGATCACCAGCAGCCAGCCGGTACGCGCATCCTGCTGCTGTAAAGAGCGGCGTGGTCTATGAAGGCCTATTGAGTTCCCTGACATGGTTGAAAATAGCGGGTGGATCTGCGCGGCTGCGCAAATCCACCCATTTCTCTTGAGGTATTACTTATTTACCGGCTAGTGTAACCCATGTGGCGGCGGCAGCGTCCAGGGCATCCTTGGGTGATTTGACACCTGTCAGTGCTTCCTGGATGGCCAGTTGGAGAGCAGCGGAAGCTTCGTTGTAATATGGCACCGTTGGCCGTTCGTTGGCGTATGGGAATTGGGCCAGGAAAGCCGGGACAGTCACCGGGTTGGTGGCGGTCGCGCCTTCCAGTTGGGTCAGAGCATCCCCCTGGAAATCGGTCTGCCAGACAGGCAGCATTTCGGCTGAAAACTTGGTCTGCACCTCATTGCTGGCCAGGTAGGTCAGGAATTTCCAGGTCTGGTCCGGGTAAGGGGTGGTGGCCATGATGGCGAACGAGCTGGAACCATCCACGCTTGAGCCCTTGATGCCTGCGGCGGCACCCGCGGCAAAAACAGGCATGGGGGCAAAAGCAGCCTGTCCGACGATTTGTGATTTCGTTGCATCATTCGAATCGCTGTACTGGAACAGCCAGTTGACCGCAAAGGCGGCTCTTTCCGGCCAGGAAATCAGTCTCGACCGCATTCTCATCGGAGGAGATGGAGCTCGGGTTGGTCAAGCCATCATCAATGGTCTGTTTCATCCAGGTCAGCACCTGAACGCCCTTGTCATTATTGAATACAGGCTTCCCGCTCGCATCCAGGAATGCCCCGCCGTTCCCGAACAGCAGGGCGGTGAAATCGCAAACCACACCTTCCTTCTGGTTCCAGGACCAGATGATCGGGAAACTCGGCCAGACCCTTCTGCTTGATGATCTTGGCCTGATCGACCAGTTCTTCCCAGGTTTTTGGAGGCGCGGAAATGCCGGCCTTGCTGCAGGATGTCCTTGTTATACATGAAGTACTTTACATCCATCAGCCAGGGCATGCCGTAAATCTTGCCGTTGCGGGTCACGCCGTTCCAGGACGCCGGGAACATGCCTGATTTCATATCCGAGGTCACCCGGCTGGTAACATCCAACAGGTATCCGTCCTTGATGAACTCATCCGGCCAGATGACGTCGATCATCGCCGCATCGTATGCCGGGGGATGGGCGGCCATGCCGGTGACGATCTTGTCATGCACATAATCGTAACCCACGTATTCCATGGACGACTTTGATATCAGGGTTTAGGGCTTCAAAATCGCGAGGCGATCTGATCGATCTCCGCGGGTTTCAAGCCGGCCTGGTCCATGGTGAGGATATGGATGGTGACAGGGCCGGATGCTTTGGTCCCACAACCGACCACGCTGAAGACCAGGACGATCGTGAGAAATCCCATCAGAATTTTATTCATGTTGCGCATGCTTTTCTCCTTCCTCTTGATGATCATTGAATATTAAAGACAGTCAAAGGGCCTTCTTTTCAGGATAACTTGCTTCGAATGTCACCTCCTTTGTGCCTGGCCTTTTCTTGCTTATGATAATTTATGGACAACGTAGAAATTTGTTGTGTTGTGCAGGACATTGGTGATGGCGCCCATAACGGTGGCTCTTCAGTCCCAGTTGCGAAACAACCAATTTTGGTGGATTGGGGATCACCCCGCTGATTCGCTGCATGATCGGTTCGATCAGCATGTCGGCAGAACGCGATACTCCTCCGCCCAGCACGATCAGTTCAGGATCAAAAGAAGCAACCAGGTTTGTAATTGCAATGGCCAGGTAATCCACCGTCTCGTTGATAATATTCCAGGCCCACTCCTGCTTCAGGCGGGCCGCATCGAAAACATCCTCGGAGGTCAGGTTCTCCAACTCGGCCGGGTCTCGTTGGTTCTTTAAAAGGCAGCGGGCGCGCTCGGCAATGCCTGTTCCTGAGGCAACGGTCTCCAGGGCGCCAAAATTCAGATAATTATTCCCTAAAAATTCCCGGCCGGGGATCATATTACCGATCTCACCCGAAGCTTCTTTTGAACCACGATAAAGGGCTCCATTAATGATCACACCCGCCCCGATGCCCGTGCCAATCGCGATCAGGATCATGTCTTGTGCATTCTGGCCTGCACCGAACCAGAGTTCTCCCAGGGCTGCCAGGTTTACGTCATTATCCACCGTGATTGGCAGGTTGTATCGCTGGGCGAGTTTTGCCTTGAGCGGATAATTATCCCAGTGCAGGGTATATGCCCAGGTAACGATCCCTTCCTTGTGTAAGGTAACCCCCGGTGCGCCCACCCCGATCCCACGCACACGCCGCCCTTCCACTTTTGGACTGGCCAGCAGGGTGTCGATCATACTGGTCAGCTGGTTAAAGCTGTCCTCTCCGGATGTGCCGTGGTGGCCGATATTCACCTCGTCTAGAATATTGCCGCCCAGGTCTGAGATAGCCCCATACATCTTGGTGCCCCCCATATCCACCCCCAGCACCAGATAGCCATCGGCATTGAACTCGAGCAATGGGCGGCGCCGTCCTCCGCTCCATTCGGTGTTGCCCTGCATCCGGACGAACTCATCTTCCACCAACCCATCCACGATTCGCATGACGGTTGGCAGACTGACATTCAATCTTTCGGCAATTGCGCTCCGGGAAATGGGGCCTTCACGACGGATGATCTCAAGGATCGCCGAACGATTGATCTCTCGCATGTCAGAAGAAGTGATTGTGATGGGATACACCATAACCTCAGTACGACATTAGTTATTTACACCATGTAACTAATTCTTACATCATGTAAGTATATTAGCAAATTGAAGGATAAAAGTCAATAGCCAATTTCTATTCAAGGTTCACTTTTTTACGTTTTCTGGATTTTAGAGCCGTTCCTGGGGGAATTTGACAACAGGCGGCATGAAATAATTATTATGAATGGGCGAACAACAAATAAGGGATGGAAGATTTACCCGATGTGAGTGCTTGATTCGCGAAGCAGGTCTGCAACTTCCTTGTGGCCATTCACCTCAGCTGTTCTTAATGGGGTATATCCGTCGATATCGGCTGTATCGACTTTGGCACCTTTCTCTAATAGCAATTTAACTATCTCGATTTGCCCTCTTAAAGCTGCCAGCAAGAGAGAAGTCTCTCCATTCCGGGATTGAGCATTTACATTTGCACCTGCGTCAATTAACAAGTTGCAGATGTCTAATGATAATTCGGCAGAATCCATCAGTGCCACGCGGCCATCAAAATTTGAACCGTTTGGGTCCGCATGATATCGTAAAAGAAGAATAACCAATTCCTTCTTTACGGACGGAGCCGACCTGCCGCCCATTGTACAATTCAGAGGAGTATATCCAAACATCCCTTGGATGTTTGGGTTTGCTCCCTGTTCAAGTAGAAACTTTGCAACTTCGACTTGTCCAAATGTTGCCGCCCTGTGCAGTGGAGCATTTTGGGATTCATCCCTAATATCAATTTTTATCCCTTGAGCCAGGAATTTTCGAACCTCTTTAATGTCACCTTTTGACGTCGCTTCGTGAATTGTCAATTCCTTATGTACGTTTGTGCTCATACCTGCTCCCATTATTACTCCCGTTCTTCAGTTTCGCGATTTAGCTCTCGCCACACAATGTCATCCCATTGAACCGGCAATATCTCGCCATGATATCTCACTTTGATATCTCGAGCAACTAGTCCAATAAGTACACAATAGGTTTGCTCATCGACTTGTTCAACTGTTGTTGAACGGACAGGTGCCTCAGGAAATTTTTGCGTTAGATATTTCATCATAGCCGTGTCCATCGCGCCATCGATGCCCTGGTCTATCAATTGTACGGACTCATCCAAGCAGAGATAGAAAATTCTGAAGGGGGGAAAAACCTATTCCCTGGAGCGCCCTCCCCCATTTCTCATCCCCCTTCTCTCTCCCCCCATTTTTCGTTCTTCCTCCTCCCCCATTTCTCATCCCCCTCTCTCCTCATTTTTCGATCTTCGTCCTCCCCATTTTTAGTCCTCGAAAATGGGGGAGGCCGGGAGGGAGCAAACTCGATCCTCGTCCATTGCCGCGCCATTTCTGGAAAATCGCGCCTGTCCGCGAGCGGTAGAGCCGCTGTCCGCTTGAACCAGTGTTGGGCCCCGGCACTAGATTAGTCATAGGGTTTTAAAATCTCAACAAGCCCCTTCCCGCCATCCACGCGGACCCGATCGCCCAGTCTTTAGACGCATCGTTGCAATGCCGCAGCCAACCACAGCTGGAATTCCCAACTCGCGGGCAACGATGGCAGCGTGCGATAATGGCGCGCCGACATCGGTCACAACAGCGGCCGCACACGGGAACAGTGGGGTCCACCCGACATTGGTCAAGATGGTTACCAAAATCTCGCCGGCCTGCAATTGATCGCCCTCCTCGAAGGTGGCGATTACTCGCACCCGGCCGTCCACAATGCCTGCCGCCCCTGGGAAACCTGTGATTGCATCCCTGGTAGATACTCGGCTGAACTCGGGAGTTCAAACAGATCGCTGCGCCGCGCAGATAGTCGCCCATTGAAATGGGTGGAATCGCCCGCGGATAGAGCACCGGATAGGACGGCAAGGCGCAGTAACGCTGATAGGCGGCACGCCGGGCTGCGAGATAAGCCAGGGATGCCCGGTTACCTCCTAGCACGGCCAGGATTTCGTCAATCGATAGGAAGAACATATACCTCGCCCTGCCCGGTGAGCCTTCCGGCGTGCAGGAAAAAGGAACGCAGGACCCAGAGGGACCGTACCATCTCAGACCGCGCCGCCTCGCGTTCGTCGGCAATCGCGGTACAGCGGTCAATCTGGCGATGAAGCGACCTTTCTTTGTGCGGATTCGCGCCGGATCCGGTTCCATGCGGCCTGACGTGTGGCTTCCTGTCGGGCAAGCAGAGCCGTGGCGTCCTCCTTGGACTGGCGCAGGCTAGCGGCTTGCTGGTCGATCCAATTGGGATCCTCCGCCGGGCGCGGGAGGCAAACTTCCGCCTCGTGCGGGCCGCGGTGACCGAACCTGCCTGCAAAGGTCGCCCGGTCAATCACGCCTTCCGCGAGCTGCGAGAGGCCCACAACGGTCCGAGGCTCCGCCCGAGCGGGCCTGAAAGGGCACCCGACCCTGTGAGTAGGGCATTGGCATCGTCCTCGCCCACTGGCTTCTGCAGATTGCGCGGGATAGTGAGGATGGCAGCCCCGCCTTGATTCGCTGTGGCCCGTACCATGTGACAGCACTCAAGATAGAAAGGGGCGATCTCTTTCCGCCAGAGCGCGACTAGCTCCGTTGGGCTGGAGACGGTCAGAATTTGAGCCTTTAGCGCCTCGCACCGAGCCGGAGCCTCGGCCAGGAACGTAGGCAGCCTCTTCTGATCTGAGCTTATCCGGGACAGGTCATGGATGGCTGATGGGAGGGCCTCGCGCATCAAGCGCCAGGGTGACAACCGGAAAGTCGGAATTTCCACGCCATCCGGAAGCTTCCCAAAGCCCGTCGCGACGATCCCAGCGAAGCGTTTCGGACTGATCCCGATGGCGGCGGCCAGCGAAGCGGCCTCGCTCAGGTTCTTGTAGAACCGGCCGGCGATATTGCCGTAAGGGTAAGGACCATAGGATGGGTCAGCGTTGTCAATCAGGATCTGGACAAGCGACCAAGTACAGGGCGTCATCACGTCCGGGACCGCCTCACCATAGTTCACCCTCGTCCAAAGGTAATCGCCGGCTAAGCTGTCGTTCCACTCCCCGGCTGCCGGGTTGTGGCCGTACCGGATGGTGACCGGGCGGGCTTGTAACAGGAAAAACCTGCCATGGTTGAGGGCCCACTCAATATCCATTGGCTGTCCGAAAAGTTCCTCCACCTGCATGCCGAGACAGGCGAGCCTGGACGCTTGCGCTGACGTGAGGACCGCTCGGATGCGCTGACCCTCCGGTACACTCTGCGCGTGTGTGCCGTCCAGGGTGCGCACGGTCATGATATCCTTCCGGCTGATTTGCCGTTCCACGACCTTCCTGCTGATCTTATCCACGACAACCGTATCAGGCGTAACCTGCCCGTCGACAACGGCTTCCCCCAGCCCCCAGGCCGCGTTGATCGTCACCCGGTTGCGTATCCCTGTCAGCGGATCAGCGGTGAACATGATGCCGGCCGCATCGGCGGGCACGAGTTCCTGTATGACAACCGCCATATTTACATCTTGGGGTGCAATGCCATTCCGCGCACGGTAGCCAATAGCCCGGGCAGTCCACAGCGACGCCCAGCAGCGTTTGATAGCATTGAGTACCATCGCTTCGCCCCGCACATTGAGATACGTGTCATGCTGACCGGCAAACGACATCTCAGGCAGGTCTTCCGCGGTGGCGGAGGAACGCACCGCGACGGGCAGATTATCCCCAAGTTCGGCATACGCACGGCGAATCGCCTCGGCAATGTCCTCTGGCATCGCACTCTCAGCAAAAAGCGTACCAATCCGCTTGGATGCCTCTTCGAGCGTTTCAGGCGTATCCGGTGTAGCAACGAAGACGGCCATCAGAATTTGCTCTTGCAGCCCATTTCCCGCCACAAATTGGTGATAGGCCGCCGTAGTGACGTGAAAACCATCCGGGACCGGCAGACCTGCCGCTGAAAGACGGGCAAGGGAGGCTCCCTTTCCGCCAGCAGTTCCGATTGTCGCCTGTAGATCAGCCAGTGGAAGCGTATATGCCTGAGACATCTCTCACCTTCTTACGGGTTTCGGTATATCGATGGTTTTTTGCTTACGCCACAGATCCAACCCCAATCATACTCCTCAAACATCTGAATATCTGCATAACCAGCCATTGAGAAGAGTTCGCTAAGTTCATTGACACTGGGGAATGCCATATTGACCAATTCTGCAAACTTTTCGTTGCGGTCAGCATATTTCCCGCCCTTGTATCCTCCTCCTATGATCATATGCTTTCCGCCAGGTTTCAGTACGCGTAAAACCTCTTGCATATCAGCGACCAAGTCGGGCCAGTAGTTGTGTGTATTCACAGCGGTGACGAGATCAAACATGGCATCAGAGAACGGCAAATAAGACACAGAACCGTGTCGTATTTCGACACGGCCCATCTTTATCAACTGCTTGTTTGTTCTACGGGATACCGTGACACTCTCTTCGGAGAAATCGATGCCGTAGACCTTCCCCTCTGCAGCGATCCTGGCCAACTTGTGGACGGTGCTGCCCCCGCCACAGCCTACATCAAGGATCGTATCGTGCTTCCCGATTGAGACATGACTCAACCCCCAGTCGGTCAGCTTGGAATGATTGATATTCATTGCCCTAACAAGCAATCTACCGAGCCAGCCTGTCGGTTTCCGCCATTGCTGCCCTAGTTTGCTCATGATGTCCATGGGTTTCTCCTCTGCTAAGTATTGATCGTCCGCCCAACGGTATGGCTCAGCGGCAGGTAGATTGGCAAGACTTTCGCGGGCTTCGGTACCGCGATTTTTTGGCTGTGTACCTTTGGGCAGCGAATGCCGCCCGTTCACTCCGGCTCCAATCATGAGTATCCTCGTATTATCCGTTTTCATCTCAGCATCCTTTCGCGCAGCTGCTAAAGAGAGTAGTCTGTTCCCCAACAATGATTTTATAAGAAAAATTTATATAACATACATTATAAGCTTAGCACATTGGTCTTCCCAAGGTTGATAACATATCTGATTAGATAGCCAAGGTATGTAGAAATTGTCAGCGTATGTGTAATAAGGAATATTACCCTGTATACAGTTAAAGGATCATCGCTTATTGAGCCAGTCTGCAGCCAAACTTAAAAAATCCCTTGAGGTAGTTGTAAGCTCTGTTATTAGGGGGACGAAAAATCAGAAATGAATATAGGAGGGATACACAACCGAGTAAATGATCAGGTTCTAACAACTATTCCCCGCCTAATTCAAGCGGGGAATAGTTTTGTTCTGTAAAATCTATTGTTCAAGTTAGTTGGGGGTTATTTACTTGTGGATGATTATGGAGCCTCCTTGGATGGCCGTGGTGGGAAGTGCATCATCTGCGACCCCTTGCTGGTTGTCGTATATTACCTCATTTGTTGTTGGGTTCCAGATCTTGATGCGGAATTTGTCCACGCCACCACTGCCATTGATTTTGCCGTCAATGGCAGTCAGCATGAAGCGATAGCTGCCTTTCCCATTGATCGTACCAGTGCCCTTAAATTGTGCTTTTGCTCCGGCTATAACTAGCCAATCATAGGTTGTGCTGCTGAAGGCCAGATTCCCAACTTTGAATTGAAACTCAGTGTTGCCGGAGGGGATATTGGCTCCTTTTTGATACTTCGAGATGAAACCAAAAGTGGCTTTGCCGGTGAGGGAAAAGTCGGTTGTAAATGCACCTGCTGGAGAGTTGAACCACCCACTGCCAGAGACGAAGCCAGCGCTCGGATCGTAGATGACCACGTACGAGAAGAAGGCGCTGGCACTTGAATTAGCGGCATCCGTCACAGTTACCTGGATTGTGTACACACCTGCTGTGGTATAGACGTGGCTTCCATTAATAACCTGATTCTTTTCGTCCACGGTTCCCGCAGATTTCAGGCCATCCCCCCAGTCCCAGACGGCGGTGTGAGTGTCCCCGACATCTGGATCCATGAAGGTTGCGGTAGCGCTAATGGTAGAGTTGACTTGGCATGGATCGACCGGAGCGGTGATCGGTTGAAGGACTGGTGGTCTCTCAGGTACGTTCCATTCAACAGATGTTAGATCGCCTTCATCATTGTAGACCTCTGCTATTATCATTGAACCAGGGATCAAATCTAAACCAGCTGCACGATAGTCAGCAATCCAATTTCCATTGCTATCTGCTGTTGTAGTAAAGGTTCTGAGGGGCATTGGTAGACGAACGATCGCACCCGGCTCAGCGATTCCCGTAACGATATTAGTTTCAATATTTACAGATTTGATCGATAGAATAGATACTTCAAGGCTTCGCGTTGTCGTGCCATCAGTTAGGGTCACCCTATCGCCGGGCTTCAAGTCATAAATACCTGCAAAATTGAACCAGACTGATTCATTATTTGGAGGATCCGATACCACAGTCACGATTTTGTCCATCTCTAGATCAGGAGAGTTAGGTGTATTCGGATCGTCGATGGTCAGATGTAATGTAGCACCCAATGGCCAGTACCAACCATCAACGGATTCCCAAACTGGGTGCGCTCTTAGCGAGGGACTGGGTATATTCCAATCCACAGCTGTCGCATTGAGGCCGTTCAGGATCTGTGAGCGGCCGCCCGTCCCTGCCACCAGGTCAAAACCAACCGTATGGAAGTCAGCCAGCCACGTTCCTTGGTCAGTAGTTGTCGCTTCCACCAAATCAGGCGGATTGTAACCATGCGGCCACACTTGCACAACAACACCAGGGTCAGCCGAACCGGATATTGTATCGGCTGTTGCATCCACCGTTATGACCGACAGGTTCTGTACGGTATACGTGATCGTCGTAATGTTATCGGTCAGTGTGATAACATCACCCGTCTTCAGATCGTATGAATCAGCAAAGTCAAAACGCACATAGGTGCGCGGATCTCCCCATGGCGTTACAGCCGCAGTCCCACTTCGAATAAAGCCTTGTGGAGCGTTATTAATGGTCAGATATACGGTATTCCCTGCCGGCCATTCCCAACCCTCGACAGCCTCATTCTCGGGGAAGGCGATAAGCCAAGGGGTAGGCGGGATGGGAACAACCCAATCCACAGCCGTCGCATTGAGGCCATTCAGAATCTGTGAGCGGCCGCCCGTCCCTGCCACCAGGTCAAAACCAACTGTATGGAAGTCAGCCAGCCAAGTTCCTTGGTCAGTAGTTGTCGCTTCCACCAAATCAGGCGGATTGTAACCATGCGGCCACACTTGCACAACAACACCAGGGTCAGCCGAACCGGATATTGTATCGGCTGTTGCATCCTCGGCAGTGACCGACAGGTTCTGTACGGTATACGTGATCGTCGTCACGTTATCGGTCAGTGTGATAACATCACCCGTCTTCAGATCGTATGAATCAGCAAAGTCAAAACGAACATAGGTGCGCGGATCTCCCCATGGCGTTACATCTGCAATCCCACTTTGTATAAAGCTTTGTGGAGCGTTATTAATGGTCAGATATACGGTATTCCCCGCTGGCCATTCCCAACCCTCGACAGCCTCGTTCTCGGGGAAAGCGATAAGCCAAGGGGTAGAAGCCTCTTGCGCTGATACATTCAAAGGCCTTCCCAAAAACGAAATGGTAAAAACAAATGCCACGATGAGATTAAAAATCTTATGAGCGTTCATAGGGTCTCTCCCGGAATTTAAACGAACAGCTTTACGGCCAGTTTCGTTATTGGCCCCTAGGTACTCTACCTGGCTGCTTGAACAGGTTGAGTAATCAACTCCGAGCACCGTTTCATTGCCTCCTAAATTTTGCAGCAATGGGCATGATGAAGTATCGATGATCATTTAACATGATGGACCATTAATTATGAGCACCCCCATAAGTTCTTGTCTGCACTATCATCATAGCAAGAATGAAGAGCAAAGTCAATCAGAGATTTTTTTTGATTTGCTATAGATGGAGCAAATTGCTTGGCATGGCTAGGAACGATCCAAAGATTCTTATTGCCTGCAGCGCGCAATGGAATTGCGTAAAGAGCAGACTCCTGCAGAAGCCAAACTCTGGGCATACCTGCTCGCTCGCCGCACCGGTGGCATTAATTTCCGCCGCCAACACGCCCTCGGTCCGTGCATCACCGATTTCTGCGCTACTCGCTTAAAATTCGTTATAGAAGTAGATGGCAGTCAACATCTCGACCAGCAGGAATATGATTCAGAGCGGACTGCCTTCCTCGAAGCTCAAGGTTATACTATATTGCGTTTCTCGAATGGGGATGTGATGAACAATATCGAAGCGGTGCTGGCTGTTATTTTGGAGAAAGCCAGGAACAATATCATCGAGTAAAAAAATACCCCGTCCGGGGTGAGGGGGGCACCCCAAACGAGGCGGGGTAATAATATCATGAACCATCCGTAGGGGCAGGCCTCATTGTCCTGTAAAGGATTTGTCTGGCCAGTTACCTAATAATTATGCCATCGATGCTCTCGTCTTCCAGTTGTGTGGTCTCACCGACCCAGAGATCAAAATTGTTGAAGGCGGTTAAAACCACCCTCTCCTGAAGTCATCCTCCCCCATTTCTCATCCTCCTCTCTCCACCCATTTTTCGTTCTTCGTCCTCCCCCATTTCTTCACTCACTCTCTCCCCCAATTTTTCGTATGCCTGCCCCGCGTACTTGGCGGGGTGAAAATGGGGGGATGAAAGGGGGGGCAAGGCTAGGAGCGCTGTTATTGGGGCGACCACCCGGAGCGGTGTGTGCTGGGGCATAATAGTACAGTTTCAGTTGGCTTGGTGGGAGGTGGTTATGCTGGTGATCCGAAATCCACAATTAATATAATTAATTGTAATTTCAAGTCCAAAAATAGGATTTCAAATCCCTACGGGGGGCTCCCAAAAATTGAGGTAAGTTGGAAATGAACGCCCCGGTTGAGGGGAGTTTGCCATTCTATAGGCAAATATCTATAGACGAAAAATAACTATCCCAGTCCTCCCAACTATGCTATATTATAAATATGTTATGCTAGTGAGTAGCCATTTAAACAACTAACTTGTTCGGTACTTAGATGGGCAATCTATAAGTGGTTAGGCAGCCTGAATTTGTAATAGATTGTTCAAGCACCATCTTGGAAAACGGTGAGGGAGCGGATATCCATGGCTAAAAACAAAAGCGATGAAGCCAAACGCCAAATTGAGCATGAGACCCAAAGGCAATTAGAGCTTCTGCAATATTCCGCTAGTTTTGCATATAGGGCAGCAAGGTATAGCATCATCCTTTCCACCATAACGGCTATAGTTGGCTTCGCTGCAATACTTTGGGGAATCTTTGCAATTTATTATCACCAATTGCAGATCATAATCATCGTGACATTAGTAAGTGGATTAACAGCAGAACTCATCAGCGGATTATCGTTTTCTCGATACAAACGGAGCAATAAGGAAGCCAATGAGTATCGATCACAATATAATGAATTGCAAAAGACATATCTCACGGGAAAAATCTTCTCTCCGCTTTCCTCTCCCTTGTCCGATTCTACTACGCTCGCAAGCGCAATATCTGTAGATCGTTTATCAAAAGCTGAGCCGGGAAATGTACAGGAAATTGCTGCATCGCAGATTCAATTACTAACCATTTATCACAACGTTGTCTTAGATCAAGCCAGGAGAAGTTTCTTGTCAGCTCTTAGCGCAGCATCTATTGGATTGGTCTTTTTTATCGCGGCAGTTGGTTTCATATTGGTAAAAGGAATTCAAAGTGCTTCTTTAATCAGCCTCTCAAGCGGAGCAATCGTGGAAGTGATTTCTGGAATTAATTTCTACTTGTACGGGAAAGCATCTGTTCAAATGGCAGATTTTCAAGTTCGTCTCGATATGACTCAAAGATATTTATTGGCAAACAGCGTTTGTGAGGGTCTAGAAGGCGAATTCAAACAAAAAGCACGTTCGAGGCTTGTAGATGCGATTGCTGGAGCTAGTGCAACCGATATTAATGCAACCGACGATGCCAACCAGAAATTAGTTGAAAAATGAAGGCTGCCTAACACAGGCTCCCGTGGACAGCGGCTGCGCTGCTAAGAACATGCGCCGCGCCAGAAACATCTCGATAATCGTCGTGACGTCTCGCTAGTCACGCCGCTGCCGCTGAGCCATACCGTTAGGCTCCTAGAAGGAATACACACTATGTCTCTGCATGATTTGATTGCCAAACGTTTTATAGAACTTGAAACCTTTATGAATGAGAATGTAATCGTTAGGAAAGATGGACGGGAGGAAGTAAACGTTGACAAATGGGAAGAATGGACAACCAACGTTATGAATCTTCTTGAAAGAGCCTTCGGATCCGATTCTGTTCACGCAAGAAATTTCCGAAGCGCTTACGAGGAATCCAAAGGAGGTTGGACCTACAATTTAAACAGGGCAAAAGGTACATTCCTTGCCGCAAAATCCGATTTCGAAGGGGGATATATATTTGGGCTTGATAAGGCTCTTTCTGGAGAAATCCTCGGTGATTTCGTAACACTGGCAAAAGTTGTATTGAAGGACGGCAATAAAGATGTAGCAGCAGTTTTAGCAAGTGCGGCCCTTGAAGATGCGCTGAAGCGATATGCCAGAGATAATGGTCTTGATGTTGATGACAAAGTAATGCAAGAGGTTGTTTCTGCCTTGAAATCAAAAGGCCTCGTATCTGGTGCACAGAAGTCTCTGCTTGACACAATGCCCAAACTACGTGATTATGCTATGCATGCGAACTGGGAAAAACTCACTATTGAAGATGTCGGTAGCATAATAGGTTTCGTTGAACAGTTTTTGCTCAGCCATTTTACATAGATAGGGCCTAACTCCGGCTCCACCTGACAGCCTTCGGTGCGCGGTCTCCGGCGGCAATTCGACAGAAAAAGTGATTTCTGGCCGTCCTGTCTTGACCGTCCCGGCGGCGGGTGAGCCAAACCGTTAGCTGGCTAAGACATATAGTTTAATTATGGTTTTTCTTTTAGGTGGTCCCCCAAGAGTTGGAAAATCAATAATCTCCAGCGAGATTCGGCAGAAACATGCTGTGAGTGTTGTTTCAACGGACACCCTCGGTGCAGTGTTGGAGAATGTTCTGAGCCCGGAAGCGGCGCCAGACTTGTTTGTTTTTAGCAAGTTTAATGAATTGCCCATGCCGGAGCGGGTGAAGTTAATGATGATGAATCCTGCAGAGCATATTGATCATGTGAGAAAGGAAAGTCATGTCGTTTGGAAAGCGGTAGAGGCTTTTATCAGGAGAGAGAATAATGAAGGTCGAGATTTACTGGTTGAAGGAGTTGCTGTTCTTCCCGAGTTGATGAGTCAGCTCGAGGATATTCCTCATCGGGTTGTATTTATCGGAAATCAAGGAGAAAATCACAAAGAGAACATTAAGAAATCTGCTGAAGAGAATGAGCATGATTGGATGCGGGGCGTAACCGACCAATTCATTGGCGCTTATGCAATGTTTGTGAAGTTGATGAGTGTCTTCATCGAGCAGGAGGCTAAAAAGTATGGCTTTGAGTATATAGAGATGGACAAAGAGTTATTTGGGAAGGTAACGGAAGAAGTTATAAAATCACTAGGATTGAGCGCCAGCTAACACAGCGTGCATCGGCCAGCTGTGATTCTGCGCGTTTTTGAGGCTTTTTCTGAACTTTGGCAGTTTCCCGTTTTCGAGCATTATTTTCCCCAACCGCCGGTAACGCACATCGTAAGCTTTACCGGTTTCCCTCAATCTGTCTTTTCTTGTCGGCTCGTGAGCCGCCGGGCGGGTGCGTTATAAAGTTGATAAAGTTCAGGAAAGGGTTAGGTTGAATGGAATCACGAACACCCGTCAATCGTGACGGGTGTTCGTATGGGTGACTTCCGCGTCGCGGGATGCGGTCCCTAAGTTAATAACACAACGGGTGTTCTGCATGGTCATCAGGTCCACTCAACCGTGATGGACTTGCAAACACCCGTATATAGTAGTGCCCCCAAGGGGGTGTTGTATATACGGATAATACAAAGTCGAGAGGGTGTCAGGTCCAGCGGGTAATCAGGGATACCTGTTAGTGATCATGGCGGGCAACCTGCATGGCGATATAGGCGGCATCTTTACCTACACCACCGAGTAAAGATGAATTTAACCCTGTTTGAAAAGGAAGCCCAATGAAGTACAATCCACGGGCATTTTGCACAATTCCCCGTGAGTGTTGTGGATATCCATGTTCATCCAAAATAGGCAAATTGATCCAGCGGTAATCTGGCTGGAACCCGGTTGCCCAGATAACCCCTTCGACTGGCAAGATGCGCCCGTCTATGAGCTGCGGTTTACCAGTCTGGACACCTGACATGCGTGGGGTAAAAATAACGCCAGCCCTTGCAATATCATCGCGACAAATGCGTCCCAATGGGGCGCCGTGATGGGATAGGCTCGCCTGCATTTTGCGTCCCATAGGAGTATTCGTTGTTAATACATGGGTCAAGAACCACCATAACGGGCGACCGTCGAAGAGTTTGCCGAGTGGTGAGTTGGACGGGACGCGTCCAACATCGCGCCCTGCCAGCCATACTTGCTTACCAACTTTAGAGAGTTCGAGGGCGATTTCTGCGCCGGAATTTCCCGCGCCGACGACTAATACAGATTTTCCAGGAATTTGGAGTTGGTTACGATAAGCACTGGAGTGTAATTGTAAGATTCCCGGATCAAGTTCTTTGGCCAAGGAGGGGATATATGGTGTCTGGAATGGTCCGGTGGCAACGATCACGTTCTTTGCAGCGAATCTAGCGGAAACTGCGGAGATCTGAAAATTTCGACCGTTGTGATTGAGACTCTCGACTTTGATGTTGTGACGTACTGGAAGGTTGAACTGCCGGGTATATTCTTCCAGATAATCAGCGACTTCATCTTTCGGCGGAAAATAGTTTTTGGATTTCGGGAACGGCATTCCTGGCAAACTGTCGAACTGGCTGGGCGTGAACAACCGCAGACTATCCCAGCGGCTGCGCCACGCGTCGCCAGTCCTTGGATTTTTGTCCAGGATGATATATTTTTCACCCTGATGTGCAAGGAAATGACCTACAGCCAATCCCGCCTGACCGCCGCCAATCACAATGGTTTGGTAGAATTCTTCCTCGCCGGTAAAACCTTTATCCTGTTTTGGAAACATAACAACTCCTTTACCTATAATGTTTATTTTAGATAAACCAATACTGTAATCAATATACTTATGATATAATAAAAGAACAAAAGAGTCAAGAGGCAATGACAAAACCAACGCCACCCAAACGCAAGTATGAATCCTCTCGACGGCAGGCACAAGCACGCGAAACGCGCCGCCAGATTGCTGAAGCTGCTCGCAGCCTGTTTTTCGAGCGCGGCTACAGTGGAACGACCATCGATGCCATTGCACTGGCTGCAGGTGTTGCTTCGGAAACTGTTTACTCCATTTTTGGCAGCAAGCGAAAAGTGCTTTCTCACTTGATGGATATTTCCATCGGCGGTGATGACCAACCTATTCGTCTACTGGACAGACCAGAGCCCCAGGCGGTATTACAGGATACTGACCAGCGATATCAGGTGATGATGTTTTCCAAAGGAATCACGGATATCTTAGCGCGGGCCGCCCAACTTTTTGAAGTCATGCGCTCCGCGGCAATGACTGAAAAAGAGATCGCAGACCTGCTGAAGAATTTGCTCAGGGAACGTCTGGAAAACATGACCACATTCGCCACGCATCTTGCCAGCAACGGTGGTCTGCATGAAGGGATGGATATTTCCATGGCAGGCGAAATGGTTTGGACAATAACCAGTCCTGAAGTCTTTCTTTTATTGACCAGGGATCGAAATTATTCCAAAGAACGGTACGCCACCTGGCTGGAAGCAACCCTGACCCGTCTGCTATTGTCCTGAAACTGTACTAGGATTGCCATCAAATATTTGTCAGAAAATGAAAGCCCGAATTCAGATGGGGAACGATCTCGAAGATGGGTTGAATTCTTTCGCGATCCATCTAATTAAAACCAATACCCTCTGATTTTAGAGCATATTAACAAGAAAGTACCCAATGGAAAATATGGACTATATGTCCTGTGCCCCCAGGGGAATGGTATATATACAGATTAAGCATTCTCATAAGGGGACTAATCCAGATGTTTATAGGATCACATACACCCCGACATTGGGGCGTTCGCTTTAATATTGCATGGTACTAATAGCAACATTGGTAGGAAACCAAATCCGAGAAGATACTGTCACTGCCATTCGACCTCGATACATTTACCACCTAGCGTAAGTATGCCCCCAAGGGGATACTGTACATCCGGATAATAGAAAGACGAGAGGGTGAAAAATACAGCACCTACCATCGAGCATGGTAGGTGCTGTAACTTAACCGAACATGGTTTCGTTGCAATCAGGCGAGGTCGAAACGGTCAAGGTCCATGACCTTGTTCCAGGCCTCCACAAAGTCGTGCAGGAACTTCTCCTGGGAGTCCGCACAGGCGTAGACTTCCGCCAGGGCTCGGAGTTGGGAGTTCGAGCCGAAGATCAGGTCAACATGGGTGCCGGTCCACTTGAGTTCGCCTGTTGCGCGATCACGACCTTCGAACACGTCAACATCCTCCGATACAGCCTTCCACACCGTGCCCATGTCGAGCAGATTCACGAAGAAGTCGTTGGTGAGAGCCCCGGGCCGTTTGGTGAAGACGCCGTGCTGGGAGCCTGCGAAGTTGGCGTTCAAGGCGCGCATTCCTCCCACAAGAACAGTCATCTCAGGAGCGGTCAGCGTCAGCAATTGCGCCCTGTCTACCAGCAATTCCCCGGCTGATATGTCGTACTTGGCTTTGATGTAGTTGCGGAAGCCGTCCGCCTTCGGTTCGAGCACAGCAAAGGAAACAACATCGGTTTGCTCCTGCGAGGCGTCCATGCGTCCAGGCGTGAATGGCACCGTTACATCGTAACCGGCATTCTTCGCGGCCTGCTCGACACCCGCGCAACCGGCCAGAACGATCAGGTCGGCTAGCGAGACCTTCTTGCCATTGGAATGCGCTTTGTTGAACACGCTCTGGATGCCCTCCAGGGTTTTGAGCGCCTTCGCCAGTTGTATAGGCTGGTTGATTTCCCAATCCTTCTGCGGCGCCAGGCGAATGCGGGCGCCGTTGGCACCACCGCGCTTGTCGGAGCCACGAAAAGTGGACGCCGAGGCCCAGGCGGTCGAAACCAGCTCCGAGACAGACAGGCCGGAAGCCAGGATCTTGCCCTTGAGGGAGGCAATATCCTGTACATCCATCAGTTTGTGATTGACGGCTGGGATGGGGTCTTGCCAGATGAGTTCTTCGGCCGGAACCTCCGGGCCGAGATAGCGGGCTCGCGGGCCCATGTCGCGGTGGGTCAGCTTGAACCAGGCCCGGGCGAACGCGTTGGCGAACTGATCCGGATTCTCGTAGAAGCGTCTCGCAATCTTTTCGTATGCAGGGTCGAAGCGCAGGGCCAGGTCAGTGGTCAGCATGGCGGGCGCGCGGTGCTTTAACGAATCATGCGCATACGGTACCGTATCGGCGCCGGCGCCACCCTTCGGTGTCCACTGATACGCTCCAGCTGGGCTCTTGGTCAGTTCCCATTCATAGCCGAATAGATTCTCGAAGAAATTTTTGCTCCACTTCGTTGGTGTCGTGGTCCAGGTGACTTCCGGGCCGCCGCCGATCGTGTCATCGCCTTTGCCGGTGCCAAATTTACTTTTCCAGCCGAGGCCTTGCTCCTCAATGCCGGCGGCCTCGGGTTCAGGGCCGACTAGCGCCGGGTCGCCAGCGCCATGGGTTTTGCCAAAGGTATGACCGCCGGCAATCAGCGCAACCGTTTCTTCGTCGTTCATTGCCATGCGGGCAAAGGTCTCGCGGATATCCCTGGCGGCAAGGAGCGGATCCGGGTTGCCGTTGGGGCCTTCCGGGTTTACATAAATCAAACCCATCTGCACTGCAGCGAGCGGATTTTCGAGTTCCCGGTCGCCAGAGTAGCGCTTGTCTCCCAGCCACTTGTCCTCAGAACCCCAGTAGGTGTCCTTTTCAGGTTCCCAGATATCCTCCCGTCCGCCGCCGAAACCGAAGGTCTTGAAGCCCATCGATTCCAGAGCGACATTTCCGGTGAAGATCATCAGGTCAGCCCAGGAAATTTTCCTGCCGTACTTTTGCTTGATCGGCCAGAGCAGCCGGCGCGCCTTGTCGAGGTTGACATTGTCGGGCCAGCTGTTGAGGGGCGCCAAGCGCTGGCTTCCGTGTCCTGCGCCGCCGCGGCCGTCGCCAGTGCGGTAGGTGCCGGCGCTGTGCCATGCCATACGAATGAACAGGGGGCCGTAATGGCCGAAATCCGCCGGCCACCAATCCTGTGACTGGGTCATCAGTTCACGCAAGTCCTTCTTCAAAGCCTTCAGGTCGAGCTTTTTGAATTCCTCGGCGTAGTTGAAATCCTTCCCCATTGGATTGGATTTGAAGGAATGCTGGTGCAGGATATCGAGATTCAACCGGTTCGGCCACCAATCCTGGTTCGTCGTGCCGCCCCCGGCAGTGGGTTTGTGAACCGGGGACTTGCTTTCTTCGCTCATCGTATTTACTCCTTTCGTTGGCTGAATTTTTGACCAGCGTTTATAATTACGCGGCCCATCATGTCAGGTAAAAAAATAATGTTATCCATCTTTTATCTGACCATCATTTTTTGTTGGCCTCAAAAAAGATTCTGTTCATTTCCCTGAGAGATCACCTTCTCATAAGAATTCCTAAGAGATAATCATTATCCAATAGTGCGTAAAAAAAGAGGGCTTATTGACTGCTTTGTTTGCAATCCGGGCAAAGCCCGTAGAACGAGACTTGGGAGCGGAAGATCTTGTAACCCGACGCCTGCTCGAGTTTCCGGATCGCAGATGGATCGAATTCAGCCTCCCCATCTATTATCTTGTTGCACTTGATGCAAATCAGGTGCGGATGAGGCTGCGGACGGTTGCCATCGTAGTGGCTGTCGTCGCGCAAATTGATCTCCAGCACCTGGTTCATTTCCTTGAGCAGAGCTAGCGTTTTGTAGACAGTCGCATGGCTCATGGTCGGAAAATGGGTTTTTATTTTTGCAAAGAGCTGTGCTGCGGAGGGATGCTCTTCGCTAGAGGCAATCAAACGCACCAGCTCGACCCGTTGGGGGGTCAGCCGGAAATCGCGCTCTTTCAATGCAGAGATCAATTTATCAAAACGGACTTGGGGGTCAGGCATAGGGAACGCTATCCTATAATATTTATTTATAGATAACGATTATCTATAAATATACCTTACCGAGCTGAAAAATACAAGAAAACTTGGGGAGAAAATCTTTGGAACACCATCGTCGACTATCATAACTCGATAGGCTGTTGCTCTCTGTTCCTGATCGCAGTGCAATATTTCCCACACCCTTTCCTCTGAAAGATTAAATCTACATGACAGCTCTGGGATCTTTTTCTTTTCAGCAGTATGCAGGCGATAGATCTTAAGATCCCTCGGATTGATTGGCCTGGGTGGGAGCAGCTTCTCCGCCAAGTGGGAGCGAGCTCGTAAGTGAACCGGATCCTTTTTCAGCTGATATTGTGCATATTGTGCTAGAGATAAAAAAATACACCCTGAAAACAGATCGTATTAGGCGAGAAAGTCCCATATGGAAATTGTGGACTATATGTTCCTGTGCCCCCCCAAGAGGATTTCGAACCCCGTAGGGGGTTAATATTCGCTAGGTATTGGGCTCATCATGGTTGAACGGAATTAACCTGAATATCGACGTGGGAATTCCCACAGGCTCTAATCCCAATCCACATGAAATGATTTGTTGACCAATAGCGGCCTGGCACCGCAATTTGGACAAATGTGTTCCGTGAGGGGTCCGGTCGCCGGGATCATACGCTGTCCGGCAACGTCCACATAGGAAATATGGTCTGTAAACCTTGCCAGAGGCGTATTCGATCGAGTAGTCGAAGCGTTCGGCGAGCAGGTGACAGGTGGGGCACTCATACACCCGGTGTTCAAAGTCTACCTCCGTGACGTCCTTACGAGCCAACAAGTTTTTTACAGTCTTTCGCCGGGCTGGACTAACCTCGTTGATCACAGCTGAGAGAGAGGAGTATCCCATGCCAACACCCAAATTAAAAGTACTCCGAATAATCACACTGGCTACATTCTAGGATTATGCCCTCTCCCATAGGTATCTCCTTTCTCGCCTTGTCCAAGGTCGGGTTTTTGTTTTGTAACATCCATACTATACAACAATATCCGGGAACGGATGTTGGGATAATGATTTGGCCAAACCACTACTCTGGAATCCGCAATGTAAGGCAATTAGGTCGACAAATGCTCAATCTTGTGCTCATGTTGAATGGAATCTCGAATACCCGTCAATAAAACGGGCGATCTAATTTGCGACTCGTGCCCCCGAGGTAGATTCCTCATCCTTGCAATAAAACCGGATGTCCTGCATTCTCATCGTGTCCATTCAACTGTGACGGACTTGCAAACTCGCATATGTTAGTGCCCCCATATGGATTCGTATCAAAGTTACACTTATTATTCCCATTCAACCATTATATATTTACCGTCTATCGCATATATGCCCCCAAGGGGATTCGAACCGTTGTCCGTTGTTTGATTCTCCTTAGATGATTTTAAAGAATATAGAAAACGCAGTGATGACCGGGGTGATGATTAAATTACTCCTGCCCCTATTGCAACTGTTAGTGCTTTACTTCCGATGTCCGAGGTTTTCCCCCCCACATGGGGGTAAATTCCAAAAGTTGGTTGTCGGATAAAATATTTAGAGGAAGTCAACGATGTCCACACTTGGGGCGCACTGTTAGCTCCTCCCCGTGTTGGTTTTAACCGACTTAAAGTGACATGCTATACTATTTTTGAGAAACTTATCGATAACTCTTGGGGCGAGGCCTGCCTTTCCCGCTCTTTCTCTTTCCCCTCTTGACATAACAGAAGATTTGTTCTATAATATCTTTACGCAGCACGGGACGGTTGTTTTGTCTCGTGCTGTTTTTTGCACTCACTGCGACCTCAAGTCGCAGTGAGCCACATCGACGACATGAGTTGTCGATGTCCCCCGAACGATAAAAATATATTCGAGGTGTTCAATGTCCAATCCTCAATTACATCCCCTTGGGGGATCTAAAATCCGCAATCTCCAATCCCTCCTCTCCTCCCGCGTCCGCCAGACCATCCGTCGTGATCCCATTGGTTGGGCTTCCTCCTGTGGTATCCACCTCCGTACTTACCAGCGTGGCATCGTGTCCACCGATCACCTCATCGATGCCCTGGTCTATCAATTCTATGGCCTCACAGTTGCTGAAATTAAGATTGTTGAATTCATGTAGGGGCGAGACATTGGTCCCTCTTCTGTCCTCCCCCTTGCTTCGTTTCTCATTGGATTAATACAATCCCATTTTGTGGTCTCGCTATCGTCCTCGACCGCGACCATCTGTGGAACGATATGATTTCATCCTGTAAATATATTTTTTGATCGGATCAACATCAGGGCTAATTTCAGGTAAGTTATACTTCTTCCTGATTGCTTGTAATATCGGGATGAAGTCGGGAAGAGAAGGGATTAATGATCCAGGAAATTGAGATTCTTTCATTTGTCATTCGATAAAAGTTTCGAGACGATTAGAGCAATCAAAGTTTAAAAACTAAAAAGAACGAGAGCATATTTCGGTAATTGATATGTACCAGAAATATCATTTTCTAAGTTGACTTCTTCCTTTTCCTCTTCTTGGTTGCCTCACATCCTTTACGAAGTATCTCAAGCCCATTGGAAGCTTCCGGGGCGATCACAGCTGTAATGCGCATGTGCGCTTCTAGGCGGGTGTTTGCTTTTGGTACCCATTCGCGCTTTCCATCAGAACAGCGCACCAGGATGCATCCAGCAGGAAGACCAAGAGAACGCACCTCCATTCCTGCAAACGGAGCTTCTGCCTGGATTGCGAAGTCAACCACTACGGGTTTATCCAAAAGAATCTTACTTCCACCCTTTTTCAGGTCACGCTCCAACAAAGCCTCATAGATAGGAAGTTCTTTCAGGAATTCTGCAACCGCATAAGCACAAAAACAGGCAACTAGCAAGGGAAGCATCTGGGAATAATTGCCGGTCATTTCAATGATCAGCATGATGCCTGTAAGAGGGGCGCGTACAATGGCGGTGAAATACGCTGCCATTCCCACTACCGCGAAAACTGACGCTATAGGGACTACAGCTGGTGCCAGGACGTGCGCAATTTGCCCTATTGCGAGGCCGATCAATGCACCCAGGACGAGAAGAGGCGCGAAAATACCGCCGGGAGCACCTGTGCCATAACTAGTGGTGGTAAGTATAAAGCGACTTACAAAAAATACTGGGATAGCTGCGAGAAGTATGTCTCCATTTAAGGCTGATTCTACCAATGTGTGGCCGCTTCCCAGCATGATAGGGGAAAACCATCCTACCAGTCCTATAACTCCACCAGTGATGGCAGCTGCCGGAAGTACTAAGCGATCAGGCAAACGTATGTATAGACTAATTGCGGTCAACAATCCGCGATTGAATAGCACTCCGAAAAGGCCTGCTACTAATCCCAGCAGAGCAAACAACGGCAGGGATGTAAGTGGAGGCATTGGGTAACTGGGGACAGCAAAGTAAGGAAACTGACCTGCGCCAATCCTCGTAACAATATCAGCGATTGCCGCAGCGATGAAAACTGCGCCAAATACGATGGGTTGAAAGTCGCGCCTGACTTCTTCCAGGACGAATATTAATCCCGAAAGAGGCGCGTTAAATGCAGCTGCCAACCCCGCACCTGCTCCAGCTGATATCAATGTAAGTCGTTCACGCGGAGAAACTTTTAGCCAGCTTGAGACAGCATCTCCGACTGCACCACCCATTTGGACTGTGGGGCCTTCTCGACCGAGAGCCATTCCGCTGCCAATTGAAATAATGCCCCCAAAGAATTTTATAGGAAGTACACGTTTCCAATTCAGTTCGCGGAACCGGTGGAGTACAGCTTCTAGGTGAGGAATGCCGCTTCCACTGGTTTCAGGAGCGAACCTTCGGGAAAGCCACACGGAAATTCCTGCACCGATGGCACTGAAAAGGATTGGGAAGATCCATCCAAACAGTGGCTTGCTCTGCGCCCAGGCTATCAGGCCATTCCTTACGGAATCCACGCTGGTCAATGCCGCCCGGAATCCTAACGCGACTAGGCCGGCGCATACTCCCACCAACGCAGCGCGTGGAAAAATCCATCTCCGCTGTTGACGGATATCAAGATACTCCTGGATTTCTGAGCGGGCAGAGATGTTTTCACTCTTTATGTCAGGGGATGGTTTCTTAGAAGATTTGGAAAGCGATATTCGTGCCATAAAATTTTCGCGGGAATGGTATTTTAATCCCTTTAGTTTAGCATAATCGCGTATTATATGCTTCGAAAGAAATAAAATCCCATGACTATGATACATGGTAAAAATGACAGTATAAAAAGAAAAAGGTTTGTCAACTAAGGCGAACTACAATACGCTAGAATGAGATAATAGTAATTTTTATTCTGTTATTAACAGCCAAGTCTTTGGGCTAAAGGTTATTGAAGAACATTTTCATCATTATTAAAATGCAATTTCAAAAAGGAAATCTATCTGACGTATTGATTCCTTCGAGACATGTCTCGCCCGCTTCTTCTCTTTTTCCCCCTTGACTTAACAGAAAATTTGTTCTATAATACCTTCACGCAGCACGGGACAGTTGTTTTGTCTCATGCTGTTTTTTGCACTCACTGCGACCTCAAGTCGCACATCGTCCCGATGTACTGCCGGGAGTGAGCCACATCGACGACATAGTTGTCGATGTCCCCCGAACGATAAAAATATATTCGAGGTGTTCAATGTCCAATTCTCAATTACATCCCCTTGGGGGATCCAAAATCCCCAATCTCCAATCCCTCCTCTCCTCCCGTGTCCGCCAGACCATCCGCCGTGATCCCATCGGTTGGGCTTCCACCTGTGGCATCAACCTCCGTCCCTACCAGCGCGGTATCGCCCTTGCCATCAAGGGCTCGATCTTGAACCAGTTGGGTCTTACCTTTGTCGTCATCTTGCCTCGCCAGTCCGGCAAGAACGAGGTCCAGGCCCACATCTTCTCCTGGCTTCTTTACCGTTACTCCCAGGTGGGTGGTCGCATCGTCTCCGTTTCCCCCACCTACAAACCTCAGACCCTCGATAACATGGAGCGCGTCGCCTCCTCTCTCGATGCCTGTGTCGGCTCCCGTCATATTTGGAAAACCCAGTCGGGCTATAAATTTAAACTCGGCAAAGCCTGCCTCCAGTTCTTCTCCGGTGACAAGCGCGCCAGGGTTGTGGGTGCCACCGCCAACCTGCTCCTCTCCGTCGACGAGGCCCAGTTGATCGATCCCGCCAAGTTTGACAAGGACTTCGATCCCATGTCCGCCTCCGTCAACGCCACCCGCGTCTTCTGGGGCACCGCCTGGATTTCCGGCACCCTTCTGGAGCGCCAGCGCCGTTATGCCCTCCGTGAGCAGGAACTGGACGGTATTCAGCGTGTCTTTTTCTTTACCGCCGATGATGTTCGTCGCGTCAACCATAAATACGGCGACCATGTTGACCGGGTTATTTCACAGCTCGGCCGCAACCATCCTCTCGTCCGCACCCAGTACTTCTGCGAAACCATCGATGCCCAGTCCGGCATGTTCACCCCTGCACGGATAGCACTAATATTTCCAGCTAGAACTCCCTCCCCAAATGACTTGCATTTGGGGAGGGACGGGGTAGGGCTGGATTCCGAAACCATCTCTGTCCCCATCGCCTTCTTGATCGACGTCGCCGGCATGGACGAATCCAACACCGGTCTTGCTTCTTCCCTCTCCGGCGATGGTCTTGGCAACCCCGGTCGTGACTCCACCACCCTCACCATCGTCGCCCTCGACCTATCCTCCCTCGCCGAACTCAAACATCCCACCTACCGCGTCCTCTCTCGTCATTCCTGGACCGGTCAAAATCACCTCACCGTCTTCGGTCAGATTAAGAATCTCGCCGAACAGGCTTCGCCGCAGCAGATCGTCATCGACGCCACCGGCGTGGGCGAAGGACTCTGGGCCTTGCTCGACCGTTCTTTCCCCACTCGGGTGATCCCGATTAAATTTACCTCCAGGGAAAAATCCGAGATCGGCTGGCGGTTTCTCGCCATCATCGAATCCGGGCGGTTTCACGACCCCCATCCCACCGACGAAGTTCGTCTCCAGTACAGCCGTTGCATCAGCGAGATAATGCCTGGTCCGTCCAAAACCCTCCGCTGGGGTGTCCCTGACGGCACCCGTGGTCCGGATGGTGAACTTATCCATGACGACTTTATTCTTGCCGACTCATTTACCGCCGTCCTCGACCGCCTGGAATGGAGCAGCAGCGTTCCCACCCTGTCTGCCTCCATCGAAGGCTTCGACCCCCTCGAAAGGCTTGTCTCCGATGGATCGAATATTTTTTATCTCGATAGGATCTAGGGGCGCATATCATCCCCGCAGGGGAATATATTGCGCCCTTTCCCCCTTTGGTTCTTCATGCCTCATGCCCCCGCCCTTGGAGCGTCGTGGCTTTGTGGTTATTCCTCGATCTTCGATCTAAAATCTAAAATCCCAATAAGGAGCCTCCAATGACTGACAACCTTCCAACTCTTCTTCCTCCAGGGTCCGAACTCGTTCCCCTCGATGGTACCCCGCGCAAGCGCGGCGGACAGCGCGGTAACAGGAACGCCCTCAAACATGGCTTCTACTCTCATACCTTCTCCCGCAAAGAGATACAACGTCTCGATGCTGATATTCAAGGCGAGTTCCGCGACGAAGAGGAATACCTGCGTGTCCTGATCGCCCGCACCGCTGAGTCTGTTAAAAATGAGAAATTGACCTATAAAGAATATGAGTCGCTCCTGCGGGCAGTCTCGCTTGCCTCGAAGACCATTATTAGTATTCACCACTCCCGTAAAGGTCTCTATGATAAACAAACCACGCTTGACAAAATCTGGGAAGAACTCAAATACCTCCCCGTCGAGGAAGACTGATGCGCGCTCTGCGTGCTCAAGACGCACACCGTCCCGGTGTCCTGCCGGGAGAGCGCCATATCGACGACATCGCGAAGCACATTGTCCCTGTTCTTTAGGGATCCCCCAGGGACGAGTCGTCGATACGCCGCGCCGAAACAAGCCTTGGTCAAATTGCTGTGGATCATTCCCAAATGTACAAAATAAATCCCTCCGCAAGGGCGAGTAAAATCTCGCCCTTGCACATTTCTGCTTCCCCGCCTCTAATCCAGAAATTTATGCCAATTTTGGCTTTAAATCTTCGTTCCTCAGGGTCGAATACCAAATCAAAAAATTACCCCGATTTTTGGAGCCCATATAATGAAGAACCTCTCGATGAGAATTACCATTTCATCGGGGAATATTCGTTTCTTTTCGCGCTACCCTCCGATCGTGTGCGTGAGGAGGCGGCTTCCGGCCGCCATCCGCCACGCCGCAGACAAGCGTCTGCGGCGCTGCGCTGAGCTGAGGCGTCGTCAAGACGCCCTAAGCCACCCCGACGATCGCGACGTTGTCCCCGAAGGGGAAGCATCCCGGAGGGACCGAGTCGTCGATGGCCGATATTGGGGCATTGACCCCTTTGGAGGACCGGCCGCCATTCGCAGAGCATCGCGTAGCACCCCGCAGGGGACCCCTATGGGGGTCCAGCGCCCGTCGCGAAGCACCCCCGTTGGGGGGGCCGCCACATCGACGATCGCGACATTGTCCCCGAAGGGGAAGCATCCCGGAGGGACATGAGTTGTCGATGGCCGATATTGCGGCGTTAATCAAGGACCTCCATCTCTTTCCGTCTCCGGAACTTTCCCACACTTCCGGCGTCTTACCGGTGTACAATTTGCTCACTCATTCAAGGAGTTTCCAATGAAAACCAAATTCTTATTCCTCATTGGCGTTCTGGTTCTCGGCACTTTACTGGCGGCCTGCGGTCCTTCCACCGTCACCCTCCAGCCCCAGCCGCCCCAGCGCACCATTACCGTCACCGGCACCGGCATGGTCACCCTCACCCCCGATATCGCCTATATCACCATTGGTGTCCATTCCCAGGATGCCAGCGCCTCTGTCGCCATGACTGCTAACAACACCAGCGCCCAGGCCGTCATTGCTGCCATCAAGGCTGCCGGCGTGGCCGACAAGGATATCCAGACCACCAATTTCAGCATTTCCCCGCAGCAGCAGTACGATAAGAACGGGAATATTACCGGCATTCTCTACATGGTCGACAACTCCGTCTATGTCACCGTGCGTGACCTCACCAGGCTGGGTGGTCTACTCGACTCCAGCGTCAACGCTGGAGCAAATACAATTAACAGCATCTCCTTCGACGTTGCCGATAAGACCGACGCCCTCTCCCAGGCCCGTCTGGCCGCGGTTGCTAATGCCAAAAAGCAGGCCGATGAACTGACCGGCGCCACGGGTGTCACCCTCGGCGCCGTCCAGACCATCTCCTACTACGACAGCACCGTCCCCGTCGCCGTTCAGGTGCCGCGTGCTGCCCTGGAAGCAAGTGGGAGTAACGTGCCCGTCCAGTCTGGTTCCATGCAGATTACCACCACGGTCACCATCGTCTATGAGATTAAGTGACCCGATCTTTCCGGACCTCGAGCCGGCTTCCGCCATGGAAGCCGGTTTCGCTACTGGCAGGTTATAATCCCGACAGGTGCCGAGGAGGAAAACATGCTGAAGGTCGGATACATTGGGCTCGGGCTGATGGGCAAGTCCATCGCCCGCAACATTTTAAAAGCCGGGTTCCCGCTTACGGTCCACAACCGCTCGCTTCCCGCCGTTGATGAACTGGTGAGCGCAGGTGCCCGCAGTGCCTCCTCCCCTGCCGAGGTCGCCGCTCAGGTCGACGTGGTCTTCACCAACCTGCCCGACCAGCCGGATGTGGAAAAAGTGGTGCTCGGCGAAAACGGGATCTCCTCGGGCGCCCACCCTGGTCTCATCTGGGTCGACAATTCCACCATCAAGCCCGCCGCCGCCCGCAGTCTCTCGGAGAAACTCTCCGGGATCGGTATCCTTAGCTTGGACGCCCCGGTCTCCGGCGGGGATGTTGGGGCTCGCGCACGGCACGCTCGCCATTATGGTCGGCGGGCCTGCTGAAGCGCTGGACAAAGTCATGCCGGTTCTCCTGGCGATGGGCAAAACGGTCACCCATGTGGGTGCCGCCGGTGCCGGGCAGGTGGCAAAAGCTGCCAACCAGATCATGGTCGCCGCGCAGATGGTGGCGATGGGGGAACTGCTGATCTTCTCCCAGAAAGCCGGCGTTGACCCCCGCAAGGTGGTGGAAGCCATCAAGGGCGGCGCAGCCCAGTGTTGGACGCTGGATGTCAAACCGCCGCGCCTTTTTGCCGGGGACCGCAAACCCGGCTTTAAATCCCGCATGATGTCCAAGGACTTGAACATCATTCTTGAAACGGCTCACGAGTACGGCATCCCTCTTCCCTCTGCAGCCCTGGACGCTCAACTCTATGCCGCCATGCTGCAGAATGGTTTGGGTGACCTGGATAACTCTGCCGTTATCGCCATGCTCGAGGCGCTGGCGGGCATAAGCCTGGATGAGAATGCCATCCCATGAACAAAAAATACTGGCCCGAACTCCGTGATTACGGCCTGATCCTGATCGGCACCCTGCTGCAGGCGGTGGCGCTGCGGCTGTTCATGGTCCCCGCCCAGCTTGCCAGCGGCGGCATCAGCGGCATCTCGCAGTTGATCCACCACTACACCGGCTGGTCGATCGGCCTGATGGTCTTCATCGGCAACATCCCTCTGTTTCTGCTCGGCTGGCGCCTGCTCGGCGGGCGCCGCTTCGCCCTGCGGACGCTGGTCGCCGTGCTGGCCTATTCCTTCTTTACGGAGGCCGTCCTCTGGCTGCCATTCTTCCCCCAAAGATGGGATCACCAACGACCTGGTGCTGAATTCGCTCTATGGCGCGGTGGTCAGCGGGATCGGCTATGGACTGGTCTACCGCGCCCAGGGTACTAGCGGTGGTTCCGACATTCTCGCCCGTATCCTAAACCGGTGGCGCGCCATCCCGATGACCCAAAGTTACCTGATGACCGATGCCTTGGTCATCCTGGCTGCAGGATTCGTATTCGGGTGGCAGAAGGCGCTCTACGCCCTCATTGTCCTCTACGTCTCCGGTTTGGTGGTCGATAGTACATTGGAGGGCGGCAGCACCGTCCGCACTGCGCTGATCGTCACGGATAAGTGCAGGGAGATGGCTGATCGTATCCTGGCTGAGATGGAGCGTGGCGTGACCATTCTGGAAGGCACTGGGGCATATACGGGTGTTGCGCGGCCCGTGCTTTATTGCGTGGTCACCCGCTCCGAGGTTCAGCAATTAAAAACAATAATCCACGAAGAGGATCCAAAGGCTTTCATGGTCATAGGCGTGGCCCATGAGGCCCTGGGCGAGGGCTTCCAGCCATTCAAGAAACAATAGGCAACAAGGTCTGGCGTAAATTAGCATCCCGGTGTTCGTTAATTTGCCTGCAGGTCGTAACAAGGTACTTCATTAAATCAAGCGAGCCAGGGGATCTTCTGGCTCAATTTTCTGGGCTGTGGCTCGGACTTAGCTCACTGACTACCGGTTTTTTAGCTCCTATTAATTAAGCATATGTCCAAATTGGACGATCACACCGGTGATCAGCGCGATCTGCCCAAGGTGATACGCGACCATGTTCATCACCCGGCCATTCTTGAAGGGTTTGACGAACCTGTTCCAAGCCAGGATAATGTCGGAAAAATAAAACAGGATGGCTCCCAGGCTCACCAGCCCCGAGGCGGAGGTTTTCCAATCGGTGCGATAGATGGTCAGGAGAGCCGAAAGCAGCATGAGCGTTATCACCGTTCCATAAGTCACCACTGGTACTACCAGATTCCCCTGGCCCTTTTCGCGCACTCCGGCGAGGATGGGCTTCAGGACCCGTGCGGTTGCCAATGCCAGGATGATACCGATGACGATTGCCCATAACGGTGACGCATCTCCGATTGGCGTGTTCAATCCGATAATGTAGGATACGTGCGCAAGCAGGAATGCCGCCAGCCCGGCGATGAACCAGCGGTTGGACAGCAGGAGGAATATGTCCCCCGCCAGCGAGAAGATGATCCCCAGCCCGAAGCAGACAAGCGCTGTTGCTCCGAACCCGCCTGCCAGCGCAAGTGTGACTAATAGCATCACCATCGTGGCAGGTTTGGCAATATATTCGACCTTCCTCCAGCCTTTGGCAACCGCTGCCCAATCCACAGCAGCAATGACCAATACGACAATCACCAGGAGCAGCGTTAGCATGGGTTCCTTTCTCTTGGAACGGGGAGAATGCCCTGACTAGTTCTTGATTTTATACCCAAACCGGCGCAGGGCATCCTCGTCATCCCGCCAATTTTTCGAGAGTTTGACGCGCAGTTCTAGGAAAACCTTGCGTCCGCTCATCGATTCGATTTCTTTGCGCGCAGCCGAGCCAATCTTTTTAAGCATTGCCCCTTCTTCTCCAATGATGATGCCCTTCTGCGATTCCCGCTCGACGAACAGCGTGGCAGCGATGAATGCGCCTGTTCCGCCTCGCTCCGTGAATTCATCAATTCGGACCGCAACGGCATGCGGGACCTCATCGCGCAGAAAGATGAGTGCAGCTTCCCGGATCAACTCTGCGGCGATCTCACGCTCGTACAAGTCGGTCAGTTGTTCTTCTGGATATTCCGGCGGGCGTACCGGCAGGCGGGAGGTTAGCTGGGCGACCAATTCGTTCAACCCGGTGCGACTCGTTGCTGAAAACGTTACCGCTGGAGTACCCGGGATGAGAGCCTCGTAAGCAGCTTTCCTGCTGGTTACTATATCTACAGCCAGCAGGTCGATTTTATTCAAGCCCAGCATCAGGCCTGGCTTATGCCGCAGCGACGAGAGCAGGCTGGCAATTCGTTGGTCGTCTTCATCCGGCTCTAAACTTGCATCCACCAGGAAGAGAATGATATCCACTCCATCTAGGGCTTCCTCGGCTTCCTGGTTGAAGAATTTGCCGAGTTTGTTACGAGGGGAATGGACGCCTGGCGTGTCAACAAAAACAAGCTGGGCATCCTGTTTGGTCAGAATGCCTAGCTGACGGCGGCGGGTGGTCTGGGGACGAGGGGAAACTGCTGCGATTTTTTGACCTAGCAGGCTGTTCACCAGCGTAGATTTGCCCACATTTGGTTTGCCAAGGATGGCTATAAAACCGGAACGGAAATCAGTCATCTTTTTATTCGCTGCAATTAGTTGGGATTAATGTCAAAGTGCCTAAGGAAGTAATCCAAATTATTCCATGGAGAGGATAATAACGAACAAATATTTTGGCATCATAAGCTTGTGGGAGTTTATCATAATTCATGACGCGTTTACTTTCTCCTTCTTGAGTAATTTCCTTTATTCTTTTATTTATTATCTTACCCCACTAACCCAAAATTATTGGAGTTCTCCCCCTCTTCGTTTAGCCCCAGATTACTTAGTGGAGGAGTAAATCATGGATAAATCTCGACACAAATCAAAGAGCCTCCGAGTTACTCCTCGGAGGCCTGAACCCTCTTGTTTATATTGTATTACTACATCGACTCGTTAAACTTTTTTACCACAGTACGGACAAACGGTCCAATCAGCCTGAAGGGGTCTGCCGCACTTTTTGCAGGGATTGAGCACTGCTGCAGGTATTGGTTCAGAGTTTACAGCTGGTACTGCAGCGGTCGATTGGACCGGCGTAGACGTGCGTGCGCGCCCAACCAGCCAGATGATTCCAAGCACTACCAGCACAAGGAACCCGAGCATCAACAGCCCACCAAAGAATCCGCCAAATGGAATCATCCTGTAGCCCATCATGCCTGGACCACGCAGTTGGTAACCAAATCCACCGTAAGGCATCATCCCGGGTCCGCGCTGCGAAAAGCCGCGGTTAAGCTGGGCCACACCACGATAGACATGCAAATTGCCCCAAACCAAGAATCCCACCCCAACCAGGACTGCAAGAACAATCAGCCCTATTACGATACCAATCACCCATTTCCACACTTTTTTCATATAATGATCTCCTTATGTATGGTTATTAGGGGATTAGCATGGCAGCGGTTGAATAAAAAGCATGTTGGGTGGGAGTAACCAACGCAACATTACCAAATCTATTCCTCTAACCATGAAATCCTCAAAAACGTTTATTTATAATGACAGTATATCCATCGATTATGAATATTAGATGAAGTAATAATTAATTAAAATGCTTTCGACAGAGAATCCCCTGATATATGTTCAAACTCCCACTTCTGTAATGATATACTTCTGTCATGCCACCTACCATTGGGCTCTTCGGCGGTACTTTCGACCCACCCCATATTGGGCATCTAATCTTATCCGCTGAAGCTGACGCCCAATTAGGGCTTGACCGGTTATTCTGGGTGTTAACTCCTGACCCTCCTCATAAGCAGGGACAGCCTATCACCTCACTCGAACATCGTTTGGCAATGGTCAGATTAGCCATTTCAAATAACCCGCGCTTTGAGTTATCTACTGTGGAAATCGATCGACCCGGTCCGCACTATGCGTTGGACACAGTACAAATCATTGCTAAAATTTACCCCTCCGCAGATCTAATCTATATAATGGGGGGTGACTCTTTAAGTGACCTGCCATCATGGCACCGTCCAGTAGATTTCGTAGCTACACTCAAGGTTGTCGCGGTGTTGCGCAGGCTGGGGGATTCCATTGATCTAACTGCTCTCGAAAAAACCATCCCTGGTCTTTCTGACAAGGTCCAGTTCATAAAGGCGCCTTTACTTGACATCGCAGCTCATGAAATTCGAAATCGTATTGCAGCTAATCGCCCTTTCCGATATTATCTACCGCCAGCAGTGTACGATTACATTTTAGAGCATGAGCTTTATCATTCCTCCCCCTAAAAATAGGTCTGGCTGCAGGATATTGTTGAGTATTTTTTTATCTCAGAGACATTTATTTGAAATAAAATAACTTTTCGAATTTTGCCCAGCTTGCCTCTCGGGCTGCTTTATGCTAGACTTTGTCTAAACATGTAGAGGATTTACCATGGCTGAAAAAATTCTAATTATCGACGATGACGTTGATACCCTGAAATTGGTGGGGATGATGCTTCAGAAACAGGGGTACAAAATCATTGCATCTGCTAATGGCAAGCAGGGGCTTATGCAGGCTGAAGCAGAAAATCCCGATTTAATTCTCCTGGACGTAATGCTGCCCGAGATGGACGGCTTCCAGGTTGCCAAACATTTGCGTGCAAATGCATTAACAGTCGACACCCCCATCCTGATGTTTACTGCCAAGGCACAACTTGACGACAAAGTGACCGGCTTTGAAGCAGGCGCAGATGATTATCTGACAAAACCCACCCACCCAACAGAACTTAGGGCACATGTAAAGGCCTTGTTGGCGCGGTCCAGTAAAGGGAAAATCTCCACCTCGGAACTGCCGGCTGAGAAACCCGCCACTATAATAGGAGTTCTCGCACCTCGCGGTGGGCAGGGGGTTAGCACTGTTGCGGTCAATTTAGGGGATGCCCTCCAATCAGCAACCAAAAGCGAAGTAATTGTGGCAGAACTGCGCCTAGGGATGGGCACCCTCGGTCCCGATTTGGGTGAAGCCAATCCCAATGTCCTCACTGAACTCCTTTCCACCGACTTATCAGAAATTTCCCACCAAAAAATTCAAGAAAAACTCTATACTTTGCCTAGTGGTCTCCATGTCCTCTTTGGCTCAGTCCAGGCAAGGGACGGGCTAATGGTGAATGCTCCAGAGCGAATGGAGGCTCTGGTCAACCATATGAGTTACCTGACCCCTTACCTGGTCCTCGATTTGGGGGCGGGCCTTAGACCAATGATCCAGAAATTATTACCCATGTGCAATATCCTCCTTGTACTTGTGGAACCAGTGATGAATTCGGTCATTTACTCCAAGGCGCTAATTACCGATCTTGCTGACCTGATGGGCGGGAAGCAGAATATTCACGCCATTGTGGTCAACCGCATCCGATCCGATACCCAACTCACAATGACACAAATGGAAGAAATCCTCGGCAAGACACCACTGATCGCTATCACCCCCGCGCCAGAATTGATATATACGGCTGCCCGTATGAAAACCACGGCGTTTGCTGCTAACCCCGATAGCCTGACAACTCAGCAATTCACCAAACTGGCCGAATCGATGATTGTCTTTGAAAAACAAAAAAATTGATAAGTGACATCGTGAAACGGCTCGAAGGTTTCCGGCGCCTGATTGCCATTTCCCTGGATTTGGCATCCAAGCTCGACTTGGACGTTTGCTAAATCTTATCGTCCGTGCTGTAGTTAGCATCACCGAAGCAAAGGCGGCTTTTATCAAATTATGAGATGAGGCTGCACGTCAGCTAATTCTTCAGGTCCCCACCAACCTCAAGTTGCAAACCATGCGCGGCTTGATAGTCCTTTTGGAGGGCAGCATCGCCGGATGGCTTGCGACCAACCGAGAATAGGTGCGGACTACAAATGCACACGAAGATACCCCTTTCTACATAAAAATTAAAGAAGCCACATGATTACATACTGGCTCCATGTTGGGGTGCTTCTCATCATAATAAAAAGTTTTCGGCGTTCTGGAAGTGATTAATAAAAACGACGACAATTTCAAAATAGATGACGTTGAACAATTTATTGTACCTGAGGCGTCAGGCGGCAGGAAGCAATCTAGAATGCTCGTTTGTTCCATCACCCGGATTAGGTATATCTAAAAAAATAGTAGCACTACCTCTTCCGGAATTTTTTCCGGGTGCATACTTATGAAAGCAATTTCTCTGGAACCCGGCTGGGCTATCAATTTGCAAATAAATTGCCTCCAATAATGATGAAAGTATTCAGCTTGAATTAAAACTGGGGGAAGGCACGGTCTTAATTATTTACATGCCCAAGAATGAATGGTTTTACAGGAAACTAGCAACAACAACTTTTTATTAACGCGCACCTTTCCTCCCAAACTGTCGCTCCAAAATATCAACAGACAAGTGGATCATCGTAGGTCTGCCATGCGGACAAGTGCGCGGCGAGGCACAGGTTTCCAGGTCATTTAGCAAGGCGCGTTGTTCATCAGGGGAGAGCACCTGCCCGGCCTTAACTGCCAACCTCTTGCAGACTCGCCCGGCAATTTTCGCCTCGAGTTCGTTCTGTAATGGTGCTTCGTCCTCCTCAAAATCTTCCACCAAGGCTTGCAAAGCTGCTGCCGGGTCCGATTTTGCAAAAAGCGTCGGCATGGCGCGAACCTGGTAGCTGTTTTGACCAAATGGTTCCACATGGAAACCAAAATGCTGTAACACCGGCAATTGATCTTCAAGCAGCTTGGCGTTACCGGGGGTTAGATGTACCACCACCGGGGAAAGCAATGCCTGCGAAGGGATCGCCTTCTGTTCATGCTGAGCCATCAGTTTTTCGAACAGGACACGTTCGTGGGCAGCATGCTGGTCGATCAAATACAAGCCATCCGGGCCTTCGGCTACCAGATATGTAGCTCCTATTTGGCCGATCAATCGTAATAACGGGACTGCAGAATTAGCGGTTGAAATATGCGAGTCTTGGGTCGTCAATTGCGATTCGTTGGTCGAGAATACTGGAAACCCCGGCAGGTTTAAATCTGTCCCTGATTTTTGAGCTTCGATGTTGTTCGCGTTATGTGCAAGGTTCCAGACCGGGTCGATCTCCCGCGGCTGAGATGGTATTCCACCCCACAAGTTCTGCGGTGCCAACTGAGGTATTGGTGTAAAGGCAAGGATGGCACGACGCACTGAACGCAGTAGAAAACTGAATGCTTTATCCGGATATCGGAAACGGACTTCCGTTTTAGCAGGGTGGACATTCACATCCACCTCTACAGGGGGAATCTCAAGGAACAGCACTGCCAGTGGATATCGCCCCACCATCAGCAGGGTATGATACGCTTGAAGCAATGCTGCACTCAATGAACCATCCTGGACCCAGCGTCCATTTACAAAGAACGTGATCTCCTTACGGTTGGAACGCGTCAATCCGGTGGGGCTAATGAAACCGGACAACTTGAAGTCCCCTTCTTCTGCAACAACGTCCAGCATTTGCCGGGCCGTATCCACCCCGTAAAGGGTGGCCAGAATGGCACGCCGGTCGCCGTCGCCGCTGGTCTGCAGGGATGAGGTGCCCCCTTCCAACGATTTAATCCGAACTTGAGGATAAGCCAGCGCATAACGTGTCAGCAGGGTGTCTATTACCCGTCGTTCGGTTCCATCCTGTTTCAGGAACTTGAGCCGCGCAGGCACGTTGTAAAACAGCTCTTCCACGCTGACCATAGTTCCGACGGGTGCCCCTACTCTTTCGAGCTTGCCGATAATTCCCCCTTCAACCCGCAGGCGCGCCCCGGCAGGTTCTTTCGATGTTCGTGAGATAATGCTCATTCGTGAAACTGAGCCGATCGAAGCCAGTGCTTCGCCACGAAATCCAAGAGTGGCAATGGATAACAAATCATCGGCAGAGATAAGTTTAGAGGTCGCGTGGCGCTCAACTGCCAGTTTTAACTCCCCAGCAGGAATGCCAACACCGTCATCGGTTACCTCGATCAGAGTCCGCCCGGCTGAAGCGATATTCACTGTTACGGATTTAGCCCCGGCGTCCAGGGCATTTTCCAATAATTCCTTCACCACCGAAGCAGGGCGTTCCACTACCTCGCCGGCTGCGATTTGCGAAGCAACCTCGGGGGGCAATATGTGGATAGACATGGCTTTATTCTACCGTATAATATCTCCATGCAATTTAACACTATATTCTTTGATCTAGATGAAACACTCTACCCAACCTCCAGCGGTTTATGGATGGAAATCCGGAAGCGCATCAATAGCTACCTGCGAGACCGGATGGGGTTTCCTCCTGAACAAATCGAGGTGCTGCGCGAACAATACTTCCGCGATTATGGTACCACCCTGCGGGGCTTGCAAGCAAATTTTAATGTGGATATGGAAGAGTATTTGGCATACGTTCATAGCGTTCCCTTAAATGAATATCTCCACCCGGACAATCGCACGCGCAAAGTCATCGAAGCTCTCCCCACTCACAAATATATTTTCACCAACGCAGATAGTGCCCATGCAAATCGGGTGTTGAAAGCGCTAGGACTTCAAGGGGTATTCGATGGCATATTGGATGTTCACACGATTGCTCCCTACTGTAAGCCTATGCCCGAAAGCTTTACTCTCGCTTTACAAGCTGCCGGCTCCCCGGACCCTCGAACCTGCGCTCTGCTCGACGACCAAGCCCGCGTTACGCGCGCTGCCCACCGCCTGGGATTATTTTCAATCCTTGTCGGAAAAGATTCAGCAGGGGAAAACGCAGACGCCGCAATGCTAAATTGGCTCGATTTACCCGGGTTGCTTGATGGTCGAATCTAACGCTGTTCTTACATCTGGTTGATAAAATTCCATAGAAATTGGGAGAATACAAGAGAGAAATACGTCCATAACCCAACTGGAGCATAAATTACCATGTTTCATTCTGTGTTAATCCAGTCATGTTAAGATTAATTGCTATCTTCACGGGAGAATCATATGCATAATAAGACCGTGCGGTCAGTATTGTTCGCGGTTGTAGGAATTTTCCTCGTCGTCTGCCTCTTTGGCAGCGGTTTTGTGGTTGGGAATTTCGTTCCTGTTCTTAAGCCTGTATCAGGTTCAACTCTCTCATCTACTCCAGGGGCTGACCAGGGCGGGACCCCTGCGGATTTGCAATCCCAGTTTGCCCCATTTTGGCAAGCCTGGACCCTTGTTCACCAGAACTACGTGGACCAACCGGTGGACAACACAAAACTCGTCCAGGGAGCGATTAGCGGCATGATGAACGCCTTGGGGGACCCACATACCGGGTATTCGACCCCGTTGGAAACTACCGATTTGAATAATTCCCTGGCAGGAGCATTTGATGGGATTGGCGCTTATGTGGATACCAGGGGAGCATACTTAACCATTACCGAGACAATCCCCGGCTATCCTGCCGCCAAAGCTGGCTTGCAATCCGGTGATCAGATCATCGCCGTGAATGGGCAGGACGTTACTGGGATGGATCCCGATATCGTCAGGTTAACAAAGGTCATGGGTCCTGCCGGTACAAGCGTTCAACTTACAATACAACGCACTGGAGTTGACAAGCCGCTTCAATTTACTATCACGCGTGAACACATCGTTATCCCCTTTGTTACCAGCAAAATGCTTGCAAACAACCTTGCTTACATCCAAGTCACGCAATTTGGCGATACCGCGGCCAGCGATTTCCATAACCAATTAAGCCAACTCATGGCCCAGAACCCAGCTGGCATGATCCTTGATCTTCGAAATAATCCCGGCGGGTATCTTAATGCTGCCGTTTCAATCGCATCCGAATTTATTAATCATGGCGTAATCGTTTCTGAAAAGAACAGCGACGGTACAGTAACTCCGTACGATGCCACTTCCGGGGGTCTGGCAACCTCCATTCCTCTGGTTGTGCTGGTGAACGGCAATTCAGCTTCAGCTTCTGAGATTGTCTCGGGAGCTATCCAGGACGACGGACGCGGGAAACTGGTGGGCGAACTTACCTATGGCAAAGGCTCAGTGCAGGAATATTTCCCACTTTCGGATGGAGGCCTGGCTCGCATTACCGTTGCAAAATGGCTGACCCCTAGTGGTCGCACCATAGATAAGATCGGTCTTACACCAGATCAGGTGGTCACTTTGACCCAAGCTGACATCACAGCCGGACGTGATCCACAATTAGATGCAGCTATTCAGTTACTGCTGCATCCATAAACAGTGTGTAAAACTTCTCATTCCAGAACATAATAGCTTAAACCAGTTAAATCGGTTGAACGATAGGAGAGAAAAATGTTTTTCAATATTCAATACCTTCTTTTCATGGCACCCGCATTCCTGCTGATGCTTCTAACTACGTGGTATGTAAAATCTGCTTACGGGAAATGGAGCCGAATCCCGGCTCGCAGCCGGTTGACCGGTGCTGAAGCTGCCCAGAGGCTGATCGCGCGCGGTGGATTATACGGGATACAGGTAGAGAACGTGCAGGGGAACCTGACTGATAATTATGATCCGCGCACTAAGATCCTGCACCTCTCCCAGAGCGTAGCACAAAATGCCTCTGTTGCCTCGCTAGCTGTTGCTGCTCACGAACTCGGTCATGCCCAGCAGGATGCCGAAGGGTATTTTCCACTGCGCTTTCGGGCGGCATTGGTCCCCATGGTAAACATCGGCTCCTATCTGGGGTGGATCTTGGTCATGGTAGGGCTGTTCTTAAGTTATGCCGGCATGGCATTGGGTATTAATATTGCCTGGATTGGTGTCGTGATCTTTGCTGGCGGAGCAGTCTTTGCTTTGGCTACCCTGCCGGTGGAATTGAATGCATCCTTGCGTGCACGTCGTCTGCTGACCGAGACTGGGATCATCTCCGGCCCTGATGAACAACAAGGTGTCAATACAGTGCTGAATGCAGCCGCGCTGACCTACGTGGCGGCGTTGGTAACAGCTGTGCTGCAACTGCTTTATTATGTATCCCTGGTGGGAGGGTTGGGTCGCAGGCGATCATAATTTTCGTTAGTTTAAAAAAACGCCTCTCGCGGGTAACAATCCTCGCGAGGAGCGTTTTTTTTTGAATATCCATTATAATTTCGACATGCGAAAGATCGTTGTCGCCTTAGTTCTGCTCCTTGCCGTCGGATTTGTCGTCCTTCGTTTTTCCGAACTGCAGAACATCCTGGATACATTGCATCACAGCAATTACCGCTTCCTGATCGCGGCAGTGATCATCGAAATCATCTGGTTGTACAATTCAGCAACCGTATACAGCACCCTATATCGTCTGGTGGGATTAAAAGAGAAAAGTTCGCATCTCATCCTGGTGGCTACCGCAGCGAATTTCGTTAACGTCGTCGCACCCAGTGTAGGCATTGGTGGGATCGCTGTTTTCTTGGATGATGCTCAGCGTCAGAACCACTCATCCGGTCGGGTAACAGTAGTTGGGGTGCTGTATATTCTAATGGATTACATAGCATTCTTCTGCGTTTTGGCGCTCGGAATGATCGTCCTCGTTAGGCGCAACAATCTCAATGCCGGCGAACTGACAGCCGTCGCTATCCTGCTCGCGATTGCAGCGGGGGTAGCTTTTCTTCTTTACCTGGGCAGCAGATCCGCAGTAAAGTTAGGAAATGCATTGGCCTGGCTGGCACGCCTGATCAATCGAATCATGAAGCCATTCGTTCATCGGGATTATTTGCTAGAGGAACGAGCCCACTATTATGCACAGGAGATCTCAGAGGGGATTTCCATGTTACGCGGTAAGCGTAAGGAGATTCTTTGGCCATTCTTGTACTCGCTGAATAATTTTGCCTTACTGCTCTGTGTGCTGGCGTTCACTTTCCTCACCCTGGGGACACCCTTTACTGTCGGCACATTGGTGGGAGGGTTTGCCATCAGTTATCTATTTCTGATCGTCTCACCTACACCGTCGGGACTGGGGGTGATGGAAGGGGTGATGACTCTAGTCCTTACCACCCTGGGTGTCAAGCTGGAAGCTGCAGCATTGATCACCCTAACCTACCGGTTCATTACCTTTTGGTTTCCTCTAGTGGTTGGAGCAATCGCCTTCCGCATTCTAGGAGGCAAGACCAAACCCTTTGCCGTAGAGAAACCAACCGACAGCAAGGAGTAAATGTTTTTTTATTGGTAACCAGTGAGACAAGATATTATTGCCAGATCATCTTGAGGAAACCCTGTCTGAAGGTAAAATTCTAGCGATTTAATGGTTTCTACCAACCAATCTTGCTAAAGCCTGATTCATTTGGCTCAACCCCCATATTTCACAGTATCTTTTCATAATATAATTTCTTTTTTTTCTGGCAAGATCTAGTGTTTTTCCTTTTATCTTCTGCAAAATAACGGATGAAGGTAATCGTGTGAGAAACTGCGTATTTTCTGCATATCCGGGGAAAGGATTCCAAAGAGGTTGATATGTTTGAATTACCTGAATATATAACCCTCTCTCGTCAAATGAATGCAACCCTGGTGGGGAAAACTGTCCAACGAGGGACTCTTGGGAACTCTCCTCATAAGTTTGTCTGGTATAACCGTACGGCGAAGGAATTCGAAGATCTGACAAGGGGCAAACGCATCGGCATGGCACGTGCGCGCGGACGATGGCTATCCCTTGACCTGGAGCCGGGTTACCTTTTGCTCCTAGGAGAGTGTGGCGGGAAATTGTTGTACCACGAGCCAGGTTTGTCATTGCCGGTGAAATACCACTTGTTTTTGACTTTCGATGACGGCTCAGCGCTGACAATCATGACTGCCATGTGGGGGGCAATGGAACTTTATGAAACGGGGCGCGAACTGGAGCGGAAGTATATCAAAGGTATGCGTTCCACCCCGGTTGACCCGGAATTTACCTTCGACTATTTCACCTCCCTTCTCGACGAACTCCGGAAAGGGGAGAAACGTAGCATAAAAAGCCTTTTAACCCAGGACCAGCTCATCCCCGGCCTTGGGAATGCCATTGCACAGGACATCATGTTCAATGCACGCCTCCACCCCCGTCGTTCCATAGCGGACTTAAGCTCCCCCCAGTGCCAAGTCCTGTATACAGCCATTTTAGACACAACCCAGGCAGTTATTGATAAGGGTGGCCGCAATGACGAAACTGACCTGTTTGGGCATCCCGGCAGCTATGTACGGTTGATGGACAACCACTCGGCAGGCAAGCCCTGTCCACGGTGTGGCCAATTGGTCGAAAAAATACAATACCTGGGTGGGACATGTTATCTGTGCCCTAAGTGTCAGTTATAAATTGCGAGGTAAACAAACCGACCGAAGGCGAATGTCTCCGGTCGGTTACATTAACCCAAAATCCTTTTTCCTTAATTATTCATATCTTAGCGCTTCCACTATTTGCAATCTTGCCGCATGCCGCGCTGGGATGATGGCTGCCAATATTCCAAATAGCAATCCGATTGCAATTCCGGCCAGGATGCCAACAAGGGGAAATGCGTAAACCAACGGAAAGAGCGTACCCAGTGCTTAAACAATCACGTAGCCGAGGTACATGCCCGAAAGAATTCCGAAGGCAGTGCCGACGGAGGCCAGGAGCAGTGCTTCGGCTACCACCATCCGGCGGACTTGTTTGCGAGTGCCACCCACTGCACGGATCATACCAATCTCTCGGGTTCGTTCAAGCACATTAATGGCCAGGGTTTTTAGCATGGCAATCAGGGAAGGCAATGCCAAGAATGCCAGCAAGAAATACATCCCTATAAATACTGCGTTCAATAGTTGCACCATTTGGTCGATGTACCCCTTGCCTTCAATAACGGTGAACTATGGGTTTTCCGAAGCCATAGCTTTCTCAACCACCTCTGGTGTGCTGGCGAGTAACTGCACAGCTATTTGAGCTCCTTCAGAAAGCCCCACAACAATAGCCTTATCATCATGGGTTTGATTATGGATCAATTCGGCTACTTTCCCAGCAGCCAGTGCAATACTAAATTTTCCAATCGCGCGACTTCCGCCATGTTCGGGCTGATCAGGTGCGATGCAATGATAATCGGCCAGGTACCCTATGACCGGATTCCGCATCCATGAACCCATACCGCCTCCATGTAAGAAAACAATACTGGGGGCTTCTTCAGGCCCTGAAGCTTGAAGGTCCATTCGAGAGGATTCAATCATAAAATCTCCTAAATAGTATCCGAGTCACTAATTAATGAACCTGAAAATAAAAAACGAGTTAGTATTTATTGCTAAGGGTATCCACCGACAGCTCAAGCTGTTTCGGAATTCTTCGGCGCGGGTATAATCTCTTAAATATTTATGTCCGTTCAAAAATTGCTTTCCAAATGGCGTGAAGACCCCGAAACCGCACCCAACCTTTCGGTTTGGCGCACGACAACGCCTCGCTCTGCTGACCTGAACCATTTCCCGGCTGACCTGCCTCCCGTTCTCGCAGATGCGCTTAGCGCACATGGGATCAACTCGCTATACAGTCACCAATTGCTAGCCTGGGATTCTGCCCGGCGCGGCGAAAACATTGTCCTTGCCACGGGTACTGCGAGTGGCAAAACACTCGGCTACAATTTGCCGGTCTTGGCTGCGCTGCTCAATGATCAGGATACCCGGGCGCTTTACCTTTTCCCTACAAAAGCTCTCGCACAGGATCAACTCACCGCTCTTGAATCATTTCAATCTTCGATCGATACGCTCAGGTCTGCCATCTATGATGGCGATACGCCTGCCTCTCACCGGTCCGCAATTCGTAAGAATGCAAATATTATTTTTTCCAACCCCGATATGCTCCATACAGGGGTTCTTCCCCACCATACCAACTGGGGCTACTTTTTTCGCAACCTGCGCTTCGTTATCGTAGACGAGATGCATACTTATCGGGGAGTTTTTGGTTCGCATGTGGCAAATGTGATTCGCAGGCTTAAACGGGTGGCAAATTATTACGGGTCCAATCCACAATTTATCCTGACCTCCGCCACCATCGGGAATCCGCAAGAGCTGGCCCAGCGGCTAATTGAAGCACCGGTCACCCTCGTGGATGGGGATGGTTCGCCCCGCGGCGAGCGACATTTTCTCGTTTTCAATCCACCGGTCATTGATCCGTCTCTGGGAATTCGTAAAAGTTCTACTCAAGAAAGCATCCGCCTGGCACAGGATTTATTGGAGGAGAACGTGCAAACGGTCGTTTTTGCCCGTTCACGGCGGTCAGTGGAAATTCTCCTGACATACCTGCAGGGAAACATGGAGCTGGTAGATAGGGAAACTGCACTATCCAATCCCCCTGCTCCGCCATCGCCTATTCGTGGTTACCGTTCCGGCTATCTCCCATCCCAACGGCGTGAAATCGAAAAAGGTCTGCGTGATGGAAGCATCCGACTGGTGGTTGCCACAAATGCTCTTGAACTTGGCATTGACATTGGCGGTCTTGAGGCAGCGTTGCTTGTTGGCTATCCAGGAACCATCGCCTCCACCTGGCAGCAAGCAGGTCGGGCCGGTCGTGGGAACGACCCGGCGATGGCGGTATTAATTGCCACAGCCAATCCTCTCGACCAGTTCCTGGCTCATCATCCTGATTACTTTTTTGCCCGTTCGCCTGAACAGGCGTTGGTCAACCCCGACCATCTACTAATCCTGCTCAATCACCTTCGTTGTTCGGCGTTCGAACTGCCTTTCAAACCGGGGGAAGGATTTGGTGGTCTGACTGCTGAAAAGTTAAAAGAATTCCTCGATTTCCTGGTCGACAGCCATGAGTTGCACTTTTCGAATGGGAATTATTTCTGGATGGCAGAGGCCTACCCGGCTGCAGAAGTCTCGCTCCGCTCAGCCTCTCCCGAAAACGTGCTCCTCCATGTCGAAGATGGATCTGCACGACACATTCTCGGGGAAGTGGACCTTTCATCTGCGGCCTGGATGGTCCACCCGCGTGCCATATACTTGCACGAGGGCCAGCAGTATTTCGTCCAAGATCTTAACCTGTCCCGTAACATTGCCACGCTCATCCCAGTTGCTCTCGACTATTATACCGAACCGCTACGCCAGACCGAATTGAATTTGATGTCAACCCTTGAAAGTACCCCATGCCTTGCTCCTTTAGGTACGGGAGAAGCTTGCACCAAAGGATTTGGGGATCTTCAAGTCACCACCCATGTCACCGGTTTCCGCAAGCGAGCGTGGCAGGGAGGAGATAACCTGGGCGAAGAACCGCTTGACCTGCCTCCCACCGAACTTCAGACTACCGGGTACTGGCTGACTTTATCCGACCAGACCATTGAGGCTTTGCGCGCAACAGGCAATTGGACAAATGACCCGAACGATTATGGCCCGGGATGGAACCGTCTGCGGGACTCAGTCCGAAACCGGGATGGTTACCGGTGCCAGGTTTGCGGCTCGATCGAGAGCGAAATAAGACAACATGATGTTCACCACAAGATTCCGTTTCGTCAGTTTCGTTCCATTGTTGAAGCCAACCGCATGGACAACCTCGTCACGCTTTGTCCAACCTGTCACCATAAAGCTGAAGCAGCTCTCCACATGAAAAGTGGGTTGGCCGGTCTGGCTACAGTGCTCGGACAACTAGCCCCATTATTCCTGATGTGTGATGCGGGCGACTTGGGAATTTATACCGATGGAGCCTCCACGGTCTTCAGCAATCCCTCCATCTTTTTATATGACCAGGTTCCGGCAGGGATAGGCTTCAGCCAAAAGTTATTTGAAATCCATTCTGAACTTTTGAGGCGTGCCCTGGAATTGGTTGAAGAATGCGAGTGCGAGGACGGTTGTCCATCCTGTGTCGGTCCCGCGGGGGAAAACGGGGTGGGAGGCAAGCAGGAAGCACTGGCAATACTAAAATTGATAGTCACGTAACTGCACAATTATTAGGAATAGCACCGTGCGGGGGTATTAGGACCTTTTGGGTACCTGTTTGTTTCAGATTCTGGAAAGATGTTTTTGAATATCAGGCTGACTTCACACAATGCTATAAACCGCCCTAGGAAATTTGAACCCTCGAGGCTACCAATTGCCGAAACAATATATATAAAGAATGCGGCGCTCGTTTGAACGCCGCATTCCCATTGCAAAGGAGATTATGAAGCCGGAGGCAGAGGTTCCTGAGGGGGTAGGATATCCACAGGAGCGGCCTCGGGTGTGACCTTCTTTTTGCGGAGGAGCAGTACCGGTACAATGATTGCAATGACGATGAAGATAACCGCCATACACAGGAAAGCTACGCCATACCCTGGAGTAAGGTCAAAGCCCACATTGGAGTAATTAACCATTCCGGCGATAGCAGCTACACCAATTGGGCACAACAAGCAAAGGCCAGGCAAGCCGCACAGTAAAATAGCAGCGATGGTTCCAATGATTGCGCCAGTATTATTGGGTTTCTTCTCTTCCATAAGTCATCCTCCTAGAATATTTTTTATAATTTGAGTATACATGCGACAAGCGCATAATGCAAGCACTTGTAGAAATTATCTAATTTCAACTTCGCAAGACCGCGCCTAATTCGTGCTCGAGGCGGCGAACGATCCGGGTGCGAATCCCGGCCACATCCTTGTCTGAGAAGGTCTTGTTCACGGCTTGATAGGTCAGGCTATAAGCCAGGCTTTTTTTGCCTACACCAATTTTCTCATCCCGGTAAACATCAAACAAGCGCACCTCTGCCACCACCTCTGCGCCTGCCTGGCGGATGATTTCCGCGACACGTTCTGCTGGAATGCTTTCTTCCACCACGAATGCCAGATCTTCGAGTACGGGTGGGAGCGTCGGGACAGCTTTCGTTTGGAAGCGTGCAGGGGTAAGTATTAGCAAAGTGTCCAGATCAATATCGGCTGCCAGGATCTCTGCCCGGAACGAAGCAGCCCAGTCATACTGCCTGCGCACTTGCGGATGCAATTCTCCCAGTACACCAATTTGCTTCTCCCCCGACATCACTTTCGCACATTTCCCGGGATGGAAACTGGGGTGCTCTGCCCGCTCAAAATGGACCTCGGGAATACGCAGGCCTTCAAGGAGAGTGGTGATGACCCCTTTGATATCGTAGAAGTCCATTGAACCATTATCCGAAGGTTGCCACCCGGGCTGAGTGCGCACCCCGGCGAGCAGGAGCCCGATATGCTGCAATTCGTCGGGTAAATCCCCGCCTTCGGAGGCAAGGAAAACCGGGCCGATCTCAAACAGCGCCAACCGGTCACGCAGACGGGAATTTCGTTCGGCAACCTCCATCACACTCGCAAGGACACTGTGCCTCAAGACGACTTTATCTGGAGCAATGGGGTTGGCTATTCGGATGTAGGGTTTGTCGTCTGGTGGGGTGTCAGACGGCAGAAGGCGTGCCTCACGTGCAGTTGTCGTTAAACGGTAGCTGATGATCTCCTGCAAGCCTTGCAAAACGAGCAGGTCACGGACACTTTCTTCCTTGTCAAGAACGGGGTTGCCCAATTGAGGCGGGAGTTCATCGGACATCCGCGTTTCAGGGATGTTATCGTAGCCGTAAACACGTGCAATCTCTTCGACAATGTCTGCTTTACCGTTGACACCCATACCAATATCCATGCGATGATCTGGAACTGTGACCAGCAAAGTTTGTTTATCCTTCAGCGCGCAGGTGAACTCAAGCCGTTCCAAGAAGGACTTCATCTGACCTAGGGACAAGTCAACTCCAAGCCAACGTTTCACATCGGCCGGCGTAATTTCGATAGTCGGATCCTTGGGTGGCAGGGGGTAGACATCCACCAGACCGGGTGACACCTTGCCGTTTGCCCATGCCTTCATCAATTCCAGTCCGAGCCTTACCCCGCGCTCGGCCATCGCTGGGTGGACGCCACGAGAAAATCGGTAGGAGGCCTCCGAGTTCAGGCTGTGGGTGCGTGCGGTATTACGGATATTGATAAAATTCCAGGCTGCGCCTTCGAGCAGGACATTGCTCGTCTTGTCATTAACCTCAGACTCAAGCCCGCCCATCACACCTGCCATCGAGAGGGCCCCGGCCTCATCGCACACCAAGACTGTGGATTCGTCCAATTTGTGATCCACGCCGTCCAGGGTGGTCAGGGTTTCCCCGGGCTTTGCGGTGCGGGTAATGATCCTGACTTGTTTACCTTTGGCTCGTTTAATCAGAACATCATAATCAAAGGCATGCAACGGCTCACCGATTTCCAACATTCCGTAGTTGGTGGCGTCCACGATATTATTGATCGGGCGCATGCCAGCCAGCTTCAGCCGCCGCTGAACTTTCGCAGGGCTTGGACGGATTTCAACATCCTTGATCAACCCAAGCACAAAACGAGGATTCATTGTTGGATCGGTGATCTCGATTTTTGCAAAATCACCTTTACCTTCTTTTGGCAGGTATGGGGAAACAGGTGGCTCTTTCAAAGATTTCCCGGTGATGGCTGCAATTTCACGCGCCAGTCCAAGGATGCTGGCACAGCGTGCGAAACTCGGCAGCAGTTTCACATCCAGGACTGCATCACCCAAGGCATCGACGAGCGGCGTCCCAGCTATCTCATCATCATCCAGAACCATAATGCCTTCGTGTTCGTCGGAAATACCCAATTCCTTCTCCGAGCAGACCATCGAGTACGACTCAACACCGCGGATGGTGGCGCGTTTGAGTTTGGTCACTACCTGGCCTTCCTGGTGACCGTCGTATATCAGGGAGCCTTCCTTGGCATACGCCACTTTAAGTGCTTTGGGGAGCAGGCCAATTCCCTTGAACTCGAACAGGTTTGGTGCTCCGGTAAGGACAACATGATCCTGCTGGCCATCAAAGAGTTTGCAAAGTACCAACCTGTCTGCATTGGGATGCGGCATGATCTCCGAGATGGATGCGACCACGATTTTTTCGCGATCCCATTCCAGACCAGAGAAATGTGCGTCCACACTTCCGGGGGCGAGCATGGGCAGGCCGATGATACGCAAATCTTCCACCTCCAGACCAGCCATTGTAAGGAGATGGGCAAGCTCGGCAATCGAAATATCAATATCTACGAACTCTTTTAACCAAGATAAAGGTGCTTTCATCTTATGCTCCTAGAACTGCTCAAGGAAGCGCAAATCATTTTCCCAGAAATAACGGATGTCGTTGATACCATACCTCAGCATGGCTATCCGCTGAGGTCCAAGGCCAAAGGCGAAACCGGTATAAATTTCCGGGTCATAGCCGCCATTTGAAAGCACAACCGGATGAACCATGCCGCAGCCCCCAATTTCCAACCAGCCTCCGCCGCAAACGTTACAACCCTTGCCGCCACACAGAAAACATTCAATGTCGAACTCAGCGCTCGGCTCGGTGAACGGGAAGAACGAAGCCCGGAAGCGGGTGCGGACACTCTGCCCAAACAACCGTCGGGCAAGGTCAGCCAATGTACCCTTCAGATCACTAAAGGTGATGCCTAGGCCCACCGCCAAACCTTCGATCTGGTCGAACTGTGTTTCATGTCGGGCGTCCACCTGCTCGTAGCGATAGACCATCCCCGGCAGCACAATTCGTACCGGTAGGCGGATGGTGCGGGTTGCGGGCGGAATATTCGCGCATGGCACGAATCTGCCCGGGAGAAGTATGCGTTCTTAAAACGACCGGGTTGTCGCCATGCTGCTCGCTTTCCACAAAATAGGTATCCTGCATATCGCGCGCCGGGTGCCCGACCGGGAAGTTAAGCAACTGGAAATTGTATTCGTCGCTTTCCACTTCCCGCGAACGATAGACTTGGAAACCCATATCGCCAAAAATACGATAAAGTTCACGCAGAATCCGGGTATCGGGATGAAGGCGGCCCAGCGGGACACGCCTTCCGGGTAATGTGACATCCAGCCGTTCCTGCTCGATTGATCGTGTTAACTTTGCCTGCCGGATCTCCTCGGACCTGGCAGCGAATGCTGTTTCGAGAGCCTTTTTTACTTCGTTGGCGCGTTGTCCAACCACCGGCCTCTCTTCCCTGGAGAGCTGTCCAAATTCGTTGAAGAGCTGCGTCAGTGCGGAACTTCGTCCAAGGTGCGCCACGCGCCAGGCTTCCAATCCCGCCTCATCCTGCACAGATCGCAGGGCATCCAATCCGTGGCGTTCGATCTCATTCAATTTTTCAAGCATACGACCCTCCGATAAACAAAAATCCCGTCCACTATGGGACGGGAGGTATTTCCCGTGGTACCACCCAAATTAGCCACCCTGAGCTTCGTTGAAAGGCTGGCTCACTTTTTGCTGACCACTATCAGCAACCCGCTAACGTTGGGGAAACGGCTCAGACTACAAGCCCTTAAAGGGCATTCCCCTGAGCAGCTCGAGAGGGAACTTCGGTCGGGTTCCACCAGATGCGGGTCTCAGTCTGCGCCGGCATCTCCCTGTTGGTTTTCACTGACCTACTTTCCTCTGTCAATGCAAATTATTTTAATAGGCTCGCCTGTTGCGCTTTATTATCTGCAAAAACAACCGGCTGTCAAGGGCGGTTGAGTTCCCATATCAAGCGCAGCCCGTCGAGAGTAAGCCATGGAGCATGCACCTGGATTACAGGAGTTTCTCTCGCAATGAGGTCTGATAAGCCTCCTGTGGCGATTACCTTCATCTGGGATCCAAGTTCCTGACGAAAACGCTCCACCATGCCCTCGGTCAGGGCGACGTAACCATAAATCAGACCTGACTGCATGGCATGAGTGGTATTCCGCCCAATAATGGAGGGCGGTTTTTGCAGGTCAATCCTGGGAAGTTTGGCGGCATGGGTAAAGAGGGCCTCGGCAGCCAGGTTAATTCCTGCCATGATTGCCCCGCCGAGGTAATCACCGTCTTTTGTAAGCGCATTGAAGGTAGTGGCAGTGCCGAAGTCAATAATACATGCAGGTCCGCCGTACGAGTGCATGACCGCCACGGCATCCGCCACCCGATCCGCACCGACGGCTTTTGGGTCTTCATAACGGATGCGGATACCGGTCTTGACTCCTGTATCCACCACCAACGGCTCCTGCTTAAGATATTCAATGCAAGCCTGGATAGCCCGTCCGGTCAACTGCGGGACCACCGAGGCAAGGCAAATTCCGGTCAGATCCTGCCGCGTGCGCCCGGCGTTCGTCAAGAGGCCAAGCAACTGCAGACCGTACTCATCGGGCATGCGATTTTGATCGGTAGCCAGTCGCCAGTGATGCACCAGCATTTCTTCCTGGTAAAGGCCGATGGTCAGGTTCGTATTGCCAAGGTCAATTGTGAGCAGCATAGTCTTATTATAATGCTTTGGAAGTAATCTTAAGGATTTACACCGGTACCTATGGTCCCGTTTTGCAAGCCGGTCAGAATATCCTGTACCAGGCGTAATTTGGCATCGCTGAGCAGGTCAGGGTTGACATCGGTCAGCGACAGAGGAGTCGGAGCCACCTGATCGCCTTTGCCGGCTACAAGGTCCGGGAAAATTCGTTGGAGGGCAGAGGTTAGGTCTGGTTGTATGCTGGCTACCCAATTGGGGCGAATGTCCTCGCGCGGTAAAGTCTGGCTGATTAGGTTCACGCCATTTTGAGCCATATAAGAAATGATGTCAGGTGTAGCAATATCCGGAAATAGATAAGCGACCCTCACCGAGTTTTGGATCAAAAGGTTGGCATAACCGGTATAGTCGCTTGCAGGTGCGTCGGTAGGGATTCGGACGATTATCGGGTATTCGCCATGGTGGAATCCCATAGTGAAATTGGGGTTGAAACAATCGCCGCAATAGAAATGGTACCCATTCGAAAATGCCAGGACTGCTTCATCGCCACTGGGGGTGTCTTTTTGTGAGAGGATGCCGACACGCCACTCAGGAGCAACCATCCCCGCAATATAACCAGCGAGGAAAGCTTGCTGGTCCACCGGGAGACCGGTACCCCCGATGCTGGACAGGTTGGGTGCTTCAGCCAAGCCTGGGATTCCTATCGCCAAGAACTGCACACCCGGCGCGGCTACAGTCAGGGCTGCAAAACCCGGGTCGGGAGGCAGCGCAACGACAACTTTCAAAGCCGAACCTTCGGAGGTCAGGTCTGCGGAAGATAGCACATTGCGCACCTGAAAGCGCATTCCATTTGTCTGTGCCAAGTTATATACCAGGGTCTGGTATTGGTCTGATTCAGCCTGTGGCATGTCTGCGGGGACTACCAAGATCACCAAGGGAATGGAGGTTGGCGAGGGGGAGGCTGTGGGATTGGCAGTGGAGGTGGGGACTTCCGTAACGCGCGTAGAGCTTCCGGGAAGGGCACAGGAAGCGAGCAGGATCAAAGGAAGAATGAGGATAGCCAGTTTTTGTTGCACGGGGAAGTCTCCAGGCAAGGGATGCAGGTATTTTACCTGAAAACCACCTTCCTCGCAGCGGAGTGGGATGGGTCCACAAAAGTTACCATCTTTTGAAAGGCTAGAGGCCGAGGTGTGAAGTGGGTCGATACAGTCGAGTCCTTAATTGACCTTCAGATAACTCTTCGATAACCGCGCTATTAAATCACCAGGACGCCCTTGCAGGGCGTCCTGATTTAAGGAGGAGATGAACTTTAGCAGCGAGCGGTTTACTTGACGGCTATTTTTATAGTTTTAGGTCGGGCTGATTCAGCCTTGGGCAGACGCAGGGTCAGCACGCCATCGGTGATCTTGGCCTGGGCTTTATCGGCGTCCAGAGCTGCAGGCAGGCGGAGAGTCCGGCGGAACGAACCGTGAGGTAGTTCACGCATCAGGTATTCATTTTCATCGGCCTTGAACTCACCTTCCACGGTGACCACATCTTCCAGGATCTGGATGTGCAGGTCTTCAGCTTTCAAGCCGGGGACGAGGGCGCTGAGAACATAAGAGTCCTCTTCGTCACGGACGTCCACTGCCAAGGTAAAATCATGCGAGGGTTCTTCGAAACCAGCCATGTGAGCCCAGCGACGAGCCATTCGATACGGGTAAGGTGCAACAAAGTAAGACATTTCGAACTCCTTTCGGAAATTGATGTTCAATTAGAATGACCTTATCTTATCCAGAATGTGTAAGAAATGAAGAAGATTGGGATTGTATTTGTATAAGAGATCAGCCAAAAATTCGTTAATAAAAAATTCTGTCGCAGGAGGGCTTCCTGCGGCAGAATAAATTGAGCGAACAAAGAACTTATGGAATTGCTGCAATCGCTACATCAACCTGGATCAAGCCCGCGCCTATAGCATCTGCATTCCAGCTGTATGTATAGTAACCTGGTGTTGGCGAGAGGTCATAAACCGTCGCACTACCAGGCAACAAGTGTAATGCTGTAGACTTAATAATGGATTCAATTTGCGCTTGATTAAGAGAGGAGTCTTTTTCAAGCATAAGAGCTGCCAGAGACGCAACATGGGGAGTCGCCATGGATGTGCCGCCGACAAAATAGAAATTGCCGCTGTTATGACCGATCAAATCAGCAATTCCTTTTGACCACCACGGCAGGTGATTGTAGCCAGGATCGCCCGGGAACGGCCCCCTCACCCATGACCCAGGTGCAAGAACATCTAATTCTTGGCCTGCTAATTCACGACTACTAAAATTGGTAACATAAACTTGATTTATTGGCGTTGACTCGGGAATGTCAGTGTATGGATAGTAACCCGACTGAAGCCACCATAGGCGATATCTAGGAGGAGTAGGGCCCGTAGGATTGAGCCATTCACCAGTCCAACCCGCCGCACCAGCCGAAATTACTGGAGGATAGGCACCCGGATATCCCATGCCCGCCTCGCCTTCGTTACCGGCAGCAGCGACAACAATTACCCCATTTGCAATAGCTCGATCAATTGCAACTTTTTCAACCTGTGCCAGTTCACTCCCGCCGAGACTCATATTGATCACCATGGGCTTGAAACCAGCGATGGCAAGGTCGGTGACATAATTTATACCAGCCGCAACCATTTCGTCTGTGCCAAAGACCACTGATTGCTTTGGCATTCCTCCATTGCACTTTGGTAAAGCCGGGATTTGATAATCAGCCAATACCTTAACCGGAATGATAGTTACGTCAGGTGCAATGCCGCGCACCATGATCGGAGGTAGTGGATAACCCGCTGCTGCATCCGAATTGCTGCGATAAAAGTAGCCAATAATGGTACTGGTGACATGTGTGCCGTGAGTAGAGCCTGTTGAACCAACCCAAGATGTCTGGTGAAGCTTTCCGACCGTGCTATCCAGTTCGCATGGATCTTTTCCTGGCGAGAAAAACCGGCTGGTCAAACCCTGTGCCCAATTTAGTATCGATGCGTTCTTTCGGGAAATAATCACTCCAGTTGGGGACAAGCCCGGTATCCAGAACTGCAACATAAACTCCCGCCCCTGTTTGAGTAACATTTTCGACATTGATCAAATCCGAATCCCAGGTACTATAACCGGAAGAAGTCGAAGTAACATTTCCAAAGGGGTTGCCCGCTGTCGCTATCGTGAAGACCATAGCTGATATGGCAATCATAGAAAACGATACAAACAGAAAGCGTTTCATTATTTGACCTCCTTTGAAATCGATTGGTTTTATCAAATAGAAGTGTCAGATAAATAATATTCGTAGCGTCGCACCTCCTCATTATCAGGACATATCATCGAAAAAACTAATTTTCTGAATATCGGTTTCGTTGCTTGATAATTGGGGTAATAATAGTATAGCAGATTTAGAACTCATTACAAGTAGTCCGTTTGGTGGGGGAAGCAGTATAATTCTTGGCATGACCGACTTCACCGGGAAAATTGTATTGATCACTGGCGCTGGCAAAGGGACCGGTCGCCGCGTGGCGGAAGAATTCGCTGCGCATGGAGCCACCCTGGCTGTAAACGACGTGTCACCGGTCAACCTGGATGAGACGGTGGCACATATCCTTGCTTCAGGCGGGCAGGCCAAACCATACGTGGAAGATATTGCCAAGAAAATGCCAATCCAAACGCTGCTCAATTCGGTGGTGGACGATTTCGGTCGCATCGATATCCTGGTCAACTGCGCCGAGGTGGAGCCGCAGAAAACCGTGCTCGAAATGGACGACTGGGACTGGCAGCGCACCATGGACGTGAACCTGACCGGACCTTTCTTACTGACCCAGTCGGTGGGACGCATCATGAAAGAAAAAGGCGGCGGGGTCATCGTCCACGTTGGCGAACGGGCCAAAGGCCAGGAGAGCCGGGCGGCTTACTTTGCGAGCAAAGCCGGGCTGGCAGCATTATCCGCATTGGCTGCCTACGAGTTATCCGAGTTCGGTATCCGCGTCTATCATTTACAGCCGGTTGAATCTGGCGACACGGCAAAACAAATCCTGGAGCTTTGCGGTTAAAGATGACTGTCCGCTTGAGAGACCTGTTGCTTGGGCTGCGTGATCTGCGCCTGGCGGGTGCACCGGTAATCGTCCATTCATCGTTGAAATCGTTTGGACAGGTCGAAGGCGGCGCCTGGACGGTGGTCAACGCGCTTGTGGCAGTATTCAACACCATGATCGTCCCGACGTTTACCTATAAGACGATGATCATCCCGCGCAGTGGACCCGAAAACAACGGGATCACGTATGGCGAATTCCAGGAACAGAACCAGATGGCTGAGTTCTTCACATTGAGAATGCCTGCTGACCCAGCAATGGGTATCATCCCGGAGATGCTCCGCAAGCACCCGCGCGTCAAGCGCTCAAACCACCCGATCCAATCGTTCGCAGGCATTAATGCTGAAAACATCCTGGCAGCGCAAACGATGACTGACCATCTTGCCCCCATCGGGGTGATGGAAAAAGCGGATGGCTGGGTGGTCCTCCTGGGAGTGAACCACACTGTCAATACCAGCATCCACTATGCCGAGAAACTAGCCGGACGCAGGCAATTCCTGCGCTGGGCACTGACACCAAAGGGTGTGGTGGAATGCCCCGGTTTCCCTGGCGATTCAGCCGGCTTCCAGGTAATCGCACCAGATTTGGAAAAGTTCACCCGGCAGGTAAAGATCGGGGATGCAATCGTTCAGGCAGTGCCCCTTAAAATGTTATTCAAAGTTGTGTTAGCACGGATTAAGAAAGATCCGCTGGCATTATTATGCCAGCAGGAAGACTGCGAACGCTGTAACGCGATCCGAAACGGGTAGAGGGACGGACAGGTTGCCCGTCCCTTTTTTATTGGTACAAAATCGGCTCGACACGCACGTTTTCTTCGCCGACGGCTTCGGTGAGCAGCTCGGCAAGTTCGGCGCACAGGTGGGTGGTGTCGTTGGGAAACTCGATCAAATGGCCGCGCCCTTCTTCGAAGATCTGGAAGGCAAAGTGATCCTTGCCGGGATATGAGATAAAAGTACCATGCAGACGGCTGATACGGCGAATATCGCGGTTCGGGTCACCACTGGGACGCAGGATGATGGTTACCATCTGAGGGGCATGGTCGTCCTCGAGATCGAGCGGGAGCGCCGCCGCCGGTAGTTTTGGCGTAAGAACTGCGGGGGGAGGCAGGACAGGTTCCGGCAGCACGACAACATCACCAGAGACACCTCTGATCGGGTCGGGCAGGTCGGCAATTTTATCTTCCAGTAGATCCGCTTCAGAGGAACTGCCTGATGTTACTGCAACCTGCGTGACCAAACCAGGGATGTCAGGAGAGTAAGCTTCCCAATCAGGGGGGTCTTCCGGCTGGGGAGGTTCATCCGTTTTCGAAGGGCGAGGAGTTGGAACAAGCCTTGAAGAAGTGGAGGGTTTCCGTGTAACGGCGGCAGGTCCCGATGACGGATTGCCACCATTGCGATGTTCGGGAGCAGGCGACGCGTTCCGACCAGAGTTGAATGGCTGGGGCTGTAATGGGATTTGAGCTGGTTCAGTCAACTTGATCTCGGTGCGGATGTTGTCCACCAACACCTTGGAGGGGTTGGACTGGGCGTCCACTTTCCCTTCAGCCACGATCACACCGCCCACTTCCAGGGCGAACTGATATTTCTCCCAGGTGCGCGGAAAGAGCACCAGTTCAATCACGCCGGTCAGGTCTTCGAGAGTGACCCAGGCCATCATCTTGCCGGTCTTGGTCTGGTACGGGCGGATGCCGGACACCATCCCGGCAACCCGGGTCTTTTCCTCGTGTTCAGCCTCGCCCAGGTTGCTGGAAAAATGTGTGACCAGGCGGCGAATTTCGTTCATGTATGGCGCGAGCGGGTGCTCGGACATGTACATGCCGATCAACTCACGTTCCCAGGCGAGGGTCTCACGGCGGTCGGCATCCGGGACGAGCGGCAAGGTGATGTTCTCGGTGACGCCGGTAGCAGTCCCAAAGAGCGAAAACTGCCCGGCTTCAGCGGCGCGGAAATGAGAGGAACTGACCGCCACGACCCGGTCGAGGGCCTCGAGCATGGCAGCACGGGACCCGAACTTGTCCAGCGCCCCCACCTTGATGAGGCTTTCGAGGGCACGCTTGCCCACCGCACGCAGGTCAACACGGGCAGCCAGATCGTTCAGGTCCTTGAAGGGACCCCCTTTATGGCGGGCCTGGACCGGAAGATCTACAGCACCCTGACCGACGTTCTTGATGGCGCCCAAGCCGAAACGGATGGCGGACTTCCCCTCCTGCCCGGGAGCGGCAGTCACAGCGTCCAACTCTTCGATGGCGAAGTCCCATGTGCTGGCGTTGATATCCGGCGGCAGGACGGTCACACCCATGTTGCGGGCGTCGTTGACATAAAGAGCCATCTTCTCGGTCTCGTGCTTGGTGACCGAGAGCAGGGCGGTCATATATTCCACCGGGTAATGCAGCTTCAGGAAGCCGGTCTGGACAGCCAGCAAGCCGTAATCGGCGGCATGGGATTTGTTGAAGCCGTAGCGGGCAAATTCGTCCCAATCGTGATAGATGGCTTCGGCGGTGGCACGCTCCATCCCCTGCCTTGACAGCCCCCTCCACGAACTTAAGGCGCTGTTTCTCGATTTCCTTGGTCTTTTTCTTGGAAATGGCTGCCCGCAATTCGTCCGATTCGGAAGGCGTGAACCCGGCCAGTTCGATGGCCGCCCGCATCAACTGCTCCTGGTAGAGGGGGATGCCATAGGTCTCCCCGAAGATCGGTTCCAGGGCGGGATGGCGATACTCCACCTCCGCTTCGCCGTGCATGCGGCTGATGTAATCGGGGATGAAGTCCATCGGGCCGGGACGATAGAGCGCCACCATGGCGATGATGTTATCCAGGCAGGTGGGTTTCATCTGCACCAGCCACTTGGTCATCCCCGAACCTTCCAACTGGAAGACGCCCAGGGTGTTGCCTTCGCCGAGGAACTTGTAGGTCTCCGGGTCGTCGGTGGGGATGTTGTCGAGGGTGTAATGAACGCCGTGACGCGGCTTCGATGGATTGGCAGGCGCGCGCCATGATGGTCAGCGTGGCCAGGCCAAGGAAATCCACCTTGAGCATCTTGAGCTTTTCGAGGATGCCCATTTCGAACTGGGTGACGGTCTTGATGGGCGTCTCTTCGGAGTTGTTGGTGGGACGGTGCAAGCGGCAGGTACTCGACCAGCGGTTTATCCGAAATGACCACCCCGGCGGCGTGCGTCCCGGCATTGCGGACCACCCCTTCCATCCGGGCGGCGGTATCGATCAGCTCGCGCAGGTGGTCGGCGGACTGGTAGGCCTCCTTCAACTCCGGAAGACCCTTGAAGTCGTCGGCAATAATGTCCCGCAGCGGGATGGCCTTGGAGGGAATGTTCGGGATGATCTTGGCCACCCGGTCCACTTCGGGGAGGGGAATATCCATCACGCGGCCCACATCGCGCAGGGCGGCGCGCGCCCCCAGCGTGCCGAAGGTGATGATCTGGGCCACCTTGTCCTGCCCGTATTTATTGACGGTGTAATCGAGCACGTCCGCCCGGCGGTCGTCGGGGAAGTCCAGGTCGATATCGGGCATCGAGATGCGGCCCGGGTTCAGGAAGCGTTCGAAGAGCAGTTCCTGCTGGATGGGGTCCACCAGGGTGATATCCAGCGTATAGGCCACGATCGAACCGTTGGCGGAGCCGCGGGCGTTGTACCAGATGCCCTGCCTGGCGGCATAGCGGCACAGGTCCCAAACGATCAGGAAGTAGGCATCGAAGCCCATCTTGTGGATGATGCCCAACTCGTAGTCGAGGCGGGTGCGCACCTGTTCGCTCTCGGCGCGATCCCCGAAGCGGCGTTTCAACCCATCTTCGCACAAAGCCCGCAGGTAGGTTTCCGCGGTCTGCCCGGCAGGGACCTCGAACTGCGGCAGGCGGTAATCCTTCACCTCCAGGCTGACATTGCAGCGTTCGGCGATCAACAGGGTGTTCGAGAGCGACTCGGGCACCTCGGCGAACAGGCGATCCATCTCCTCCGGCGAGCGCAGGTAATAGGACCCGTCGGTCATGCGCATCCGGTCGGGGTCGGAAAGCAGCGTCCCGGTCTGGATGGCGAGCAGGATATCCTGGTATTTGGCGTCTTCGGGATTGATGTAATGGGAGTCGTTGGTGGCGACGAAGCGGGCGTTGTAATGCGGTCCCAGGTCGAGCAGGGTGCGGTTGATCTTCTCCAGCTCAGGGACGTCGTGCTGCTGGAGTTCGAAGAAGAAATTGTCCTTGCCGAAGACCTGGTAGTACCAGTCGATGCTGCGGCGGGCGGCGTCAAGCTGGTCCTGCTTGATCAGGCGAGGCACCTCGGCAGACAGGCAGCCGGAGGTGCAGATCAAGCCCTGCGTGTGCTTGGCAAGGAATTCCTTGTCGATGCGGGGGTAGTAGTAAAAGCCTTCCAATTGGGCAGCCGAGGCGATCTGGAGCAGGTTCTTGTAGCCGGTCTCGTTCTCGGCCAGGAGCAGCAGGTGGGAGGACTTGCGGTCTTCCTTGGGGTCGTGCTCCTGCATGGTGCGGGCGGCCATGTAGGCCTCCACCCCGATGATGGGTTTGATGCCGGCTTCCTTGGCGGCGTGGTAGAACTCGATCACGCCGAACATGGTGCCATGGTCGGTGATGGCCAGGGCGGGCATGTCCATCTCTTTGGCACGCTTGACCAGCTTCTTGATATTGCTAAAGCCGTCGAGCAGGGAGTATTCGGTGTGAACGTGGAGGTGGGCGAAGGACATGGTCAGACCGATAAAATGTGGGAGGGGCTCCTTTTGATTATAGCACGACCATTTTGCTTAAAGAAATAAATGACCCCATCTCCCTGCCCCTGCCTTCCTCGACTCCCCATGGCGTCGAAACATCCGATGGCGGCTTGAAGCCACCTCGGATCGGGGGAGGGGAAAAAGAAGCGAAAAAGTGGGTATGTGCGCTGCGCACCCGCACCCCCGTTTTCGCATACTTCAGGAATTTGATTGAGGTGTGGAGCACGGAGCAAGCAAGGTAAATTGATACCTGCTACAGCGCAACCTTAAAGGAAAAGAATAGGAGACTGATAGGTTGAAAACAGACACTTCCGATATCATCCGGCGTACATCAATACAGTGAGATAAAATCTAGAAACACAAGGAGAAGATCATGAACACAAAACTTTTGAAAGCCACACTCGGATTGACCATCGTCATGCTACTTGCCAGCGCATGCGGGATGATGCCCATATTCGGGTCGCGCAATTTGATCAGCGAAACACGCGCCGTGAGCGGGTACGACCAGGTGGATATCAGCGGCGGCGGAACATTAGATATCATCCAGGATGGGACCGAATCGCTCACCGTCCAAACGGACGACAATATGATGCGATACGTTACTTCCCAGGTGCGCAGCGGGACTCTCCACCTGGGGTTGGATTCGAACATGCAGTCAATCGCCCCCAGCGCCTTAAACTTCACCCTGCACATCAAGGACCTGAGCAGCATCACCACCTCGGGCGCATGGGAAGTGAACTCGGCTGCCATCCATACGCAGGACCTGGCAATCGTGATGAGCGGGTCGGGTAAAGTTCAGATGGATAGTTTGACCCTGACTACCCTTGAGGTGACCAGCAGCGGATCGGGAAACGTAAGCCTGGCGGGAAAAACCGGAAGCCAAACCATCAACATCAGCGGTTCGGGGAAATACGTGGCGGGCGACCTGAGCTCACAGGCTGCCAGCGTGAGCATCAGCGGGTCGGGGAACGTGACCCTATGGGCAACCGATACATTGACGGTACACGTGAGCGGCAGCGGGGATGTGAGTTACTACGGCAGCCCGCAGGTCAGCTTTAGCCAGAGTGGATCGGGGAACATCCACAACCTGGGGAATAAGTAAAAAAACATCTGATCAATTGATCGCTGGCCCTGCGGCAACCCCCGCAGGGCTTTTCGTTTATACTTATTGCCAGTGTGAAATTGCAAAATCTCACCGCGAAATAACGACACTTGCACCGCACTGCGTTTGGTGCAGTGCAGGTGAGATACAAAGCTTGTCAAGGAGTGACTTCTATGGAAAACCATGTCATCCAGACCATGCTAAACCATCGCAGCGTGCGGAAGTACACCAAGGAAAAGCCGAGCGACGAGACCATCCAGACGATCGTGCGAGCCGGGCAGCAGGCTCCCTTTGCGTCGCAACTGTACAGCGTGCTGCTGACCCGCAAGAAGTCTCCCTACGCGGCACCGCTGTGGTTCACGATCTGCGTGGACCTGTACAAGCTGGAGCGCTTCATGAAGCTGCGCGGCTGGGAGGTGGTGACCAACGACCTGAGCCTGTTGTTCTTCGGGATCCAGGACGCGGCTTACATGGCGGAGAACATGGTGGTCGCAGGGGAAAGCCTGGGTTTGTTCTCCTGTTTCCTGGGGAACGCGCCCTACCTGGCTGACCGGATCGCCAGAGATTTCAAGCTGCCGCCGAGGGTGTTCCCGCTGGTGCAACTGGTGATGGGTTACCCGGCAGAAGAGCTACCGCCGAGGCCGCGCTGGCCGCTGTGGTTCACCCTGTTCGAAGACAAGTATCCCGAATTCACGGACGAGCAGGTGGCAGAAGCGATGAAGGTGATGGACGAGGGTTACCTTGCACAGGGGTATTACGTCAGGCAGAAGGCCAAAATCCGGCTGGAAAAAGGCCAGAAGGAGACCTTCACGTACGATAATTATTCGTGGACCGAGCACATTTCACGCAAGTGGGGGCAGTGGTACGACAGCCCGGACGAGCTGCTGGAGCAGTTGGAGAAGAGGGGGTTTAAAATGAGGTAATTTTCGCACTCGGCCCCCCCAGATGTTAGGGTAATGAGGTCAGGCAGGCCAGGGGTGGAGGAACAATTGAGGAACAATTAATTCTCTTTTGAGAACCGGGCGCAATATCCCCAAGTACGGGGATGGTATCCCTATCCCCAAAATTCGGGGGACAAGCGAACGGGGACAATGTGCTCCGCGAGGAACAATTAAGCTTACGCCGCTGACCCTTGTCAGCAGTGTGGTCGACGGCGGCTTGAGCCGCCTGACTATTGTTCCTGAGGAACAAATGAGGAACGAAAACATCTCGTTGTCTCTTCATATTCATATACCAGGCTGGCGAGATTCGGTTCCTCGAAACAAGCCCAAAACGAATAAGCTCAGAAAGGAGGCGGGAAGCAGTGGGGATGGGTTGGAACTATGCGGGGACGAGGTAGATGAATTAAAGTCACTTTTACATGTGTTATCGCGGAACGAAGACCCTTTACCTGGAGAGCACTCGCGTAGTGCACGATGGAAAGTTGGTGGTATCCATCTCATTAATTTTCGGTTGTTAAGGTCCTGACATCGACGACATGAGTCGGCGAGGTGGCTGGGTACAGCATGAAGCCGACTCTGTGCAAACATTCGGTGAGCGGGTTTCCTAACCAGCGCTGCAGAAACGAGTCTGCGGCAAAGCGCCATGGAACTTGACGCGGCGAGGGCGCATCCCTCGCCGCGAAGCGATTATAGCACATGCGTTCTAAATTGTAAAGCGAGTGGATTCAGTCGATACCAATGGTGGAGGCGACCTGCGGGTAACACCCGACTCATTTAAGATATTTTCGACACGTCATGATCGGGAAGATCCAACTCAACCCGACGGACAAGGGGGGTAAGCAAGGCGACCACCGAAACGCCCGCTGATAACAAGCCCACCAGACTGATCAACACTCCCACCCCGCGGCTGGCGCCAAAGCCGAAAATGGGCCCAAGCACGGAAGCCCAGGCCCCCCCAATCGCCATGGAAGGTTTAAATGTATAATCTGCCAAGGGAGCTGCAAGCAGCGGAGCGACAACCCCGGATGACCATGCAATAGCCCGACGAACCGCGAACACACGCCCCTGGACATCCGGAGCCACCTTAGCCTGCCAGATAGCCTGGCTGGAGGCATTTATAAAGGGGCCGCAGAACATGATGGCAACCCCACAGACGGCAATCAGGGGGATGGATGCACGCAGTCCGACAACACTTAAAAACAGCCCGCTTAGAAAGGCAGCCCCCAAAAGGGTATAAATTTTGCGTTTGCCGCCCCCCCAGGCGCTCATAGCCAGTGTTCCCACCAGCATACCCACCCCCATGAGAGTGCTAATATATCCCAGAGTGCTGGCATCCCAATTGTCAAGGATAAGCGGCACAATCAACGGGCTCATCACACCGGAAAGGAAGTTGCTGGCCAAGAAGAAAAGCAGGAGCGCCAATAGTCCTTTACGGGAGGCAATGTAGTCCCAACCAAAGCGCGTCTCTTTCCAGAGGGAGCCTTTGGCTTCATGACCCTCTGTAGTAGGTGGTGGATTTGGGATGCGAACGAAAAACAACATCAGTAGTACAGAAAAAGCGTAAGTAGCAAAGTCGATCAGCGCCATGTTACCGAGATGGATGGCAACATACAAGGCACCGGCCAAGGCCGGTCCTGCGATCTGAGGCAGTGCTTCACCCAACTGCACAAAGCCATTCGCCCGTCCATAGTGTTTTTTAGGGACCAGAAGTGTCACCGAGGCAGTAAAGGAAGGCCACATGAGGGTATTGAAAGCTGCCATCCACAAGTTGATGGGAATCACCATCCATATCTGGAGATGCTGGGTCAAGTAAAGACCTGCGGCTGCAAGAACTGCCAGCCCAGCGCCGGCATCGCTGACAATCATGGCGGTGCGCCGGTTCCAGCGGTCAGCGAAGACCCCTGCCAAGGGCGAGAGGATTACATAGGGAGCCTGCTGGGCAACCTGTACCAATGCCAACAGCAGCACCGACCGGGTCTGCTGGTAGACCCACACACCCAAGGCAAAGCCGGTGAGCTGGGAGCCGACCAGCGAGACAAGCTGCCCGGACCAGATGGTGAAAAAGGCGCGCATTCCATGCGCAGGTTTAGGCGGTGACATAAATATTCCACAAAGTATAGGCTGTGTGGAGAGCAAGGTCAAGCAGTTTATCCTAGCGGGTCGTAACTAAAATGGCCATTTTGTTAGGGAATGTGCCAATCCTCTATCTCCCAAAGGATAACAGACGAGGAGCCAGGAACTGGTAAAAAACAGGCACCAACTCCCTCCGCCCTTGGGGATTAAAATACTCATCAATGGATAGATGATAAGAATTGAAGGGCAATCTACAAGGTCGAACTAACCGGGTCGAGTCAAGGGGGAAGGTGGTTGCGATAATTATTCAATCCCTGCAGTTATCAATTTCCTATCGATTCCCCATCAATCCAACCTTCAAACGGAATCCGCGGTATAATGGCGACAAGTCTGATGCAAATAGACGAATAACACCGGCACATTTACCCTGTTTATAAAAGTCCACCTTTTCGAACCAGCAGTGGGGAAAGCTAAAGGTCGAGCGCGAAACCTGGTTTGGTGGTCCTCATTCGCCGATCAGATTTATGTTTCAACCAGAATACCCTGTTCCCTTTCGGCATTAAGACCTGCCGCAGAACAGAACTTTTTTTAGTGTACCCCTTTGGAGGTTTTGATGAAAGTTTTGATGGTTTACCCGGAATTCCCCGACACGTTCTGGAGTTTTAAACACGCCCTTAAATTCATCCGCAAGAAGGCGTCCACCCCCCCGCTGGGACTGCTGACCGTGGCAGCCATGCTGCCATCGGAATGGGAAAAGCGCCTGGTGGATCTTAATGTCCAGAATCTTAAAGATAAAGACCTGGAATGGGCAGATCTGGTCTTCGTGAGCGCCATGGTGGTGCAAAGGAAATCCACCTACGAGGTGATCGCCCGATGCAAGGCCGCCGGGCTGAAGGTGGTGGCGGGAGGTCCGTTGTTCACTGCTGAATATGACCAATTCCCGGAAGTGGACCATTTCGTGCTGAACGAGGCCGAGATGACCCTGGCACCGTTCCTGCGCGACCTAGAAAAAGGCCAAGCGCAGAAATTCTATACGTCAGACGAATTCCCCGACATCCAGCAAACGCCGGCACCCTTGTGGGAACTGGCGGACCGGGAGCGATACGCAACCATGTCGATCCAGTATTCGCGCGGCTGCCCGTTCGACTGCGAGTTCTGCAATATCACCACGCTGTTCGGACACACCCCACGGGTCAAGACTTCGGCGCAGATCATCCGCGAACTGGATGGGCTGTACCAGCTCGGCTGGCGCGAGCCGGTCTTTTTCGTGGACGACAACCTGATCGGCAACAAAAAGCAACTACGGGGCGACCTGCTGCCAGCACTGATCGAGTGGCGCAAGGGCAAGAAGGGGATGCCGTTCAATACCGAGATCTCGATCAATATTGCCGACGACGAACCACTCATGAATATGATGACCCAGGCAGGTTTCGATACGGTCTTTATCGGAGTGGAGACACCCGACGACGACAGCCTGGCAGAGTGCAACAAGAAACAAAACCTGCACCGCGACCTGGTAGCGGACGTGAAACGTATCCAGCGCGCCGGTCTGCAAGTGCAGGGCGGATTCATCATCGGATTCGACAACGATACCGCCTCCACTTTCCAACGGCAGATCGATTTCATTCAAAAAAGCGGAATCGTGACCGCCATGGTTGGACTGCTGCAGGCACCCATCGGGACCCGGCTGTACAAACGCATGGAGCAGGACGGGCGGCTGGTGGGGTCGTTCTCAGGCGATAACGTGGACGGCGGGACGAACATCATCCCGAAGGTAATGAACATCGAGGCACTGCAGAATGGCTACCGGGCGGTGGTAAGGACCCTGTACACCCCCAAGAATTATTATGCACGCGTGAAGACCTTCCTGAAGGAATACAAGGCCCCCAAGATCACCATCCCGTTGAGCGGGGAATATGTCCAGGCATTTTTCCGATCCGTGCTGCGATTGGGGATCATCGGCAAGGAACGGGTTCAATACTGGAAGCTGCTGTTCTGGACGCTTTTCCGGCGACCGGAGCTGTTTGCGCTGGCGATCACGTTCGCAATCTATGGGTATCATTTCCGCCAGGTGATGGATCTACATCTGGTGTGAGGAAAATGGTTTGTATTAAACCCTACCCCCATCCCCTCCCCTAAAGGGGAGGGGCGAATCAAGAAAAAACAAGGGTCTTGCGAGCTTCGCTCGCAAGACCCTTGTTTTTTCATCTTTCTTTTATGAGGGTTTGCAAAACAAAAGAGCGGGGATGAGATTGGTTGCCCTAACAAGACCAAGCTAGATTGTGGAGATGGGATAGCTTCCCGGAAGTGCACCGGGACAATGCCGTATCGAACCAGTGGTTAATGGATATGAAGGTGGAACTTACCTTTAGGATGCCTGCTGCTTTGGGGAGCGCCGTCCTCCCCTTCATGGTCACTACCTTCCACGACCAACTCTACCAGATCACCGGTATCGAGGTCGGGGTGAGCAGCGTGGGCGGCGCGCAGGTCTTCAACGGATATATCGTGATCGACCAGTTCGACCAGGTGATCCAACTCGAGGTCTTTCAGGTGCAGGTCGCGCAGGCTGCGGATAAAATCGGGGGTGAGCCCATGGTCGGAGGCATGGGCGAGTTCATCCACATCCAGGTCCTTGATCCCGAGCTCACGCAAGGCGAGGATGAGTTCCACCGTGACGCCGCGGTCGAAGCATTTGACCAAGTCGTCCACATCCAGATCCCTCAGCCCGGCGGCGCGCATGGCTTTACAGGAACTCGGGGGTGATGCCATGATCGTAACTCTTGACCAGGTCATCCACATCCAGGTCTTTAAGTCCAGATTCACGTACCGAATGAAGGAACTCGGGCGAAACCCCGTGGTCGAAGCATTTGACCAGGTCGTCTACGTCAAGATCCTTTATCCCGGCCGTTCGCATGGCCTGCAAGAAATCGGGGGTGACACCGTGGTCGGAGCATTTGACAATATCGTCCACATCCAGATCCTTGAGGCCGGAATCGCGGATGGCACGCAGGAAATCAGGGGTGATGCCATGCTCGGCGGCCCCGACCAGTTCATCCACATCGGGGTGTTCGATCCCAGCCTCATGCAGCGCCCGCAAGAGCTCGGGTGTCACGCCGTGTTGAGAGGCCTCGATCAACTCGTCGAAATCAGCGTCCTCCAACCCGGCAGCCCGCATCTCGCGGATATACTGCGGGGTGAGGTTCTGGATGCGCAGGTTGACAAGTTCATCCAGGTCGTCATCATCAAAACCCAGGGCTGCCATCTCGCGCACATATTCAGGGGTGACATTGTGTAGGCGCATCTCCTGCAGGTCGGATAACTTGAGATGCTCGATACCCAGTTTGCGCAGTTCGGCAGCCAGGCTGGCGCCATCGCTGGGCGAGAAGCCGGTGGCAGCCACGCCGACCGGGTCCACCCGGACCGGCTGGGGTTTCGGTTTGGGGGTGCTGGCCGCGAGGGCCTTCAACAATTCCTCGCCATCGGCAGCGGTGATCTTTCCCTGCGAAATCATATCGAGCACCAGCATTTGTTCACTCTGAGTGGCCATTCTGTCTCCTTGGTACCTACGAAATTCCCTCGCCCAGTTGATTCAAAAGGCGGGTGGCTTCCTTGACGTCGATCTCGCCCTTGCTCAGACGGCCAAGGATCTCCTGGCGGTGGGATGAAAGTTCGTCCTCGACCGGCTCGACCTCGTAACCGAGTTCGGTGATGACCTCGTCGAGCCGGCGTCGAATGACCCAGTAGGACTCGCCGCTCTCGCGCTCCATCTCCTTGACATTGCCGCGATTGCGGATGAATGTTTCGAGAAACTGCAGGCTTTCATTGGACAAGCGCAGGAAGGGGTTGATCTCATAGAGCCCCACCACGTTGGTCTCGCACCTGGTGCAACTCAACTGGGTGACGACGAGGGGGGCAGAGCAACTTGGACATTTGCGGGGGATGACGCTCATATTTGCCTCTTTGGGGGAGTCTAGCATGATATTGGCAATATGTCAATATATTTGGCATTATACCAAATATATTGGTTATTCAGCAAATATTTAATCACCATTTGATAAAATCAACCTCACCCCCTAACCCCGCCCCATTCTTTGGGTGGGGAAAAAGAATACCTATTCACTCCCATATTATGAAATAATGTGCTCAGGATGGCCCACAAGCGGCTGTTAGCCTCCAAGAGGTGCATCCCCCCTCCTAAAACAATGGTACGATAGGCACATCGACGAGGTGAGAAAGAACCTAAATAATTAGCGGGATTTAGCAAAATGCAACACCCCGCCACCATCCCCTCTCCGCTTCTCATCGGCGATTATAGACCGCATCGGAGAAGCTCAAATTGAGTCATTTATCGAAGGTGGGTTATATATATTCCCTGGCCCGAAGCCAGAGAAAAATGCTCAATGCGATACCTAAAATAGATAGAAAAATACCCACCCATACATCCCATGGTCGATATCTGAACTGGTAGGAATGTTTTCCTGCGGGAGCATCAATACTTAACCAGTCAGAAGGAAGCAGAGTTGTTCTCGTCCCATCCACCCACGCATACCACCCTGTCCAATTATTTTCATATACAACCAGTTGTCCATTTTCGGATGCTGGACATTCAACATCAATATTTCCTCCGCTGGATTTCGCTGTGCAGGCAATTTTCTGGTCCCCAATTTGAATGTAGGCGTATTCATTCTCAAAATGGGTAAGATAATTTAGCCCATCAATAACTCTTATTAAATTAGGTGCCCCAGGATCAACTATATCAAATGTAGCTTCTTGATTGATAGGAGGATCCTCTCGGTTCTTCCAACTCCATGTTCGGAATGCACTACTAATTTTTAAGTTTTCATCAAAGCCTGGAATTAGCCAATAATGAAGACCAAATGGCAAATTGACCCATTCTGCAACATCCGTTTTTAAATAGTCTACTTTTTGGTATAAAGTTTCATCAATATTAACTGTTGAAAGCCAGTTATGGCCAAAAACATAAGCTTCTCTCAGCGACCAAAAGAGCGGAATTGCGAGGATTATTAAGGCAAGATTCACACTGAAAATGGAACCGGAAGAATTAGCATTAATTAACGCAATTTTTGGCCACTTTAGATGGAGAAGTGCATCCAATCCCCAAGCTGATAAACCCAAGATCAAGGGATTTGCCAAGCCCGCGATTTGTGGAGGATTACGAACACCTGCAACAAAAGGTATAAATTTCGTGAGCAATTTAAGCAGGTCGGCGCTAGCTGTTAAATATATCAATATTATAGAAACCAGAAAAAACACCATTAATCTCCACCGAGATTTGGGAATATAGCGCCAAGCCACGATTGCCAGAAGGATGGGGATCCATCCTAAAAAGTTTGCATATAGATAAGGATAAGGAGCCGGTTTAAGCAGATCCGTTTGGTAAAAACCGACATTATCAATCAAATGATTTAGAGGAATATACTCGAGCGCTTGTGCTATTCCAAAGGTGGAATCTTCATTTTTCGCCATATTGGGATAAAAATGAATCGTGGGAATGAGAAATATACCGGCGATCAAAAAGGCCAGGAACCCAGCAAGCAGGTATTCTTTCCAAAGATTCTTAAATTTCTCTCCACGGCCCAGTATAAATATTAAGAATGTAGGAATAATACCCAATATCAAACCAACCTGCATATAACCCTGCCCAGCAAGGAGAGCCAATCCAATTGTTATTCCCAGCAAGATTGCATAGCGACGCTTACCGGTTAATCCGAGCGCTACACCAGGTGCAAGAACAAGAGTGCAGGCAGCCGTCGATAATACGACTCCAAAAGCTCCCAATTCCATGCGCGTGGCCAGGTTTCCACCCACAACCGCCAATAACCCGCTCCACAAGCGCGGAATTCTACCAAATCCCATGACTTTTGATAACCACCATTGCGCGACCCCAGCCATCATTAAACTACCGATAATGGTAAGCTTGGCCCCGTTTAATACACCCTTTAGAAGGGTTAATATCATTACCAAAGGATATAACATACTTCCCTGCATGTCAGCAAAACTTGGGGCGCCGCCATGGGAAAAACCGTTCCAGAATACACACACCCCACATTTTGAGAAATTTGCCCAAATATAACCTGTTTGAATTGATGAAGGGAACTCTCCTCCCGATGGCCAGGTCAATAAATTCATATCCAGATACGCCCGACCAACATATAATGCCCAAATGATGATAATGAAGATTTCCAGGAAATACCCCAGTCGGGAATCTCTTACCCAGAGCGTTTCAGAAATTTGGACGATCCCAGGAACGAAATGGGTTTTCCACCATTTTTTAATTTTTTCAATGGTTGGTTTCATAAGAGTTTTTATCCCATGAGTTTTTATCCAAAGGAATCTCTTTTTATCTTCCAGCAACATATTCTTAAAATTTAGTTTATATTTCCGTTTGAATACAATGAAAAAAAATATCAGGTAACCACAACAAAACAGAACGAATAAACCCGTTGCCAAAATCCTTGCGGTATTAATTGGATTCGCCATTTAATCCCCTTCCATGTCTATTATTTACATCGTCATCCATTATTATCTGAAAAGGTGGCAACAAAACAAGACAATAACATCCTTAAAATGAATAAGGTCTTACTAATTGCTGCAATTAATTACCCTGTAATCTACCCCATGTGCAGGTTTAATGAAAAGGCTGTATGAATTGTAGGTGATTTCAATTAATTTCGCAACAACCTTTATAGGGTCAAATAATATTTCTCGAAAATCATTCCGCTGATCTTGTCAAATATCCTAAAAGCGAAATACAAGGATTACATAATCTACCCCCAACATACTTATATTTTCGATCCCCCCCTTCCTTGTGTTTCTTACCTTTCTCTTACAACCTCATGCTATAATTTTCCCCGAAAGGGACTTTCCATGCTCCAGAAATTTGTGAAAACCTTCGGGGGAGACCCCAATAAACGTGAAATCGAAAAAACCACCGACATGGTGGAACAGATCAATGCCCTCGAGCCGGAGTTCGAAACCCTGAGCGACGAAGCCCTGCGCCAGAAAACGGATGAGTTCCGCAGCCTGATCGCCGGAGAGCTGGAAGGTGTCGAGGACGAGAAGGAACGCCGGGAGATCGAGAAGGCCGTGCTGGATGAAATCCTGCCGGAAGCCTTCGCAGCGGTGCGCGAAGCTGCCAAACGCACCATCGGGCAGCGTCCCTACGACGTGCAGCTGATCGGCGGGATCGTCCTGCACCAGGGCAAGATCGCCGAGATGCGCACCGGCGAAGGCAAGACCCTGGTTGCCACGCTGCCGCTCTACCTGAACGCGCTGACCGGTCGCGGGGTCCACCTGGTGACGGTCAACGATTACCTGGCCCGCCGTGATGCCCGCTGGATGGGCGCCATTTACCATTTCCTTGGCCTGTCGGTCGGCATCCTGCAGATGGCGGCTGCCACCGAGAACGGCAAGAAGGCTTTCCTGTACGACCCGGAGAAAGAGTCCCCGCACGAAGACCAGGACGAGATGCGCCTGGTGGACCGCGTGGAAGCCTACGCAGCCGATATCACCTACGGCACCAACTCCGAGTTCGGCTTCGACTACCTGCGCGACAACATGGTCTACCGCCTGGAGGACAAAGTCCAGCGCGGCCATCATTACGCCATCGTGGACGAGGTGGATAACGTCCTGATCGACGAAGCCCGCACCCCGCTGATCATCTCCGGCCCGGCCTCCGGTGACGTGGAATGGTACGGCAAGATGGCGGTACTCGTGCGCCAGTTGAAACCCGAAGATTACGAGGTCAGCGAAAAGGACCGCAGCGTGGCCCTGACCGAGATCGGCACCGCCCACGTGGAACAGCTGCTCGGCCAGCCGCTGCGCGACCCCGACCGCCCCGAAGACGTGACCCCCGAACAGGCGCACCTGCTCGGCTTTCTGGAACAGGCCCTGCGCGCCCAACACCTGTTCAAGCGCAACAAGGACTACCTGGTGCAGGGCGGCAAGGTCATCATCGTGGACGAGTTCACCGGGCGCCTGATGCCGGGACGGCGCTGGAGCGACGGCCTGCACCAGGCCGTGGAAGCCAAGGAAGGCGTGCGAGGTGGAGCCGGAGAACGTCACCTACGCCACCATCACCCTGCAAAACTATTTCCGCATGTACGAGAAACTGGCCGGCATGACCGGTACCGCCCTGACCGAGGCGGAAGAGTTCGACAAGATCTACAAACTGCCAGTCCTGCCCATCCCCACCAACCTGGAATACCAGGCCTTCGGGCCGGATGCACCGCTGGTGGAGATCAAGGCCAAGGACGAAGAAGGGTACGCCTACTCCTATTTTGCCCATAGCAGCGACCCCGAGAAAGAGGTCGTGTTCTGGCGGCGCAAGGATTACCCGGATATCATCTACCGCAGCGTGGAAGCCAAATTGCGGTCGCTGGTGCGCGAGATCGTCATTTACCACAGCATGGGGCGCCCGATCCTGGTCGGCACCACCTCGGTGGAAGGTTCGGAACGCCTGTCGAACCGGCTGCGAGCCGAACCGGTCCGCCGGTTGATGCAGATCCTGCTACTCCGGCATGCCTGGATGGAAAAGAACGAACGCGAGGAAGACGGGCGGATCATCCCGGAACTCCAGCCGCTGAACAAACCGATCGAGCAGCTGCGCCCTGAAGACCTGCGCCCGATGGCCAAGGAACTGGGTCTATCGCTCAACCCCGAGGAACCGGCCAACCTGGCCCGCCTGCTGGAGATCCTGGGCCTGCCCGCCGAAGATGAAGACCGGCTGAAGGCGGTGCTGCAGGGGGGTGTGCCGCACCAGGTGCTGAACGCCCGCAAGCACACCGAGGAAAGCCAGATCATCGCCGGGGCCGGAGCTTTCGGGGCGGTGACGATCGCCACCAACATGGCCGGACGCGGCGTGGACATCAAGCTGGGCGGCGACCTGGCGGAAGAGGTGATCGCGGCAGTGGCGCGCGTGCTGCGCAAAGCCGGGTACAAGGACCCGTACGATATGTCGCTGCAGGAGCGGCGCGAAGCCCTGCAAAAAACCGACCCAGCCCTGTTCGGCATTTACGAGGCCGAAGTCAAAAATTTCCTGCAATATTTTGAGGACATGGAACGCGTGCGTGCCCGCGGCGGCCTGCACGTAATCGGCTCCGAACGCCACGAAGCGCGCCGGATCGACAACCAGCTGCGCGGCCGTGCCGCCCGCCAGGGTGACCCCGGCTCGAGCCGCTTCTACCTGTCGCTCGAAGACGACCTGATGCGCATGTTCGGCGGCGACCAGGTGAAGGGCGTGATGGAGCGCTTCAAAATCGACGACGACTACCCCATGCAGCACCGCATGGTCACCAACATGATCGAACAATCCCAGCACAGGGTGGAAGGCGCCAACTTCGACGTGCGCAAGCACCTGCTCGAATACGACGACGTGCTCAACGCCCAGCGCCAGCGCATCTACGACCAGCGCAACCGGGTCTTTGAGAAGGAAGACCTGGTGGAGGACGTCAACGAGCTGCTGAGGCAGGAAGTGGAGAGAAGGGCAGCGGAAGTCATCGCCAGCGAAGAATACTGGCGGTTCCTGGCCTGGCTGGACCAGATCCAGCCGCCGTTCAACACCCCCACGGGTATTTTTCCATCCTATACTTACAAGCTCCTGTTGGAAGAATTAAATAGTTCCTCAGAAGACCTGGCAACGGCACTGCGTGAACTGGCATTGAAAGCTCTGCAGGCCGACCAGGCGCATTTCCTAAACACCATCCTCGAGCAGATCGACCATACGGGTGAAAACCTAGACTCCCAAATCGATGAGCGGATCGATTCGCTGGATACCGCCTTGGACGGCCTGGCAGATAACCTGGAGAACGAGACGCGCCGCCCGAACGTGATCCTGGAGGAGCTCTCCGGGCTGGTGAGGGTGCCCTTCCAGCTTGATTCCGACCAATTGACCCAACTGAGCGAAGACCCGAAGAGCCTGGCTGAGGAACTGCACGCCCAGGTGGATGCATACGTGGCTTCCACAAACATCACCCGCCTGGCCAACACCATCGAATTCCGGCTGGGAGAATCGCTCGGGCTGAACATACCAGAACTTCAAGAGCTCGAATGGCAGGAGGCGGCGGCGCAGGTCGAAGAGCAAGTCCAGAAAGTGCTGGCGGGGCGTGAAGAAAAATTGCTCGGCAAAGACGGCCAAATCGTGAGGGACCTAGCGGCTGCGCTCGAACGCATGCCCGAGCGGGATGACCAAGCCAAGATACGCCTGCTGGCACTCATCGCGCAGGGATCAAGCACCTCTTTTGACGCAAAGACCCACCGTCAGGTGCGCCAGATCTTCACCCGCCTGCATTATGTGCATCTTGCGGGCGAATTGTTGGCAAACAAGAGCACCGCCATGCTGGAAGATGACGTGCTTGATCACCTGCAGCAGGCACAGGAAGCGCAGCGGCTTGCCTGGGGGCAGAGTGAATTGACCCGCCTAGGAGAAAACGCCGGAACCCAGACCCCTCAAGAAGTGGGCCGCAATGTGCAGAGCCAGATCTACCGCCAGGTGCTGCTGGGTGCTATCACCGAACTTTGGGTGGACTACCTAACGCGGGTGGAAGCGCTGCGTGTTTCGGTTGGGCTGGAGGCCTATGCCCAGAGCGATCCACTGGTGAAATACAAGAGCCAGGCTTCGGAAATGTTCCAGACCCTGCTGGCAGACATCCGGGCGGGCGTCATCGGGCGTATTTTCCTGTACCAGCCACGCGGGGCTGCACCCCAAGTGGAAGCAGCTGCAGCACCGCGGGTCGAGACCGCAGAAGCGGTGACCGTCCCGGCTCAAACCAACGACAAGAAGCGAAAACGACACAGGCATTAGTGGACAAATCGGCCAATTTCTACCAGAGGTTGCCCAAGATTGACCTCCATCGTCATTTGGAGGGGTCAATGCGTCTCAACACGATGCTGGAAATTGCCCGCACCCACGGGATAACCGTTCCAATTGGAACAAGTCCTTTCAGCAATCTTATCGGTGAGGAAACAAGCGAACCAGACACAATCCAAAATTTCCTGGCGAAATTCAACACGCTGCGGATGTTCTACCGCTCACCTGAGATCATCCATAGGGTGACCCGCGAAGCTATTGAAGACGCGGTGAATGACAACGTGCGCCATCTTGAATTGCGTTTCGCACCGGTAGCTTTAAGCCGCGCCGAGCGATTCCCGTTGGGCCAAGTGATGGACTGGGTCTGCGAAAGCGCCAGCGAGGCAGCCCAGGAATTCGGAGTGCGCGTACTCCTGATTGCTTCGGTCAATCGCCATGAGAGCGTGGAACTGGCCGAACAGGTGGCCTGGCTAGCGGCAGCCCGGACCGGCAGCGGCATCCTAGGGCTTGACCTGGCAGGGAATGAAGCCGAGTTTCCGGCCGCACCTTTCGTGGGAATATTCAAAGAGGCACAGCAGTCCGGATTAAAACTGACCATCCACGCAGGGGAATGGGCAGGGGCAGCGGATGTCCGTGAGGCGATGGAGACGTTCAACGCCGACAGGATCGGGCAAGGGGTGCGGGTGATGGAAGACCCGCAAACGACTGCAATGGCACGTGAGCGCAAGACTGCTTTCGAAGTATGCTTGACAAGCAATCTCCAGACCGGCGTATTTCCTTCCATGAAGGAACACCCAATCATCAACATGCTAAAGGCGGGGATAAATGTCACCCTGGGCAGCGATGACCCATCCATTTTGCAAATCACATTAAGCGACGAATACCAGGGTGCCTGCGAAGACCTGAGGATGGAGCACAAAACCCTCAAAGAACGCATCCTGGCAGCAGCACAAGCAAGTTTCCTGCCGAAGGCGGAATGCGATATACTTGTGGAGCAACTTGGCAAAGAATTGAGCATCTGATAATAAAAACACAAACAGGCTTGAAGGGCGGCATCCCACGAAAAAAAGAGGTGGGAGGCGCCTTTGAGTCCTTTTTTATCCCTTAGGTAAAGCCCGGGTGCATTCCTGGCCGGGAGATGAACCCCATAGAGATATCCGGAAGGCGCGAAATTCCCGAAAGGGGATGTTACGTCTTCGTGAATAAAAGGATGTTCTGGTGAGGGAATACCCGCCAAAGGAGCTGGAAATGTCAAAAGATTATTTCAAATCACGGGATGTGTTGAAAGTGGGGAATAAAAACTACAGCATTTATCGCCTCGATGCCCTGGAAAAAGCGGGTCTGACAAAACTGAACCGCTTGCCTTACTCCATCCGCATCATGCTCGAGGCAGCGCTGCGGCAGTGCAATGACCGGGAGATCACCCAGGAAGACGTCAAAAACATTGCCGGCTGGACTCCCAATCCAGCCGCTGAACCAGGCGGAAGCCGCCCGGGGATTCCCTTCCTACCGGCGCGCGTGATCATGCAAGACTTTACGGGGGTACCGGCGGTGGTAGACCTGGCAGCCATGCGCGCTGCAGTTGCCCGCCTGGACGGAGATCCGAAAAAAATCAACCCGCTCGTGCCGGTTGATCTGGTAATCGATCACTCTGTGCAGGTGGATTTCTTTGCGACTCCCGAAGCGTTGAAACGGAATGCAGAGATGGAATTCCAGCGCAACCGCGAACGGTACGAGTTCCTCAAGTGGGGACAAAAGGCTTTCAGCAATTTCCGGGTGGTCCCGCCCGCCACCGGTATTGTCCACCAGGTTAACCTGGAATACCTGGCCCAGGTAGTACTCTCCAGGAAAGAGGGCTTGGGGTCCTCGGAGGTGCTGTTCCCGGACACGCTGATCGGCACAGATTCGCACACAACGATGATCAACGGCCTGGGGGTGGTAGGTTGGGGCGTGGGCGGCATCGAGGCGGAAGCCGTCATGCTCGGGCAGCCGATGGACATGCTGCTCCCGGATGTGGTTGGCTTTAAAATGCACGGCAAACTCCGGGAGGGCATCACAGCCACCGACCTGGTGCTGACCGTCACGCAAATGCTGCGCCAAGAAAGGCGTGGTGGACAAGATCGTCGAGTTCTTCGGCGCAGGCCTGGACAGCATGTCATTGCCGGACCGGGCAACCATTTCCAACATGTCGCCTGAATACGGCGCCACCATGGGCTTCTTCCCGGTGGACAGTGAAACGCTGCGCTACATGAAGATGACCGGCCGCGAGGCGGAGGTCATCGAACGGACCGAAGCCTACTGCCGGGAACAGGGATTGTTCCGCGAAACCGGCACTCCGGATGCAGTTTACACCGATATGCTCGAACTAGACCTGGGGAACGTAGTGCCCTCCCTGGCAGGACCGAAACGTCCGCAGGACCGTGTGGCTCTTTCCGAGATGAAGCCGGCGTTCAAGAAGGCGCTGACCGCGCCGGTGAAGGAGCGCGGCTACGAACTAGGCCCCGAGGCTTTGAAGCGAAAGGGGAAAGTGAGCAGGAACGGCGATTCTTACGAAATCGGGCACGGTGCAGTTGTGATCGCGGCGATCACATCTTGCACCAATACCAGCAACCCGTCGGTGATGGTTTCCGCTGGATTGGTCGCCAAAAAAGCCATCGAAAAGGGGTTGTCGGTAAAGCCATATGTCAAGACGAGCCTGGCACCCGGCAGCCGGGTAGTGACAGATTATCTCAAGCAGGCTAACCTGCTGGAACCCCTTTCAAAACTGGGCTTTAACGTAGTGGCATACGGATGCACCACCTGCATCGGCAACAGCGGCCCTTTGCCCGGGGAAGTTGCCAAGGCAGTCACGGGGTCCGACCTGGTAGCGGCAGCAGTCATCTCGGGCAACCGGAACTTCGAAGGGCGCGTCCACCCGCTGGTCAAGGCCAACTACCTGGCTTCCCCCCCGCTGGTGGTGGCTTACGCTCTGGCAGGCACGGTAGACATCGACCTGTCCAGCGAACCACTTGGCACGGGAAAGGACGGACCAGTCTTATCTCAAGGATATCTGGCCTACATCGCAGGAAGTGGAGGAAGCGGTGTTGGCGAGCGTCGCGACCACAATGTTCTCCGAAAAGTATGCTGACGTTTTCGAAGGTTCGGACATGTGGAAAAAAATCAAAGTGGCGGAAGGCGACCTGTACCAGTGGTCTGATGATTCCACCTACATCCAGCACCCACCCTTCTTCCAGTCGCTGACCCTGGATGTGCCACATATTAATAATATCCGGGGCGCGCGCGTGCTGGCCATGCTGGGCGACTCGATCACCACCGACCACATCTCACCCGCCGGAAACATCGCCAGCGACAGCCCGGCAGGCAAATACTTGCAGGAGCACGGCGTGCAGGTGCGGGACTTTAACTCGTATGGAAGCCGCAGGGGCAATGACCGCGTGATGGCGCGCGGCACGTTCGCCAATATCCGCCTGAAGAACTTGATGGTGACTCCCAAAGAAGGGGACTGGACAAAACTCCAGCCTTCCGGCGAAGAAATGAGCATTTTCGATGCCGCCATGAAATACAAGGCCGAGGGCATCCCGGCCATCGTTCTGGCCGGTAAGGAGTATGGCACCGGCTCCAGCAGGGACTGGGCCGCCAAAGGTCCCATGCTGCAAGGCGTGAAGTCCGTGATCGCCGAGTCCTTCGAGCGGATCCACCGCTCCAACCTGGTAGGAATGGGGGTACTCCCGCTGCGCTTTGTGGACGGGCAAAATGCCGAGAAACTGGGTTTAAAAGGCGATGAGGTCTATACCATCGAGGGCTTGACCGATAAAATGATCCCCCGCTGCATGGTCACCGTGAAGGCGAAGAAAACAGACGGTAAGGAAATCGCTTTCAAGGCAGAAGCCATGCTGAATACCAAAGTGGAGGTTAATTATTATCGCAACGGCGGGATTTTGCACACCGTCCTGCGAAATTTGGTGAAATGACCAACTGCCTCTAAGACTCCCATTTTTACGCAGGGAAAGATGGATGAAGGGATGTTGGACGTTTAAAACCCGTCCAATATCCTTTTTTTCGTCTTTCCCAGTGAGATTCCCGGGAATCCATAACCGTTAAAACTATAAAGCACTCTGGGATGTACATTCCCCGGCTCCTTTTGGTCATGGCGGGGTTATATCCATAGGTGATTATTAGGTTCAGGATAGGTGAGAATCCGGTTTTACTGTTATGCTGAACCCATAGTTTAAAAGGAGTAACCCACCGATGCTTTCGGAAATCCTATACAGTGTGAGCCGCATCATGATCAAGAGCTACGCCAGGCTCCTGCTCAATATGGACATCCACTGGCGCAGTTCCCTGCCGGCCGGACCAGTGTTATTTGCTGCCAACCACCCGAGCACCACCGACCCGCTCCTGATCCACCTGATCTCAAAAAAACCGATGAGCGTGATGATCCATTCCAAGGTTTTTTCGATCCCGCTCCTGGGAGCTTACATGCGGATCATGGAGCAGATCTGCGTGAACCCAGGACAGGGAGAAAAAGTGCTGGAGCAAGCGCGCCAGACCCTGAAGGCTGGTCGTTCCGTAACGATCTTCCCGGAGGGTTTGATCAGCCCGGCGGGCGGCGGTTTCAACCCACCACGCAGCGGAGTTGGACGCCTGGCACTCAGCAGCGGCGTACCAGTGATCCCGATCGGGATCTACCTTTCGGACAAGGGCTGCCACCGCATCCCGACAACATTCGATGGGGAGCCGGATATCGTGACCTGGTACCTGCACGGACCTTACGCCATCACCATCGGGAAGGCACTGCACTTCCGCGGGGATGCGAACGACAGGGATTTCGTTAGAAAAGTGACCGAGACCATCATGCAGAGCATACGGGCACTAGCCCTGGATAGCCAAAAACGGATTTGCCCGGTGCCGATGTAAATTATTGATATGCAAAGTTTTCCCCCCTAGACCTTGAACTTAATACCATGCATCAGAAAATGAATAGATCGGGAGACCGGCGATGATTCAGGTATTCCTTTATATGACCAGTTTAACCTTTGTGCGCTTATTCGCCCTGGTAATGCTGCGCTTAGACGTTCGCCGGCACGGGAGCCTACCTTCCGGTCCGATGATCTTTGTGGCAAACCACCCCAGTGCCACGGACCCGTTTTTAATCCATATGATCTCGCGAAACCAATTGAACGTCATGATCACTGTCAAGGCCTTCAAAGTGCCCATTTTTGGCTGGTTCCTGCGCAAAGTCCAGGAAATCCCTGTCCCGCTCACCCAAGGGAGAGCGGCATTAGAACAAGCCCGCCGGCATATCGATCAAGGACGGTCAGTGGCCATTTTTATTGAAGGTCATATCAGCCCATTGGAAGGAGGATTCCTTCCACCGCGCAGCGGTGCGGCGCGGCTGGCACTCAGCACCGGAGCCCCGGTGGTACCGGTGGGGATATACCTACACCGGGAGCGCTGTCACAACATCCGCTCACGGATCACGGGAGGTGTATCCTCCGAGGCACGCTGGTACCTGCGCGGGCCCTATGCAATCACCATCGGACAGCCGACACAATATGAGGGGAATGCAGAAGACCACGAGCACGTGGACCGAGTATCTGAATCTATCATGGATAGAATCCGTGCCCTGGCGCATGAAAGCGAAGGGCGTATTCAAGGTGGAATGCTGGTGCCTGCACCGATCTAATTAGAGCATTCTAATAGTCTGAAATCAACGGCAACCCCATCCCCCGCAAGGAAGCTTCGGGCTCAAGAGAGCACAAAGCTATCAACGACGGCATGAAGCCGACTCGACATGGGGCGGGGAGACCAAATCGAAAAAAAGAGTGCGGAGGGCGCACAGCGCCTCTGCACTCTTTTTTTTCGAATACTTCAAAAAGCGGACCTAACCAACTTTTGTAAAGAACTCATCCTGCAGACGCCGGGAGTCCTTGTCATCCTTTATCGTGCGCAGGGCCTTTGCGAGGGCACGGGAGCGGTCGACGAACCAGGCTTCTCCTTTTGCAGTTGTGGCAGGTCGACCATCACCGCAATAATGGGTGGGATGGTCGGCATACCACCAGATGCCGACATAAGTGCCCTGGTCGCTAAGCTGTTTGAGCCTGCCCAGCGGCATGCCTTCCCCATCGGAGGGCATGCTCTCTAATCTGACCAGTTCAGGCCGGATGGCGAGGAGCATGCTTGTCTCGCGCTCCCCGGCATGACCATCGACGACCGTTTCCCATTGCGCTGCAGTGGTGGGTTCCTCGGTCATATAGGCCGGACGGGGGATGTAGACAACATAGTCCCGCCGGCTGGCAAGCTGGATCTGGGCAAAGTAATTGATCAAGTAATCATTGCCGCCGTGTGCATTGACGATGACGATCTTGGTCAAGCCGTTGCGGGCGATCTCGCGGCAAACATTTTCCAGCAGGCTGATAATCAGCTCCGGCTGAATGCCAAACGTGCCTGGAGTGTGCCGAGCTTCGAGGATCTGCGTGAAGAAATAATCCGGGAAAATCACTGACGGTTCGAGCTCGGCAACCCGGCGGCAGAGTTCGCGCCCGATGAACATGTCGGTGCCAAGCGGCAGGTGGTGCCCGTGACGCTCAATGCACGAAAAAGGCAACAAGCAAACACTTTCGGCCTGTTTGACGGCCTCAGGAAACTGGTCTCCGGTTAAATCTTCCCAACGCATGGGTTTTCTCCTTTTTTAGCGAAAATATTAAAATTAATTCTCCATGGGGTGACATAGTCGTTATTAGAAGATATACACGCTTTAAAAATAACGACTAAAGTCGTTACTACATGAATTATTCGGATACTCATAATACAGGTTACGATTTCTCAAAGATGCTGATGCTTTCAATGTGATAAGTCTGAGGGAACAGGTCAAATGGCGTGACCTGAAGCAGCCGGAAACCTTCGGAGATGAGACGGGCAGCGTCGCGCGCAAGCGTGGATGGGTCACACGATACATATGCGATCCGCTGAGGGGCAAGGTGCACGAGTGCGTCGAGTGCCCGCTTATCAAGACCTGCGCGGGGTGGGTCGACAATGACGACATCGGGTTTAACGTCCAGAGCCGGCAGCACCTCTTCTGCGGGAGCCTCATAGAGCTCAACATTGTCGAATTCGTCCAGGTTAATCTCGAAATCCGCGGAAGCGGATGGGGACGACTCTATTCCAATCACCCTCCCAACCTGCGAGGCGAAGAAAGCGCTGAACAGCCCAACGCCGCAATAGACATCCAGAAGTGTTGCGGCGGGAGTGACCGGTAATTGTTCAAGCAGGTGCGCCACCATTTTTTCGGCCATGCCGGTGTTGACCTGGAAAAAGGAGGCTGCCGAGACATGAAAAAGGCGGTCATTTACCTTCATCGTCAGGTAATCATCGCCAGCCATTACGACCACATCGTCCCCAGATAGATGCACCACCGATAAATCCGCTTCCAGTTCCAGTTCGGGAGCATCCGGGGATTCCAGCACCAACATGACCTGCTGATCCAGTCCCAGGCGCAGGGAGACACGCTCCAGGGTAAGGCTTGGGTCAAATTCAAGCCTGGGCCAGATGGAATCAAGCGACGGCTCAGGCAGATGGCACTCGGTGATCGGGAGGATACCGCGACTGTGGGCATCGATGTAGCCTAATTTCCCGCCACGGGTCAAATGGAATTGGATGTGGTTGCGGTAATTCCATTCGGGTGTGGAAGGGACAGCCGGCATCACCGAGGGATTCTTAATTTTTCCTATGCGCAGTGCCTGATCGCGCAGGATATCGGTTTTGGCGATTAATTGGGCTGGATAAGGCAGGTGCTGGTAATGACACCCCCCGCACACCCCGAAGTGAACACATTTTGGCGTAATCCGCTCCGGTGAAGGTATCAATACCTCGATCAGTTCCGCACGCACATGGCCGGGTTTTTCGTCAAGAATGCGGATGGAAACAGTTTCACCGGGCAAAGCAAAGGGAACAAAAACGGCGCGCCCGTCGGAGAGGTGTCCGAGGGCATCGCCGCCGTAGGTCAGTTTTTCCAGTTTAACGGTCAGCAGCTCAGTGGTCATGGAAGCCGCAGGTCTTGGTATTAATTCACAAGTCGCCAGGAACGCCAAGAAATAGCTTTAAGTAACCAACCATATTTCCATCGCACACCCTCCCCAAGGTTATATGCCGCGGGACGTCCCATGAGCCGTCCTTATTAACGCATATTACTCCCGGGTAGGGGGGATTGCTTCGGCGTACACATGTCCTGGCGGGCACTGCCAGGAATTACGGCGGCCCGCAATGACATATTTTTTCCGGACCTTATATGCCAAAAAAAGCGATAAGTTGGTTCTGGAAAATTGCAAGCACAATCAGGAAGGCAAAGAACGTCCCTGCCAGGATGGCGATGTGCTTAAGCTCGCGCTTTATGATGCTGTAATCCGGGTTAAACTCGACGGGTTTGGCCGAAAAAGTAGAAAGCTGGCGGGGAGCCTGACGTTTGTATTTCCTGCTCATAGAATCTCCTAAGGATTTTGAAGTGCTGCAAGCACAACAATGCGTTGTTTATCAACCATATAAGGGTAGCAACTGATGAGGGTAACGGTCGGATCGTTGGTGGGGTTCATCACGTCCACCTGACTTGGTTCGACAATGCGGGTTTCAGTCACCCGGTAAATAAATTGCTGCTGCATCGTATACAAAATGACCTGATCGCCGGGCTGTAGTTTGTCCAGGTCACGAAAGACTTCACCGAAAACGTCGTCGTGGCCAGCCAGGACCACATTGCCATTCTCGCCGGGGTTGGCAGAACCGATATGCTGACCAACCCCTTTTTTCAGCTGCTCCCAGCCATCACCCTGGACAACAGGCCAATTCTGCACGCCAATAGCGGGAATGTCAATCTGGATGGCCTGCTGCGGTCCGGGAGTGGGCGCCGGCAGGTTCGCCAGGGATTGTACCAGCGGGCGCAAGTGTTCCGGGATCTCGGCCTCGATTAAACTGGGCACCACCGGCTGCGGAGGGAGGAGTATGTCCGCTGGGCAAAACGACCGCCGTGATGAGCGGGGTAGAAGTAGGGGTATCCTGCTCCTGTCTCAAGGCAGAAACAACCTCCTGGTTTAAAGTGCGCAGCAATCCAAAGCCGTTGAAAAGAATACCCGCCAACCCAAGGACTGCCAGGACCTCCACAACCAGCAAGAGACGGTCGAACCAGCGTCTTTTCTGAGAAGGCGAAACGAAGTTTCCGGCACCATCAGCCTGCCCATCCTCCGGAAGCTGAGTGCGCCATTCGTCGAAAGCTGCGGGCGGCAGGTCGGGCGCCAGACTGACAGCCCGCCCGGTCCGACGAAAGCGCTCGAGCCGTCGCTGGCGGGAGTCGTGGCGCTTGTCCAGCAGCAGACGGCGCAATTCCTGCTCCGAAAGGTCTTCAGGTCGCTTCGGATTCGTCACGGGCGTGATTATACCGCACCTGTAGAGGCGCTTTTAGACGGGAAAATTGGAGGCGACAGGCTGGAAAATAGCGTTTATAATGGGTTATTCCTGTTAACCTGTGCTGGAAAGACTGTCACAGGCCCTTAGCCAAAAGGAGGTTCCCATGGCTTTCAGTTTTAAGAACAAAAAGGGTGTCACTTACTTCTTGCATGCCAGGAGCACTATAACCAAGACCGGGAAAACTCAAACACTGTACTTCTTCTCTAAGGAACAGAAGGCCGGCGTTTTGGAGATGGTCCCCTCCGGTTACAAAGTGTCCGAGACGGTCAATGGCCTGCCAGTACTGAAGAAAGTGTGAAGCTGGAATAAATCAAAGGCTCCCCTTTTGGGGAGCCGATGTTTTTAAGGGGCAATGGTGGCCGGGTTGAAACACGGTTGATAGTCCGCACCAACGATAAACACGTAATTTACATCGGCTTGCATCGGTGCAGAGACAAAAGCTTCCGAGGGCAGGCCAAGAACATTCAAAATCGAGCTGATGCGGCTCAAGTCGGGGGAGGCAGACAGGTCATAGAGCAGGGAATTGGCATAATCCTGCCGGTCAGCCGCGGCGAGACGGGTGTCATAGCCCACGTAATTCAGGCGCTCGGCAGCCAGGGAGTCCCAGCCGGGATTCGAGGTCCCATTGCGGACTTCGATGGTCAAGGGTGCCACGTCGGTGGTACGAGGCGCGAAGGCGAGGGCCTGCTGAAGCATGGATTGGATGGCAGGTCCATTGGGAAGTTGTACGCTAGCGCCGCCGGGAGTCATCCAACTGGTGACTTGGTCCCGCCCGATGTAATAGCTGCGGATGTCGGCATTGGTCAAATGCAGGGCAAGGGGGGCAAGCTGTAGAAGGTCGGGAAGGGTCAGGTCGGTGATTATCGCAGAACTGAAGTCGTTATAAAGTTCGGGGATCTTGCTGATGGAGTTGGTCTTCAGAGCCTGAGTAAATAGAGCGCGCAACACTTCCTGCGAGCGGCGGCCGCGGTCAAAATCGCTGGACATCTTGCGGGAACGGGCATACCAGAGCGCCAGGTCGCCGTTCATGTGGACGACACCCGGGCCAACCGTATAGAGCGACCAGTTGTTTTCGTTATTTGGGTCATAGCTGGGGTCGATCAAGTGCCAGTCGGTGTAAGGGCAAAATACCGGCACATCGATCCCGCCCAGGGTGTCCACGATATTACTGAAACCAGTGAAGTCCACAATCGCGAGATGATTTATTGTAAGACCCAGGTTGTACTTGATGGTATCTTTGAGCAGGGCAAACCCTCCCCCGGGGTAATTGTACTTGGGCATCTGGCCGTATTCATATGCAGTGTTGATGCGGTCCATCCCAACCGTGGGAATATAGACATACAGGTCCCGGGGGACCGAGATCATTGCTACCTGGCCGGTGGCCGGACGGATAACGACAATAATAATGGTATCCGTCCGAAAGTAGGTCTGACCGGGGCGCTTATCCGAACCGAGCAGGAGAAAGCTGACCGTCCCTGCGCTGGTCAAATCCGCGACCGGGTCGGGAGCGTAGGGCGGAACATAGAAGGACTCCGGCGTGGGTGTGGGGGGGATAACAGCACTGGGATCGAATGTGGGCGTGGGGGGGGCAGGTGTTTCTGTTAATAGCGGGGTGGGAAGCAGCACTTCAGTACCGGCAACCGGTTGGAAAGGGGTGGGGGTAGGAGTCGCATCTACCGGAACGGTAACCAGGTAAAGGGTAGTGGGGGATTCAATCAGCGTGGCCGGCTGGCTTCCGCAAGCGGAGAGTATTAAAACCAACAGACAGGCGAGGTTAATAATTCGTGTGCGCATTGAGAACAGTGTGATCAAGACCTCTACCAGACAAAGTTACGGTTCTGGAATCGTATCGGTTGGCGTTTCGATCGCAGGGGTTTCGAAAGGCAGGTAAAAGGTCGATATTTCGGTTGGCGCGCAAGTGTCAAAAAAAAGGGTGGGGAAAGGTATTATTGGAGGCCAGGGCGGGACATAGAGACGCTGCCCAATGTAGATATTAAAATTGACCAAACAGTTGGCGCGCTGAATCTCGGTATAGGGGATGCCATAGATCTGTCCCAAGTGGTAGAGTGTATCACCTTTCTGGACTACGTATATAACCCAGCCGCGAGGAGCACCGCAAGAACGTGGGGCATGAGTGGGCACAGGAGAAATGTAGAGGGTAGGCGAGGGAGTCTGGGTGGGGGTCGAGGTGGCGGATATGGTGGGAATCCCGGGGGGGGTCCAAGTGGGGGGAGGAGTCCAGGTGGGAGGTGGAGTAGGAGGTAAAGTGGGAGGAGTCCAAGTGGGAGGCGGAGTTGGAGGGATCGAAGAGGGACAGGTGATGGGCACACTGGTGGGGCAGATGTAGATTACGGGGGTGGGAGAAACACCCTGTGAAGGGATCGTCTGACTTGCAGGGTTGGAAGAAGGCGACAGGGTGGATGTTGACAAACGGATAATTCCCTCAGCCTGGGAAAGCGAGAGAACTCCAAAGAGCAATGCGCTTGAGACAAGGATCAGGATGATACCCCAGATAATCTGCCGTGTATTCCGCATTTTATTTCTCTTGATCAGCCATCCCGTTAGTTCATTTCTCTTTATTTTCTTCTTCGGGCTTGAGAAGAACCGGCAACAGGATGCTAAAAGTGGATCCGCAGCCTGCTTCAGTTTCGACCCAAATGCGCCCACCCTGGGCTTCGACGAGCGCCTTGGCAATGGATAGGCCGACGCCGGTATCTCCGAGCCCCTGGATCAGGGCGTGATCGGCATGGTAACGGCGGGCGAAGACACGAGGAATATCGCTGGAAGCAATGCCTCCTCCGGTATCTGTTACCTGGATGGAAATAAAGTGCTCATTAAGTTCACTTTGAATCTGCACCCGCAGGGTGACGACGCCCTCCACCTGAGTGGCACCGGTAGCATTTTGCAGCAGGTGGATCAGGATCTGCTGGAAGGCATCCCGGTCGGTACGGATAAGCAGGGCAGAATCGGGAATGTCGAGCCGCAGGGTGATGTTCTTTTCGCGGATCTGAGCGCTGGTGTAGGCCATGGCATTGTCAATGATGAGATTCAGGTCAATCGACTCTGCCTTGAATTCCATTTTCCCGGTCTCAAGGTTGGTAATTTGGATGAGATCATTCACCAGCCCGCCGATGCGATCGGTGGAGGCTTTAATCCGCTCAATGAACTTGCGCTGCAATGCGCCCAGGACTCCCACAGATTCTCCCATCAACAGGTCGGTATAACCGATGATGGAAGACATCGGCTGACGCAATTCCTGGGAGATAGAGGCGATAACATCCACCTGCTCACTGGTGATGGGCGGAGAGGGGCGCTCCTCCAGTTTCATGATATTGGCATTGGCTTCTGCCAGTGCATTTTGCATGCGCGCCAATTCTTCGAGGGCATTATGGAGTTCCCCTTCCAACTGGGCGGAATCGACTGACTCCTCGCTGACTTCCCCGGTCTGGCGCATCTGTTCGATTTGGGTTTCCAGGGACTCGATCGTTATCCGATACTCTTCCTGCTTGTCCAGAAGTGCGGAAATTTGGACAGAGTCGCCGGAAGCCTCGGCATCGGCAGCCTGGCGCATTTGTTCGATCTGGGCATTCAAAGCATCTATGGTTTTCTGGGACTCTTCCTGCTTGATCAAAAGCGCAGTTAATTGAGCGGCTTCCCCAGAAGAGGCGTTCGCTTCGGCTGCCTGGCGCATTTGATCAATTTGGGCATTCAAGCCTTCGATGGTTTTCCGGGATTCTTCCTGCTTTTCCCCCCACAGGACGGCATTTTTTTTGGTATCACCAGAGGAGGCAGCATCTTCGGCAGCCTGTCGCATTTGTTCGATCTGTGTTTTTAAAGAATCAATCGTTTTCTGAGATTCTTCCTGCATGAGCATCAAAGCTGCCATGTTTTCGAGCTGAACTTGCGACTGACTTTCCTTGTCGTGCAACTTTTCCAACTCCTGGGCAGCCTGATCGTATTTACCATTTGCCTGGTCAGCCTGTTCCTGCGCCGAGCGGGCTTGCTGGAGTGCCTGGTCTCGTTCGCTTTCCAAAAGGGAGGCGCGCTGAACACGGTCCAGGATGGGGATATACAGGGGAGACACATTGGTGAGATAATCCTGGTCTTCGGCACTCCACAGGCGATTGGAATAGGGGGAGAGGAGCAGGATGCCGCCCAAAGGCACTCCGGCAGCTGTATTGATCGGGACACTTAACAAGTTGCCCGGGTTGCTCAGGTTGAGCATCTGTCCGAGGGCTTTAAGATCAGAAGAAGTACTGCTGGCGGGTAAACGCAACGGACGCCCGCGTTGGATTGCGTTGGCAAGCAGGGGAATTTCGTCTTTCTGGACGGGTGCTCCTTCCAAATTCTCTTCACGGATCAAGTCGTAGCCACAGGCAATATAAAGGCTTTTGTCTTCAGTGAGGGTAACCAGGAAACACAAGTCGGCAAGGATGGCCTGAGCAATGCCGCGCGTCAAGGCAAAGCCGATTTTTGTGGAGTTAACCTCCGCGGCAAGGGTCATCAAAGCCTGGAGGGTTTTTGGATCGGTACTGTAGCGACGACGTTCCCGGATGGGTTCGCGAGCCGATTTATCGGGCCTGGCAGCAGGAGCCGGCGCTGGAGCCGACATGGGGAAGCGTCTCACGATTGTCAGGAGGAGCGGGAACATCACCAGTTGGGTGAGCCGGACGACCCCGGGCAGGTCGCCCTGCATCCGCCAAACCAGGCTAACCAGGTGACCAATAAACGCCAGCAGCAAGATAACAACCCCGTCGGTCCAGCCATTCGGTTTACGCCTGAGCAACCCAAGCAAACCCAGGAGGGCGACAGCCAGGCTCAACCCCTGCCAGATCGTTTCAAAGACCGAGCCGTTAAATCCTGTCGTCGAATTGCGAACCCACAAAACCTGGGTAAAACCGAAAAGGACCAGCACGAGCAAATTGAGAAGAATGGTGGCGTAATCGGCTAGTCGGACAGGTTCCGGAAACCCCCACAACCAGATAATCCAAATCAGCGACAGTAACGTAATCGTCCGGTCGAGCGTGGGCAGCACCAATTTGGGATCGAGTAACCCCAGCCCGGCGGGAGTACCTGCAATTAAAACAATTACCTGCAGGCCGAGTAAAATGCCCAGGCCGATGACCGTCCGCCGAGCCTGGGGGAATTGAGTGGAGCGCAAAATGTGGATGGCTCGCTGCAGAGTTCCTGCAATCGAAACCACCAGCACGATATGGTAAATCAGATTCCCCGGCGGGGTCGTTAGGAGCGTAAAAATATGATTGAAAAATAAACTCATTGGCGACTGCCTGAGTGATTATACTTCTTCATCCATAAGTTTATACCATTTTGGTCAGGGAGGATATACCATTTTCATGGGTGATTGTGGATTCCCATAAATAGGAACAGATTCTGAGAAATTTAACAGGTTTAACCCGCACGACAACCCAAAATCAACTCAATTCCGGGGAAATTTCGGGAGGAATGGTTTCGTGATATATAATAGAACTCATCCTAATGAAGAAGAGTTTCGGACCAACACAAATTTTGATCCTGGTGGGGCTGTTGACACTCATCCTGGCTCCTCGACCAACAGCCGGCGCCCTGGACCTGATGGCTGCAGAGCGATTTAACGCGGCAGGAGACCAGGCGGAGGCAGCCCAGGCATATGAAACGGCTGCAGTGCGGATTCCCTGGATGCCATGGTTATGGGAACAAGCAGGCCTGATGGCAATGGAAAGCGGCAGGGTAGAGAAGGCAATCTCTCTTTTTAATCTGGCCGCAGAACACAATGCCCTTACTGCGTCGGGCTGGCTCGCCCTGGGCCGCGCTTACCAAGAGCAGGGGAATATATCCAAGGCAATTAATGCATGGAAGCAAGCCCTGCCACTCGCCCGGGCTGACAGTTACCTGGCAGCCGCAGAGCGCTCCGAGGGGGATTTCAGTGAGGCAATCGCTTATTGGCAGGCAAACATTACGATGGAACCGGAGAGCGCCGCGGCTCACTATGCCCTGGGGCTTTTACTTGCCGCGACCGCACCCGGGCAAGCCAACCCCGAATTGATCAAAGCCACAGACCTTTGTTCAGCCCTGGATGCGCAGGTAGAGAGTCTGCGAACGGCATTGAACACTGCCTTTCTCTCGGACGATCGCGGCTATCAATTCCTGGTGTCCGGCCAGGCGCTGGGAGCCCTGGGTGAATGGGACCTGGCGACCGAAGCTTTCCGGAATGCGACGATTGCGCGTCCCAACTATGGCGAGGCGTGGGCCTGGCTGGCCCAAGCCGAGCAGCAGCAGGGCCAGGATGGCAGCCTGGAAATCAAACAGGCCTTGACATATAGCCCAGGGTCAGCCATGGTCCAGGGGCTGTACGGCATGTTCCTGCAGAGGCAAGGAAAGCCGGCCGATGCCCTGGCACCCTTTCAAAAAGCCGCTGACCTAGAACCGGACAACCCCGCCTGGCAGATGGCCCTGGGCAGCGCCTCCGAGCAGACCGGCGACCTGGTTACGGCTTATGGTTATTATATTCAGGCAGTCGAGCTTGCCCCGGCGGATGCATCCACGTGGAAGGCACTGGTGACCTTCAGCGTGACCAACTCGGTGGATGTGGAATCGACCGGCCTGCCGGCGGCACGCAGACTAGTTGGACTGGCAGCGGACGACTGGCAGTCCTTTGACCTTGCCGGGGAAGCGGAGTTTTCCCTGGGAAATGACAGTGCAGCTGCGGTCTATTTAAAAAAGGCGGTGGAAAAAGGCCCTACCGAGGCAGCCCCCGCCCTGCACCTTGGGCTGGTCGATCTGCAAACCGGCGACCGGACTTCCGCCTACACCTACCTCAACCTGGCAAAGACCTTCGATCCGGATGGGATCATAGGCTGGCAAGCCAGGCGTTTGTTGGAGCAATATTTCCCCCAATGATTTGGCTTCCACGTTGAGAAGGTCAGGAGAAAATAAACAGCCATGAAAATCATATCCACCCTGATCCTGACCTTCTTTTTAACCGCCTGCCAGAGCTCCTGGATCGCGGCGCTGGTTACACAAACGGGCCAGCCCCTTTACCATGACGATTTCTCCGATCCCGGCAGCGGTTGGCCCCAGATAACCGGCGCAAATGGCTCCATGGGATACGACCACGGCACTTACCGGATGCAGGTGCAATCCCCGCTGTTTGACCTGCAGGCGGTGTCGGGGCAATCCTATGGGGACGCTCAAATCGATGTGGATGCAACGCTGCAATCTGGTCCGCTGTACAACCGCTATGGCGTGATCTGCCGCTTCAAGGATACGAATGATTTTTACTTTTTTGCAGTCTCCAGCGATGGATATTATGCGATCGGAAAGATCAAAAATGGTGCCACCTACCTGCTCGGGCAGGAAATGATGGATTACAGCGCTTTCATCCTGAGGGGCAGCAATACCAACCATTTGCGCTTCGACTGTATCGGGAATACTTTAAAAGGCTATGTGAACGGCCAGACCCTGGCGATCACGGAGGATGGCGATTTTTCAAGGGGCGACGCCGGTCTAATGAGCGGTTCGTTCGACGAAGGCGGTGTGGATTTGAGTTTTGACAATTTTGTTGTAATCAAACCCTAAAGAGGATTAATTAATTCCGAATATTTCGCGATAAAAAAGACCCAACCACAAAGAAAACGTAGATCTCCGGTTTTTTTAGATTTCCTATAGGTCGCTGAAAACTTTGCAATTAAAAATAAGAAACATACTCTTAGAAATTATGCGTTTGCCACCTCGGACCCGATTATGAAAATCTTTCTCGACACGATCGGCTGCCGCCTTAACCAGGCTGAAATCGAGTCCCTCGCCCGCCAGTTCCGGGCTGCCGGGCATGAGATCGTCCCCACGGCAGGCGAAGCCGACCTGGCCGTGGTGAATACCTGCACTGTCACCAGCGAAGCTGCTTCTGATTCGCGAGCTGCCATCCGCAGGGCAAAACGCCTGGGAGCAGCCGAGGTGGTCGCCACCGGATGCTGGACCACGCTCGAGCCGGACAAGGCGGCTGCGCTGGACGGCGTAACCCACATCGTTCCCAACCTGCAAAAGGAGAACCTGGCTGCCGACCTGCTCGGCTTGCCGCACGAGTTCTTCGACCTTGAACCGCTGACCCGCCAACCGCTGCCCGGGCTGCATCAGCGGACACGAGCCTTTATTAAAGCTCAGGATGGATGTGAAAACGCCTGCACTTATTGCATCACAAGGCTGGCACGTGGTGGTTCGCGTTCCAGGACGGTGGATGAGATCACCAAGGATGTGGTTTCCGCCCAGAATGGGGGGGCTAAAGAAATCGTACTGACCGGGGTGCACCTGGGGTCATGGGGTCTGGACCTGGTGCCTGCCAGGCGGATCCAGAACCTGGTTTCCGCCCTGCTTACGCGAACCTCCGTGCCCCGGCTGAGGTTATCTTCGCTCGAACCCTGGGACCTGGAGGCGGATTTCTTCAGCTTGTGGCGTGATCCACGCCTGTGCCGCCACCTGCACCTACCCCTCCAATCCGGGAGCGCCACGGTCCTGAAGCGAATGGCGCGCAAGACCACACCGGAAACCTACACAGCCTTGCTGCAATCGGCACGGGAGGTCATCCCAGAGGTGGCAATCACCACAGATTTGATCGCAGGTTTCCCCGGTGAGACAGATGAAGAGTTCTCCGAGACCCTGGAATTTGTCAGGTCAATGCACTTTGCGGGTGGGCACGTTTTCAGCTACTCCCCCCGTCCCGGCACACCAGCGAGTCTCATGAAAGGACAGGTGCGCGGCGAAGTGGTAAAGACCCGCAGCGCCGCATTACGAACGATCCTGGCAGAATCTGCTGAAGTATTCCACCGGAAATTCATCGGAAAAACGATGCCCGTGTTGTGGGAGGCCAGATCCAGCCTCTCCGGCGAAGGATGGCAAATCGAAGGGTTGACAGATAACTATATGCGCGTTTCGGCGATCACACCGGAGCCGAAATGGAACACGATCACTGAAGTATGCCTAAAGACAGCCAACGCCGCAGGGTTGTGGGGAGAAATTCGAGAAACCCAACGCAGAGGATAATCAAGTCATCATTTTAGGGGGCGATCCTTTTTGGTTTATTTAGATTGCCCCCAGTGCCAGAACATAGCTGTAAAAAGGGGCAGGAAATCTTGGTAAAATGCTTTCTAAATTCGGCGAGTTTAGGAAAAAGATCCCCCTGATTTAATGTATTTGGATGCGAGGTTGGATGCCAAATCCGTGTTCGCTTTTTGAAATTATACATAATGAAAGCAACAAAGGAACGCAAGCTCCGGCAGTCCGGTCACCGGGGAAAGAAACCCTGACCTATGGGGAAATTTCCCGACATTTGAAATCCATCACCCAGCAATTATCCAAGCAAGGCTTCCGGTATGGTGACCGGCTGGCAATAGTCCTGACAAACGGTCCGGAGACAGCGACCGTTTTCCTGGCGATCTCTTCCGTGTGCGCACGCGTCCCGCTCAACCCGGCCTACTCTTTCGATGAATTCCTGTTCAGTTTGTCGGATTTACACATTAAAGCGTTGGTGATACTACAGGGGATGGGGCTGAGACAACCTCTGGCAGATTTTTCGGTTTCGGTAGATCCGGACAAACCGGGTAAACTGTTTTCCATTAACAGCTTCCCGGATAAACCTTCCGATTGGAAAATGAGCTGTATCAAACCGAAAGCAGACTGGCGGGTGGCGGTGTGTGCACAGCCAGAAAGAGAGTTCAAAGACCTCGTGACCATGCCGGAAATGGCAGATTTCGTGCCAGCTGTCTCTTCTAGAAAAACGTTACAGTCTGTATAATTGCTAAAAAGAAACCCAATGCGGAGGATAGTATGACTGCACAACTCATCGATGGAAAGGCGATTGCCCAGAAAGTGCGCGAGGAGGTGGCCGCGCAAGTAGCCAAACGAACCGCGGCCGGGAAGCCCCAACCCACCCTGGCAACGGTGCTGGTAGGCGACCGGCCTGATTCGGCTGCGTATGTAGCTTCCAAGGGGAAAGCCTGCGAGGAACTCGGAATGGGATCCATCAGCCAGCACCTGCCCGGAGATGCCACCCAAGAGCAGGTGGAAACGCTGGTCAAACAGTTGAACGCCGATAAAAAAGTCAATGGCATCCTGGTCCAGTTACCCATGCCAGCTCAAATAAATGAAGAGCGCGTTCTCTCCCTGATCAGCATCGAGAAGGACGTGGATGGCTTTTCACCACTCAACATAGGACGCCTGGCGCAGAAGGGGCGCGAACCATTGTTCGTACCTTGCACGCCATTCGGCTGCATTTATCTATTGGACCAAGCCGGGGTGAAAATCGAAGGAGCAAATGCTGTCGTGCTGGGTCGTTCGAACATTGTCGGTATGCCTGCCGCGCTTCTTCTCATCAGCCGGAATGCCACCGTCACAGTCTGCCACTCGCGGACCCGCGATCTACCCGCCATTATCAGACAGGCAGACATCCTGATCGCTGCAATCGGCAAGACGGAGATGGTGCGCGGCGATTGGATCAAACCGGGTGCAGCGATCATTGACGTGGGCATCAACTCGGTCCCAGATGCGACCAAAAAGAGCGGTCACCGTCTGGTGGGCGACGTTAACTTCGCGGAAGCGAAGGAAGTTGCCGCATTCATCACCCCGGTCCCAGGCGGGGTTGGCCCAATGACAATTGCCATGTTGATGAGAAGCACCCTGCGCGCCTCGGAAATCCAGAACCCGTAAGCATTTGCTTTTGCATTTCACCTAGAAAACAGGCCCTTTCCTAAAGGCCTGAGTTATTTCCCCTGTTTCCTGGAAGAGACCGTATCTACCCGGGACAAACTCATATCATTCCCCTTATGATAAAGTTCAGCGGATAGAAGAGTCTTAATTTAATAAGAAGGCATGCCCGACAGAGTAGAGGATGAGAGTACCTAAAAATTCGTGATCGAGGGGAAATCGGGTTTCTTCGAAATATCCTTGCGAAGGCCATTTCGCTCTGCCAAGCGCACCAATCGCCCGGCAATATTTTCCACGCAGGCATCCGGGACTCCATCCGCGGCTTTGGATTGAAGGCGCAAGTCGACCGGGTCGTTCACGTAATCCACTGCCATAAAGCAGCCTTCAACCGTCAATGCAATTTCAGTTGAGAACAGGTGTAGGCGGCAGATCAGGGCAATCCGGCGCGCAACCTCATAAAGTCCCCGCAATCCGAATCGAAATCGTTCCTCCGCCGTCACACGCGTATAGACGTGCGTGTGCTGGTCCCACCAGCAAGGATAGACCGCACCGTCGCAGACCAACACGCGGAACCACGCTGGATGCCCATCCAACACCCGCGGGATAACATGCGCCTGCAGGAGGTATTTCTCGTGAGGATATTGCTTGCGTACGAATGATACCTGTTCCTGGGAGGTAGCCTCCAGCACCACGCCTTCCCCTCCACCCAAAGAGGCAGGTTTGATGGCAAAACGCCCTCCCAGGGGACTCAGGTCTAGAGGTGTAAGGTCGGGCCGTTCCTGGCAGGAGGAGAGAAGAATTGTGTAGGGTGTTTCCAATCTGCGGCTGACAAATTCCAGGTGCATGGTGGCTTTGTCTTGCGACCAGGCTGTCAGTTCCTGAGGATTGATGCGGAAAACACTGGATTGGCGCGCCCATTCCACGAGCGGCAGGAAGCGGTGATCGGATTCAGAAGCCCGGTCGTAGAAAGAGGCGAAGGTAATATCTCCACTCTCAAGCCCCGCCAGGGTGGAATCCAAATTCTCCTCCGTGACCGAGTAGAACGACAGGCCAAGCCTCGCACAGGCGGTTTCGAGCATATGGACGAAATCGCGGTCATACTCCCAATTCCAGACCAGGCAAAAGTCGTAGTGGGGCATGGTGCTGGCATTATAAAACGGAAAAATGAAAATGGACAAAGCAAAACCCCGCCTTTCGGAGGGGTTTTGCAGCTTTATTAATTCGGGTTCTGCTCATACAGACTCAGAACGGTGCGCTTTAGCGTTCCACTCTTGGCTTGGCAATATTCACTTTCAGCTCATTGCCGCCCAAAGAATAGGCGTTGAACATGCTGATGGCTTTGTCGGCATCGGCCTGGGCAGTCATTGTGATAAAACCAAAGCCCTTTGACATGCCGCTGTCACGATCTTTAATAACATCGACATTGGTGACCGTCCCAGCCTGAGTGAACAGGGTGTTCAGTTCATCCGAGGTGGTCGATTTAGACATATTTCCTACATACAGTTTGACATCCATTTTGTACTTCTCTCTCCGGCACAGCCGGCAAAAAAATGACCACCAGCCCCATAACAGGGTCGGCGGCCAGTGCACCACACAAAACCAGTTATCCAATTTAAAACTGATAAAAAGAGTATAACACAGATTGCACCCATAGACGCCCAACTTACTCCCATTTTCAGAGCCGAATAATATGTTCAAAAGAAAAGACTCACGCACTATAAAAGCTTGTCAGGGGGAAACCCTTGCAATAACAATTGAAATTTGATACAGTGAATAGGACTATTGGAATAATTTAATATCGGGAAAGGTGAACATGCCAAACAAGAAACCAGCCAAATCCGTAATCGTCGCCGGCGATATCACGATGAATTGGAATATTGCCACATCGAGCGGGTCAAAGGGGGCAAGCTCTATCTGGAAGCAGGATGTCAGCTCCAGCATTTATTGGGAAAGGGGTGGAGCAGCGCAGTTGGCAGACCTGATCGAAACAGCGTCGCTTTCCCTGCCAAAAGACCGGCAGTACACCGTTCACCAAGCAGAACTGCCCCGTGGGGAGGTTTCTCCTTTAGATAAGCGTTATCATCATTCATTTACAATTTGGAAGCCCTTCAAGTATAGTGAAAAATCACCGAATGAGAAACCCGCCTGGCGTGTGGAACATTTCCTGGGATTCGACCGCAGCAACCAGGCCGGCCTTCAATCCATACACGAGATCAAGGACGTCCTGTCCGCGCATTTAGTGGTGCTGGCTGACAGCGGACTTGGCTACCGGGACCAGGAAGAGTTTTGGCCTCAGGCACTGTATGCCAGAAATAAACCCGATTGGATCGTCCTGAAAACGGCACAACCAATTGCCAGGGGGCCGTTATGGGAGCGGTTGGTTAATGATTTCGCCGATAGACTGGTGGTAATTACCACGGTCAACGATTTGAGACAGACTGCGGTGCAGGTCAGCCGTAATATCTCCTGGGAACGTACTGCGCAAGATGTGTGCTGGGAGTTAACCTACAACCCGCTGGTCAACAGCTTATCGCGCTGCGCGCATGTGATCGTGTCCTTTTACAATGCCGGTGCGATTCTTTTATCCTGGAAAGCTGGCCGGGTAAACGCCACATTGTTCTTTGATCCCTTTGCCATGGAAGGCGAATGGGAACGTGGATACCCCGGGCAAATCGTGGGATACACCTCCTGCCTAACGACAGCCATCGTCTATCAAATGATGCTCAATCAGGAACAGCCCGACTTTTCAAGCGGAATCCAAAGGGGTGTGGCCGCGATGCGGTGCGTGCATGCAGAAGGCTTCGGTGAGCGTGGATCGTCGCTGCCCCAGACAAAACTCCAGTTTCCAATCCAGAAAGTAATGGAGGTGATTTCAGGGGATGTGAACCTGTTATCAGTTACCTCCATCCAGGATCCCGCCCAGAATTTGCTAGAGACAACCCCCGATAATTGCCCCCCTGAACAACACGGGTTTTGGACGATCATGGAGGACCGTTACACCAACTCGCTAGAAGCGGTTGCCCGCCAGATCGTGGTAAATGGGTTCGAAAATGCCTTGCGCGAGGTGCCGATTGGCCGATTCGAAGGGCTGGTCACAGTGGACAGGCGGGAGATCGAAGCCCTGCACAGCATCCAAAACCTGATTTCCGAATACTGCTGCTTCCCACAAAAGAAACCGCTTAATGTAGCCGTCTTCGGACCTCCCGGTTCAGGCAAGTCATTCGGTGTAGAACAAGTGGCAAAATCAATCCTGGGCGATATTTCCGTGCTTACTTTCAATTTGTCCCAGTTCGGCCGGTCAGAAGGTCTTTACGATGCGCTTCACCAGGTGAGAGATGCGGGCTTGTCAGGAAAGACTCCCCTGGTATTTTGGGATGAATTCGACACCGCATTGAACGGACAACCGCTGGGGTGGTTGCGATACCTCCTGGCACCCATGCAGGACGGATCCTTTCAGGAAGGTCAGCTCGTTCATCCCATTGGGCGCTGCATCTTTGTTTTTGCGGGTGGTACCAGCCACTGCATGGAAGAATTTGGCGCTACGTTTAGCGAGGAAGAAAAAAGAGCTGTGAAATTACCAGATTTTGTCAGCCGCTTGAGAGGTTACCTGAATGTCCTCGGACCCAATCCACAGGGGGACACGAGCCAGGATCCCTTCTTCATCCTGCGTCGGGCGATTGTTCTAAGGTCCATTTTCGAGCGGAACGTTTCTCAAATCATCCGGAATAAAGTAGTGAATATCGATCTCGGGATCCTGCGCGCCTTCTTGAACACGCACACATATAAACACGGCGTGCGCTCGATGGAATCCATCATCGGTATGAGCAGCCTGGCGGGAAAAACCGGTTATGAACGTTCAAGCCTGCCTTCTGAAGAGCAGCTCACCCTGCACGTGGAGGCACGTGACTTCCTGGCTTTGGTGAGACAGATCGAACTCGAAGGAGAGCTGCTCGAAAAAATGGCTGCCGCCGCACATGAAATCTTTTGTGAAGGGTTAAAAGCAAAAGGCTATCGATACGGACCCCTCACCGACAGCAAACAAAAAACACACAGCTCCCTCATCCCTTATACAGAACTTCCCGAGGACGAAAAGGAACAGAATCGCCTGAATGTAAGGGACATTGCCAATAAACTCTCCCGTGCCGGATATGTGATGCGCCCAGCGCGCAGTCACGAGCATCCCTTCAATTTCCCAGGGAAAGACTTAGATATCCTTTCGGAGTTGGAACACGAGCGTTGGGTGAAAGACAAATTAAATGCCGGATGGAAGGCTGCGCTGAAAACCGATAAAGAGAAGAAGTTGCATAAAGCGCTTGTACCGTGGGCGGACCTGCCAGACAATGAAAAAGAAAAAGATCGGGAAATGGTGTGCGGGATACCCAGGATCCTGGCAAGAGCCGGCTTTGCGGTCGAGAAATCAGGATAGGATCGGATGCCAATCATCGCAGTCGGCGTCACAGGTCACCGGCATCTGACAGAAATAGATAAGATCATGGCGGGAGTGGAACGCGTTATTCAGCGCTTGGTCGCGACATTCCCAGGTACCAATTTTCGGGTACTTTCCTCCCTGGCAGAGGGGGCAGATCGAATCCTCGCTATCCGGCTTCTCCATATTCCCAATGCAACACTATGGGCTCCCCTGCCGCTTCCACAGGATGAATACCTCAACGACTTCGAGGATTCCAAATCGAAAAAGGAATTTACCCATCTCCTTGCGAAGGCCGAACGGAAGATCGAGCTCCCATTCAAAAATATTCGTGATGAGGCCTATCTCGCTGCCGGCATGTACATCATCGATAACTGCGATGTGCTCCTAGCAATCTGGGATGGAAGACCCGCCCGAGACAAGGCAGGGACGGGGCAGATCGTTGCCCTGGCGCGCAAACGCAGCCTGCCATTGGCATGGATCTATGCCGGGAATAATGAACCTGTGCCTGGGCTGCGAGTCTCCGGTGAGATCAGGCAGGGAACCATAACCTTCGAGAATTTCCCGCCCCCAGGCAGGGAGCTATGAAAATGGGAAATCAATTCTGGACCCAACGACTTAGATGGCAACCTGACCAAGGAATCCGATGGCCCTGAACTTTCAACAGGTTTTTGACAAAATCAAGCAGATTGGGCTGGGAGCAAAGGCACGCCAAGAAAGCCTGGAGCGCTTGCGGGAGAAAGCTCGCCAATCCCTAAATTCCTGGGCGGACAAAGGGACTGGTCTACGCGAGAAGGTGGAACGAGCCCGCCAGGCTGACTCAAATCTCCGCTGTGCCCTCCCACTGGACAAACACCTGGATGCATCCACGGCAGAGCCTGAATCCGAAAAGCAATTTACGCTGCTCGCCGCGGATGGGTCGCAGATCCTCCCCGACCGGCATGCAGCCAGTCTCTATTCACTGGTCAATGTGGGCGCGATCGCCATGCAGCTCGGTTCCGGGCTGAGCCCTGAAATTTTCACCGACAGCAGCCTGCTCTTCGCAGACGAACTCTACACCGAAACCGGGATGGTCAGCGAGGAAGCCATCGAGATGCAGCGGGATATCGCCGAACGCCGCAAACTGCTCGAACTGGCCGCAGGTTACCCCGACCCAGTCCTGGCGCTCACCGACGGTCCGGTGGAATTGTGGGGGGCGAAGAACGGCGGTGAAGACGATTATCGTAAGAACCTCGAAATCCATCAGTCGGTCCTTTCACAATTACAGTCCAAAAACGTAACCGTTGCCGGGTACGTGGACAAACCCGGCGCCGACCTGATCGTCCGGACCCTGGAGATCGCCCAATTCTCCAGCCCGGAAGATTATAAGAACATTCGCAGGCTTCACCCGTTCCGCGGTGTCACCGATCGCTGGCTGTATGGTATCCTGCCTGCTGGACATCGTTCGGCAGTGTTTGGGCTGCAATCCAGTTCACGCGCCCACTACCGAGGGGATCTTAGTTTGCATTTCTTCTACCTGAATGTGGGCGAGGAGAATCATCCCTATTTGGTACGAGTAGAATTCCCACGCTGGGTGGCGGATGATGCAGATAAACTAAACCTCCTGCATTTTGCCCTGCTCCAGCAGTGCCGGATGATGGGGACCCGGCCCTATCCCTACATCCTGCACCGTGCCCACGAAATTGCGGTGGTCAAGTTCGAGGAAAAAAGACAGGTCGAACAATTGCTGGAACTCGAACTGCGTCGTGGCGGGGGCGAGCTGGAGGCGGGCTCGAATAAGCAATCGGCCAAGGATTTGCCGGGTATAACGAGGACTAAATGACTAACTCAATCCGAATCGGACACCTGCTGCGCGCCGGGACGACCGGCTTTGTTGCTGGCTGCTCGGTCTCGCAACTGGAGACACCAACCTTCGGCACCCTGGTGCGCGCCCCGCTGGATAAAGACTACAGCGTTTATGGCCTAATCCACGATATCCACATCGAAGATGACGGGCTGGTGCGCCAGCTTGTCACCGCCGGGAACATCAGCGCCGAGGTAATGCACGACAACCGCGAGCGACGAATAGTGCCGGTCGAGATGTCGGTGCTGGCGGTAGGCTGCGAGCTGGAAGGAAAAATTTCCCACCTGTTACCTCCACGCCCGCCCCTCAGCCTGGATGAGATCTTCCTTTGTTCGGATGCCGAACTGGCAAAGTTTACGACCGCCGGAAAATTCGGCTACTTCCGACATGTCCTTCAAGCCAAGGATATCCCGATCGGGGAATTGCTGGCTGCCCATATCCTGCAGGTAAAACAAAAGACCAAAAACGATCAATGGGTTGAACAGGCCACCCAAGAATTGATCACCCTGCTGCGGGACGATTACCCCATGCTGATGTCAGTTCTCGGTGCGCTGGGAGAAGTAATCTAAACACGAAGAACTCGAAAGTTAAAATTATTCGTGACTGTGCACCATCGTGGCAGAGATTAATAGTAATGTCCAAACGTAAATCCACCCAAACTTCTGCATTCGGCTCCCCAGGCCGCAGCGGGCATGATTCGTCCGCCTTTTACGCCGGTAAACTCTACGACGACCAGCCGCATGGGGAAGAATTAGCATATGTCGAGAATCCCATCCCTATAGGATTGCTTGATCATATCTTTTGCCACTCCTCGGAGGCGATGACCGAACTCCCGGATTGCTCGATACACCTGATGGTGACGTCGCCACCCTACAATGTGGGCAAGGAGTACGATGAAGACCTGTCGCTCGAAGACTACCTAGCCTTTCTCCAGCGCGTTTGGAAAGAAACGAAGCGTGTCCTGGTCCCCGGGGGGCGGATGTGCATCAATGTGGCCAACCTGGGCCGCAAACCGTACATCCCACTGCATGCTTTCATCGCCGAGCAGGCCATTGCCCTTGGTTTCCTGATGCGCGGCGAGATCATCTGGAACAAGGCTGCCAGCGCTTCCCCATCCACTGCCTGGGGCAGTTGGAAATCAGCGGGCAACCCCACCCTGCGCGATGTGCATGAGTATATCCTGGTCTTCTGTAAAGGCACTTTTAAACGGCAGAACCCCGCCAAGCGTGAAAACACCATCAGCCGTGATGAATTCCTGGAATACAACAAGTCGATCTGGAATTTCGCAGCCGAGCCAGCCCGCAAGATCGGACACCCCGCCCCGTTCCCGGTCGAGCTGCCGAGGCGGCTGATCCAAATGTATACCTTCAAAAATGAAATCGTTTTGGATCCATTTATGGGCAGTGGGCAAACTGCAATTGCGGCAAATAAAAGCAGCCGGCATTATGTGGGCTTCGAAACAGAAGAAAAATATATAGCTCTCGCAAATCAGCGGATGCAGAAAGATAGGAAACCATGAAAACAGACTGTTTCGTAAAATGTATTGATTTCCCCTGTCTCGACACCCGCCGCTCCAATTATTTCATCCCAAATGTCGACATCGATCCAGCGAAGGTTTCCATCATACTCATCTCGGAGGCCACCCCGGAAAACCCTGCCGATCATTACTACGCCGGTCCCGAGGCGCTCTTCGCCCGGACCACCCTGCTGGCTTTCCAGGATGCCGGAGCGAAGGTTCAGTCTATGACGGAACTCATCGATTTAGGCGTTTACCTAACCACGGCAATCAAGTGCGGCAAGACCGGGTACGGCATCTCTACTGAAACCATCCGGGCATGTTCGCAACTGCTCGAAAATGAGATCGACCTTTTCCCGAATGTTAAAGTATTTTTATTGATGGGTGACGTTGCCATCAAGGCCGTAAATATGATCGCCAGACGCAGGAGTGAGCCGCGCCCCATCCCTGTCGGGTCAACTTACAAGATCCGCAGTGGGGAGTTCACGTTCCACGGGGCGCGTGCCCTGCCATCCTATGTACAGGCGGGAGCAGCGTTCTTCGTCGAGAAAAGCAAGCGCAAAATGATCGGCGAAGATATCAAAAAAGCATTGAAGATTGCCGCCCAATAAACGCGTCAGGAGAGCAAAATGGAAAACCAACCAATCGGTTACGTTGTCGGTGGTGGACTAAAGGAAAGCTTCCGCGCCCGTCTTACCGTCCCTTCCCAGGAAGTCCAGGAAGGGGCCTTCGTAGTGATCCCCTCCGGCAACTGGCAATTTTATGGTCTGGTGACCGACCTGCAGCTCGGTGCAACTGACCCGCGCTTTGCCGATGAACAGACCGAAACGCGACTACCACCCGCACTGGCGCAAGCCCTGCACGGGCAGACGCTCTTCACCAACCTCGAGATCCTGCCCGCGCTGATGCTCGAGCGAGGACCCGAACCGGGATCTCCGGATTACGCGGCCTGGATGAAGGAAAATGCCGATAATCCACCACACCCGCTGCCGGTGAAGACCGTACCGCCGCACCACGCACCTGTCCGCCTCGCCAACGGAGGCGATATCGCCGAGATCTTCGGGAACCCATCCAAAAAGGGCAACTTTGTAATCGGTACCACCCGCGAGCAGGGACATCCCGTCTGCATCGACCTGGACAAATTCGTCCAGCGCTCGGCAGGGGTTTTTGGCGCCACCGGCACCGGGAAGTCGTTCCTGACACGCATCGTGCTGGCGGGGTTGATGCAACACGGCAAAGCTTCCGTGCTTGTCTATGACATGCACAACGAGTACGGCTTTGACGACACCGCGTCCGACACGGGACTACCCGTAACTGGTCTGAAAACGAAATTCACCAGCCGTATACAGGTTGTGGGGCTAGGCGCCGGGACGACCATCCGCACCCGCACCCCCGATTTTAACCTGGAGATCGCCAATGTCGGACATTTCATCAGCCGATATTGAACTTCTGACCCAGGAACTGAACCTCAAGGAGACCACCCCCACCACGCTGGAAGCTCTTTATACTGAATTCCGGCAAAACTGGTTTTCGGCTTTCCGTCAAATGGAAAACGGTGCAGTCATCGAAACCGAAGACGGAAAGAAAATTCCAGCGCCTCATTCTGTGGCAGCCTGGGCGAACGGAGCAGGCGTCAATGTGGCTGCTGCCGAAGGCTTGCATTCCAAGTTGCAGCGGTTGTTCCATAAGGATTACATCGTCGAAAAACCCGCCACGGATGCTATTCGGGAGATCATCAAATCATTGGAGGCTGGCAAGCATATCATCCTATCGTTCGGGCAATTCGAGACCGACCTGGACTACCTGCTGGTTTCCAACCTGCTGACCCGCAAAATCAAGATGGTGTGGGAGGACAAGACCAACGAGTATCGTTCGCATGGGAAAGTAGAGCCGCGGCAACTGGTGATCGTGGTGGAAGAGGCCCATAAACTGCTAAACCGTGAGATGGCAGGGCAGACCACCTTCGCCAGCATTGCCCGTGAAATGCGCAAATATTACGTGACCCTGTTGATCATCGACCAGCGCCCATCACAGATCCACGACGAGGTCATGTCGCAACTGGGCACGCGCATTTCCGGCTGGCTGGGTGACGAGGACGACGTGCATGCGGTGCTTTCAGGGCTTTCGGGACGCGATTCGCTGCGCGGCATGCTGGCGCGCCTGCAGCCCAAGGAGGAAGTGCTCCTGCTGGGCTGGGGTGTGCCGATGCCACTGCCGGTGAAGTCGCGCCGCTATGACGATGCTTTCTGGCGCGAGTTGTTCGGCGCGGGTGGAAATAAAGACGAGGCCCAGATCATGAAGGAGTTGGGATACTGATTAAGCTATAGCGATTCTCCCGGACCCTTTGCAGAATTAATCACCCGGCTCAACATTAAAGGTTGCTGCTCGATTTAGGAGTCTCTTATCCCTCGAATTGGTTCAACTTTTCGTTTTGATCATTCCCCCCATCCTCTATACCGCGTTAGCTCTATGGATCCACCCGCCTTGGAAAGTTATCAGTTTTCCTAAATTGCCGGGATCCTAATGGGTTGCCTCAATTTATTGGGAGACGAACTCGCCTATAACCGAGGATGGTGGTATCGGCCATTCACCTCATCTAACCATGGTCCATTGACCTTCTACCTGGGTACGTTGTTTATCTATGGGGCGGGGATCATGGATCGGTGAGCTGATGGGTACGAAAACACTTTGGGATGTGCGGTGGGGTGATCCTGCTGATCGCCTTCCCGCCGTGGGGCATCCTGCGTGACTTCGGCAGGTCGACTATTGCGGACCAGACCGGGACGATGATCGGCTGGGGAAATGGCCTGGTACCGGGCCTGACGGATTTCTTGTTGTGGGGCTGTACAGGCGCGGCCGAGTACTTTACCATGTACGCCATGCTAAAATGGCCTGGAACACAATTGTTAAAGGAAGCAGAAATTACCCCATTAAAACCGTCATCTTAAGGAGATAAGCCATGTCATCAAAAAGGTTATTGGCGGCAAGAATCAGTGTGATGGTCATCCTGGCCTTGCTTGCCCTTCAATTCGAACTGGGTATGGCTGTTAACGTTGCCAAACAGCCAGCGCTGCCTCCTTTTGGGTTTTCCCTAAATGGAGTGTCGGACGCGCTCAACCAGGTGGGGGTCGTGGCTGTGATCCACGCCAGCCTGGGAGCCTGGCTGGTGCTGTTTTCCCTGATCAGCATCATTTTCGCCCTGAGGTCGGGGGTCAGGAGCGTGCAGGTCTTTGGCAGCCTGGCGTTCGTGGCTACGTGCCTGGCGCTCACCACCGGGCTGCTCTATACCTTGTCCGGTTTTCAAAATGATGGCTACTCGGAAGGGATGGCCACCAATTTCCTGCTTTCGTTCGCATTCAATTTCCTGGAATTGTATTTCCTGAAACCGGCTCCAAAAACTTAGCCCGGCGGAGTGCCGTGCCGGTTTTCTTCCACGAAAAAAGTAGCATCGTCGTTGCCGGGCGTTTTGGCCATCACGTTCCAATTAGCCAGATTAATGGAACCAGCCTAGTACTTCCCTAAACATGGTTTTCATCAAACCGGAAAGTCAGGGGTACAATTCGCCCATCCTGCCTCAACGGAGCATCCATGGAAAACAAAAAAACCGGTATTCGCAGCCTGCCCCTCAACGTCTGGATCGTGACGGCCACCTCGTTTTTGACCGACATTTCCTCCGAAATGATCGTCAACCTGGTGCCACTCTTCCTGGCCAATGTGCTCAACGCCGGGACGGCGGTAATCGGACTTATCGAGGGGCTGGCCGAGACGACCGCCAGCCTGATGAAAATTTATTCCGGTGCGCTTTCGGACAAACTCGGGAAACGCAAATGGATCACCGTAGTCGGCTATGCACTCTCAACAATATCAAAACCGTTCATGTATTTCGCCACCACCTGGGAGGGAGTGCTGGGGGTGCGAGTAGCCGACCGACTGGGAAAGGGCATCCGCACCGCACCACGTGACGCCCTGGTGGCCGGTTCGATCGACGATAAACAGCGCGGCCTGGCTTTCGGGCTGCACCGGGCCGGCGATACCGCAGGTGCATTCTTCGGACTTTTAATCGCCGCCCTGATCGTCTGGCTGACCGAAAAAGGGGCAGCCGACCTCACCCGCTCAACATTCCAGATAGCGGTGCTGGTCAGCATTATCCCGGCGGTGCTAGCAGTGGTGGTGCTGGCCATCGGTGCAAGGGATGTGGCCTCGGGCGGCAAGTCCGCCACCCCCATTCTCAGCCTGAAGGGCATGGACAACCGCTTCAAGCTATTCATGCTGGTACTCGTGCTGTTTACCCTGGGCAACTCGTCCGACGCATTCATCATCCTACGTGCCCAGGAGCGCGGCCTGGACGTGCTCCAGATCATGCTGATGCTGATGACCTTCAACTTGATCTACTCAGTCCTGGCGGGTCCGCTTGGCGCCCTCTCCGACAAGGTCGGGCGCCGCCGCCTTATCATCTTTGGATGGATCGCTTATGGACTGGTCTATCTCGGTTTTGCCCTCTCCCACACTGGCTGGGAAATCTGGAGCCTTTACGGTTTCTACGGAATATATTACGCAGCGACGGAAGGATCCGCCAAGGCACTCATCGCGGACCTCGTGCCTGCCGAACGCCACGGAACAGCCTACGGCCTGTATAATGCCGCCATCGGGCTGACAGCTTTCCCGGCTTCGGCCATAGCCGGGTTGTTATGGCAGGGCGCATTCGGCTGGCAGGGGTTCGGTCCAGCCGCACCGTTCTTCTTTGGCGCGGGGCTGGCTCTCCTAGCGGGCGTGTTATTCTGGAGGCTGGTCCCGGTAAAACAATGATGCCTTCTACCAAAAATAACGAGTGACGCTGTCACTTATTTAATAATCAGCCCGACCTTAGATCCCTTCAACCGCACCACCTCATAAACATCCACCTGTCCACTTTTCCTTTTGACAAGCAAGGGAAAATGCAGGGTAGCCTGCACCTCCCTCTTGACACGCTCGCTAGCTGATTTGCTGATCAAAATCTGGTCCCAGCCGCGTTTTCCTGGATGCACCGGGCAATTTTGATTGCATCACCCTAGGCAATGAACTCAAGGCACTTCTCGGTCCCGATCCCGCCCAGGACGGCCTTGCCATAATAGATCCCCAAACCAAAGGAGAGATGGGCTTCAGCTGCATTCGCGGGCAAGCTCACGCAAAGCCCAAGGAATTGGCTCGCACATGTCATATCAATTTACTCAGTGTAAAGATTTATTCGCTTAGGGGGAGTTGGGGAAACATGGATCGTCTTGAACTATGCTTTCCCTAAAAGTATGAAAACAGCGATTATGTTTCTAGAAAAGATTTATTCTGGCTTTCGAGACGACCTTCTCAAGAATCCATCCAAAAATGCAGTCACACGCTGGCGGATAACCATGAGCAATGCCTGGCGGCGGATCACCTTTCCCACACGGCGAGCAGTAACCAGGTCTGTGCGCCGCGTACTGAAAAGAGCGTGCTCGTACTCTCTCAGCAGGAAACGAGTCTCATCTGCGACTGCAGGCAAGTATTCTGTGAGCGCAGCTGCTGCTTCGGCAGGTGTCCGGGACGCGGAGGGCTTGGCACCCAACCAGCGCAGACTTTGAAGAATCACTCGAAAAGAAAGCTCAATCGGTGTCAAGCCGGCGACATATGCCCAACGCCTCAACCAAACAGGAGGTGGGAGGGAAAAGTTGTTGGAGAGGTCAAACAAAAGGACCGGGAAAGGCCTATTGAGGACCGGGAGGGCTCGCCGGAAAATCTTATCCAGAAGACCTGTCGAATAAGCTGCCACACCGCCAATAATAATAACAACAATCAGCCCGAAGAATATGAACAAGGTCAGCCGGGTATTCGATGCACCTCCAACCCCGGAATTGCCTCCTGCTTCCTGGTTCGGAGTGGGGGTTAAACCCCGGTTGTTCTGGCCGGCGTTCTGGGTGGCGGTGGAAGGTTGCTGAGTAGCGATTGGATTCCCGGGAAGGCGGTTGAGCACCGGCTGGCTGGCAGTAGGTTCAAACTCCACCCATCCGATCCCTGGGAAATAGACCTCCGGCCAAGCGTGAGCATCCTTCTCGAGGACAGTGTACTTGTCGGGCGGTTCGTACTCTCCCTGAGCAAAACCAACCACCATTCGGGTCGGAATGCCCACACTGCGCAGCAGGATCACTTCAGCGGTGGCATAGTAATTGCAAAAACCTTTATGGGTATCGAAGAGGAACCAGACCAGCGGATCTGTTCCATCCGGGGGTGCTTCCACCGTGGTTGAATAGGTAATCGTAGAGCGCAAATAATTGGTTACGGCAACAGTCTTGTCATACGGCGTCCCTGCCGCCGCAGTAATGTTCTGAGCCAATTCAGTGATCCGCTGAGAAATGTCTTTGGGCAACTGCAGGTAATGATCTTTAACCCAAGGCGGGTAACTCGCCCCGGCCTGTTGGAGTTGGAGGACGGTGGGATTATTGATGATAGCGTGGACCTGGTATTGCTCGCCGATCAGGATAGGAGGATCGGCACGAAACATGAGCGGATCAACAACACCATTCGTTTCCGGAGAGAAACTCATCACGGAAGGCCGGCTGATCCAGACCGGATTTGCGGGTGTGACCAACAAGCTCAAATTTACCTGAGGGCTGGTGAAGACAAATGCACTGGCAAGGCCATAGACATTAAGCAATTGAATGGAAGACTGGTCAGGTATGAAAGGCTCTGAATAATAATTGAGACTCTGCCATTGGTTATTCAAATATTGATCATAAGTGCGTACCCGCCAATAGTACCGGTCGGCTCCACCCGTGAGCGGAGCAGTAATACGCAGATAGACATTATCACCGGTGGAGGCATTGAGACCGAGAGAAAGCGTATCGCCATAAAAATCGACTATGGTTCCCTGTACACCCCCTTTCAAACCAGAGACGGCATTGCTCAGGTCGTGGCGCAGCTTGTCAAACGGGCGGGTTATATTCTCCCAGGCAATCTTAGCTGCAACCACCGGCCGCCCGGTGGCAGGCGTCAGCCAAGCCACAAGAATTAATGCCAAGGCGGCGACGGGGATAGCAATGTTTATTTCGGTCCATGACTCGGCAGATAATGAAACATGCTGCGCTTTCCAAGAAATACGCTTGTGGACATAGGTGAGACGACCCAATAAAAGGAGACACAGGAATGCATATAATGCCACGATAATCACACGGTCCCCCACCCCTGCATCATACAACTGGATGATAAACAAAATGATCCCGGATGGCACGACCGCGGCGAGAAAATCCCCCTGGTTTGTCAGAGTATATCCTGCGAGCACACTGATGAGCCAGAACCCAAGCCCGGCAAAAATGACGAAAAGGATCGTATCCGGGACCGGTTGGGAAGAGATAAAAAGGGAAATGCCATTTTCCAGCCGGCCGGACAGGCTGATCAGGCGCTCCGCCCAGGAGACATTTTGATAAAAAATTCCCGCAGCCACCAAGGGTATTACTGTGATCGTAAATCCGAAAGCGAACCAGAAGATGCCAAGAGGGTTGAAATGGCTAGCACCGAGCCCCATCCCCAGCAGGACCCCAAGGAAAGCCAGGTAGATAGCGATCTCCAGCCCCGGAGCCCAGTCGGTTGCAAACAGGCGTTGGGAAACAGTCAGCAAGACCAGGGTAAGGATAGCCGCCGAGAGGAAATCCCAAAAACGGTCGGGCACACGTTTCATTCATTGAGTGTACAATACTTATCATATAATCGTCAATCTCAAGGAGTGACACCGTGGAAACCATCCTGAACATTGGCCTTACTTGGAATATATTCCTTCAAAACCTGGGGGGTTGGTTGAAAACGCCAATGGAAGCCTTCTCTTTCCTAGGGAGCGAATACTTTTTCCTTATTCTCCTGCCGGCTCTCTATTGGTGCGTGGAAGCCAGTGTTGGCCTGAGAGTTGGAGTTATCCTTCTAATGACTACGTCAGTCAACGATGCACTCAAAATGGCGTTGCATGGACCGCGGCCTTATTGGATAAGCACGGATGTGATCAGCTATGCCAGCGAGACCTCATTCGGAGTACCATCAGGTCATGCCCAGATTGCAGTAGGCGTATGGGGAATGCTGGCCGCCAGCCTGCGCAAGTGGTGGGGCTGGTTGATCGCAATCCTGATTATTGTGCTGATCGGCATCTCGCGCATGTACCTGGGGGTTCACTTTCCACACGATGTTATTTTAGGTTGGTTGATCGGGGTCATCGTGCTTTGGCTCGTCCTTCGTTTTTGGAAACCGGTGGCTGAATGGTTAAAAAAGATGAGCCTAGGGCAACAGGTTTTTGCAGCTTTTCTAGGATCGCTGGTGCTCATTCTCTTTTCCCTTATTCCCTACCTTTGGTTAAAAACAACAAATTGGCAACCACCCGCAGAATGGGCTTCTTTCGCCACCCAGGCAGTTTCGCTTGAAGGCGCGCTCGTTTCCGGCGGAACCCTGTTCGGGCTGCTGGCAGGGCTGGCCTGGTTTTCCCAGCATGGCGGGTTCAGTACGGACGGTCCCATTTGGAAGCGTATCCTGCGCTTTTTATTGGGGGCTGTAGGCATCCTGGTCTTCTACTTAGGACTGGACGTATTATTTGGATTAATAGCGCCCAGCGGAGAAGCGGTGGTTCCTTTCATCCTGCGTTATATTCGTTACACCCTGGTCGGAGCCTGGGTTTCTGCCGGTGCGCCCTGGATGTTCGTTAAATTGAAGTTAGCCGGGAAAGCAGCCTAAGACTTTGCGGTTTCCATACAAAATGCCCCGCCGGTTTTTGGCTCTGATATAATCATTCCGCTATGGGTGTAAAACTAGAACGCGGTTCATTGCTTCATAAACGCTACAGGATCGTTGAAATTCTCGGCCAGGGGGGCATGGGATCAGTGTACCGCGCCGTAGATGAGAATTTGGGGGTGGACGTGGCAGTAAAAGAGAATCTGTTCACCACCGAAGATTACGCCCGACAATTCCGGCTGGAAGCAGTCATCCTCGCAAGCCTACGTCACACCCACCTGCCGCGCGTTACCGATCATTTCGTGATCGCTGACCAAGGCCAGTACCTGATCATGGATTATATCGATGGGGAAGACCTGCGCGACCGCATGGAACGCGCCGGCCCTATTTCTGAAGAAGAAGCCATCCTGATCGGCGCGGCCATGTGCGACGCACTCCAATACCTGCACACCCGCAAACCGTCCATTATTCACCGCGACCTCAAACCAGGTAACGTCCGCATCTCTCAAGATGGACACATATACCTGGTAGATTTCGGCCTAGCAAAGCTTGTCAAGGTGGGGCAGGCCACCACCACCGGGGCGCGCGCCATGACCCCCGGATATTCCCCTCCCGAACAATATGGCACGGCGCGTACCGGTCCCCGTACAGATATTTATTCCCTCGGTGCAACGCTTTACGCAGCCTTGACCGCAACCATCCCAGAAGACGGGCTGGCGCGTGCCATGGACAACCTCGATTTGGTTCCCATCCGCGAGCGCAACCCCAGGGTTTCGCGTAAACTGGCTGCCGCGATCGAGAAAGCCATGGCCGTCCATCCGGAGGATCGTTTCCAATCCGCTGAGGAGTTCAAGCAGGCATTATTGAACTCCAAGAGCAATACCCAGCGCCCGGACGGTGAAATTGTGGTCAACCCGCCGCCACATTTTGAGGGCCTCAAAGGGACCGAGGAGCCTGCCAATGAAATACCATACCACCCAAGGAATGGTCCGACCCCGCCACCTCCCTCCAAACCACCCAGGAAGACCCACACGACCAGTTGGTGGATTTTCTTTTCCGGCTTCCTTTTAACCATCGTTGTAGCGCTTACATCCATCCTCGTCTTTTGGTCACCAATAACCAAGGCTATTTTGGGCAACCTGAATATGTCAACAGCCACTGCTTTGGCTGCATCAACCCCTGACACTCTTGAAGGTAAGGTTGCGACCAGCTTACCACCAGCAATAGAAACCAAACCAGCCACCCTGCAACCTACCTCTACAATCACCAGGACGTCCCAACCGAGTCCCACACCATCCCCTACCCCTACGACCACCGAAACACCGGAACCGACAGCAACTCTCCTAGGTGGAGGTTTCAGCCAGATTGCTTACGCTTCAGACCACACCGGAGTGCCACAAATTTACATCATGAATTCCGACGGCAGCGATCCACACCAAGTGAGTAATATGACCTTTGGCGCCTGCCAGCCAGACTGGTCTCCGGACGGGGAACGCCTGGTTTTTACTTCTCCATGTCCAAACCGCCAGGACCAATATCCAGATGCAAATTTATTCATCATCAATGTCGACGGCAGCAACATGGCCCCATTGGAGACAGGTGAAGACGGTGATTTCGATCCAGCCTGGTCACCGGACGGGAAACGGATTGCCTTCACTTCATTACGCGACGGATCGCCTCAAATCTATGTCGTAACCCTAGGAAATAACCAGGTCACACGCCTGACCAGCGCATCCAATGACGTACGAATGCCAGACTGGTCGATGCAACCAGCCTGGTCACCAAGCGGGACTCAGATCGTGTTCACCGGTCACGGCCCTCTCACGGATTCCCTGGAAATATGGGTGATGAGCGACGCCGGTCTGGGTCAATCATTTCTCATCCACAGGGGATCAGTCCTTTGGAATTCCCACCCTAAATGGTCGCCAGATGGCAATTCCATCCTTTTTAGTGAGACCCAGGGAGCCCAGGAACTTGGATGGCTGATGCATTTTGACATCCAGACGTTATTTGCGGCTCACTTGCGTATCGGAGCGAGCGGGACCCACGGAGACTATTCGCCAGATGGAGTATGGGTGGCATATGAAAGCAAAGATAATCAAGATCCCGCCCGCCAGGATTACGACATTTACCGAGTTAGATCGGATGGTACAGGGGAAATCGTCCGCCTGACAAGCGCCCTCACCATGGAGTTTGATCCAGCCTGGCGGCCGATCATCACGCCATAAAATTCCCTAGAAATCATAAAATACCCCGAATTTCGTTTCGGGGCATTTTTTTAGGGAGTGTCTGTTGGGATCGGTAATGGGGAGGGTGTCTCAGACAAAGTCGGTGTTTCAGTTGGAAGTTCCGATAGAGAAGGTGTGACCGATGGGGTCGGCGTGGGTGTCTCGGTGGGGGTCGGTGTTGGAGTCGGTGTGGGGGTGGGTACATTCAGGTTCAGGCGAATATTTTTATCGGCATAGGTGCTTCCCTCCCCCTGCATATACAGGCGCAGGGTAACCTGTCCGTTGGGTATTCCAGTCAGGTCCCAGGTGTACACCTTGGTAGGGGTTGAAACAGGGGTGTTAATATTCCCTACCAACATTTTCAAGTTTCCAGAACCATTACCCGAGCTCCACTCCAATCGCCACGAGCGGAATCCACTGGTGGCATTGGCTACGATGCTGATGTCCAGGCTGTTCTGTATAACCGTCTGCCCATCAGCCAGACCGATAAATTCCAAGGTCGGACGTGGATCAGTGGCCGCACATTTCCGATCGGGAACAAAGAATATTTTGTCGAACCCCATATCACGCGCCCATTGCTGGCCTTGTGGATCCTGATTGATCCAATTGCGGGCCGAATCATCGGTCACATTGATTGCCAAATATTCATCTGTAAAGTCATTCGTGCATTCAGGGGAGGCCTCCAGGTTGGTCCAGGTATCCACTTGAATTTTACGCCACAGATCCTGGTCTGGAGGCAGTGGTGGCTGTCCAGGAGCAAAATACTCCTCGCGCACACTGGGACACCACTGGGACGGCTGCGTTCCCGAGACAGTACAGATAGTGTGCTGCTCAATTCCCGCCGGGCGCACGAAAGGCGATGGGATTTCCACCAGTGAGACGGTCAATGGCATAGGTCATGAATTCGGCCCAGATCGGCCCGGCCCCGGTTACGCCGGTGGTATTTACCATCGGAGTGAAGTCAGCATTTCCAACCCAGACCCCCACGGCCAGGTCTGGAGTGTAGCCGAGCGTCCAGTTATCGCGCGAGTCATTCGAGGTGCCGGTCTTGACCGCCACCTGGAAGGGCAGGTTGATGACCGAATTGGGACCGTAGGCAGGTAAACGGGCGGTATTATCGGAGAGGATGGAAGACATCAGGAAAGCATGTTCAGGGCTGATGACCTGTTCGCCTGCCGGGGGTTGGTATTGGTAAACCACATTACCCTGGAAATCCACTATTTTAGAGATCGCCACAGGGGGAATCCGAAGACCACTATTGGCGATTACGGCATAGCCGCCGGTCATCTCCAACAGGCTGACCTCTCCACCACCCAACGTGAGTGACAGTCCATAGTCAGCCCGGGTCAGGCTGGTAATGCCCATGCGCTCAGCCATTCCAATCAGTCCATCTTTTTGGGGTGTGGATGGGTCATCGTAAACACCGACAAACTGCAGAGTTTTGACCGCCGGGATGTTGTACGAGTTCGCCAACGCCGTCCGGACAGTGACCGGGCCATGGAATTTGTGATCGAAGTTGTTTGGCACATAGGGTGGGTTCGGATCATTGGGCAAACCGGAGGGCGGGAACTCCGAAGGCACATCCCAGATCAGGGTGGAGGGAGTCCAGCCCTTTTCAAATGCAGCCAGGTAGGTAAAAGGTTTGATTGACGATCCGGGCTGGCGCGTGGGGCTGACCGCCATATTAATTTGCCCGGCATTGGCATCATTGAAAAAATCGGGGGAACCGACCATTGCCAGGATTTCACCAGTTGAGGGTTTAATTGCCACCAACGCCCCATCGGTGACGTGCTAGTCAGCCAGCGCGTCCACCTGGGTAGTGACAGATTGCTGGGCAGCATCTTCCAGGTCTGGGTCGAGGGTGGTGTAGACGGTAAACCCGGAACGATAAATCGTCTGAGGGTCAAATTGCTGCTCAAGCAGGGTACGGATATATTGCACCCAGTGCGGGTAACGCATGATCGTTGAAGGAGGATTAAAGGTCAGGTTCTGGATGTATTGGATGGCTTCTGCAGCGGCAGGTCCATCCACGCAGACCGGGTCTGTCGCATTGCTGACGTGAATACAATGCCGTTCAGTGCTTAATGCAAGCAATCCCATAACAACGCTTTGGAAACGTACCATGGTGACATCCCGGTTGGTGTATATGTCATACACCGAAGGGGCTTGGGGAAGACCAGCCAGGAAAGCTGCTTCAGGAAGCGTCAACTGGCTGGCGGTCTTGCCAAAATAAGTCTCGGCAGCAGCTTCCACACCATAGGACAGGTTTCCATAATAAATTTCATTCAGGTAAAGTTCGAGGATTTCGTCTTTACTATAGCGACGCTCGATTTCTGTAGAAAGGATGGCCTCGCGTACTTTTCGCAAGTAGGTCACCTGACCGCGTTCTTCGGGTGACAAGAGTAAAGCGCGCGCCAATTGCTGGGTGATCGTCGAGGCGCCGGAGATGGTTTCGCCGCTGGTAATGTTCTGCCAGAAAGCACGCAGGATGGCAAGCGGGTCGAACCCGCCATGCGTATAGAAATCCTTATCTTCGGTCGAGATCGTTGCTGCTACCAGGAGGGGGGATATTTCATTCAATGGGACATAGGTCCGCCGCCCCGCATTTGGATCGTTGATTTCGTATAAGATATCCCCGTTCCGATCAAGGATACGGGTTGTTTCGAACTGCGAAGCACGTTGCTTCAAATCACTCACACTGGGAAGGCTGGCCGCAATGGAGTAATATTCGTACACCCCTGCTGCGGTCATGATCAGCCCGAAAGCCACAATGATAAAAATACTGATAATCAGTCCGCGCAACAAACAACCCCCAGCCTTTGACCGGTTAAATGGTTGGCGGGCAGGGACAGGCGGCATGCGAGGTACAGTCTTCGGCCGGCGCGCAGTCGGAGTGGGGGTGTGCTCATATGCAGCCTGTCTAACATGGGTCGCCCCCATGTCGATCTCTTCCACGTGACGCGGCAGAGGCATGCCATCCTCGTCCACCGCGGGGTGGCGGATAGGGCGCGTACCGCTACCGGGAGTGTACTCCTCGGCAGGCGGCTCGGCTTGTGTCTCGCCTTCCGGGTCAACCAAACGGTGAAATTTATCGCGGGGTTCTTCGTTTTTTGGCATGGTGCATCGCAGTATTTGAATAATTCTAGCACAAAACCTTTGACCTCCAGCCGAAACGACCGTATACTTGCCTAATGCGTGACTGGTCTCTCGGCCCCGGTGACCCCCTTGTCCTTACCCTGGCTGCAGATTTTCGGTTTTGCACCCCCGACTACATCAACGATCATATCTGGGAACTTGAAACCGGCAACGGCGACCCCCCTGCATTATCCCTGTATACCACTTACGGGCTGCGTGTTCGCAGGATGCGCCTTTTTCCGCGTTTCACTCTGGGCAGCCAGTCTGTCTCCGATCCGGCGTCATTTTTTCTCCCCCCCGTCTGCGCAGTTTTTTCACAAATTATCTCTCACTCGATTTTTCCCCTTTTGCAAATCTGGATATGACCGCTGAATTCTGGGTACCCGATTCGCACTCGACTGCAGGGCGATTTACGGTAGCCAACCACAGTGGGGAAACCAAAAAGCTGATGCTTGAACTGTGCGGACAACTTACCCCCCTGGAAGGAGAGAGCATTGCGCCACTCTCCCTCCAATCGGTAAATATCCTAGCGGGACGATGCGCGGATCTCGCACCGGTTGTCTTTCTAACCGGCGGACCTCAGCCCGGGCCGGGGCCGTATCCCTCCCTAGCTCTTGACCTCGCAATATCGGGTGGAGGCTCTCATACACTCACCTGGGCACAGGCTGCTCTCGCAAATCCAACTGGATCATTCGAACATGCGCGCAGTATAGCAGCACGTCACTGGGAGGCAGAACGAGCGAAGATCGAAATAGTAAATGCCTCCCAAACCATCGAAGTACGTACCGGTGATCCAGACTGGGACGCTGCCTTCGCATTGAGTCAGAAAACCGCCTTCGGACTATTCTTCGGCTCCAGTCAAAATCTACCAAATCCAAGCTTTGTGCACACCCGCCAGCCAGACCAAGGGTTTTCGCCAAGAGGGGATGGAAGCGATTATCCCCACCTGTGGAGTGGGCAATCGATATTAGAGACAGTCTGGCTGGCTGGTCAACTTCCAGGATCACCGGGACTGGCTGCCGGCCTGGTACGCAATTTCCTTGCCAGCCAGTCCAAAGATGGAGCCATAGATGGCAAGCCTGGCGTGGCCGGTCAACGCGGACACTGGCTGGCTGCTCCTCTCCTGGCAAACCTTGCATGGGAGACTTTCCAATTAAACCGGGACCTGAGCTTTCTACGGGAGATCCAGCCAGGGCTAGAAGCATTTATCGATTGCTGGTTTGACAGGACTCACGATCGGGATGGGGACGGCTTCCCAGAATGGGACATGCCCTTGCAGACCGGGCTCGAAGATAACCCTGCATTCAACGTCTGGCAATCAGATGCCCAGGGAGCTGATATCTCCACTTCCGAAAGTCCGGCCCTGGCAGCGATGCTTTTCAAGGAAACCCAAGCGCTTGCACTGATCGCCGAGGCACTAAACCAACCTGAAAAACGCAAAAAATGGGAGAAGGAATCAGAACGGATTTCGAATCTTACCGAAGAATGCTGGGACGCCGATGAGGCAATTTACCACTTGCGTGACCGCGACACTCATCTGAGCCCGAAAGGGAAATTACTTGGCTCCCGACGCGGAGCTGGAACCCTCGTCCTCGGGCGAAAGTTCCAGCAACCAATGCGCTTCCTGATCAGGCTTGAGCTAGTTGGAGATGCCACGCGGCGACCAGAAGTCAATCTGGACGGCCAGAACGAGGAAACTCCCCAGTCCGAAACGCTGGAAAGAAAAGATTTTCATTGGGGAGCGGGGTTGGCGGTTGCTACCACCCGTCTGGTTTACACCAGCGTGACCGAAATTGTCATAAACGGGCTGGAAAAACGCGATCGGGTTTCTATCTCAGTCATGGATTTTTCCAAGGAAGATATAACTCTCTTCCTGCCGTTGTGGGCCGGAATTCCCGATATAAACCATGCTATGGAACTTGTTAGACGAACCATTCTTGCGACTAACAAGTTCGGGGGAAAATTCGGCATCCCGGATTGCAATGAGACACCGGTTCCGCCGCAGGGTAATGCCGCCCTAGTATCAGCACGAGGCAAAAAAAATTCAGGTTCGGAATGGACGGCGACCCCCCCGTCCCAAAAACCAATACCATCATGCTACACTGTCCATCTGCCCTGGAACGCGCTGATTGGGGAGGGAATATTGAAATATGGTCTGAGGCAGGAAGCTGCTGTTTTGACAACCCGGCTGATGACAGCGGTTATCCAGAATCTCAAGCAGGAACATGCCTTTGCGCATGCCTACCACGTCGCAAGCGGGGCAGCCATTGGAGAACGAAATTCCATTCAGGGGTTTGCTCCGCTTGGGTTGTTCCTGGGTACACTGGGAGTCAGGATCGAATCGACTCCAGGCAAATCCGGTTCCAGCCACCGGGTGATTTTAAGTGGAAAGAACCCTTTTCCCTGGCCAGTTACGGTAAAATATAGGGGTCTGACCATTACACGTAATACTAACGAGACTGTGATCACCTTTCCAGATGGACAGACTGTCAAGCTGGATGACCCGACCGATGCAGTGGTTTCCGTAGCCCCGGTTCCACTGCGGGACACCAGGTAGGAGGCTCGTATGGATAATTCACCCATTCGTTTTCTAATGACTGCCATCGTCCAGGAACAGGACGTGGACCTGGCAACACGTGCCGTGGGAGCATTGGGCGTGCCTGTTTTTCACCTAGCAAGCACTGGTGGTTTCCTGGGACGGCGCAACGCCACCTTGTTGGTAGGCTTACCGGAAGGCAAGGAGGACGAAGTGAGGGTGGCATTACAAAAATCCTGCCGTGAGAGGGTGGAATATCTCGCTATCCCACTGGAAGGTTCACCCCTGCCACTGCCGACCCCGGTGCCAGTAACAGTGGGAGGTGCGACTGTCTTTACTATACCCGTGGAACGGTTCGAGGAGTTCTAGGCTTCGTCCATTGCGAAGTAGAGGAGTGTGCGTCATGAAAATGATTATTGCGATCCTCCGGGATGTGGATTCTGACCCGGTCACCCGGGTCCTGACGGACGGCCATTTCCGTGTTACACGGATTGCTTCGACCGGCGGTATTTTACGGCGGGGGGTAACCACCCTGCTGGTGGGTGTGGATGACGGGAAAGTGGATTCCGCCATCCAAGTTTTGAAAGAAACCTGCTGCCCTGCTCCCGAGGGTGAAAAGCGCGCCACCATCTTTGTTGTGCCCGTGGAAAAGTTCGAGCAAGTGTAATTATGCACCAAAAAGGTTTATCCATGGAAGGCAACGGACCACGCCAGTTTTCTACAAATCTATTCCGTTTGGACCGGTCTTCACAAACAACTATTTCATGTGTCTTAGGAAAATAGAAAGTGAGGCTTGACAACCCAAAAAAGGACCAATAGAATGTTTACTGAATTGCCAGCCACCAGGAAGCAATTAGAAGCAAGGAATTAATTAAGGTGTGGCGAGGCAGGATTAGGGGGTGAGGAAAATTCAACCAACATGCCCTGATGAAAAAATTTGAATTTTAGAGAAGAATATTGATAGAAAGCAACTGCTATGAATTTTAAAGCATACCCACAAAAATCTTAAAGAGAGTTAACCAAAAAGGTTGGTGAATGGACACTCAAAAGGATGTTATCAGATGGCTGTTGGAAGAAGACAATCCATCTGTACGATATCGTACGCTAAAAGAAATCCTGAATTACAGCGATGATGCACCTGAGATGGTTCATGCTAAATCGGCAATCCTGGAGTCCCATCCCGTCCGGACATTGCTCGAGAAAATGCACCCGGATGGGTACTGGCTACAAAAAAATCCGCGTACTCAAAGGGTGGTGGGAGACGGGGTGGAGTATGGCTCTTTCGCAACAACGCACTTTTGTCTGGCATATTTGTCTGAACTGGGTGTGGATCGCACCCAACCGCAAGTCGAAAAAGCTGCAGAGCGATACCTTGCCCTGCAACAAGCGGATGGAGATTGGTTCAGACATTTTTCCTGCCTGTTGGGGTACAACATCCGGACTTTTATGCGTCTGGGGTTTAGGGATGACAAGAGGGTTCACCGAGCACTGGGATTGATAAACCAAACCTGTCGCAAAGACGGCGGTTATTTATGTGATATCCACGAAGGGAAAACCAGGACCAACTCAGTAAAAAGTTGTTTCCGCGGCTCAGTCAAGGCTCTTGTGGCTTTTTCGGAATTCCCCAATTACTGGGACGAACCAAGATGCAAACAATTGTTAAATTATTTCCTGGGACGGGGAGGCATCTTTCAATCTGACCACCCGGGGATCCCGGTCAACCGAGACGTTGAAAATCTGTCATTTCCCATTACCTGGCGCGCAAACTCATTTGAGGTTCTATATGCTCTAAGTAAAATGGGGTATGGGAAAGACGAGAGGTTGCGAGCCGCCTGGACAGCTCTGGAGAGGCATGCCGACCCAGCTGACCGATATCGATTGGATTGGACTCCCACCCAATGCCCTTGGGTGGTTGGCAGACGGGGAGATGTAAATAAGTGGATTACTTTCTACGTTGAGGCAGCCAGGAAATATCGCGAGACTTTGCATAACTGAATTATCAGATAATATCAGTTTGCAGACGACTTTCTCCAGAGGACAATATTCTAATTCTTGCTGCAAGAAATTATGATGCCCCCGCTGAAGGCAATGCCGGACAATTGCACCCACACCTATTGTGGTTCTTTTTTTTCAAGTTAAAGTCAACCCGGAAAGGTTTATTCTGGGACTGACTGGGGGCAGGCAACAAACCGTTCTAGACTTTACCCCAACACAAAATTATCAATCAGCCTGGTTTTCCCCATAAAGACCGCCATTGAAATAAGAGCTTTACCGCGCACTGTATCCAACTCTTCCAGAGAATCATAATCGGCGCAAGAGACATACTGCAATTTTGCCAGCGGTTCAGAAGCCACCGCTGCACTCACAATTGCGCGCAGCTTTTCGGCACCCTTTTCTCCAGAATCATAAGCCAATTTGGCCGAACTGAGAGCTCGGAAGAGAACCGTCGCCGCCTGGCGTTCCTGCAGGTTCAAATACGTATTCCGGCTGGACATTGCCAGTCCGTCCGCTTCCCGCTTGGTGGGGCAGACAATGATTTCAATCGGAAAATCCAGATCCCTGGTCATTCGCCGTACCACGGCTGCCTGCTGGGCGTCCTTCTGACCGAAGTAGGCTCTATCGGGTCCGACCGCGTTGAATAACTTGGCCACAACGGTTGTCACCCCCCGGAAATGCCCGGGACGCGTCTCCCCCTCCAGCCGGCGAGTCAATGCGTCCACCTGCACCCAGGTCTGGAATCCGGAAGGGTACATGACCTCCTCCGTAGGCGTCCAGACCAGGTCGACTCCGGCAGCCTCGAGAAGAGCCAGATCTCGCGGCAGGTCGCGCGGATATTTCGCCAGGTCCTCATTTGGTCCAAACTGGGTCGGGTTCACAAATATACTGGCGACCACGCTGTCACATTCAGCCCTGGCGGCTTTCACCAGTGAAATGTGGCCAGCGTGCAAGAACCCCATGGTTGGTACAAATCCGACCGATCCGGATAAGAGACGCCGTGCGGCTCGCAGTTCGGTGATCGCAGTCACAATTTTCATAATATCCACCTTGACAATTGTCTGAACATCAGTACACTAATCATAATCAATATTTACCCCACTGAAAAGGAGAAGAGGAAATGCCCGCTCTAAATCGAGTTCAATTGATCGGTCGTCTTGGCAAGGATCCCGAAACCCGCTCCACTCCCACCGGAAAAAAGGTTACCAATTTCAGCCTGGCTGTCAGCCAGCGCTGGAAGTCTGCGGAAGGGGAAAACAAGGAATCCACCGAATGGGTCAATGTGGAAGCCTGGGGCCGGCTGGGTGAAGTCTGTCAGCAGTACCTGCACAAGGGCAGCCTGATCTACCTCGAAGGCCGCCTGAAGACCGACAAGTATGATGACAAGGGCGGCGAGACCAAATATTACACCAAGGTGGTAGCCCTGTCCATGCAGATGCTGGACCGCAAGCCGGAGGACGAACCGGAGGCGATGGTCGAGGAAGCACCTGCCGAATACGAGGCATAATTTCCTAAGAACTATAAATAAAAGGCGCGTCCTGCTTTCTCGGCGCGCCTTTTATTTTTCCTTTGGTAAATTACAGGCTCGACCGGATGTGGACGATGTCACCGTCCTTGACAATGTATTCCTTGCCCTCCAGTCGCAGTTTCCCCTTGGCCTTGGCCTCAGTCATGCCGCCCAACTCGATTAAATCCTGACAGCCGATCACTTCGGCCCGCACGAAACCATGCGCCAGGTCGGTATGGATCTCCCCGGCTGCTTCCACAGCCGTAGCTTTGCGCCTGGTTGTCCAGGCTCGGACTTCGTCTTCGCCGACAGTGAAAAAAGACTGCTGGTCAAGCAGGTCGTAGGAAATGCTGATCATGCGGTTGAGCGAAAGTTCTGTGATGCCATATTCGGACATAAAGACCGCTGCATCGTCAGGTGGCAACTGCGCAATCTCCATCTCCAGCTTGCCTTGCAGCGCAACCACCTTAGATGTTGTTTGCACTTTGGGCTCCGCCTGCCCTTCTCCCAGGTTCAAAAGAATGAGCAGAGGTTTGCGGGTCAGCAAGCCGAAGCCAGAGAGGAATTTCTCCTCCTCGGCGGAGATATCCACACCTCGCAGGGGTTTCTCTGCAGATAGGATTCCATGCAAACGAGTGAATAATGCCGTCTGACGCTCATTAACAACCTTGTCCGTTCCCCCTTTCTTACGTTCCTCGACCAACCGTTCAAGTTTCCGCTCGACAGCGATCAGGTCGTTCAGAAGGAGTTCCCCATCCATGGCAGCAATGTCGCGCGCCGGATCCACGCTTCCGGATGGATGGGGGACATTGCCGTCTTCAAAACAGCGGACGACATGAATCAGTCCATCCATTTGTGACAACTGGTTCAGGAGCTGCCCGGAGATCCCAGATTTGGCCACACCGCTATCCAACCCGGCTATATCGGCATAGGTGACCTTGGCATAGATGGTCTTTTTCGGTTTGAACATGGCCGAGAGGGTATCCACACGCGGGTCGGGGACATCCACCACCGCAGTATGGACTTCGATCCGCCCGGCGGAGGCAGTGGTCGGCGCGTTGCCGCGCGTCAGTGCATTAAAAAGAGTGGTTTTACCTGATTGGGGGAAGCCAATAATTCCAAGTTTCATCTGATCCTGTTGTTGTGGTAAAATTTGGGCGCTGGCCGGAGTGGCGGAACTGGCAGACGCGCACGACTCAAACTCGTGTTCCCTGACGGGATTGTGGGTTCAAGTCCCACCTTCGGCATTATATCAAGAAAAGATCTCTTTGTCGGGGAGTAGCGCCCGCGTGTGCGGGGCAGGTGATCGTCAGCACGGAGGAAACTCCCGGTTGCCTGTGCGCAATCAAGCGTTCGCGAGACCGCCATCCAGGTGGTCTCGCTTTTTTTATGAAAGTATGCAGGCATCGCGTGACTTACCTATGAATAAAACTGGCGTACCTGCTTTTTCTGGATTATTATAGATTTATTTACAAATGCAGCTTCGAGGAGAGACCTATGCCTGGCATGAATGATATTTTGGCTGTCATCCTGGGGGGTGGACGTGGTTCGCGGCTCTTTCCATTGACCAAATTACGCTCGAAACCAGCCGTGCCCATCGCTGGAAAATATCGCCTGATCGATATTCCCATCAGCAACTGCATCAACTCCGGAATTTACCGGATCGATGTGCTGACCCAATTCAATTCCCATTCCCTGCACCGCCATATCAACCAGACCTATAACTTCGACCAATTCCACACCGGATTCGTGGAAATCCTGGCAGCCGAGCAGACGCTCGAATCCGCAGACTGGTACCAGGGTACCGCCGACGCCCTCCGCAAACAAATCTTCCAGATCCGTTCCGCACGGGCCAAATACGTACTCATCCTGGCAGGAGACCACCTCTACCGCATGGATTACGCCCCAATGGCCAAATTTCATTGGGAGCATAATGCAGATATCACGGTTGCAGTCCAACCGGTCGTTCGGGAAGAAGCTTCCCGCCTTGGAATCCTGAAACGCGGCAAAGATGGGCGGATCAGCGATTTCGCCGAAAAGCCCAAAGACCCGGCTGTCCTTTCCAAATTTGCCAGCCGCGCGAACAAAAAGCGTCCGTTCCTCGGGTCGATGGGTATTTATTTCTTCAATACAGAAGTCCTGATCGAGTTATTGCGCGAAAATCCACATTTTGACGATTTCGGCGGTGACATCATTCCCTACGCCATCCACAACTGTTCCGTATATGGCTATGATTTCGACGGTTATTGGCGGGATATCGGAACAATCCGTTCTTTCTATGAGGTCAACCTGGACCTGACCTGCCAGAACCCGCCATTTAACTTCTTTGACAGCGAGCGGCCCGTCTATACTCACTCACGCTTCCTGCCAGGTTCAGTCGTTGAAGACAGCCGGCTGAAAGATGTGCTCCTGGCTGATGGCTGCCAGATCCACCAGGCTGAGATCACCCATTCGGTCATCGGTGTGCGCAGCGTCATTGCTGCCGGAACAACAATCAAAGATAGCGTTTTGATGGGAGCGGACTATTATGTGGATGAAGCCGATACAGATCCAAGTAAACCCCCCATCGGCATCGGGCCAGGTTGTACGATTGAAGGTGCCATCATTGACAAGAACGCCCGGCTTGGCGCGGATGTTACCATCCAGCCCTTCCCGTCTGGTACCGAGATTAACAAAGAGAATTGGGTCGTCCAGGATGGAATTGTGGTCATCCCAAAAAATGTAGTGCTTCCCAACGGGACGAAAATCGGACCTGGGGCCTAATCCTTGTACGACTCTGCCAATCCAATTTTGGAGAAAACTCTCAATGAAAAAGACGTCCCACCAGGATAACATTGGCTCACCGAAACCTGAACCCTGGCATGCTCTGACTGCTGAAGAAGTCCTCGAGCACCTTAAAGTCCGCGAGAATGGATTGTCTGAACCTGAAGCCGCCGAGCGGATGACGCAATACGGTCCGAACCAACTGACCGAGGCTCCCCGTCCCGGGTTCCTGCGCCTGCTCTGGGAGCAATTCAATAATTTCATCGTAATGCTTCTCATCGTGGCTTCCATTGTTTCCGCCCTGCTGGGTGAATGGGTGGACGCTTCTGCCATTATCGCCATCGTCCTGCTGAATGCCATCCTAGGGATTGTCCAAGAAAGACGAGCTGAAGAAGCATTGGCAGCCCTCAAGAAATTGGCCGCTCCCGAAGCACGAGTACTACGGGATGGGCACCATGTCACGATCTCTTCCCGGGATCTCGTGCCAGGTGATATTGTATTCCTGGAAGCCGGCAACCACGTCCCAGCGGATGTGCGCCTGCTGGAGGTGGTCAATCTGCGGGTCGATGAGGCCGCCCTGACTGGCGAGTCACTCACAGTGAATAAGAATGCCGCCATGAAGTTGGAGGCAAATATCCCGCTAGGAGATCGCAAGAATACAGTTTTTATGGGCACCATGGTGACCTACGGACGCGGACGCGGTGTGGTCATCGCCACCGGAATGCGCACCCAGCTCGGTTTGATCGCTAAAATGCTCGAAGGAGTGGACCAAGAAGAAACACCGCTGCAAAAGCGTCTGGATCAGCTTGGCAAGACCCTAGGCTGGGGTGCACTTGCAGTCTGCGGAATCGTCTTTGTCGTAGCCGTGATCGAAAATACAGATTTAGGGATCTTAGCGGCAACCGGCGGCGGAGTGCTGGCATACCTAAGCTCGGCCAAGAAGGAACTGGTTGAATTCTTCATTGTAGCTGTCAGTCTCGCCATTGCAGCCGTACCGGAAGGTCTCCCAGCGGTGGTAACCATCAGCCTGGCGCTGGGAATGCGGGAAATGATCCGCCGTCATGCTCTCATCCGTCGGCTTTCGTCAGTAGAGACGCTCGGCTCAGCCACAGTAATCTGCTCTGACAAAACCGGCACCCTTACCCAGAATGAAATGACCGTCACGCGGGTTTGGGTGGATGGATTGTTCGTCACCGTGACCGGTTCGGGCTACTCGCGACGCGGCGAATTCCAGGTTGACAACAAGCCAGTGGACCTGCACATATATCCGGGTGTAGAGACAGCCCTCTGGCTGGGTGCGCTCAATAATGACGCCCAGTTGGAGACGGTGGATGGCGACGACCAGTCCTACCGGATCGTGGGCGACCCGACCGAAGGTTCGCTGCTGATCGCAGCAGCCAAGGCGGATGCAACTCACGTGGAATTGGACAATGCCTACCCACGGCAAGATGAGGTGCCCTTCGACTCGGAACGGAAGCGCATGGTCACCATCCATGACATCCGCGAGCCCAGGTCAAATGATGTCTCTCCGTTCACAGACAACAAACTGCAGGGCTGGGATGTGATCGCCGTCAAAGGCGCACCCGACCTGGTGTTGGACCTGTGCACGTCCTATCAGACTGTAGATGATAAATCAAATCCGATGAGCGAGTCCATTCGCCAGCGCATCCGGGATGCCAACGACTCAATGACCCAGGATGCCTTGCGGGTGCTTGCACTGGCATACCGGGTGGTTAAACAGGCTCCCAAAGCCGATTCTGTAGCGGTAGACGAACTGGAAAAGGACCTGGTTTTCATCGGCATGGTTGGGATGATCGATCCTCCTCGGGAGGAAGTCAAACCCGCCGTGTCGAAGGCTGCCCATGCCGGCATCCGCACGGTCATGATCACAGGAGATTATCCCAACACTGCCAAAGCCGTAGCCGAGGAAATCGGGTTAATGCAGCCCGGCCATCAAGTGCTGACCGGTACAGACCTAGACCGGATGAGCGACGATGTCCTGAAGGGTGAGATCGAATTGGTGGACGTCTTCGCCAGGGTCTCCCCCGAACACAAAATGCGCATTGTGGATGCCCTACAGGCAAACGGCGAAGTGGTAGCCATGACCGGCGATGGTGTAAATGATGCTCCAGCCATCAAGCGCGCCAATATTGGCGTGGCAATGGGCATCACCGGTACCGACGTAGCCAAAGAAACTGCCGACATGGTGCTAACCGATGATAACTATGTCAGCATCGTAGACGCGGTGGAACAGGGGCGGGTAATCTACAGCAACATTCGCAAGTTTGTATATTACCTGCTGTCGTGCAACGTGGCGGAGATCCTAGTCATCTTCCTTGGGACGCTGGTCACTAAAAACTCCCCTCTGACGGCCATCCAATTGCTCTGGCTGAACCTGGTTACTGACGGCGCGCCGGCCCTGGCGCTAGGCACAGAGAAGGGCGACCCCGACATCATGTCGCAACCGCCACGCCCTCCAAAGGAGCCGATCATCAACCGGTTCATGCAGGTGGGCATTCTTACCCAGACCATCGCCATTACATCCGTGACCCTGGCGGCGTATTTTATCGGGTTGAAGTGGTTCCCCAGCCACGTCGAAGCAGCCGAGTCAATGGCATTTGTAACCCTATCGGCTTCCGAGTTGTTCCGAGCTTTCACCTCCCGGTCGGAACGTTATCCAATCCTTAAGATCGGCGTCTTCGGGAATCGCAATATGAACCTTGCCTTCCTATCCTCGATGGCGCTTTTGCTTGGAGTGGTATACATCCCCGGATTGAACATCGTTTTCAACACCGTGCCGCTCGGCTGGCAGCAATGGGAAATCATCCTGCCGCTGCTGCTCATTCCGTCAGTTGTTGCGGAAATCGTCAAGCTTTTAATTTACCGAAAGAAGTAGGCGCAACCCAGAATCGAATCATGAGCGATGTGGATGCGTCACCCATGATTTTTTTATTCCTGAATTGAACCCTAACCGGTCTTGAGACAAACCACCTGGTTGATTAAGGCCAGTAAAACCGGCAAGTTCGGGATGGTGGAGGCTGGTGCGCTGGCACCGCTGAACCAACCACCATCTTTTCGGGAGACTTTTAAAACCCCACAATTGATGGTAACTTCCTTCACTTCTGACCAGGGATAAGTCTCCTTACTGATCGTAATCCCTGCCTTGCTGATTACCACAGGCCCGGAGACGATCGCCTGGCCGGTGTTGTACCGGTTAGCTGCAAGTTTATAAAGGTGCGAAAAAATACGTTCGTCGATTAACTTTGCCAATTCCTCGACTTTGTCAAACGAATCGGACAGGACCAGGCAACCGTTCTTGTGATTGTTTAACATGTAGACATGCGTGGTGCTGGTGTATATTCCATTGGTGTAATGGCATATGAAAGCGGACTTCATCGAAACCAAATCTTCCCAATTCCATACCTGGAGGCCTTTCCGGTCGTTAAATGTCGATCCATATTCGTAAACCACCACGCCGTTTTTTTCCAGTTGGCATACGCACCCCAGCCTGCCAGCAACCCAATTGCGAAAAATATAAAAGCAATCCCAAGAGGGATGGCCAATTTATCGTCGATCATTGCAGGGCCGTTCTATTCATAAGCCAGGTAGGTTTAATAAATACCTAATAAAAAGACCAGTATCGCTCCAATTAGGAGCACCAGGCAAATTGCAAAGTTGCCCGTGCGGTTCCTTTTTTTGTCGGGAAGTAAGCGTGCCGAGCACCCAAACCGGTTACGGATGTAAAGGTTTCAGGGATTTGCAGGGCGTTCATGTCTCCCGATTAACGAAAGACCGGGCAAGGATAGGATAGCACGGCCTGGGAATTTTATACTGGCGGCAGGTTACGCTTTATTATGGAATACATCCCGAGCGCTTTGACCGCTCCCTCCACCACGCAGGTAGTGGGGTTATCGACCATATAGGCGGGAATGCCGAGGGCTTTCGTCAGCAATTTATCGGTCCCGCGCAGCAATGCTCCCCCACCGCACAATGCCACTCCCCGGTCGATGATATCGGAGACCAATTCAGGAGGCGTCTTTTCGAGCACACGCCGGCAGGTCTCAATGACCTGCTTGAGTGGTTCCTCGAGGGCTTCAACCACTTCACCGGTCGTCAGAGAGACTGGGCGCGGCAAACCACTGACCTGGTCCTGTCCCTGGACTTCCATGCTCTCTTCCTTATCCTGCGGTATGGCAGCTCCGATCTTGATCTTCAATTGTTCCGCCGTAGACGGGCCGATGATGACCCCGTATTTTTTTCTGACATAAATGACGATGGCTTCGTCGAGCTGGGTGCCGCCGGAACGCATCGTTTCAGCAGCAACGATGCCATACATGGAAATGACCGCGGCCTGCGTGACACCGCCACCCATGCAGATGACCATGTTGCCGGAGGGCGAACCGATGGGCAGGTCCACCCCCAGGGCAGCCGCCAAAGGCTGCTGGATGAGATAGGCATCCCGGCTGCCTGCCTGGAGGACCGCTTCATGAACAGCTCGTGATTCCACACTGGTCACTCCGTAAGGAACAGTAATCATCACGCGCGGGCGGAAGACGCGCATAGGACCACTGACGCGCCGAATCAGGTGATGTAGAAGAGCTTCAGTAATCTCATAGTCAGCCACCACGCCGTTTTGGAGGGGATTAGCCACCTCGATAGATTCATCCGAAACGCGTCCCTGCATTCCGGCTGCTTCCATTCCCAAGGCAACGATCTTTTGCTCCTGGATGACGATGGCAACAATGGTCGGTTCATCCACCAAAATACCGCTGCCGTCTGCAATCCGGGTCTGGATGGTGCCAAGGTCAATCCCCAGGTCTTTGGAAAATGAAAACGCGTTAGGCATTAATTAATCTCGATCCGGTTCAATCTGAAATCCGAGGGGGTTTGGCAGGGGTGTGACGATAGCGCTTGACCGCATCCAGCCTCAAGTTGGACTTGCGCAAAGCAGCTTCCATTTTCAAATAGGAATCTGTACCGGCAGGAACACCTTTCGCAAGGATTTCCTGCGCACGCTTGCGGGCAGCTTCCGCGCGGGCGACATCAATCTCTTCGACGTTTTCCGCAGCATCAGCCAAAACTGTGACGATATCGGGCTGGACCTCGGCAACACCACCAGCCACGGTAAAGATTTCCTCTTTTCCGCCAGAACGCACTTTAATTATGCCAATTTTTAGGGTGGTCAGCAAGGGGGCATGATGAGGCAGGATGCCCATCTCGCCATCCGAACCGGGAAGGACGACGATATCGGCATCCCCTGCGAAGACCATGCGGTCCTGAGAAACAATTTCACAACGAATGGGCATAGTTTTTCGGTTGCACGTTTGCAAGCTTGCGAGTTGCAACTTGACAATTACGTGGAAAAATTACGCGTCCCTTGCCAGTTGTTCAGACTTTTCGCGAACATCTTCGATTGTACCAGCCATCATGAAAGCCTGTTCAGGCAGGTCATCACATTTGCCGTCCAAGATTTCGCGGAAGCCGCGCACGGTCTCTTTGATTGGTACATATTTGCCAGAGGTTCCGGTAAACACTTCCGCAACGAAAAACGGCTGGGAGAAGAAACGTTCGATCTTGCGGGCACGCGAGACAACCTGCTTATCATCTTCGCTCAACTCGTCGATGCCGAGGATGGCGATGATATCCTGCAAATCCTTGTAGCGCTGGAGGATGCGCTGGCACTCACGGGCAGTGTTGTAATGGTCTGCACCGACGATATTCGGGTCGAGAATACGGCTGGTGGAAGCCAGGGGATCCACAGCTGGATAGATGCCTTTTTCGACAATGGAACGTTCGAGGGCGATGGTGGCATCCAGGTGGGTGAAGGTAGCTACGGGAGCAGGGTCTGAATAATCATCTGCTGGGACGTAGACCGCCTGCATGGAGGTGATAGACCCGTGGCGGGTAGAGGTGATGCGTTCCTGCAATTCGCCCATTTCGGTAGCCAGGGTAGGTTGGTAGCCCACTGCGGAGGGCATACGACCCAGCAGCGCAGACACTTCCGAACCGGACATGGTGAAGCGGAATATGTTGTCAATGAACAGGAGCACATCCCGGCCTTGATCACGGAAATACTCGGCCATCGACAGGGCAGTAAGGGCAACCCGAAGGCGGACGCCCGGTGGTTCGTTCATCTGGCCGAAGACCATGACTGTATCCTTCATGACCCCCGACTCCAGCATTTCCCGGTAGAGCTGCGTTCCCTCACGGCTGCGTTCTCCCACCCCAGCGAAGACCGAGTTGCCCTGGTGGACCGTGGCAACCGAGCGGATGAGCTCCTGGATGACTATGGTCTTGCCTACGCCGGCACCGCCGAAGATGCCGGTCTTGCCACCTTTCGTGAAGGGGGCGATCAAGTCAATGACCTTGATGCCGGTCTCGAAAATCTCGGTGCGGGTGGATTGCTCGGCAAAGAGAGGAGCCGGGCGGTGAATGGGGTAACACTCGTCGGCTTCAACAGGTCCTTTATCGTCTACTGGGAGACCCAATACATTGAAGATGCGTCCCAGGGTGCAGCTCCCCACCGGTACCAAGATCGGGTCGCCTGTGGCAAACGCCGGGAGTCCGCGTTGAAGCCCGTCGGTGGTGTCCATTGAAACACAACGCACCTTATCCTTGCCCAGGTGCTTTTCCACTTCCAGCACCAACTTGCCACCATTTTCGCGGGGGACTTCGAGCGCCTCAAAAATGTTTGGTAGTTCGCCACGGGGGAATTCCACGTCGACAACGCTACCCTGAATCTGGATCACTCGGCCAGTTGCTTTCGCCATTTGCTTCCTCCGATAATTTAATCCTGCACCATCGCTTTGGTCAACGCTTCCGCACCGCCGGCGATATCCAGGAGGTCATTTGTGATAGTTTGCTGCCGCGCCTTGTTGTATTGCAGCTGCAACCCGCTCACCAGTTCGAGGGCATTCTCAGTGGCATTACTCATGGCCACCATGCGGGCGGCATGTTCCGAGGCCAGCGATTCCAGGATGGCCTGGTAGACCTGCAACGCTGTGAAGCGCGGGACAATCTCGTCCAATATTTCGCGTTCGGCCGGCTCATAAATGTAAGCGGCTGTCAGATGTTTTTGTTCGTAGGATTCGACCTGCCCGTGCTCATCGTTTACTTCCAAGGGCAGCAATTTTTTAACCAGTGTTTCCTGCCTGGCCATATTAATGAAGTGGGTAAAAACCAGGTAGAACCTCATCAACTTCACCCTTAAGAAACTCATCCACTGCCATGCGACCGATGGCTGAGACATCTGCAAAGGTTGGTGCTGCCGGCAGGTTGCTGAACTCGGCAATCACCTGCTTGTGACGGCGGATCAACAAATCCCGTCCTTTACGGCCGACAGCGATATAACGCACCGGGGTTTCAGATGTCCCGAAATGCTGAGTGACACAGCGGATAACATTAGTAGTGTACGCACCTGCCAGTCCCCGGTCACCGCTGATGACCAGCACCAGTAAGTTACGGACCTTGGGGCGGCACGTCAAAAGCGGATGCAAATTTTCCCGCCCCGGCTGCCGGGCTATATGGGTCAGCACCTGCCAAGCCTTAGAAGAATAGGCGCGAGTGGATGAGACAGCAGCCATGGCTTTGCGGACCTTACTGGCAGAGACCGCTTCAAGGGCACGCGTGACTTGCGAGATATTCTTGACGCTGCGGATACGCATCCGCATTTCGCGGGCAGAAGCCATACTATTTCTTTATCCTATTGCCAGGTGTCCTGGAAGGCTACCAGAGCTTCACGCAGGCTTTTTTCGTTGTCATCGGTTATGCGGTTATGCACTGCAATACTCCTGGCAAGAGTGGGATGGGAGTTGGCAAGGAAACGCATCAACTCCACTTCCCACTTCCTCATTTTTTCAACCGGCACGTTATCAGCATAACCATTAGTCCCGGCAAAAAGAATGATGACCTGGTTCTCGAGCGACATGGGTTCGTACTGGGGCTGTTTAAGGATTTCCTGCATGCGCTGGCCGCGGGTCAGTTGATATTGGGTGGCTTTATCCAGGTCGGAAGACATGAGCGCAAAAGCAGCCAGTTCGCGGTAGGAGGCCATATCCATGCGGAGCTTGCCAGCCACCTGGCGCATGGCTTTTTGCTGAGCAGAACCTCCAACGCGCGAGACCGAAATGCCCACGTCAACTGCCGGGCGGATGCCTGCGTTGAACAGGTTGTTGACCAGGTAGATCTGCCCGTCTGTAATGGAGATTACGTTGGTGGGAATGTAAGCTGAAACATCGCCCAGCAGGGTTTCGATGATCGGCAGGGCCGTCAAAGACCCGCCAGAACCGACTAGTTTTACGAGCTTGTATTCGTCGGGATCTTTCAAGGTCTTGCGGGCTTGCTCGGCATCGTGATGAGAGCGGGGACCGGTATAAAGGTGTCCATCCAAGGCATCTTTTTCTAAAGCCTGGCTGCCTTCGAAATCCTTATTGACAATGACATACTTGGTTGCCAGGCGAGAGGCGCGCTCGAGCAACCGGGAATGGAGGTAGAAAATATCGCCCGGGTAAGCTTCTCGCCCCGGCGGGCGGCGAAGGAGAAGCGAAACCTGTCGATATGCCCAGGCGTGCTTGGAAAGGTCATCATAGATGACGAGGGCATCGCGCCCAGTCTCCATGAATTCTTCGCCAATGGCACACCCGGCATAAGGAGCAATGTATTGCAGCGAAGCGGATTCATCAGCGGCGGCGATGACGACAATAGTATGTTCCATGGCACCGTTGCGTTCGAGCAGCGCTACGGTACGAGCCACGGCCGCTTTTTTCTGCCCGATGGCCACATAGATGCACGTAAGGTCTTTGCCTTTCTGATTAATAATCGTGTCAATCGCCAGGGCGGTCTTGCCTGTCTGGCGGTCGCCGATGATCAGTTCACGCTGGCCGCGGCCGATTGGAATCATCGAATCGATGGCTTTGATGCCGGTCTGGACGGGGGTATCCACGTCCTGACGCTGCACAACTCCCGGGGCAATGCGCTCAATGGGGCGAAAACTAGTGTTCTGGATGGGACCTTTGCCGTCGACTGGATCACCAAGGACATTAACCACTCGACCAATCAACCCGTCACCCACGGGGACCGAAGCAATACGCCCGGTGGCGCGGACGGTCATGCCCTCGGATATCCCCGAGTAATCTCCCATAATGATGATACCGACAGCGTCCTGTTCTAGGTTGAAGGCAATCCCCATCACCCCACTGGCAAACTGGACCAATTCCTGGGATTTGACGTTCGCCAGACCGGAGACTCGAGCGATGCCATCGCCTGCCTCCAGCACGGTGCCAATATCGGCTATGCCAATCCTGGGTTGAAAGGATTCGATCTGTTTCTTTAAATCACTGGAAATCTGTTTAGCGAGGTCTACCATTTAGCCTCCCGGCCTACAAATGCTGCTTATTTTTATTTGACAAAGTAATTTACGCACGACTGCCCGGATGGAAAGCGCGTATCCGGGCACGCCAAGGTAATTGTCGATCTGGGAAGAGCCACTTGCCCGATCCTAGTGATAAAAAAACCTTCACGGGCGGCCACTTTGTGAAAGCCAGTCCAAACCGGGCGGGCTAATGATACCTGAAAGCGCGGGCATTGTCTAGTTTTCCCATTTAATATTGACAGCATTATGTTGCTGGTATGAAGGATATATCCTATACTAAGTCCTGACAGGTTTCGAAACCTGTCAAATCTGGAGAGTAATGATGATTCCACGTGTGGAGGAATAATCCTATGACCATATATACCCTTAGCCCGTCCGATCTGACGTTTTCGTGGGATGGCTGCAAACGATGCTTTTACCTAAAGGTAAAACACAATATTGTTTACCGTGGGCCATTTCCGGGAATGTTCGGAAAAATGGGCGACTTGACCAGTAATTATTATCTGGGCAAGCCGTCCAGCGAAATATCCTCCGAACTGCCGGCAGGGAGGGTGACACTCCGGGAAAAATGGGTCAAATCCGCGCCAATTAGTTTTCCAGACACTGCTTCCCAGTGCACGATCAGGGGACGGTTCGATGCAATCTTAGCCTTCGAGGACGGCACTTATGGCATCATCGATTACAAAACATCGGATGCATCGGAAGAAAAAGCCGCATTCTACAGCAGGCAATTATCAGCGTACGCATACGCGTTGGAGAACCCTGCGCCAGGGGCATTATCCCTGGCGCCCATCACCCGCCTCGGACTTTTCATTACCACTCCGGAGCGATTTGAAAAAATGCCTGGTGGGGAAACCGGCTTTATAACCAGGACGACCTGGATGGGTATTCCACGCGATGATGACACGTTCCTGGCTTTATTAACAGAAATCGTTTCGTTACTGGACAGCCCGACCCCGCCAGACCCCGCAGAAGATTGCGGTTTATGCAATTACCGAAAGGATTATAACGAGGCCGGGTTACTAGAGTGAGATTTATCGACACCTAGCATGGGGGAAACTGTAAGTTCACCATCCTCATCTGGAAGCCCAGGTTTGAATCAAAAGACTCCACAAAACGCGGAGTCTTTTATGTCAGGGCATTTGGAAATGAACCCATTTCCCCTGACACCCCATAGATTAACCGCATCGAACGCAAAATCGCGATATCCAACAAGGGTAAACTAAATATTCTTAGGAAGTGATTTTCTCCATGATGTGGATATCGCTCAGCTTCAACTCGTCCAGCATGGACTTGTAATTCTCGCCCTTCACGCACTCTTCTGGGGCGCGCACTCCGGTCAGGTCGATCTTATGACCTGCTACCAGTTTACCGCCAATAGCTGCAGGAAAGCCGGTGACACGCTGCATACCAGTGAACCCATTCTGAGCCTCGTCCCACATAAAGATTTCCACTTTGGCTTCCTTGCCACTCTTCTCACCGGTGACAGTGTTGTACATAACACAGGCATCCTTGTCTTCAGGCAAGGGCACCAGTTTCGGGTTCAGAATGCCCAGAAGGAATTCGCGGGGTGAAATCTTACCCCATTTTGTTTCCACCTGCTCCTGAGAGAGCATGCCCGAATCGATCAGTGTCCGGATGCCGGAGTAATGTCCAGGCCAGCGCACCGTCTTCTCGGCAAAGTATTCCAGTTCGGGGTGGGTGTAGATGAACGAGGGCATGCCCGGGGTAACGGCGCATTCCAAATCAGCATTCCGACCAAATTCGCCAAACTTGAAACATTCCATATCTGACAGCGCCTGGACTTCGACGACCTTCCCGTCCTTGATCATGCTGGTCTTAACGTTGTACTCGCGCAGGACATGCTCGATGGACCAGGTGGTCATATAGCATAGGGGGTGACGGCAGGCCGCGTCTGCATTTGGGATACCGCCCACGCGCGCCACCGCTGTCTTGACCTTGTCAAGCAGGCTGATTCCGTGCTCGGTAGTCAGGTTGCTCAGGCCTGGGGCAAAGCCCATTCCATCCAAGATCAACACATCATTCTTCTCAGCGCGCTGGTGCAGGCTCTCACCGTACTCGCGGATGCTCATTCCTGCCGGGACAACCAGGCCTTCAATCTCGTATTCATCCGGACGGCGGTGGTATTCTTCCAGGATGTCCACCAAGTTCAGTCGGGCTGCGATGGCAGCTTCGATGGCTAAGTAGCTGAGACGCCGGTTAGGCAATACTACTATGCCAGCATCATATCCTTTCATGATTTCTTGTAGTTTGACGCTGTCTTCGATACTGACGATGTGGATGTTGACCTTATCCGCATCCTTCGCCATGGCTTTAAGTGTACCTTCCTGCGCGTCCAACAAGCCTACTTTAGTTATTTGCGGGTCTTTACCCAGATACCATGAGACAGCTCTTCCCATCTTGCCTGCAGCGCCTAAGACCAGGATCTTCATGTTCAACTCCTTCGTGGATTGTGGATTTTGCCCGGTACAATCCGGGATTGTGACAGGGGAAATATCTAGATCATGAAAAGTTGATTTGCGGCCATTTGTGAAATTTTGCGCATTCAAATCTCGACCAGTATATGACTAATTTTCTGAAAAATCAAGCTCATCTGCATGATCTGATTAAAAGAATGAGTGGAGAGAGTTATTGATTCCTAAGAGTCACTATGGAAAGGACAACAATGTTTCAAATCCCCCGATAATAAAATTAATCTCCTACCTCGGAAACACAAACCGCTTATATTCTCTAATCAAGGATGTAAGCGGTCTCCAGTCGGGGCTCCGGGAATTGAACCCGGGACCTCTTGCACCTCACGCAAGCGCGCCAGCTACTCCTTTAATGACTTTGCGGTTATTGATCGCTAGTTGAAATGTACCAGGCCGAAATCACATTTTTCTATGCTCCCACATTTCCATGATCGCCCGATTGTCGGGTACGTTTTCGAGGAACGACTGCCGCCATTCCGGCACGTTAATCGTATCGGCCACTTCCATCAACCCCTGATGCCCAACCTCAATTGCCTCATGGACGTTATCCGCTTCTCCCAGTGCATCGAAGACTTCGGCGCAGGCCCGGAAAAACCATGGAGGGTTCTCCATTCCTACCGACCCTTGTTCTTTGAGATGATCCCAGGCTTCATGGATATATTTGCGCGCTTCGTCCAACTGCCCTTGCTGTACGGCACAGGCAGCCTGACCAGCTGTAGTTTCGCAGGCCTGTGGAACCAACCCCTCGCTCAATGCCAATTCGTGCGCTTCGGTGAAGCGCCTGGATGCGCCGGGGACGTCGTCCATTGCCAGCAGGACGCACCCTAAGTCATGTAATAAAAAGACCTTCCCGCGGTTGTCCTCGGTTGGTGAAATTTCCTGCAGCGCCTGCTCATACAACTGGCGTGCTTTCCGTAAATCTCCAGTTAATTGGTAAATATCCCCGAGGCCCATCAGGTTATATGCCAAGCCACGGCGTGCACCCAGGGCGTCGTTAATTGTACGGGATTGCTCTATCAGCGATCGTCCCTGTTTATACAACCCTATCCCAACAAAGCCGCTGCCCAGGTTCCCCAGGCCAGTCGCTTCTTCGTTGCGGTTCCCCAGGCGGTGGTCCAGCTCGATCTGCTCGATGAACAGCGCATAAGCCCTGGCAATGTCGGGTAATCCACCATAACAATAAGCCGCTCGTCCTAGGACAAAAGACAGCACGTTTTCATCACCCAAGCGCCGAGCCAGTTGCAGGGCTTCTTCAATATTTTGTATGATGGCTGCCTTATCACCCCGATCCACACTTCCCACCGCAATCCAGGCGAAGGCTTTAGCCTCGGTCGCCTCGTTTCCGCAACGACGTGCGGCTGCCAGCGCCTCCCTGGATGCCTTTCCCCCTATGATGCCATCCCCAGCACGCGAGCCATAGATCGCCTGGCGGAGATACGCTTCAGCCAAGTAATTGTCATCACCGAAAGAGTGAGCCAGCTCTAACAGGGCGGTAGTGTCTGCCTTCCAGAACTCTGCATCACCCAGCACGGAAAGAGCTTCCTCCCGACCCAGCAGAGCCTGCCAGCGACGTTCACGCTCTACAGGCGGGAGCAGCTCCAGTGCATGGGTGTAAAAACCCTGCGCCTCACGCGGCGCTCCCTGGGCAAATGCGCCTCTGCCCGCCTGCAGGTACCAGTCCGCCGCTGCGATCAGCTCTCCAGCCCGCTCACAATGCTCGCCCAACAGCCCGGCAAACTCGTCCAGCCGTCCGGCCTGGCGCGCCTGTCCTTCCAGCCACTCTGCTGCCACCTTATGCAGCGCGGCCCGCTCCCGCTTGAGAACACTTTCATAAGTTACTTCCTGAAGCAAGTTTTGGTGGAAGTTCCATTCGGTATCCCCCTGGAAGGCCGATACAGGCTGTGCCTCCACAAAGCCGCGCGGCTGCAGGTGTCCCAGCATCTCATCCCCGGCGGATACTCCCAGGGCTTCCACGCCCCCGGTCCAGAATCGCCGCCCAAAGATGGCCCCGCGCTGCAACGCTGCACGCTCGGGCTGGGTGAGCGAACTCAACCGGGTCAGCAGCAGGTGCTGCAAAGTAGCTGGCAGCGGCTGCTCTTTCAGCTTTTCCGGGAAGAAGCGCCACTGTTCACCTTGCGTGTCCAGGATGCCGTGGTCGATGAACCAGTTGACCATCTCCTCGGTAAAATAGGGCACCCCTTCAGAGCGCTCGACGATCAGGTCGATGACCTGCTCCGGGACATTCTCCACCCGCTGGAATATTTCCTTTGCCAGCTCGCGGGTGGCCTGGTCGGTCAGTGGTGCCAACGGAATTTCTACTCCCCATTTACCTCCACCTTTTTCATCAGGCAGAGATAACTTAAACAGCGCCGCCAGTTCCTCCGGCGGGTGCCATTCCGGGCGGGCAGCTCCCAAGATGAATAGGCCATGATTCTGCTCCCCATCCGCTCCCCCCACGAACACTTCCATCAGATATTCCCAGGAGGCAGCATCCGCCCACTGCAGGTCTTCCATCAGGACTACCACTGGGTTCTGGCCGCGGATAGCTTTTACGAGTTCCCCGCTGACCACCAGCGCCCGCCCTTTCACCTGCGTTGGATCATTGCGCATCCCCTTGATGTGTGGACTGTTTTGGAAAGATAAGCCGACCAGCAATCCAAGCGCATGGGCCGGTTCCTCTAAGTCATCCAGCCCCGAAAACTCCCTGAAGCGCGCCACCCATTTCGTTTCGGCCTCCTCCAGCGGGGCATCCTCGGCGATCTGGAAACGATCGAACCACATGCGCCGCACCAGAGCAAAAGGCTGGTTGGCGTCATCCGGGAATGCCCGGGCGCGCAGCAGCCGGAAGGTTTCTTCGCGCAAATCCATCCAATCATTCATATCTTCCAGCAGACGGCTTTTCCCCACCCCGGGATCGCCCAAGAGTTGAGCCCAGACCATGCCATGCTGCTCATATGTCCGCAGGTAGGCTGCTTGCAGAGCCTGCATTTCCAGCTCCCGCCCAACGGTGCGTATCTCGATCCCAGCCACCCCGCGCGCCACGCTGTGGAATGGGCGCGGCTTGGCCCGCCGCACAAGGTAGGTCTGCAGCGGTTCGCTCTTGCCTTTCACGGTCAATGGGGGGCGCGGGGTCAGATCGAACACACCCCGCACGTAGCGATAGGTATCATGCGAGATCAGAATTCCACCCGGAGGCGCAGCAGACTGCAAGCGCGCTGCCAGGTTCATGGCATCTCCGCTGGCAGTAAATTCCTTGTGAGTTGCGTCGCCTAGTTCGCCCACAACCACCAGCCCGCTATGAATGCCAGCGCGCAGCTGCAGTTTCTCTGCTGAAAGCAGGTTTGCCACGGCTGCCTGTCCATCCAACGCAGCCCGGATGGCATTTTCCGGGTCATTCTCGCTGGCTTCCCTGGCCCCAAAGAATGCCAGCAGCCCATCCCCCAGGTACTGTGCTACGCTTCCGTGGTGAGTGGTGATCGCCTCGCCCAGCGCGGTGTGCAGCTTTTTCACGACCTGGCGCCATTCCTCAGGATCCAGTTTTTCCGCCATACTGGTAGAACCCACCATGTCAATAAACAGGATCGTGACCAGGCGACGCTCTTCGGTCGGAACCGCCTGCGCTGCAGCCTGCTCCTCCAGCACCGCCAGTTGCTGCCGCATAGCGGCCAGGGCTGGGTCAACAATCACATCCCCGAGCACGTCTCGCTGCGCTTCGAGCCCTTTGATCGAGAGGCGTAATTTTTCTATTTGCGCTTGTAATGCCTCTGCCATACCTGACCTCTTTTACCCAATCGCCAGGATAACTTGTTCAACTTTTTAATCATCGCTTGAATTGATAATATCCTTTATTTCTGGGCTTTACAAGAGCAAATCAAGGGTTTTGGTTGGCGGGAGAAACAAGCTGGGCCTAAGGAAGATATAAATCTCTTCTTGAATTTTAGATTGCTGTTAAAGGTTTCTGTGTAAAAGGAGCCCAATAAAATGGTACCTAAGAAAGCGATCCACGGTTCACACAAAATCCTCTATTTCTTAACCACAAACCGCTTACATCCATCCATCAACGATGTAAGCGGTCTCCAGTCGGGGCGCCGGGAATTGAACCCGGGACCTCTTGCACCCCATGCAAGCGCGCTAGCCGGACTGCGCCACGCCCCGTCAGGCAGGCGGTATTATAGTCGCGATTGAGTTTTCTGGCAATGAACGGAGCTGAGAATGTTTTTCGCGGTACAATACCGCCGATGAATGAACCCAGGCACCTGCCAGAATCAACTCGAGTCAGTGTCCTGACCGCTGCTGTATTGCTGGCGTTTGCACTGACGAGGGTGCTCAATACGATCCCATTATTCTCCATGCTTGTCCCGATTGGGAATTTCAGGTTGACGATCGCATTTAATCTGAATACCGTTATCGTCCTATTGGCCGCGGGAGTGACTGCCACTGGAATTGATTGGCTGCTGCGCACCCACCCGGAGATAAAAAAGGGGGGAACCCGCGAGCACTGGCTGCTCCCCACCCTGACGGTACTGGTGAGTGGAATTGCACTCTCCACCCTGCCCAATACGCCCATCTGGTGGCTCGGGTTTGGGTTGGGTGCAGGCATTTTCCTGGTGGTTGCCTTAGCTGAATATGTGGTGGTGGACCCAAACGATGCCCGCTACCAGGTGGCAGCTGCCATACTGACGGTATTCGCCTTTGTCATATTCCTCATCCTGGCCACGGCGCTAAAGGCTGTCAATGCCCGCCTGGTAATGGTAGTACCGGCCCTCTTCACGGCAGGCGGCCTGGCTGCCTTGCGCACCCTGCACCTGCGTCTCAACCAACGCTGGGAAGCCGCGTGGGCAGTTGGGATCGGGTTGGTAGCAGCCCAATTTGGTGCTGCCTTACATTATCTTCCCTTGTCCCCGGTGCAATTTGGTCTGGCTCTGTTGGCCCCGCTCTACGCCCTAACTGTTCTGGCGGTCAACCTAGTGGAGGGCAATCCCTTCCGCCGGGCATTTCTCGAGCCAACCCTCATGCTCGCGTTGTTCTGGGGGATGGCATTCTGGTTTCGATAAATGAATCAAAAGCTGGTCCTGAACATTAAAGCCTGGCAAGCGATGCGCCGGCATGTAAGCCAATGCGCACCTTTAGAAGCCTGCGGCTTGCTGAGCGGAATAAATGAACGGGTGGAGAGGTCGCAAGGTATCCCCAATGCAGAGCGAAGCCCGGTGCGATACCGGATGGAGCCGCGTGCACAGTGGCGCGCTTTTCAACGAATGGAAGCCGCCGGGTTGGAGCTCGTCGGAATTTATCATTCGCACCCGAACGGTCCCGACCATCCTTCAGCCACAGATATTGCAGAGAACATGTACCCGGTGACGCAGGTCATCTGGTTTCGGGAAAATGGCAAATGGCGAGTACGCGCTTACAAAATCGAGAGAGAGAAGGCAGTCGAAATCTCATTGGAAATTCGAAAAACCGAGTGACCCTCCCCCTTTTTGTGTGTTATTGCTTCTGAACGGATGAATTCGCGATGAACGATAAAGTTATTAGGACAACCAGTGATTTTAATTTACAAGGCTGCCTGGGAACCCAGTCTCTTTCTGCCAAAGTTTAACGGTTCCGGAGGAACTTGTTATGCAAGTCTTGATTGATATCGGCCTCCTGCTGGCAGCGTACATTATCGGTTCCATCCCATTCGGTTTGATCGTCGTTAAATTTATGAGTGGCAAGGATATCCGTACCGTGGCAAGCGGGCGGACTGGTGGGACAAATGCCATGCGCGCGGCCGGACCGTGGGCCGGGGTGCTTACCGCGGTATTCGATATCCTGAAGGCTGCCGCGACGGTCTGGCTGGCCCAGGCGGTCACGCCTAATGTATGGATTCATATGCTTGCCCCTATTGCAGCCGTATTCGGACACAACCATTCCATATTTTTAATCGAGCGCGAGCAGGATGGAATTATTCGGTTGGGTGGGGGAGCAGGCGGAGCAGCCGCGGGCGGCGGTGCTTTTGGCCTGTGGCCTCCAGTCGCTTTCATCCTGATCCCGCTCGGTTTCCTGATCTGGTACGTGACCGGTTATGCTTCAGTGACCACCTTGAGCATCGGGGTGCTGACGATCATTATTTTTGGAGTGCGCGCCGTCCTGGGGTTGAGCCCCTGGGAATATATGATTTACGGCGTTTTGGTAGAGATCCTGATGATCTGGGCGCTGCTACCAAATCTCAAGCGTTTGAGAGAAGGGACGGAACGCCGCCACGGCCTGCCGGTGAAGCTCCAGCAGTTGAAACGGGAGCGCGGTCCAAAAAACGGTGGGAAAGCGTCGTAGGAATTATTAATAGAAAGGTGAACGGAGAAAATAGTAACCCAGTACTATAAATAACCGCCGCACTTTTCGAGTGCGGCGGTTAGACTTATTCCTTGGCAGCTTCCTTCGCTTCTTTTTCCTCCCGGTAAAGCGCACGTAAATTCCGGCGATGAAGTTCCTCCGCCAGCCCGCCCAGGTACACCCGGCTTTTACCGCACGACTCTATGTTATTTTCATCCATAAAGTCCTGCGGAGCGCGGCGACGGACTGCCGTGCGAGCCACTTTGCGGATATTGGTCAGGTAGTTTAGGTTTTCCTTGACGGCTGCATCGATTTCTCCCCGCAGGATGATATCACCATGACCCTGGATGATGTTCTCGAGGCCCATGCGCCCGATTTTCTTAATGGATGTAGTTATATCTTCGGTGTTGCCATCCACCACATAAGGCAGGGGCATGAAGGAATCCCCGGCAAACAGGACGCGGTCCTCTTCGACCAGCACGGCAATCCCGTCGGGGCTGTGACCGGGTGCCGGCAGGATGGACAAATTTTTCTTGCCGACCCTCAGGTTCAAAGTGCCCTCGCTAAAGGTCAAATGAGGCAAAATGATTTTAACCTGACGAAAGGTTTGGTTCTGTTTGCGAGCATTTTCGAGCGCTGGTATGCCGCGTTCGATCAACAAGTCACGGCACAGAGAATGAGCGATGATGGTGGCTCCAGGAAAGAAACAGTTGCCCCAGGTATGGTCGGCATGATAGTGGGTATTGATGATGTAGCGAACCTGTACCCCGAGTTCATGTTCGACGTAGTCGCGCATTGCCAGGGTTTCCTCGGGCAGGGCCAGGGTATCGATCACCAAGGCCCACTGAGGTCCGACCACCACTCCCGCCGTCACCTGTGCATATATTTCACTTTGGAACCAGTAGACATTTTCAGAAACGCGTTCGCGATGCATATATTTCCTCAAATATAAGATGCTTGAATCTAGCACAAATGAGGGGCAAAAGTCAAGAAAAAGTGGGGTTTGGGTGAATATCAACCTTCCCCAAGAAGGCAATCTCCTTTATAGTGATTAGATTGATTTAGTCCCACTACTTTATCCCAATAGATCACGGTCAAGGTTGCCTTGACAATTAAAAATTCCTTGACCGGAATCAGGACCTTGTGATAAACTTCACTTGTTCGAATCATTTAAAGAAAGGAGGCGCACTTCATGGTTCAAAGCAATGTTGTCACACTTACGGATGTCCGCGCCGCTGCTCCCAGCGGTTCGAGCGTACCTACGCGGAGTGCGCCTGTTGCCTGAAAATATACACGCAGTGTATGATGGCCACGGACACTCCCTGCCCGTGGCCTTTTTCTTTCCCAAGACGGTCATGGGCAACCCCGTGGCCGTATTTTTTTGTTTTTCCATTATTTTGACCTTTTCCAGCCGAAGGAAGCAAAGGAGATATATGAGCATAGGCAATCCTTTATTTAACGGCGAACTCATCCAGCTTGGTGCGGTGGATCACGAAAAAGACCCTGAAATTGTTTCGAGGTGGACGCATAACGCAGGTTTCATGCGAATGATGTATATGGACCCAATGAAACCCCTTTCGGTCTGGCAGGTTAAGAAAAAACTGGAGGAACTGGAAAAATCGATGGAAGATGATAAAAACCTTTTTCACTTCCACATACGGACCCGCAGTGATAACCGGCTGGTCGGTTTTGCTGAATTATCGTGGATCTCTTGGACGAATGGAAGCGGGTACATCCGGCTTGGAATTGGCGACCCCGAAGACCACCATAAGGGGTACGGTCGTCAGACCCTCTGCCTCCTTTTGCGATATGCATTTGAAGAGCTCAACCTCTACCGACTATCTGCGATGATTCCGGAATATAACCTTCCGGCACAATCCCTGTTCAAGAGTGCCATCTTTGTGGAAGAAGTGCGCCAGCGACAGGCGTTGGAAAGGGACGGCCGCCGCTGGGACAGCCTGGACTTCGGTCTATTGGCCGAGGTCTGGAAGGATGGACTGAAATGAAAGATTTACTACACGGTGAGCTTGTTCACCTGACTGTGGAAGATCCAGAAACCATCGCCAGGCTTGCCTCGGAATGGTCAGCGAACAGTGAATTTTCCCGGCTGCTGGATTGGGACCCGGCGCGCCGCTTCTCGGTCAAGAATGCTCAGAAATGGGTCGAGAAACAGTACGAGAAGGAAACTGTCTTTGAGTTTGCCATCCGAACCCTGGAAGGCGACCGGATCATCGGTGAAGTGGGTCTGGATGGCATCCGCTGGACCCACCGCAATTGCTTCGTGGGCATTGGTCTTGGCGAACCCGAGTATTGGGGCAAAGGTTATGGCACGGATGCCATGCGGATCATCCTGCGCTATGCCTTTAACGAGTTGAATATGCAACGGGTCTCGCTGGATGTGTTTGAGTACAACCAGCGAGGCATTCGATCCTACGAAAAAGCTGGGTTTGTCATTGAAGGACGCAAACGCGGGCTCATCCTGCGGGAAAGCCGCCGCTGGGATGTCATTTATATGGGCATTCTGCGGGATGAATGGCTGAAAATGGAACAAGAACGATTGGAGAAAACAACATGAACGATCTAATTGTTATCCCAAATGCCCCTTCAATCCAGGGACTGACCTTCCGGCACTTCCGGGGGAGGAGGATTACGCGACCATGGCCGACCTGATCGCGGCATGCAAAGGCAAGGATGGCGTGGAGCGCAGCACCGACACGAACGACGTGGCACGCACTTACCGTCATCTGATTAACTGTGACCCGCAGACCGACATGCTCTTCGCCGAAGTGGACGGCAAGGTGATCGCATATGGGCGCATCTGGTGGGAAAATCTTTTGGACGGAATCCGTCTTTACCATCCCTTCGGGTTTCTACACCCCGATTGGCGAGGCATAGGCATAGGCAATGCGATGTTCGAGGCTGCCGAACTCCGGGCATACAACATCTCCGGCGAGCACCCGAAGGAAGCAGCGAAATTCCTGCAGGTCGAACCGCAGGATTCGGAAAAAGACCTCATTTCCCTGCTGGAGAGGCGCGGTTACAAGCCTGCCCGCTATGAGACCCACATGGTACGTGATCTAGCAGAACCTTTCCCCGAAGCACCCATGCCTGCGGGGTTGGAAGTCCGCCCGGTTCAGCCAAATGACGTGCGCCTTATCTTTGATGCCAGTAATGAGGCCTTCCGAGATCACTGGGGCATCCGCGACTTGAACGAGGATGAATTCAAAATGCAGAAGGAAAGCCCCGAATTCCAGCCCGAACTCTGGAAAGTAGCCTGGGACAGCGACCAGATGGCTAGTGTAGTCCATAATTTCATTGACCATAAAGAGAACAAGGAATATCAGCGCAAGCGCGGCTACACAGAAGGGATCTGTACCCGCCGCCCCTGGCGCAAAATGGGACTAGCGCGTTCGTTGCTGGTCCAAAGTATGCAGATGTTCAAAGGAGATGGGCATGACCGAAACCGCCCTCAGCGTGGATTCTGAGAACCTGTCGGGCGCATTACGTCTTTACGAAGGCGTGGGCTACCGCAAGGTCATGCAGCAGATTTATTATCGCAAAGCGATGGAGTAAAATAGGTCAACTGACCAATCCACAACCGTCCTGTTTTATCCAAAGGAGATTGAAATGCAACTACGCTGCACTTACTGCCAGACCATGTTCGCCATCAGCCGCGAGGAAATGCTCGCCGCCCTGGAACATATGGAAGAAAACAACCAGATTTACTACGAGGCCCACTGTCCAAAGTGCCGTCGAGGCAACCGAGTGGAACGCGCCCGCATGGAACGTTTCTTCCCCGATTGGAAAAATGCCATCAAGACCATGTCGAAGGAATCGGCGAAGGTGGATACTGCGGTCGAAAAACCAGCCGCCAGTTCCGGGGCTGCACAGGCTGCAGCAGCGCCTAAACTCTCCGCCAGACACGAGAAAAAGCATCCATCCAAAACCAGGTCAGCGGGAGATTCGACCATCAAACCCGTAACGAAAGATCCATCCCCCAAGGGGAAGCCGGCTGGAACGAAGAAGAAATGAGGGTACGGGCTGTCTTGGTTGACTTTGGCGGCGTGCTCATGCGCACCGAAGACAAAGGTCCGCGCAGCCGCCAGGCTGAACGCCTAGGGATGACCTCCCGCGACCTGGAAAAAATCATTTTCGAAAGCGATTCCAGTTTGAAGGCTTCAACCGGAGAGATCTCGGAAGAGGCTCATTGGCAGGCTGTGGCGAAAGCATTGGAGGTCAGCCAGGTTGAGGGTGAGAAGATCATTACCGAATTCTTTTCCGGTGACCGATGGGATATTGCCCTGCTCGATTATCTGCGCAGCCTGCGCCCGGAGCGAAAGGTGGGCCTCATCAGCAATGCCTGGTCTGGCCTGCGGGCAATCATCACCAGCCAGAATTTCGTGGATGTTTTCGACGAAATGATCATCTCAGCCGAAGTGGGTCTGGTAAAGCCCGACCCGCGCATCTACCGCCTGGCACTCGAAAGATTAGCCGTGAACCCCGCAGAGTCGGTTTTCGTGGACGACGTGCTGAACAACGTGGAAGCGGCACAGTCCGTGGGGATGAACGCCATCCAGTTCACCCAGCCAGAAAAAACGCTGGAAGAATTGAAACATTTTCTGAATGATACAGGGTGACCTTCCGCCTGTCGGGGGGAAAGGTCACATAACAGGACAAACATGAACATCAAACTTAACAACCGCCCGATCCTGCGGAACCTAGGAGACGGGCTCATTCTCTGCCGTTCATCGGCTGGCGACGCGGAAGCGCTGGCTGAATTTAATTCCCGCATCCACAGCGATGATGGATTTGACAAACCCGACTTGCGCGTGGGTGCGTGGACGCGTGACCTGGTTGCCCGCCCCCACCCCACCTTCCATGCCGACGACTGCACATTGGTGGTCGAAGCTGCGTCAGGAAAAATCATCTCCTCGATGAATCTTATCCCGCAAACGTGGGCCTATGAAGGTATCCCCTTTGGAGTGGGCCGACCGGAATTGGTGGGGACGCTGCCCGAGTTCCGCCATCGGGGCCTTGTGCGCGCTCAGTTCGAAGAGATCCACAAATGGAGTGCGGAGCGCGGCGACCTTGTCCAGGGAATTACCGGCATTCCATACTATTACCGTCTCTTCGGCTACGAAATGGCGCTCGAACTGGCCGGCGGGCGCACCGGTTTTGAACCGCAACTCCCGACCTTGAAAGAGGGCGTGAACGAACCATTCGGCATCCGCCCGGCCAATGAGGCAGACATTCCTTTCATAATGGAAATCTATGCGCATGGAAGCCGGAGAGAGGCTGATCACATGTGTACGAGATGAGGCCCTTTGGCGCTACGAATTGACAGGTATGAGCGAGCAGAACGTGGAACGGCTAGAATTCCGCATGCTCGTACGCCCCGGGACAAATGCATCGGTGGGCTATTTTACCCACCCTTGGTATGACTGGGACACAGGGCTGGTTGCCTTCCACTATGAGCTAAAACCAGGCGTTTCCTGGCTTGAAGCAACTCCCTGTGTTGCGCGCTATTTGTGGAAAACGGGAGAAACCTACTCGAAACGGGATGGCAAGCCGGCAACCCGCACAACGTACACCTTCTGGTTCGGGAGCGAGCATCCCGCATACGATATTTTTCGCGAGCGGCTGCCGCGCCTGCGTGACCCATATGCCTGGTATATCCGTGTTCCCGACCTGCCAGCATTTTTACGTCTTATCGCTCCGGCGCTTGAGCGACACATTGCCGAGTCAGCCATTGTAGGTTACAGCGGAGAGGTCAGGATCAGTTTCTATCACTCCGGGTTGAGGCTGGTGCTGGACAAAGGCAGGCTGGCGACCATCGAATCCTGGTTGCCCAGCCACGAGGACCAGGGAAATGCGGCTTTCCCCGACCTGAGCTTCCTGCAACTTGTCTTCGGTTACCGTTCATTTGAAGAATTGGAACAATCCTACGCGGATTGTTCCTACAATGATGATGAGAGGCGGGTGTTGTTGAGCACGCTATTCCCGAAGAAGGCTTCTTCTGTGATGTTCGTAAATTAGATTTTAAACGGCCGGCCAAACCCCGTCCGGCAGTCAGTAAAAATGAAAAATTTCCTCCACTCCACCTTTAACCAGTTTCGCCTGCTCAACCGCCCGGCACGGTTGTTTCTATTAGCGTTATTCCTGGACGGGCTGCTTTTTGCAGGCTGGAACCTGTTCTTCAACCTATACATCATCGATGCCGGTTACAGCCGTGATTTCCTTGGGCTGGTGAATGCCGCCCCGAGCCTTTCAGCGCTCCTGCTGGGGGTCCCGATGGGGCTGCTTTCTGACCGGATGGGCCGCAAGCGCGCCATGATCGCCGGTTTTGCCATGGCGAACTTTGCCATCATCACCATGATCCTGGGTCGTTCCGAAGGGGTCATCCTAGCGGGAGCTCTTCTCCTGGGCGTAACCTCACAGTTGTACGTTCTAAGCCAGGCGCCATTCATGATGAAGACCTCCGACGATAAGAGCCGCGACGTTTTATTCAGTCTCAGTTACGGGATGTTCCCACTGGCAAGCACAGCCGGTAACTTCCTGGCAGGTTACTTGCCGGGGCTATTCACCCGCTGGTTCCACCTAGCCACCAGCATTACGGCATATCAAGCCGTGCTATTCTTCAGCGTGATGACCAGTTTCCTGGTCCTGGTGCCAATCGCATTTATCCACGAGCCAAAAAAGGCTCTGATTGAAGATAAGCCGGGGTTTATACAACCCAAGACCTCGGTTTGGAAGGTGCTGGTCCGTCCCCTGACTATGAAATTAGCCATCCCGAACCTGGTAATCGGATTGGGCGCCGCCACCCTGGTGCCGTATTTCAATGTTTTTTATGCTGAACGGTTTAAGATGGGAGATGCCTCATTGGGAATCCTGTTCAGCCTGGGGTCACTGCTAACCGGGATAGGCTGCGTCATCGGTCCGCGGCTGGTAGGCAACCTGGGCGGCAAAGTACGCACTGTGGTGCTGGGCCAGGGAGCCAGCCTGGTTTTCCTGTTGATGATCGGTTTCTCCCCCTGGGCATGGCTCTCCATCATCGGCTTTTTGGCACGCGGCGCGCTGATGAACATGGTAGCCCCGTTATTCGACGCCTTTGCCCTGGAACAAAGCCACGAGGCGGAACACGGTGCGGTCAACAGCATCCGCAACCTGGCCTGGAACGTGGGCTGGGCGGTTGGACCGTACATATCGGGAGTTGTTCAGCAGCGATCTGGATTTTCGCCGTTGTTTGTGAGCACGGCCATTTTATATGGGCTTGGCATCAGTCTGACGTGGATTTTCTTTCGCCCGCGTACAATACAGGAGCCGCTTCCTGCTCCGGTTTTGGATGAAGTTTCCAATGAAGGGAATGCCCGGTAATAGAAAACTGCCGGGCTTTTTTGGAAAAATCGTTCTTTCAATACAAAATCCGCACCCTATTCTACTATGCATTTTTCAGCCTTGAAGACTTCAGTTAAACTCTCCTTTCGTCCAGTTGACCAAAATTCGAATAAGTCTTATAGTCTGACAGGCTTCACGATGTGAAGCTTTTTTTAGCCGTGCAATTCGATTATTTTCAGGAGATTAATTATGTTCCATGGTGGTGGTTGGGGGGCATATATGCGCTCGGGGGACGAAAAGCCCAAGGTGACCAGAGAGCTTTTATTACGCGTGCTCAACTATGCAAAGCCATACTGGTCCCAGATCACAGGCATGCTGGTTATGATCCTATTGACCACAGGGCTCTCGCTGGTGACGCCCTTGATTTTCAGGCAGATGATCGACAAGGTATTACCGTCCAAGGATTTGCACCAACTGGTTCTACTTGCGGTTGCATTGTTATTCGTCCCTATTCTCAACGGTGTGATTTCGGTCGTCCAGAGACGCCTGAATGCCCAAGTTGGCGAGGGAGTCATCTACGACCTTCGTGTGGCGCTTTTCAGTAAACTGCAGCGTATGAGCCTGCGGTTCTTTACCAACACCAAGGTGGGCGAAATGATGAGCCGCCTCAACAACGACGTGGTCGGAGCACAGAACGCTATCAGTAACACCATTGTCAATATCATCACCAATATTATCGAAGCGGTGGCTTTGATGGCAGTCATGCTATCGCTTGAATGGAAACTGACCCTCGTCAGTGTGCTCATCCTGCCGCTATTCATCCTTGCCGCTCAAAGACTGGGGGGGGTCCTGCGCGACCTAGCCCGCAAACAGATGGAAGCCAATGCACGCATGAACGCGCATATGAACGAGACGCTCAATATCGGCGGGGCACTGCTGGTCAAGCTTTTTGGGCGCGCCAATGAGGAAACGGGACGCTTCCGTCAGCGCGCAGCCAGCGTGCGTAACATGGGCATAGACCGCGCCGTTGTTGGTTCCACTTTCTTTATGATCCTCGGGCTTGTCGGCGCGGTGGGCACGGCCCTGGTCTATGGCCTGGGCGGCTTGTATGTCATCCAGGGGACATTCACGGTGGGCACCATCGTAGCCTTCGGCTCGTACTTAGGGCAGTTGTATGGAACGCTGCAAGGCCTGGCCAGTGCGCCTGTCGATTTTTCAACGTCCATGGTGAGCTTTGAGAGGGTTTTTGAGGTAATCGACTTGCCTACGGATATCCCGGAAAAAGAAAACGCGATCATCCTGAAGAACGCCCGGGGAAATCTCGAATTTGAAAATGTGACCTTCAATTACAGCGTGGATGAAACCAAATTATTAAGGGAGGTCAAGCGCTATGGGCGGATGGAAGACGTGGCTGCAGTCCTTTCTTCTGCGGAGAATATCGCGAAAGGGGACGGAAAAGAAAAGAGTGAAGAAATAACCTCCATCGATGAAGAACCGACCGAGACTTCCCAGGCGCGCGATGTGGCTCTTGAAGGAATCTCCTTCAAAGCCGACTCCGGGCAGTTGGTAGCACTGGTGGGGCCCTCCGGCGCAGGAAAGACTACGGTTACTTATCTCATCCCACGCCTGTACGATCCCAGCAGCGGAGTCATCCGCATTGATGGGGTCGACGTGAAGGAGGTCACACTCAACTCGCTGGCAACAGCGATCGGCATGGTGACCCAGGAGAACTACCTGTTCCACGACACTATCCACACAAACCTAGTCTATGCCAAACCCGCAGCAACCCAAGCCGAGATTGAAGCCGCTGCAAAGGCTGCCAACATCCACCAGTTCATCATGGACTTGCCCGACCGCTATGACACGATCGTGGGCGAACGCGGCTACCGGTTGAGCGGTGGCGAGAAACAACGCATTGCCCTGGCGCGCGTAATCCTCAAAGACCCACGCATCCTGGTTCTCGACGAGGCCACCAGCCACCTCGACAGCGAGTCCGAATCCCTGATCCAAGAAGCATTGAGGCGCGTCATGGCAGGCAGGACGAGCATCGTCATAGCCCACCGCCTGTCCACGATCCTGGCTGCGGACCTGATCCTGGTGATGGATCGGGGGAAGATCGTTGAGCGTGGTAAACATGAGCAGTTGCTAACGGTGGAGGGTGTATACCGCCAGTTGTATGAGACGCAGTTCAACAGGGAAATAGGATAAATTCGCCCATCCTGACCTGATCTGAAACCAATACAAAAATCCTCCCATTTTTGAATGGAAATGGGGAGGATCCGGATGCGGGGATGGTTAGTAAACTTTTTTCATAGCTTGGGAAATGAAATTATTGAGAATGTTCGAGGAGGGACTGGAGGTGTCCGCAACTTTCCAATCTTCGGGGTCTCCTTTGGCTTGACCGCAGCAGCAAGTTCCCAGAAGCCCAGGATCTCGACTCTAGACCCTATTTTTGTTTCATAGACCTGGAGAAAATCATCAGCTGAGAGTATACACCCAATAAAATTTTGCTTTCCCGCCATCCTAGGAGGCGTGGACGCCAGCTAGAGCTGTAGAGAGGAAGAATGACCTCTTGGGGGATGATATCGTAATGTCTTCGATTGATTTTATAAAATCCTTTGTGCGAAGCAGTCCGATATATCCTTCCCAGGTCATCTGTGGTTTAATTATTGCATGGGTACCCTGTATCTTGTTGCAACCCCGATCGGGAACCTGGAAGATATGAGTCCGCGCGCCGTGCGGACTCTGCGCGAAGCCCGTCTCATTGCTGCAGAAGATACCCGCGTCACCCGCAACCTGCTGACGCACTTCAAGCTGCACACTCCCCTCACCAGCTACTTCGAGCACAACAAGTTGACCAAGCTGGACGCCATTCTGGCGGAATTGACAAGAGGTGATGTGGCCCTGGTCTCGGATGCAGGGACCCCCGCAATCAACGATCCCGGGTACGAACTAGTGCGGGCTGCAATTGAAGCAGAGCATACCGTCTGCCCCATCCCGGACCATCCGCCCCCTTGGCGGCGCTGGCAGCCTCAGGTCTCCCCACCGACTCTTTCATTTACCTTGGCTACCTGCCGCGCAAGTCGTCCGAGCGGCGGGAATTACTACGACAGGTTGAAAACCTACCCTATACGCTGCTGTTCCTTGAGTCACCCCACCGGTTGCCAGCTGCCCTGCATGACCTGGAAACCTCCTTCGGTAACCGGCAGATCGCGGTCGCACGCGAACTTACCAAGGTCCACGAACAAATCTGGCGCGGGTCCATCGCGGAGGCAACCCTATATTTCACGCAAAACGAACCGCGCGGTGAATTTACACTGGTGGTGGCAGGAAGAACAAAACGGGGTGTGGAAAAATGGTCAGAAGACAAGGTGAAAATAGCAATCAAGTTTGGTTTGAAACTGGGCGAAAGCCCGTCTGTGCTGGCGAAACGGGTAGCACAAGAGAGCGGTTGGAAAAGGAAAGAAATCTACAACCGGATCACAGCGATCCAGGGATGAAGTTGCTTAATACATAATTAATTATCCTTCAACATGCAGTTCACGGCATGATGCATGAATAAAATGATAGCGTGATCGGCAAGACCTGGATTAAAAAAAAGATGGAGGATTCTAATATGAACCTTGACGACCTTGATTTTATCCATAAGCTCGACAAGCAGAACATGCTCGAAGAAATAAACAACCTCCCGGCTCAACTGAAAAAAGCCTGGGATCTGGGACAGACCTTGCCCCTGCCAGAACTCAAAGGTCTTCGCCAGGTGATCATCCCCGGCATGGGTGGTTCAGCCATCGGCGCAGACCTGCTGGCAGCGTTCATCGCTCCCGGCTGCAAAATACCCGTCATCGTGCAGCGTGATTACGGTCTACCCGCCTGGGCTGACGGCCCCGAAACGCTGGTGATCGCCAGCTCCCACTCCGGCAACACCGAAGAGACCCTCGAAGCATTCACCGCAGCTCTCCAAAACAAGTGCTCCCTGATGGCCGTTGCCACCGGCGGAAAGCTGGCGGAACGGGCTGAGCAGACAAATATTCCACTCTGGAAATTCGAACACAAAGGTCAGCCGCGCGCCGCAGTTGGCTTTTCATTCGGGCTGCTGCTGGCTGCCTTGTCCCGCCTGGGATTAATTGCCGACCCGACGAATGAGTTAGCGGAAGCTGTTGAAGTCATGAAAAAACAGCAGGATTACCTTAAGGCCGATGTCCCGACAAACCAAAACCCTGCAAAGCGGCTGGCGGGACAACTGGTGGAGCGCTGGGTGAATGTCTACGCTTCCGGATGCCTGGCGCCTGTGGCGCGGCGCTGGAAGACGCAGATCAACGAAATCGCCAAGGCGGGAGCCGGGTTTGAATTTATACCCGAAGCAGACCACAACGCACTGGCCGGACTACTCAACCCGGCAGACATCCTGGCGCGCACCGTAACACTGTTCCTGCATGCTCCGTCCGACCACCCACGCAATCATCTGCGCCTCGATCTTACCCGGCACGGATTCACGGTCGAGGGGCTGACTACCGACGTTTACGAAGCATTGGGAGAATCGAGGCTGGCGCACATCTGGACCACCTTGCATTTTGGGGATTACATGTCTTATTACCTGGCGATGGCATACGGCAGCGATCCAACGCCGGTGGAAGCGCTTGAAAAATTTAAGGCGTCCATGAGAGCCGCCGGGTAAAATCTAATAACTGTCATATAAGAAGGAAGCATTTGTGATCACGACTCACCCCGAAGAATTCGTTCGGGGTGAGTTGTGATTTGGTTCAGGTTTTCAAACCTTATCAATTAATGAGAAGATATCAGCAGAGACAGCATGCCTGCCACTGCCCCCAACCCGAACCCCGCGACGATATCAGAAAGATAATGGACGCCCATGGCCACGCGTGCCAGTGCTACCAGAGGCGCCCAAATACAGATGACCAGTGCCAGCCACCCCGGACCCAGCCCGAGGGCCAGCACGGCGATCAGAACCACGCGTGCGGCGTGCCCGGACGGGAAGGAATGCGGATCGGTTTTTCGGTACACCCCTCCCCATTCCCCCTCCGGCCTTCGGCGGCGGATGGTGAACTTGATCGCCAGGACAATGACTGCCAGGGCAATAATGGACAGGAGCACTGTCAGCGCCCAAGGGCGCCAAAATGAATTGCCCAGCCACCAGAGCAGGCCCAGACCCGCCCACCAAAACCAAGAATCGCCCGAATGAGCCAGGATGATCGCCACACTACGGAAGAACCCAGGACGCTCGGCCACCCGCATTCGTGCGGACAGACGAGCGTCCATTTCCAAAATATTCTTCCAGGTCACTTCTTGGTTGTCTTTCTGGCAGGAACTTTCTTTTTCGCTGAAACAGATTTTTCGATCTTTCCAACAGGAACTTTCATCTTGACCGGAGCGGCCTTTTTTGCCTTCACGGTAGTTTTAACAAGGGCTGATGACTTCTTCGAAGCCCTCGATCCTTTTTCAGCTTGTTTGGTTCGTTTCGTTAAATCGGCCCGCATGATCTCAAGCTGGTGCGGCTTATCCACATCCATGCCCACTTCAGCGTACGGGCAGACGATGGCCCTGCCGGTGATATTCATACGCTTCATGACCCTGGTTTCCGCATCCTGGAGACTCAACCTTCCAGTCAGGAGCATGAAAGCCGTATCGTAACCGATCAGGGCAGCCTGTTTGAGTGGACTCTTGCGGGAATTGGTGATCTTCTCCCACATATCGGTGTCATCATTGACGATTAGACTTATGCGTCCGGCATTCAGATCCCCCCCGCAGACTTCCATGTCCCTCAGCCGTGTCCAGGTCCGTTTCGAGCCGGGAAAGCGTTTCTCCATCACTTCGCGCTGGATGACGTTGTAAACGATATCCACTTTCTCCTCGAGGGCTGTCTTCACCACCCAGTCCACCATCTCGCCGGTGATGGCCGGGATGTCGGATGAGGCGATCAACACATACTCGGCCTTCTCATTGATCTCCAGCACCTTGTGGGCGCCGGCCTGCAGGTTCTCCACCATCTTGCCCTGGTTGGAGACGAAATACATCTTCTTTCTGCATTTCAAGCCGCTCTTATCGGTCAAGCCGACGATGATTACATTATCGATATTACTGGAATCCGACAGGGCATCCAACACCCACTGGACCATCGGTTTGCCAGCCACATCCACCATTGCCTTGGGGTGACCCTGGGTGGCATCATACAATGGCTCTTCCGGGAGTGGAATTCCGCCTGCAGTCACGATTGCATCCATAATTACTCCTTTAATTAAATTTCGATGCGCCTGCCGCGCACGCACCTATCCCCATAAAAAATACTGGGGAGGACAGAATAATCCATTCCGATCAAAGAATAAATTTCCGTGGTTTGATCATCTCAACAGGAGGACCATGTTAATTCAATTCCTGCAGGGATGGCTCGAAACCGAGTTTGGTCAGCATTTCCTCGTATTCATCATGGGTGAGGGCGCGACCTTTGCCCGAAACGGCGATCAGAGCGGCTTCCATCATATTCGTGCCGAACGAACGTCCATCCAGCACCGGCGTGGTGGTTACCAGGTTTTCACGCCGCATTTGCGGAATAATTCCACATCCTGAGGCGTGGTGGTGTTGGTGACCACCACCTTGCCTTTCATATCATCCGGCATATAGCGCTTGATATAATGGCAATCGCCCGCGATCACCACTCCCCACTCGAACCACTTCGGATATTTCGGTTTGCGCTCTTCCTGTTTCTCGCCGGTCGGATAAACCCATTCGAAAGGAAGGCGTCCTGCCAGGGGCATGAGAACGGACGCCAGGCTCTTGAGCTGTTGTTCGTTATGCAGGGCGATCGGGATGCCCAGCGAAAACATGAAATCCCCAAAGGTGCACTCATAACCGGCCTGCACAAAGCCATGCGCCAAACCCCAGCGGTCGGCTCCGGTCATGACAAAGGCTTTTTTACCGCCATTTTTCTGGATGTAGTCGCCGAGTTTGGCCTCCACAAAAGGTGCGGCTTTATTTTCCAATGAATTCTTCAGGCCGGTGCCATCCACAACTGGCGTCTGTTTGATGAAACGCACCATCTTCTCGACCGAATAAAGACGGTACCATTTATCATCCACCATCAGGCCCAGGTCTGCCCCGCCAACCCCAAAGGCATCCACTTTCCCGTCGAGTTCCTGGTATTTGCGCGCAGCAACTTCCATGTCCCCATCGGTGCCGATGCGCTCGATGCTGACTTCCTCGCCCAACAACTTGACGGTGACCGCCTTGTCGCGCTTGGAAGAGCCGATACTGATGCTGACTGCTCGTTTCATAAATGAGGCCTCCTGAAGAATTTGCGTGAGAGAGTATACACCCATCCAATTTATCTGGAAATACCGCTTTTTTTACACCGTGGAATGGTTTTTTCGATAATCTTTGATTCTGAAAAAACCATGATTTGGGTGTTCCAATTATTGAGTAATTTTAAGGGGAAGACTCTCCAAGAGTGGAAACCCCCGCTACCTTCTGGGAGGCGAATTTATATTATCGCAGACATGCGGTTCTCGATGAGTATTGAAAGGATTCCCGTGGGGTACCGCGCTTAATCTTGGCACTCACAATTGGACACGAAGCTGGTGTAAAATCTGATGTAAAGAATAAGCTGTCATGACCTCGCGCCGGATCATACTTGCACTGCTCATTCTCTACGCCCTCCTGACCATTTATCCCATTGCCAGCATCACCGCTGGTGTAGCACCCTCCCCTTTCATCACCCCGGTTTCAACCCTGGTGGGATTCTCATTCGCCATGCTGCACGCCGGGCAGCGCGAAGGCTGGGGGCGTGCCTTGCGCCTGCTGGCGCTTGTGTTTGGCGTGAGCCTGCTGTTCGAAAGTGTCGGCGTTGCAACGGGGCTGGTCTATGGTCCATACCATTACACCGATAAACTAGGCCCCCTTTTCCTCGGCCTGGTGCCGTATCTCATCCCGGTGGCCTGGTTCATGATGAGCTACCCTTCATTTGTCATAGCCGACAGGCTGATTCCAGCAGCCTGGAAGCACTGGCAAAGAATCCTATCGGTGGCAGCCGTAGGAGGCCTGGTGATGACTGCCTGGGACCTTGTGATGGATCCGATCATGGTCGCCAGCGGGCACTGGGTCTGGGATGTAAATGGTGCCTATCACGGCATCCCCCTGCAGAACTTCTGGGGCTGGTGGCTGACTGTCTTTACCACCTTTGCCCTGTACCTGCTGATCTCAGGGAAGGCATCCAAACCTGCTGAAGTCTTGTTCGACCGGCTGGCGGTGCTGAGTTATGGGATCACTGGGTTAGGGATCGTGATCATCTCGCTGGTCTCCAACGCTGGTGATCTGGCGCTCATCGGATTCTTTGCGATGATGCCATGGATCATATCGAGTTGGTTAAGTCTGGGAAAAAAAACATTTTAAAAAATGGAATCAAAATTAATAGTGTTTTGCGAGTTTAGCTCACAAAGCACTGTTTCACCGATGGTCCCTATTTTATGATGGATGGGCATTGTTCAGTGAACGGCAGCAACAGCCGCCAGAAATGGTGGGCTTTTAGGGGGTGTACTTGGTGCAAAAATGCGCCTTATCACATTGAATAAATTGGATGGAAGATACTGTACCCATGCACTGGTAGACTCCCCAGGAATCGCAGAGATTTTTACCGACCGCGACAGTTGGATAAGTGTCATCCGCCTGTGGCTCAACATAAACAATACCACGATCGGTAGTTTCGAATGCGACGAAGGCATGCCCCGCACCCCCGCCGGTAAAATCAACCGCAACGATCCAGGCTTTGATCCCTTGCTGGGTGGCATTTGCCACCAGGTCAGTTGAGAAGTCCAAGCACGTATATTTTCCAGGGATGTAAGGGTTCCAATTGGTGTGATCGTTTTCAAGAAAGGTCACTACCTCAGGCCAGGAAATCGCATGGGTGGTGTCTATGGGTGTTTTGGGGGAGACGGAGGCCGCGGTAGGTGCAATGAGAGACAGTTGAGCCGCGGGATTGACGGACGTTGAGGTGGATGCCAATACGACCGGTAGTCTAAATCCTGTGATTGCCGCGACCAGTACAATTGAAACTATTAAGATTATAAAAGTCGTAATTCGACTAAGTCTGCGGGTCGGTTTCATTCCAACACCTAGATTTTAAAAATATCCGGGACTCCCTGGGTTTGTTCTGCAGTACCAATTACTCAGCAGGTGCAAGGAGGAAATAGGATTCGCGATTTCATTCAAAAATGGATATCCAGTATATCTAATCCTTTTCCCCTCTCCCAACACCATTATAAATTATAGTCTTCCCTAAGGGAATCCCCCTCGGGTATTTCTAATGAAATATTTAGGTGACAGCTCCTGTCGGGGATCCCGTGTCGCCTCTCTCCCTCCTCATTTATCCCTCAGCTTCTTGGTCCCGCCTATAATAAAATAGGAAAAGACTCCTGAAAAGCAGTAGGAACGACAAAGAGTATAGTCAATGGGAAAATAAAATTACCCCGAAGCCAGTCTTCGGGGTAATAAGGGTATTGGTTCAAAATCCTGCTGCTTTCCTGAGGTCGGCAGCCTTGTCCGTATTTTCCCAGGGGAACTGGACATCGTCACGACCGAAGTGACCGTAGGCAGCCGTCTTGCGGTAAATCGGACGGCGCAGGTCCAGGTCGCGGATGATGGCGCCTGGGCGCAGGTCGAAATGCTCGAGGATGAGTTTGCTGATCTTTTCGTCGGCGATTTTCCCGGTCCCGAAGGTTTCAACGTTGACCGAAAGCGGGTGCGCCACACCGATGGCGTAGGCCACCTGGATCTCGATCCGGTCGGCCAGTCCCGCCGCGACCACGTTCTTGGCAGCCCAGCGGGCAGCGTAGGCTGCGGAGCGGTCCACCTTGGTGGGGTCCTTGCCGGAGAATGATCCGCCGCCGTGCCGGCCCATGCCGCCGTACGTGTCCACGATGATCTTGCGCCCGGTCACACCCGCGTCGCCCATCGGTCCGCCGATGACAAAGCGCCCGGTGGGGTTGACGTAATACTTCAGGTTCTTGTCCACCATTTCTGCCGGCAAGCTCGGCATGATGACATGCTCCATGATTCCTTCTTCGATTTCGGCATGTGAGACTTCCGGGGAATGCTGGGCGGAGACCAGCACGGTATCGATGCGCTTTGGCTTGCCGTAGGCGTATTCAATCGTCACCTGGGACTTGCCATCCGGGTAGCAGCCAGGGGAGCGTACCTGCCTTGCGCACCTCGGCCAGCTTGCGGGTCAGTTTGTGGGCCAGGTAGATGGGCATGGGCATCAGTTGGGCGGTCTCGTTGCAGGCAAAGCCGAACATCATGCCCTGGTCTCCGGCACCGATCAGGTCGATCTGGTCCTGGTCGCCGTCCTTGGCTTCCAAGGATTTGCTGACGCCCAGGTCGATATCCGGGCTCTGGCTGGAGATGGCCGATAAGACACCGCAGGTATTGCCGTCGAAGCCCTTTTTGGCGCGGTCGTAGCCGATCTCTACGACGACCTTGCGAACGAGTTCGTCAAAGTTGACAAAGGCATGGGTGGTGATCTCGCCCAGCAGCATCACAAAGCCGGTCTTGGTGGCCACTTCGCAGGCCACCCGGCTCTGCGGATCCTGCTCGAAGCAGGCGTCCAGCACCGAGTCGGCGATCTGGTCGCACAGTTTATCCGGGTGCCCTTCGGTGACCGACTCGGAGGTGAAGAGCAGTTTGGGAGAAGACATAAAGGTGGTGGTCATAACTTGTAAGCCTCCTGAAAATGAAATTGCCCCTTCGAGCGAAAGGGCAATTGCGCAAGGCGCACGGCTGCCCTCTCATCTTCCAGATTGTCTGCCGGAGTTGGCACCTTCCTAAATGGACGACTTAAAAGTCGTCCAGTCGGGGGTTGCTGAGGTTTCACAGGGCCGGTCCCTCCACCTCTCTGGATAAGAGTGCCGATTGGGGCTATTAGGTTGTGGTGGGATGATACCACAGGAGATTGGGAACGTCAATTAATAAATTCTTCTTGGGTTATTTGGAATTAGCCGACCAGTCCTGGATACGTTTAAACAGCGGCCTGAGCGGATTCAACTCTTCCATCGGGACGAACAGGTTCTTTTCCCGGGTCCTCTCAACCTGAAAAGTACGAATCCCGGCATTCAACACTTTCGCTTTACGTCGGTATTCCTCGTGACTTAGCCAGCCCACCAGCATAATGTCCATCCCATAGACCCAAATATTTCCCCACTCCTTGGGTGGAATGATATACGCTTCGCCGTGGGTCGGGCTATGCAGGCCGATGCGACCTTCAGGTCTACGTGAGGCATGAAGGTAGGCAAGGCTGTGGAAACACTGCTGCAACACTACACGTTTTTTAGGCGGGAGTTCCATTCGGGCCGTGGAGAATTCTCGCTCGGAGTTCTGTCCACCAATCTCGATACTGATGGGCAGCTCGCATTCGCTTTTGAAGGCCAACTTTTCGAGAGGGAGCCAATCCGTCGGGCAGCTCCATCCAACGGGCAGCGAGTGGATCAAGCAGGCAGGTTGACCAGCGGTCATGGCTTTATCCATTTCTTCGCAGGAGACCGTCACCAAGCCCAGTAAAAACGCAAAAATGTGCAAATCGTCCGGTTTGTACCCTTCAGCGGAAAATTGGTCGATTGGGAGGAGTGCGGGGGTGTGCAGGGTAAGGCCATGATCTTTACGGAGCCTCGCAATCTGCGGCCTGCGGGAGATATAGCTACAATTCAACTCACAGCGATGCCCGCCCAGTGAAACGTTGTACCGGTCCGGGTGGGTAAAAGGCTTCGTTCCCAGAACTTGAAATGGGATCGCCTGTTCGGTCAAGGAACGCCTGAATGCCAATTCGACTGCCATCCCTCCAACGAGTTGGCGCAGTTGTTCCAAAGACAAGTCCCCCTTGAGATTCGTGGAGGACGCAAGTGAACGGCAGGCGTACACAATGCCGCCTTCGGTCAGATCAGGTGTATAGGGGAGGTGGAGGATGTCAGAGGCTGTGATCATCTTCGAAAGATTATATACGAATTCTCGTCCTCTTAATCATTCCTGAACTGCAAACAATAATGATGAAAGGTGTTACTCACCCAGGCTGAGCCCAGCCCGTAGGGAGCCAGGCGCTGGTTATCCTGCAGCCAGAGCTTTTCATCTTTGAGAGAATATATTTTGCCGAGTTCTCGTCCCAGGTCCCATGCCAGGGGAAAAATCCTGCCCCCTTTTTTCACGTTCTTGACAATTATTGTGAGATATGCCTTCGAGCGCAATAGCGGCCTCAACCCGGCATAGATTTTGACCAGCTTAGACAGGAATTCCTCATAATCATGAAGGTTGCCAAGGTCTTTGGCGTCGTCGGAATAAAAAACATCCAGGTCCGCAGAAGTGCGGCGTTTCTTTTGAGTCCCTGCCCCTTTGGCATGCAGCATGTCCCAATAAGGGGGAGAAGTTAGTACGTAATCGAATGTCGGAAGCCTAAAATCTGCTGCTTGGGTCGCATCACCCGTAATGACGTTCGATGTTAGGTATTCGACCTTGTCCCCCAGAGATTGGCGCTCGTTAATAATGATCTGTCTCGCAATTTCAGTATACTTTGGGTTTAATTCAATGCCGTAGGAATTCCGCCCCGACCTTAACGCTGCAATAAGAGTCGAACCTGTCCCTGCCATCGGGTCCAGCACGGTCTCACCGCGCTTCGTGAAGAATTCGATGAATTCCTGGGCCATCGTCTCCGGAAACTTGGCGGGATGGACAAGCACGCCCTTCTTGCGCGGCGGAGGGTTGTGGATGAACCAGGATTTTTGGAACTTTAGCCAGGAGCGGGAGTCGAGGTCGTTGAGTTTATTTTTCATTTGATAAATAGATCACGGAGTAGGTGTGGAACTGGGAATGGATGTGCGCGTCGGAATCGGGGTCCGGGTGGGGGTGAGCGATGGAACCGGGGATACATACGCTACAGAATACACCGACAGGTCCGTGAAGGAAGCAGTGATGGGGGCAGCACCATTGACATAGACAAAAAAGCCAAGTGTGCCGGAATGCAGGGAAGGATCCCGAAAAGTAAACTGCAAGTGGTCGTTCAGGAAGAAACGCATCTCACTGCCCGCCGCCCAGACCCCAAGCTTGACCTCAGCCGGGGCTGCGATAGGGGCGTCGCCACTGGAAAGCCAGGTGTTGAGTGGCAGGAGAGAGTCGGAAACCATGCGTTCGAGCCGCGTCTGACCTTCACAACTGACCGCGAAGCGATAATAGTTATCACCGGGAGCAGCGCGGAAGAGCATCCCGAACAGGTCCTTGCCTTCGCACAGGCTGAGGCTTACGGTGGCTTCAGCGTAGAAATCTAACAAGGCTGGCTGGCTGCGAAGACTGATTATTGTCAGTGGTCCCTGCCCAGAGATGGATAACAGCAGTTGGTTGCGGGTCACGGTTGCGCTGGCGGAGGCGCCGGCGGAAGTGCTCCACAAACTGGGCTGGTCAAAGGAGTCCGTAAATAGTAAATCTCCCAAGCCCGGTTTCTGATCGGGGGTGGACAGCAAGACCTGGGTGGGAAAAAATGTGGGCGTATCGGTGGGAGGAAACCAGACAATAGTGGCTGTGGGAGTTTGCGTATCCTGGACGGGGGTAGCTGTCTGAGTGGGCGCGGCAGCTAGGCCACTGCAGGCGGCCAAGAAAAAGAGCGTGAGCACGCCCCAGGAAAAAAAGGTGAGTTTCATCGGTAAAGAATCGGAAGAATTTTTACACAAGCTGTTGTACAATCATTACTACTGGCATTCAACTTATCTGTTCATTCTACTGCTTTTTGGAAAGTCCGTAAACTTTGAATGCTCAAAATGCAGGTTCCCTGAAAAGCAATCCGGGTTTCCACCCGTGTACCGTCCCGGTTGCATGAACTCGAAAAAAAGGAGAAGTACATGAGCGAAAAATCCGTCCTGGTGACCGGCGCGTGCGGAGAAATCGGCCAGGCCTTGGTACAAAGCCTGCAGAAGCGAGGCTACCGCATCGTCACTGCCGACCTGGTTGCCCTGCCCGAAACAATCAAAAACCTGCCGGCTGAGCATATCCAGGGAGACCTGGTTAACCGGATCAAGATTTTTTACGATTATGATTTCGACCTCATCTTCCACCTGGCTGCCTCGCTCTCTTCGAAAGCGGAAGTAGCCACCGAGGACGCTCACCGCATTAACGTGGAAGGCACGATGCAATTGCTGCTGCTGGCTGCCTACAAGTCGGAAAAGCTTAAAAAGGAGGTCAAATTCCTCTTCCCCAGCTCGATCGCTGCTTACGGCTTCCCGAACCGGGCTACCAAGCATGTGGCAGGGATTGTTAAAGAAGACGAGTGGAATACTCCGCATACCATGTACGGCTGCAACAAACTTTATTGCGAAAAGCTGGGAGTGTATTACAGCCGCTATTGCGGTCAGCGCCACCTTGACCCAATCCCGCCCACCATGCTCGACTTCCGCGCCATCCGCTTCCCCGGGTTGGTGAGCGCCTTCACCGTCCCGAGCGGCGGGACGAGTGATTACGGCCCCGAAATGCTGCATTCAGCCGCGGCCGGCAAACCCTATGCCTGCTTCGTGGATGCCGACACGCGCATCTCTTTCATGGCCATGCCGGATGCCATCAAGTCTCTGCTGATGCTGATGGATGCACCCCGTAAAAACCTCACCAGCCAGGTCTACAACATCGCTGCATTCAGCCTGACCGCTGGAGAGTTCCGACAGCGGGCACTGGGCGCCTTTCCTGAAGCACAGATCACATTCGTGCCCAATCCGCGCCGCCAGGGCATTGTGGACTCCTGGCCGGAGGATGTGAACAATTCGCTGGCCCGTAAAGACTGGGGCTGGAAGCCGGATTACGATGTGGATAAATTCTTCAACGAGTACTTCCTGCCAGAGATCAAAAAAAGATACCAAAGGCCGAGCACCCGCACATTGGAATAATAATTCGAGACCGCCATAAGGCGGTCTCGAATTATTATTATAAATACTTATCAATAGGAGACAATCTGCTCCCGCTCCGCTCCCACACTGACCAGTTTAACCGGTACACCAGCCAGGGAGGCTACCTTCTCGAGATAAATCTGCGCGGCTGCCGGTAAATCTTTCCACTCCCTTACACCGGAAATATCTTGGTGCCAGCCTGGAAAATTCTCGTAAACCGGCTCGAAATTGCGTGGATCCGACGGGCCGAAAGGGCAGGTCGGTGTATTGTTTATCTCCTGAACGGTAGGCGCTACACAGCTGGAGGCTTTCCAATCCGCTCAGGATGTCCAGCTTGGTGACGGCCAGTTCGCGGATACCATTGATCCGTATTGCATATCTCAATAAAACTCCATCAAGCCAGCCGACTCTGCCGCGGCCGGCCGGTGGTGGTGCCATATTCGTCCCAAGGATGCTCCCCCGTGCCGCGCAGGCGCAGCGCCAGGTCGTCAAAGACTTCAGTCGGGAATGGGCCGGATCCGACCCGGGTTTGGAAGGCCTTTACCACGCCAACCACGCGGGCATCGCGAGCCGCATCCATTCCCAGGCCGAGACCGGTCAATGCACCCGGTGCTGTAGTATTGGAAGAAGTGACGAAAGGATATGTGCCAAGATCTATATCGAGCAGAGTCCCCTGCGCCCCTTCGGCCAGGACGGTTTTTCCTGCTTGAAGAGCGGTGTGGAGTTCAAACGAAGTGTCCGCTATATAAGGCTCCAGGCGTGCAGCAACTTCGCGGTATTGTGCGCAGACTTCTGCCGGGTCTAGCTCAGATGCGCCCAGCATTCGCAGAGTGCGATTGGCCTCAGCAATGTGGTTATCGACCCTTTCGCAGAAATCTGGAGAGAGAATGTCGCCAATGCGGAGACCTCGGCGGGAGGCTTTATCCGTGTAAGCCGGACCAATGCCGCGTCCGGTGGTGCCAATACTACCCCTGCCTCTTTGCTTTTCGAGGGTTCGGTCGAGCGCCTGGTGGGCAGGTGTAATCAGATGAGCGGCATACGAAACGCGCAACCGCTCCGGCGAAATGGAAATCCCCGCCTGGCGAAGAATGTCTATTTCTTCGAATAGAGTAGTCGGGTTGACCACCATACCATTCCCTAATATAGCCACTACTTGCGGGTGGATGATCCCAGATGGAATCAGATGCAATTTAAAGATCCGGTTTCCTACAGTTACAGTGTGCCCGGCATTATCGCCGCCGTTGTAGCGGGCGGAGAAATCCGCCTGTTCGGCGAACCAGTCCACAATACGGCCTTTTCCCTCGTCCCCCCATTGCGCACCTACAATTACTTGCAGGGTCATGTCTTCTCCTTCCCGGTTTGCAGGTGAAAATTTAAAATATTCCCGTAGAACCTGTCAGTGCATTATATCAAGTGCAAAGGCGATGAGGTATAATCCTCGCGAGTGGTACCATGAAGAAAAAGGTCCTTTTGCTCGTCAGTATTTTCCTGATTTCCCTTGGTTTTGTCTGGATTTCTGCAAGTGTGCAAGCCGCTCCCGGCGAACCTCAAAGTGCCTTTCCCTCGCCAACTCCCCAGGCGAATGGACAGATCATTTATATCGTTAAAGCCGGGGATACATGCGAATATATCTCCCTGATGTATGGCGTATCACTGGAATATCTGCGCGCAACCAACAATTTGGATGCAAATTGCACTCTGCGTGAAGGCCAGAAATTAACCCTTGGCATCGGGGCAGCTGCTGCCGCCTCCCCCACCCCCGGACCTTCCCCCACGCCTACTGAGGCACCGCCCACGGTCACCCCGGGGGTAGGCGGCATGGCCCAGGTTTGTGTGCTTGTATATGACGATATCAACGGGGATGGCTTACGCCAGTCGACCGAAGTGGCGATTGCCGGTGCGGCGGTTAGTCTCACCAGCCTGGATGGGTCTTACTCGAAAACCATTACAACTGTTATCAACCCCGATGCGACCGCTTACCAGGGCACGTGCTTCACAGATGTGCCCATGGGACAATATAACGTAAGTGCCGCCGCGCCGGATGGTTACAACCCAACGATTAACCTGACCTCCAAAGTTGTGGTATCTGCCGGTGATATCGCCTACATAGACTACGGAGCACAGTTAAAAACCGTAATTAATCCCGGCAACCCTTCTGATAAACGCTCACCGCTAATGGGGATCCTGGGGGCGGTTTTCCTGTTGGCAGGGATCGGGATGGGCGTGTATGTCTGGAGTTTACTGAGAAAAAAGTAAAGTACAGAAACTTAAATATCAGACGGGCTGTGTTGCCACAGCCCGTCTTTTTATCCAATAATCCAGGATTCCTGATTTCAGATCAAACTACGTTGTATTCCCGGATTTGACGACCTTCCTTGAACCTGGCCAGGTCAAGAAAAGAAACATCCAGACTTAGGAATTTTCCGTCCAGGATGCATTCCGACATTAATTTTCCCGAGATAGGGCCATGCATGAAACCATGACCTGAAAATCCCGCAACAATATAAAAGCCTTCCACGGTTGTTTTTCCGTAGATCGGATGTGCGTCAGGGGTGACTTCATACAATCCAGCCCAATGTGATAGTAAACCCACCTTCTCAAGGCATGGCATGCGGGCTATCGACGCTTCCAAGTTAACCATCTCGAAAGCCTCATCGACATTTTGGTCAAACCCGGCCTTTTCATCATTGTTGGACATACCAGTCAAAATTCCATCCCCCTCCCGGTGAAAGTACAGCGATTGTGCAAAATCCAAAACGAATGGAAAATCCTTAGGAACTTCAGGAATTGGTGTGGTGGTCATGATCTGGCGGCGATAAGGTTCAATCGGGATTGGTACTCCCGCCATCTGGCCGATCAGACCGGCCCAGGGTCCCGCAGCATCCACGATTACGGGCGTGGAGATTGTCCCCTGATTTGTTTCCACTCCAATGATTTTGCCTGCTGAAGACTTTAACACCGGTTACTTCAACTTTATTGAGGCATTGCACTCCCAAACGCTGCGCCGCACCCACATACCCCATGACGACACTGTTCGGGTCCACCAGTCCATCATCCTGGTTGAAGGAGCCTGCCAGGGCATCCTCAAAACGCATCAAAGGCAGGCGGTGGTGGACTTCGTCGGGACTCAGCCATTGGGTATGTACACCGAGGTTTTGTTGGAGCTCCAAGCTGTGCTGGAATGTTTTAACATCTTCGGGCTTGGTAAGAACAAACAGGTAACCACACTTACGGAAATTTATCTCCTGACCTGTTTCGTCCTTGAATCGCTCAAGCATGGGCAAACTTTGCAGGGATAGGCGGACATTGACCTCTGTGGAGAATTGATACCGGACTCCCCCTGCACAGCGTCCCGTTGCACCCTGACCAAAGAATTCATCCTTTTCAAGGAGAAGAATATTCTTTTGGCCGCGCAGTGCAAGATGGTAGGCTGTGCTTGCGCCCATCACCCCACCCCCGATAACTACAACTTCAGCTGTTTTGGGAACCATAATTTCTCGAAAAACTCCTCTCTATAATGTTTATGGTCAATCTACCTCTGCAAAAGTTCCTGTGTTCAATCATTTCTAATCAATTTGCAAATCAAGGCGATAAAACGCCCACCTGTGTGGGCGTCATATCGAATAATGATCGAATTGTTGTTAGAGCGGCAGCCAGGTGCCGATCCCTTTTTCCCTTGCCCGCCGGTAAATTTCAGGTGCAATGGCCATATCGTCCATCGCCAGGCCCAGGTTGATCGCCAGGTTCCGTTCTTTGTCAGAGCCCCGACCTGGTTTTTGGCCGGTTGCCAGTTGTCCCAAGTCTGCGTAAGGCGCAGGGGTCTGGGAGAAATATCCGCTTGTCCGGTAATATTCGAATTGGGCATGATCGTCTGTGCTGATCCTGTCCATCTGGGCCATGGCCGGTCCGGTCCAATATGAGTCGAAATCAACGGCGGAACCAAATCCCGCCGGGTTTCAGCCAATCTTTTTCGATGGTGGGCGTGGGATGCTTGAGGATCGGCCCGGATGTCACGACCAGATCGCTTTCCATGATGGCCTCTTTTGGACCCTTGGCAGGCAGGATCTCAAATTTGAATTTCTTTTTCATTTCTGCAATATATTTCGCCTGGACCTCCGGCAGGATGTCATAAGCGTATGCGCGCTTGAGTGGGAAAAGGCTGGCCAGCGCCTCCAGGTTGGTCCGTCCCTGTACACCACATGCCAGGATCGCGGCCACTTCACTATTTGGGCGTGCCAGGTATTTGGCAGCCAACCCGGTGGCTGCACCGGTACGGTAGGCAGTGATCCAGGTACAATCCATCACGGCATAGGGAATCCCGGTCTCATCCTCATTGAGGATAAGCAGCCCGGTTATGTAGGGAAGCCCACGCTTGAAATTCTCGGGGTAGCCGCTGACCCATTTGATCCCTGCTGAATGCAGCGAGGGAATGAAAGCAGGCATGGCATGGATGAAGGCGTCCGGCATGGTATGGATCCCGGGCTTGGGCGGCATTTCGACCTTTCCCTGTCCTTTTTCCTTGAATGCCTCTTCGAGAAGTTTCAGAATGGTCGGCATATCGAGCGCAACTTTTTCGACGTCGGCGCGTGAAAGGTAAAGTATTCGTTGTTCAGCCATTTGGGTTCCTTTCTCTTGAGTTGATGTCTGGGTCTGACTTATCCTCATAGACAAATGAGATTTAACCAGCATGATAACGGGTGTTGTTCAACATTGATTGATTGTCTGTCAATTTGCAGGGGATCAAATCACCTTGCACTTGTCAGGATGACCATCCGCAGGCTCTCTTCGCAGGTTGCGAAGAGAGCTGTTTAATCCCTGGAAAAGTAATTCGTAGTGCAATCTCTAATATCGAAATAGGCTAGCTCTATTCCATGCCCAAATAAGATTTTTGGATCATCTTGTTTTTCTTGAGCTCTTCGGCAGTATCCTGTAGGACGATTTCTCCGGTCTGAAGAACGTAACCGCGCCCGGCAACACTAAGCGCCATGAGGGCGTTTTGCTCGACCAGCAGAATGGTCGTCCCTTCTTTGTTAATTTGAATAATCGTATCAAAAATACTCTCCACCAGGACCGGTGCCAGACCCATGGAAGGTTCATCCATCAAGAGCAAGCGGGGATGAGCCATCAATGCCCGTCCCGTGGCGAGCATCTGCTGCTCGCCGCCGGATAGCGTTCCGCCCACCTGTTTGCGACGCTCCTTGAGGCGTGGAAACAAAGTAAAGACGCGTTCCAGGTCTGCAGCAATCTCCGGCCCGTTCTTGCGGGTGTAGGCTCCCATTTCGAGGTTTTCCGCCACCGTCAGCCGGGCAAAGATACGCCTGCCTTCCGGCACCATCGACATCCCCTTAAAAATCAGGTCGTGAGGTTTAAAGGGCGCCAGGTCTTCGCCATCGAAGCGAACACTGCCCTCACGTGGTTTCATCAAGTCCGCAGATAGTTCGCAGGGTGGTGGACTTACCGGCGCCATTGGCGCCGATCAAGGTTACGATTTCACCCTTCTCAACGGTCAAGGAAATCCCTTTGAGGGCGTGGATATTCCCGTAATAAGAGTGAATATTTTCGACTTCCAGAATAGGCATAATGGTCCTCCGGCTCAGTCTGCTGTGACAGCCTGGCCAAGGCCGCTCGCTGCGCCTCGCCCGAGATATGCTTCGACCACGTGGGGATTCTTTTGGATTTCCAGCGGGGTCCCTTCGGCAATTTTCACGACCAAAATCCAGGACGGTGATCTGCTCGGAAATGCTCATGACCACCCGCATCTGGTGTTCGATGAGCAGGATGGTGATGCCCAATTCATCCCGCAGACGGCGGATGAAATTGACCATATCCTGGGTCTCGCTGGGGTTCATCCCGGCGGTGGGTTCATCCAGAAGAAGGAGGGAGGGTTTGCTGGCGAGAGCCCGGCCAATTTCCAGGCGGCGTTGTTCACCGTAGGGCAGGTTCTTGGCCAGCAGGTCTCCCTTTCCTTTCAGGTTGATAAAATTGAGCAGCCGGATGGCTTCCTCGACGGCCGCTTTTTCCTCCCGGTTGGTGCGCGGATCACGGAAAATTGCTCCCAACACGCCCGATTTCAAGTGAGGCTGCATCCCGACCAGGATATTTTCCACCGCGGTCATGTTCTTGAACAAGCGGATGTTCTGGTAGGTGCGGGAAATCCCCAACCGCGTGACCCGGTCGGGGGACAGGCCGGTGATGTTCCTGTCGTTGAAAACGATCTCCCCTTCTTCGGGGGTGTAAAAACCGGTCACGCAGTTGAAGAATGTGGTCTTGCCGGCGCCATTGGGGCCGATGATGCTGTAGATTGCATGTTCTTTTACTTCCAGGTCAACCTTGCTGACAGCCTCCAGGCCGCCGAAACGCTTGGTTACCTTTTTCGAAACGAGTATCGCCATCTCAGTCTCCTCCTATGCTCCCTGGATTCTTGTTCACGGTCTGGGGTTCATCTTGTGGACCCGGTCCGCTACTCTTCCCCATGCAATTCCAGGCGGCGGCGTGCTTCCGGTGCCAGGCCCTCCGGTTTCATCAACATCATGATCACCAATACGGCACCGTAGATCAGGTAACGGAAATCCGCGAACTGGCTGAGCAGCAAAGGTAATCCAACCAGAACCAGCCCGCCCACGAAGACACCCGGGATGCTGCCCAGGCCGCCGATGATGATCAGCGAAAGAATATTGATCGAAACAATGAAGCTGAAGCTTTGCGGATAGACCGAGCCGATCTTGGTGGCGAACAATGCTCCACCCAGACCGGAAAAGAGGGCGCCCATTGCAAAGGCCAGCAGCTTGGTCGTGACCTTGTTGATCCCCATGGCTTCGGCAACGTCCTCATCCTCGCGCAGGGCCATCCAGGAGCGACCGAGATGGGAATCCTTCAAACGGGTGGCGATAAATCCTGCGAGGATGATCCCGACCAATATCAAGTAATACAGTTGCTGTTGGTTTGTCAGGGCGAATGTTCCGATCATCGGTTTGCCGATGCGCTGGATACCTTCGGATCCTCCCAGCAGGGGTTTCAACCAGTCGGACAGGACCAGGATGCGGATGATCTCACCAAAGCCCAGGGTGACGATCGCCAGGTAATCGCCGCGCAATCGCAGGATCGGCAGGCCCAGGATCACGCCGGCCGCAACTGCCACCACCAGGGCAATGGGCGTCGCCAGCCCAGAAGCTGAGGTGTAGTAGTCCCACCGCTTCGGAGGTGGTCAGCACACCCAGGGTGTAAGCCCCGATGGCATAGAAGGCAACGTAACCCAGGTCGAGCAGGCCGGCAAACCCGACCACGATGTTCAAGCCCCAAGCCCATCAGGATATAAATACCGACATTGTCCAGGATCTCGCTGAAATAGCTTCCCAGGATGACCGGCAGCAGGAGCGTGAGCGACCGCCAGCACACCCAGGGTGCCCCAGCGGATCGCCCGCTGCTGGCGCGGAGTTCGTTTCAGGGCAATTGCCTTCCGGTCCCTGCCCCTGCTCCAGTATGCAATCACACCCGACCAGCACAAATATGATCAGCGCACTGATGATATTCAGACCGCTCTGGGCGAATATCCACAGGAATGCATATTGCACAAACCCCCAATGGAGGATGACCGTGACGATCAGGTCACGGAACAAACCGAGCAAAACAATAACCATGACAGCCTGGCTTAAAGCTCCCCGGATACGATTCGGAAGCAGGAATACTCCTGCAGCGATCAAACCGGTTACCAGGCTGACCGCCAGCAAGACCAGCATCCCCGGGAACGAGGGATAAATTGAAGGTCAGCAGAGCGAAAAGGTCAGGGGAGACATTGATCAATACTGCCCGCAGATTGACAACCTCCCCGATCAGGACGAATGCCGCCAGCACCGCGCCTCCCACCAGCCCGCATCAACCCGCCGACCAACAGGAGGTTGCAGGGTTCTTTGGAGGGTGCATTGCCGGACGGAGAGGTAGGCTTCGAATAGGAAGGGAGCCAGGACAAAGATCTGTCCCATGGTGATCACCCCGCTGATCACATAAGTTTTTCCAAAAGCCAGGGCCAACCCGACCACGCCCAGGAGCAGGGATATTCCTCCCCCGATCACCCCGTTTTGAAGTGTCTTGACCCAGTACGATGATTTATTATTCATATCATCCTCCTTAGGCCTTGTCCCTGGAGATCGCGTTCGCCCAGGATGCCGGTCGGGCGGAAGATCAGGATGAGCACCAGTACGATGAAAGCGATGGCATCTTTCAACTGGGACGGGGAGGGGATGCCCAACCCGGTCAGGAACAGGTTGGGTCCCACCGATTCAAGCAAACCCAGGATGATCGCTCCGAGGAAAGCACCGGGCACGTTCCCGATGCCTCCCAGGACAGCCGCCGTAAAGGCTTTGATCCCGGGGAAGAAGCCCATATAAAAGTTAACCACTGGGAACAGGAGTATGTAGAGTATGCCTGCTGCGCCGGCCGAGGCGCCTCCCAAGCCGAATGTAAAAACAATGATACTATCGACATTAATCCCCATCAACTCGGCCGCTTCCTTGTCTTCGGAAACGGCGCGCATGGCTTTCCCGATCTTCGTCCATTGCACGATGCCAAAGAGGATCACCATCATCACCACGGCTCCGACGATCACGACGACCTGGGTCTCATAAATTTGGATCCCGGCAAATGTCCAGGACTGCTCCAGGGCTTTTATGGCCGGATAACCAAATGAACCGGAACCGTACAAGCCGCGGAATGCGTATTGGAGAAAAAATGAAGCCCCAATGGCGGTGATGAGCGGAACCAGGCGGGGCGCATTACGCAAGGGCCGGTAAGCAATCCTTTCCAGCAGGATCGCGATCAAGGTCGATACACCCATGGAAACCACCAAGATGATAGCCAGGCCGATCACCGGCTGCCTGTCCAGGAAACCGGATTTGGATAGCCCCAGGGCAACAAAGACTGCCGTGAACGGTCCGCTCATGAAAACTTCGCTGTGGGCGAAGTTGATCATTTTCAAAATACCATAGACCATGGTATAGCCCATGGCGATCAGGGCGTAAACACCCCCGAGTGCCAATCCCTTGATCGTAAGGTCAAGCCAAACGCTGGCCGAGTACTGGCCTTGCAGCAGGGTGCTGATGGTCCCCCAGATGACAATCCCTGCAATGGACAAGCCGATCAACCAAATAAAGATATCTGTAATCGTGAGGCGCTGACGCCAGGTTCGAAGCATCGTATACTCCTCTTCTCAAATCGGAGTGCGATTTATGAAGAGGGGCGAGCAGAGGCTCGCCCCTCCTTGTACAACTACACTTGCATTTACGGAGTGGGTAGTTTGATGTATTGTGTCGGCCAGATCAGGCTGAGGCGGATATTGCGCCAGCGTGGTACTCGTAAACACCGATGATCGGGTTGGCGCAGTCGCCGGAGGCGCTGCAGGTCAGGACACCGGTCAGGCCCTGGAAGTCCTTGGTGGCTGCCACGGCATCGCGCAGAGCCTGGCGGGGGATATAGAGAGTCCCATCAGATTCCTGCACAGCAACCTTCTCGATGGCAGCCTTGACGATATTGAAGGCATCATAGGCATGCGCATGGAAGATGTTGATCGGCTGCTCGCCGAACTTGGCCACATACTTGGCAACGAATGCGTCGTAGGCGGCACCCTGGACCAGCGGGCTCGAAACCATGAAGCCCTTCAACCTGCAGCGCCGGCGGTCTTCATCACATCCGGTGAGTACAGGCCATCTGCGCCCATCAGCTTGGTGTTTTCCAAACCGGGGGTGGTCTTGGCCTGGTCGATCAGGAAGGCGCCTTCGGGCAGGAAGATCGGGAAGTAGATCAGCTCAGGCGAGCCGGAGGCAACCGAAGCCAGGACCGAGCTCATGTCGGTCTGCCCGACGGTGACCGAGGTCTGCAAAGTGATCGTTCCACCGAATTGCTTGAAGTTGTCGACGAAGACCTGCTGCAGGGAGTCGGCATACAGGCTGCCGTCATGGATGGTGGCTGCCTTGGTGATGTTCAGGAAATTATAGGCGAAGTCAGCCGCGGCCGCGCCCTGGATCTTGTCGTTATGGGCGGTGCGGAAATAGCCGGCGATAATGGTTCGGGCTGGTCGGATCGGTCAGGTCAGGCGCAGTGTTGGAAGACGAGATCGTCACGAACCCGGCTGCGGAGAGCAAGGGCTCAGCTGCACGGGCTTCGCTCGAGCAGGAGGTGCCAATGACTGCGATGATGGTCGGATCAGCAGCCAGCTTGGTGCCGGCCGCCTGGCCGCCATCCGCAGCTGCAGCCGCCATCCTCACCATCGAACTTGATGGTGTGGTTCAGGATCTTGCCGCCGGTATCATCGATGGCAATCTCCACGCCATTGCGGGAGTCTGATGCCCAGGGCTGCAGTTGGCGCCTGATACGACCAACAGATAGGCGATATGGATTGGATCCGTCGGACCAATCGTTACACAGCCGATCGAATCGGTGCAGGTGTAGGTGGATGCAGCCGGACCGCAGGCAGTCAGGATCATGCCCAGGACCGCGATTGCAGAAATTACTATTGACAACCGTTTAAACATACGTTTTCTCCTCCAATGAAAAAAGGTGAATAAAGGAACCCATTTTCCGGGTTGTCTCGGCGCAGCTGACAATGCCTTTCTGTGTCTGGCATCACCTCCTTCATTCTTTCAATTTGTATTGAGCTAAATGATTATCTTGCGCCTCAATCCATTTGCAGGAGTGGCGAATAGATCCAAATGCACAATTCACTCAGGAATTGGAAGGGAGCAAACTTGGAGTATATCAATTTTTTATAATCGGCGTGAAATAACTGCCAATAAAAAAATAAGCCTACTATTGAGAAAAAAGAATTCGAAGTTCGAGATCCTCGAGAAGTTAGATACCATCTCCTAAATTCTCGAGATCACCTTGGACTTGCGAAATCCTTTTTTCGCCAGTAGACCGAATTTTCATTACACTAGACTTTACTCTTTTTTATTAAATTAGTCAAGTACCTATCCGGGTTTACGATAATTTTAAAGCTTCGCAATATAAATCTGTCCAACGCACCCGCAAGGATTTTTTCATCAGTTCTTTCACCTCGCACTCTCTGACACCTTTGGATGTCATTCCAGGTTGGTAATGATTTTGATCTTTCCGTTCCGTGGATCAATTCTTAAACTCTAATTGATCCACATGGAAATATCCAGTAAATCCTGAACCATATTAGAAAATTTGCCCACCCAAAAGGTAACCAATGCCAGTTTTGGAAAGCCGTCGAAGATAAAGCTCCTATTTCTTCGTTTGCATTAATCGCTGGCGGGTATAAGGGATTAATCCGCCCGCGTCGATGATCGCCTGCCTGCGCTCGGGGCAGGGGCACAATCTCGAAGCATTTTCCGCTCGTTTGGTTCATCACTTGCGTGGCTGACATCTTCAGCTCATCTCCTTCATCGGCCTCGATTGTCGGGGCAAATGATCGTATTCAGCCCCAGGTTGATGGAATTCTGGAGGAAGATGCGGGCGAAATCCCTGGCGATGACAATGAAATCCGGACCCTTCAGGCAGGAAGCGGCCTGTTCGCGTGAGGAGCCACAGCCGAAATTATTCCCAGCTACGATCACGCTGTTGCGGCGGGATCTCCTGATTCTTCACCCGGTGATTAAAATCGACCAGGTCCGCAAATGCATATTGAGGTGTTTCAGTTGGCAGCACGGTCGCCATGAAACGTCCAGGATAAATGATATCTGTCGAAACATCATCGCCCAGTTTGAGGACAACTTTGGACATGCTCAGGCTCCTTTCCGGGGATCGGTGATCCTGCCGGTCAGCGCGCTGGCGGCTGCCACGGCCGGAGAGCAGAGAAAAACTTCGGCGGATGGATTGCCCATGCGACCTTTAAAATTCCGGTTGGTGGTGGCCAGGGCAACATCGCCATCCGCCAGGGCTCCCTGGTGCACGCCCAGGCACGGACCGCAGCCTGAATTCATCACCACTGCTCCGGCGTCCATGAGCGTCAATAGATATCCGTCCTTGAGTGCCTGGCGGTAAATGCGCGCCGACGCCGGGAATACCAGCATGCGCACGTTGCGGGCAACCTTTTTCCCTTCCAGGATTTGGGCCGCAATCCGGATGTCATCAAGACGTCCATTGGTGCACGATCCGATCACGATCTGGTTGACCTGCTTTCCGGCAACCTCCTGGATAGGTTTGACATTGTCGACCGTGTGGGGACAGGCTAGCTGCGGGTTCAAGAGTCGAGATGTCGATTTCGATGACTTGATCGTAAGCGGCATCTGCATCCGGGCGAAGTACTTCGATGCGATCCTTCACCCCCGCTTCATCATGTAAATAGCGCACCGTTTCTGCGTCCGCCGGGACGATCCCGGCGGTTGCGCCAGCTTCCACTGACATGTTGCAGATCGTCAATCGCCCGGAGGTCGAAATACTTTCGATCGCCGGACCGTGGAACTCGATGACCTTGAAATTGGCACCTTGGGCGGAAATCTTGCCGATCAGGTGCAGGATCAGGTCCTTGGGCAGTACGTACGGTTGGAAAGTCGCCGCGCACTTCCACTTTGATCGTCCCTGGGACTTCAACGTTAAGCACTCGCCCGAGAGCCCAAACGGAAGCCATTTCCGTGGCGCCAATACCAAACGCAGAAGGCTCCCAGGGCGCCGTGGCTCGTGGTATGACTGTCCGTACCCACCACCACCATTCCCGGGCGGACATAACCGTTCTCCGGCAGGATCTGGTGGCAGATACCGCCTTCGTCACCGCGGATATCGTGGAATTTTCCGATACCCTGTTTCCTAGACGAAATCGCGCACCTTCTTCTGGTTGGTGGCGGTTTTTGAGCTCTCAGCTGGAACGCGGTGATCGAAGATAATGGCGATCTTATCGGGATCCCACACCCTGGCATCGAGACCGGTGCCCTGGTAGATCTCCTGGAACTGGTTTAGCACCAGGGCTCCATTCTCGTGTGACATTGCCAGGTCGACGCTGAGGTTCGACCACATCTCCCACCTTGACGGTAGTCTGCCCGGTAGCCCGGGCCAATATTTTTTCAACCAATGTCATTCCCATGGATATCTCCTGCGATCTTGAGTGTAGCTCTCAGCCCATGAAACATCAAAGGCCGATCACCGCGGAGGCAGCTTTGAATAAGCTGGCCTCCATTCAAATCACCATTTTTTCTTTCAACTTCTTTATTTCTTCGGCGCCATATCCCAACTCGGCCAGGATGTCCTCGGTATTTTCCGAAAGCCTGGGCGGCGGCATCTCGATCTGTGCGGGGGTCTTGGAGAACTTGGCGGTCATGTTGAAGATCTTGATCTTCCCAATGCCAGGTTGTTCCACATCAGCAATAACCTGGCGGTGCCCAGCCTGCCCGGAGGTCAAGGCGGTCTCAAGGCTGACCACGTCACCGGAGGGAATGCCCCTGGCGTTGAGCACTTCCACCCAGTGGGCGGTGATGTTCCGGGTTAATTTTTCTTCCAGCAACGGGGTAAGCAGGGAGCGGTTGGCTTTGCGTGTGTCGCGTTCCTTGAAGCGAGGATCGATCTTGAGTTCCGGTAATCCCAGCTCGTCGGCCAGGTCCTCCCACTGCTGCTGCTGATTGGCTGCTATGTTAATATATCCATCCTGCGTCTTGAACATTCCAGACGGAGCCGCAGTAAAGTTATCGTTACCCAGCAGGACTGGCGGCTGCCCTCCGATTAACAAGTTGGCTGCCACCCAGCCCATCAACGGCATGATCGAGTCCAACAAGGCAATGTCAATAAACTGGCCCTCACCGGTATGCTCGCGATAATACAAGGCTGCCATGATTGCAAAGGCGGCATTCATCCCGCCCACCGTATCGCAGACCGGGAATCCGCAGCGAAGAGGATTGAGGCTTTTGTCGCCGTTGACTGCCATCACCCCCGACAGCCCCTGGATGATCTGGTCGTAGGCAGGCTTAAAGGCGTCCGGTCCAGTCTGTCCGAAACCGGAAATCGCACAATAGATGATACCCGGGTTAATCTTGCACAATTCTTCGTAGGAGAAACCCAGTCGGGCCATCACCCCCGGGCGGAAGTTTTCAACCAAAATATCTGAAGTCTTGACGAGTTTTGAGAATATTTCTTTGCCTTCCACGGCCTTCAGATTAAGTGTCATAGATTTCTTATTTGCATTCTGCGCCAGAAAACTGGTACCGAGCAGTTCCTGGTTATACTTTGGTACATTGCCAAGTTTGCGGGCTAAATCTCCGCCGTCGGGGTTCTCGATCTTGATCACATCCGCACCAAGCAGAGCCAGATGCAGGGTAGCAAATGGTCCCGAGAGGACGTTGGTCATATCGAGCACGCGGATCCCTTCCAGTAATTTCATGCAGCTCCTCCCAATCCATCCTGACCCTTGAACTCAACAATTGAGCCCGATTTCAAAATGAAGCCTGGAAGATCACGTTCGAAATACTCGCTCACCTGGCGGGCAACCTTGAGCAGGATGTCAAGTTTGATATCTTTACGCAGTCCCATTCGTTGTAGTGAATGGACCAGATCCTCGGTGCTGACATTCCCGGCAGGCAGCTTGGTAAACGGACATCCGCCAAGTCCACCGAATGCGGATTCGAAATAGGTCACACCGCTTTTCAATGCAGCAAAACAGTTGGCGAGTCCCAAGCCATATGTGTTGTGGAAGTGGCAGGCGAGCGCTACCGATGGGTCCAACGACCGGATGGCTCCATACAAATCTTCCACTTGCTGCGGGTGTGCGTGACCTGCCGTGTCGGCCAGGCTTATATTGTGGATGCCGGCTTCCAGGTACGCTTTGACGATACTCAACACTTTCTCCGGGTCAACCGGACCCTCGTAACCGCAGCCGAACGCGGACTGGACGGAGACCTGGACATATTTCCCCGCGGCTGTGGCCTGCCTTGCCATTGGGATAATCCGGCCAAGTGCCTCTCTAGAGGTCATGCCTGTGTTTTTTCGGCTGTGGGTCTCGCTAGCTGAAACACCCATGCAGAACATCTCTACGCCGCAAGCCATCCCGCGCTCCAGTCCCTTCTCATTCAGGACCAGCCCGGAAAGGATCACACCGTCGGACTTGTTTCCAGCAAAATGCCGAAAAAGTGCGTCTGTGTCGGCCATTTGTGGCACCTTCTCAGGATTGACGAACGACCCGAGTTGCACAATGTCTACGCCTGCGGAACAAAGTCCCGCGATCCAGCGGGCCTTTTCCTCCAGCGGGACAGCTGTTTTCTCAGCCTGCAAGCCATCGCGCGGCCCAACTTCGTGGATGATGATCTGATTCATAAGCTTCTACGAAATATAATTTGCCAATCTTGAGGGGATGATAAAAAGATATTTTTCACTTTACCCATCTAACACCTATAACTTTGCGGCAACTGCCTCACCAATCTCCAAGGTTGTGTTCGACCCGCCCATATCGTAGGTTCTGACTTTTCCTTCCTTGACTACTTCCGCCACAGCTTTTTCCACTGCGGCACCCTTTTGCTCCTCCCCCAACCAATCAAGCATCATCTTGGCAGCCAGGATAGAGGCAATTGGATTTACCTTATATTGACCGGCATATTTGGGAGCTGATCCGTGGCTCGGCTCGAAGACTGCCAGGTTTTCACCGATATTCCCTGAACAGGCAAAACCGAGGCCTCCCACCATTTGGGCACATAAGTCGGAAATGATATCTCCATACAGATTGGGCGCAACCAATACATCATAATTGAGTGGGTTCTTCAACAGCCACATGCATATGGCATCCACGTTCGCCTCATCCATTTGGATTTCAGGATATTCCCTGGCAATTTCCCTGGCAGTGTCCAGGAACAGCCCGTCAGTAGCACGCACCACGTTTGCTTTGTGCACAACGGTGACTTTCTTCCGGCCGAATTTCCTACTAAAGTCGAATGCCGCCCGCAGGATGCGTTCGCAACCCCTATGCGTATTTACCTTGACAGAGATGGCGTACTGGTCGCCCCGCAAATCCTTAAAGGGGGCAAAGGGTTTCGATTCCCTGGAAAGTACCTCAGCCAGGCTGGCGGGTACCGGATTGAATTCCACTCCGGAGTACAGGTCCTCTGTGTTCTCCCGAAAAACCACCAGGTCGATCCCTTCCTTGTAATTCAATGGATTATTCGGGTATCCTTTGCATGGGCGCAGACAATTATAAAGATCGAAAAGCTGGCGCATACGCACAATGGGTGACCGATAGGTCAACCCCTTCCCTTTTAATTCCGGAACTAATTCAGCCTCCGCCGTCTTGACCGGCTTGGATGTGATCGCCCCGAACATGGCGGCGTCAACCTTCTTGAGCAGATCGATGGTTCGCTCCGGGAAGGCATCACCTTCCTTGCACCAAAATTCCCAACCAATATCCCCGTGGATGTACTCAGCATTTAGATTGATTTTGTCCAGCACAATTTTAGTTGCGTCAAGCACATCCACCCCTACCCCATCCCCCGGAAGCCACGCAATCAGATATTTACCGCGATTGTTTTTAAATTTCCTGTTCATGCGCTTCTCCTGATTAAATAGTTGTAAAGCCCTAGAGTATATCGAGTACCCATTTTAGCCAAGAGCCATGAAAAGTAGAAGTGACAGATGTCACACACAATGGCATATGAGATTTCTTAAAGAAATATTGAGAAAAGGACAATCCATGCTATTACATCCTCTGTAATTTAATATGCCTTGTCTGCCTTTCCACCTGCATGGATACAAAGACAGGCTTCTTGCCTGTTTTGGCAGTAAAATAAACTTCGAAAATCCTATCCCTCCTGCGATATGAATCACTCATGCTGAACAAATCCTCGAAGACAAATAAAGTTTGGGGTTTTCTTTCCGGGTTAACCGCGGCTGCCATCTGGGGAGGCATGTACGTGGTCAGCAAAGTGGTCATGACCGTGATCCCCCCTTTCTCGCTCATCGTCACACGTCTCGTCCTGGGCACAATGACGCTTGCCATCGTTGTTGTTTTCCGCAGGAACTGGAAGGTAAGCCGTCACCAGTTTTGGCAGATATTTGGAGTAGGTCTGGTGGGCTATGGGATATCTCTCGGCTTTCAATTTGAAGGTACAAACCTCTCTACGGCAGCAAACGGCTCGCTGGTTACTTCAACCACCCCGGCTTTCGTCCTGTTATTCGCAGCCCTGCTGCTGGCGGAAAAGGTGACCCCCAGACGGTTTATCGCGCTGGGAATCGCTACCTTGGGCGTGGTGGCAGTCATTGACCCGCGCAATGCTGCCCTTTCATCATCCTTTTTCTGGGGGAATATATCCCTGGTTGCAGCAGCAATAACCTGGGCGCTGTACTCGGTCCTTATCAGCAAAGTCACCAGGGGCACTGACGTCCTGACGACCACCATGATAGCATTCATCGGTGGTCTTCCGATTTGCCTGCCTCTCAGCGGGTGGGAGTTGGCGACTCATCGATTAGGGCCTATTGGTTTTGGGGTGGTTGGCGGCATCCTGTTTCTTGGCATCATCTCCACCGCCCTGGCAATGTATTTATGGAACACAGCATTTTTCATGCTTGATGCTGGAGCAGCTTCGCTGACTTTTTTTGCACAACCCGTGGTTGGAACTCTGCTGAGCCTGCTTTTTTTGAGCGAGCGCATTACTCCCCTGTTCGTCGTGGGTGGGATTCTGATCGGTGTTGCCTTGCTGCTCTCCAGTAAAGCCTGACCTCCATCGATTGATGACATTTTACGCTATTGCCAAATATGATAATTTGGATATAATTAGGCAAGTTAATTTCCATTTATCGGAGAACCAAGGATCACTGGTGAAGCTCTGACGATATTGGAATGTGCCTGGAGTGGAATTTTAAGGCTAGCAATGAAAAAGAAATCATTTCAAAATATCAATGTCAACCTGTCTCCATTTCCTGAGACAAAAAAGGTGCCAGGTGCATTAACTTGGATCGCCGAACGGCAGTGGTGGGCGATCATCCTGGCGACCATTCTCCTGGTATCCTTTGAAGTCTACGATTTTTCCCACACACAAAATCCTTTAATTTATGTTGTCGAGACCGTTATTTTCCTTGTCCTCCTTTGGGTAATTGGGTTATTACTTTCTTCGTTGTCACGGGGAATTCGCGACCAGACTCAGAATCATAAAGATTCTTGAGGCAAAGCACAAACTAAGCATGGAGTTCTCAAGATATCACGAGTGGGATGTGCTGGTAAATCAAATTGCCAAATTCCCAAACACCCTTGTGAAAGCCACGCAGTCATGCTTGTTTGTATCCAACATCATTACCAACCAATTTGAGATGGCAGCTCAATGGAGCCGGGGGGGAGAGGATGTAATTGAATTATGTATGGGGGCATCATGTCAAGAATGTTTCCGGAATAGGTCCGGGAATGAACTGGCGTTTTTCCAGAATACACCCGAACTGTTCGACAGCGGATTTTATTCCCAGGCTCATAAGTTTTGTCTTGCCATCAGGGATGAAGAAAGGCTTTTGGCGGTTTTGCAATTCGTCCTCGAACCGGGACAATCCCTGACTGAAGAGCAGGTTGATATTTTCAGGAATATCAGTGATGATATTGCAGTGGCCCTCAAAGCAGGCCAGGACCGACAGGTTTTACAGGAAATGCTCACTTCGGAGACAGCCCTGGCTGAACGCCGGTCGGTGTCTCATTATTTACATGATCACCTGGGACAAAGCCTGGGATATATTCATATAAAAATGGATCAACTCCTTACCAATAAAGAGCAGCTTTCCCTTGATACTGTACTCGATGACCTGGAACTCATGCGGAATGCCGCCGATGAATCATATGGGATCGTGCGCGGTGTTCTCGAAACCATGCGCCCGGAAACAACGCAGACTCTAACCAATTTACTCCTGGAATATGCCCGGAAGTTATCTCAGCGTGCAAATTTTAAACTTGATTTCAAAACGAAGGGAAAGCCGGTTTTCCTCCCCGAGGAGTCCCAAAGCGCGACCTTCTATGCTTTCGAAGAATTGCTCAGCAATGTAGAAAAGCATGCCAGAGCAACAATAGTAATCATACGGGCCGATTGGAGCCAAAGCGAATTAACCCTGACCATTTCGGATAATGGGGTTGGGTTCGATCCACAACTGGTAAATTCGAACCAGCACTTTGGATTGGAAATCCTGAATGAGCGCATGGCCAAAGTAAATGGTCATGTAACCTTGATCACATCTGAAAATACCGGTACAGTTGCGAGCATTCTTGTTCCAATCTCGCTTGCAGGTCGCCTGGGATCAGGTTCATGAGCAATCAAGATATTTCCAACAAAGCAACTAAAAAAGTGTTGGTGATAGACGACCAGATCCTCTTCCGCGAGGGACTTGAGAGTCTTTTGAGTTCCACCACAGATTTTGTAATGGTTGGCTGTGCGGGTACCGTTCATGAGGGTTGCGAGCAGGCTGCGTTATTTAAACCTGATATTATTCTTATGGATTTTTCTCTTCCTGACGGAACAGGCCTGGATGCCACCCGCGCAATACTTGCCCATGTGCCTGATTGCAAAATTGTGTTCCTGACCGTTCATGAAAGTGATGAAAACCTTTTTGCTGCGCTGCGCCTGGGGGCAAAGGGTTACATGCTTAAAAATATTGGCAGTAACGAGCTGCTAGCCAGCCTGCGCGCGCTTGACCGGGGAGAAGAGGCTGTCTCTCGCAAAATGGTCAGCCGGATCGTGGAAGAGTTCGCACGCTCCCCCCAATCCAAATCGGAAGATGATCGATTGCTGGTGAACCTGAGCCCGCGTGAGCTGGATGTAATTCGTGAAATGGAAAGCGGTGCCACGAATCTTGAAATTGCCCAACGTTTGTATTTATCGGTGAACACCGTCAAGCATCATATCCGGAATATCATGGGTAAACTGGGGTTAAAAAATCGACACCAGATCGCCTCCTTTGCGCGCAAGAATGGATTGGTCGGTAAATTTCCAACCAGCAAAGAAAACTGAATATTAAATAATGTTAGGAATAGGTTAATCTTCATTCCCTTAAAGGGTTAACACTTTTCAAGAAGAGCCACTGATAGATGGCTCTTTTTTAATTCCTAGTGGGTGATGGGAGGATTATGGACATGATAAACGTATTCATATATTATTCATTTATGACTATTTATACCCGATAGGTAGGTTTTATGAACACCACATGTGTCCTCGTTACAAAACAAGATTCAATGTTAAATCGGGCATTAACCGACCTTCTCCAGAGCTCAAATTGCGAACTCAGGATAATCACAAGCGGAGCCAATGATGTGCATGGCTTGATCGCTGAAACTTCCAAGGTGAAACCGGATATCGTCATCCTCGGAGAATCTACGCCTCTGGCCAGGATGGATGTGCTTGGGAACCTGCTCATGAGTTATCCCAAAATGCGGGTAGTGGTTGTGAGCGAGGAAAGCAACTGGCTGCATATCTTTGACAAGAAGGATAAGTTGATGACCCGCAATGCTGATCTATTAGATGCACTCTGTGTCGATTGAATTGATCCGGTCTTGAGGCAAAATCCATTAAATTTCCTGACCGTGCAATTGTTGGGCAGTGCCTGTCTTTGAATGAAATTCTCTATCACACAATTTAATTTGGTCTGCAAAGGAGCAAGTATGACCACAAATCAGGTTGTATCAAGCAAAGTTTTTACACAGGAATCCAGGGCGAACCGGGACGGCATAACCCTCTCGGTGATCGTTCCCACCCGGAATGAAGCGGGGAACATAAGGCTGTTGCTGACAAGTCTCCGTAACGCGTTTTATGGCACCTTTATCGAGGTCATCTTTGTGGACGACTCCACGGATGAGACGCCCCAGATTGTGGAAGTGGCTGCAAAAGATTTTCCTGCACAAAACATCCGCTTGATCCACCGCTCACCTGAGCAACAGACTGGTGGGTTAGGGGGAGCAGTGGTGGTTGGTCTTAAGGCAGCCAGGGCAAATTACGCGTGCGTGATGGACGGCGACTTGCAGCACCCGGCTGAGGTGGTTCCTATCATGCTGGAAACCGCCCTCGAAAAACAGGCCGACTTGGTGGTTGCAACACGCCGCAGCGATGAGAGTCGCATCTCTGGCCTTAATGCCGCTCGAAACCTGATTTCCATCGGGCTGGATTTGACCGCCCGAGTCTTCTTCCCGCGCCGCCTTCATGGAGTAAGCGACCCGCTTACCGGGTTCTTCCTGGTTCGTGTCAAATCGCTGAACCTGGACTCCCTTCGCCCGAAAGGTTTCAAAATCCTAATGGAGATCCTCGTTCGCAACCCAAACCTGCGCAAAGCGGAGATCCCGTTCCATTTTGGAGAGCGCGCCACCGGGCAGAGCAAGGCTTCTGCAAAAGAAGTATTGAAATACCTCAACCTGCTGTGGACCTTGCGCTTCGGTGAAGGCTCGCTACGATTTATCGGGTTTGCCATGGTCGGAGTGACGGGTATCCTGGTTAATTCCCTGGCCTTGTTCCTGGCAACCGACAAATTGCATATCTACTACCTGGTTTCAGCCGGGATCGCCACGGTCGCGTCAACGCTGTGGAATTTCGTCCTGACCGAAGCAATAGTCTACAGGAATACCAGCCAGTCAAAAGGGCTTGCTAGCAGATTGGGACTTTTCTTCGTCGTGAACGTGATTGCCCTAGCATTACGTACACCGATGATTTACTTGATGACCACCTTGCTGGGCATTTTCTACGTGGTTTCAAACCTAGTATCGCTGGCAGTATTGACCGTCCTGCGGTTCCTGGTGGCAGATAACTTGATTTGGGACCAGGCCTCTTCTTCCAGCTCAACTCATAAACCCGGATTACAGCTATGGAGACGATCTATGAAAAACAAATATTATTACAACATTCACGATATTGTCACGGTAGCGTCGGAAGGGGAATTACCTGAACTTGAGCCCTTCCAGGTCGTTTCGGAAATCAAAGACCCGACGATCAATATTCGGATCGGAATCCCCAGAGCCCAGAAATTGCCCGAAGACTTTGGACATTATATGCGCTACCGGGAAATATTCGGCCATCTGGGGTTTGAAGTTGGGATCGAAATGGGAGAACAAAAGGTGGACGTGGTGGCAGCTCCAATGCTGCGCCGTTCGCCTCATGTCCTCTATACAAACGTGGTGGAGCCGCTCCTGCGCTGGACCTTTGTAAAAAGAGGCTACGCCCTGGTCCATGGAGCAACGATTGCATTTGGCGATTCCGCTTACATGATCACCGCCCGCACAGACACCGGCAAAACCACGACCTTATTGAAAATCCTAGCCTACCAGCGCCGCAACAGCGACCCGGCGGCCTTCGTTTCCGACGACATGACCATTGTATCTCCGGATGGGATGGCAATGGATTATCCCAAGCCGCTGACCATCAGTTATCACACCTTGCATGCAGTGAATACCGGCACTCTCTCTTTCAGGGAAAAAATCACGCTGCCGTTTCAAAGCCGCATCCATTCCCGCTCTGGTCGTCGCTTCGCATTCCTGATCAGTAAAACTCACCTACCTGCCGCCACCATCAACATGATCACCCAAATGATCGTCCCGCCTCCGAAATATTTTGTGAACAAACTGATCCCCAAAGTCAAGCTCACCAACAATGCAAAGTTGACCGGTATGTTCATCATCAAGCGTGGCGGAGAAGAGATCCTGCCAGTGGAAAACAGCGAGGCCATGAAAGTTTTACTGCAGAACTGTGAAGACGCTTATGGATTTCCTCCTTACGAAGACGTTAAAGAATTCCTGTACTGCTTTGACGACGTTGACCTGCATGAAAAGGAATTCGCCATCATCCGTCAGGCGATGGGGACTTTGCCAGCTACCGAAATCAGCTCCAGCAAGCTTGATTGGTGGTCTCAGATCCCTGCCTTTGTCCACAATGAACAGGTGTCCAACGATATAACCCGCGCCCTGGAAGTTGAAAGCTTTCCGCGCGCCCGCTTCAACGCTCAACCAGAACGTGTAAAAGCATAATGAGGTCGAATGGAAACAAGATCTGAAGGAAAGGCTGGTTCTCCGTTGCAGATCAGCGGAACCACAACCATACCAACCTCACGGGCAATCTCAGCATCCAGATTTAATGAATTCATTGCCAGCCGTGTAATCGTTGCTTTGGCAATGCTGGCAGGGGCTTATTTACGGCTGTGGCAAATCAATGCCATGGGTTATAACACCGATGAAGCTGTCTACGCCGGGCAGGCTGCTGCAATTGCCGGTATCCCAGTCTTAAAAGACATATTTCCGATCTTTCGAGCCCACCCGCTTCTGGTTCAATTTGTGCTGTCGTTGATCTACAGGGTATATTTCAGCGACCTGGTAGGGCGGTTTTTCGCTGTTGCAGTGGGCCTGGGTACCGTTTACGTGACGTACATGATCGGAAAGACACTCTATGGTCGGCTGACGGGGGCAGTGGCAGCGGCAGCTCTGGCGCTCATGCCCTACGCCGTGGTTGTATCCCGGCAATTACTTCTCGACGGACCAATGGTGTTCTTCGCCACCCTGACCATGTACATGCTTGCCCGCTTTGGCAAGTCACAAAAGCCCGTCTGGTTATATGCTTCCGGAGTATCGATGGGGCTGACATTCTTATCCAAAGAAACCGGGATCATCCTCCTGGGAGCTATTTTTGTTTTCCTGGCGTTATCTCCTGCGGTACGCATCCGTTTCCGGGATTTGGTCCTGGCTGCAATTCTGTTGATTGTGGTCAGTGTTCCGTTCCCGCTCAGCATATTTCTTGCAGGTGGGTCGTCTACAGGACGAAATTACCTTACTTGGCAGCTTTTCCGCCGGCCCAACCATCCATGGACTTTCTACCTTCAAACCCTCCCCTCAGCGTTAGGGATTGTCCTAATCATAATTGCTGTTCTGGGTTTGATCGTATTGTGGCGCGAACGGTCATGGCACGAAGTTTTGTTACTCTCCTGGATCATTGTACCGTTCGCCTTTTTCCAGATATGGCCGGTAAAAGGGTATCAATACCTTTTGCCTATCGCACCTTCCGTGGCAGTGCTGGCAGGTCATTTACTAGCAAAGCTGATAAACCACGGCCAGCGTGCCCGTCTACCCGCCAGATCTCCAGCCTACTTCTCGGTTCCACCGATGCTATCCTGGCTGGTGGCAGGAGGACTCTTGGTCTCAATGGGTACAGCAAGTTGGCAGCAGGTACAACCAGAAACCTCTTCTTTGTTCCTGGCAGGAACGGGCGGGGTTCCAGGTGGGCGGGAGGTGGGGGCCTGGATTGTCCAGAATGTGCCTGCCAATGCCACTTTCATGACCATTGGTCCTTCCATGGCAAATATTTTGGAATTCTACGGAGAGCGGAAGGCATATGGTCTGTCTGTCAGCCCCAATCCGCTACATCGCAACCCTTCGTATGAGCCCATCCTTAACCCCGACCTGCAAATCCGCAATTCCGATCTGCAGTATATCGTCTGGGACTCTTTTTCCGCTGCCCGGTCCTCGTTCTTTTCGAATCAAATCATGACATACGTCAAAAAGTACAACGGACGAGTCGTCCACACTGAATCAATTACCGTAAATGACGGCCATGGAAATATGGTTGTCACACCGGTCATTATTATTTATGAGGTGCATCCATGATCCGCCATAAGTTCTTCGCCGTTGTCCTTGCAGTCTTCCTGGGAGCAAGCCAACTCGGATTGGCTAATCCGCCTTCGTCTACCAATAGTCCGCAGGCCACAACTCCCATCCAACACCTGGTGGTTCTCATGCAGGAGAACCATACCTTTGATAATTATTTTGGCACCTATCCGGGAGCCAATGGCTTTCCCACTGATGCGAAAATGCCGGTCGACCCAACCAATCCCAGCTCGGCGATGGTTTTGCCCTGGCATATTGGCAACACCACCATCACTGACCTCAGCCACAACGCGCCCACTTTCCTCGCCCAATATGATTCCGGAAAGATGGATGGGTTTGTTTCTGCACTGAACAAACTAAACCAAAATGGGCAACTATCAATGGGATATTACGATTATAGGGATATTCCTTATTATTGGAATTTGGCGTCCAACTACGTCCTGTTTGACAATTTTTTCAGCTCGGCAAAAGACGGAAGTGCTGCCAACCACATGTACTGGATTGCAGGAGTATCCCCTACACCAAAACACGGTCAAACCTTATCCGACCTGCTGACGAATTTACCGACCATTTTTGATCGACTGCAGGCAGCAGGATGTCAGCTGGAAATTCTATGTAGAAAACTATAACCCAAATATTAACTACCGGAACATGGCTTCCCAAGGCAACAAGGGTTCCCAGGTGATTTGGGTCCCGCTGCTGAATTTCGACCGGTTTATCGATGACCCCACTCTCGCGAGCCATATCGTTGATCTAAGTCAATATTACGTGGATTTGCGCAAGGGAACGCTGCCGGCGGTTTCTTATATCGTTCCTTCGGGCACCAGCGAGCATCCCCCGGAATATCCTGCCACCGGTGAGCGACAGGTTAAGAACCTGGTCCAGGAATTGATGCGCTCGAGTGTCTGGAATAGTTCAGCATTCATGCTGCTTTACGATGATTGGGGCGGCTGGTATGACCATGTTGTGCCTCCCCAGGTGGATGCCTACGGGTATGGATTGCGTGTTCCGGCATTGTTAGTTAGCCCCTTATGCGAAGGCCGGGTACATCGACAATACCCAGCTCGACTTCACATCCGTGCTTAAATTTATCGAAGACAACTGGAAGGTAGCTTCGTTGTCCACGCGCGACGCAGCTGCCAATAATTTCTTGTGTGCATTTGATTTTACGCAGGCACCTCGCCAGGCAGTCTTCCTGTCTTCAACGTGGGCACCTGGCAGTTATCGCCAAAAAGAGCCCGACCTTCATTATCTACACATCCTACGGTCTGGCATTCCTGGTTTCCATATTCGTCTTTGGGTTTGCGATACTTAAACGCGGACCGAAAGTACTGACCCAGGAGAAAATCGATGAGATGAAAAGAATATTGCTTCTTTCACTCTGATTTTTTCTGGTTTGTCGGCACTCGAATTGCCCGCCGGGACGGTAATTCCTGCTTCAGCCGCCTCCCAGGAGATCCTGGGACAAGCAAAATACCCAGGTTTCTACGGTTGACGCCAGCTCTGACGGTGCCGGGTTCGCTCCCGGGCACTCCTAATCCATTCGCCTCAGCATCCCGATATCATAAGGGAGGGCACTTACATCATCCTTTCCACGCCGCAGGATGTTGGCGTGGGGGATAAATATTACCCTTTCCGGACATATCTATGATCTAAGTGGGAGCCCGGTTCAATAATGCCACCATCCATTTCATTATTAATGGCACCGTTCTTGGTGCGGCCAGGTCGAATCCGGCTGGCTATTTTGTACGAAAATTCAGTTCGAAAAAGCTTCTCGGCTGGAACTTATACGATCGACGCATATTTTAATGGAACGAGTTTGCTTTATCGGAGTCCGGTACATCCACCCATTTAACCATAGATATGGGCGTTGTCAATGTCCAAACCATTCCTGCGATTCCTGGTAGTTACCTTTCGAAATGGATGGGAAAGCAGTATACAACCGGAGGCGAATGGAAATCATTAACCATCCCAGTCAATACTCCCGGAGTGCATCGTCTCACCATTATGGTGAACCTATACAACGATCCTTCACAGCGCATCGAGTTCTCGCGTTGGCTGGATGGGTCTGTCCAGCACATACCTGGATATTTTAGTGCCTTCCAAAAATGATTATGTCCAGGTGGGGCTGAATGTTTATCACCAGGTGGGTCTGACATTTGTGGACCAGGCTAAGTTTCCGGTGGACGCTCAGCGGGTCACCCAGGTTACGTACCGGAGCGCCCAAGGGGACGTCTTTGTGGTTAAAAATGGTCAGCCTCAGTGGATTCCCTGCCAGCCGGGTTGCCCGTCTTGGCAATGGATTGGTACCCACACCCCTGCTCTACTCGGTGATCAGTGTCATGGCCGATGGATCGAACGTGGTTAACTCGTCACAACAGCAGTTCTATGCGCTCCCCAACGATACCTGGAAAATCTCCATGCTCCTTTATTCGATTCACCTGAGCGCCAGCGATGGCTTGTTCAATTTTCCGACAGGCAATTCGATTAATTTGGTGGCTCCCGATGGAACTGTTAAAAACTATCCGCTTGGATCTGGCCGGGACGGCTGAAATCCATTCCCTTGCGCGTGGAAATTATTCCGTCCAATTGGTCGGCGCTGTCGGACTTGGCAGCCGCACACCGGTTGCCCTCTCACGCAACCAGGATGTATCCATAAAAGAGATAAGCGTTTTGGACCTGGGTGTTTTGGGTGTGATCGGGACTGTCCTCACTCTCGGCCTACTATTATATGGACGACCTCAGATATTTAGCTTCGTGATGAGGAGAAATCGACCACAGGTCATTGCTTTTCAGAAGGTGTTTATCGAACCGGATGGAGAGAATGGTCTTCCAATAAAAGGACAAGTAGATCGTCAAAACGACGAATTCATAAAATGGTCCTGATTTATGGAATTTCGCTCCAGCAGGATAAAACTACTCCTGGTTCTCAATCCACTTCCGGATGTAGAACCAAAGGAAATTCGGGCACTTTGATATCAGAGAGAGACACATTAATGGAATTCAGGCAAAGTAGGTTCTTTGGTTGGCTATTTATATTCTTGCTACTTGTAGTCGTTTTTGCGGGAGCCATGCCTGCCAATGCGCAACAGCAGGTTCTTCCGGCCGCGGCCAATCCCATTCCAACGCTGGCTTATTATTATATTTGGTATGACCCCAACTCATGGAACCGAGCAAAGAAAGATTATCCCTTGTTGGGAAAGTACTCCAGTGATGATATTTCGGTAATGCGCCAACAAATCCTGTGGGCCAAGGCGGCCGGGATTGATGGGTTTATCGTCAGTTGGAAGAGCACCGATGTTCTCAACCGTCGCCTGGAGCAATTGGTTCAGGTTGCGGAACAGGAAGATTTCAAACTGGCGGTGATCTATGAGGGCCTGGATTTTAATCGCAACCCGCTGCCTGTCCAGACCGTGGCTACTGACCTGGATTATTTCATCCAGCATTTCGCCGGGCAGCCAGTCTTCGATATCTTTTCCAAACCTTTGGTGATCTGGTCGGGGACCTGGATGTTCACCCCTCAGGAGGTCGCCCAGGTGACCCAGGGGAGGCGATCATCACTACTAATCTGTTGCTTCCGAGCGCGACGTTGCCGGATACCAACAATTGGCCGGACTGGTGGACGGGAATGCCTACTACTGGTCGTCCGTCAATCCAAATACATTTCCCGGCTACCAAGATAAATTGTCCCAGATGGGCCAGGCAGTCCACCAGAATGGCGGTATTTGGATCCCACCGGCTGCTCCCGGTTTCGATGCCACCGCCATCGGCGGGACAACCACAGTGGCGAGGGACAACGGCGCTACATTTCGGACTCAGATCAACACTGCCATGTCTTCCTCCCCCGATGCGTTGGGAATCATCAGTTGGAACGAGTTCAGCGAAAACTCGTATATCGAGCCGTCCCAGAATTATGGTTTCACTTACTTGAATATTTTGAGTGGGATCAATCACCTACCCCTAGTCTCGGTTGGGCAGTTTGATTCCAGTGAACCAGCTGCCACTTTCCCAGACCTGCTGCCATATTCCCGCGTAATTGCCCTAGGTGGATTATCCATCCTGGTCGTCGCCGGTATGGTCGTCGTGGTGGTTCGGCGTCACTGATTTTGAGCGCAATATTGTTCAATAGGGTGACCTGTTGCTTTCAGGATTTATTGGTCGATTTCAGGAGTATGTGACGATGAAAAATCTTCATTTTCTTACCGGCTCCTTGATCATCGCCTTACTGGCCTTTTCGTCCTTTATTCAGGCAGTTCCGGTACAGGCTGCGAACGGGTGCGCTTCAAGTTCACCGACATCCGGGGCATACACCGCAACTGTCTGCATCACCAGCCCCCTAGCCGGCAGCACACTGATAGGGAATGCAACCGTCACCGCGACTATTTCCATAACTGGCACTAATCCCGGCGTGCAGCGTATGGCCTTCTTCATTAATGGAGCTTATCTCCTGACGGATTTTTCCAGCCCATATACATTTACCCTACCCTCCAATAAATGGGCGGATGGCAGTTACACCTTTACAGCCAGTGCATTGATGAGGGACGGTTTCTCCTCTACAGCCGCACTGCTTGCAGTCACTTTCAGCAATGGAAATTCCACCGCTCCGGTCAACTCGAATCACTTTACGCCTTCCACAGGAACGGCGCCTGCCAGCGGACAACCTTTCGTGGTAGCAGCCGCAGGTGACGGCGCCAGCGGCGAGGCCTCCTCTACACAAGTGATAAACCTGATTTCGTCGCTTAATCCCAACCTGTTCCTTTATCTGGGAGATGTCTATGAAAGCGGCAGCATGACCGAGTTTTATAACTGGTATGGCACTTCCTCTTCCAACTTTGGGGTCCTGCGCGCGATCACCGATCCAACCATAGGCAACCATGAATATACCAATGGAATAGACGGCAGCGGCTATTTCGACTACTGGAATAATATTCCCAACTATTACAGTTTCAATGCCGGAGGTTGGCATTTCATCAGCCTCAACTCAAACTATTCCAAAATCGGTGTCACCCCGTCATCTGCACAATACCTTTGGCTGCAGCAGGACCTGGCTGCCAATGCCCAGGCTTGCACGATCGTTTACTACCACCAGCCTCTTTACAACATTGGGCCGGAGGGACCCACCCCCGCCATGTCTTATATTTGGTCTCTACTTGCGCAATATGGGGTGAGTATCGTGCTCAACGGTCACGACCATGATTACCAGCGCTGGGTTCCGCTCGATGGAAACGGGAACCCCAGTCCAACCGGGATCACCGAGTTCGTAGCTGGCGGAGGCGGGCACGGCTTACTTACGATCATTAACTCAGACAGCAGGGTAGCCTACTCCAATGACCTGAACCCAGCCGCCTTTGGCGTGTTACTCCTGCAGCTTTCCCAGACCGGCGCCAATTTCAGTTATGACTCTTCAAATGGTTCCATCCTGGATTTCGGATTCATCCCCTGTGTGAAAAGTGCTCCTACACCCACACCTACTCCCACCTCCACTTCGATGTCAACAGCGACCTATGCCCCTTCGCCCACCCCCACTCTTGCAGTGACGAGTACACCTACCCCCACTGACACCCCTACCCAGACGCCAACCGCCACACAAACAAACACACCTACATCGATGTTTACTCCAACACCTAATCCCACAGCTTCATTCACACCTACTCCAACTCCAACACCTACTCCTACTGCCACTCAAACTACGGTAAACACGCCAACTCCAACACCATCCCCGACCGCGACAACCGGAACATCAACCGTTACGTTCATCCCAGTCGCTGATACCTATGTCAACGCAGGCAGTACAACCACGAATTACGGCAGCTCCACCACCTTGCGTTTGGATGCCTCGCCGGATGTCCACGCCTACCTGCGCTTCAGCCTGTCGGGATTGGCAGGGACGACGATCAGTAAGGCCCTGCTGTTGTTGTACGCCAACAACTCTGACAGCTCCGGTATCCGCGCCTGGGCCGTCTCCGACAATACCTGGGGAGAACTCTCCATGAATTACACCAATGCCCCTGCACTGGGCAGCCAATTGGCCTCCTCCAGCCCCTTCTCGTCCGTGGGTTGGGTCACTATGGACGTGACCTCCTACATCACCGGCAACGGCACCTACAGCATCGGCGTCACCAACCTCAGTTCCACCGCCATCAGCGTGGACTCACGTGAATCCGGGGTCAATGCCCCCCAGTTGATCATCACCTACAGCGGAGCGCTCAGCCCAACTTCCACCCCTACCCCCACGGGGACTCTTGCCTCCACGAACACTCCCACGCCCACTTTTACACCCACACCAACCTCGGTATTTACCCCAACTGCGACAGCGACGCCGACGGCAACTCCCACCCCTACCCCTACTTCCGGAACAGTGAATACCCCCACCCCCACCTTCACCCTCGTTCCTACTCCCACAGCTACTTCCACCCCGTCGGTCAGTTCCGTCACCTTTACCCCGGCCGCAGATACCTATGTGGATTCTGCCAACCCCACCATCAACCACGGCACATCAACCACTTTGCGGTTGGATGGATCTCCCGACGTGCACGCCTACCTGCGCTTCACCATCTCCGGCTTCAGCGGCACTATCAGCCAGGTGCGGCTGTTGCTCTTCGCCAACAACAGCGACAGCTCGGGAATCCGCGCCTGGACCGTCTCCGACAATACCTGGGGAGAACTCACCATGACCTACTCCAATGCCCCTGCCCTGGGCACTCAAATCGCTTCCCTCGGCTCCTTTGCCACCGGGTGGGTCACCCTGGATGTGACCTCCTACATCACCGGCAACGGCACCTACAGCATGGGCATCACCAACCTCAGTTCCACCGCCATCAGCGTGAACTCACGCGAATCAGGCGCCAATGGCCCACAATTGGTGATCTCCTACCACTAAACCATACAACGGTTCGTATTAACTGTGGAAGACCGGTTCAATAAACTGTTAGTCAAATAAAAGGAAGATGCCTGAGGTCTAAAAAATGAAAAAGCTCCTGGTGTTTACACTGTTTTGTTTGATCCTGGCCAGTTGTTCTCCAGTGGGGTTCCTCGAGCGGATCAGTCCAGTACTGGCCTGGTCCCCAACGCCACCCCCACCCTTCCCGCCTGATCCTACGAAATGGCATCCCCAACTTCGCTCATATTGTCCTGATCATGCTCGAAAACCGGGATTACTCGAGCGTCATCGGCCCCAATACTCAAATGCCCCTGCTCAACGCCCTCGCCCAGCAGGAAGTGCTGCTCTCCAACTATTTCGCAGTCACCCACCCCAGCCTGCCCAACTACATCGCCCTGGTCAGCGGCAGCACCCAGGGCATTACCTCCGACTGCAATACTTGCTTCATCAGTAATCAGCCCAACCTGGCTGACCTGATCGAGGCCAGCGGACGTACCTGGAAAGCCTACGAGGAGAGCATGCCCTCTCCCTGCTTTATCGGCGATGCAAACCCCTATGCACAGAAGCATGACCCGTTCCTCTATTTCGACTCGATCCGCCTGAACCCCACCCGCTGCGACCAGAGTATCGTCCCCTTGACCACCCTGGACAGCGACCTGGCCAACAACCAGTTGCCTAACTTCTCAATGATCGAACCCAACCTGTGCAATTCAGGTCATGATTGCTCCGCTGCCACGGCAGACAAATGGGTCACCGACATGGTCACCAAGCTGCAGGCCTCCCCTGCGCTCGGCACGAACAGCCTGATCATCATTGCCTTCGATGAAGGAGCAACCAAAGACACCGCAAGCTGCTGTGGGATGGGGAAAAAGGCTGGCGGACAGGTTCCCGTAGTGCTTATCTCTCCAACGACACTCCCCGAATTCACCGATAACACTCCCTATTCCCCTTACAGCCTGCTCAAGACCATCCTGACCGCCTGGAACCTGCCCGCCCTCGGTATAACCGCCCAGAATTCCATCCAAACGATCACAGCACCTTGGACAGGCCAGCTTGGCAAGTCTCCGACGAATAATCTGGCTGGCACATCCATCCTAACCACCGTAACTGGCAATTCAACCTCCATCCAAGTCCAGACTGGCAGCTGCGCAACCGGCTCACCTGCCATGGCTGCCTTCTGTATGCCTGCAGCTTCAATCCTTAGACGGCTTAACTAGAATTCAGCCCTTCAGAACAAAGCAAAAGTTTCCTGCTGCACCTTATCAACAAGATTGGATTCTTTCCTGTTAGGAGAATTCATATGAACGCAATAAAAAAATATGCTCGTTCAATTTATCGGCAATACCGGTTCCTGTTTTTACTCTTTCTGGTAATAGCCTTGCAATTATCCTTCCCGGGGCTGCTCTCAGCTGTGACCAATCAGCCGGGAAATATTCCCCTGGCAGCAGCTGCTGGTGATCCGGTTATTGCTGCGGCTGGCGATATTGCCTGCGATCCGGCCAGTTCAGCTTTCAACAATGGCCTGGGTACCTCCAGTGCATGCCGTCAGCTATATACCTCCAACTTGTTGGTAAATATGGCGCCTTCAGCATTACTTGATCTAGGCGATAACCAGTATTACTGCGGTAGTGACCAAGCTTTCGTGGAGGCATATGATCTAAGTTGGGGACGCCTGAAATCCGTCACACATCCATCCGTGGGCAACCATGAATATCTCACAAGCGGTGGAACGGGCTGTACAACCGCCAATGCCGGGGCCGCGGGGTACTTTCAATATTTTGGCGCGGCTGCCGGTACGGCTGGACAGGGTTACTATAGTTTTGACATTGGTACCTGGCACATTATTGCCTTGAATTCAAATTGCGGAAACGCAGGTGGTTGCGGCTCCACATCGCCGCAATACAAATGGCTGCAGGCCGATCTTGCCGCCCACACCAACCTGTGCACCCTGGCATACTGGCATATTCCTCTATTTAGCTCCGGCGGACGGGCAAATAACAATTCCCTGCCGTTTTGGAATCTGCTCTATGCTTACAATGCTGACCTTATTCTTAACGGTCATGACCATATCTATGAACGATTTGCCCCTCAAACTCCCACAGGTGCACTGGATCCGGTCAATGGCATTACCGAATTCATTGTCGGCACCGGTGGAGCAGACCATACATCCATTATCTACCATTGCGGCGAACAGCTTGGTGCGTAATGCCTCCACATATGGAGTCCTTAAGCTGACATTGCATGCAGCCAGTTTTGATTGGCAGTTTGTACCTGAAGCAGGCCAGACTTTCACCGATTCGGGTACGACGGCTTGCCATGGCAGCGTACCAAACACACCCACTCCAACAACCATGCTAACTGCGACCAGCACTCCCACCCCCACTCCTTGTCAGACACTGCCACCATCACTTCCTACCCCCACACTGCACACTCGACCGGAACTGCAGACTCCTACAGCTCACCCCTACCGGTACGCAGACTGGCACAGCCACACCTACTCCTACTGCCACTCAAACTACGGTAAACACGCCAACTCCAACACCATCCCCGACCGCGACAACCGGAACATCAACCGTTACGTTCATCCCAGTCGCTGATACCTATGTCAACGCAGGCAGTACAACCACGAATTACGGCAGCTCCACCACCTTGCGTTTGGATGCCTCGCCGGATGTCCACGCCTACCTGCGCTTCAGCCTGTCGGGATTGGCAGGGACGACGATCAGTAAGGCCCTGCTGTTGTTGTACGCCAACAACTCTGACAGCTCCGGTATCCGCGCCTGGGCCGTCTCCGACAATACCTGGGGAGAACTCTCCATGAATTACACCAATGCCCCTGCACTGGGCAGCCAATTGGCCTCCTCCAGCCCCTTCTCGTCCGTGGGTTGGGTCACTATGGACGTGACCTCCTACATCACCGGCAACGGCACCTACAGCATCGGCGTCACCAACCTCAGTTCCACCGCCATCAGCGTGGACTCACGTGAATCCGGGGTCAATGCCCCCCAGTTGGTCATCACCTACAGCGGAGCGCTCAGCCCAACTTCCACCCCTACCCCCACGGGGACTCTTGCCTCCACGAACACTCCCACGCCCACTTTTACACCCACACCAACCTCGGTATTTACCCCAACTGCGACAGCGACGCCGACGGCAACTCCCACCCCTACCCCTACTTCCGGAACAGTGAATACCCCCACCCCCACCTTCACCCTCGTTCCTACTCCCACAGCTACTTCCACCCCGTCGGTCAGTTCCGTCACCTTTACCCCGGCCGCAGATACCTATGTGGATTCTGCCAACCCCACCATCAACCACGGCACATCAACCACTTTGCGGTTGGATGGATCTCCCGACGTGCACGCCTACCTGCGCTTCACCATCTCCGGCTTCAGCGGCACTATCAGCCAGGTGCGGCTGTTGCTCTTCGCCAACAACAGCGACAGCTCGGGAATCCGCGCCTGGGCCGTCTCCGACAATACCTGGGGAGAACTCACCATGACCTACTCCAATGCCCCTGCCCTGGGCACTCAAATCGCTTCCCTCGGCTCCTTTGCCACCGGGTGGGTCACCCTGGATGTGACCTCCTACATCACCGGCAACGGCACCTACAGCATGGGCATCACCAACCTCAGTTCCACCGCCATCAGCGTGGACTCACGCGAATCAGGCGCCAATGGCCCACAATTGGTGATCTCCTACCACTAAAAATCATGAACAGATAGGGTAACCACCCTCGGATGGTATCCCCATGCCCAAAACAGAATGCTCAATACAGGAATTATTTGATATGAAAAAACTTCTAATATTTACTGTTGCCTCCCTAATCCTCGCTAGTTGTTCTCCCGCGAGTTTCCTCGGCGGATCAGTCCAATACGGATTGGTTCCCAACACGACCCCGGCATCACCCCAAAGCGCTAATCCCAATGCTCCCTCTGGGTCTCCTTCCACTGCAAATGGCATCCCCAACTTCGCTCATATTGTCCTGATCATGCTCGAAAACCGGGATTACTCGAGCGTCATCGGCCCCAATACTCAAATGCCCCTGCTCAACGCCCTCGCCCAGCAGGAAGTGCTGCTCTCCAACTATTTCGCAGTCACCCACCCCAGCCTGCCCAACTACATCGCCCTGGTCAGCGGCAGCACCCAGGGCATTACCTCCGACTGCAATACTTGCTTCATCAGTAATCAGCCCAACCTGGCTGACCTGATCGAGGCCAGCGGACGTACCTGGAAAGCCTACGAGGAGAGCATGCCCTCTCCCTGCTTCATCGGCGATGCAAACCCCTATGCACAGAAGCATGACCCGTTCCTCTATTTCGACTCGATCCGCCTGAACCCCACCCGCTGCGACCAGAGTATCGTCCCCTTGACCACCCTGGACAGCGACCTGGCCAACAACCAGTTGCCTAACTTCTCAATGATCGAACCCAACCTGTGCAATTCAGGTCATGATTGCTCCGCTGCCACGGCAGACAAATGGGTCACCGACATGGTCACCAAGCTGCAGGCCTCCCCTGCGCTCGGCACGAACAGCCTGATCATCATTGCCTTCGATGAAGGAGCAACCAAAGACACCGCAAGCTGCTGTGGGATGGGGAAAAAGGCTGGCGGACAGGTTCCCGTAGTGCTTATCTCTCCAACGACACTCCCCGAATTCACCGATAACACTCCGTATTCCCCTTACAGCCTGCTCAAGACCATCCTGACCGCCTGGAACCTGCCCGCCCTCGGCATAACCGCCCAGGATTCCATCCAACCGATCACAGCACCTTGGACCGGTCAGGTCGGCCAGACTACGACCAACAGTGGAAGCGGGTCAGCTACTCCAACGGCTAGCTCTAGCAGCAACGCCCCAATGGAGGTGCAGGCAGGTAGTTGTGCCTCCAGTTCACCTGCCTCGGGTGCTTACACTGCCCAGGTATGCTTTTCCACACCAGCATCCAGTGCCACGTTGACGGGAAATGTAACTGTTACTGCAACCATCAATGTGGCAGGGCATTCCAAAACGGGAGTACAGGATCTGGTGTTTTTCCTTGATGGGACATACCTGCTTACAGCATTTTCCAGCCCGTACACTTTTAGTCTTCCTACCGCAAATTGGTTGGATGGCAGCCACACCTTGTCCGTTGATGCCCAAATGCATGATAATTTCACTACTCAGCAGGGATCTCTTCCTATAACTTTTAATAATGGTGTTACATCGCTCACAACAAACACCAGCCAGTTCCAGCCCGCCACTGGGACCACTCCGACAAACGGCGCGCCATTTGTTGTCGCCGCCGGCGGTGACGGCGCCAGTGGCGAGGCGAGTGCGACCAAGGTGACGAACCTAATCGCTTCGCTTCAGCCAAACTTGTTCCTCTACCTGGGGGACGTTTATGAAAATGGCAGCCCAGCCGAATTCTTTAACTGGTACGGGACCACCTCGAATTTTGGACAGTTCCGCTCAATCACCGATCCAACTGTTGGAAACCATGAATATCTCACCCCCGGAGCGGCAGGCTATTTCAACTACTGGAATAACATTCCCAGTTACTACAGTTTTAACGCTGGCGGCTGGCATTTCATCAGCCTTAACTCAAACCTTGGAAAAATTGGAAACGCCGGACAATCTGCCCAATACCAGTGGCTGCAGCAAGACCTGGCAACAAATGCTAAAAGTTGCACGATCGTTTATTATCACCACCCGCTATTCAATATCGGGCCGGAGGGTTCAGCCACGGACATGTCGAGCATCTGGTCATTGTTGGCGCAATATGGGGTTACGATTGTGCTCAACGGTCACGACCACGACTACCAGCGCTGGATGCCACTCGATGGTAGCGGGAATCCCAGCTCAACCGGGATCACGGAGTTCGTTGTCGGAAGCGCCGGGCATGGCATCCAGACCATCACCAAAACCGACAGTCGTGTGGCTTATTCCAACGACACGATCCCGGCTACATTTGGTGTCCTCCTGTTGCAGCTCAGCCAGTCCAGCGCCAATTTTACTTATCAGAGCACAAATGGTTCCACCCTCGATTCTGGTGTCATCCCGTGTGTCAATGCCAGCCCGGTCTCGCTGGCTCCTGTTCCGTCCAATGGATATCCAGCAGCCACTTCTGGTTTGGCCGGGATCGCGTTCTTAGGGGCGCCATCCCTCGTGACACCCATTCGGCGCTGGCGCTTTTCAACCTTCCCTTCCGGATAGGATTTCATGTAGATTCAAAATGGTTACCAGATAAGACCAATTCCCTTCCCCCATCCACCATAGAAGCTCATCTAATTTTACAAAGATCGTTAGTGGACTTTATTAATAAAAGGAGAAAACAAAAATGGAAAAGCATGCTCAAATTGTAAGTTTTGAAGAATTCAACCTGATACACGATAAGTTGGGGCGAATCGTGTGCACCTCCGGTGGCTTCGACCCGCTTCATCCCGGTCATGCATCCTGCATTATCGAGTCAAAACAATATGGGGATACCCTCGTGGTTGTCGTCAACGGGGACAGCTTCCTGCAGCGCAAGAAAGGCAAGGCTTTCATGGACTTGAAAACGCGCTGTTACATCGTGTCGTGCCTGCGTGAGGTCGACTTCGTCATCCCTTTCGAGATCGAAGGCGATCAGACGGTCACCCAGGCGCTGCGTCGCATTCGTCCGCACGTTTTCACAAAAGGCGGCGACCGGGTTGATTTTCACACCATCCCAGAGTGGCAGGTCTGCCAGGAGCTGGGGATCGAACTGGTCTCGCAGGTGGGAGAACCAAAACTTTGGAGCAGTTCGGATTTCCTAAAGGATTGGGGTGAGTTTTACATTGAACGGGCGCTGCACCCCCTGGATGGTCTTCAGCAGGAACCAGATCCGGTTCGCGCTGCCAGTTTCCAGTAAAATTGAGCCGGGGATCGCAACGTTCCTAGAGAAACCCCGAAGTTTTATTCCACCACAAAGCGAGTCAGTTTGCCGCCGATCAAGTGCAGGTGGAGGTGGAAGACTGATTGCCCAGCGTGCGCCCCAGTGTTGATGATCAGCCTGTAGCCGCGTTCTGCGATCCCTTCCTGCACCGCCAGGTCCTTCGCCACCATTACCATATGTCCAACCAGAGAGTCGTCTTCCTGCACCAGTTCGTTAACCGAGGCTATATGCCGGTTGGTCACGATCAGGATGTGTGTGGTTGCGATGGGATGAGTGTCGCGAAAAGCAGTCACCTGGTGGTCGCAGTGAAGTATTTTAGCTGGAGATTCGCCAGCGACGATTTTACAAAAGGGACAATCCCTGCTCATTTTTGGTTTGGCGGCCGGTAAGTAGCCTCTTTTATAATCCAAGTTTGGTTCTCGGCGCAATTAAATAATTATGGGATCGGCCCATATTGGGTTTTACAGGCAATATCGTAATATTCCAATTCTGTTGCCTTGTTCTGTCCGGCATAATTGGCGGCATCCAGTCCAACTTTCACCACATCACCAATATGGAGGATGGCATCTGTATCCCAGTAGCGCGGTAGAACCATCAAGGGATCATTGATGGGACCTTCTGGCTGCCAGTCTCCATGCTCAGGGGTCACTGTATCTCCCAACGGAACCCAGTTGAACATCAAAGGTCCGCGTGCGATTGGTTGTGAATCCCAACTGGTAGCCCAACTGGCGGGCAATCTCGACAGACCGCTGCGAAAACCCCCCTCCTGGCCAGATGATGGCGATGGGCTTTTTGTTAAAGTGTAACTGGAACGCGTCTATGGAACCTTGCAATTCGCCCATTATATAAGCATCGGAAACCCCAGGCCACATGGGAGTATTATGAATGACGCCATGCGCCTGGTAGTCCACCCAGCCTTCAGTATTCAGAGCTTCCTGTTCCGTCCAGAGGGATGCGTCATAACTATCCCGGGAGGCGCTGATCCAAGCATTGACCACAGGCCAGCCATCTTCCTCCCAATAACTGCGGAAATAGGTATTGAAATATTGGGCATGGTGGCGGTCATCCACAACCAAAAGAACGGAGTGAGGAGGGATCCTGGCATTGTTCTCCAGGAACCCAGCCAGTTGCGCGGTCGTGATGGCTTCGAACCCATTGTTCATCAGGGCGCCAATCAACTCATGAAACTCTTTTCCAGGTATTTGGTTGGCATTGGGAGTTACATCATCCGCCACGATAGAGTGGAACATGATGACCATTGCTACCGTCCCGGGGGCGCTGTTCGCTGAAGACCATTTATTGCGTAGGTACATGCAAGTATCCTGAACATAAGTATGCGGAGTATCTACCGGGTTCATGAGCAAGGACTGGAAAAGGCCTGGGAGGGCGGGAGGGGTACGGATCGGCGTGGATGTGGGCACCAGGGTTGTGGTCGCTGTGAAGGTCGGCGCGGGCGTCAGGGAGGCAGTCACCGTTTCGGTGGGAACAGACTGTACCGGCACCGGCGAGCAAGCTGCCAGACTAATGACCAGCAGACTCAAGCTCCCTAGGATGTGCATGTAGGAATACCGGTAAGAAAACATGCGTCGAATTTTACTCTAAAAGGGAAAATAAATCCGGCGGGGGTTTGAGACCCACGCCGGGCTAAATTATTCGTTGCTCTCGCCTTTTATAAAGGCTTCTGTCTTTTCGCGGCAGACATCATCCCTGAATTGCTTGGGTGGAGTTTTGAAGAAATAGGAGGAGGGTCCGACGATCGGACCGGAAAGTCCGCGGTCAAGTGCCAGCTTAGCACAGCGGACGGCATCTATGACCACGCCTGCCGAGTTGGGGCTGTCCCACACTTCCAGCTTCGCTTCCAAACTTAGGGGAACGTTACCGAAGGTGGTGCCTTCCATAACGATATAGCACCACTTGCGATCGGTCAACCACGGCACGTGATCCGAGGGACCGACGTGGATATTATCGGGGTCCAGTTTGTACGGGATCATACTGGTGACTGCGCCGGTCTTTGAAATTTTCTTGGACTCGAGCCTTTCGCGCTCGAGCATGTTCAGGAAGTCGGTATTGCCACCGAAGTTTAGCTGGTAAGTGCGGTCGATGCGCACTCCCCGGTCAACGAACAAACTGGTGAGCACCCGGTGCAGGATGGTAGCGCCTACCTGCGACTTGATATCGTCGCCCATGATTGGCAGTCCGGCATCCTTGAAGCGTTTCCCCCAGTACTCGGATGAAGATATGAAGACCGGGATGCAGTTGACAAACGCACAGCCCGCTTCGAGGATTTGCTCCGCATACCATTTGGTGGCCATTTCTGAACCCACCGGGAGGTATGAGACAACCACATCTGTTTTCGTCTCTTTGAGCAATTTTACGATATCGGCGGTGGGGCCAGGGGCTTTGACGATCACCTCGGAAAGGTACTTGCCGAGGCCGTCGTGGGTCATGCCGCGCACCACCGGCACGTCCAGCTTGGGCACTTCGCAGAACTTATAGGTGTTATTTGGGTCTGCAAAGATGGCTTCGGACAGGTCCTTCCCCACTTTGGTCATATTGATGTCAATTCCCAGTGAGAATTCAATATCCCGGATGTGATAACCGCCCAGGTTTACATGCATCAAGCCAGGTACGGTTGCGTCGGCGGGTGTATTCCTATAAAACTCGATCCCCTGGACGAGCGAAGAGGCGCAGTTCCCTACGCCAATGATCGCAACGCGGACTTTCTTTTTACTCATAGTGGCTCCTTGGTTCCGATGTAAAATTTTGTGAATAACGCTATAATCCGAATATCTATGGACTCACGCATCGTCCTGCCGGTTAACCAGCCCGACCAGCGTCTTGATCGCCTGCTCGAGGTAATCCGCCTCCTGGGTACTTCTCCAAACCTGGAAACCTTTTTAGATACGCTTATCTCTGCTGCAATCGAATTGACGAGTTGCGAAGTGGCCTCCATCCTTGAACTAGATGAGAGCGGGAAGCACTTGCAGTTTGCGGCAGCGCCTTGGTTCCACCGGGAGCTCTTGAAGGGGATCAAGGTTCCATTGGAAAACAGCCTGGCGGGTTGGGTTTTCCAGAACGGCCAACCACTTACTGTCCCAGATGTCACGACAGACCCTCGGCATTATAAAGGCGCCGACCAGGCTGCCAGGTTCACCACCCGCTCGCTCATGGCGGTTCCCATTATATATCATGAGGAGAAGTTCGGTGTTCTGGAAGTGGTTAACAAGACCGAGCAGGTTGATTATACCGAAGAAGACCGATTAATTCTAGAAACACTTGCCTCCCAGGCGGCAATGGCCATCCAAAATTTACACCTGGGGAATAAGATCAAGATCTCCCAGGACCAGATAATCCAGCTCGACCGCATGAAGAGTAGCTTCATCGGTATCGCCTCCCACGAACTCCGTACCCCGCTCGGCCTCATTCTCGGATATGCCACCTTCCTGCGTGAAGTCATCCAGCCGGATTACCGCCCTCAACTGGATATCATCCACCGCAATGCCATGCGGTTGAAGGAGATCATTGACAACCTTGCCAATATGGATAACCTTCAACGAGGTGTGGCCAGTATTCGGGCCCATCAAGTCTCCATCAAGCGCCTCATCGAAGAAGTAGTGGATTCCTTCCAACAGGAAGCGAATCATAAGCGCCTCACACTGCGATTCGATCCCCCGTCGAATGACTTGCTGGTGGAAGGTGATTCACCCAAGATCTCGATCGCACTAAGCAACGTAGTGAACAACGCAATTACCTTTACCAACCCAGGTGGGCATATAGATGTAGTTGCTGGATCCATTCCAGGGCACATCAAGGTCTCGGTCATCGACGATGGGATCGGTATCCCTGCCGATGATTTACCGCACATTTTCGAACGCTTTTACCAGGTGGAATCTCATTTAACCCGCAAACACGGCGGCATGGGGCTGGGTTTATCAGTTTCCAAAGTGATGGTAGAAATGCACGGCGGTCGCATCTGGGCCGAAAGCGTGGAAGGCAAGGGCAGTAATTTTACCTTCCTCCTGCCTGTGAAATCCGACCGGGCCGTCATTTCGGGGGATTCTACAATTCCTGACAGACTATGAATCCCACATTTATCCTTGCCGGGCACCTGCATCGCGATTACCTGTTATCCGAGCGGGAACGTTCGCATTTGGACGTGCCTGGTGGAAACCTGCTCTATGCCGCTGCCGGGTTGGGTGTTTGGGATAGTGGTGTTGGCTTGCTGGCCCGGGTGGGTGAAGATTATCCACAGGAATGGCTGCGTTCCTTTGAAAATCGTGGCTGGGATACCCGCGGCATCCACATCACAGCCGACGCCCTCGACCTGCGATATTTCCAGGCAATCCTCGAGGACCAGTCAGTCCAGCGCAGCAACCCGATGGCTTGCTTTGCCCGGCTGGGTTTGCCCTTTCCAAAGTCCCTGCTCGGTTATCAGCCTCCCCCTGAGAATGACGACGACCGCGAGGGTTCCAACCCGGCTTCGCCGCGTCCTGATGACATCCCACCTGACTACCTGAACGCTCACATCGTCCATCTCTGCCCGGTCGACTACGTCACCGGAACCCGCCTCACTTCTGCTTTTCGCCAGGCCTCAGTGACCACAATAACTTTGGACCCGTCAGCGGTATATATGACCGGTAAGACCCTGTATGATGTACGCATCCTGTTAGGAGGATTGACAGCCTTCCTGCCCTCCGAGGAAGAACTGCGAGCGTTATTTTGGGGAAGCACGGATGACCTGTGGAGCATGGCTGAAGCCCTGGGGGAATTTGGCTGCGAGTTTATCATAGTAAAGCGCGGCGCCCGCGGCCAGATGCTCTACGATTCGATCTCCAAAAAAAGATGGGAGGTCCCGGCTTACCCAGCCCACGTGGTGGATGTTACCGGTGCGGGCGATTCATTTTGTGGGGGTTTCCTGGCTGGATATCAAAATTCTTATGATCCTCTGCGCGCTGTCCTATATGGCAATGTTTCAGCTTCCCTGACTATCGAAGGCAGCGGCGCGCTCCATGCGTTGGATGTCTTGCCCGGCCTAGCTCAGGCGCGCTTTGAATCCCTGGATGGCTTGGTAAGGCAAATATAATATGAAAGATTTATCTGCCCGAATTATTGACCTGGCCATAGCCATCCAGCAAATCCCCGCCCCCACGTTCCACGAAGGGGACCGAGCTGATTTCGTGCGCCTCCGCTTCTCCGAAGAAGGGCTTGGAGACGTGGAAAAGGATGAAGTCGGCAATGTTTTTGGCCGGTTAAATGGCATGGAGTCAGGCAGGGAGTTAGTGATCAGCGCTCACCTGGACACTGTTTTCCTGCCCAACATCGATTTGCATGTTAAGCGCGAGGCTGGGCGTATCCTTGCTCCAGGAATTGGCGATAATTCCATCGGCATAGCTAGCTTGTTTGGGCTGGTTTGGGCCCTGCGGGAACACAGCCAAATCCTACCCGGTGACCTGTGGCTGGTGGCCAATGTATGCGAGGAGGGGTTGGGAAATTTACGCGGCATGCGAGGGGTTGTGGACCGGTTTGGATTCCACCCTCTGGCATACATCGTCCTCGAAGGCATGGCGCTCGGGCAGGTCTATCATCGCGGCCTAGGGGTGCGCCGCTACCGCATCACCGTCCGCACACCGGGCGGTCACTCATGGATCGATTTCGGACAGCCGTCCGCCATCCATGAATTAACTGCTCTCTCGACCCGTATTGCCGCGCTGGAACCTCCCCGTTTGCCGCGCACCACTCTCAATATCGGCATTATCTCCGGGGGGACCTCGGTTAACACCATCGCTGCTGAAGCCATGCTGGAACTGGACCTGAGATCGGAAGATGCAGGGACACTTGAAGTGTTGTCTCGCCAGGTGGAGCAAATTGTCCTCCTTGCACAAAAGCCGGGCGTGTCGGTGACAGCTGAAATAATCGGTCAACGTCCTAGCGGGGAACTCTCCGCAGATCACCCCCTGGTAACGCTCGCCCAGGACTGCCTACGCCGCGCCGGCGTCGAGGCGCATTTGAACACCGGGTCAACCGACGCCAACCTGCCCCTCAGCCGCGGCCTCCCTTCCGTAACCATCGGGCTGACCACCGGGGGTCGGGCACATACCGTTCAGGAATTCATCAATCTTGCACCCTTGGTAAAAGGGATGGACCAGGCTTTGCGGCTTGTGACGAACATTTGGGACATTTTATAGGTTCGAAGTTGACTTTTCCAAGACTTTCATTTAGGATAAAAACTTTCTTTGGGATAAACGGCGATCATGCATAACCCTTCCCCCTCCAGGCTGTTTGGAATTGTCGCTATTCTAATTTTCCTTGCCCTGGTCATTCTGACTCTTGGAACGGGGAACCTATCCCATGCAACTCTCGAAAATAAAGGGACAGCGTCCGCGTCTAACAGAAACGCAGTCGCATACGAGGTCATCGGGGTAGACACGGGTGTTGACGGGCTCACTCTATCACCCACTAGATCACCGAATACCCAGGAACTCCAATCCGGCAAACCTAGCAACACTCCACCATTTTTCCCGACAGGAACTTACAATGGATTGACCGGCGGTACAACGACAGATATTCCGGCCACCATTTCAACTCTTCCCGGAGAATATTCTCCGGACGTGGTTCTAGTTAAAATTGACCCTGCGCTGGCAGGGAATACATTCAAGCAGTGTCTTAATTCTGCCAATGCCAGTGTCGGATCGCAGATAAAAGAAATTGATGTCTTGCGGGTGATCGTTCCAAAAGGCGAAGTCGCAAAAGCAACCGCCAGCCTTTCGGAATGTCCGGGAGTCTCATACGCAGAACCCGATTACATTGCCACGACAGCAGACACGATACCCAATGATCCAGCTTGGGTATACCAATACGGCCTTGTGGCCATCCATGCCCCGCAAGGCTGGGACGATAATACAGGTTCCCCTTCCGTGACGATCGCCATCGTGGATACGGGGGTTGATTTGACTCACCCAGATCTGGCCGGCAAGATCGTCCCCGGTTATGATTTTGTAAATTCAGACAATATCCCACAGGACGACAACGGACATGGTACCCATGTAGCTGGGATCGCAGCCGCGATCACAAACAACGGCATTGGCGTGGCGGGCGTCTCCTGGGGAGCCCGTATTATGCCGGTCAAAGTATTGGATGCTTCAGGTTCTGGTTCGATTGATAACGTGGCCTTGGGGATCATCTGGGCAGCAGAGAACGGCGCGGACGTGATCAACCTCAGCCTTGGATGCGGGGTCTTGACATGTCCAACTCTGCCTCTTACCCTCGAAGCAGCCGTTAATTTTGCCTATGGGAAGGGAGTTACCCTAGTAGCAGCTGCCGGGAATTTAAACAGTGATTTCGTTTATTATCCGGCACGGTTCCCTCACGTGATCGCAGTGGCTGCCACCGATCAATCTAACCACCGTTGGCTGCTTTCAAATTTTGGGCCCGAGGTGGATGTATCCGCACCCGGATCAGGGATCTACTCCACTTATCGAGGCAACATCTATTCCTACCTGAGTGGAACATCCATGTCAACAGCCTTCGTTTCAGGCCTTGCTGCGATCCTGAGGGGTCTCCCCAATTATTCCTCACCCGATCAGGTCACTGGTGCACTAGAAACCTCCGCACTGGACCTCGGAACACCTGGTAGGGATGATCTTTACGGTTTCGGTTTGATCCAAGTGGATGCAGCCATCAACGCATTCCAAGCTACACCAACCCCCACTTTTACACCCACTTCCACTCCGCATGCTAACAACCCAGCTGCTGCCCTGGTTTTACCTGCCACCGGCTTTACTCCCCGCCACTCGACAATCCTGCCGATACAACCGGACACAAAAACATATACGGATCTAGGAGACCTATGGCTAGAAATTCCCCTGCTGCAGGTGGAGATCCCGATCGTGGGCGTGCCGATGGTGGGGAATGCGTGGGATGTTTCCTGGCTGGGGGATCAGGCCGGCTGGCTGAACGGGACAGCCTTTCCAACTCACGCCGGTAACTCGGTGATTTCTGCGCATGTTTACGATGCTTCTGGCAACCCGGGACCGTTCGTACGCTTGAACTCCTTGGTTTGGGGGGACCAGGTTATTGTGCATGCTTTTGGTCAGGAATATGTTTACTCGGTTAGGGAATCTGTGCTGGCAGGACCCGGGGAAGTCTCGTCGGTAATCAGGCATGAGGAATACCCCTGGCTGACGTTGATCACCTGCCAGGGGTACGATGAGGTCAGCAACACTTACCGCACCCGTGTGGTGGTCAGTGCAGTGCAGGTAGAGATTAAATAAAGCATATCAATATTAAAAATATATTTTTTGGGGGGTCATTTTTTAGAATTAAGGTCTTGATCCTCTGCCTGGATGATTTTAAGAAATGCATCGACCACTTTGGGGTCGTACATTTTACTTGAATTTACCATTAATTCGGTTATTACCCTGTCTTTACTGTACGGTTCTTTATAGGGGCGTTTATCAAGCATGGCAGAATAAGAATCAACCACACTGATGATACGGGCTCCAAGAGGAATGTCCTCCCCTTTCTTCCCATGGGGGTATCCTAGGCCATCGTACCGTTCATGGCTGTTTTCAACCATTGGAACAACACCGGCCAACTTTTTAATCGGAGAAATTAAATCGGCGCCGAGCGTGGGATGAGTATGAACAACCACCCATTCTCCTTCGTTTAATTTGGAGGGTTTTTGCAGGATTGTATCCGGGATCCCGATTTTGCCGATGTCATGAAGCAAACCTCCCAAATAAATATCATTGATTTCTTCAGTTGTACATCCAAGCTGACGGGCAGTTTTGGCTGCCCAGTTGGCGATCTGCTGGCTGTGTCTATTGGTGTAGGTATCACGTATGTCGATTGCGTTTGCAAGGGCGGTCACAGATTGAACGAACGACCCTTTCAGCTCATCATACAAACGTGCGTTCTCTATCGCGACTGCAGTCTGGTTGGCGAGGGTTGAAAATAACAATTGTTCATCCCGTGTGTATGGTTGAGAAGATAATTTTTTACCCAGACCAAGTATCCCAATTAATTCTCCCTTGGAATTTAACGGAAGAAATATCTCTGCATTAAACCTTTCCAGTTCCTGCCTCTCTTCTTTCCACAAGGATTTAAACATTGGTGCAAATGACATGTCGCGTTCCAAAAGTGGTTGATTTTGCTTGGACTTGGTCATCCAGACAACAATAGGATGATCGGCCCGAAACCCTGAAGGGAAATGCTTTTTCTCCCCGTCTTCTGCGATGACCTGGAAATCACCCCTGTCAGTATTTTTAATTAGGATTGCTCCATGCTCTATATGCAAGGTGTTACTGATTTCCGATAGGATTAAATGCGCGATCTTTTCTATGTCCAAAAATGAAGTGGCGGTCCGGCTGAGCCGCTGAAGCATCAATTCTGCGTTATATTTATCCCGATAAAAAATCCGGTCGATCCAAGCTTGCGCCAGGTTACGAAAGGGGGAAAGCAGGATAGCACTTAAAGCCCCAACCAGAATGGATACAACAAATACCGTTTTTCCACTTATTAATTGAAAGGCATTTAACAACAGGGAAATGCTTAAAAAATAAATTGCACTGAATATTGCCGTGGTAATCGAATATAGAAGCCCTAAGCGGACGACCACCCGAATATCCAGCAATTGAAGGCGAAGAATTGTGTAGGCGATCAGGATTGCAGTAACACTGTTGGCCGCGATATCGATGGGGTATTTCCCAAGGTTTGTGAAATCGGTAAGGGCTGCAAGTATCGTAATGGAAAACCCAATTGCCAGATATCGAATCCGGTTCCGTTGTTGCCCATCATGACTTCTGTTGTGACCCTGAATCAAATCATACAGACAAACAACAACCAGGAAATAAGCGGGAACAGCCACCAAAGAAAAGTTATTACCTAATTTATAATGAAGCCCCCCTCCCTGATCTAGGAAAGCAAATTGAACCATCACGCTGCTAAAGTTCGTAATAAGAATCACAAGAATTGCATAAGCTATCGTATAAGGCGCCCACGTGCGTCGCAAACCGAACATGTTTTGAACAAAGAAGAACATGGCCAGAATCACCATCATTGGCCCGGTGGTCATGACCTTGAACCAGGCTAACACGTTTACAAAACCGGAAACTGTAAGAAAAGCACTAATTGACCATATCGACATGGCCAATAAGTAGAGAGCAAAGATTTTCTTTAAACGATTAAGCGGTTTTGAATAAACCATCACTAACGTAAAAATAACCCCGTAAAGTAGCGTGGTGAAAATTGTTATCAGCGTGCTGGCATTCCAATACATTTATTAATTTAATTCTTTCGTAATGTTCACCAATTTCATCAGCATTTCATCAGGTGGTTTCATGTGGGGAGGTTTCAAGTGATCAAGATCAGCTCCAGCTGCCACTTTTGATTTCTGGTAGGCAGCAAAAGAACCGCCCGGAAGCAGAGAGACATTCACTGGTTCAATGTTAAGGATTTCCTTCATACCGTCATAATCTGAATAGCGGGTGGAAAAGGATTGGCGAACCATCTCCTGGACTTTTTCTTCAGAAATACTTCCTGGCTTGGATAGTTCAATATAAAGGTGGAGGATGGGATATGCCTCACTGGTCTGTTTTTGAGCCACCCAATCTACATACTCCAACCCAGTTGCCTCGATCGTTTTCCAGATGCCGTTTTCTGTGAGCCTGAGAATATTTCCCAGATCAATGAGTTCTTTCGAACGTGAGTAAAACCTCATTTGAGGCAGTTCTGAGCCAATCTCCTGGTCACCGTTGGCAATCACTTCAAATAAATCGCCCAGCCGATAACGCACCAGCACGCCGCCATTAAAATTGGATATCACCAATTCATAGACACCCAAACCCAACTCATCGTAGAGAAGGGTTTTGGGTTGGTAGGAAGGATCGTCCTTATTTCTTTGGTACTCTTCCAGGGGGATGAATTCCAGGAAGGCGTTGGCGGGGAAAAACACCATCCCTTTATAATTCCATGCCTGCATCGCCATGATGCCCCCTTCGGAGCAAGCAAAACCTTCGAGGGGTTTCTTCCCCCAGAAATGTTCTATTCGATCTTTATATATCTCTGTATCTGTCCCGCTGGTAATAATCCCCTTAAGATGCCAAATGTCCTTGGGCAAAATACTGCGCTTTTGGACCTTTGAGATGAATACAGCCTTAAGGAGCCTCCACAATGTCGCGGGGTTTAAGAGTGCCTTCGAGGGTGTTGAATTGCTGGATTGTTGTTCAAACTGCTCCCCCATCCTTGCCAGGACCGTCGATATTCCAAAAAAATAGTCCAGCCCCTCACTCATGGCGAGATTAAAACCAACGGCAATCCGCTCGCGAAATTCCATCTTCTCGCCTTCATCAAGATCAGGCAGGAAAATCACGTCCAGGTTTTTTTCAGCAGAACGGGCGATAAACCCAGATATATACGGGGGCGGTGCTGTGGCCATTAAAAACTTTTCATTCCGTTCAATTCTTACCTCTCCTGGCTGGGAACAAGAACTCATGATCATCCCGGCGATACCTGGATCACACAGTTGGTCATACATTGTTTGTGTATAGGGTATCCATTTGGGTCCAGCTTCAGCGCTATGTCCTGAAGTCCGAGCCCAGACATATGGTTTGTCCGGGAGACCTTCTTCCGTCTTTTCCTTCAAAATCTCCGAATAATCATCGGCGGTCGTGAGGGGAGTGGTCTGGCGAAACTCCTCCATGCTGGTTGGAGTTTTCCCCCCTATAAGGGATCTTCCCACCTGACAAGATCCGAGCAGGTTGATCTGCTCAAGCAGAAGCCTTTCCTGGATATCCCTGAATTCATTCCGGCTGAGGCTAAAAAAACCGCAATATTTGGCCCATAGTTCATCTTTCCTGCCCTCTTCGATCAATTTATATGAGTCGTCCATAATTCTTCTCCACTATTTTTCAGCCTTTATCAATAAGGGTGCCGGTACCCAGAAATATTTGGATGATAGCTTCTTAATAACAATATTCCGGAATCCAGAATTCATCAGAACAAGGCTCCAGTCTTCCTTGGAAAGAACGTTGGATACCGCACTGGATTCCGCCCATGCCCGAGTTTTATTTTCAAATAAAAGGAAATAGCAAAAAGCGAACACCCGCACAAAGAACTTCACGGGTGGAAATTTTAATATTTTGGAGCCTCCCACATCTGCTATGGTGAGTTTTCCCCCGCTTTGAAGGATGCAATAAGATTCGTTGATCAGTTTTTTAACATCCATGTGATGGGTTGCCAAGCCACAAATAACCTGCGAAAAACTGGAATTTGCATAAGGCATCTCCATCGCAGATGCGCAAACAAGGTTCCGGTTCGCATGACCGGCCTGGTCCTCCAATCGACGCCTGGCATGCTTGAGCATCGAAAAGGTGATATCCAGACCGTGGATCTGGCGATGAGAATGTCCGGCTTTTTCAAGAAGAGAGGGGATGACGCCTGTACCGGTGGCGACATCTAAAACAATGTCGTGTGGTTGTATGGTTGTCGATTCAATTAATAGGTTGATAAATCCCTTGTAGCTCCATCCCCAAAATCGGTTCAATTCCGAATTAACGACCTGCTCATACCTGGGCGCCAGCTCGGAAAAGGCTTCGATAATGTTCGCTTTATCTTCCATCTTGGATTGGCGGTGTCCTCTTTTTTATTCCTCCATCCAATAATACCGTAAATCCATAAAATAAGATATGGATTTAAATGGAGTGACAGATTGGCAAATAGTATGGTATGCCGAACCCTCATGGAAACAAAAATATTCCCCGTTATTGGAGAATATATTTAATTCGAATGCTCGCTTAAAGGGAAAAAGACCGTTTTTTCAAATATCGGAAAGAACGGTCATCATAAGGAATGGGAAATGTTCCAGATCCCGGGTCGTTTACTACCTGAGCAAAAGGATCAGTGCGACCAAAACCCCGACTGTCCCAACCAGGAGACTGACTTTGGGAAATAGCAGTTTATCCAAAAATGCGGTGTTCTGTTTCAGCTCCCTGACGAGCGAATCAATAGGATCATAAATTTCAGACATAAAAAAATCTCCTTTCCTCGATTCATAGTATAAGGGAAAGGAACAAAAGTATTATTAACAGATTTGTAAGCAGGATTTTAAATGGATTTTTAACCCCCATATATGGGGGGTAGATTTTTTCGACCCCCATCTGTAAAAATTGATAGGATGAAACCAAGAGAAAGGAGGAGATCGGTTAAAAACAAAAGCCAGCCAAGCTGGTTCATCGCCCCGGTAATCAATCCATTGAGATCAATTACAACCAGTAAAACCAATGTGGTCAACATGCCATAGGAAACCAGTCTGCAAACCTCGGGATACCGGATATCCCTGGCCAGCCACAGGATCACCGCAAGGCCTAGCGCACAGGCACCGAAATAGCGAGTATTCATGATCCCGGTGGGATTCGTATCCCGACCCAAAATGGATAAGCTGAAGACCGGGGCAAGCAGGAATAAAAAACCGTTAAGGAATGAAAGGATGGCTGCTATAGAAGTAACTAATTTATATCTCATGCTCCACTCAACCCTTCCCGGATCAATTCAATCTGGAATTTTGCGATCTGAAAGTTGCATGGATTATCCATAATCATTTCACCTGGAACCGAAACCAGAACATTTTTAAGAAAATTCGGAAGATCTCAAAACCAGAGGACGAAAATCCATTCAAGTTAATTGTGAATAATTTCATCATCGGTTATAATCAACGCCGTCGAGTTGTTGGGTGCCCCCCTCACCCAGCGGCTCGACAATTTTTTTAAATCCCATTCCTTTAGTTTTTTGTCCCTTTCCGAATAATGATATCCCAGGGATAAGAATGCTCGACTTACTTCATTTGTTAGGATCATTGGCGCGGCGTCAGAATCACCGCTTTCCATATGAGTTGTTTCAACAGCCAGGTACCGCGGAAAGGTTAGTCCAGGTCGCACAGCTGGAAGCTTCATGAAGCTAAATCCCGGCAGAGCTCAGGGAATCAAGCAGGCTCGAGAGCAAAGTAGTCAGGTCGGGGTGGGTTACCTCGAATTGGTTGACAGCCAGTTCCAGCCGTTGGACAATTGAAGGATGCACCTGCATTGGACCTGCCTGAGACCGTTCGAGAAGGGTGCGGATATCCCCATCCAGGTCGCGCAACAACTCGCTGCCTTTATCGTCGATCGATCGCGTTTTCTGGATTTCATCGTGAAGTCGACGGAGAAGTTCGTCAAGGTCTTTATTATCCATGAGCACAGGCCTCCATAATTAATTGATTTTTTATTCTAGCACGAAAATAGATTCCATTGAAATCTTTGGAGCAGGGTAAAAGAGCAGTGACGGACTTGCCTGCCTTATCAATTTGGCGAAGACTATAAATGTCCGTCCCGAAAGGGAAATCATGCTGCCCGGCCTGAATGTTATAATTCTTACACGGGTTTCAGGAGCGGCATATGGACGAGATCAAACCGGTGAATGTTGGAGAAAGCCTACAGCGCTTACGTGGTGAGAGGGGATTGTCAATGCGCGCCCTGGCAAAAATCAGCGGACTCTCTGCCAACGCGCTCAGCATGATCGAGAGGGGCCGCACCTCCCCGTCGGTCAGTACCCTGTATAAACTTGCCGAGGCGCTCAACGTCCCGGTGACGGCTTTCTTCGGCGCTCCCGAAGAGCGCGAGCAAGTGATCCACCTGCGTGCCAATGAACGTGCCCGGGTCCCGATCGTACGCGGCACCTGGGAAGGACTGGGGGGTGAAAAATTCACAGGTCGTGTGGAGCCATTTGTTTTGAGCCTTGATACCAGCGCCGACAGCGGCCCGACGCCAATGGTCCATACCGGTCATGAATTCGTCTTCTGTCTGGACGGCAAAATCGAGTACCTGGTTGAGGAAAGCCGCTATACGCTCTCTCCTGGCGACAGCCTGCTGTTTGCCGCCCACCTGGTCCATCGCTGGCGAAATTCCGGGCAGGGACCTGCCACCGTGTTGATCGTCCTTTCCGGTTTTGCCGAGAGCGACCACCCGCTTGCAACACACGTCCCCAAGCAGAACAGTTAACGACAAGTTGAGTAGATCCCATCCGACCTTCCTGCGTCCAGGATAAGACCAGCGTTCTTCATTTTAGGGGAATTTGTTAACTCCACCGCCAGGTTATGAAAATTAATATGGCATATTCGCAGCGGACACCGTTAGCAGGTTCAGCAGTTACGGTCCCTATGTATAACGCTGAATCGTACTAGTCTTGATCGAGGCATAATCCAAATAAAATTCCCTGGCGACTGTGGTCAAAGTTTCGACCACGACGGCTGGCATTAGCCCCAAAGTATTGAGAGTAAAACTATCGGCAATATGATTTGTAAGAGACCCGTTGATATAAAAATCATAATAGCCGCCGGTATGCTTGATCTGCAAGACATACCACTTACCATTCGTACAGGCGACGCCGGTGTCGGCCCGGGTTGGGGAACCCGGCCACGGAATAAACGGCGAAGAAATTTGTATCGGCAGCCAAACGGGAGAAATAAAATCCCTGGCCGGTCTCACCGGTCAAGGCAGAATAGAACAAGCCAAAATGATAACCGCCATAGGTTGTAAATGTTGTCATAGGTTTAATAATGCACATGAACTCGCTGACATTAATTCCCAATATTGACAACTGACCTTTATTAAGCGAGAGACCAACGATGGCGGAGGAAGTTGGCGACTTGACACTGATCACACCCGCATGATCCTGGCTGGGAGCGATATCGGTCAAGGTTGGAGTGCCTATCATATTCCAGCCTAAATTACCGATATTGCCGGTGGTAGACAAAGCACCTATAAAATCATCTTCGAGCAGCACGGAAACATTCGGATCTGAACCGCCGCCGCCATACAAAGTATCGAAATAAGTTTTAAGACTGGCCTTCACATTCGCCCAACTAAATTTCTTGATCGGGCGGTCTGCATCCTCACTATCCATCAGGCCCAAAGCATCGGCGTCGACCGGAGCAGCCTTCTCATCGGCTGCATCCACCTGGTGGCCATGATCACCGAAGATACGCAATTTTAGATTTAGCCAAGTGAATTGTTTTACGGCCGGCGTGACCAAGGAAACATCTACGACCGGAATTACATCAGCATCATCGGGGGGATTAATGGCGGTGGAGGCATTGATCGATGGACCGGTATCGAGTTCGTCCACTCGATCTGCAAGAGCCTGTAAATTATTGGCGGTCGAATTAAGATTTTCGTGGAAAGCGCTGACATTGATCGGCGTATACGGCGCGGCGGCTTCCATGGTCGAGGGGATCGCCCCGCCTTCGGTATTACTGAAAACATCCAAATATTTAGCCTGGAATTGCCAGGAGGGATGCAACTTCTTGTCGAAGATCTCCCTGATCCTGACCGGCCACATCGGCAGAGTGGCGATATCGAACGTAACCTTGAAAGCATCGAAGTCCAGATATTTGAGATTTGGGGGAATGTCTTTGATCACCCACTCGTTCGTATCGTAATAAAAATCTCGATCGGGATGGTTTGCGGTGGAAGGCAGGAACCCCAAATTATGGACCGGCTTATTCGCATCACCGGAAACATGGGTCGTATTGAATTCATCCCTGGAAAGGAAAGACTTGGTCTTATAAGACCCAATACCCGGAATACTTGCATCCCCCGGCTTGACAACCGCGTAACCGGCTGGATAAGCCGGGCCGGAGGATTTGGCCTGGAAGAAATAAAGACTATCCGAGCCATAATCCGTGGCGAAAATCAAATACTTCTGACGGAGCACGGTAAAAAACTGCTTGGCGTCGTTGAGAGTGAAGGTTCTGCCGGTGGGATAGAACTGATAGGAGAGCCAGGCTGCAGCCGGATCTGCATGCACCACGGTCAAGCCATAGGCGCTGCAAACGGTATCGATCACTTCGGAATAAGTCACGTCGCCTGGCGTCGAATAAAAACTGATCGGGAAAACATGACCCTGCAAAATACGAACACGCTTATCGAAGCGATCGGTGAGCGGGTAATACTGGCTGGACGTGATGAAGTTGGGGACACCGGCGACATTGATCCCACGCAAGAGCCTGAACGTGGAATAAGTACTCACATGAGTTGCATCATGGAACTCGACCTTAGCGGTCAAGCCATCCATTTCGAAGCCGAGCACTTCTTCGCTTTCGAACAGGACCGTAGCACGGTCACTATCCAACAACTGCACTTTGAACCACGGCGTAAAAGTACCCGCGTTCATGGCAGCCAAAAGAGCGGCGTCCAGACTGCGTGGCATTAGAACACCAGCTTCGAAGGATGATCGCCGGGAAATTCAGGCAGCCCCACCTGCGCACCTGGCTCGATCGTGAGCAAGCCGGCAAAGCAGGAAAGATAATCGGCGGCGGTCTCGCGATATGTCTTGACCACATCCGGGTTCATATTGATGGTCTCGACCCGGTTGAGAGCGCGCATCAGCGCGGCATGGCCGGCTGCACCCAATTCCAATAACGTCTCGTCTGCATCCGGGACGGTCGTACCGGCGGCTGCATCCAGGCCATCGATAAAATGCACGTCTGAATAACTGATCTGCAGCACTTCCCCGGCCTCGACCTGAAACCTGGTATTGATCATCCACTGCTCGTCGTTGTAATAGGCATAGAAAGCCAGATCGACAATACTATCAGGATCCGAGTTCCACAATTCGACCTTCGTAACATGGCGGGTAATGAAATCGGCAGGAAGTTGATGCATGGCGGTGGTTGTATCCACGCTGTACTGATACGTCCTGATCAGCGGGCGGTGCAGCGAATATTCGGACAAAGCCCAGCGGAGCGCCTGGTCAACATCATTATCCGTAAAAATAACCTTACTGGCGTCGGCGAGTAAGGCCAGGATGGCGATACGGTAAGCGGCAATTGCACTCATGATTTATCCTCCAGATTTATATTTAACTCTGCCAATTTTGCATGTACGTAATCCATACCCAGGCGCTTCATCGGATCTGATTTATGGCGAGGAGGTTTGGCTAGAAGAAAATCATTTTTTCTTCGGTAATAACCTGCCAAACTTCTTCGATCTGCTGCGATCTTTTGACATTGGCCGGCATGATAAAGGCGATTTGATCTACTTGATCGAGGTAATGATTCTCCACACACAAGGCATACACGGACTGAGATTGAGATCCGGGGGAACCTTGCCAAGGCAGCGGTAATAATATTCGCGACGATGGATCTTATTGATGGATTGTCTGCAGCCATCGGGATGATACCTGGCATTAGGTTTCAATCCTGTCAGCGGCAAACCGCAAAAATGGCAGAGTCTATTCGGCATTATTTACCGGTGCGGGCACGTGTGCGCGTATGCGGGGCTGCAGCCTGTACCGGTTTCACTTTAGGGGAAGCTGCGGGCGCGCCTGGACGATCCGGATCTCGCTCATAGCGGATCTTTCTACCATCCGTAAAAACAATGGTGACATGATCATCCGCAACGAACCAAGAGAGGGGCATGGCATGGGTTTCTTCTGCCAGGCGTTTAACGAGCGGGGGCACGACCAAAGGATCTAACTCCATATCACACCGCCTTCGAAGGAACTTTAGAAGGATGAGACTTGGACTTGACACCTGCCAAAACAGTCTCTAGCGACTTGATCACTGCATCACTGCTTTCGATGGTGACCGACTTACGGATATAAACTTCATCACCGAGCACCTTGGCTAATGCTGTGGCAACGGCACTGAAAGATCGAATGTCGATATTCCCATCTACTTGATCCAATACGATCTTTGCCATGACGCACCTAGCCTATCGCCTGGTCGGTAAAGAACAGCCGCCAAATCATGGTCAGCACCCCGCTGATCAGGGCGAGCACGGCGGCGATCGTGGTCATGGATGTGGGCATGACCGTGCGGAAAAATTCGAGAAGCAGCGGCACAAGTCCGATCAGGATGGTAACGAAGGACGCCCAAAAAATCTTGGACGCATACCACTTCTTGGAAGTAACCATTTGGATCTCCTTTTCTGAAAAATGATCCCTGGACGGGTTTTATCCTGGTGGAAGGAGGAGCACGAAGGCCATCCGTCCAGGGATCTGATAAGGATGGTGAGCGGGGCAGCCCATTACAGGCTGGATCGCCCGCTCTACCAAAAAGCTGGGCCAACGTCATGCAGTACGGTCAGACATTACTGGCCGTCCGGAGGCAAGCCCGGAACCGAGTGGCTCAGCATAAAAATCTAGGCGCGGAAAGTAAAGTTGGCCACAGCACCGAGAATGTCGACGGTCACCACACCGGCGCAAACAAAACTAAACTGACAGAGATATTCCTCGTCATTGTCAATCCAGACGGGCGTGGTGAGAGTGACCTTCAGCCGGTGCTGGTCCTGGGTTGCGGCACCAGCAGCGGCGACTAGATCCTGCGTGATGGCAGGTTGAGTGACAACGGCGACTTCGCCTTCGATGCCACGCACGACCTTATTCAGGACGGCGGTCACACTGGTAGCGCCGGCTGCCATGAGCTCATAATCGAGCTCGATGCTGGCCAGCTTGCAGCCATTCAAGGCAACGGAATTGGATGGGATGGCGATCGGGACCGTGACGACGGCGGTCTCGGCATTGGCCGTCTTATGCTTGGCGATCGTGCCGGTGACCTGGCCGGCTGCCTGGCTCCACGTACCGACCACATAATGCATAGTCGGTCGGCGGGATATATTGCGAGAAGTGAACGTTATTGATCATGGTTCACGCTCGCATGGTGAAATTGGCGACGGCACCGAGGAACTTTTCGGTGCCACCACCCGCACCGGCGACAATGGCCATTTCAAGCAGGTAATACTCGTCATTGTCAATCCAGGCAGGCGTGGTGATCGTGATCACCTGCTTGTGCTGATCGACCGTCTTGGCTGCAGCATCGGCAACCGTATTGGTCTTGGTGACGGCTGCCACGACTGCGACGGCTCCGTCAATGCCACGCGTGACCTTATTCAGCGTCCACGTGATGCTGGTCGGCTCGGCGGTAAAGACTTCGTAGTCGACTTCGATGCTGACCAGCTTGGATCCCTGCAAGGCGACGGAATTGCTCGGGATGGTGATGGGGATCGTGATCAGACTGGTCTGATCGGCTGCCGCGCGGTTGAGGGCGATCGTGCCGGCGACTGCACCGGCCACCTGGGTAATCGTGGCGGTGGAAGCATGGAAACTCGTGCATGGGATGAATTGGGCGAAATGGGTATTGTGGATCATTTGATTTTCTCCTGGGCGGGCGGGTTTTGGACTTTACCCGCCCACCGATAATGATTGATTTTTGATCTTCGGCCGAGACCAGAAAATTACATCTTGTTATTCCGGATCCAGCGATATCCAAACAAGATTAGAAAAACGGTCGTGCCTCACTTACTGCAGTCGACTCTATCCGGCCACATTGCTCTTATGCAGCGGGCGGAAATCACCAACGCAGATGGCAAGGAACTGACGGACCTTCAAGCGGTGCTCGTCATTCATAAAGACGGCGGGATCGGTTTCATTGCCGGCGATATAGATCTCGGGGATGAGCCCAAAGCGCTCGCCAACGATGATGGATGGGGCAATATTGGGATCGCAGACAGCAGCCCAATCGGTATCATCCGTCCACTCGGGGACGGTCACCGGAACCACCACACCGCCGTACGACGGGCCGCCCGCCGTGGCCACGGTCTGGACTGCGGACGCCCAGCGCGGCGTGAACAACGCTTCGGCCTGTCCCTTCAACTTGCGGGGCACAAGGCAGAACTTGGGATCGAGCGCCAATTTCTTACCGGTGCCGTAATAACCGACGCGCCTGGCGCACGAGCAGCGGTTGGTTATAGACGGCCTGGGCGACGGCTTCCCATGCGGTGTAATCCGTGCCGAGCGCCGTGGTGAGCAGGTTCTTATGGCCGCCTGCACCGGTGACGGCATTGGCATTGAACAGGGCTCCGGTATCGGCCATGGTTGGACCTGCCCCGGCTGCCTGGGTGAAGATATAGGCGATCTGCTCGCTGATATTGCGCATGGCGGCATTACCCAATTCAACCGCATAGAGACGCAGCTTGCGCGTCTCATCCCGGTCGATGGCTTCGAGCGTGAGCGGGAGATATCCGCCGTACTTGGTGAAGCTGGCGGTCTCGGGATTGTCACCGACGGCGAGCTCGGTATATTCAGCCTGTTCTGCGACGGACGGCAGGCTGCCGATCGTACCGACCAGCGTACCGGTGATCGTATTCAGGTTGTTGAAATGCTCGACCTTGACGATCTGCTTCCACCAATCGTATCCGGCGACGCCCATGGTCTCGAAGGAAGCCACGATGATCTTGTTCAGGGCGTTCTTGACCAGGCCGGTAAAGTCTGCGGTGGTGGCCAGGGCTGCGCGCAGCGGATTGAAACCGCCGTGCAAATCGTAATCACCGGTCAGCATCAGGTAGGCTTCACGGATGCCGGAGAGGGCGGCGACTTTCAAGCCGGCCTTGTCCTTGTCACGGGGTGCGCCGAACAGATCTTCGAAGGCGCATTGAAGTTGATCTGCGCCGTCGTACATGCTGCTGATCCGGCCTGGTCCCTGGACTGCGGACGGGGCGGTAAGGGCAGACACTTCGGCTCGGGCTTCGTCGATCGAAGCCGACAATTCAGCCGGTTGGAAAACTTTGCCATCGAAGGACTTGCGCAAGCGCGCCTGGGTCACTTCGGGAAGGCGCGAGGCTGCGAGCGCGCTGTTGAGCAAATACTTGCATTGCTCGGCGAGCAGCCGGTCAGAAGCTGCGATCTGCTCCTGCAGCTTGGCCTGGCGCTGCTGCTCCCCATTCAGGGATTGCAGCGCGGCGAGATTAGTATCCAACTGCGTTTGCAGAGGATCCTGATCTTCGAAATCTTCGGGCAGGTTTTGATCCGCGGGTTTATTTGGAAGCATGTTCTTCTCCTTGAACGAATTGAGATCGGCAAGGATCGACGTACCATCCACCGCGGGCGTATTGACCGCGCTGGTCTCCTTGCCGGTTGGCTTGGTGAAAAGAAGTTCGCAAAGGATCTCCTTAGCACCTGGACCGGTCTTATATTTCTTACCGGGCACATGGCTGCACGCGAACCACGAGGCTTTACAAATTCTGCCATGGATATCCTCGAAGTCCCAGGCAATCGAAAACCGGTCGATCCGACCTTCGACGTAATCGGTCATACCCTGGCGCGTGGTGAGTTGGATCTTCTGCTGAAAACAAGTCTCACCCAATTGGTGGACTATCTTGCTGGACAAGATCAGGCCATCACGTGACGACAAAGTCATTTGATCGTGATCACGGAGAAACGGCTTGTTCTTGAAACTACTGGCCAGCTTGGGAAGATCCTGCTCGTAGAACGACAGGTGATTGCGATTAGGTCCGTACACGTACACGATGGCATCGAAGTCGAGCGAAGCGAGTTCTCCGCTTTCGATCTGCTGCAGCATCGTGACGCGGTCTTGGGCCGGCGCTGCGGTTGCGAGGCAGGGGTCACTGAAATACAAACTTGGTAATGCGTCTCTAACTTTCATCCTGCTCCTTTCCAAAAATCAGACCCTGGTGGACGGAGGGGCACTTGACCGTATATCCGTGCACGTGGCTGGTTTAGGCTTCTTGTTACTCGACTTTTTAACGCTTCAAACAAGATCGATCTTGTTTCTCCAGGTCCTGCAGCTGCGTGACAAGAAATCTTGTTCCACGTGGGCGCCCGGATCTCAAACAAGAATTAACTGATCAGTGGAAGTTGCTGCGGACTGACTTCGACGGTCACATGGCCAGCATCCTTATCCGCATACTTGGCCAGTTCGGAAGCAACTTCGAGATTTTCATCGTTGAGCGAAATACCGAAAGCAAAAGTGATCTCGCCGTTCGCAATATCGGCTCTGATCGCCTTGACCTTGCATTGTAAGAATTTCATGGCTCCTCCAAATCAGATCTGATTACAGTCCAGGACGTTCCAGGTAACATCGAAGTACGGCGCATAAGGCTTCGAGGGACCGGCGGCCTGTTTGATGCCGCCGCCGAGCCCGCCGCTGCCAGTTGGTTTGTAGTATCGAACCGATACCGGATGGGTAATTCAGTTCCCTGGCAGCCGGCTTACTCCGCCGGATCCTTTACCGATGATCGTGCGGAAATGCGAGCCATAGGCCGGATTGCGGATATAGATAGTCTTACGGGGCATTGGGATCTCCTGCCGGCGGATTGTTCGGGTCTGCATTGGGATCGGTATTAGGCAGCTTGGTTGTTCCACCCCGTAAATTGATGGGGGCAAACTCTCCGATCGTGGCCGGGGCACTTTCGGCGACGAACCGGTAGACCAGCCGGATGAATTCTTTAGGATCGATCAGCTTGGCGTTATAGAGCGGAGCGAAAGCAGTTACGACCCTTTGGACTGCAATGGCGAGATTGGCATTATCACGCTCGGTAATGTCGGGCACGTTGATCTGGATCTCCGGACTTACCGGCAGATTGGAAACGCTGCGACGGCGGATCTGCACCACCGTCTGCAGCAAGGTCCGCACCACATTGGCAAGATACTGCTGGCGGCGCTTGAAGCGCTTGAACGTGGGTGTGCCGGCTGCTTCGGCGGTGGTCCTGGTGGAGCTCTCGGGTTCGGCCAGGTAATGCATCGGGATCCCTGCGCCGGATGCGATCATGCGCTTGATGGCCAGGCCATCCGTCTCGGCTTCGAAGCTGGCCAGGTTGGGATTGAGCACGCCCAAACTTTCGGTGGGATCGAGCCCCAGCACACCGCCGCTCTTCTTTGGCAGCTTATAGGCGAAGTCGCGCATGTACTTGTCTTTCTCGGCCTGGCTGGTAAAGGGACGTTGAAGAATAAACGAGAACATCTGACGGAAATAATTGAGCCTGGCCCGATCTTCGAGCCATTGGCGGTAAAGACCGATCCAATACAGGATATGTGACAAGTCACTCTCACCGAAGGAAGCACCCACGGCGCGGGACAGTGGAAAATGCAGCACGAAAATATCCTGATCACCGCCCGGCTGGTAAGCCGGCCATGGCTTGTCGTCGGTTGCGTCATGGCGATAAGCCTTCTCCTGGCGGTAATCATTCCCGGCCACGTCGATGATGCCAACACTCTCGGACGGCAGGGCGCGCACGTACGCCTGGCCGCCGCCATCCACTGACACCAGCAAGAATAGATCTCCGGTGCGCCAAGCTTCATCCGCCCATTCGGGCAACTGATCATCGAGATTATTGAGCGGATGGCTCCAAAAATCTTTGAGCAACCTTTCCACGTTCTTCGGGCACGTGAACGTGAACCCGTCGCCGATCACGAACTCGGTAGTTAACTCGATGATCCTGCGAGCGATCGGGTTGGCCCTCCAGGCGGTAATGGCCTGGGTGAGAATATTTTGGCGGTCGTAATTCAACCGGTCCCTGAAATTCAGATCCCAGGTGGCGGCCCCCAAGTTATCGTGTTCTCGGTTTCAATAACTGACAGACGTGTTTTAGTGTTCTTTTTTGTCATATTCAACTTCCAAGAAATAGCACCGTAGCAAATTGGGAGCATCGGGCGCTCATGCGCCCGACGTGGCTCAATGCGGCTTGAGGCCGCATTGAGCTCATCGTGTTCTCGGTCTCGGCGACGGCGAGTGAAGTCTTTACGATTTTCTTGGTCACTGATCATCTCCTGAAATTAGAATATTTATCAAACATCAGGCCATCGACGACTCATGTCGTCGATGTGGCGGCTGGGCGGTTGATCCGCCCGCCGCACATCCAATGGTTCGAACCCTTCGGATGAGGATAGATCGGTGCTGGCAGCCCATTCCAGTTGGTCGATCTCGGTGATAAGTGCATCGGCGAGCAGATAATCGTCGTGAATGAGCTCTCCGCTGGCTGCCCGTGCACCTTCGGGCACTCCCCAGCGGAGCAGCTTGCCTGGGCCTGGCAATATTTCAGACTGGCAAGCCATATATTGAGCAAGTACCTTGTCATAGAGGGGCGTCTGCCCCTCAGGGGGCAGACGTAGCGCACTGCTCCCTGAAGTCGCAGTGCGCGTACAGTCACGGCAGCGACCGGTCTCGATGATCGCCAAGAACCTCCATCCCATTTCAGATTTGACCTGGCTGCTGAACTTGACCGGCATAACCCTGCCGGGGAAGGACTTGTCTAGCATGGCCCAAAGACCTTCGCCAACACCGGTGGCGTCGATCACGATGTACTGCGGGTTCCACGTCTGGACGAGATTTTGAAGCTGGCCAAAGACAAGCAAATGATTTAGATCCGGTCCACTGCTGGCGGCGGACAAAGCGATAGATTGGGGCTTGCAGGGTTGGCAAGGTACTGCCGTCGATCGTGGCAATGGTCAGTGAAACGCTGTCCCTGCCTGGATTGGAAAGCGGAGCATCGCGATCGAGATTCATCCTGGCTTCGTCCTGGCCGGCGACGTCGATCAGGAAGGCGTAAACGGCAGCAGCTTGCGGGTCCGCGTGTGGCTCCTGATCAGCCACCATCAAGGCACGCCGGGCAGGTGTGAACATTCCCACCTGAGCTATCGATCTCCTCACAGAAATATTGGGTACGGATGATGGGGTGGTCCCGGCCAAGGCTGGCGATCTCGGAGCGGAGGAAGGCGGCGTAGGAGGGAACCTCCTCAGCGACCACGTCGCCGGGGACGACCCAGAGGCGGCGGATACCGTCCTCTTTTTCAGCGGCCCGGGCGCGGCGCATCTCGCGGGCGAGGAGCGTGTGCGAGGTCCAGGTAGTGCCCCAGAAGACGCGGGTGGCGTTATGGGCGGCGGCCATGGGGGCAAAGGACTTATCGTAGATAGAGATGGGGACGTCCTGAGCCTCGTCAACAGAAAGGAGGAGGTGGGCGGTCTCGCCAACGACATGGGCAGTCTTATGCCCGGATAGGAATACCACCCGGGAAGATCCAACGGAATATTTATGCCCGTGCGAACGTTTCCAGATGTCACGGGTAAAGAGGTTGCGGGAGAGGACCTTTTCCAGGCGGTCCATGGCGGTGTTGCCCTGGGGGTTGTAGCTGGGGGAGACGGAAACCATGTTGAGGGAGAAGCGGTGGAGACAGGCGAGCAGGTAGGCGAACAACTGGGCCTGCAACTCGTTCTTGCCAGATTGCCGCGCGAAAACGACTACAAACGAGTGACCGGATTTGGAGCGGATGGAATCAATGATGGCAGTAAGGACCTGGCGCTGGTATGTGCGCAACTCGAGGCGGGAGGCCTTGTAGACGAAAAATTCGGGGTTCCTGAAAATCCTGCGGGCGGTGCGGTGGTTGTAATCCATGGTGAGGCTCCTAATTTATTATTCGGGCGGCTTGCCATCGGTGAAGAAAGAAAGCTCACAGGTGGTATCGTCCCAAGCGGTGTAGACTGGATCGTCATGAAGGTTGAGGGCGCGGTGCCGCTGGACGAGCAAGCTGAGGGTGCTGGAAGCGCGGCAGATACCATTAATCATGGCAACCTTCTGGGCGACCGGAATGTCATGCTGAACCAGGAGGACGGCAGGCCATGCGGTCCATGCTGGCACGCAAAAGCTGGATCTCGCCGACGTAGTCGGTGGTATCCCACTTGACAAAGGTCTTCTTCATCTCATCGGGGAAATACTGGGCATAGAGGGCGTGCTTGAGGGCGTTGCGGTTACCGGGCTGACCGCCGCCCTTGCGGCGGTGGAGAGGAGAGGGAGGTTGTTGAGAGGTCATAGGTTTGTCTCCGTGCATAGGGCGCCAATGCGCCCGATGTGGCTATTTTTGGCGACGCGTGTCGCCAAAGTCGTTGATGACGGCATGACGCTGCTTCGCCAGATGGCGTCTTGAGGTCCCAGTGCGCGCAGCATGGTTTGATCCTCCTTGAAATGGTGATCCCAGCGGTTCTGGCCGCTGGGACTGCCGAGTGGGACTGGACGCCTCACTCGGCTTGTCATACTCTGCTCCACTTGATAATTTTTCTTACAAAGAAGAGAACATCCTTCAAAGGCAGGTCGGGAAACTTGAGCGCATCAAGCGCCATAATGACCCAGAGTCGTTTCACCTCGACCAAAAATTCTTCGGTTGGGAGGGTTTGGAGCCTGACAAGTTCTGCGGATGTAGGGACTTTAACCAGCACCCCCTCCACAAGGATTTGTTTGACTGCACCCCGCGGGAGGGACGACGTGCCTCGCAAAACCAGGCGTGGTATGATGACAGGACGGCAGCGACCGTGTGGACCCAGCGCGGAAGAAAAGAGCTGCGTCGCCAGGTCCGGAGTGCGCGCATACCGACCATGTTTGTATGCATTATGGTTACCGGGCTGGGCGCCGGGTTTACGTCGAGTTGCGGGATTGCGAGAAGTTTTCATTTTTGTCTCCTTGCGTCGGGCGGTATGGCGCCTCGACAGATGCTGCTGGGACTGGACGCCCCAGCCTTGAAATGGTGATCCCAGCAGCCCGTGCCGCTGGGACTGCCGAGTGGGACTGGACGTGCCACTCGGCTTGTCAGGGCCTGATAAGCCTCGAAATCGTAATGATGAGGGTAATGACGGAGAGCCCACCCCCACCGATAGAGAGGGTGATGAGAAGCTTGACCTGGGAGATGACGTCGCGGATCTCCTTGAGGTCGGCTTCGGTGGAGGCGCGCCAGCGCTCAAGGGATTCGAACCTTTTCACGAAGCGTAATAATTTCGTCACAAGGCTGACGACTTATGTCATCAGCCTGGCGTGCAGGGGATGGAACCCCCCGCCGGGAAGGGATATTATGGGAAGTTGCAGGCATATTTTTCATAGGTTAATTGTTTCGGCTTCGCACCGCGGATTCATCCCTTAGGGATGCTGCGCGATGCCTTCGACATTGCGCACAGGGGCTTGAGGCCGCTGTGGGTTAAGGCAGGGGACGGCGCGGAGCTTAAAAATAAATAAGCAAGGGACAGATCTTGCGGCCGTCCCTTGCCTAGAAACATTCTAGAACGTTTGAGCTAATATGTCAAGAGCCAACATTGGTTGTGTTGGATGTATAAGGTTCTCCTTGTCCTGATTCCAGTTGGCCGGGTTATCGAGAATGTACGCGGCGATGCGATCGTAACCGGCTGAATCACGGAGGATGTATTCGCAGTCGTTACACCTGCGACGTCTCACGGAGTCGATGCCGCCGATACCCTAAGAACAAGAACGGGTACTTGTGACGGTTTGCCCCAAGGGATGCTGCGCGAAGACCGCCTCGGCAGGTGCCAGATGCTGCCGGAATTTAAATAAGTCCCTGCGCGAGGCAAGAGCGAAGATTTGAAAGATGGACAATCGCTCCCAATGATCCGGGTTTTACATTTGGAGTCATCCCCCACAAGGGCGCGGATATATTCGCAGACGGGGGCGCAGCATGCTACGAAGGAATCAATGCGTCAAATTCAATATGAATTTACTCTCATGATTTAGTTTTCTAAATAATATCTAAAAGCTCATTGTTTTTCGCTGGGTTTTCTTTTTCCAAATACTGCTTCTAACCAAAAGACTGTATAAATGTGGCTCAGTGTATTATTGATCTTGACATACTATGTAATATACAATATAATGTTATCAACGGTGATGATATGGACATGGATAGATCGATCGACAATCTCATTCTTGAACTCCGCCGCGGGGTTATCGTATTGGGCGTTTTGAGCCAGTTGGACAAAGAGCGCTACGGGTACGCTCTCATCAACCGACTCAAGGAAAAAGGACTGGAGGTAGACCAGGGAACCCTTTACCCCCTGCTCCGCCGCCTGGAGTCCCAGGGTCTGCTCGAGTTCAACTGGCGCATAGAAGCGGACCGGCCGCGCCGTTATTACGTTCTCAGCCCCAAAGGGCGCGAACTCCTGCCCCGACTGCGAACAGAATGGGCGGAGATCGTGTCTGTGATGAGCAAGATTACTAAATGAGATAAGGAGGATGTAATGGACCTCATGGAACTCTACATATCCGAAGTCGGGCGGCGCTTGCCAAAGAAGACGCACGCTGATATTGAAGCCGAGATCCGCTCGGCGCTGCAGGACCTGCTCGACGAGCGCAGCCGGGCTGCAAGTAAACCGATCGACGATGAGATGGTGCTCGCGGTTCTGAAAGAATACGGCAATCCAGAGAAGGTAGCCAGCTCTTACGTGGGAGACCGATATCTCATCGGGCCGAAGCTCTACCCCACTTTCGAAAAGGTCGTCTTCATCGTAGTACCCATCACGGGGATCCTTGTGCTGATCGGATTGGGAACCTCGCTCTTTCTGACCAATTCAACCGCCGGGAATTGGATCCAGCTGGTAGCCCAGACCATCGGGAACCTGATCTGGTCGGTTCTCCTGACCATTGGCATCATTGCCCTCATTTTCGCGATCCTTGAGCGCACCGTTCCGGAATTCAAGCCGAAGAATAAGGACTGGGACCCTCACAGTCTGCTCAAGATCAAAGGTCCTGACCATATCCGCTCCGGGAGTCTGGTCGCGAATATTTTATTCACCAGCCTGGCGCTCCTCCTCTTCAATTCTTTCAGCACCTATAACTTCAGCATCTTCAGCACCACCACCGGGGAATGGCCTTGTATTGTCTGTGGCACTCCACAGCTCGTATGGAGCTCAACTATCCTCTCCGCAACCTTCTTACGCTACCTCCCTGCCATAGATATCCTCTGTGGACTGTCCATTATCCTGAGTGTGCTGCTCCTGCGCCAGGGTCATTGGCAGACCTGGACGCGCTGGTCCGATATTGGCTTGAAAGTTCTATCAGTAGGGTTGGCCGCCGGGATGCTGGCCGGTCCGTCCCTCATCGGCATCACTGCTGCCAGCCTGACGGCGGCCGGCTTTCCAGATGCGGCCGCACAAGCCAACCTGTCGATCGACCTGCTCAACCAATTGGTCCGGTTGGCGCTGGGCCTGACCATCGTCTTGAGCGGAGTTGCAATCGTCGAGCAACTCATCCGCCTGCTGCACAGGTCCAAACCTCTGGCGTAAAATTCAGGTTTCTTCCTAGATCCCCGGTGAAATCACCGGGGATCTTTTCATGTTGGAACAGGATCGTGGAAATTCCATCTCCTGATTAAGATGTTGCGCAAAGGAATTGGCATATTATCACGACAGAATCTTTTATTCCTTCAAACCATGCTGCGCCCCTACACGTGCCGAATTATTTTCAAGAATGAAAATCACCCCATGCACATGATCAGACATTACAACAAACTTGTCTATTTCCACATTTGGGAAATGGAGAGGGATATCTTGCCAACATGCATGTACAATCCTCACCAACGCATTCACCCGCATTTTGCCGTCCACCACATCCCCAAATAAAATTTGCCGCCCAAATGCGACGAGGGTGACAAAATACTCCCCTGCTGGCGAGTAATCATAAGCTTTCAAACGTGGGGATTTGCGATGGTGAATTTCAGGATCAGATCTCATATACATGCTTCCCATTCATGATAGGTGACAGCCTGATGGAAGAATTATATGCCAGGCCGAAAGTTCTCACCTTGACAATTAGAATATTTGTTCTATAATCAGGAACATAACTGGAAATCCTTATTAATTTATATCCCGGGAAAGGTAACTCCGACGAAAGGGTAAGACTGCAGATGGAAACTTTTATTATTTGGCTGGATAAGCAGGCGGAAAAACACAAATGGACACGTTCAAAATTAGCAAAGCGAGCGGGTGTATCGCCCACTGCAATCTACATGATCGCCAGAGGAAAAAGAGAACCGGGTTCATTTTTATGCAATGGACTGGCAAAAGCCCTGAATTTAACCCGCGAGGAAGTCTACCGGGCGGCTGGGCTGCTACCAAGCAAGCCACAACCGAATGAAGATGTGGAACGCGGAGAGCATTATTTGGATGTGATGAAACCAGGGACAAGGAAGCTGGCGCTGGCTTACTTGGAATCGCTGCTCAGCAAAGAGGATACAGACAACAAATCAAAACAGGGTTAATGGAAGACAGGGGGATTGGAAGAATTAAATTCTGCCCGTAAGCCCTGCCCCCCTTTATTTCCCCGCCCCCTGCCGCCTTCGGCGTGCGAGCTCCCTGCCCCCCTTCCATCCCCCCATTTTCGAGTACTGAAAATAGGGGGAGAGGTAAGGGCGAGAAATGGGGAGGATGATCATATAAAATGGGCGCGTTGCTGTATACTTATATAAGGCTGTAAAGACAAATATTGAACCGCAGATGATATCCCGGTTACCATTGAATGAAGTGGCTCGAGGAACCGAACAAAAAATATGATCGATCGTTTTGTATCTACAAGGAAGGGAAATAAAATAAAACGAACATGGATGCTACTTATTGCCCTTTTAGCTGCCTGCGCACCGTCACCGCAAGCGATCCAGACCGCTATCGCAAGAACAGAGTCTGCCCGGACACCGGTCCCGACGAACACATTCATCCCTACGAGCACAGCACCAATCCCTGCGGCCCTTATCCCCGCAGAGAATATTATCGCGGCATTCAAAGCAGCTGGTCTGCAAGCTGAAGGAGCGCGCCCGCTGACAATCACTGATTACGCATTAGTTCCTTACGTCTGCCAAGGATTGCGCTTCTTTATTCCGTCTCTAGGCCCCGATAATGGAGGACGAATCTTTATATGCGATAACAAGGGCGACGAAGATACATTGTCCAGCTATTACCAGTCCTTTGGGCAACCTGGCACCGAGTTCTTTTCCTGGGTATTTGTGAAAGGGAATATCGTCGTCCAGATCAACGGAGCTCTACCTGAAGCCACGGCTAAACAGTACGAAGCCGCGATTCCATAAATTAATAAACCAGATCATGACCATCATGCGGGAATACCTGTCCGATGAAAGCGTGGACCTGATCTACCTGGACCCGCCTTTCACCTCGAACCGGTCGTACAATGTATCATTTAATGAAGGGAGCGGAGCTGAGAACCAGGCGCAATCAGGAAACGGCTAACTATGACTGCTTTAAAATCAGTCTTGTTTCTCATTCTTGTAGCGGGGCTCGGCGCGGGCTACATTCCCTTCGCTCTATTGCCAGGAGTTCCGCAAGTCGAGACGGGGATGCTCGCCTATTTTGCCATTCCCCTCTGGCTTATCGGCGCAGTGATAGTTCTATGGTGCTTTGCAGATTTCACTTTCAAGGGTCAAGGCACGCCCAACCCGATTAACCCGCCAAAAGAGTTAGTAACAACAGGGGTGTATCGCTATGTTCGTAACCCCATTTACGTGGCTACACTGATCATAATCATCGGTCATTTTCTCTGGTTTAAAACAATTTGGATGTTCGCATACACGGTTGCGGTCTTCCTGAGCTTTCATTTGTTTGTCACCCTGTATGAAGAACCGACGTTGAAAAAGAAATTCGGCGCGGTGTATGAGAATTATTGCAAGTCCGTGCCGCGTTGGATTCCTAAACTCAAAGATCATACTGTTTGGAATCGATTGAGACAGTAGCCGCCCAACAAAGCGTGCACTGGACAGGTGGGATTCGTCGCCATTCTCAAGCATTTTTCTAGCCTCGAGTTTTTCATGCTTCCAAGCATTGCCCACGCCTGCCCACGCATCGCGAACGAAAAGGTGCGATTAGCCAGAAATAGCGCGGCAATAGGGAAGAGGATTGAGTTTGCCCCCTCCCGGCCTCCACCATTTTCGAGTACTAAAAATGGGGGAGGATGATACTCTCATCATTGGATGAATTACTGCCTGTTGACCAACCCCATATAGAATTTTATACTATATATTAAGTGTATGAATTATAAGTTTTACTTACCGAATCATAGATGGGCGCTTTCCTGGTAAACAGAGAATCTTTTATGGCATCACATGATTTTGAAAAATTTATGGAGGTGAATGATGGCGCGTGAGTCCAAGTATTTTTCGCTAAGTTTGGAGTCACTTAGGTCCTTAGGGAGCTGGGCTGCGGACTGTGCAGAGAGGGCACTGTCAGTTTACGAGAATAATGCTAATTCAGACTCCCGGCCTCGTGCCGCGATTGAGGGCATTCGGGTGTTTGCTGGTGGAGGAAAGCGAACCGCTCAGTTGCGTTCCCTTGCCTTGTGCGGCGTTTTCCGCTGCACGTGATGCAGAGGATCCCGCTGCAGCAGCAGCCGCTCGCGCCGCCGGCCTTGCAGCGTCTAGCGCTTATACGCATCCATTGGCGGATGTTCAACAAACGAAACATATTGTCGGTCCCGCAGCCTATGCCGCATTGGCACTTGAGTTAAACCAAGGGGGCGACCATTCTATTGGTGACAATGAAGTTATTTGGGCAATAGAACACGTCACTCCAGAAGTTCGCGAGGTTTTATTGCAAATGCCCGCTCGTGAAATGGGGAGAACGCGATTAGAAAATATAATGTATAAGATAGATGTTAGTATACGAGGACGAAATATGCTACACGGCGCCTAACAAAGCGTGCATCTGACGTGTGAGATTCTGCGCGGTTTTCAAGCAGTTTGGCTTCGAGTTTTCTCTACACCTCAAGCAGAGTACACACCCGCCCACCTGCCAGTGACGCAAACCATTGGGCGGACGATCAATACTTAGCAGAGGAGAAACCCATGGGCATCATGAGCAAACTAGGGCAGCAATGGCGGAAACCGACAGGCTGGCTCGGCAGATTGCTTGTGAGGGCAATGAACATCAATCATTCCAAGCTGACCGACTGGGGGTTGAGTCATATCTCAATCGAGAAGCACGATACGATCCTTGATGTAGGCTGTGGCGGGGGTAGCACTGTCCACAAGTTGGCCAGGATCGCTGCAGAGGGGAAGGTCTACGGCATCGATTTCTCCGAGGAGAGTGTCACGGTATCCCGTAGAACAAACAAGCAGTTGATAAAGATGGGCCGCGTCGAAATACGGCACGGTTCTGTGTCTTATTTGCCGTTCTCTGATGCCATGTTTGATCTCGTCACCGCCGTGAATACACACAACTACTGGCCCAATTTGGTCGCGGATATGCAAGAGGTTTTACGCGTCCTGAAACCTGGTAGAAAGCTAATGATCATGGGAGGAGGATACAAGGGCGGGAAATATGCTGACCGTAATGAAAAGTTTGCAGAATTGGTCAATATGGCATTCCTCAGTGTCAATGAACTTAGCGAACTCTTCTCAAAAGCTGGTTATACAGATGTTCAAATGTTTGAGGAGTATGATTGGGGTTGGATCTGTGGCGTAGGCGGAAAACCTTTGTAGTTTTTTGGCGGATAAGAAAGAACTGGCGAGCAGGCGAACGAGGCATTTAGTGGGTCCGCCCAACACCGGCTCCCCCCTCTAAGGCGCGATTTGCCAGAAATTACGCGACAATGGGGATGAGTCTTCGGCGATTTCACGCCGCCGAAACAGCCGCCCCACTTCCCCATTCGGGGATAATATCCCCAAAATGCAGGGATGATATCCCCAGAAAACGGGGACTATGTGCTGCATGAAAACCGCCTCGGCTCGTCGCCGGTCACGCCGCGGCTGCTGTTAGGAGGCACCAATGCCTCAATCTGTGATGAGAAGGAGGAACCAGAATGACGGTAAATGCAAAACATGTGATGAACGATATTGCGACTGCCATCTCTTCTCACGATGCGGAGAAGATAGCATCGAGTTTTACGAAAGACTGTGTGTATGAGGATATGGCTCTTGGAGAAGTAATGCACGGTAGTGAAGCCGTGAAAGCCGGGTACAGTGATCTCTTCGCTGCTTTTCCTGATTTCAAAGTTGAGACATTATCACTTTTTAAAGCAGGTAACTGGGTAGGCAGCGAGTGGGTCATGACCGGAACATCAACCGCAGGGAAGAGTTTCTCAACTAGGGGCGCATCGATCAGCGAATTTGAAGAAGGAAAGATCAAGCGAAACACAGATTATTATGATCCGTCTGCGTTTCTACAAGCAACTCGCTGATTTTGAATATTTGTAATTTTATTATCGCCTAACACCAGATACAAGCCCCCTGCGCTTCGCTATGGGGATCCCCATCCGGGGATGATATCCCCAAAATGCGGGGATGATATCCCCAAAATGCGGGGATGATATCCCCAAAGAACGGGGACTATATGCTTCGCGACGGACAGCGGCAGTGCCGCTCGAAACCAACGCGATTTGTCAGAAATGGCGCAACAATGGGAATGAAAAGGCAAACCTTTAATAATTAATAGGAGAGGAGAAGCCATGGTAAAAGGAGCAACCAATGTTTGATGATGAAAGAAGTTCGCTGGTGGAGGTGGCTCACCTTGTGGCGCACGAAGAGCCCAAGACCTTCAAGATCATAGTGGTCCGAGACGGTCGTTCCGCCGGTACGCTGGCGGACATCCTGGTCCGAAGCCTTGGCACTCCCAAAAAGAGCATCACGCAATTAGGCTACACCGCTTCTGATGAGCAGAACGCATCATTGCTGCGCAAGAGAAACCCGATCGTAATCGTTCCACAAGACATTCTTGCCCACCGCCCTTGCATGTTTTACCCACCCATGGGGACCACGCAAGCAGCCATCATTCAAGGTGCAGCAGAGCCCGCACAAATAAGGCGGCGAGCCTGCAGCGATGAGCCTTTTACGATATCGTGAATACAGCGTTATGTAACGATGAACTGCCCGTTCCATCCCGGGAACCCGAATAACGTCCCTTTTGTTTTCTGCTGCGGAAGAGTCTTTCTTTAATAATTAGATGCGCTTAACACCGGATCAAGCCCATGTGCCGCTGCTTCTATCAAAATAATATGAGAGGAACAATTGAGCCATGACCAGGAAGAAATATAACCCTTTCAAGTTGAGAGACTTTCGAGGGGTCAATCCTGAACACATCGAAAGACTGGCAGCCCGAGGTCTCAAGACCACGGCGCAGATGCTGGCCAATGGCGTCACCAGGGAGCAGCGGGCTGCCCTGGCAAAGGAAACGGGCGTCTCCGAGAAAGCACTCCTGGAATTAGTGCAGTTATCTGACCTGGCACGTCTGCCCGGCGTCAAAGGTATTCGTGCCCGCTTGTATGTCTCTGCCGGGGTGGATAGCATGGAGAAAATGGCACACTGGCAGCCAGAGGCATTACGCATAATGGTCACGGAGTATATCGAAAGAACAGGTTTTGACGGACTCCCGCCCTTGCCAAAAGAGGTCAGTTCCACTGTGGCAAGTGCCCGGAAGTTGCCAAACCTAGTCGAGAATTGAATATCCAGATAACCGGTCCAAAACCGATGCCCCCGCGAAGGACGTCCTGGCCAAAACCGTCAGGACAGGCGGGGCAATTATGCAGAAAATGGGGGAGGACAATTCCATTTATATTTCATCTTTTTCACTTTAGTTGACCCTCATTTGGATTGCTTTTATACTATGCTTAAAGTGTATGACATATAAGTTTTACTTGCCTACTCATAGTTAGCCCGCATCCACAGATAGGAGGAATTCTCTTGATTAGAACCAATTGGCGCTGGAGCAAAGTCGTTGCATTCATTTTCTTGACATTCACAATCAGCTCTGTTTTCTATGTCATCATGTATTTCACAGGATCAGCACGAGATGTTGGAGCCTTATGGATGTGGAGTCCTGCTGTAAGTGCGATCCTCACACAATGGTTATTTCGCGGAAATATACGCAATTTAGGCTGGGGATTAGGCCGAAAGAAGTATTTGATCTGGGGGCTGACGATCCCCCTACTCTATGCTTGCACCATTTACGGGATTGCCTGGACGACAGGATTGGCAGGATTCCGCCAGCCGACATTGGCCTATATTCTGTTTCTTCCAATTGGATTGGTTGCTGCTTGTCTTGCAGCTTTGGGCGAGGAGATTGGTTGGCGTGGACTCTTAGTTCCAGAATTGTCCAAGCTGACGACATTCCCAAAAACAGTCTTATTGACTTGGGCTGTTTGGTCAATATGGCATTACCCAGTCATCATGTTCGCTGATTACCATAGCCAAGCACCACGTTGGTTCGACCTATTGACTTTAACGATTTCTATTCTTGGATTGAGTTGTTTCACCACATGGCTGCGACTCAGGTCGGGCAGTATTTGGCCTGTGGTAGTTTGGCACGGCACCCATAATTTGCTCATCCAAGAAGCGTTTATACATATGTCTACCAATACACCCCTTTCAAGATTCGTCATTGATGATTTCGGGATTGGACTTGTGCTTGCTGCACTTATATTAGGCCTTATCTGCTGGAAAAAGCGCTTCGAGGTATCACAATTCTTTCAGCCGCAATCTAGAGGAGCGGGCTAACACGGGATTGCAGCCGACGTTGCTCCGCAACGATCCGCAACGTGGCTGAACTCGACCGTTGGGCAGTCTAGAAGCACAATAAACTCTCCCGGAGGAAAAGTGGCTTTACATAAATGGATGTATCGTGAAGGACGCCCAAATGCAGTAGCCAAGGCATTAAATAGGATCTCGGCGATCCTTCACTCCGCAGGAATATTTCCCAACTACTTTGTTACTTTGGAAGTGGTAGGGAGAAAATCAGGGAAGATAATAAGTTTTCCGCTTGCGATGACAGTCATGAACGGAGAGAGATACCTGGTGTCCATGCTGGGAGCGGAAACGAACTGGGTGCGAAATCTTGAGGCGGCCGGGGGAAAAGCCACGCTTCGACATGGGATCACCGAGCATGTTCTCCTAGAAGATGTGGACGCTTCGCAGCGGGCACCGATCTTGAAGGCATATTTGCGGCTTGCGCCCGGAGCGCGACCGCATATACCTGTCAACAAGGATGCACCCGTCTCGGAGTTTGAAAAAATCGCGCCGGAGTACCCGGTATTTCGAGTGAAAAGAATAGAATAAGACCTGCCCAACAAAGCGTGCGCTGGACGCTGGGGATTCTGCACCGTTTTCAGGCAGTTTCCTACGCCTCAGCCTTTTTCTCAGTGGAGGGCTTCGCCGTCCCCGTCCTACGGAAACCCCTCAATAAACCTCGGGGACGACGCGCTGATTGGGAATATCCTACGCATGGCGGGGATTTTATCCCCCCTGATCCCGGAACATAAGAGAAGGAGGGTAAATGCAGCTATAACCAAAGGTATTTTCTCTGCATGGATTAATTAAAACGTGGACTAAATAACCACAGAAAGAGATGCGACCCTAAAAGAATTGGGGATACCCTGGCAAAGCACTCTTGCACGGCCATTCAATCAATGTCAAAACCTCAACCTAAAAACAACGTAAACCTTATCCGGTGTTTTTTCTACTCCGAATGTAGCGTACAATAAACCTTATCAACCCATTCAAAGGAGAATCATAATGGAAATATTAGATTACATGCACCGTCAGATGGCAAGCATGCATTCCACGGTGGACGGGACCATGAAGGATGTTACCGTTGAGCAATTTAACTGGGCTCCGCCGGGAACCATGAACACGATCAGCGCCACATTTATTCATTTAACCAGCGTAGAAGACAACTTCGTCCAGGGGATCCTGCAGGGAAAACCCCGCATTTGGGATTCTGGCGGGTGGAGCGAGAAGACCGGAGTAAAAAAGACCCCCAGCATCGGTGAAAACTGGGATGAATTCAAGCACCTGCATCTAACGCCTGCCGCCTTTCTCGAATATCAGAAGGCCGTATGGGCCGCCACGGAGGCCTACATGGCTGGACTGACCGCAAAGGATCTGGATCGCAAGGTGAAGCTTGGCACACGTGAGCTGACAGTTGCCGAACTGCTGATGATGGCAGCCAACCAATCCCTCAGCCACACCGGAGAAATTGCCGCGCTGAAGGGCGTACAGGGCGCGAAGGGATTGCCGATGTAAAGAATGAAGGATTAAGCAAAATAAGGAAAGCCTTCAGGGAGTACGCAATCAGGAAACCAGCCTATTGGACAATCTTTTAGCGCGGTGCAAGCACCAGTTGGGGTGCTCCTCGAAAGCCGCCTCGGCCCGCCGCCGGTCCTGCCAGCTGCTGCTGCACCCTGCGAGTGTCCTCATTCAGGGATAATATGCTTTCGCTTCGGGGACAATGTTGCGAAGCCAATCCGTCAGGCCCAGCGCCAGGATTCATGAGATGGTGTTTACAGCTATATCACACCACCAAAGTGGCTATCGAGCTTGTCAGTAGAGAATACAATGACACCAAGTAACCATCCGTTCACTCTCAAGCGTTCACTGCCGAGCAAGTATCTGATTTGGCTTCTCACAGGCTGTTGTTTCCTATTTACCTCCGGTTGCACCATAACTGAAGGAGAAAAGGTGCCATCTCAAACTGCCATGACACCAAAGCCACCCACAACACTGGCAACAACCATAATTATGACAATTGCTGATACGTCTGCTCCAACATATACGCCCACATTCACGACCAACCCAACATCAGAATCTACACAAGTCATTGTATTTCACCCCGCGGGTGTGCCCACTCTAGAACGCAATGGCTCCTGCTGGTCAGCATCAGATGTGCTCAACCGAGTTGACGCATGGCGGTGCATGGCAGACAAGTCTATTTACGACCCTTGCTTTAGTATCCCAGGAAATAGTCAAGCGGTAATATGCGATACAAGCCCACTGAGTGACAGCACTGGTTTCAAACTAAATCTCACAGAATCATTCCCTGCGCGTGGGACTGTATCACCCATAAGGTCTGCCTGGGCATTTGAGCTGGCAGATGGCACAAATTGTATCTTCGTGGGGGGTGCAACAGCCACTTTCGAAGGGAAACGCGTCAACTACAGCTGTTCTGATGGTTGGTCCATACTAGGAGAATTACAAGAGGGTCATGTTTGGACAGCTCAGAAGGTTCGTCTATCTTCAGATTTTTCGTCCATTGAGGAATCGGTTCAGGTATTCATAAAGAAAGTATGGTTATAGCCCAGAAGAAGGTGTCATCGTTGAAGTCATTCGAAAGGCTGGGGCCTAACACCGGCCCCAACATACACCGACTTCGACATTCGGAAACCGACGCGATTTGCCAGAAATTGCGTGACAAAGGGGAAAAGGCTCGAGGTTGCCCCCTCCGCCCTGCGGGCTCCCCCATTTTCACCCCGCTCAGAACGCGGGGCGAGCAAACTAAAAATGGGTGAGGAAAGCTACTTAATGTGACTCCAATTTTAATATTCGCAAGTTGACTGACAGGGGAAGGAATAATATACTTCACTCAAGGTGTATGAACTATTAGTTTCACTTCAAGAATCATCGTTGGGATTAGCCCGAAGGCCATCGTCTCAAGAGTACACGGCCCAGGGTGATGGTATAAATTCCCGGAAAGCAGCATTTCGTCAAGTGTTTCTTGTTGAAACCAAGTGAACTGCATACCATAGTTAGTTTGGAAACAATACAGGTAACCCATAGATTCAAAGTGGAGAGACAACCCGATGACCGATAAGCTTACAGAACCAACCACCAGCAACGAAGACTCGAAGCGAGAGCGCGGATACAGCCAATACCAACACCAAACCCTGACGCTTCACAACACAGTCGGTATGGTGCTCATGAGCATCCTGGCATTTGCATTGCTCGCGGCGCTACTGCGCCAGCAGGCGCGCTACCGCGAGCTGGCAGTGCATTTGGCGCAGAAACAATAATCCACCGACCACAGAGTGAGGCCATTGAGAGGACCCTTCCAATTTCGATGTGACCCACAATGCGTTGGGAGCCCCGTTCATCAAACCAAACTAACAGGACAAGCTGACCATGGCCGAAAAATCCAAAGAATGGAATTGGTCTGCCAATGTGGAAGATCGTTGGAGAATTGTCGCTGATGAACTTTTGCCAGTGGCGTTGCTGTGGAAAAATAAAAACTACAGGAATATTTTAGACCTAGGATGCGGAATTGGTCGAAATGCGCTTTACCTGGCAAAAATGGGTTTCTCGGTAAGTGCCTTTGATCTGGCGGCAGATGGTCTTGCTCAACTTTACAAAGAAGCACGAAGAGGAAATTTAAATATAGATGTCAAGTTGGGAGACATGATAACCCTTCCTTATAAAAGCGGGTTTTTTGACTGTGTACTGGCATTCCATTCCATTTATCACACTGATTATGACGGTTTAATTAAAGTAATATCTGAAATACGCAGAGTAATAAGAAAAGATGGACAAATATTTATAACTTTTAATTCAAAAGATTCAAACTCCTGGAATTTATTCTCGGACAGAAGAATCGATGAATATACTCTATATAAAACAGAAGGACCGGAAGTTGACATCCCTCATACTTATTTGGAATATGCGGATGTGTTGAACCTGATGAAGGAATTTCACATTCTAAAAATTCAGCAGATACTTGACTATCGGGAAGATAGAAAACACGCTCATTTTTTCGTTACTGCAGAAAGAATATAAATTTTTAAGATCGAAATCAAGCGCCATGTATGACAAAGGCTCCAGCCGCTGCGCCGAACGGAAGGTGGCACGTTTCACCAGATATTGCGCGACAATGGGGATAATGTTCCGGCGATTCACATCGCCGAAGCGGCGGTCCCGCCACCGATAAGCCAGGCCGATGGGCAGCGGAACTGCCAGCGCGTGCCCAGATGCGCTTTCGGCCGGAAAAGAGACATTCATCAGGGGATCACAGGATGTCCAAAGAGGAATTTATGAAGCCTGAAAGCCAGGACCCATCCCAAAAGAACCATCAGCCCGCTGCCGGGGCGGTAAGCGGGTGCGAAGGCGCAGACAAGAGGTCCGGCAGCGACCAGACTACAAGTCCCAAGGGATGCCTGTCCCTGCGCGGAGGGCGGGCAGGCGACTTCATGCACCAGCCGCGGAAAGCAATCCACTATGCACTCCTTGTCATGGCTGCTATTCTCCTTCCCGGGTGTAATCTTCCCAATACTCCCAATCCGATTCCCATTCCTACCACCGTCCCACATCCCAATCCGTGCCAGGTGGACTGGGGAGCGGGAAGTGGGGACAGCAACCCGGAGCTAGTTGCGCGCGCGGAAAACATGCTCGCGGAGCATGGAGCGACGATCAGCGACGCCACAGGAGACTGGATCTGGCCCGGCAATCAAGAAGACAATCCAAACCCTTATCCCGTGGCGTGGGCTGATCTTACAAGTGCCACTTTCGCTGTCGATGCCAACTATCTCTATGTCCGCCTTACTGTTAATGGGGTGTATCCGCGCATAGAAACTGATCTGCCCTGGTACGGACAAGATCAGATCCAGAAGCTCAACATAAACATCGGCCTCGACACGGACAACAACCCAAAGACAGGATCGCTAGCGGATGGCGGGTCCGAAGTAATGCTGGGGTCCGGCATGATGATGACGCCGAATTGTGGGTGGATGGATGCATATGATTTCTGGTACGGACCTACGGGAATCGACCAGCCGGAAACAGAGAGATATGCGCACACTTTTAACCGGAATCTGGTAGTCGCGGCATGGGGAGGCGCAGGATTTGACTATCGCACGATTGTCTACCCGGTCGGGTCGCTTGGTATACGTCCCGGTCAGACAATTGGAGTGATCGGCTGGGACGAGTGTGCAAGCCTGCAGTACCCGGACCGGCACGCGACATTCGACGTACTGGGCACGGGAGGAATAAACAACCGCGCGGTTATTCAATTGCCATAACGAGATCGCCCGCGCAGATTCGTTTTGCCAGAAATTGCGCGACAATGGAAATGAGGGTTCGGCGATGTGAATCGCCAAACCCTGCGGGTGTGCTGCGCGAAGCCAAACCGTTAGTCTGACGCCCCGATCACCCATTTTATAAAATACGGAAAGAGAGGGATGAGATGCTTCCTCCTGGCGTAAAAATCACGACGGATGTGCTCTGGTTTGGAACTCTCTTCCTGGCTGCTATTGACGCGGTATTTGTTCCCATCCTGGCCTGGCGAATTAATCCTGCAATATTCCGCCACTTCAAATGGGAATTATGCATCACGACTGCCATTTTCTGGAGTTCTCTATGGACCTGGGGTTTAGCCAACTTCTGGGACTCCATCTACTCCTATGTATTTCCATCCTGGGCACATTGGATAATTCCTCCAATATTTGGGTTACTCTATGCGGGCCTCAGCTTATTATTTTGGTGGTCAGGGCTGCATTTACGCGGCAACAGGGTGCTGAACTTTTGTCTGTTTGGGGGACTCTGGGGGATGGTAACGCATTTGTTCGCCGTTTCGATCGGGATAGTAAGCAAGCCGCCTGCCTTGCAGGGTGCCGCGCCGGTGGCGGCAGTCGTTTTCGCAATATTCGAGTTCATGCTCTATTGGTGTGTAATTCTCAGTGTGGCGGCACTCCTACATCTTGGTTGGAGTAAATTGAGACACGTATCGGTCTAAAGCGGGTAGCCCAACAACGGCTCCCGCGGACAGCAAATCCATCGGCATCCTTTACGTGACAAGGAACCGATGAACTCCAAATTCCCTGGAGGAATAGGCGAATTGGGGCTGGTTGTTATCCCGCCGCGCGCGTGCGTATGCGCGATTTGCGAGAAATTGCGCGACAATGGGGGAAAGGCTTAGGCGTCTCACAGCGCCTAAACAGCCGATGGCAGCTTGCCCCCAACGGGGTGCTTCGCGAAAGCCGCCTCGGCTAGTAGCCGGTCCCGGCCCATTTTTAGGGTCGATCAATTAGCCGGCATCCCTATAATTTGAAAGTTTATGAATACAAAGCTAATCACACTTTATTTCCTGGATGAGTTCTTGAGTGTTTCTGGCATGGGCGTGGCTCTGTTCTTGGCAGCCGGGCGGATCGACTGGTGGCCCGCATGGGCAGCAATCGCCGTGTGGCTGGCCTGGTTTACAGCGATGGACATCCACCTCCTCCGCTTCAACCCAGAGTTGATGGCTGAGCGCCTGACCCCACCAAAGGGGTCCAAGGGTTGGGACAGGAGCATCATGAGCATCTTACGCCTTATGCAGTTGGTACGATATATCCTTGCCGGACTTGATCTGCGTTTTGGCTGGACGGGCGGATTTCCTTTGGCTGCCCAAATTGGTGGATTGACGGTGTGTGTGCTGAGCTCTGCCCTGTCCACATGGGCCATGGCAGCCAACACTTTCTTCTCGCAGATCGTTCGCATACAGTCCGACCGGGGCCATACTGTCGCCAGCGGTGGTCCGTACCGGTTTGTGCGTCATCCGGCTTACGTCGGCATGATCCTGTTTGAATTGGCCATATCCACCCTGCTGGCTTCATGGTGGGCTTTAGCCGCCGGCGGATTGTGTGCAATCCTGCTCATCCTCCGCACGGCTCTCGAAGACCGCACCTTGCAAATTGAGCTGAATGGCTATATGGATTATGCCCGACAGGTACGTTATCGCCTGTTCCCCGGCATTTGGTAAGCGTGTGTCTAAATCACTTTGAAACCCCAGGGCGGCTGACACCAGCTCTGGTAAACAGCGGCTCCCCCCTACGCTACACTCCGGGGGTGCTCCGCGAAAGTCACCTCGGGTTGTCGCCAGTCCAGCCCCTTTGCCATACAGTTAGACGTGCACCAAGTGCGCTCAAGAGCGAGCTGATAACGGAGAAGGAGATTGATTATGAATCTATCCGATGTGTCACGAACAGCCATCCTGACCTTGATTGGACACGTCGTTGCTTCAGAGAAGGAAAACATCGTTTTCAACGACCCAATGGCAGTCCTTTGTTTGGAGAGGTTGATGTCAATTGCATCAACGGAAGAGAAGAAATGGATTATCCGACAGAAACGAATGATAGCTACACCCGATGCAAGAGCGATGGCTCGGAGAGCGAAGACCTTTGACGAGATTGCAAATCGGTTTATCGCAGCCAACCCACAATGCACTGTAATCAACCTTGCTTGCGGGTTTGATTCAAGATTCTGGCGGATTGAAAATAAAGACTGTAGATATGTTGAAATCGATCTTCCGGAAGTTGTCGCGTTGAAAAGAGAGATCCTCAAGGATCAGCTCGGCTATGAACTCATTGGTTGTTCCGTCCTGGAGGCTGCCTGGATTGACCAGGTCACTGCAAATGGAAACAGCAATTTCCTTCTCCTTGCCGAGGGCCTATTCATGTTTTTGCCTAAGCAAGATGTGAAAAATCTATTACAACTACTAGCACAAAAGTTTATTCGCTCGCAACTCGTCGTTGAAATGGCCCATGAAAAATGGACCAAGGGGTTTTGGAAAATGCTTTTTGCGCTTCAAGCCAGAGTTTGGGGTCTAGACGTCGCTTTAGCTTTCGGAATTAAGAATCCACGCGATATTGAATCTTATGGAAATGGTCTAAAAGTTCTTGGCGATGCAAAAGGATCATCAATCGGTCCGATAATAATCGTATCCATAAACGCTGCCTAAAAACTACTTGTACCCACTGGCGTCTCGGGCATTCAGCTCCGGCTTGTTGTGGTTCACAACCTGGTTGTAATTGAAAGTTAGTTTCGTTGGACACCGCGCCAGGGTGTGAAGCAAGTCGTTGGGTGGTTCAATATCATCCCTTCCGTAATCCAGTCGGAGGAATAATGATGAAAGAATTACAGGCCGAAAAAAACGCGCTATGGAAGCTGCGTTACCGGGCACCTTCGGTGGGCTCAGCGCTGATCGCGGCCGCGTGCCCTACCCGGGCCATCCTGAACGATACCCGCAGCGGCTCGCTGCAGTATTATGCCTGGGACATCCCTTCGAACAGCCTCCGCCAGATCACCAACACTCCCGGCGGGATTTCCGTCGACATGTACATTTCACCGGATGGTCAGTGGGTCTATTATTTGCATGACCAGCAGGGCACCGAGACCGGGCATTTTGTGCGCATGCCCTTCGATGGCGGCGAACCGCAGGACCTCACCCCGAAGCTCCCACCCTATTCCCCTTTCGGCTTCATGATCAGCCGTTCCGGGAGCCGCATTGCTCTGACGGCGGTCTATGATAGTGTCTATCACGTGTATTGCCTCGAAGTCGGAAAAGATGGGAAACCAGGCGCACTGCGCGAAATCCACACCAGCCCACAGCATATGGAGGGGGTGGGCATATCGCATGATGGCGATATCCTGGTCGTCAGGTCAACCGAACGCACCAGCAACCTGCAATTCAGCCTGTTAGCGTTCGAGGCCTCGACAGGCGAGAAGATATCCGAATTGTGGGATGACGGAGAGAGCAGCATGGATATCATGCTGCCCTCGCCCGTGCCCGGCGACCCGCGCCTGCTGGCAACCACGACGCACACCGGCTTAGAATCTCTTCTGATCTGGAACCCACGCACCTCAGAGCGTACCGACCTGTGGTTTGAAAACGTAACCGGCGCGATACGCGCCTTCGATTGGTCCCCCGACGGCCGGCGGATCCTGTTCCGTACATACAATGCGGCCGTCCAGCAGCTCTACATTCACGACCTCGTCACGGGCGAGACCATCCCCCTGCGCAGCCCCGCGGGCGTGCAAATGTCGCCCTGCTTTTCACCCGATGGCACGGAGATATACTCGCGCTTTGAGAGCGCCACCCGGCGTTCCAGCCTGATCGCCCTCTCTGCGAGCAGCGGCGAGATGCTGCGAACACTCCTTTCGGCCGGTGAAGTGCCGCCCGGGCACGAGTTGCAGTCCGTGTCCTTCCCCTCTTCCGACGGGCAAATTGTCCAGGCCTGGTTATGCCTTCCAGATGGCAAAAGTCCCTTTCCAACCGTAATCGACATCCACGGCGGGCCGGAGAGCGTGGCGGCCAACACATTCTCGCCCGACACCCAGGCGTGGCTGGACCACGGTTTTGTCACTTGCGCGGTCAACTACCGCGGCTCGACCACCTTTGGGCGCGAGTTCGAGCAAAAGATCTGGCATCAGCCGGGACATTGGGAGGTGGAAGACATCGCGGCAGCGCGTACCTGGCTGGTCGAACAGAATATTGCGAAAGCCGATGCGGTGTTCCTGGCGGGCTGGTCCTACGGCGGCTATTTGACCCTGCTCACCCTGGGAAAACGGCCGGACCTCCGGTGGGCCGGCGGCATGGCGGGCATCGCTGCCACCGACTGGACCATGTCCTACGAAGACGCCGCCGAGAATATCCGCGGCTGGCTAGTCTCCTTGTTCGGCGGCACGCCCGAGGAAAAAGCGGAGCAGTATCGGGCCAGCTCGCCGCTCACCTACGTGGAGCACATCCAGGCCCCGGTGTTGATTATCCAGGGGCGCAACGACACCATTGCCCCACCGCGGCCCGTGGAAGTATATGAAAATAGGATGAAGTCACTTGGCAAAGATATCGAGGTTTTTTGGTACGATACAGGGCATGCCGGTTCGTTCACCTCCATCGACGAAGCCATCCGCCACCAGGAATTGATGCTACGCTTTGCTTATCGCGTGTTGGGTTAACGCATAAACCGCCAACACCAGCTCCCCCGCTAAAACCGCGGGGCTTCCCCGCTAAAACCGCCCTGACCAAAACCGTCAGGACAGGCGGGACCTCCCCGCCAAATCCGCCCTGACCAAAACCGTCAGGACAGGCGGGACCTCCCCGCCAAATCCGCCCTGACAAAACCGCCGGGACAGGCGGGACCTAACCGCTAAATATGCACTGATCTAAAATCGTCAGGGCAGGCAGTGAAAAAACAATCCTCATGCAATAAAGATCCAACAACCTGCTCGCCAGGCAGAGGGCAGTGTAGATCCTAGAAATTTCAGTAAAAATATTGCATTGTGGATAATTTAGATATATAATGTTGAAAAATTTATCCTTATCCAGGAGGAAATATGCAAACCAAATTAAACCCGTACCTGAGCTTTAAAAGTAATGCGCGTGAAGCCATGGAATTTTACAAGTCCGTCTTCGGCGGCAAGCTTCAACTGAACACATTCAAGGAATATCACGCCTCCCAAACCCCAGGCGAAGATGACCTGATCATGCATGCGGAGCTAAATGCCGGGGACGCCCTCACTTTCTTCGCTGCCGACACTCCAGCACGCATGGAGTTCCATCCCGGGACGAACATCAATATGTCGCTAACCGGCGAAAATGAAGAAGAATTAAAGACCTACTTCGGGAAGCTTTCCGCCGGCGGAAAGGTCAGCATGCCGCTTAAGAAAGAAGTGTGGGGTGATACTTTCGGGATGTGCACGGATAAGTTCGGGATAGGCTGGATGGTGAACATTTCTGCCAAAAAGACTTGAGGCCAGAAGTGTTTCATCCAATTGAATATTAAAAGGCTCACCTTGAATGGTGAGCCTTTTGGTTAATCATCAATGATCGACGAGATCGACCAAGGGTCAAAGCGAGCGCAGTCCCTTGCTCACCCTTATTTTGAAATATGAGTGCCAATAATTCAAGAGGCAATATTGGGATTGATACGAATTCTGTACTCCCCTGCCACTTTTAAGTCCCCTCCAGCCACCATTTACCCCGCTCAAAACGCGGGGCCTCCCCGCTCAAGGCGCGGGGCCTCCCGATAAAACCACCCTGACCAAACCCATCAGGAAAGGCGGGGCAGGCAACGGACAGGTGCGAATTACCTTAAATTGCGCGACAATGGGAACAAGTCGTTCGGCAGCTCACGTCGCCGAAACGGCCGACAGTGGCTTGCCCGAAAGGGGTGCTCCGCAAAAGCCGCCTCGGCTAGTCGTCAGTGCTGCCGCGACCGCGCTCCGGGTATGCGATTAGCTAAGCAAGAGATCAGGCATTTGGAGAAAAAACTCATGATCACCCAACAATCGCCTCCACAAACACAACCGCGCCTCATGCGTGTGTTTGTCTCGTCCACCTTTCGGGATATGCAGGAAGAACGCGATGAGCTGGCCAAATTCATCTTTCCTCAACTGCGTAAGCTGTGCGAACAGCGCGGTGTGACCTGGGGGGAAGTGGATTTACGCTGGGGAATCACCGATGAGCAGAAGGCAGAGGGCAAGGTTCTACATATATGCCTGGATGAGATCCAGCGCTGCCGTCCCTACTTCATCGGGCTTTTGGGAGAACGCTACGGCTGGATCCCTGACGAAATCCCCTCCGGGTTGATCGAGCGCGAGCCGTGGCTGGTAGAGCACAAGAATCACTCGGTAACCGAACTTGAGATCCTGCATGGGGTGCTGAATAAGCCCGAGATGGCAGAACATGCTTTCTTTTACTACCGCGACCCTGCCTACATCCATAACCTGCCAGTCAGCCAGCAATCAGATTACATCGAGGCGCCAACAGCCGAAGAGGTTAAGAAACTTGGGAGGAAAGAGGCCACTCACAGGGCAGAGGCGCGGCAGGTAAAACTGGCTGCACTTAAGGAGCGTATCCGAATAAGCGGCCTTCCGGTACACGAAAATTTCCACGACCCTAAAGAATTTGGGCGACTGGTACTCCAGGATTTGACCACCATCATCGACGACCTCTACCCCGAAGGCTCACAGCCCGACCCGCTCGACCGGGAAGCAGCTGAGCACGAGACCTTTGCCCGCAGCAGAAGTCGGGTTTACATAGGCCGCCAAACTTACTTTGACCAGTTAGATGCGCACGCCCGCGCAGATAGCCCACCCCTGGTGATTCTGGGAGAATCAGGTTCAGGAAAGTCCGCCCTGCTTGCCAACTGGGGCATACGCTATAGAACGGAGCATCCAGACGATTTCGTACTAATGCACTTCATCGGAGCCACACCCGGCAGCGCCGACTGGGCGGCCATGCTCCGACGCATCCTGGGGGAGTTCAAGCGGAAATTTGACATTCGAAAAGAGATTCCCGATCAGTCGGACGCCCTGCGCAAAACTTTTGCCAACTGGCTAAACATGGCTGCCGTCCAAGGACGGGTGGTATTGATTCTGGACGCGCTTAACCAATTGGATGACCGTGACGGGGCACCCGACCTGGTCTGGCTGCCCCCACACATTCCTGAAAATGTGCAAATTTTCCTGTCCACCTTGCCAAGCCGACCGTTGGAAGAACTCAAACGTCGGGGCTGGCCGTCTTTGACGATCGGGGCGCTCCAGCCTGAGGAACGCAGGCAACTGATCAAGGAGTACCTGGCACTCTTCACCAAATCGCTTGATCCTGCTCACATGGAGAGCATCGCAAGCGCCCCGCAATGCCAGAACCCACTCTTCCTGCGCGTCCTGCTGGACGAATTACGGTTGTTTGGTATGCACGAACGCCTGGGTGATCAGATTGGGTTGTATCTGAAAGCAGCGACCGTCCCAGCCCTATACGAGTTGATCCTGAAACGCTGCGAGCAGGATTACGAGCGCGAGCGGCCAGGGCTGGTGCATGACTCCATGTCGCTACTGTGTGCGGCGCGACGGGGTCTCTCTGAGGCAGAATTGATGGATTTATTAGGGGTGGATGGTCAACCCCTGCCGCGTGCCCACTGGTCACCGTTATCACTGGCAATGGAGCAATCCTTGCTCAGCCGGAGTGGGCTGATCGGCTTCGCACATGATTATTTGCGCCAAGCGGTGCAGAATTTATATCTTTCAACCGGTAAAGCGCAGCACTCTGAACATCTGCAACTAGCCGCTTACTTCGAGAACCGCGAACTCAATTTGCGAAAGATCGACGAGCTGCCCTGGCAGCTGGCACAGGCAGGATCATGGCAAAGGTTGTACCATCTTCTAGCATATCTGCCTTTCTTTACAGCAGCCTGGAAAACAGACCCATTCATTGTAAAAGCTTACTGGGCACAAATCGAGGGTAACTCAAAATTAAAGTTGACTAAAGCTTACCATAGCGTTATAAACGCTCCCGCGCGAGATACAACCCATGTGCCGGATATAGCCAAACTTCTGGCAGACACAGGCCATCCCATGGAGGCAATGTCGCTCCAGGAATACCTAGTAGAGCACTTCAGGCAGACCGATGATCGGGTGAACTTACAGACCTCACTCGGTATCCTGGGGTGGATTCTGACACGCCGCGGCGACCTAGAAAGGGCGCTGGTGGTGTCCAAGGAACAGGAGCTTATCTGCCGCGACCTGGGAGACAAACACGGGCTACAGATGTCACTCGGCATCCAGAGCTGGGTCAAATATTTCCGCGGCGATTTGAACGGGGCGATAGCGCTTCAGAAGGAACAGGAGCGCATCTGCCGCAAGCTGGGGGACAAGGGCGAGCTGCAAGGCTCGCTTGTCAACCAAGGAAAAGTCCTGGTAGCTCTCAGCAACCTGGACGGAGCAATGGCGCTATTCAAGGAGAATGAGCGCATCTGCCGCGACTTGGGAAATAAGAGCGGACTCTCGGCTTCGCTCGGCGAGCAAGCCAGTATCTTCTTTGCGCGCGGCGACCTAGACGGGACGATAGCTCTTCAGAAGGAACAGGAGCTAATCTGCCGCGAGCTGGGGGACAAGGAAGGGCTAGGACTCTCGCTCGGTAACCAGGCAGTAGTTCTTGCGACCCGCGGTAACCTGGATGGGGCGATGGTGCTTTTCAAAGAAAATGAGCGTATCTGCCGGGAGCTGGGAAATAAGAAAGGGTTGATACATATGCTCGGCAACCAAGCGAACATTCTTTACGATCGTGGTGACCTGGACGGGGCGATGACCCTGCTCAAGGAACAGGAATGCATCTGCCGTGACCTGGAATACAAGAACGGGCTGGCTCGAACCTTGGGTAGCCAAGCCTTAATACTGAGAGACCGCGGCAACCTAGATGGAGCAATGGAACTTCACAAGGAAGAGGAGCGTATCTGTCTCGAATTGGGGGACAAGGACTGGCAGCAAACCTCACTCAACGGTCAGGCGCTAATCTTAAAAGACCGCGGCGATCTGGACGGCGCGATGGCGCTGCTCAAGGAAAAGGAGAGTATTTGCCGCGAGCTGGGGCTCAAGGAAGGACTGCAAGCCTCACTTGGTAACCAAGGGAATATCCTGCGAGACCGCGGCGATCTGGACGGGGCGATGGCACTGCACAAGGAAGAGGAGCGCATCTGCCGTGAGTTGGGGCTAAAGAGCGGTATGCAAGCCTCGCTTGGCAGCCAGGCGTTAATCCTGAAAGACCGAGGTGATTTGGACGGAGCGATGGCGCTGCTCAAGGAGAAAGAGCGCATTTGCCGAGAGTTGGGATTAAAGGAAGGGCTGGCTACATCACTGATTAATCAAGCTTCTATTTTGGGGCTAAGTGGGTTTCAAGCCAAGGAGGCGCTTTTTCTGGCGGATGAAGCCTATCGCACCGCTGCTGAACATGGTTATGTTACTCTCACCAAACAGATTGAAGGCGATCGCGCTAAAATCCGCGAACGCCTGGGAGATAAATAAGGGGTTAGAAAAAGACCGGAAATAAAAAGAGGACTGTCATGCACGTCAGAGTCGATGAGAAAACAAGGGAAAGCGTTCGCCAGGCGCGACAGACTTCCGGCGAGGTCATCACCGAAGCAGATCTCGTGCCGCTGCCTGAACCCGTTCAGCGCTACCTGCAATACGCACAAGTAATCGGCAAGCCGAGAGTCAGGTGCGTCAAGGTAAGGCAAAAAGGGCTGATGCGGACGACTCCCACACAACCGTGGATGCCTGTTGAGGCCGTACAATTCACCACACTGGCCGGGCCGCTGACGCGTACTTGGTATGCCAGGATCAAGATGGGCCCATTTACGCTTCTCAAAGGATACGATCGCTACGACAACGGCGCGGGCACCATGCTGATCCGATTGTTATCCATGTTCCCAGTGGTAAATGCGAGAGGCCCCGAGGTGGATCTGTCAGCACTAATCATCTTTATCAACGACATGGTGATGTGGCCGACGGCCTTTCTGAGCGACTACATCCAGTGGGAACCAGTCAATGCGATGGCGGCGCGGGCGCGCGTCAACCTGTTTGGCAAACAGTTCTCAGCGGTGTGCCGTTTCAATGAGACCGGCGAACTGGTCGACTTTATCACCGAAGAGCGCTACCGCTCGGTGGGCAAAGATTTCCGGCAGGACAGGTGGTCAACACCATTGCGGAGCTATCGCGAGACCAATGGGCTGTGGATTCCAACCGAAGGGGAGGCCATCTGGCATCTGCCGGAAGGGGAGTTCCCCTACATCCAAGTTTCGATCGGGGAGGTCCTCTACGATACCTTCGACTTTGCCTGAACCGCAGAATAGCGTGAACCGTTTCGCGGGAATCATCCTGATCATCATCTCCGCGGCGGCATTCGGCACACTGGGTATCCTGGGCCGGTATGCATACGCAGAGGGGCTGGATACCCTCTCGATCATGGCCCTGCGGTTCTTGCTGTCGGCATTGGCGCTGCTGGCCATGCTCGCCCTTCGCGGCGAGGCGCTACCACGCGGCGGGAATTTGGTCCGACTGATCGGGATGGGAGCGGTCGGATATGTCGGCCAGGCTTTCGCCTACCTGACGGCACTCAAATATGCTTCCCCCGGACTGGTGGCATTGCTGCTATACCTGTACCCGGTCTTCGTGGTAATCCTATCGGTGATCTGGAACCACGAGCCCATCAACCGGATCAAGATCTTTGCTTTAGGGGTGGCGCTAATCGGGCTAGCGCTCACCGTGGGGCCGGCAGGCGGCCAATTGCCCGGGATCCTATTAGCGATCTGTGCAGCAGCGATATACTCGGTGTACATCATAGTCGGCACAAAAGTGATGCAGGAGGTCTCGGCCATCCAATCGTCGACTGTGATCTTCTTTTCCGCAGGGGTCACTTCCAGCCTGCTGATGTTTGCGAACGGGGCGCATCTGCCGAAAACAGGAACAGGCTGGGCCGTCATTGCCGCGATCGTGCTGATCGCGACAGTGATCCCGGTGGTAACCTTCCTAGCCGGTTTAAAGCGCATCGGAGCGACCAATGCAGCGATGCTCTCCACCCTAGAGCCAGTGGTTACGGTATTGCTGGCCGCGCTGCTGTTAGGAGAGATCTTGAAGCCGGTGACCCTGGTGGGAGGCGGGCTGATCCTGGCGGCAGTGATCATCCTGATGCGAACGGAACTACGAGGCCCCGCGAATGAACGCGTGGACGGCGGGCACAGCTAAATCGTTCACTGCAAAGGTTTAGTATCCGGTTTTTTTCGATTGAGACAGGATTCATATGGCAACACTTCATCTCATGGTCGGGCTGCCCTTTACCGGGAAAACAACCCTCGCAAAAAAACTTGAACAGGAATATTCAGCACTCCGGCTGACACCCGACGAATGGCACATACGTCTTTTCGCTTACGACGTGGAGGAAGAGGAGCACGATACCAGGCACTTTCTCATCGAATCAATGCTCTGGGACATCGCCGCTCGCGTGCTGGTGCTGGGGGTGAATGTCATCCTAGATTTTGGATTCTGGGCAAGGGTAGAAAGGGAAGATTATCGTGCGCGGGCCATGCAATTAGGGGCAGGCAGTGAAATACACTTTGTGGATGCTCCAGAAGCAGTGCTTTTCGAACGGCTTGCGATGAGAAACGCACATCTGCCTCCAGGGGCAGCGTATATTCCCGAGAAAAAATTCAAAGAATACATGCCAATCTTCCAGCCGCCGACAGCCGATGAAATGGAAAGAAGAGAGTAATCCGTTCGAATTATGGTAATCTTATCCAGGCACTCTTTAATAATACGCATTTTCAATCCGTCCCCAAAAACAAGGAGAAATCATGCCGAACAATCCGACCCATTCAATCTCCCTGCCCGATGTGGCTGAAACCGGAATGCTGACGTTATATTGCCATGTCATCGAAAGTCAAAACCCGGATCCCATTCTAGTGGATGTGAAGGCGGTCGAGATATCCCGGCAGCTCAACCCGGTATTCGAGAAATCCTCCAGCCGGCTGCTGCGCGACCTGGCAAAAGGGAAGGTCAAGAATGAGCTGGTGGTGCATATCAACCTGCGGGCGAAAAAATACGACGAATATGCCAGGGCATTCCTGGCGAAAAACCCGGACGGCATCATGGTAAATATCGGCTGCGGGATGGATTCGCGCTGCCTACGGGTGGATAACGGCAGGATGACCTGTTTCGACCTCGACCTGCCGGAAATGATCGCATTCAAAAAACAGTTTTACAAGGAAACCGAGCGGTACCATTGCATCGGCGCGTCGGTATTCGAGAACGCCTGGATGGACCAGGTTGCGAGCCTAGGAAAACGACCCGTCCTGTTCATGGCGGAAGGGGTCTTTATGTACCTGGATGGCGGAAAAGTGCGGGAGCTCATCCTCACATTGCAATCCCGGTTCCCGGGGTCCGAACTGGTGTGCGAGGTGGTCACTGCATTCTTTACCCGCAGTCCCTGGGACCGGATGGTAGCCATGAAACTGAACCAGCAGCTGGGGGTGGGTAATGAGGCTGCGTTCACTTTTGGGATCCCGAGTGCCTGCGCACTGGAAAGCTGGGGGCCGGGCATCGAATACCTGGACGACTGGTCGTATTTCGATACCCGGCATCCCCGCCTGGGGTGGGTGGGGACGATGGGGAAAATGAAGTTCATGCGGAACGTCCAATATAGCGTGCATTATCGGCTGCATTAGAACCCGGCTGGAATAGAAGTAGATCAGTGAATTGGATTGGATGATCAAGAAAGGATAGCAAATGGCAAAAACCACGGGAGCATTCATGAAGGACCTGAAGACCAAATCGTTCGAAACCAAGGCAGTGCACGCAGGTGAGCGCGCCCTCGACCCCGGATTACACCCCGGTGGCCACGCCCATCTGGCCGGCAGTCAGTTATGTGTACGAAAGCATGGACGACCTGGATGCCGTCCTGGGTGGGACCAAAGCGGGTCCCGTCTACCTGCGTTACGGCAGCCCAACCGTATCGGCGTTCGAGAAAGCAATTGCAGCGCTGGAAGGCACTGAGGCTGCTCAAGCAACCAGCTCGGGCATGGCCGCAATACACGCTTCCCTACTTAGCGCGGGTGCGAAGGCCGGTGCCTCGGTTGTCGCGGCGATGGATATCTACGGTGCGACGTATACGCTGCTGCGCAAGCTGCTGGCGGCCATGGGGGTGGAAGTCCGCATGGTGGACGTGGTCAATCTCAATGAAGTCGAAACAGCATTGAAGGAAAGCCATGCCACGATATTGCTGGCTGAGACTATTTCGAATCCTTTACTAAAGGTGGCCGATGTCCCTGAGCTGGCAGCGCTGGCGCATGCCGCCGGCGCAGCGCTGCTGGTGGACAATACATTCGCGTCACCCTTCCTCTTCAACCCGGCTGCGTACAAAGCGGATTACGTGATCCACAGCGCCACCAAATACATTGCCGGTCATGATGATGTGCTGGCCGGCGTGGTGGCCGTGTCGGCGGAGAACAAAAGCAAGCTGTATGAATTGAACAAGCTCGTAGGCGGAGTGCTCGGCCCGTTCGAGGCCTGGCTGGCATTACGTGGCTTGAAAACGCTGCCTCTGAGGATGAGGCAGCAATGCCAGAACGCACAGAAGGTGGCCGAGTGGCTGCAAGCACATGCGCGCATCTCGAAGGTAAGCTACCCGGGCTTGACGAGTCATGCCCAACATGCCCTGGCAAAGCGTCTCTTCAAAGGCAAGGGTTTCGGAGGCGTGCTATCGTTCGAGATTGCGGGGGCGGACCAAGCCAGGGTCTTTCGTTTTATGGAGGCGTTGAACCTGGTTCTACCCGCCACGACGCTAGGCGACATCTATTCCCTGGTCATGCACCCGGCGACCTCATCGCATCGCAGCCTGACCCCCGAGGAACGCACGCACATCGGCATCCCGGACAACCTGCTGCGACTTTCGGTCGGCATCGAAGCCGTGGAAGACATCCTGTCCGATCTCGAAGATGCACTGGCGAAAATCGGATAGACGCAGACACAAAGAGCAATTCGGCCGACCGCAGATAAGTTTGGTTGGCAGAGAAAGTGGGAAATCCGAAGTCTATAAGACTTCGGATTTCTCATGCGGCAACAAGCAAAGGCAATGATTGGGGAATAAGGCCAAATTTGAATTGAAGGGGGTAATTACTAAAGCGTTCCCGGACAATTGTCATTTCCCTCATTTTCAAGACCCGGTTCTATTTATTTTTATTCGGCTTTCATACAATCATTTAACACTCGGGTAATAAAATCCAAAATGCGATAATATTGGTGTGAATTTTATTGGTTCAGTTAATGAGGTACGCTAACATGAATATTGCGTTATGGATCATCCAGGGGCTACTGGATGTGATGTAGGTAGAATAGTATTTATCCGAACAGGATCGAAAAATGATCCAAAATCAACAAGGCTTTATAGAAGCGGCCTCAGACAAGATGCTCGAAGAAGTGGCCGCGAAGATTCTGGGAACGAAACATCGAGGCGGTCATCGTCAATAACGGAGAGGAAGCGCGCCAAATCGCACTGGAACGGATCCCAAAAGGCGCAGAAGTCCACACCGGTAAATCGAAAACGCTGAAGGAAGCCGGGATTTTTGACGCCCTCCAGGAGCCAGATAAATATAACTGGCTGCGGAACAAGTACATCAAAATGGACCGCAAGACCCAGGGGCGCGAAATCCGCAAACTCACCGCGGCCCCCGATTACATGCTGGGAAGCGTGCAGGCGATCACGGAGGACGGCATCCTGGTGATAACCTCCGCCACCGCCAGCCAGATCGGTCCCTACGCCAATACTGCCGGCAAGGTAATCCTAGTGGTCGGCAGCCAGAAGATCGTACCCGACCTCGAAACGGCGTTAAGGCGGATTAGAGAACACGTCCAGCCGTGGGAGGAAGCCCAGGTGCGGGCTGCCGCCAACATTGGGACGTTCGTTGGGAAGATCCTGATCATCGAGCGGGAGTGGGTCAACGAGCGGATGATCGTGATCCTGGTAAGAGAACCCATAGGAATCTAGAGAGATGAAACAAGAAATCATGGAAAACGGGCAGGACCAGCTTATCGCCGAGGTAAGTGGGTTATGGGAGGATCCGGAAGATCGCGTCCGGATCGCTAATTGTATTAAAGCTCTTGATACGCGTTATGAGCTGTACAGGAAAATTGTGCACGAGCCCGGCGTAGCGCAAATCATCGAGCAAATGGCCGGAAGGCTGGCAAGGTCCTTCGGGAGACTCGCAGATCTTCGAAATAAAAGGATCCTGGATATCGCCTGCGGGTCAAACACAAGTAAATTGCCCGCCTCGCTGCACATAAAAACCCCGTTTGGAGAAATGTCAATCGGCGCCAGCCAGGGCTATACCGCCCTGTTCGAGCCGTGGTTCTGCCGCATCCTGTTCGAGTTGGGAACAACACCAGTTGGGGTGGATTTTGGCGACCTGGAGCAGGAAGCCTTTATCCATTACCGGATCGACCTAGGGAAACCGGGCGCGTTGGATTTTCTGCCCGATGCTTCGTTCGATGGGATCCAGGACAGCCGGCTGTTCGGTTCCCCCGAGTTCACCGCCCAATTCCCGAACCAGTCCGACCGTTTTAATGTGGCACACGAGATAACGCGACAGGAACAAAGATTATTGAAAAAGGGCGGGATCATCATCCATTCGGATGCAAGAACCTGGTGAAATAAATGGTATTATCCACCTGACCCAAGTCATAATTGAAGACCAGGAGGACCGATAATGGCCGTCGATAAAATCGTTTTGATATCCCTTCCGGTAAGCGACCAAGAACGGGCAAAATCGTTCTACCAGGATATCCTGGGATTCAAAGTAACCGCTGATTTCATTATGGGAAATGCCGAGGCGGGTGAACGCGCAGGAAACCGCTGGGTAACGCTGCTACCTCCGGGGGGAGGCCCATCCATCACCCTGACCACGTGGTTCGAGGACCTGCGCCCGGGCGTGATGAAATTGTCGCTTTCCACTGCAGACGTAGAGAAAACCTACCGGGAATTAAAAGCCAAAGGTGTGATTCCGAATAACGAAATCTCCGATGCCCCCTGGGGCAAGTGGTTCAGCATCGACGATCCAGATGGGAATAACTGGCTGATCACCCAAAATCCGAGGGAGGCATAAAGGGAATAATCTTTCCCGGAGTGGAATACTAGATGGTAGTGGGTAAAGGAGAATTCAGGCATGACCAATTTGATTGAACCAGACTTCATTACATTGCAGGTGCGGGACCTTGAGACGTCCCGGCATTTCTACGGCGAGGTGATCGGCCTCAAGGTATCCCCGGAAGTCCGACCAAATGCGGTTGCATTTGCCACCCAGCCCATTGGCTTTGCCATCCGTAAATCTCAAGTAGACCTCGATACCGTGGCTCAACCCGGATATGGGATTGTCCTGTGGTTTCGCACAGGGGACGCCGCCGGGCTTTGCAAACACCTGAAGGAACTCGGCGTGCCAATCACCCAGGACCTGGCAGAGGGTCCGTTTGGAAAGATGTTTACATTCCGCGACCCGGACGGCTACCTTATAACGGTCCGTGAGAGCAGCTAAGCGAATTTTGGTAGGTGACAACCCGGAAATGCGACGGACAGCATTTGGAGACCAGCCATGATCGATGATGTCAATGATATCGCAGCCTACTACAATAGCGATCCCGAAAGAGAGCATTGCCGCCTGGAACAGCACCAGCTTGAGTATGACCTCACCTGGCGCTATTTGAATCAGTATCTTCCCTCGAAAGGATCGATCCTGGAAATTGGCGCCGGGACGGGAAGGTACACACTGGAATTGGCAAGGCGGGGATATTCAGTCACTGCTGTCGACATGTCTGCGGCGCTCATTGAAGAATGCAGGAAAAGGATTGTGGAAGAAGGATTGGATAAGCAGGTCCGTCTCGTCGTGGCAGATGCACGTGATCTTTCCCAGGTGGGAGAGAAAGATTTTGATGTGATCCTGCTAATGGGGCCTCTGTATCACCTGGTGGTTGAAAACGACCGGAAAGCAGCATTGAAGGAAGCCTTTGACCGGCTGCGAAAAGGGGGGATCCTCTTCTCGGCATTCATCAGCCGCTACGGAATACTGAGCGACCTGATTAAAAATGTCCCGGGCTGGATCGAGGGACAGGCAGAAGTCCGGTCGGTACTGGAGGAAGGCAAAAGCCCGGATGACTATCCACGGGGCGGCTTTCGGGGATACTTTACTCAAATCTCCGAGATTGCCCCCTTGCACGAAGCCCTTGGGTTCGAAACCATCAAGGTGGCAGGAGTCGAACCTGCCATTTCAGCCGATGATGAGAGCTACAACAAGCTCGAGGGGAAGCAGCGCAGCCTGTGGCTGGATTTGTTGGTTGAGATCAGCACAGAGAAGACAATTCTGGGCGCATCCAGGCATCTTCTCTACATTGGCAGGAAAAAGTGAGGTCCCAGCATTAATTTGCCTGGGAACCAGGCCGCTAAATTCCGGTCTGTATCAGGTAAAGACTGGAGGGTTGCAAGAATGACCTTTGATTTTGATGCCATAGACCATGAACACTTCATGCGGGAAGCTCTGAAAGAGGCCGAACTTGCCGGTCTGGAAGGGGAAAAGCCGATCGGCGCGGTAATTGTGCATAACGAACAGGTGATCGGGCGAGGACGTGCCCAACATATGGCACGATATAGCGGGATCGCTCACGCCGAGATGAATGCACTGCTGCAGGCTGAGCGAACTATTTGTGTGCACCGCCATGATGGCTGCATTATCTACACTACCCTCGAGCCATGTGTCATGTGCCTGGGAGCGGTTGTGATGAGCGACATAGATCATATCGTTTTTGCCCTGGCCGATCACTGGATCGAGCCGGCCGCGATGCTGGAGATGGAACACGTCCGGAGACATATCAAGCATTATGTTGGCGGTATTCTGGAGAACGAAAGCGTAAAGCTCTGGGAACGATTCAATCCACGCGAGCTGCAGATGCTCCAGGAAGGCAGACACGTAGAAACGTAATTATCGACCTATCCTGGGGGTATCAAGACCGATTCCGGCGGATTCCAAGTCTACCGGCATCCTTTATTGGATAATATACTAATGGACTCAAAATATCCCTTAGGGACGAGATCCTTAAAGAACAGGGATGTTATCCCTAAAGACAGAGATGATATACTCCAGAATGAATTGGGACCCATTACAGCGGATATCACAAAAAACTGCCACATTCCGGCGGATAAATTGTGAAGAAAAGAGTGAAGAATAATTGCAAATCAAGGTCAGGCTTGTTGCGGTACAAGTGGCGCTTGTGCTTCTAATGTATGCGCTCCCATTGTTCCTTCCGGCAGGCATCCGAGCCTGGCTTGCCGCTTGGATATTCCTTGTGTTATGGCTAGGGTTTTGGCTTGCCATCCTTTTATGGTTATCCAGGCATAATCCCAGCTTGCTGGTGGAGCGAATGCGCTTACGAACTCCAGATCAGCAAGGATGGGACAAAGTGCTTGGTCCCCTGCTGTACGTCTCCATATTTGCCTGGTTGTGTTTCATATCCTTCGACTCGGTTCGCTTCCGCTGGTCGCCGGTGCCGGTTTGGCTTCAGGTAGTTGGAGTTTTGATCCTCCTGGGTTCTTTCTATCTGTACTTCCTCACTTTTCGGGAAAACTCGTATCTATCGCCCCTGGTGCGCATCCAGGATGAGCGGGGACAGATGGTAATATCCAGCGGACCTTATCATTACGTGCGTCATCCTATGTATGCAGCCACGGTCATCTTTGTGGCAGGGACCCCCTTGCTGCTCGGCGCCTGGATTGGCATTCCTTTGGGGTTGATTATTGTGCTCATCCTTGGGTGGCGGGCGGTGTTGGAAGAAAAGGCCTTGCGGCAGGATCTGGCGGGATATGCGACTTACATGGCACAGGTTAAATACCGGTTCATCCCGTATGTCTGGTAACAGGTAAAGTATTCCGAACGCGGAAAGGCAGCCACCAGAAATCATCGTGCCGAATCAACTTGCGAGTCGCTCCAACCACTAAAACAGGTCGTCGGCGATCGGCTCTGAATGAGCCAGGACAGTCTCCAGGCCGCTGCCTTCCAGTGTTTTTCCACTGCTACAGCCAACCAGGACGAGGGAGGTTAATAAAGCAACCGTCAGACAAACAATTACCGCTACCGATCTGAATTTTGGTACCCGGTTCATTTATTTAACCTTTACCTTCGTTATCTATTTTATTGGTTCCGAATCCATTAATTTGAACAACCAAGAGACTCACTTTTTGGCCCGGCCAAAAGAAAAGGCACAAGGCAACTGCTGCAAAACCCACCGAAGCGATGATCCCAATCGGGAGCGGCCCCAGCAGTGGATTGGGCGCTCCGGTCACAACCAGGATGGCCAAAGCTGCAATCCCATTGATAGCCGCATGACCAATTACCGCAGGCCAAACACTGCCTGCTCGCAAGCTTATCCAGGCCAGGAAAACCCCACAGCAAAATGTGAACCAAATGAACACCAATGGTCCGAGCCAGGGGTGCCCGGGGTAGGTGAACCCATATTCATAGCCCATAAAAATGACCGGCCAGTGCCATACCCCCCAGATCACACCCAGAAAAAGCGTTGCTTTTCGCCAGCCCAGCGGCAATAGCTTAGGCAGGAGGTAGGCGCGCCAGCCAAACTCCTCCCCAAAAGTGGCGAGGCTATTTGCAACTGGAGAGATCAGTATCGCCAATGCAGCTTCAAAGGCCACCACCCCCCAGGGCGAAAAGTGGCTAAACAAAGGTGAACTGAGCATATTTTGCTGTACGCGTTCCAAGCCCGGGTCAAAATAACGCCGGAATACCAAGAAAAACACGGCTGCCCCGCCAATGGTCATCAGCCCCGGAACTACCCAGCCTATCACCCAAAACGGCCAGCCCTTGCGGAAATGCAGTCGCAAGCCAACGTCATTCCACCCTTCACCAGTAAGCAAGCGGGTCAGCAGGTTAGAAATTGCCGGTGCCCACATGTAAGGAATAGCCACCAGGACCAAAGCCAAGGATAACCCTGGCATGATCTGCGGACTATTCACCAGGCCGCCAGTCAAATAGATAGCCAGGCCGGATAGCCAGGCGATGCCAAATGCCAGTCCGAGGAACAGGATGATCCTGCGCTGATCGACTCTCGTTTGCGATTTATCTTCCATATTTATAACCTCGATGAAATTTTAGCCACGATGATCACAGCGACAACCAGCACGATCACCCAGGCTATCGGATTCCCAAAATTGAGTGTCCGGCCGATACCAAATCGCTTGTTGACCAGCAAAGCAGGGTCATCGTGATTGATGTAGATCATTCCCAATTTCCAAAAGTGGTCGTCATCGCGATTGAGGGACCACCGACTTGCGCGGGTGTCCGCATGTCGGAGCGTAATACCAGCAACATGATGGGTGCAACGATCAGCCAGCCTGCCAGCGGAGCCAGGATGATGCCATCGGTGAGGGCGGTATTGGCCTGCAGCAAGCCCCAACCGGTCAGCCCGGTCATCAGGAAGGCGATGTCGAAGACCAGGGCCAGCAACAAGAGCAGCCCCCGGATGATCAACACATTGAGTTGCTGGTAGCGTTGTGAACCTGCAGGATCCTCCACGTCGATCCGCTGGCTGCCTAAACTGCGCACCCTAGCCAGGCCGACAAACACCAGTGTAAAGAGCAACTGGAAGATGACCGGCAGAAATGCATTTACCGGTCCGGTTGCCAGGGTCCAGTCACCTAAGCCATGAGGAAACCCGAAATGCAAGCTGGATGGGAGAGACGGATCGCGCCAAGCTCCGACTGCCACAGTCAGGATAATTACGAAACCGATCAGGGATAGCAAGACCTGCAGGAACCCCGTTGGACTGTTCGAACGAGGGGCTATGTTAGCGGCAATCGCCTGGCTTTTATCCGCAAACCAGTTCTGGCTTGTTTTTACAAGCGCCAGCCTGCGGTTAGAAATATAGTATATTCCCCATCCGCCGATGATGAGCGCTATCAGGCTTAACCGAGGCAGCATTTCCCATTGTGGTTGCGACCCAAGAGCCAGGTCCGCCAGGAAAAGTCCACCAGCCAGAATTCCCAAAAGCAATGTGTAGCGCCTGCGCTCGGCAGTTACAGCCGGGTCATGCGCATAAGCCAGCGGGATGCGCACACCGAAGGGTATGGTTGGGAAAACCAGGGAGGGCATCAGCAAAAGCAGCCCCGCCAAAAGGAAAAACAGGATCAGAAGAATGGTATCAGGATTTATTTTGATCACCTTATTGAAAGAACTAACCTACTTTCCTTCCGCAGGGATTTCGGGGCGGAGAAAAGTGTCCAGGGTAACCCGGCAGACTTCCAGAACCTCATCCGCAGGTTGCCCGCGGGCGATAGCTTCAGCAAGCAGCGTACGCAGCCGGGCTTGCCAATCCTTGTATTTATTAACATCACTTTCGGGTGCTCGCTGAACGAATGTGCCCTGCTGGCGTTTCAAGCTCACAAAGCCCTCGCGCCGTAAGACATCGTAAGCCTTATTCACGGTATGAAAATTGATCCCAAAGTCCAATGCAAGTTGACGGGTGGTGGGTAAAGGGGTCCCATCGGGTAAACGCCCGCCAGCCATTGCAATCACGATCTGGTCACGGATTTGTTGATAGAGCGGGGTATCATTGGTCAATTCCAAAAAAAGGAACAGCTGGGATTCCACATTCCTTTTCGGTTCAGTATTTTGTTTCATTTCGGCCTCGTTTCGCCAAGTCCGGACTGTTCATGCATCGCGGGTTCATTGTTATATATGTTATAGAACAACTACATTATAACATATTTTATACAGACAGATTTGCAGCTCGAAAAAAAAGGGTGTTCATGCAAGCTGATCGTATAAAATCATTCTAAGCATGCAGGTCTATATTCCTATTCTCAAGAAAATAAATCATAGACTCTTTTTTCGAATCTCTCGCCATCCCCCCTTTATTTTTCATTAGAATGGAAAAACAGAGATTATAAATACCCCCTGCTATTAAGCATGGAAAAAAGCTGAGGAAGATTGCTCGTTTTTATTCCCAAAGCTCAAAGGAAAAAATGGGAAGATGTTTTGATTAATGAGTACTTGTGCCAGGATTTGTTTTCCGATATAGTGTTAAAGAGGATTCAAACCGGCAGTCACGGCCAAAAGATTCGATCCGGGTCCAACCGGATGTAAAAAGGGGGAATGAGGCCAAAAGCCGCGGACAGCATGTTTCAGGATAAAATAATGTTGGAATATCCTTATACCACCCGGCCGAAGGCCAGGCGAGATCCACAGATTGGAGAAAATTTATGAACTCCAAAAAAAGGACCGCAATCCAGCCGAAGAATTCGGGGGCAAACAAGACACCCAAAAAGGTAAACAAGCCGCTGCCGGACCAACTGAACGGTCAACCTACGCGCCCGGGGGTGGGAAAAGTATTCAAAAAATCAGAGGCACACTTCGGTCGGATCATAGACGGCCTACTCGAAGGCTGCATGATCATCGGCTTCGACTGGACCTATCTCTACCTGAACGAGGTTGCCGCACAGCACAGCCAGAACAAGCGCGAGAACCTCATTGGCCGGACCATAATGGAAATGTACCCCGGAGTGGAGAAAACGGCGGTCTTCAAACACTACCGGCGCTGCATGGAGAAGCGGATCCCGCAGCAGTTCGAACAATCGTTCACTTTCGCCGATGGGACCAAGAATTGGTACAGGTTCAACGTCGAGCCGGTGCCAGAGGGGATATTTGTCCTATCCATGGACATCACCGAGAGCAAAATGGCGGCACTGAAAGTGCAGGCAGCGCTGGCCGTGGAGGAGCGCTTCCGCGAGGCGCTGGATCACCTCCCTGCCTATGTTTATATGAAGGACCCCCAATCCCGATACGTTTATGCCAACCAACATACCCTGGAATTATTTGGCTGCTCGGCCGAGGAACTGGCTGGAAGTGATGATTCCAAGTTTTTCCCACCGGAAACGGCAAAGCGGTTGCGAAATATTGACTTGCGGGTTTTCCAGGGGGAGCAAACGGCCGAGGAAATTGATGTTGATGATCCGGAGGGTGGACGACGGGTTTATTGGGAAGTCAAAACGCCAATCTACTCGGATCCCAAGCACACAACCCCATGGGGATTGCTGGGCATTTCTACAGACATCACGGAGAGCAAAAAAACAGAAGAATTGCTGCGCGAGGCCGAACAGCGCTACAAATTGTTATTTGAGTCCGCACCGCTTGCAATCAACATCACGCGCGGCACGGAAATCACCTACGCTAACCCGAGTTACCTTAAGATGTTCGGATTATTAACCCTGGATGAGTTGAAGGCTCTGCCGCCAATGTCCCTATTCACACCTGAGCACCGTCCTCAAATCCAAGAAAATATCCAACGGCGGGCCAAAGGTCTCCCGGCGCCTGCCGCCTACGAGGCAGAATGCCTGCGCAAGGATGGAACAAAATTCCCGGTGCTGATGTACTTGACCAGTGTGACCTTCGTTGACGGTCCGGCGACGGTGGGTTTCATCCTGGATGTATCCGAGAGCAAGCTGAACGAAGTGGCACTGAGACAAAGTGAGGAGAAGTTCAGGGTATCCTTCATGACCAGCATGGATGGTTTCTATTGGAGTTCGATGGAGGACGGTAAAATAATTGAAGTGAACCCGGTTTTTGAAGAGGTGTGGGGGTATACCCGTGAAGAGGCCATTGGCAAGACCTCGGTGGAGCTCGGACTTTATCAAGACCCCATTGATCGAGCAAAAATGGTCTCCGAATTGAAAGAAAAAGGACGGATCAAAGACCTGGAGTTAAAAGGTAAAAGAAAAGACGGAAGGGCGATCACAATTTCCCTTTCAGGCAGCATGCTGACGATCAATAACCAGTCATATATTTTAGGGTCCGTCAGAGACATCACCAATGCCAAGCGAGCGGAGGAAGCACTGCTGCGCCAGTCTCAGATCATGGATCAGGTTCACGAGGGGATCGTCACCACCAACCTAAACGGCGTGATCGTGTCGTGGAACCATGGCGCAGAAAGGCAGCTTGGGTATTCGCCGGAGGAAGCATTAGGTAAACCGATATCCTTTATTTATCCGCAGGATCAACACGTGTTTCTCACAGAAGAGATCCAGCCGCAGGTCAGAAAGAAAGGATGGTACGAAACCGAGGTTCGGTTCCTCAGTAAATCAGGGAAAGAGATTCCGGTCCAGCTCATGCTCGTAGCGCTCAAGAATGCCCAAGGCGTAGTGGTTGGGATGACCGGGTCTGCGATCGACATCACCGAACGCAAGCGGGCTGAACAGCAGCGGGAGATCTTGTACCAAGTCCTGCGCGCAATGAGCAGTCAACTCGAAACGGAACATGTGGCGCGTTCTGCGGTTGAAACCTTCGTAAGGCTGACCGGATACCCGCACGTTTGCATCGCTTTACCGGATGCAAAACGTGCCCATTGGGCCGTGCGCGCTGCAGCGGGTAACCTAGCGGCTGAATTAGGCGCCACATACCCAATTCATAAAGGTGTGATCGGAAATGCATTCAAGACCGGTCAGACCCAGTGGGTGCGCGACGTTTTGAAAGATCCCCATTATGTTAACGATGTCAAGGCGCCAGGTGGGCCCGCGCTGCGCAGTGAATTTGTCGCTCTCATGCGCCGCGGCGACAATCTGCTGGGTGCGCTCAACGTTGAAAGCGATCACGCGGACGCTTTTGATGAAGCCGATGCCAGGATAATCCAATCGGTGGCGGATATCATCTCGCTGTCTTTGCAAAACGCAAAATTGTACGATGAAGCGCAGCAGGAAATCAACGAGCGCAAGCGGGCAGAACAGGCCCTGCAGGAAAGTGAGAAACGCTTTCGCGTTATCTTCGAAAAGGCAAATGATGGCATTGCCATCACCAGGGAAAACAATGAGATCGTCGATGTCAACCCGCGGATGTGCGCGATGCTGGGTTACAGCCGTGCTGAATTCTTGAAAATGAAAGTACCAGACCTGCAAGCCCCCGAAGTGAGGCAATCGGGGGATGTGCTTAAAAACGAACTGGCACGGCATGGGAACAGCCTGTTCGAAGGGATGGATGTCGATCGCAGTGGTCGGCGCATCCCGATCGAAATCAGTGTTGGGCGCGTGGAACTTCCATCGGGTGAATTTTATATTTCAGTCTTACGCGACATCACAGAGCGCAAGCAGACGCAAACTCTCCAAGAGGCAGTATACCGGATTGCTGCGGCTGCCGAAACAACCAGGTCCCTGGAGGATCTATATCCTCAAATCCACCAGATCATCGCGTCGGTGATGCCAGCAGAAAATTTCTATATCACGCTTTACGATGAAACCCAAAACCTGCTGAGATTTCCATATTTCAAGGATGCGGAGGATGAGCCTTTTGTGGGTGGGATCCAACCTGCAAAGGGGTTGACCGCTTACGTCCTGAGGACAGGTAAATCCTTGTTATGCACACAAGCGGTCCATGACGAACTGGAACGCCGGGGGGAAGTGAAACTATTAGGAGTGGCATCTGCAATCTGGCTGGGCGTTCCGCTGGTCGTTGAAGGTAAAACAATAGGTGCGATGGTCGTTCAGCACTACTCCGACCCGAAGGCATACGGCGAACGCGAGCAGCACATGCTGGAATTCGTTTCAACCCAAGTTGCCATTGCAATTAACCGCATGCAGGCGGAGGAAGAAATCCGCCAGCTCAACGCCAGCCTCGAAAAGCGCGTCGAAGAACGCACCCGCGAGCTTCGACAGGCGCAGGATAAGATTGTCCGCCAAGAAAAACTGGCCATGCTAGGCCAACTGGCAGGAGGTGTGGGGCACGAACTGCGGAACCCACTCGGAATCATTTCAAACGCCATCTACTTCCTGAAATTCGTCCAGCCTGAGGCGGAGGAGAAGGTTAAGCAATACCACGCCATGATCGAACAGGAGGTGCGCAACTCAGAAAAGATCATCAATGATCTGCTGGACTTCGCCCGGCTCGATTCGACGGATCGGGAACCGGTAGCGGTGCGCGAACTGGTGCAGCGTACCTTGGCACGCTCCCCGATCCCTGAGGCCATCCAAACCACGCTCAACCTGCCCGAAAGCCTGCCAAAGGTTTTTGTCGACATTCAACAGATGGAACAGGTGCTGGGGAACCTCACCGTCAACGCCTGCCAAGCCATGGTCTCCCCAAGGGGGACAACACCTTTGGACTTGACCATAGGGGCAGTCAAGAGAGGCGAATTGACCATCTCAGCCCAAGTGAAAAATGAAATGGTGGCCATTGCCGTGAAAGATACCGGCGCAGGCATCTCACCCGAAAACATGGGCAAGATCTTCGAACCGCTCTTCACCACCAAGGCAAAGGGGATCGGGCTGGGACTGGCTGTCAGCCGGAAACTAGCCGAGGCCAACGGCGGTCAGATCGAGGTAAAAAGCGAGCTGGGCAAGGGCAGCACCTTCACCCTGTTCCTACCGGTGGCAGGCAAATAACGATGAGCGAACCCACGGCCATTCTGGTCGTCGATGACCACCCCTCGGTGGCAATCACTCTGGCGGACATCCTGGAGGCCAAGGGATTTAAAGTCTATTCGGCTTTATCGGGGGCGGAAGCGCTTAAGATCCTGGGGGAACATACAATCGACATCCTGCTCACGGACGTCCGGATGCCTGACATGGATGGGGTAAAACTTAACCGGGAAGTCCGCAAGACCCACCCGAACCTGACGACGTATTTGATGACAGCCTATGCTGCCGATGAACTCATCCAGCAAGGGATGAAAGAGGGAATCAAAACGGTGTTGAGCAAACCGCTGGATATCGATCTTATCGTTGCCCTGTTTATGGCATATAAAAGCATTTCCTCCACAACACGCAGAACGGAGGAGGACGAGAAGTAAGGTAACTATTTTCACCCGCAACCAGCACCCTGACCAATATCGTCAGGTCAGGCGGGGCAAATCCAGAACAAGGTGCCAGGGAGGAGTTTGCTCACCAGCACTGCACCGAACGCAGTGCAATGCAGGTGTCGTCGCAAAAGCTGTTCTTTCCCCAAGGACAGGGGAACGGTTTCCCCTTGCGGTGATGATATCGCAAAGACATTTGATGCACAGGAATTTGTTCTCCTATCTTTATAAATTTTCACATTCCATTAATGCGTCCGCAATAAAATCCTATTAAAGGGATAATGGAACGACAGCGTCCATGTTTACTGATGACGCTGGTATAGATTTTCCCCTCCAATTTATCTTGGTTGGAAATTCAGGAGATAGTCAAGGAGATGGATATGGAATACGTACGATTTGGAGGCACCGGCCTCAAGGTTTCCAGGATCTGCCTGGGCTGCATGAGCTATGGTAAGCGTTCGGAGCGCTGGCAATGGGCATTGCCCGAGGAAGAAGGCCGGCCATTCATCCAGCGCGCCCTGGAGCTGGGGATTAATTTCTTCGATACAGCGGATGTCTATTCCGCGGGCGGCAGCGAAGAAATTTTAGGGCGCGCCATTCACGATTTCGCGCAGCGGGACGAGGTGGTCATTGCCACCAAGGTCAACGGTCCGATGGGACCCGGTCCCAACGACGCCGGCCTCAGCCGCAAGCATATCCTGAGCGGGATCGACGCCAGCCTGAAACGGCTTGGCATGGATTACGTAGACATCTACCAGATCCACCGCTGGGACTACCAGACACCCATCGAAGAGACGCTGGAGGCCTTGAACGACGTGGTGCGCATGGGCAAGGCCCGCTACATCGGCGCTTCGTCCATGTTTGCCTGGCAGTTTGCCAAGGCGCTGTACACCTCCGACCAACACGGCTGGACACGTTTTGCATCCATGCAGCCGTATTACAACCTGGCCTACCGGGAGGAAGAACGTGAGATGCTGCCTTTGTGCCGGGACCAGGGGATCGCAGTGATCCCATGGAGCCCGCTGGCGCGCGGTCTGCTCACCGGCGGCCGGGTAAAAAACGGAGGCGAGACGCAGCGCGCCCGTACGGATGCCTTTTCGAAAAGGCTGTATACGAGCGAAAACGATTTTGCAGTGGCAGCACGCTTGAACGAAGTGGCCGCGGAGCGAAGCACACCTCCCGCCCAAGTGGCGCTGGCCTGGATGCTTACGAAAGACATTATCACCGCGCCCATCGTGGGCGCCACCAAGATGAACCACCTGGAGGATGCCGTGGCAGCGGTCTCGATCAAGCTATCCGATGAGGAGATCAGACGCCTGGAGGAACCGTACCAGCCGCACCCGGTGCTGGGTCACGAATAAGAAGACGCAAAAGAGACTTCCATGATCAGATGATTTCGGAAGTCTTTTTTCTACTGAGGGGGGGCCTGCTTCAACCTCCCTTCCAGAACTGGCGATCGCGCGGATCGTCGCCATCCAGCAGAGCCGAGTGGACGTCCGGGCCGAGCTTGTACCCTTGCCCTGTCCAAAGGCCTTCAGCCAAGCGACGCTTAAGGACAGAAATTACTTAATAGTGTTCAAGCCGCCGTCCCCGGCGGCGGAACGCCGCCCAGAGCCTTTTACATCCTAGCAAGCGCCGCTTCAACCTCCCTTCCAGAACTGGCGAACACGGGGTCGTCGCCGTCCAGCAGAGCCGGGTGGTCGTCGGGAGCGAGTTTGTACCATCGCCTGGTCCATAGGTGCGCGGCTGGATCGAAATACCCTTCCAAAGGTATTATACTTATGGTATAATACCTTTGGAAGGAGCGCTATGGACCAAACCAACCTTGAAAACCTCTTGACCCAGTGGGAAGAGACTTACAAGAAGGGACTGCTCAGCTTCTGGCTGCTGCTCCTGCTCGCCCAGCGAAAGGCGTATCCGTATGAGATCAAAGCCGCCATCAACGAAATGAGCCGGAATACGATCAGCGCCGACGAGAACAGTATTTACCGGTCACTGAACCGCCTGGCGGACTCCGGGATCGTGGACAGCGAAATGCTCCCCTCCGAAACCGGTCCCAGCCGGAGGTATTTCTTCCTCACCCAGCTGGGCCTCGACCTACTCAACCGCTTCATCACCCGCAACATCCTGGTTTTCGAACAGCCGGACGTGGCCGAATTGATCCAAAAAACGCTGTCATCCAATGGAAACAAGAAAGGATAACCCGATGACCACCAACCCGATCTCCTCAAAAGAAAAGAAACTGCGCAACTTGCGGAAAATACTCTGGATCATTTTCTCTGCGATTACGATCACCATCCTCCTGGTGAGCAGCCTGTCCCTGCCGGCAGCCTTGCTGATCAATAAGACCACCAGTTTATCGAGCCTCTTCGTCAACGAAACCGGCATGATTTTATTATCCCTGCTTGCCGTAGTTCTCGTCAAAATTGCAGTCAGCGGGATCATCTGCCTGGTGATCTATTTCATTTTCAAATATCGCCTGGAAAAGGACGATGATTTATTTCTCTAGATCAAGCATCAAGGTAGAAAAGGGATCCGCCATGAATTGGATAATTGAAACTGATACCCTCAGCAAACACTACGGGGACGTCACCGCCGTGGACGGTCTATCCCTGCGGGTCGCCGAAGGCGAGATATATGCCTTCCTGGGCCTGAACGGGGCTGGAAAGACGACCACCATCCGCATGCTGCTGGGAATGATCAAACCCACTAGCGGGAGCGCGACCGTCCTTGGGAAGCGCGTACGGCTGGGCAGCCGGGAACCCTGGGCCCAGGTTGGATACCTGGTCGAAATGCCGCATGCCTACCCCGAGTTGACCGTTACCGAGAACCTGGAAGTTGCCCGGCGTCTGCATCCGGGTACGGAAAGCAAAGCTGTCAGCCAGATCATCGAACGCCTGGGGCTGGCAGCCTACGCGCACCGGCGGGCGGGCGTGCTTTCCCAGGGGAATGCCCAGCGCCTTGGGCTGGCCAAAGCCCTGTTGCACAACCCGAGAGTGATCCTTTTGGACGAGCCGGCCAACGGTCTGGACCCGGCCGGGATCGTCGAAATCCGCGCCCTGTTGCTCGAGCTGACCCGCCAGGAGGGTGTGACGGTCTTCATGTCCAGCCATATTCTGGCAGAAGTTTCCAGGCTGGCAAAACGGATTGGAATCATCCATGAAGGCTGCCTGCTCCAGGAGATGGACATTGCCGAAATGGAACGCAACCGGCGCAGGCGACTGATTGTACGGGCACGGGATATCGAGACCGGCCAACGGGTATTATCCAGAGCAGGTTATCCAGGCGAAATCCTTCCGGATGGAATCCTGGAACTTAAACAAATCACGGCGATAGAACATCCCGAAAACATCGCTGACCTGCTGGTACAGGGCAGGACCCCGCCGACGCAGTTGTTGGTGGAGGAAGAGGAACTGGAACCATATTTCCTCCGGCTGGTGGGATCGAAGGGAGAAAAAAAATGAAGACACTTGCAAATATGATCTGGATCGAATTGCGGAAAGTTCTCCGTTCCCGAGTGCCTTTATTTACCGCCCTGGGTTTCCTGATGATGCCATTGATCGGTGCACTCCTGATCTTTATCTACAAAGACCCCCAGCTAGCACGCCAACTCGGTCTGCTCGGCACAAAAGCCAGCCTGGTGGTGGGCAGCGCCGACTGGACGGGTTACCTGACCCTGATGGTCGAGTTCACCGCATTGGGAGGCTTCTTCTTTTTCTGCCTGGCCATCAGCTGGACATTCGGGCGGGAATTCATGGACGGCACCCTGAAAGATCTCCTGGCAGTCCCAGTTCCACGCTTCGCGATCATCCTGGCAAAATTCATCGTCAGCGCTTTATGGTGTGCCGCGCTGATCGTGGAAACTACCGTCGTTGGCCTGGTCCTGGGGGCGATCATCAGACTCCCAGGAGGCTCGGTCCCCGTCATTTTGCACGGAACCAGCCAGCTGGCGGTCGCGGCAGTGATGTCAATCACGCTCATCATGCCATTTGGCTTCCTTGCCAGCGTGGGACGCGGGTACTTATTGCCGATCGGGATCGCGATCCTCACGTTAATTCTAGGGAACCTATCCATTACCCTCGGATGGGGGGAATACTTCCCGTGGGCGATCCCAGCCCTGGTCCTGCAAGAGATGCCCATCACCCCTTTCAGCTATGGGCTCGTTTTCCTGACCGGCCTGGCCGGGGTGGTCGTGACTTACCTATGGTGGAAATACGCGGATCAGAATCGATAAAATCCGTAATTCAAAAGGCTGTGCTCTCCCTCACCAAGTCCCGGACAATAACCGGCAACGGACACACCCGGCAATTCCAGAACAATCTCGCAGAGGAGAAGATTGCTTCCCGGAATGGCGCCCTTCCCAAGGGAGTGCTGCGCGAGGGACTATGTCCCCTTGCGGGGATGTTAGCGCAACGAAACAGGAGTGGAAGCGACTTCCAAAATCATCAGATTTTGGAAGTCGCTTTTTTTTATCGGAGGCAAGACCGGATTCAACCTCCCTTCCAGAACTGGCGGTCGCGCGGATCGTCGCCGTCCAGCAGAGCCGGATGGACGTCCGGTCCGAGCTTGTAGCCGCGCCCGGTCCACAGATCGGCGGCCAGGCGGCGGAGGTGCAGGGAAAGCCCCTGAGAAATGAAATACCCGCACAACCGGGTAAGGTCGCGTTCAAAAAGGGAATACGCATTGCGGTTGTCACGCGCCGGAACCACCTGGGGGAAATCAATCAGAGCAATCTGCCCCTGCCAGTAGAGGATGTTATACGCCGAGAGATCGCCATGCACCCAGCCGTCCGCGAGCAGCAGGTCCACGTTTTTCAGGATGCGCTCGAAAAGTGGGCGGGTCTCCTGCGGGGTCAGGCTGACCGTGTTCAGAGTGGGCGCGGCGAGCAGTTCGTCACCCAGGTAGCCCATCAGGACGGCCCTGGGCGCGATGGCGTAGGGGATCGGCACGTCGCCTCCAGCGGCAGCAAGCGCCTGGAGGGCGGCAAACTCGTGGGCGATCCAGGACTGGCCCCGGATCTGCTCACCGTAAACGCTGCGCTTGCGCTGAGCCTTGAGCATGCCCAGGTCGAGGACCGCCTTGCCGTCCACGTCGAGCACGGTGCGGCCCTCGCGGTAGAGCTGGTCGTTCTTCAAGTTCCTGAGCATGCGCGGCCGGTAGACCTTGGCCGCCACCAGGGGCGCCTGCACGTGTCCGCCCGCCCGGCAGAGATAGACCGAGGCCTCCTTGCCGACCTTCACCTTACGTAGCACGTCAGAGATCCAGCCCTGCTCGTAGAAAAAAGCAAGTGCGTCCAGCAGCCAGCCTTCTTCGAAGCGAGCAGCCTTGTAGGTGAACTCGAAGGAGTGGACCGAGTCATCCTGGGCGTGAATGAAGGCGGCCGCTTCGGCGGACGTTTTCTTCTGAACCGGAAGGTGGCGCGGCTGCCTGTGGCGTCCCGCGGCCGACTCACCTGTGGCCAAGCGGCTGCCGGATTTTTTAATTTTTTCGAAGGTCTCGGGCGGGGCTTGCTCGTCGAGCTCTTCCATTAATTCCAAAGGATCGATTGTTTTCATCTCTAAATTTCTCGCAATATACATACAAAAAACCGCAGACACATTAACCTGCGGTTGTGTGGAAATTAAAACCGCAGGCCGAGGCGCCTGCGGTGGAAATGTCTACATGCAATCAGAAGGCGGGGAATCCGCCCGGATTACTGCTTGCTCCGCACAGGAGGCGCGCTCAACAGGATCGATTCGACCAATTTGACGTTTGACATGTGAGCAAGCCTCCTTTCTTTATGTAAGATAGGGCGAGTTTATCATCCCGTTCAGGTTGTGTCAAGATTGTCAAATGATCTTTATGTCCTCATTAAAACCGTTAATACATCCTTAACTCCCTGTTTCAATGGATTTAATCCCACCGCAATAGAATCAGGAAATATAGGCTGCAAAGAAGTTTGAGATGGTTAGTGAAAATTCCTTGAACGCTGACGACTACATTGAATATAAACCCAACCACCTGAACATCATGAAAATGACCCTTTCCATTTATCGTATCGGGGGTGTACTCATCCTGGAAATATGTTTAAACTCCCGCCGGACTTCCCTGCCAAAGGTTTTACTTCCCATCCCCCAGGTTTGGAATACCCGTTTTGTTCGTTGATATTATTTCCATTCTGATTTTACATTTATTCATGACATCCATATAAACGGCCAATGAGATAGGTTGGATGCAGGTGATTACTCAATAAGAATTACACCCTGTGGAAATTCATCCAGCGTTATCTATTAACTGCACAACCCATGGAAGCCCCTTCATATCTTTTACCTAGACCTCCATTCGACCTATTCCCTGAAAAACGGGATACATTCGAGGAATTATACCGGTCAACTCCCGCAGAGGATTTTACCGATTATCAACTGATCTATCCAAAATGGCAGTACCTGTCGTACATTTGTGAAAAGAATGATTTGGTGCTCCATGGTTCGCAGAACCTTGGCATCTCCGAAGTGGAACCACGACGGGCAAAAGATGTAAAGGAATTCAGCAATAGGCGCGCCATTTATGCCACCACGGATGGCATCTGGGTGATTTACTTCGCCATTCTTGACCGCAAGAAATACCCGGAAATGTCGCTATTCAATTCCTGCCTGCAAGCCAGGATTTCCCCTGACCGCTTTAGTGAGCCAATGTATTTCTTTTCAATTTCCCATTCAGTATTGGTTCAAAAACCCTGGACCACAGGCGCTATTTATGTGCTGCCACGCCAATTCTTTACGCGTGAGCCTCCCCAACAAGTGAAAGGAACTGAAATTGTTTTTCCCCATTGGATAGGTTCCCAGTCGGTGCAGCCTGTCGCGAAATTACTTGTAGAATCCAGGGATTTCCCTTTTCTGGAACAAATCCACGGGCATAATGATGAAAAATTGATGCAATTGGCATCGGTAAATCCAGGTGGTTTTCCATGGCTGGATGCGCTGGAATCTTAATATCATTCAATATATTTCAAATCTATTTGATAAAACGTCCGTGGAGGATCAGGTTTTTTGTTTTCAACGAAACGGTTCCAGAAGAAGTTCTCCTCCTGACACTTTTGTAGGACGCAAGCGTTTATCTTTTGAGATTTTAATCAGGAGGAGAAATTATGAAAATATCCAGGATTGCCATTATTCTCGCGCATGCCTTCGCCGGGTGGTTGCTGTGTGCTGCAACCATGGGCGTTGGCATGTCCCTTCTCCCGCTTGGAACGGCTCTCATTGTCCATGCCATTGCTGCACCCATCTACTTCACGATCATATCACTGGTCTATTTCACAAAGTTCCGCCATACAACGCCGTTGCAAACGGCTTCCATTTTTGTCGGATTTGTCGTGCTGGTGGATTTTTTCGTGGTGGCACTCCTGATCAACAAGAGTATGGACATGTTCACCAGCCTGATCGGCACCTGGATTTCATTCGCCCTGATATTTTTATCCTCCTATTTAACGGGACTCTTCGTCCAGCAGAGGAAGGGAATTATCAGGCAGTTATAAGAACCCGGTTGGCTGCGTTTTCGGGGTGGTATACTGCCCGAATACCAATTTTAATCACCTGATTTCAAATTCCGAGGATATATAATATATAAATGAGGACCCTTATCATCTATGATTCAGTTTATGGGAACACAGAAAAGATAGCCCAGGCAATTGGCAATGGGCTTGGACCGGTTGAGGAAATTGGTTTAATTCGGGCAGGGGATGCAACAACAGGACAATTATCAGGATTGAATTTACTGGTGGTCGGTTCACCCACCCAGAGGTTTATGGCAACTCAAGCGATCAATGAACTATTCAAAATAATTCCAAAGGACAGTCTGAAGGGTGTCAAAGTGGCTGCCTTCGACACGCGGTTGTCCTTGAGCGACATCAAATCGACCTTGGAGCGCTTTGCCGTGAAAACCGGAGGCTATGCAGCCAGGGGCATTGCCAAAAGGCTCAAGAAAAGCGGGGGAACCCTGGTCGTTCCCCCTGAAGGATTCATCGTAAAGGGAATGGAAGGACCCCTCCTGGAAGGCGAACCGGACAGAGCAGCAGAGTGGGCCAAAAATATCAAATCATTAACGAATTGAGGATACATTGAGAAAAGCTACCAGGATCGTTTGTTCGACATTGGGAATTCTGGCCGGGATCGCGGGGTTGGAACACGGTTGGTTTGAAATATTGCAGGGAAACACCCGGCCTTTAAGTTTGATGTTCCCATCGATGGGGTTCCCCTGTGTTCCTGAAAAGGCATGGCATGCCTGCGAACCCGCTATGACGCTTTTGCCCAACTTCCTGGTCACGGGCATCCTGGCGGTAATTCTCAGCCTGCTGATATTGGTCTGGTCGGCGGTCTTCGTGCAGAGAAAAAACGGTGGCAGCTTGTTGATCGTGTTCTCAGTCATCCTGCTGCTGTTCGGGGGTGGTTTCTTCCCGCCGCTGATCGGAATCGTTGGGGGCATAGCCGGGATCAAGATCAATCAGCCGCTTCCTGGTAACCCAACTCGTAAATTTTTACGCTTCGCTGCTGCCCTGTGGCCGTGGCCCCTGGTCATTTTGGTGGCATGGCTATTGGGGCAGTACCCGATCGGCTTCATCAACAATGACTTTTTGAAGAGCATCATCGGATATGGCCTGCTTTTAATCGTTGTAATGCTGCCGCTTGCGGTCTACACTGGTTATGCCCACGACGCGGCCGCCTGACACCGGCAAATTAATGAGCACCGGGAGACTCCAAAAACCCAATATCGACCAACCGATAGTCGAAATCAATTTGTAGAATCCCGCTATTGCAGCATTCATTTATTGTTACAAAGGAAGGAACCTATGAAATATAAAAGCGTGGTTGTAACGAAAAGGGGCGGCCCGGAGGTCATGGAAATTATTGAGAATGATATTCGTGAACCGGCTGCCGGGGAAGTGCGCATAAAAGTCCTCGCCGCGGGAGTGGGAGCCACCGATATCAATTACCGGCATGGGTACTCTCCCTTTTCTCCAAAAGTGCCGTTCGTTCCCGGTTATGAAATGGTGGGGATCGTGGACGCGCTCGGACCGGGAGTCTCCAAAGTGGCCGTGAGTGACCGGGTGGCTGCCCTGACCGGTCACGGCGGGTATACCGAAGAAATCTACCTCGGCCAGGAACACCTGGTTCCCGTGCCCAAACCCCTGGATCCGGCTGAAGCGGCCACCCTCGTCCTGAACTATGTGTCAGCATACCAGATGCTGCACCGGGTTGCGAAGGTAAAGGCCGGCGATAAGGTACTTGTGATCGGTGCAAGCGGGGGTGTGGGAACGGCTTTTCTGCAGCTTGGCCGGCTAGCGGGTCTTAGAATGTATGGGACAGCTTCTCCGCTCAAACATCCCCTCCTGAAGGAGATGGGTGCAACTCCGATCGACTACCATACTCATGATTTTGTCGAAGTCATCCTCCAAGCGGAACCAGACGGCCTCGACTATGTGTTCGACGGCGTCGGCGGCGAATTCAGCAAACGCGGGTTGGCCGTTTTGCGGCGCGGCGGCAAGTTGGTAGGATACGCCGTACCCACCGGAGTTACCCAGTTGTTGGGGAGCTTAATCAACCTGATAATTGCGAACCTGATGCCGAACGGCAAACGGGTCCAATCTTATGGGATCTCCGAGCTGTATGCACGGGACAAAGAACCATTCATGGAAGATTTACTGCTGCTGTTTAAGCTGCTCGAAGATGGCAAAATCAAACCCATCATCGATCAAAAATTAACCCTCCTGCAAGCTGCCAAGGCCAATGAACTGCTCGAAAACGGGCAGGTCACCGGCAACCTTGTCCTGGTGGCTCCAAGTCTAAAATTGGAAGGAGAATAATAATGAAGGAAAAGAATACCATGGAATTTGTTGGGGCAATCATCGGGGCTGTTATAGGCCTGGTAATCGTAAACACCGTACCGCTTTGGAGCAGGTTTACCCATGGCGTGATCCTGGAAAGCTGGGTCAACATCCTTTGGGCTGCCAACCTTTCGATGATCGCCCAGATCATTGGGAATTTCGTGCTCGCGATCTACCGGCCGGCGCGCCTGTATTCATTCATCCAAGCCGTCATGACAATCGCCGGACTAATTTCGGTGATCGTGTTTTTTAATGTTTTTCCACTGGATTTCTCCCAGATGGTTGGAAGCTGGATGAATTTATTCTTGAAAGCCGTCCTGATCCTGGCAATGTTCGGAACCGTGATAGGGATCATTGTGTACCTGGTCAGAGCCGTCATTGGGACGCCATATAAAACCCTGGCCGCGAACAATTAAAGCTTCGGGAACGAAAGGTGCAAGTGGTGATCGCAGGGTACTGCCGTCCTCCTTGCACCGGCCTTCATGGTGAAGAATTTGGGAAGGGCCATCCCGGACAAATGCCGGGGTCGGGACCCCATCAAGTTAATAGGAAATAATTATTCAACCGAATAATTTACATCTCCCGCTCGTTAAACCATAGGACGGGAATGAAACCATCCCTTGCGCATCATAAAAGGCTATACCAATTTACAAAGGAGAAGAAATGACCACAGAACCGAACTTGACAGAACAAAAACCTCAGAAACCAAAAATGGCCCGCCAGGCAGGGGCCTCGGAAGCCGTCTATGGATTTGGCCTGATCGGTGCCTGGATCTACTACTTCACACACGCCGCCACTCTCTGGGTGGGGGTGCTGGGATTTTTCAAAGGGATCGTCTGGCCGGCCATGCTGGTCTATGAAGTGCTGAAATACCTGCACATATAGCCGGTTTTCCTCCCTTTTAACAACAACAGCGATAGACTTTACCCTGGCCTGGTCGTTGAACAAGCCGAATTGTTTTTGATGCGAAATTTAATGTTTGATCAGGGCGGTGGCTGGCCCCAGTAATTCCCATTTCAACTTGCATGGCGGATGTGACCGCGGTCAAAGGGATGGCTCCATCACAGTGACCTTTCATCCCGTTCGAATAAGGAAAAGAGAAATGATTTCAAACAAAAAGAATGCAATCATTGTGGGAGTGTTATATATCATCGGGACAGTTGCGGGTGTCCTGAGCGTGGTTTTTACACAGCCCATTCTGAATGCTTCAAATTACCTAGTAAAAGTTTCTGCAAATCAAAACCAGGTCGTGGTGGGAGCTCTCTTTGTATTAACAATGGGCTTTGCGCTTGCCATGGTTCCGGTCATGCTGTTCCCCATCTTGAAAAAGCAGAATGAATCCCTCGCTCTTGGGTATGTTGTTTTCAGGGGGGCACTTGAGACGTTCACCTATATTGCCTTGGTAATCATTTGGATGTTCCTCCTGGCCGCAAGCCAGGAATACAGCTCTGCAGGAGCTTCGCAGGGTTTATATCTTCAAAGCTCGGCAATGTTCTGTTAAAAGGCAATGATTCGGTCAATACGATCCTGATCTTCGTATTCGGCGTGGGTGCTCTGATGCTTTACTTAATGTTGTATCGATCCAAACTCATTCCCCGCTGGATATCCGTTTGGGGGTTCATTTCAATCCTACTGCATTTAACCACCGGCTTTTTGATCATTTTCCGTCTCACCGACAGCAATGCTACGATCACGGCTGTAATGAATATCCCGATCTTCCTTCAAGAAATGGTGATGGCGGTATGGCTCATTATCAAAGGATTCAATTCATCCGCGCTCTCGTCCCTGTCTGCCAAATTGGTAATGAATTAAGGAGATAAAAATGAATTCGATCAAATGCAACGCAAGGATCGCCGGGGTCTTTTATTTCCTATTTATTGCATGTTCCATCCTGGCAGACCAATTTGCCAGGATTGGATTCGGAGACCCCGCAGCCATCGTGGATAAAATCATGGCGCATGAGGGACAATTCCGTATTGGTTTTATCCTTGGTCTCCTTTCCGCCTTGTTTTTTCTTCTGGCTGCCTGGGCATTATACGTACTGCTGAAACCAGTCCATGAAAACTTCGCCCTATTGTTCTTCTTACTGAATCTGGTTGGAGTTGCTGTCCAGTGTTTCAGTATGCTGCCTCTATTGGGCGCACAGCTGCTTTTTAGCGGTGCCAATTATCTGAAAGTATTTCCAGCAGATCAACTGCAAGGACTGGCAGTATTTTTCGCCAATTTATATAAAAGTGGATTTATGATCGCCCAGCTGTTTTACGGCTCCTGGCTTTTGCCTCTTGGGTACCTGGTTTTCAAATCGGGTTTCCTCCCTAGGATTCTCGGCATATTGTTAATTATCGATTTTTTTGGTGTCCTGATATGGTTATTTCAATTTTTCCTCTTCCCGGCTTACCCACTGATATCTTATCCGGGACTTGTGGCAAGTGCCATTGCGGAATTTTCACTAACCTTGTGGCTTTTGATAATCGGAACAAAGGATCATAAACCAGCTTTTATTAAGGCTGGCTAATTTGATAAATATTAAAAGCTGGTATCAAGGAAAAAGGAATAGCGCCTAAATGAAAGCTCTTGTATATACCCAATATGGACCACCAGATGTTCTTCAACTCAAAGATCTGGAAAAACCTACCCCAAGGGATGACGAGGTACTGGTAAAAATTCATGCGGCGTCCATCAATTCGCGTGACTGGCGAATGTTGAGAGCCAATCCATTCTTTATCCGCCTGATGGTGGGGGGACTTTTCAAACCCAAAAACAATATCCTCGGAGCGGATATGGCCGGTAGGGTCGAGGCGGTTGGAAGCAAGGTCAGCCAGTTTAAACCGGGAGATGAAGTCTTCGGATGTTTATATCGATATTACGGGCGCACCTTCGCCGAGTACGCTTGTGCCGTGGAGGATGAAATCGCCCTGAAACCATCCAACCTGTCCTTCGAGCAGGCTGCGGCAGTCCCTCTTGCGGCGCTAACCGCCCTGCAAGGGCTGCGCGACAAAGGCAATATACAACCAGGTCAAAAGGTGTTGATCCAGGGTGCATCGGGTGGTTTGGGGACCTTTGCCGTGCAGATTGCCAAATCTTTTGGGGCGGAAGTGACCGGTGTATGTAGCACGAGGAACATGGACATGGTACGCTCGATCGGGGCGGACCAAGTCATTGATTACAAGAAGGAAGACTTCACCCGGAATGACCTGCGATATGACCTCATCCTGGCGGCGAACGGATATCATCCCATTTCGAATTATCTGCGCGTGTTAAGTCCTGAGGGAAGCTGTGTCATCGCCGGAGGTTCCATGTTTCAACTCTTCCAGGCAGCGACCCGGGGAAGACGGAATAAAACCACCGGTGGTCAGAAAGTGTATGTCGTCTCGCTGGCGAAAAGCCAAAAGGACCTGATGTTTATGAAAGAACTCCTGGAATCCGGAAAAATCGTACCCGTAATTGATGGATATTACCTACTGAGCAAGGCAAAAAATGCTTTCTGGTATTACGAAAAAGAACATGCCCGGGGGAAAGTGGTCATCACGATGGAGTAAAATGGCAAATGATGATCCTGAATGCATAAATATCGCTGCTGTTGGATTTCATTTGCATTAAAGGAGTTAATATCATGGAAGATGTGCAGATAAAGCTTACAGCCTTATGGGCAGCCCTGATGCTGACATATCTATTGGGGGATGTCCTGAGAATATACAGCGGTGGTTTTATCGCGGGAGAAATTGGAGGCATGAAAGTCACCCAGGCAATGTGGTTGGCGATCGCGATCCTGATGGTGATACCGGTTGTCATGGTTTTCTTGTCCGTGGTGTTGAAACAACCCGTGAACCGTTGGGTGAACATCATCGCGGCCATATTCTTTTTCGTTTTCAATCTCATTGGATTGCCCAAATACCCTTCCGCTTATGACAAGTTCCTGATCATTGTGGGACTTGTGTTTAATGTGCTGACAGTTTACATCGCATGGAGGTGGGTTTAAACAAGAAGGTTGGCCCTGGTATCACGTAACTCGCTCAAGTTGTTGCTGGTTTTTACCGCTTCATGAATTATAGGGATTATCTTATAATGGATTTGTGCCGGCGCAAATTTTAACTACCAAACTTTATATCCCTCCACTTCGACCTAAAGTTGTCGTTCGCACGCTCCTGATCGAGCGTCTGAACGAGGGTCTCTTCCTGGGCCGTAACCTGACCCTCATCTCCGCCCCGGCCGGCTTTGGAAAAAGCACGCTGGTCAGCGAATGGATTGTCAGCTCCAAACGACCTGCCGCCTGGCTTTCGCTGGATAAGGGGGATAAAGACCCCATCCGTTTTCTGACTTATGTCGTCGCGGCTTTGCAGACAATTGTGCCGAAGATTGGAGCAGGGACGTTGAGGTTGCTCCAATCCCCTCAGTCGCCATCCTTCGAATCGATCCTGACAACCCTTGTAAATGAAATCGCCACCCTCCCGGACAATATCATCCTCGTCCTTGACGATTACCATCTGATCGATGCCAAACCGGTTGACCATGCCCTTGCCTTTTTGCTCGAGCACCTGCCGCCGCAGATACACCTGGTAATCGCCACCCGTGAAGATCCACACCTGCCCCTGGCCCGGATACGCGCCCGGGGGCAGTTGACCGAGCTGCGCGCCTCAGACTTGCGTTTTACTCCTTCCGAAGCTGCAGAATTTCTCAACCAGGTGATGGGTCTTAATCTTCCCGGGGAAGACATCGCCGCACTGGAAACCCGCACCGAGGGATGGATCGTCGGTCTGCAATTTGCGGCGATCTCCATGCAAGGCCGTCACGACATCTCAAGTTTCATTAAATCTTTCACTGGCAGCCACCATTTCGTATTGGATTACCTGATAGAAGAAATCCTGCAGCAGCAGCCCAAAAGTGTCCAGGATTTCCTACTTCGCACGTCCATCCTCGATCGCCTGTGCGGCGACCTGTGTGATGCCGTCCTGCTGTCCCCTGTTGGTTCCGGTCAGGCAACCCTGGAAACCATCGAACGCGCCAATCTTTTCATCCTCCCATTGGATAACGAACGGTGCTGGTACCGCTATCACCATCTCTTTGCTGATTTGCTGCGGCAACGACTCCATGAGCGACCCCCCTCACCCGAAAAAAAAGCACATAGCCTTGTGAATGAATTGCATCTTCGTGCCAGCTTATGGTATGAAAACAATGGTTTGGAGATTGAAGCTTTTCAGCATGCGGCTGCCGCCAATGACATCGAGCGTGCCGCGCGGCTGGTGGAAGGTGAGGGGATGCCCTTGCAATATCGCGGCGCAATGACCCCCGTCATGGACTGGTTGGCGTCACTGCCGACAACAGTGCTGGATGCGAGACCCTCCTTGTGGGTGATGTATGCCTCGGCCCTTACGATGGTAAGCGAAACGATTAGCGGCGTCGAACAGAAACTACAGGCGGCTGAAAGTGCCTTGCAAGGAGCTGAGCCTTCCGTCAAGAACAGGGACCTTATTGGACAAATAGCCGCCATACGGGCCATGTTGGCTATCCCCTGGCACGAGGCGGAAACCATCATTACCCAATCACGCCGTGCGCTGGAGTATCTGCACCCCGACAACCTGCCCCTTCGGACTACCACAACCTGGACGCTGGGGTTTGCCTACCAGCTCCAGGGAGAACGAGCCGCGGCCAGCCAGGCCTATTCTGAAGCCATTTCGATCAGCCAGGCATCCGGGAATATCATGATCACCCTGGCAGCTTCAACCAGCCTGGGCCAGGTACAGGAAACAGAAAACCAGCTCCACATGGCAGCTGAGAGCTACCGGCGCGTCCTGCAACTGGCAGGAGATCCGCCGTGGACGGCTGCCTGCGAAGCGTATCTTGGCCTGGCGCGTGTGCTCTACGAGTGGAACGACCTGGATACAGCCCAACAGCACGGACAGCAATGCCTCCAACTGGCGCGGCAGATGGAAAACGTTGACACACCCGCCACCTGCGAGGTGTTTCTCGTCCGCCTGAAGCTAGCCCAGGGGGATGTGGCTGGCGCGGCTACTGTTTTAGCCGAGGCCGACCAGTTCTTGCGCCAGCATAACTTCGCGCATCGGAGGGCCGAGGTAGCTGCCGCGCGAGTGCTTGTATTGCTTCGCCAGGGTAATCTTGCTGCAGCAGCTCACCTGGCTCAAACACAAGACCTTCCCATCAGCCTGGCTCGGGTCCACCTGAAGCAGGGAGACCCGGCTGCGGCGCTGGCGATACTGGAGCCACGACAAAGACAGGCAGAGGCTAAGGGCTGGCATGATGAACAGCTCAAGATTATGATTCTAAAGGCGGTCGCTTTCCACATCAGGGGTGAAAAAGAAAGGGCCGTGCAAATTCTGGGTGATACACTGGAGCTAGCTGAGCCAGGGGGATTTATCCGCATCTTTATAGATGAAGGACCACCTATGGAGGCACTGCTGCGAGAGACTACGAAACACAGTACAGTCTCGAACTATGTGCGTCAATTACTGGAAGCCTATGGGAACACTGAAGGCAGAACGCCTGTCTCTCAACACTTGATCGAGCCGTTGAGCGAACGTGAACTTGAAGTTCTAAAGCTGCTTAAAACCGAATTGAACGGTCCGGAAATTGCACGCGAATTAATGGTGTCCCTGAACACCGTTCGTACTCACACTAAGAGCATTTACAACAAACTTGGGGTGAACAACCGGCGGATGGCTGTCCGTCGGGCAGAGGAGCTCGATTTGTTATAACGAACATTCAAATATCAATCATGGCCCTGGCAGGTTAATTAAACCACCTGCCAGGGCTTTTAATTTCCCTGAAAAGATCCCAATGAATAAACCACCACATTAATCACCACTTGTGGTGAAGACGCCTCACCATCTTTTTTTGTATCCTTGGGTCGAAGATAAGAAACAATGCAATTTAGAAAGAAATTCTGTCTAACGACCAAAATGCACGAGGCACGCAATGAGTGAAATCTACGAAACAAATCAGAAGCATAACGAGCATGGATTTTACGAAATCCAGATCAAGGGGCACCTTGATGACCGGTGGAGCGACTGGTTTGGTGGCATGACCATCACGCTGGAAGAGAACGGCAATTCCCTTTTAACCGGTCCCTTGGTCGACCAGGCTGCATTGCATGGATTGTTGAAAATAGTACGCGATTTGGGCATGCCCCTGGTCTCCGTTGTTCCCGTTGAACCCCGCCAGTCAAATGAGGCCGGAGATCCAACAGTAAAAGGGGCCTGGCTGCCTGGAAAGGAGGATCCCAATTGACGAAATTTCCTGCCTATTTTCTTACCCGGGAACCGGATGCGACTCCAGCTCCATCCAGATCCAAATTGGATAAATTCAATCATGTCTTTCAAAAAAAGGAGAAATAAAATGAACACAACTGTTTTGACCACCAATGTAAAAGCGATAAGCAAGCTCTCACCCAGGAGCCGCGCCAGGATTGCCGGGGTCCTTTACCTGCTCGTCGGCATCTTCGGCGCGTTTGCCGAAGGGTTTGTTGATCCCAAAATGTATGCAGCCGGCAACGCGGCGGCCACCGCTGCGAACGTCGTCGCGAACTCTGGACTGGTTCGCATGGGCGTCGTGTCGCACCTGTTGGACGGGACTTTCTTCGTCTTCCTGGCCATGGTCCTGTACACACTGCTCCAGCACGTGAACAAGGGCATGGCGAGGGCAATGCTGATCCTCGTCGCACTCACTACCGGCATCGTTTGCCTGAATGCAATCTTCCAGTTTGAGGGCTTGCGGGTGGCAACCGACCCGTCCTATGCGACCGCTTTAGGCAGCGCGGGTGCGAATGCCCTGGTGATGCTCCTGCTCGATATCCAGCATTATGGCACTCTCAGTGCGCAAGTATTCTTTGGGCTGTGGCTGGTACCACTGGGATTGCTTGCCTACAAATCAGGGATGTTTCCCAAATGGCTCGGCATCGTCCTCATCGTGGGGGGCGTCTGCTACCTCGTGGATTTGCTCGCCGCGTTCCTGGTTCCGGGCTTCGACCAGATGATCCACGCCATCATCGTCATCCCGTCCGCGATCGCGGAAATCTCGATGGTCCTGTACCTGCTCGTGGTTGGCGTGAAGCTGGCGAAGCCAGGCACCCGGATTATTGCCGAGGACGTGGCATGAATGGAATTTCACACGGCTGCCCGTCTTACGGGCAGCCGTGCTGCGGTGTGGTAAAGGATTGGGACATTGGATTCGAGACAGTCCCGGCGGAGTACTTCTTCAAGAATCAAAGCGACGCTGATAATCGCTGGAGTCCCCGGGAAGATGGGAGCAGCTTGGGCAGGGGCTGCGACGGACGAAGCAGATAATCGAAACTTACAAATTGTCTCTAATTGTTATTCATAACGGATCATATTGGAAAGGATAAAAAAATGAAAGCGATTATATACACAAAATTCGGACCACCAGAAGTTCTTCAGCTCAAAGAAGTAGAAAAACCTACTCCCAAGGACAAAGAAGTACTGATAAGGATAGCTGCGACAACAGTAGCAGCGGAGGATCCAGGAATGCGAAATTCCCCCGGTCTCAATGGTCTTGGAAAACCCAAAAAACCTATATTAGGGTTTTATCTATCCGGGGAGGTTGAAGTCGTAGGAAAAGATGTAAAACGGTTCAGGAAAGGCGACCAGGTTTATGGAAATACCGGGCTGAGTATATTAGGTGCTTATGCCGAGTACCTGTGCATGCCTGAAGACGGGGCACTGGCAACTAAACCAGCCAATATGACCTATGAGGAAGCCGTGGCTGTTCCCAACGGGGCATTAACAGCTCTGCCTTTCCTTAGAGATAAGGGAAATATCCAGAGAGGACAAAAAGTTCTTATCAATGGAGCGTCTGGAGCAGTAGGCACTTCTGCAATACAGATTGCCAAGTACTTCGGGGCGGAAGTCACAGGGGTGTGCAGTTCTGCGAATGTTGATTTAGTGAAATCCCTGGGAGCCGATAAGGTTATTGATTACACTAAAGAGGATTTTACAAAAACTGACCGTACCTATGATATCATTTTTGATACCGTGGGAAAGAGTTCGTTTTCACACTGTAATGGTATTCTAGCGAAAAAGGGGGTTTATCTTGCAACGGTTCCTACACCGGTGATCTTGCTTCAAATATTATGGACTTCATTGGCAGGCAGCAGAAAAGTAAAATTCATGGCTACAGGATTGAGGCCAGCAAACGATAAGGCGAAAGATCTACTCTTCATCAAAAAGCTTATCGAGGCAGGGATGATAAAATCGGTCATCGACAGGTGCTATCCACTGGAACAAATCGTCGAGGCTCACCGCTACGTCGAACAGGGGCACAAAAAGGGAAATGTCGTCATAACCGTGGACCATAACGATAAAACCTTATAAACCTGGAGAAAACCTTATGAAAGCGATCCTTTGGACAAATTACGGATCTCCGGATGTTCTCCAGCTTAAGGGATATTGAAAAGCCCTCACCCAAAAGATAACGAAGTCCTGGTAAGGATAGCTGCCACCACGGTGACCATGGGTGACTGTGAGATGCGCAGTCTTAAATTCCCTCTCCTTTTGTCGCTCCCCATGCGACTATATGCGGGACTTCGAAGACCCACGAGAATAACCGTCCTGGGGCAGGAGTTCGCCGGGGAAATCGAGTCAGTGGGCAGGGATGTAAAGCGTTTCAAACAAGGTGACCAGGTTTTTGGAGCCACGGGCTTTGGGATGGGCGCATATGCCGAGTATTTGTGTCTGCCTGAATCCGGAGCGCTTTCGATAAAACCTGCCACCATGACCTATGAGGAAGCCGCCGCCGTACCCCTGGGAGGATTTGAAGCAGTGCATTTCCTTGGAAAGGATGCCAGCCTGGCCGGGCAAAAGGTATTAATTCTCGGTGCAGGCGGGAGTATCGGTACAATGGCGGTACAGCTTGCCAAATATTATGGCGCCGAGGTTACCGGCGTGGACAGCACAGGAAAAACTGGACATGCTGCTCTCGATCGGTGCAGACCACGTCATCGATTACACCCGGGAGGATTTCACCAGCAACGGGATAATCCTATGACGTCATCTACGACGTGGTCGGCAGGAGCCCGTTTTCACGGAGTATAAGATCCCTGCAGGCAAATGGGCGTTACCTTTTAGGCAACCCGGGATTATCCCAGATGGCGCGGGGACGCTGGACCGCACTGACAAACAGCAGGAAAGTAATTTTTGGAGCGGGAAGCCGGAATGTTTCCGACCTGCTTTTCCTCAAAAACCTGATTGAGGCGGGAAAGATCAAATCGATCATCGACAGACGTTATCCGCTGGAACAAATTGTCGAGGCGCACCGGTATGTCGAAAGCGGGCATAAAAAAGGGAATGTGGTAATCACCGTGGATCATAATAACAACTGATATTTATAAGGGACTCAAGGTGGTCATTTTGGAATTATGGTTATACTACTATTTCCGGCAGGTAAATTCACTCCGATCAATGGATAACCATGCGATGTAACTTCAAAACAAGGATAACGAGCGCACCCTCCGAAATTTGGTGATCTTTACCATTGTGGTGGCGGCAAGTGGTTGGATCGGATATTGGTTGGACAAGTCGCTGAACGCGGGAACCTGCGTGCAGCCAGGGCTGCTTATCTGGTTGATCGTCCCCCTCCTTACCGGCCTCCTGCTCCGCCATTTTGCGGGGGACGGGTGGAAGGATTTCGGACTTCGACCGGCATTTAAAGGCAATGCAACCTGGTATGTTGTGAGCCTGTTGATCTACCCGTGCGTGGGGGGACTGGTGCTGCTAGTTGGTCGAATATTTGGGCTGGTCACATTTCCGGGTTCCTTTTGGGCGCTATTACTGCCGGTCTTTGGGATGGGGCTGGTGGGATCATTCATCAAGAATATTTTCGAGGAATTGGCATGGCGCGGCTACCTGGCACCCAGGATCAGTTCCCTTCCGTTGAATGATTTTGCAGGCTATCTGGTCACGGGTTTAATCTGGGCAAGCTGGCACATCGCTTACTGGATGTTTGTCCTGGGTCCGGATCAAATCCGGTTGGCAACTGGTCAATCCCTGGCGACCTTCATTCCCCTGGCCATTCTCAACCTCATCGTTGTTTCCATCTTCTACGGTGAACTCCGCCGGATAACCGGTTCGGTTTGGCCCGGGTACATCATGCACACGATCGGCAACGCCCTGATCGATCCGCTGATTGCAGGGGGCCTCGTCTTCCTTGCCACAGGGAGTATCCTTGCCTCGCTTTACCAATCCCTCCTGACCCCGGTCATTTTCCTGGCTGCCGGTTTCTGGCTCCACCAGGTACGGGTGGGAAAGCAGTCGGAAAGGAAAATTGAGTGACACCGGCCGGGTCAGCCTTTATATGCAACGGTCATCATACCCCCCAAAAGCGGCGGGAGCTCTGCAGCCCAGTCTCGCACCGCCTCCCAATCGCGGTGATCACCCGGAACAGATCCTGCCGAACAAAATCGGGCATGGCACGCCTGACAGGGCAGCTCAAAACCTGTCAGATCCAGCCTCAGCCTCATTCATTCCCAGCGGAACGTCTTCGCCGAGACGATGATCCCCAGCAGGAGCATCCCGGCCAGCACGCCGACATCCAGCAGGTGATTTCCCCAGGGCTCGCCGATCCACAGGCCGCGCAGCAGGTTGACCACGTAGGTCAGCGGCATGAAGGCCGAGATCTTCTGGACGGTTGCGGGCATCAGTTCGCGCGGCCAGGCAGCCCCGGAGAGGATCAACATCGGGTACAGCAGCACCATCGCGACGATCTGGGCGGTGCGCGCCGTGGGCATGGTGCCCGCCAGGATGAATCCGATCCCGAAGAAACTCAGGCTGCTCAGGACGAATCCGCCCAGCATGCTGAAGGCGTTGCCCTCGAATCGCACGTGGTAGACCAGCTTCCCGGCGGCGACGAGCAGGAGCATGCCCAGGCTGGTCATGGCGAAGACCACGATCACCTGCGCGGCCATGACGACCAGCGGGCTGACCGGCGTGGTGCGCAGGCGGCGCAGGATGCCGTTCTCCCGGTAGGTGGCCATCGTGATGGTGATGGACATCAGTCCGGTGATGCCGATGATCATGGCGGTAAAGGCCGGGATGAAAGTGTCGATCGTCCCCTGACCGCCGGACATCCGGTGGGGGTTCGTTGCCGTAGATGGTGCCGAACATGAACAGCATCATCAAGGGGAAGACCAGCGTGAAAAAGGCGCTCACCGGCTCGCGCAGGAACAGCTTGGCTTCCATCCAGGTCATTTTCAACAGGCTTTTCATCTCACACCTCACTCTCTCATCTCGCGGCCGGTCAGGCTCAGGAAGACATCTTCCAGGTTCGGCTGCTCGGTGCGCAGGTCGCGGAACGGGATCCCCTGCCCGGTCAGCAGGCTGACCACCTCGCTCACCAGCGGGACCTTGCGGCCGTTCTTCCCGTGGACGACCACCTGCTCTCCCTGGACCTCGAGCCGGCCGACCCTGGAAAGGGCTTTTTCAAGCAGCCGGGGGCAGAGCCCCTGTCCAGGCTGAAGACCACCCGTTCCTCCGCTCCCAGGCTGCGGATCAGGGCTGCCGGGGTGTCCAGCGCCACGATCCGGCCGTGGTCGAGGATGGCCACCCGGTCGCACAGGCGCTCGGCCTCTTCCATGAAATGGGTGGTCAGCAGGACCGTCTTGCCCCTGGCGCGCACATCGCGCACCAGGTCCCAGATGGCGTGCCGCGCCTGCGGGTCGAGACCGGTGGTCAGTTCGTCCAGGAAGACCAGCTGCGGGTCCGGGAGCAGCGCCAGGGCGATGAACAGGCGCTGCTTCTGCCCGCCGGACAGTTTCGAGAAGGGGGTATTGCGTTTCTCCTCCAGCCCCAACTGCGACAGCAGTTCCTTCCAGTCGGCCGCTTTGGGGTAGAACGAGGCATACAGGTCCAGCGCCTCCCAGACCTTCATCCGGTCCGGCAGGTTGGACTGCTGCAGCTGCATCCCGGTGCGCAGGCGCAGGGTCTGGCCCTCGCGCTGCGGGTCCACGCCCAGGACGCGCACCGTCCCCGCGTCCGGTTTGCGCAGGCCTTCCAGGCATTCGATGGTGGTGGTCTTGCCGGCCCCGTTCGGGCCGACCATCCCAAAGATCTCGCCTTCCTGGACCTCGAACGAGATCTCCATCCACGGCGACGGTCGTGCCGTAGACCTTGCGCAGTCCTTCAACTTGCACGATGGTGTCCATATCCTGCCTCACTTGCTTTTCAAGATCGATTCCAGCGCCGCCACGTGTTCCTGGAAAGACCTTGCGTCCCTCGGCGGTGGCGGCGACGTAGGTGCGCGGCTTGCGTTCGACGAAGAGTCTTGTTGACGGCGATGTAGCCGGCCTCTTCCAGTTTGCGCAGGTGGGCGCCCAGGTTGCCGTCGGTGACCTCCAGCAGGTCGCGCAGGTAGGTGAAGTCCACCTCGTTCGCCCGGCTCCAGGGTCACCAGGGCGGCCATGATGCGCAGGCGCACCGGCTGGTGGATGGTTTCATTCAACTCGGCCATGGCTTACCACCTCGAGCGGATATACAGGCCGAGGACGATCATCCCGCCGCCGCCCAGGATCCCCATCCACAGATAGAAAATGCCGGGCAGCAGGAAGTAGCCGACCAGCGCCAGGGCGGTGATCGGCAGCGCCCACCAGACGGAGGAGAAAGAGAGCAGCAGGCCCATGGCCAGCTGGCCGATCATGATGAACAGGATGATGAACATGGTCACTTGCTTCCCGTCCGTGGGCCGGGCGATGGCGATGGCGGCAATGCCGTAGAAGACCAGCAGCAGCCAGAAGATGCCGGCCCGCTTTGCAGAGGCATCGAAGGCCGGGCTGCGGACGCGCCTGCCCATGCGGGTGCCGAGCAGGATGGACAGCGCGCTGCCAAGCAGGCTCATCCCCGTCCAGATATATGCGACGATTGCACCGGCCAGGAACTGGGTGGACAGAAATCCGACCAGCCAGATGATGCCAGTGACGATCAGGAAAATGTAGGCGCCGCTGCTGGCGATCGAGTGGCGGGTCTTCTGCGTCATCTTTTGGATGGCCGCCAGGGCTTCTTCGGCTTCCGTAGGGGAGATGTTCATAGGATCCTCCTAAATTTATATAGAGTACTCTGTAATATAGAGTATTCTATATCAAATCAATGAAAATGTCAAGAGACCGGGAATTAATTGGTTGAATGCAGGATTGAATACCCCCCACCCTACCCAGGCCGGTGGCAGGTGAAAAGTTTGACAGATCTCACAGACCTGACAGGCCTATGCTTACAGATATCCTTTGGGGGAAGTGTAAGGGTTGGCGAGGCCGGGGGTAGTGCATCCTTTCAATGTAGAAGGGAGAGGAGATCGCATTGTTCGTAATTTGAACCGAATAAATCGCAGCCGCCCCTCGTTAATATGAATGATCCGCTCCAGCCCGTTCGAAATCGGAAAGAGCCTAACAACCCCGCTTGAATGAAGAGCGTATATTTCTTCAAAGGATGATTTCAAAAGGAGAAGAAATGACCACCGAAACGAAACCCATAGAACCAGAACACCGGAAAACAAAAGTGATCCGCCAAGGCGGCGCATCGGAAGCCGTGTATGGATTTGGCCTGATCGGTGCCTGGATCTACTACTTTACCCACGCCACCACCTTCCTACTTGGCGTGCTGGGATTTTTCAAAGGCATCGTCTGGCCCGCCATGCTGGTCTATGAGGTGTTGAAGTACCTGCATATGTAATGGCTTGACCATCTTTTTGAAAGACTAAGACAATTGTCTTTATCCCAGACCGGTGATCGACCGATCCAAGCAGATCACCCCCCCAACAGAGATGGCAGTTCCTCAGCCCAGGTACGGACGGCCTCCCAGTCACGGTGATCGCCTTCCGTCCAGGCTCCGAAAAGGACGCTCAGGCGAAACTTGAAGCGGTCAGCGGCGGAAGGCACCTTTTTGATGTCGAGTACGCCCGGGAAGAGCCCCTCGCTGACCGGATTTACCAGGTTGCGCACCGGGGCAAGAAAATCCGAGACGAAGCCCCGGTATCGATCCGCGTTCTTCATCGCCAGGGTCATGCATACCAAGAAGACGGCGAAGGGTTTTCGAGACAAAGCCGCCTGGTTGGTTTGAAGGAATTGCATGGCTTCAGGGAGCCACTGTTTGTTTTGGATGGCACTGCCGGTAACCACAGCGCGATAGGGGGAGAGGTCGTGCACGTCCTGCATGGGAAGCACATCCACCTGCGCACCGCTTTCAGCCAAAGTCCTGCCGACGGCTTCGGCCACTCCAACTGTGGAACCGGTCCGGCTGGAATAGGTGACAAGGATTTTGTCGGACATTTATTTTCCTCCAATTTGAAATCAAGGTATGACCAAGGACCCGTGAAAGGGATAGCGCACGCAGGGGAATTGCCTCTACTTGATCGGAACGAGGGCCTGCTTGTGGCGACTCATCACGAGCACGTAAGGGGCCTTAAGCACACCGAGTTGTGCCCCGGGTATAAGGCACTTGATCTCTGCATCCTGCACCGGAAAGCCGGTATAGCCTTCAAACACCCTGAGAGACCCATCCGGGCTGAGCACCTGGCCGCGGATGACATACGGCCCTGCATAGACTTCCGCCGGCACTGCCACCTTGAAAGCCGCATTGAGCTGGCGGGCGTTAGTCAAACCCGCATCATCCTTTGGGATGATCGCCACCAATTGATCCCCATAGATTAAAACCCATGGAGTTGCCGGCGGCGGAGAAACGGAAAGTGCTCCTGTAGGGCGGAACCTAGCAGAAGTCACAGGCAACGGGCTGACATCGTGACCCAGCAAGCGAAAGGAATACTTATCCCGGTCGGCGTCAAGACTACCGTCGATGAGGTAGTCAAGCGTGAGCACCTGAATAGCCCACTTGATGGAGGGGGTTTCCAAATTGAACATAATTCATCCTTCGGAAGAGAGCTGCGGATTGTATTCGCAAAGGCGATCGATCAAGGATAGCATCACCGGGTAACGCACAAATAACCCCATCACAATCAAGGGCTGAAGACCGCATTGAGCGTATGGGTCAGGCAGGTACCTGCCAGTCCGTCCTCGGTGCAGAGGGTGAGAGAAGCCTCAAAATGGTCACCGGTCGGACTGGCTATCAGTGCCAGTTTGGCCATTACGGTGGCGATCCCTCCCGGCGGGAGTTCGGTGGCACTGCTGGTCTGCGTGCACCAGGAGTCGTACGCGACAAAATCGTTGCTGGTCGTTCCCCCGGTAATGCCCTGGGTGGTATCGTGGACCGTGAAATTATACGAATCCCAGGTGAGGGCAGTACTCTTTGCATCGAACATCAGGCAGGTATAACCCGGCCCGACACCGAAAGATTTATAAGCAAAAGTAAAGTCCCCAACCGGCGTGGGAGAATTTACCGGCGTGGGCGTGGGGGGCGGGGCGATGACCGGCAGCGTGGATGTGTCACCGCTAACCGTGGCATATTGCCCCCACAACCAGCAAGTGATGACCGGGTTGGAACCAAGCTTAATGATCCAGTAATCGCTATAAAAATTGCGGCCAACCACCTGGGCAATCTCGCCAACGTTGAGGAACCCGAGGGCGTCGTAGGCCGTTCCCGGGCCGGAGCGGCAGTTGGTTTGCACCGAGACGCTGACCATCGGCGCCGCAGGAGTATTAGTGAAGGTCGCCGTTGGCGTAAGGGAGGGGGTGAAAGTAAATTCAGGTGTATTGGTTGCCAAGGCGGCCAGGGTGGATTGCGCCAGGATGGCAACATTCGTCTGTGCGGCAGCGGTGGAAGCGACAATTGCGGCAACCTGCGTTTGTACCGCCGAGGTGGGGTCCTGACCCAGCCCATTGCCGAGTGCAGGGCCGACCGGTAAATTACAAGCAGAGAGGGATACGAGCAAAATCGCGGCAATTGCCCTGAGGGATTTTTTCCAGATCATGGCGAACCTCCTTCTTAAGATTGAAAAACGAGGAATGAAGAATGAAGAAAAGGATTAGAAGGAAGGAAACCGTGAGGGCCACAGCAAACTCCGGCATGAATATTCAGGGGGTGAATGTGAACGAGTTCTCCCTACAAACCCCTGACATGTCATCCTCTGCACACACCCGGAAGCTGGCCGTGACACTGTGACCGGCAGGGCTAGGCGGGATCAGGATCGCGCTCGAATAATCCACTTCCCCCGGTTCCAGGTTTTGGGAAGCAGGTCCATAGTCGCAGGCAGTGACACCCTGGAAAACATCATCGTCACCGTTTTGTCCGCTGTTGTGGTTCACATTGTCAACCACCTTGGTTTGGATGGAATCCCAAGTGAGGCTGCCGGTATTAGTGATCTTGAAAGTGACCGAGTACCACGCGGCCGGGCAGAGAGTCACGGAAACAAATTCCACCCCGAAAGAGACCGCCGGGGTGGGGGTAGCTGCCGGCGTAGGCGTGGGCGGCGGCGTGCTGACAGGCAGCCCGCTGGTACTCCCCACCACGCTGGCATATTTTCCCCACAGCCAGCATGAGATAGCCTGGTTGGAGGGCAGCTTGATGATCCAGTAGGTGCTTTCGGCATTGCGGCCCACCACCTGGGCGGTATCGCCGACAAAGAGAATGCCAAGGGCCTGATAAGCCGTCCCAGGGCCAGAGCGACAGTTGGTCTCAACCGTAACGCTGACCATGGGCACGGCCGGGGTAGGAGTGAATATGGGTGTGAAAGTAGACTCGGGTGTATTGGTCTGCATAGCTGCCAGTGTGTAGGCTACCGAGTTGGCAATGGCCGTTTGGACCTGGGCAGTGGAGGCAATCAAGTAGGAAACCTGGGTCTGGATGAAAGCTGCGGAATCCTGGGGTTGCGCGGAAGGCCCGCCGGTTGGACCACAGGCCGGGGTGGAAATGAGGAATAGCAAGGCAATCACCCCAAGAAATATTTTCCAGATCATGGAACCCTCCCGCGAAAAGTAACTGATTTTAACATCATACTGTTAATTTCAGCTTATTCAATCCCCAAAAAATTCCATGCCGGGCTTGTAATCAACCCCGATTTCTTATATAGTAATTAAGCATATCCCTTAAGAATAGTTGGGGTGCGACTCAAACTGCCAAGGAGAGGCAGACAGGAGGTGACAAAATGGCAAAAAAGGGCGTTTTCACCAAAATCCTGGCAATTGTGGGGACAATCCTGGCATGGTTCCCGATCCTGGCGCCTGTTTTATTATCGCTGGCGAAAATGCTTGCAGATGGGATTTTCCGCTTCGACTATCTCATGCCAGCCGAGTTATTCCCGTTCGCGTTGGCGGGCGGATTACTGCTGCTTTGGGCTGCATTGCGAGCAAAAACCCAGGTGAAAATCATCGGCTGGGGTCTAGGCGCGGCTGTCGTCCTACTGGGGGGAAGCCAGGCACTGGCGGTCGTCACGGGGTTGGCATCGGGTTCCACCGAACCGACCGGCTGGGTATGGGCAGTCGTCCTGGCAGCGATCATTGCCTATGCACTGGCATTGGTGGCGGTGGCAGTTGGCGGAGTGCTGCTGCTGAGGGACGCGTACAAGCCTGAGGGATAAGAGGCAGGGAATTTCAATTGTTTCCGGGCGGCGTCTTCCTGCCAAATCTGCTTCTCATGATGATCGCCACGGCTAACCAGAACACGCCCAGGATCAGGAATAGGGTGCCATTTTGAATGATCAAACCAGCTGCCAGGCAGATCACTGCCAGTATTGTGAATACCCAGCCTGACTTCAAGACCTTTAGTATTTCAAACCTCCATTGGTAGGAAAAAAGATCTGTCTATTGTTTTGAGTGGATCCTCATTATTTTATCGAAATTACCTCGCCTAGAAAATGAACCTCGAAACTTGCGGTTAACAGCTACAGCTCTGGTCGCTTTCTTGCTAGCGCTGGTGGCGGTGAGCGCTAGCGGGTTGCGAATGCTGAAGGGTGTATTCAAGAAAGAAACGCAGAAACGACTGAAGTCGTTACTATGAGCGTCGATATTTCTTCACCAGACGCCCGGGATCAGGCGGTAGCGCACTATTAAATCCACCCAATACAATCCCTGAAAGGGAAATTACTAAAGCTGCTTGCGGTAGAAGATTCGATCGTATCCCTGGTCGAGCTTCCGCTCGTATTTCACGTATCCGATTTTTGGATAAAGCACCTGGTTCTCGGTCATCTTTACGTTGGTGCAAAGGTAGATCGAGTGATAGCCACACCTGAGCGCCTCGTCCTCGGCAAACACTAACAGTGCCCGCCCAACCCCCCTGCCCTGCAAGGATGGCAACACTGCCACCGTATCGATATAGAAGCCTTCCTCTGTCTCATATTGAACCAGGGCACCAACCACCTTGTGATCCAACTCTGCGACCCAAACCTGCCCAGCGGCAATGACCGCCGGAAAATCAAGCAGCATGGGGGCGGGCGGTTTGCCGATCCGCTCGATGTAGGGCGAAAAAGCCGATTTGACGCAACCGGCAACGGAAGACGCATCCGGGGGGATTGCCGGGCGGATGTTGGGAATGCTGGAAGGGTTGGGGGGTATTTTCATTTAGGAGAAAATGGACAATTTCCCTGATTGCATGCGATGGTGCGCAATCAATCTTACTTTTGAGCCACATCGGGCGATATTTCCAGACCTGCTGCCAATATCTTTCCGCGAGTGCAGGGGTGACCAGGATCTGTTCGAACGACTAAAGTCGTTACTACATTTTCGGTTTTTATGGAAACAAAGTCCAGCGCCCCCAGGCCACGAAGGCTGCCAGGGCAAAAAGGACAATGCTCACGAAGATCTTTGGTTTTTCGCGGCTTACGAGGTGGAAAAAAAGTGAGGCAACCAGCAGAATGGAAAGAATGCCCGCCGTGACCGGAGTGATGCGCGGAAAGACTCCCAAAACGCCCGGAAGGATCAATCCAACCCCTGCCAAGAAAGTGGAGACCGCAACCAGGGCGAGAACCGGGCGAGACGACTTCCCGAGCCTCTTAATTGCCTCCTGCATGGTCGGAAGGGAACGGCGAAAGGCATGGGTGTAGGAAACTGAGGCCAACTTGATGGCAAGGACAGCCTGGACGATCCACAACAAAACGTTCATTAAATCTCCAAAAATTCAAATACTAAGAGAAAAACGGGAGAATGCTGCAACACAAGAGCGGGTTGAAATGATAGATAAGAGCATCCCAAAGTATATCAGAACCTCCTGCCAGATGTCTTTTTGCAACATTTACAGAAACGATTATTGCTCGATGTACTATTCCGGGAGGCTCAGACAAGAGGCACGTGAGCGCCAGTGAATATGAAGGTTATAGAATGCGAGAAAGCATATGGTTCTTTTTTCGGAGATAATTGCAGCCTTCACATGGACCCGACAGGAGTGTAGATATCGATAAGATCCAGGCTTCCCAACCAGAAACCCCATGACCAATCAGGTTCGTGGCTTTTCCAACAGCCACCTCTTCGCTGCGGCAAGATCGGTAAATACGCGTCCATTCACCCCGCGGTTGCGTGCTACCAATTCTCCCAGCAGTTTTGGGTCCACCTGCCCGGGAGTACTAACCATGGCGATTTTGATCCCGTTGTAGCCAAAGACCACTGCTCTTTCCCCGGCCCGGAACCGCTCGGTAAAGGCCGGGACAGATTGAACTGCAGAGGTGTCGATCAAAAGCCTGCTTTTTTTTGCTGCCAGGCAGCGTTCTGCCAGCAGGCCAAACTGCTGACTCACCTCATCGAGATCGCCTGCTCCCGAGAAATCAGCGACCAGATAATCTGACTTTTTAAGGATTTGTATTCGAAGGCCCATAAACAGGCTCCAATTACCCGTGAACCTTTCGGGCGTCAGGCAGACCGGCATCGATCGCCGAATAATTGTCGAGGCTGGATATAAACCTCATCATTCAGGTCAACTGGGAGGTTCCCCCAGCAACCACTCTTCCGCGGCGGCGAGGTCGAGAAAAATGCGCACATCAACCCCGCGATTTTGAGCAACCAACTCTGCCAACCGCCGTGGCTCAACCTGCTCGGGCGAGGCTACCACGGCGACCTTGAGACCGAATTCCGAGAAAATCACCGCCCTTTCCCCGGCCCGGAAACGCTCTGAAAAAGAGGGAACCGCTTTAATCGTGGAAATATTCATCAAAAGCTTGCTTCTTTTCGCACTCCGGCAGCGGACTGCCAGCGACTCAAAGCGATTACCGACCTCCTGGAGATTGGCTTGGCCCGAAAAATTCGCGACCAAGTAATCCGCCTTTTTTCAATTTTAATTTTCAGGCTCATGTTCCTGCTCCATTTCCGTCACGAGGACCGTTCCAGGAAAAAAGCGAGCATGTTCAGCCTCCCCCAAAGGGTCAACCGAACGAGGAACCACCTTAAATTATAGCATCTGACGGGTAAAAAGCAACACTCCAAAGAGGAATGCGGAGGTGAAGTAAAAATGGTAAATGAGACGGCCAATTCCATCCATGAATTAATTATGTAATGGCAGCACCATCCTGATTTAATGTGCATCCCGATAAGAAAGGTACAAACTAGACACTGGGGGAAGTTATGCATAAGCAAAACAAGAATTAAGCTTATTTACTGGACAAAAAATATCTTATTGGTATATAATTATTAATATAGGGACAACAAGTCTCTCACTTTTCGCAGAATTGGCGTTCGTTAAAATTACCTATCCGATTCACTGAAAGGAGAAAACCTATGTTAGCTGAAAAAAGCAGGACTGCATGGCCAGACCCAACCAGGGTGGCATCGGACGTTTACAAATTGATCCTTGAAAATGATCGTGTCCGGGTTTTTGACGTACGATTCAAGCCAGGTCAGAAGGCGGAGATGCACGGGCATCCCGATCACGTCATTTACGTCATTTCTGATTACACTTTGAACCTGAGGATGCCGGATGGCAGCAGCCAGGAAGTACCGCTCAAAGCGGGACAGACATTCTGGATGAATGCAGGGCAACACGCCGCCGAAAACATCGGAAAAACCGAGGGCCATGCAGTGGTGGTCGAATTGAAAGACCACCAGATGTAAATCCTATGGGACCAACTCCCGGCGGCATCAATCCAACCGACGCCGCCGGGGTAAATTTATAGAGGTGAATCTTATGAACCGATACCTGGTCGAATCTACACACACCGCCGAAGATTGTCATCATGTTGTAGAACAATTCGTTTATCACGGGCACGTCATGAATTTTGAGTGGGGCTGCAATGCCGGAATACACACCGCTTGGGCGATGCTCGAGTCGGAAAATGAGGCAGAAGCACTGCTCTCGGTACCTCCGCACCTGCGCTCCAAAGCACGCGCCATCCAATTGACCAAGTACACGCCAGAAAAGTTACAGAAGGCCCACGAATAAGGAACCCAGGTTGGTTGCGGGACACACCGGGGAGGAAGTGCACCCGGGAGGCGCGAACAGATCGATTCGCCGAGGAAGGAGACACAGTATGGAATACCGTGAACTGGGACGAACCGGTTGGAAGATATCAGCGATCAGCCTGGGGACCTGGGCGATGGGCAGCCTGTGGGGAGCAGTGGACGGACGCGAGAGCATGGCTGCCCTGAACCGCGCCCTCGACCTGGGGGTCAATTTCTTTGACACCGCCGACGCGTATGGCAGCGAACCCTTGTTGGGTCAACTACGCCGCCAGCGGCACGAGCCATTTTACATCGCAACAAAAATGGGGATGGGGGTGAACCCCGACCCGCGCGGTTACAACCGCCGCAACCTGACCATATTTGTGGAAAACAGCCTGCGCAACCTGGGAACGGAAACAATCGACCTGATGCAACTACACTGCCCGCCCATTGAAGCCTACAACGCGGAAGTATTCGGCATCCTCGACGAGCTGGTGAAGCAGGGAAAGATACTCCACTATGGCGTCAGCGTGGAGCGGATTGACGAGGCCAAAGCGGCGATCCAATTCCCCGGGGTGCAATCGGTGATGATCATCTTCAACATGTTCCGGCTGCGTCCAATCGAGGATTTTTTCCCGGAAGCCCAGCAGCGACAGGTAGGGATCATCGCCCGAGTGCCGATGGCAAGCGGCCTGCTCACCGGTAAAATGACCTGGAAGACCACATTCGAGGCGGACGACCACCGCAACTTCAACCGGCAAGGCAGGGCATTCGACCGGGGCGAAACGTTTTCAGGCGTGGATTTTGACAAGGGACTGGAGGCAGTGGAGGAGCTGCGCAAGCTAGTGCCGGCGGGGACGACCATGGCCCAGATGGCCCTGCGCTGGATCCTGATGTTCGAGGCAGTAACCTGCGCCGTGCCCGGAGCCAAGCGACCTGAGCAAGTGGAAGATACCCTGCGAGCTGCTGACCTGCCACCCCTGTCGAAAGCAACGATGGACAAGATCAGCGAGATCTACGACCGGCGCATCCGGGCGGACGTGCATGCATTGTGGTAGGTAAACCGCCTGCAAACAGACTCATCGTAAAAAAGAGGACCTGTAAAGCATGTCTGAGCCGATCATTCACACTGAACACCTTTCCCGGTATTTTGGCACAGTAAAAGCTGTGGATGATCTGTCATTGGAAGTACCAGAGGGCATTGTCTTCGGTTTCCTGGGACCCAATGGAGCCGGTAAAACCACCACCATCCACCTTTTGCTGGGACTGTTGGAACCAACGCAGGGAGTGGCACGGGTGATGGGCTATGACAGCCGCAGCCAGGCGGGAGACATCCGTGCCCACAGCGGGGCACTGCTCGAATTTGCGGGTCTCTACGAGCGCATGAGCGCCGAAGACAATCTCGACCTGTATGGACGGATCTATCACATGCCTGCTGGCGACCGCCGGGCGCGCATCAAAGAACTGCTAACCCACCTTGACCTTTGGGAACGCCGCAAAGAACTGGTGAGCAAATGGAGCAGGGGCATGAAACAAAAACTGGCGGTGGCACGCGCACTCTTTCACCACCCACCCTTGATATTCCTGGATGAGCCAACAGCCGGGTTTGACCCGATAGCGGCAGCAGCCCTGCGAAATGACCTGGCATCCCTAGTGGGACGCGAGGGGGTAACAGTCTTCCTCAATACGCACAACTTAAACGAGGCTGAAAAACTTTGCGCCCAAGTAGGAGTGATCCGCCAGGGAAAACTCCTGACCGTAGGCAACCCGGATGCACTACGAATGAAAACGGGCGGCCCACAGGCGGAAATCGTGGGGCACGGTTTTAACGAGCAGACCTTGTCCCTGCTGCGGAAGCGGCCAGAGGTGGCCCGCGCGGAACTGCAAAACAGCCATATCCTGATCGAACTGCGAGAAGAAAGCGAAATAGGCCCCCTGGTAAGCTTGATCGTTCAATCAGGAGGAGAGGTGGAGGAAATACGAAGAGGGAAGGCCAGCCTGGAAGACGTGTTCCTGACGCTGATGGAGGAAGAAAACAAATGAACGATTTTTGGACGATGATATGGAAAGAATCCAAGGACGAACTCTTCAGGGGAGAATGGCAGACCTTGATCCGCCCCCTACTCTTTATAGGCATCCTAGGGATCCTGTTCCCGATACAAGCCGGGGTGCAATGGCTGGCAATCGCTCCCGGGGAGATGCTGCTGGTTATTTATTTACCTTTTTTTTTCATTATCAATTTTATCGGGGATGCGATCGCCGGAGAACGTGAGAGGCACACCCTGGAAACTTTGCTGGCAAGCCGCATTTCCGATCGTGCGATCCTGCTCGGAAAAGTGATCATGGCAACTGTGTATACCTGGGGCATGGTTTTCGTCAGCCTGCTACTCGGCCTGGTGACGGTAAATTTGACGAGCGGCCAGGGGATCTGGGGGTTTTATTCCATCGACTATTTTCTGGGAGCACTTGTGTTGATCCTGCTGACAACACTGCTGGCCGCGAGCGGCGGCGTGCTGATTTCGTTAAGGTCGGCAACGGTACGCCAGGCGCAACAAACCCTAACCCTAGGCGTATTGGGACTTGGAGTGGCAAGCCTGCTAGCGCTGAAAGCCATGCCAGCAGGCGTGATCTCGACCTTGAACTATAACCAGGTCCTGCTGATTATCATGGCGATCCTGGGTGTACTCGATGCTCTCCTCCTGACCATTTCGATGGCGAGCTTCCAACGGGCGCGTTTAATCCTGAGCTAATTGAAAACAGTGCCAAATGAACCGGCCCAGAGTCATCACACAATTATTAATCCAACCATAATGGTCTTCTTACATAAATATTACGTAAGCTGGTTATATTAATGCAACATCCTGCCTCTGGGACCAATGTTCCACTTACTATAAATGGAGGTTCAAAATGAAAAATAAAATCACGCTGTCCACCCTGATCATGCTCGCCATCATCTTGTCTGCCTGTGCATCCGCAACACCGACCCCTGCCGCATCCCAGCCAAGCGGGCCGGCAACCGTCGATGTCAGCCAGAACGCCACCCTGGGTTCCTTCCTGGTCGATTCAAAAGGGATGACCTTGTATATCTACACCGTGGACACGCCAAATACCAGCAACTGCTACAGTACGTGTGCAGTAGCCTGGCCGCCCCTTTTGACCAGCGGGGCGCCAATTGCCGGGACGGGTGTAGATGCTTCCATGCTGGGTACCACCACCCGTACAGATGGGACGACGCAGGTAACCTATAACGGCTGGCCGCTGTATTACTTCCAAACCGATAAAGTGGCCGGCGATACTACCGGTGAAAACGTACAAAACGTCTGGTTTGTAATCACACCTGCCGGAGTAAAGAAATAAGGATTTCATGCAGCACCAGATTACAGGCTCGTCTCAAAACCACCTGAAAACCGTCTGCCAAAATAATTAATATTGCAGCCCGAATGGAAAAAACAGCACCTCCTGTGAAAATAAACAGGAGGTAATTCCTTATACAGGGAAAAAGGATCCTTACCGGCAGATTTTTGACCGCATACCTACAGCCCCATCAAAATACCCAAAAAGAAGATGCCATGCAACTTTTATCCAGTCCGGTCATCAAATGAGAGTATATCCTGCAATCAAATCCCTTATATTTGGAGAAATAAGCATGGAAATGATCATCGACTTTCCCGGGGCCTCGCGAGTGGATGCCCATTTTGGTCCTTTCACCGTGGCAACCGACCAACCGCCGGAGGCCAGCGCCCCAAGCCCCTTCGAAATTTTCCTATCATCCATCGGGACATGCGCAGGGATCTACGTGCTGGGATTTTGCAAACAGCGCAACCTGCCCACCGAAGGCATCCGGATCGTTGAGAAAATAAACCACAGTCCGCAAACAGGGATGGTCGAGACGATCGGCCTGGAGATCCAGGTGCCACCGGAATTCCCGGAAAAATACCATGCTTCGCTGATCCGCTCTGCGGAACTATGCGCAGTAAAGAAACATCTTGAGAAACCGCCGAGGTTCGACATCACCACCAAGGTGGCGTAGTTTATCATACCCTTCAGGGTTTTTTTATCGGTAATCAATCAAAGAGACAAGAATATGAGCCTGATCAGCCTCGTTTTGGGGACTTCGGTACCCACCATCAACGTTCATGAATTAGAAGAGAAGCTCAAGAACGGCAACCGCCCTTTCCTGCTGGATGTGCGCCAACCCCAGGAGTACCAGCTTGGGCATATCCCCGGAGCGAAATTGATCCCAATCGGATCCCTGGGCAGCCGCTTGGATGAAGTGCCCAAGGACCGCGAAATCGTATGCATTTGCGCGACGGGACACCGGAGCGTTCCGGCTGTCAACAAATTAACGGAGGCAGGGATCGAGGCAAGAAGCTTAAAAAACGGGATGATCGCCTGGCAGATGGCAAAACAACCCATCAAAAAGGGAATGACGGAATAATCTCTTTGTCGGAGAAAAAAATTGACAGGTCCCAAAAGGGGGAAGCGACCTGTATAAGAATCGATTTTTGGTAGATAAATCAAGATTACGATTACCTGAACGACTGCCCGAACTGTATGAATGAGTCAAAGTATTTATGCAAGATAAGGTCTTTCAAATTAATACCAATATACTCAAATGTTCTCAAGCAGGCAGGGACATAAAATATATTTACCGGTAGCACAGCATCCGGCATTCCAGCCCGGCGAAGGTTGCCCACTTCCGCCACCTCCCAACCGGTACAGCGACCACGGGGGTAACCGTTCTGCTCGAGGAGCGAGCACCTGTCTCACTCCTCACGGGCAGAATGAAGCCCCGGCAGAGCTGGATAAACTTGAGACACTTAATACTCCTCAGCAATTCGGGACACTCCTCCTTCCCGAAGACAGTTGATGGATTGTGGGACGAGCTGGTGGCCAGCCTAATGCGCTGGCCACCACGCTTTTAATCCGAGTCACCGATAAAAAATTCAAGGATATTTTGGAATTTCAGGGGCAGCTGAATCCTGATAAGCCGTCGAGAAAAGGGATGGAAGTTAATTTGTAACATAAAAAAATCAATCCCAGGAAAAATGCGCCTTAACCTTCGAAAAGAACTAACTGGATGGGTGGCGGTTGGGTGATGTGAGAAGATGCCCCCTTTATTTTTCCCACATCGGAAATAATTTCAAGATCCAGCGGGTCATGTATACCCCAGCAAAGGATGACCCGGCCGTAACCGGCACCATCACCGCCCAGGCACGCCAATCCAAGGCGACCACACCAAAGAGCGACCGCAGCGGAGTGTAAAGCGCAAAAAGCTGGAGCCCGACAGCAACGGCATAGCTGATCAGAAGTGCCCGGTTCGACCAAATGGAAAGCGAGTCCAGCTGGCGTACTACCATGACGCGGGTGAAGGCGTGCAGGACGATGGCGGTAAAAAGCATGCTGCGGGCGTAGATCACACCGCCAAACATGAGACCGACCCAGAAGATCAAACTGTAGGCGATGAGGGTGCGAAAGATACTTCCAGCGATAGTGGCATAAATGGCCTTGTTCAGAATGGGCTCGGCATGGCGGCGAGGGCGGCGCCTCATGACATGCGGAACAACCGGGTCGGCTGCCAGGGCACTGGCCGGCACCAGATCGGTGACGACGTTGACCCAAAGCAGCATGATGGCGGAGAGAGGGAAGTACCCGGAGATGGAAAGGGCAAGGACGACGAACACCTCTCCCAGGCTGGTGCTGAGAAGGTAGTTGGTGAACTTGCGGATGTTGTCGAAGATGCGGCGACCTTCCTCGACGGCGGCGACAATGGTCGAGAAATTGTCATCCAACAAGACCATGGCCGAGGATTCCCTGGCAATATCCGTGCCGCGCAGACCCATCGCCACGCCCACGTCGGACTGTTTGAGGGCAGTGGCGTCGTTGACCCCGTCGCCAGTCATAGCCACCACGTGCCCGGCATCCTGGAGGACTTGCAGCACCTGCTGTTTTACCTGGGGTGTGGCGCGGGCGACGATATCCACTTCCTTCATTTTTTCGATGAGGTCCGGGCGTGAGATGTCCCCGAGGGTGCGGGCATCCAGTACACGCTGACCGATGCCGAGCGTGATGGCAATGGCCTGGGCAGTGAGACCATTATCGCCGGTGATCATCACCACGCGGATATCAGCCCCCTGAGCACGGAGGATAGCTTCGGCAGCCCCTTCACGAGGGGGATCGATCAAGGCCAAAAGGCCCAGAAAAATCAGGTCACTTTCCACCTGCTCGAGCGGTAGTCACTTCAGGCAAATCCCTGCCCGCCACACCCAGGACGTAAAAGCCCCTACCCTGCAAATCCCTGACCTGGGCGCGGACGGCCTGGCAACGCTGATCCGGGAGGGGATAATCCTGCGTGCCATCGCGGCAGGAAGAACAGCGGTCCAGCAATGGGCCGGGTGCCCCCTTGGTGAAGGAAACCCGGCGCCCCTCCAGATTATGGATTGAAGTCATCAGCTTACGTTCCGAGCTGAAAGGGATCCCGTCCAGACGCGGAGCGTTTTTGCGCACCTGCGCCAGATCCAGGCCGGCAGCCTGGGCAGCTTTTACAAGGGCTGTATCCACCGGGTCGCCCTGGATGCCCTCGACAGTCCCTTCCGCCAGGGTGGCTTCGTTGCACAAAATCCCGGCTTTAAGCAGATCAAGAGCGACAGGGTTTCCGTGCAAATCCTGCGGCAGGTCCACCAGTCCGTTGCCCACGTATAATTTCTGGAGGGTCATCAGGTTCTGGGTGAGGGTACCGGTCTTGTCAGTGCAAATAGTATCCACCGAGCCGAGCGATTCCACCACTGACAGGCGCCGCACGACCGCCTTACGGCGGGCCATCTGGCGTGCGCCCAGTGCCAAGGCAAAGGTCAGAACGATGGGCAGGCTCTCAGGGATCGTGGCAATCGCCAGGCTGAGGGTGTTGAGGGCCACATCAATTGGCGGCTCATGCAGGAGAAAGAGCAAGACGACAGCAACGACCGCAGCCAATGAAGCCACGATGACTGTCATCTGGCGGGCCATCTTTTGTACCTCGACCTGAAAGGGGGTGGGGCGTTCGGCCATCTGCCCGAGCGCCCCGGCAATCAGACCGACCTCGGTGGACATGCCGGTGCGGACTGCGACTGCCCTACCGGTGCCATGCGTGACGTAAGTGGAAGCAAAAACCATGTTAGTACGTTCTGCCAAAGGTGCATCGGCGGCAACCGGTTCGGGGGATTTATCGACTCCCACGCTTTCACCGGTGAGGGGGGATTCGTCCGTGCGGAGGCTAAAGCCTTCGACCAGGCGCGCATCCGCAGGGACTTTTTGCCCCTGGGACAGCAAGAGGATATCTCCTGGGACGACTTCAGCAGCATCCATTTGCCTGGGAATACCAGACCGCAGGACGGTTGTTTTAAACACCAACAGGCGGTCGAGGGCTTCGAGTTCCTTCAGGGAACGATATTCCTCGAAAAAGTTTAAAGCTACACTGAGGATGACGATACCAAGTATGAACCAACCAGTGAGACGACGCCCGCTTTCCCCGGGGAGAAAACTGACCGCGAATGCCAAAACGGCGGCGAAGAGCAAGACCAGAATAAAATAATTCGCAAACTGCTTGAAAAATAATTTCCAGGGAGAGACCGGCTTGCGGCGGAGAATTCTCATTGCGCCCAACCTGCGCCAAGCGCCCGCTGACTTCCGCGTCCGTCAGGCCTTCGGGGCTCGTCCCGAGCTGCTGGTATATTTCTGATAACCCAAGATTATGCCATGTCGGTGTTCCCATTTTTCCCTGCGGAGGAAAATTATACTTAAAAACCTGGGGACTGTCGAATTTTTCCTAAGGCAATCCACTATCCACCGGATAGCCGGCGTTCATCCAGGCCTGCAAGCCTCCACTCATGAATGAGACGCGGGAGAATCCGGCCTGTTTTAATAGCGTTACCCCGCTCTGAGCACGCTGACCCGACAGGCAGACCACGACAATATCCTGATTCTTTGGCAACTCGTTCAGCCGGTCTGGAAGTTCATCCAGAGGGATCAGGGTGCTGCTAGCAAGATGGAATTGATCCCATTCCTGCTGAGTGCGTACATCCAGGAGGAAGGCCCCTTGTTGAATCTTTGCTTTTACCTGGGCAAGGGTGAGTTCGGTGGAATTCGTCGCTTTTGGGCGAAGCACCAGAATCCCCAGGACAGCGACAAGCAGAATTCCCAGGCTGGCCCACAACCAGGATAGATTTCGCGTTTTTTGTTTTTGTCTGCGATGAGGGGCGTTTTTAGGGGAAGCAAGTTTGGATTGTTTATGTTTTCTTGACATTCCAGGCTCCTGTGCAGACTGATGGTTATTTGTTGCGAGGTCTCGTACCAACCACTGCGAGTGCCTGTCCTCAGATCGAAGTCCGCAACGTAAGGCTTGATATCCAGGAGAGGGGTGCCATCCAGCGTGTCCACGCCTTGCACCTCCAGGACGCTTCCAATTTGCGAGATCAACCTTACCACCGATAACCCAATCTGGTTCGGACGGGCGGGATAGCGGGTGGCAAACAAGCCGCGCAGCTGATCGTCGAGGAAGGGCTTGACGAGCAAAGAGTACTCAGTCGATTCGTGAAAAACGTACAATAAAATGATGTGGGAGAACCCTTCCAGATCCTGCAGTCCTTCTGCGAATTCCGGGTAAATTTCCACGAACCCGGCCGCCTCGGAGCGTGAAGCCTGGATGGGGGTCTGGGACTTGTCTGTGAACGGGGAGTGGATGATCCCGATCGGGCGCATCTGGTAATCCATTAAAGGATTCCCCCGTGCCCAGTATGCAACAGTTCAGGGTGATCCGTCAATGTGCCCTCCAAGTAAGCCTTGACCGCCTGTTCGATGTCACGCATGTCGGTCAGGACAGGCCGGACGCCTGCCTGCTTCAGTCCATTGTAAGCTCCCTTTCCCATCCCGCCCGCCAGCAGCACCTGGCAATCTAGGATCGGGGCAAACATGCGGGTGTGCAGGTTTTCTTCCGCAGATCCCTGCCCGTGTGCAAAACCGGGGTCGGCGTGAGGTTCATTGGCAGACCGGTCATGGGAGGCTTTGGGGAGGGTTTCGTGCCCGGTCACCTTCCCGTCGGAAATGTTAAATACCTCGTAGTAAACTGCGCGTCCGAAGTGGGCGCAAATCGTGCTGTGATCATCGGAAACAACTGCGATTTTCATTTATTTCTCCATCGATTAATTTTCCCTGGAAGGCAGGGTTTACCGTACCCAGAACAGTTCAAAATGTCAGCAAGACCAGCCTGGGAAAGTTAAACCGGAAATGCTTCAGTTTGTATATAGATGTAGATTTCCATCGGAGGTTATCCCTGTCCGCAAGGGATCGAGGGGCTTTCCGGCGGGGCCACGGGTAACATTGCCCTGCAGATCGAACCTGGAGCCGTGACACGGGCAGGCAAACCCGTCAGATTGGCTTTGCACGGTGCAGCCAAGGTGCGTGCAGACCAGACTGAGGGCGGAGAATCCAGCCTGGGAGCGCACGAGCAGAGCAGGAACATCAGGCAGGACCGTGCGCGACCCAACTGAATATTTCCCGGGCGAGCCGAGGTCAAAATCGGTCTGCGGGGATGGTTCGGTTTGGGTATCCAGGAAACGGAACAGTCCAGCCAGGCCAAGCAGACCAGCGGCAGTCAAAACTGCGGAGCTGGCAAGTTTCAAGAAATCACGGCGGGATATATCAGACATATGGTTACCGTGTCACTGAATGGCAGGTGTGGCAGTAGGCGGAGGTCTGGTCGATACCGTTCTGCGTGCAAGCGCTGCCCATGACGGGTTTGAAGGGGAACACCTGCCCGGTGGCTTTGCCGACCAACTGATAGGTCCCGTCGGGAAGGAGGCGGGTGTTCCAGAGCGGTTCATTTTTATCCGTGACCAGGATGGTGTCGCCCAGTTTCAAGTCCACCACCGGGTTTAGCAACGCCAGGCGGAAGGCAAGATCGTTCGGATCGGTGAGAGTGCGGGTCTGGGGCAGCTCGGTAGGGGTGCCATGGCAGGTCTTGCACTGGATATATTGAATATCCAATTTGGAACTGTAGAGACTCCCGTCTCCCATGGCTTCGGTGCGGGTATGACAGTCGACGCAGTCGAGCATCCATTCACAACTGGTAAATTGGGCAATGGGCTGGTAGTAGTCGTGGAGGCGGTCGGCCGGCAGATCCTGGCGCGGGGCGAAAGTAATTGCGCGCAAATCATAGTTGCCGCGGTTGTGGCAGGTATCACACTGGGTGTACGAGATGGCCGTGGTGAGCTTGTGAATTTGGCTCGATTGAAGCTGCTGCGTGCCGGTACGGTCGGCAGACTGGGTGGGGGTATGACAGGCGGCACAGCCGGTGAAACGAAAATATACGCTCCCGGACAAAGGCTGGGCGGAAAGGTGACAGGTGAGGCAATTTTGACCGAAAGCCTTGACATACGGATTGGTTTCCGAGGCAGGGTCGAAGGCCGCCAGGGAAGTGATGCCGCTGGTGCTGCCCGGGTCCTGGACGGCATATATCCCCAAACGAGCCGTCAGGTCGGGCTGGACGCCGAAGGTGAAGAGAATGTTTGCGATGGCACCGGCGTAGGTGGCCTGAATGCTGGTGGTAGCGCGCTGAATGTGGTTGCTGTAACTTTCGGGAGTGCCGCTGTGGCAGTTGGCACCTCCACAGGAAGCCTGGACGACGGAGAAATCCGAAGGGTTACTACCGCCGCGCATAGTGCTGTGAGCCAGGTTTGCATCCAGGGCAAGGGGCTCGCCACCATGACAGAGGACACAACCGAAGGTCTGGACCGGATGAGAGTTGCTGATCTGGGCCAAGTCAGAGTGACAGGTAAGACAATACTCCACCTGACCGGTAAGGGTGGGGATCAGAGCAACCGGCTTCGGGTGAACGGCTTTGGTACCAAGCAGCCAAGAGCAAAGCCAGCAGGAGAGCGAAAGAAGCGAGAAGCAGGAAATATCGGCGCATGGATCGAAGTCAGGAGGATGGCATCAAGGCAAGGACGGTCAGAACCAGGATGCCCAACAGGGCAAATAAAGCCACGACCCGTGCGAGGCGGTTACCCCTGGGGAACCAGCGCCCCAGGTCGGGTTTAGCGACTGTGGGAAAAATGTAAGGGAAGAGTGAAAAAAGCAGCAAGACCGCCAGCGGGACCACCACGCCCCAGAAGAAAGGATTGCCCAGCTTGAGCATCTGCTGGACCCAAAGGAAGAACCAGGGGGCGCGGGCTGTCTCCACAATTGGGGATGCGGGTGTGATGGCGGGTGCCAGCGGGGCAGGAGCAAAGGTGGAGAGGAGGAGCAGCGCAGTAGCAGCCAGGAGCATGGCGAGAACTTCACGCCGGACCAGCTCGAAACGTGTGATGCGGATATGATCGAGGCGGAAAGCCGGAGGAGGCACGGCAATGCCGCCATCCCGGCGGACGCGGAAGATGTGCCAGGCAACCAGGATGCCGGCAGCGAGCGCCAGACCAAAAATGTGCCAGCCGTAGAAGCGGATCAGGGTGGCCGGCCCGGGTTGAGCGCCGCCTACCAGCAGGGTATAGAGAGGGGCACCGAGCAATGGTATGGAGCGGACCAGGTTGGTACCGGTGACCAGCGCCCAGTGGATGCCCTCGTCCCAGCGCAGGACATAGCCGGTGAAATCCAGCAAGACCGCCAATACCAGCAGTCCCATCCCAAGCAGGTAGTTAAGCCGACGCGGGGGAGCATAAGCGCCGGTCAGAATGACACGGAAAAGATGGACAAGGGCAACGATCACCAGGAATTGAGCCGACCAGAAGTGCAGGTTGCGAACCAAGCCCCCGTATGGAACGAGAAAGGTGATCGTCTGGATCGAGGCCGAAGCCCCGTCAGGGGTGGGAATGTAATAGAACATCTCCAACAGGCCGGTAACCAGCAGCACCAGCCCAAGGAACACAGCCAACCCTCCGGCAGCCAATGTGTAGCGCAGACGGGCCTGACGGGCTGGGATGGTGGGAGGGTGGAGATGGTGAAAAAAATTCGGCCGCATAAAAAGATTATACTTGTGTGAAGAAAAAACCGCCCCTCTTCCCGGAGCGGTTTTTATGATTTAGGGAGAAGGGACACCGACCTCGGATGGGGTTACGAGACGATGCCAGGTTGGTCCTCTTCAGTTTCGAAAACCGGCAAATATTTTACCGCCAGGCCGAATGCCAGGATTCCGGCTGAGAAGATGCCCACCGAGACGAGGATTTCCGGCAAGGACGGGATATAGTGAACAGAACTCATAAAGGTGGGCATATAGGTGAGCGGATCGGGATGCTGAACGCCGAACCAGCTCACGTTGAAGCGGTTCAGGATCATTCCGAGCAACAGGATGATCGAACCAAACAGCAACCCATTCGGGCTTTGGCGGATGCGCTTGATCGAGAACAGGATAATCGGAGTGACAACACCAACCAGAATTTCAGCCCAGAACAGGACGCTCATCAAACCACTGGTAAAGAGATATTTCAAATCGCCAGCCAGGGTGAGCTGACCGAATTTAATCAGCAGGTAGATGGCCAAAACAACCGGGATGGCCCTGGCTAATTTTTCCAAGAGATGAACTTCCAGGCCGCGGTGAAAATAGCGGGCGCTGAGAGATGACTCGAAAATGATCATGGACAAGCCGATGGTAACCGCAGAGACGAAAAACAAAACCGGCAAAATAGGCGTCCACCACAACGGATAAAGCTTGGCGGGCTGGATCAGCAACAAAGAACCCAGGGAGGATTGATGCAATGTGGAAAGCACCACGCCCAGGATCACGAACGGCATGATGAAGCGATGAATGAAGTGGGCGAACTTCTGCCATTTAAGGCCTTCAAAAACGACCGGAGCGAATTCGATGGCCAGCACGGTGAGATAACTCATCACACAAATACCGATCTCCAACAGGACCGATGTATGGTTCCAATGTACCAGCATGTACCAGATGCGCTCGGGATGGCCCAGGTCAACCAGCAGGGCGATCACGACCATCGTGTAGCCCAGGAAACCGGTCAACACAGAAGGCCTGACCAGCGGCCGGAACTCTTTCAATTCGAAGATATATACGACCGCTGCCATGAGGAAGGCCCCGCTGCTGATCGCCACTCCCGTAAACAAATCAAAACTGATCCAAAATCCCCAAGGATAGGAATAGCTCAAGTTGCTGATGGCGCCAATCCCATTGGAATAGCGGACCATGGCAATGACAAAGGCCAAACCCATCAACGCAAGGAGGATGAGGACAAACGGATTCAAACGGAAGCGCGGGTGGAGTTTTATTTGTAAATTCATTTTTTCTGCTCCGGTTGTGTGGCGGGAGTTTCAAGTTTTTTAGCATCCGCTTCTTTTTTTTGATTGACCAGGTGAACGCCAACCGCAGTACCCGTCAGCACCGCGCCCCAGCCGAGGGCAAAGGGAATGGTCACTCCCATCACCGCTTCACTCACGTCTTTAACGGGAGTGGAAGTAAGGGGGGGCAGGCCAAGTTCATTGAACGGGACATGGGAGAGGATAAGATACGAGGTCCCGCCGTTTTCGGTCTCGCCATATACATGGTTGATATAGCGAGCGGGCTGAGCGGTGAGACGATCATGGGCATATTTCAGGAGCTCGTCCCGTTCGCCGAACATGAGCGCCCCGGTGGGGCAGGTGGCAACGCAGGCGGGTTGCAAGCCAACATCGATGCGCTGGGTGCACATGGTGCACTTATCGATGAAGGCTCCATCGATGAGGCCCTTGTCATAGTCAAAGTGAGGCACGCCAAAGGGACAGGCATTCATGCAATAGCGACAACCGATGCACTTTTTAGGGTCGTAGAGGACGGGGCCATCCGGACGTTTGCTGTAGGCGCCCACCGGGCAGGCGGAGAGGCAGTCGGGTTCATTACAGTGCATGCAGTGATAGACCATGGAGGCGCGTTCAAGTGAAGGAAACTCGCCTATAAGCCCCACTCCCGCCACCCAGATGCGGGTCTTATTCATTGGAATCTTGTTTTCGACGCTACAGGCAACCATGCAGGCGCGGCAGTCGATGCAGCGCGTGGCGTCGAACAGGAATGTTTTGTGTTGAATATCCGGCATAATAGTGCTCCCGTTTATAGCTTCGATACCGTTACAAAAGTCTGGCTAAGGGCCTGGCCGCCGCTGATGGGGTCGGTGAAGGTGAGATGCAAATCGGAGTCGCTGGCGCCGAGGCCATAGGCAACCGTGAGACCCTTTGAGAGATGCCCGTAACCCGGGGTGAGATAAACACAATCAGGGCGGATGGCCTGGGTGGCTTCGAGCTTGATGTGGATCTTGCCGGCTGTGCTGGCAACTTCCACCATAGTCATTATCGGCCAGCCCCATGCTTTTAGCGGTAGCGGCATTCATCCACAAGCGAGGTTCATCCGAATACTTATAGAGAAGTTGGTTGTTCTGGCTGCCGAACTGGGTGGACTGGGCCACCTTGCCGGTCAGCAGGTAGAACTGCCCGGCGGCGGGCGCAAGCGGTTCCTCCCACTGAGGGACGGCGGGGAAACCACCCTGGTCGAGGGTGGTCGAGAAAAGTTCGATCTTTGTGCTGGGAGTATTCCAGCTAGGTTCGGTAAAATCAGGGACCTTCGCCGGGCAAGTCCACATAGCCCTTCTGGCGGACCTGGTCGAGGGAGACTCCCAGCGGAGCAAGCTGCTGTTTCAGGTAATCCTCTTCGTCGGCGTACTGGAAATATTCGCTCAATCCGAGGCGGGTGCCAAGCTCCTTGTAGATCCACAGGGCGGATTTTCCGTCGCCCTGAGGCTCGATAACCGGCTGGCGCAGGAAAGCCTTATCACCGACGATGTTGAGCGGATCATAGCGCTCGAGGTAGGAGGCTTCGGGCAGGACGACATCCGAGAACCAGGAGGTGTCATTCATCAGGATATCGATGGTGGCGATGAAGTCCATTTTGGCGAAGGCTGCCAACGTGCGACCGCGGTCGGGAAGGGACATGGCGGGGTTCTGGCGGGCAATGAACCAGCCATGAGCCTGGTAGGGGATGCCATTGAGAGCGGCTTCGCGCAATTCCTGGAAGACACCAATCGCAAGAGGAACGAATGGGTATTTCCAAGGTACGCCATCGAGGCGCTGGGCAGAAACACGCGGGTAGGGCGGCTGCGGAGGGGCGCCCAGAACCCCACTCTCCTCCCCTGAGGCGGGGAACATTGCCACGCCCCAGTTCCCGACGAGGGCATTGAGGATGGCGATGGCGCGCTCGGTCTGGAAGGAATTGACGAAATTGGATGTGCGCCAGCCGTTGTGAGCAAGGGCATAAGGCGCGGCCGCAGCAAATTCACGTGCGATGCGCTGGATGGTGTCGGCGGGGATCTCCGTTATGGCCGCGGCCCAATCTGGGGTGTATTGCGCCACCGCAACTGCCAGCTTGTCAAACCCGGAGGTCTGATTTGGGACGGTAGCACGGTTGTATAACCCTTCCGTGATAATGACATTGATCAACGCCAGGTGAAAAGCCAGGTCGGTGCCTGGGCGAATGGGCAGCCACTCGGCGGATTTTGCAGCCGTCTTGGTAAAGCGCGGGTCGAGGGTGACCACCTTGACGCCACGGTCGATGGCCTGGCTGAGGGCGGAGGTCTCAGAGGTGGAGATGGCCTCCATCAGGTTCCGCCCCGTGAGAATGATGTACTTCAGATCATCATATTTGCGATCCGGTTCTTCCATGCCGTAAGTGGTAAGGTTGGACACGATCATGGCATTGAAGCACAGGCTGCGCTGCGTGCCGTAGTTTGGCGAACCATAGGCATTAAGCAGATTCTCAAACTGGACCTGGCTGAGATTATGGGTGGAGGAGAAGATCATGGCCTCGGGGCCATATTTTTGCTTGATGTCGAGCATGTTCTGAGCCACCAAATCGAGGGCTTCCTCCCAGGAGGCCTTACGGAACAGCCCCTGGCCACGCTTGCCGACGCGAATGAGTGGGTTCAGCACCCGGTCGGGGTCGTAGGTGTTCATCAGGCCGGATTGGCCGCGCGGACACAGTTTCCCATTGGAATGAGGGTGGTCGGGATTGCCTTCCAGCTTGACCACGCGCCCGGCCTCGACCTTTGCCAGCAGGCCACAGCGCCAAACGCACATTTCGCACATGCTGGGGATGTAGCCGCTATCGGTGGCATCGAGCAAACCGTTGGAACGGGCCGCCTGGGCAACCCAGGGCGGGAGAAACTCCCCAATGACCAACGCTCCAACGGCGGCGCCGCTAACCTTGAGGAAATCGCGGCGGGTTAATGTAGATGGCATAACTTTCTCCAATCAACAGCCGAGCCTGCGAGAGTCTGCCTCGCAGGCCCGGCCGGGGGTGATGATTAACTCTTCTTTTCCTTGCGGTGCATGCCCATGCGATCGATCAGGTAGAAGAGCGCCAGAGCCATCAGGGTGAAGACAAAAACTGCCAGGTAGGGGTTGATATGCCACAGGTCCGGGATGACCACGCTGCCATAATTAGCGATTGCCTTGATCTGGGGCATGAAACTCTGATAGGTCAGACCAAAAATGACCGCGCCAGCAAGGAAGCCGAGCAGGCCGGGGACGATATAGTCCAGCTTGCCTTCACCGGCGCCGGCTACGGCTGTGCCCGGGCAGAAACCTGCAGGGCCATGCCGACCCCGAAGATCAGGCCGCCAACCAGGTTCCCGACGACATAAGTTGTCGGGAATGGCCGGGAAGGTAATCAGTCCCAACGCCCGCAAAGGATACACGCCGAGCATGGTGACCACCAGGGCGGTCATCATGAACTTCAGAACAGTCATATCGGTGAGACGGAACTGGTTGACGATTTTATGATACTTGGTGAGACCGGCCTTATTGAGGGCAAAGCCGAACAACACGCCGAGAACGAGAGCATATATGTAAGTCATGGCATCCTCCTTTTAGAATTTCTTTCCGTAGACGACCAGGGCTGTGACGATCCCGGAGGCGAACATCCCGCCAATGAACAGGAAGGCCGCCGGAGCGAGCAGCATGCCGCCCGAAATGGCCAGGCCGCTGGTGCAGCCGCCGGCGATCCCGGCAGCAAATTCCACGACGATGCCACCAACGAAGAGAAGCAGCCAGCGTTTCCAGGTCTGCTTGCCGTAGGCTGTCTTCCACTGTTCATTATCCATCGTGCGGAATTTGAACGTGCCGCTGGAGAGAGCACCGAGCATCCCGCCGAAGAAAATGCCCACCAGGAGCACGACCGGGTAAGTGATCCCAGCCGGCATAATATAGTTGAAATAGGTGTTAGATGGGCTGATGACCTTGCCGATATAGGCGGCCAGGTTTTCAAAGCCGCCAGAGGCACCCAAGCAGTTGGTGGGCGAGCACCACGGTAAGGATGCCGACGATGCCGAGCAGCGCGCCCGCCACGTAGGGTGACCATTCTTCCTTGCGAATTTGCTTGATGAGCCAGTTCATATATTTCTCCTTTTTGGAACGATATGGCGGATATTAATAAGACCTCTAATTTTTATTGCGGTTCTTCAGAAGATGCTTGATCCTCGTCAGGCTGTTCGTCTTCCATTGCTGTGTCAGCCAGTTGATCTTCGATCGGTTCGACATGAGTGAGATTGTCGATGGAGGCGAGCAGGGCGGCAGCAGCCTGAGGCTTTGCCAGGATCATTTTCAGAGTCTGGCGGGAGGCAGGTTTTAATTTGGACAGTGCGGGCAGCAGCTCGACCAGATCGGCGGGATATTTTTCCTGGACGGGGATGCGCTTCGGGTCCTCGAAGGAGACCTTGATCAGACCCTCGCGCCTGAGCACGAAGAAGCCGCCACCAAGAACGATGACCACCAGGATGACGATCAGGATGATGTTACCGACGTTGGGCGGGGTTTTCCCGAGGGCGATGGCATCATATCTCTGGGAGTAATCGACCATATCGGCCGAGGGGACAACCGCTGCCGGAGCAGGAGTCGAGGCGACTTCGGTTGGAGCGGTAGTTGCGGAAGAGGCTGGCTGGGCGGTTGACCCCGTCCCGGTCCCGCCGGTGCCGCTGGCGCCAAGCACCTGTCCAAGCGTGGTGGCATAAACCTGAGCTTTTGCGAGCGTGTCGGTGGGATGGCAGCTTTTACAGCTTGCGTTGATATCCGCGAGCGGAGAGACCATGCCGGTGTGGGCGGCAACCTTATCGGTGGCCTGGTTATTACCGGCGTGGCACAGGTAGCAAAAATCGCCGAAAGCATGCTGAGTGTGCCAGGCGGTGCCGTCATTATTGACCGGGTCCTGAGCCTGGGTCTCGTGGCAGTTCTTGCAGGAAGAGGCCTGCGACCCGCATTGAGCCGCAGCCGGGGTGGCGGTCATCAGGAAAAAGCTGCCTGTGACGAGCAAGACTCCAATCGCTACAATAAGTAAAGTGATCCTTTTTCGATTCATGGCTTCCTCGTTTGGGATGATGGATATAAAGATATTAATATTAATAATTTGGGGGATTAGGCCGGGACAAATTCATCCATGAGATCAGCGTGATGCTGGATCCGTTCGCGCAGGACGCTGCGCAAGATATCCAGGGCGTCAATGACGCGATGGTCTGTGAGCTCATACTGGACCGAGGCGCCCTGGCGGGTGGCTTTTACCAGGCCGCCCTCGCGCAACACCTTGAGGTGGCGCGAAACGGTGGGCTGGGGGACCTTCAATTCCTGGGTCAAGTCAGAGACATTGCGCGGCTGGTCGGAAAGAGCATACAGCAGCAGCAGGCGGGTAGGATCGGCCAAGGCAGAGCAAAGGTCTGCGTGGAGGTGGGTAATTTCCTGGGTGAGAGTTGAAGTTATCATATGACCTTATTCACATAGACGCATATTCAATGATGAATATAATACATTGTGAAGAATGGCACATCTAGTGTGCAATGTCACAGGGAGTTGTGCACAATGTCACAAAATAAGTGCTGGATTAAAATGTTTTTATGACGGGACCGGATCGCCCTCCCCCCCACTCTCAGGCAAAAGTAACAGGGGGCCTTATGCCTGATTGCCTTATAATATTAACAGGATGGAATAAACATTTTCCGGTTTTTGCTTTTCTTGATCCCGGTGAAAAAACCTGGATTTCCATATGCCATTTTCTTAATTAATATCGGCAGAACAACTGGTTTGCAGATGGAGAGATCAACCATGAGCATAATTCACGAGCTGGCAGAACACGGTGATGTTGAATCGGTCAAAAACCTTCTTCATCAAGGAGCAGATCCAAATGAAACTGATGACAGGGAAGGTTGGATACCGCTCCACTGGGCTGTCCAATCCGACCACACGGAGGTGGCAAAGGTGTTGCTGGATGGCGGAGCCAATGTCAATGCTCAATATCGCCAGCGGATAGCGCCTCTGCATGTAGCTGCAGCGAATAACGGCGTAAATATGGCCCGGCTTCTCATGGAACATGGGGCGTTGGTCAATTTGAAGGATTTTCGAGGGATAACGCCGCTTTCGGTGGGTGCAGCTTCTGGCGCCCTTGATGTTGTAAAGTTGTTGATAGAGAACGGAGGAAATCCAAATTTAGAAAGAAATGACGGGATGACGCCGCTGCACCTGGCGGCCATGTATTCGCAAACCCTTGTGGTCAGAATTTCTTCTGGAACATGGAGCGTTCCCGAACTGTAAATCTGCAAGCGGCATGACTCCCTTGCATTCAGCAGCAATGGCGGGAAATTTGGAAATTGTGAGGGATCTTTTACAATATCATGCAGAAGTAAATACCCGGGATCACGATGGGGAGACTCCGTTGAGATTGACGCGCTCGGAGGAAGTGCGGCAGGTCATCATTTCAAATGGAAGCAAAGAGTAGAGGCAACAGCATTGACATGCTAGTTGTACAAGCTTACACGCCAATATCCTTTGGGAGCCTGACAAGTAGAAAGGGTAATGATCATGAAATCTACATTCGACTTTCATCAGATCCTCAATTTCCTGGAGGATCTGAGCCAGCATAATTCCAGAGATTGGTTTGATCAGAACCGTCCGGCTTTTGAGATAGCCCGCGGTACTTTTGAGGTATTCATCGACTCCCTAATCGATGAACTCAGGACCTCCGACGATTTGCAGGGTCTATCTTCCAGGGAATGCATCTTCAGGATCTATCGTGACGTGCGCTTCTCGAAAGACAAATCACCATATAACACGAACTTCTCAGCCGTCATTGCGCCTGGCGGGAAAAAATCGCTGCTGCAGGGATATTATGTTTCAATTGAGCCACACGGACGTTCAATGATCGCAGGCGGGCTGCATATGCCCATCCCGGAGCAAATCAGCCGTTTCCGACAGGCGGTTGACCAGGATGCCAGTGCTTTGAAGGCCATTACAGGCAATAAAGTCTTTATTGAACAGTTTGGAAAAATTGAAGGTCAGAGACTCAAAACCGCGCCAAAAGGCTATGACCGGGATCATCCTGAAATCGAGTTACTGCAACTCAAGGAAGTGACTGCCATCCATTCCTTCCCGGACCAGCAATTGGTGGCGGGTGATTTTCTTGATAGGGCGGTCACCATTTGCCGGGCAATGAAGCCGTTCCTGGATTTTCTGGATGAGGTGTTGCAGTAGCGTCGTGCGGGCAAGCTATGCGGCCACCCTACATCGATTTCCTTTTTACTTACCCCCTCGAGCCATGCAATGAAAACTAAAATTCTTCTGACAATCATCATTTCAATCCCTCTTTTCTCATGTCGGTCAGCGGTTACCCCCATGGTCCCCACGCCGGTAGTACCGATCTTATTGCCAGAGCCAACGACAGAAATATCCACATCCACTTCTACAAGTACAGCGGGTTTTACAGACCCCAACCCCGAAACATGGGTAATGTTAATGCCAGCAGTTCGGGAATATCTGTACTATCGCAAGGAAGCAGTCATCGCCGGTAATGTAGAAGTGCTTTGGGCTCAATACCCTGAACTAAAAGTTGGGGCAGATTTTTCCAAGGGTATTAATGCAGAAGAATTCTTTATAAACAATATGCAAGGTTTAAAACCGTTTGATGGCAACATCTTCCCTGAATACTACGAACAAATAAAAGTTAACCTATTGGGTGAGTCAGCAGAAATTCTAATTCACGGAATGGAACTTTACCTTTTTGTTAATGAAACTGGTAAATTCGATGACTCGGGCGGTGAGTTTAGGATAATCATCTTTTTACGGCATCAAGACAATCAATGGATAGTTTATAAGACCCAAGATATTTCAGGCCCTTAATAAGTCCGGTCTGCCCAAGATAGCTTGTACCTGTCAGGGCTACCGCCAATTATAATTGGCGCAGTTTGCAGTGTTTCATGCCGGAATGCCAGATAGTCTTTCAAATCCGCGCTGCCGGTAACGCCAACCAATAAGAATAGCACCTCATGAGAATATCATTGCAATAAGGAACGTGACGTATTGAGTCCATCGAAGCAAGGATAATAGCCCCCACGGGGGTGCTACGCAAAACGGCTGGTTGGGCAACCGTCAATTTCAGATTAACCTATCAAATAGTAACGAGGAATCATGTCAATTCGAATCTGTCTTGCAGGCGCAACCGGATGGGCTGGATCAGCTCTGGCGCGCGCCATTGCCAAATCCGACGATATTACCTTGGTTTCTGCGGTATCCCGCACCCAGGCAGGGCATAACCTGGGAGATGTGCTCGCTGAACCGCTCATCAATTGCCCGGTATATGCGACCGCACAGGAAGCACTCATCCACCCATGTGACGTATTTTTCGATTTCACAAAGCCAGAGGTCGCTAAATCCAATGTCCTGGCTGCCCTGCAAAAGGGAGCGCACGTTGTGATCGGCACGTCGGGATTAACCGATGCAGATTATTCCGAAATTGCAAACGTCGCTGAACAGCGCAAGAAGGGTGTATTGGCGGTTGGTAATTTTGCCCTCACCGTCGTTTTGCTGGAGAAATTCTCCGAGATCGCAGCCAGATATATTCCCCACTGGGAGATCATCGATTACGCGGCTGCCGGCAAAATAGATGCGCCTAGCGGCACCGCCTGCGAACTGGCAAACCGCCTTTCAAAGATTCGGGAATCGCAACTGGATGTTGCGCTGGATTCGATCAATGGTCCTAAAGAAAGCCGAGGAGTGAGACTGGATGGTTCCCAGATCCACTCCGTGCGACTGCCGGGATATGTCATTTCACTGGATGCCATCTTTGGAATGCCAGACCAGAAGCTAATATTGCGGCACGAATCAGGCTCTGGAGCGGAACCCTACGTCGACGGGGCGCTGCTGGCAATCCGAAAAGTCGGCAGCCTCGTGGGACTAAAGCGCGGGCTCGACAGCGTGATGGATTTCTGAGCAGAATTCACTTTCCGGCGACCGCTTGTTGCTCCTAATTGCCAGCCACACACCGGCAACCCACGCAGGGAACAGAATGCCAGATCAGATTCCTGAAATGACCGCACAGGATGTACTCGGGATCGTGGACCTGCTCAACCAGAACGATATCGAGGTGATCATCGATGGGGGCTGGGGAGTGGATGCCTTGCTTGGGAAACAAACCCGTTCCCATGCAGACCTGGATGTGGCGGTCAATCACAAAGACGTGCTAAAAATACGCGCCTTGCTGGAAGCGAAGGGGTATCGGGAGGTCCCGTGGGGCGACACATGGGAATGTAATTTTGTCCTCGGGGATGATCAAGGACATTTATTCGATATCCATTCCTGCACGTTTGATGAGGCCGGCAACAATGTATTTGGAGTTAGCTATCCGCACGATTCATGGAAAGGATCGGGTTCGATCAGCGGGTTTGCCGTCAAATGCATCACCCCGGAATGGATGGTGAAATTCCACAGCGGGTATAAACTGGACGAGAACGATTATCACGACGTCAAGTTGCTCTGCAAGCAATTTGGAATTGAAATGCCCAAAGAATATGATGAGTTTGTGATAAATGACAGGCAACCATGAACGAGGAAAAATCCCTGAAATCTGTCGACTATGGGCAGACCTGACAAGTTGACTGACCTTTACATTTCAAATTTAGATTTTTTTATGAAGCCATAGGAAACACAACCCCGCGAAGAAACGAACTGCGCGGGGCTGCAATTTTGTTCCATCCATGTGAGAAACGCTCAAAATCACCTGACTGCTAACTTATCCGGCGACCTTGAGGGTGAAGGTAAAGGAGCTTCCCTTGCCATCCCCGCGGCTCTCAGCCCAGATGCGCCCACCATGCGCCTCAACGAGGTGGCGGGCTATGGTCAGCCCGATGCCCGAGCCTCCGCCCGCCTGACGGGAGCGGGACTTATCCACGCGGTAGAAACGGGTGAAGAGATGAGGCAGATGGTCAGCCGGGATACCGATCCCGGTATCTACCACGGAAATTTGGACCTCGCCCTGGTCGCGCCTCGAGAGGATGGTCACCTGACCGCCAACGGGGGTATATTGCATAGCATTGCCGACCAGGTTGGTGAGAACCTGGGTAATGCGGTCCCGGTCAGCAAAGACTGGGGGTAGATCCGGCTCAATTTCAGGGTGGAGCTCGATCCCTTTTGCCCGTGCTTGAGAGGCAAATTGTTTGAGTGTGGTTTCCACCAGTGTTGAAACCTCCACCGGGCGAATATCCAGGGGATAAGCGCCAGCCTCAACCCGGCTGAGTTCCTGCAGATCATCCACAAGGCGGGCGAGTCGATCCGCCTCTGCATGGATTTGTTGATATGTCGCGGGCGTAGCAGGCAAGACCCCATCCAAAAGACCTTCCATGGAACCCTTGATGGCAGTCAACGGAGTGCGCAATTCGTGGCTGACATCCCCGATCAACTGGCGGCGCATGGCCTCCCCCTGCTCGAGCTTTTCAGCCATCTGGTTAAAAGAGTGGGCAAGCTGACCGAGTTCATCTGATCCGGCAGCGGGAACGCGTTCCCCATAATGCCCACCAGCAACACGCTCACTTGCAGCGGTCAGGACGCGCACCGGAGCGACCACGCCACGGCTCAGGAGGAAACTGACGAGCACCGCAACAACACCCGCCGCCAGGAGAGCCAGGAGCAGGGCCTGGTTGAAGCTAGCCTGGAAACTGGTGAACAATGGGGACATCATGCCTGCACCGCTGCTGCCATTGCCCGACATCATTCCCAGTCCCGAGCCCTGCCCGTTGCCCGGTTCCAGCCCCATGTGGGCATTAAAGGCTGCTGGGACGGTAAAACGGGTGGCGAGACCGAGGACGAGTGCTCCGACCAGAATAACGACAAGATAGGAAAGAAAAAGTTTAACGCCCAAATGACGGCGAAAGAAATCGATCATAATGTTTCATCCTCGAAGCGATAGCCCACGCCACGAACTGTTGCAACGATCTTATCGGAGCCAAGTTTCCGGCGGATGTGCCCCAGATGCACGTCCACGACGCGCATCTCTCCGAAATAAGTACCCCCCCAGACCGACTCGAGCAACTGCTCGCGGGTGAGCACCCGACCGCGGCTTTCTGCAAGAACCCTGAGCAAATCAAATTCGATGGCGGTTAGTTCGACAGGATGATCATCCAAAGTAACCCGACGCGCCCCAAGATCTATGCGCACATGGCGGAAAACAAGCACCCCATCTGAGAGCCCTGTGCCCGGACCCGACCCAAGGCGGCGCAGGGCGGCTTTGATGCGGGCAACCAACTCGCGGGGGCTAAAGGGTTTGGTGACGTAGTCATCCGCTCCCACCGAGAGACCCACGACCCGGTCGGTCTCCTCTGTTTTGGCCGTAAGCAGGATCACATACACATTCGACTCACGGCGCAATTGAGAGAGCACCTCGAAACCGTCCTTCCCGGGCAACATAAGATCGAGAACGATCACGTCCGGCTTGAAGGCACGGGCGGCTTTCAAGCCGGCGTTCCCATCCGCGGCGGTAAAGACCTCATACCCTTCGGGTTTGAGGTAGGCTTTTACCAGATTAACAATGGAAGGTTCATCGTCGATGACCAAGATCTTTGCCATGCGATTATTGTAACGTAAAAGGGGGACGGGGTTGCCCCCGTCCCTCCTGATAATAGGAATTAATAATCCTGCGTGGTGATATATGTACCGTGCCAGGTGTGCAGGAAAACCTGGCTGCTGTAGCCATTGACGCTCAGCATGCCGACAATATTGCCGTCCCGCAGAATGTCGATGGTGTAATAGCCGTAAAAGGGATCGGCATCTGTTGCTGTCTGCGTTCCGGGCAGAGCCGTGTTAAGATACTGTTGGCCAGCCTGGAGCGCCTGCGCAGCGGTGACCGGCATGGTACTGCTAACAGCGGGGGGTGTGGAGCTGGAGTTGGAATTTCCAAGCGTGCCGTAATCCCCATTCATCATGCCATAACCACCACTCATCATAGTTGTACGGTTCATTCCACCATATTTAAGATTCCACATCATGTTAGGGCCTGGTTCGGGAGTGACTGCCAAAGTGGATGGGTTCACCAGCAATTCGAAGGCACCGATACCGGTGCTTTGTTCGACGACACGCACGTATGCGTTATTATCGAAGACCATCACCTCAGCGATTTTGAGGTCCGGGTTATTCAACACATCGAGATACGTCGTGGCAGACTGGAAGGCCTGGTCGATCGTCAAGGGCGTGGCCGCGGAGTTGTTGTAGCCATAGCCATTCATCATGCCTGGTCCATAACTGCCTCCAGAGGCGCCACCCCCCATCATACCGGGGCCAGGACCAGAACCGCGGCCGCTGAACCCGTTCATCATCCCGGGGCCAACGCCACTACCTCTATTCAACATGCTCCAGCCATTCCCGGTTCCGGGAATATTATCCGTGTTCAAGCTCCGATAAACAGTTTGCGGGCCTCCCAGGGCGAAGGTGGTGCGGTGATCGATCCAGGCGCCAGCGAAAACCAATCCGCCAGCAACGACCAGGACGGCGATAACGACCAAAGTAATCCGAAATGCTTTACCCATTTTTGTGCTTCTCCTTTAGTTAATTTTTCATGTGAATTTTTATTGATTAAGATGGAAGTATAGGCCTGCAAGGTAAATGGAGAGTGAAGCCTTTATAAAGATTGTGTAAAGATCAAGGGGAAACATCCACCAATGCAAAGCACCCATTTCCAGGTTGGAAATGGGTGCTTTGTCACCGGCCGGCTTTTGGTTACTTCCCAGCGCGAATTTTCGGTCCGCTCATGGGGGCGCCAAACAGCGGGGCAAAGACACAGAAGTCGAACAGCCCAGCCAGCAACGGTACCAGGCCGACAATCGCAACGATAATGCCGCCTACGCCATGGATGGCGAACAGTCCCAGCACGAGCAGCAGGATGCCGGCGACGATGCGGGTGATGCGACCAGCGGGGGAAGCCATAAATTTCACAAAGGGATTCATCTTATTTCTCCTATTTGGGTTGAATTTGAATATGCCCCCAGTATAGGAGTTTCAGGGAATCCTGTCTGTGATAAAGTCACACAACGGAATGGGATGAAAGCGCCTCCCGGTCTAATATGCGGATACTACCGCGGGAAACCTTGAGGAACCCGCGTGCGGAAAAATCTTCCAAGATGCGACTGACCACCTCCCTGGAACTGCCCAGTTCGGCGGCAATCTCCTGGTGCGTCACGTGGACCTGGTCGGAAGCCTGAACACGTTCCAAAATCAAAGATGCGACGCGCACGTCCATGCGGCGGAAAGCGACCTCTTCAACGACAGCCATGACCGCAGAAAGGCGCTGGGAAAGCAACTCGAAGACAAACTCACGCCATAGGTCATAGCGGCTCACCCAATCACGGAATGCGTCAGCCGGGATCATGACCGCTTCAGCTTCCTCCTCCACCGTGGCAACGGCGGGAAAACTATTTTGGCTCAGGATGGCGTTAGCGGTGAGGATGCAGGATTGACCATTACCGAAGCGGTAGAGGGTGATCTCCCGACCGGTTTCGCCAATTTTATAGACACGGACTACACCCGAAATAAGCAGGGCAATGGCGTCGACATGGTCACCTTCGATGAAAACGTCTCGACCGGTGGGGATATGTGCGAAGAAAGCGGTGTCCTGAAATTCGCGCAGCAGGCGCGGGTCGGCGTGTTTCAAGATGGGCATTACCCGGACGATCCGTTGGAATTGTTCCGGATTGATCATATTGGATTTTCCTCGCCTTAAAACCTTCCCAACCTTTGATTAAGCCGCATGAAGATAAAAGGGATCACCTGATTTTCTTATACAGCAGTGCAACAGAGAGTACTTCATTCCCCATGCAGTCACGAAATTCCGAATCAAACAGTTTGCGGGTCTGAAACATGGTATGCGGCATGATCTCCATGCCCAGCAGCGTGGCAGCTGCCAGGAACGGCTCACGCGGCTCGAAATCACCGCGGTCCATCCCTAATGTAATAATATTAACCAATTGCTCAACCGTATGCTGCCTTATCCTCTTTGTGCGTATTTTCGGAAGGCTTGACTAATAACGTATACATAGTTTAATTCATTCAGTATATATTACACCACCCGGAGAACAATCGTGACGAGTAAGCTTTTAATATTGCTGCTGACCACACTTGGGAGCATCGGCGTTGTATTAGTTGTATTCGTCTGGGTCTACACCCCCTCGCGAGCCAGAAGGCTGACCGCCAAATATGAAAAGTTCCGGACTGAACATCAATCCCAGCACAATGCAATTGACGCCCAGTTCAACCAGCAAGACCGTATGGTGAACGGCATCCATTGGCATTATATTGACGAAGGCAACCCCAACGGCCTGGCGATTCTATTCCTGCACGGCCTTCCCGAAGGCTGGTATTCGTGGAGCAAGGTCCTGCCGCTGGTTGACCATTCCTACCGGTTGATCGCCATCGACATGAAAGGGTATGGACGCTCAGATCTGCAGGATGGGGATTACAACTGGCATCATGTTGCCAACCAGACCCTAGAATTGATGGATAACCTGGGCGTCGAAAAGTTCTTTTTGGTCTCGCATGACTGGGGCAGTATCATCGGTAGCGTGATGGTCAGCGATCACCCGGACCACATCCTGGGGTTTGTGCGCATGGAAGCGGATTTGCTCCCGCAAGGGAACGGAAAAACGCCTCCATTTTCCGTTTACCTGCAAAAGCCCCAATGGCTCCTTTTCCAATACAACTGGATTGCGTCCTTTCTTTACCAAGATACCGGCTGGTTCATTGGCGCCATCTATCTCCCTCGCATGAAGACTCCTTTCAACCAAACAGACCGCGACTACCTGACCTATGAGTATTTCCGACCAGGCGTTGCGACGATGAATCCAAAATACTTTCTGACGAGGAACTGGGACCTGGGCACTGCCATCGGAAAAATCTGCAAAAACAATTTCCCTTTCCCGGTGCTGCAATTGCAGGCCGACAGCGACCCGGCCCAGCCTCCATCCATCTTTGGAGATATTGCGATGGAATGCCCCAATGTCCGGATCGAATGGGTCACGAACGCCAGCCATTTCGATAATTTCGACCAGCCCCAGCAGGTGGCAGAGGCAACCAACCGATTTGTGAATTCGGCAAACCGGTAATCAAACAGCAGGAGGTTCAGCCGTGAAAAAACTCTTTGAAATCCTACTGCCCACCAAAGCCGATAATATCATCCGCGGATGGAAACTGCCATTCTACATGTTAATTCTCATCGCAACCATTGGAACCGTGCGCAGCTTTATCCATATTCTGGCTCCCGACGGCGGCGCAGGCAGCATAGCCGGCATGAACCTGGCCGTGACCGGTGCGAATGAGGTCATCTTTGCCTTTGCCCTGTGGGGAGGCGAACAATTGATTTACGCTCTAATCCAGTGGGTTATCATCCTACGCTACCGCTCCCTGGTCCCGCTAATGTGGGGTGTGCAGCTACTGGAAACACTGGGCCGCATGGTGGTCGGTCACATCAAACCGGTCTCCTTCACACACACGCCGCCCGGTGCATACCAGAATTATATCTACCTGGTGCTGGTTGTGCTAATGCTGACACTGTCGCTTTGGAGCGATAAAAAGCACGTGGAAAAAGAAAAAACCTTATAATACGCTAGTTTTCCCGGAGAATAAATGAACTTTCTTAGACAGCACTGGTTCGATCTCGGTATCGTAATTGGCCTGATCGTGGGCTTTTTTCTGGTCTTCCATCCCCCGAGTCCAATTTCAATCCTGCTCTGGATAAGCCTGATTTCCTTGTTCCTGCATCAATTTGAGGAATACCGTTACCCAGGATATTTTCCAGGCATGATGAACACGGTAATGTTTTCCAGCCAGCAGCCCGACCGGTACCCACTTAACCCCAACACGGCTCTTATCATCAATATATTGGTCGGCTGGCTGTTTTATTTCCTTGCGGCTTTGTTCGGCGAAAGGGCAGTCTGGCTGGGAATCGCGACCATGCTGGTTTCCGCAGGGAACTTTATTGCTCATACATTTTTGTTCAATATCAAGGGGAAAACATTCTACAACCCCGGCATGTTGACAGCCGACATAGTCTTCCTGCCAATCGCGATTTATTTCTTCGTGGTCGTGCTCCATGGGAACCTTGCCACGCCGTTGGATTGGGGCCTAGGCATCGTACTGGGGATTGCACTAAATTACCTGGGAATTCTCAAGATGATTGATCTACTCAAGGATGCAAACAGCATGTACATCTTTCCCAAAAGATTTTTACCTCCCGAATCCAAGAAAAACTGAATAACGAAAAAACTTGGCCGCTTCCTTTTTATATCTACACTTTCTCTGTAACCAGGGAACACAAATCGAGGTCAAAACGTCTAATTTTATGGTAGATACCCACCGACCGCACCACGGCTACAGGCTAGTTTACATCACCAGTCCTGAAGGCAAGAAAGAAGGAGGAGACCAATGAAATCCAATCGAAATTTTTTTATCCCCACGGCATTATTTATATTTATTACATCCCTTGTCCTGAATGGCTGCGGTGCGGAACAAACTCCCGCCAACCTGCAAATCGGGGCGATCAACACCCTGCGCACCCAGCTGGAGCTGCCCAAGACCCCTTTGGAATTTGTCGAAATGACCACCGATGCGAATTCCCCAGCCACCATGCTGGTTGCGGTCTATCAAGATATGGATGGGCGTAGGTTTTCTGTTGATCCGGTGACGTATCAAGTTGTAGAGATGGATGCGCGAGCATTGTTGGACAAAGTTTCTCCACTTGCCACCGTTTTATCTGAAGAACAGATCCGGACGAAGGCGCTGAGACTCATTGCAGCAGCCATCCCGGATTTTGCGACCCTGCAAACCAATTGGGCATACGAAGAAGGCGGCAAAATCGATAATTATTTTTTTAACTGGTACGGCGAGATGGCGGCTGGTGAATTTAATCGCCCATTTGCGCAAATTGCCATCTACAAAACCGGCCTGGTATTTGGATACTACAACACCTTGATGCTGGATAAATAAAGTAACTCGGCGAAAGCGAACTCCAAACGAACTATTATATGGATAAGCTGCCTCAGAAGATGGCACCAAATGCGATTTCAAAACCTCTTGTTCTTAGCGCTGGTAATCGGACTCGCAGCAGGCTGTTCATCCAGTGGGCAGTCAAGCGGGACACTGATCGGTCACGTGGATATCGGTCCATTGCAACCTGTTGAAAGGATCGGGGTGCCCCAACCGACACCCTCCCCGTCAATGTATGCGGCATGGCAAATTGTGATTCTCTCTGAGGATGGAAAAAGAGAGATAGCGAGAACCGAGATCGATTCCAAGGGAGATTACCAGATCAGTATCCCGGTAGGAAAATACATGGTGACGGCTAAACCAATATCTGGTGGGGGACTGGGCGGTCAGCAAGTACAACCCGTGGAGATTTTTAAGGTAGAAATAACCCATTTTGACATTTCAATCGACACCGGCATCAGGTGAGAATAAAAACTCAAATCCAATTTTAATTAATAATTGCGAGCAGAGTTGAGGGGTACCCCGGCAGTGTAGCGGTCAAAGGCACCAGATACATAAAGATACTTACCAAGGCGGTTCAGAAGCATTTATGAATCAAGGTTTGGGGCATGGAGTAGCCGATTGCCAAGCTGCATTTATTCAAATTGTCCTATAATATTAATGTGCGGATATTCTAAGGACCATCCTTTCGCTTTTATAGTGTCCGCTATCCAGAATAGCTTACTTGTTGTGATCAACCTTTTCAAGGAGGAAAAGATGCCAAAAATACTTGCGAACGGAATTAACATTCATTACGAAATACACGGCACCGGCGATCCGGTGGTCCTCATCGGCGGATTGGGCGCGGACACGTTCCTGTGGTTCCGCCAAACGCCTGAATTATCGAAGGCTTTCCAGGTGATCGTATTTGACAATCGCGGTGCAGGCGAATCAGACAAACCCGAAGAACCTTATAGCATCAAGATGTTTGCAGATGACACAGCTGGGCTGCTGAAGGCTCTTGGAATAAAGCGCGCCAACATCATCGGCGCTTCCCTGGGCGGGTTGATCGCTGAAGAATTTGCCTTGAGCTATCCTGAAATGGTGAACAAGTTGGTTTTGGTCAGTGCCAGTTTTGGCGGGCCGAATTCGGTCCCAACTCCCAAAGAGACACTCGTCGAAATGATGAACCGCACGGGTAACCCCGAAACCGATATCCGCAACGGTTTCAAGTTATTCACCTCTGCCGAATGGCAGCAGGCTCATCCCGAGCTCGTGAACGAGTATGTGATGTGGCGAGTCGCGCATCCGCAGCCCGTCCCCGCCTACCAGCGCCAGGCAATGGCCACCCCGGGCTTCAATGCTGAAGATCGCGTTGCGCAGATCGCAGCCCCGACCTTGATCGCGCACGGCGATCATGATCGAGTAGTGCCGGTTGAAAATGCAAGAATGCTCGCCGCGAAAATTAAAAATTCCAACTTGATGATTTTCCCGGGTGGCGGTCACGCCTTCACGATTGAAATGGCCGATCAGTTCAATGCCGCTGTGGAACAATTCCTAAAAAAATAGGCCGAGACCCGATGTCAGTTCAACCCAGCGTAGGTATAGTTTCGGCGGGCGTCTATATTCCGCGAACTTTTATTACAGCTGCTGACATTGCGAAAATGTCGGGGATTCCCGAAAATGTCCTCGCGGACAAGATGGGCATCCGACGAAAGCCTGTCCCGAGTCCAAACGATCATACCAACGCGATGGCTTTGTGGGCGGCGCAGGACGCCTTCGCCCAAACATCCATTCAACCTGCCGACGTTGACCTTGTTTTATGCACAACGGAAGAATGGAAAGAGTATCCCCTATGGACAGCCGGGATCAAGCTAGCCTACGACCTTGGTGCGCTCCGCGCGTGGGCAATCGATGTGCAGATGAGATGCGCAACGACGATGGCTACCCTCAAGATGGCGAAGGCGATGATGTTGAGCGACCCCGACATCAACACAGTCCTGATCGCGGGCGGCTACCGCAATGGGGATTTAATAGATTACACCAATCCGCGTTCGCGCTTTGTGTTCGGGTTAAGTGCAGGCGGAGGTGCCTTGTTGTTGCAGAAAAATTACCCTCACAACCATCTACTCGAATCGGCAGTAATGGTGGATGGTTCGTTCTCGCTCGATGTGATCATTCCAGCCGGCGGAACCATAGAACCGATCACTGCTGAAGCAATTGCCGCACGCCGCAATAAGATTGACGTGCCGGATCCCGAAGGGATGAAAGCGCGGCTTGATCGACTTTCGCTGCAAAATTTCCTGGCGGTGATCGACAAAGCGCTGGAAAAAAGTGGATTAACCCGGAGCGACATCGGCTATTTAAACATCCTGCACATGAAACCCTCGGCGCACCAATTCGTGCTGCACGAGCTGGGACTACGCGAAGACCAGTCGTACTACCTGGGCGATTACGGGCATATCGGTCAGCACGACCAGGCGCTCTCGATCAAAAAAGGATTGGAGACCGGACGTCTGCGCCCCGGGATGGTGATGGTGATGGTCGCGGCAGGGATAGGGTACGCTTGGTCTGCTTCGGTTGTGAAATGGGAATAATGAAAGTTCAAAGGAGAAAAAATGTATCTCAATAATTGGCTGACACGACGTGAAATGCTTACGCCAGATAAAGTAGCACTCATTGATACCCTTCACGACAAACGACGGATCACCTATCGCGAATGGAATCGCACGGTCAACCGTACTGCAAATTTCTTGCGCGAGAAGTTGAGCGTGCGGAAGGGCGACCGCATTGCGATCCTCGCCATGAACTGTGTTGAATACCTCGACCTCTGGTTCGCTTGCGGAAAAATCGGCGCAGTGATCCAACTGCTCAACTGGCGGCTTACCCCGCACGAACTTACCGGACTGCTTAACGATGCCACGCCCAAGGTGTTTGTCTACAGCAAGGAATTTGCAACGCAAACCGATGTGGTGCGGGCTACTGCACCCAGCGTCAAATCCTGGGTCTCGTTTGACCGAACCCTCCAGGCCGGAGACATTCTCTTTTCTGAACGCGAGAATTGCTCCGAGACCGAACCGCCGGAAGAGAATCTCGATTGGAACGATGCATGGGCGATTTGCTACACGGGTGGCACAACAGGTCTGCCCAAGGGGGCGATCTTAACCCATCGCTCCATCACGGCCAATTCGGTCAACACGGTGACGGGCTGGGGGCTAGGGCCCGATGACATCACGATCCTTAATACCCCACTGTTCCACACCGGTGGATTCAACATCTTTACCGCACCCCTGGTTCACATGGGCGGCACATCGATTGTTTGCCGCACATTCGATGTGGACCAGGTTTTTGATCTAATTCGCGATGAGCACGTGACCTTGCTGGTAGGCGTGCCTACCATGTATATTATGATGCAACAACACCCGCGTTGGATGGAAGCCGATCTCACCTCCCTGAAAATTTGCGGGAGCGGAGGCGCGTCCTGCCCATTACCCATCGTCGAACGGTTTTCCGAACGCGGCGTTCGATTGTTCACAGGCTATGGACTGACCGAAGCTGGACCGAACACATTTTGGTTACCACCCGAAAAGCGATTGGAAAAACCCGGATCGGTCGGTTATCCATTGATTCACATCGACGTGAAAATCATCAATGGAAAGGGCGGCGAGTGTGGCACGGACGATGTCGGTGAACTGCTCGTGCGGGGGCCGCATGTTTGTGCAGGATATTGGGGCAAGCCAGAAGAGACTGCCCACGCGATTGTCGATGGCTGGATGCACACCGGAGATTTGGCGCGGCGTGATGCTGACGGATGTTATTACATCGTCGGCCGCTCCAAGGACATGTACAAGTCGGGTGGTGAAAACGTTTACCCTGCTGAGGTCGAAGGTGTTTTGTACGCCCAACCTGCGATCGGCGAAGCAGCCGTGATTGCAGTGCCTGATGCAAAATGGGGTGAAGTCGGGCGTGCGCTCGTCGTTCTCAAACCTGGAGTGCACTTAACGGCTGATGAATTGATCGCATTCTGCCAAACACGCTTGGCAAAATTCAAGATTCCGAAATCGGTTGTGTTTGTCGAATCCCTGCCCAAGACTGCCGCGGCGAAGATCGATAAGCAACTGCTCATAGAAAAATATGGCCAGCCATAAAAGACACTTACAATAAATATAGGAATGAGGTCATCCCCACAGCATAACCAAAATCCGCGACCTAAAATCTTACATTCGAAGCAGCCAACTCGTCGATGAACTCGACAACCTGGTTGCATTTAGGGGCTACTGTGCGTCCGTTCAACCGGCAGGACTCAGCAGCCGGAAGAAGTGCTCGCAATGTAATGTTGCTTGAAGAGCTTCCTATGTGCCTAGAACAATGCCTCCGTCGACGCTGAGGATAGCGCCATGCACAAAAGAAGCTTCGTCGCTTGCCAGCCATAGGTAAGCGTTGGCAATATCCCTTGGTTCCCCAAGTCGGCCAATGGGGGTATGTGATTTCATATCCGCCAGCACATTCTCGGGCATTTTCTGCAGCATTTCGGTCATGATTAAACCCGGGGCCACCGCATTGACCCGGATGCCGTATTTTCCCAGCTCGCGCGCCCAGACCCTGGTCATGCCGATGATTCCGGCCTTAGAAGCTGTATAGTTGGTCTGGCCAAAATTTCCGTAAAGGCCCACCACTGAGGATGCATTCACGATCACGCCGCTGCCCTGTTTGATCATTTGGGGGGTCACCGCCTGGGTGCAGTTGAAGACACCTTTCAGATTGACCGAAATCACCTCGTCAAACGAATTCTCTTCCATCTGTTTGACCAGTACACCATCCTTCATCTTTACAAACTGGGCGTCGCGCGTGATGCCGGCGTTATTGATAAGCACATCAATCCGGCCATATTGTCCGATCACGGAGTCGACCCAGACCTGGACTTCTTTCCGATCGACCACGTCGACCCTGTCAAACCGCGCAGCAGGACCAAGCTCCTTGAGCAAGTCTTCGCCCGCCACCTGGTTTACATCGCAGAATACAATGCTGGCGCCTTCTTCTGCGAAGCGCAGCGCAGTGGCCTTTCCGATCCCGGCTGCGCCGCCCGTAATAAGAGAAACTTTACCTTGCAAGCGCATATCGATTCTCCTTTATGAAGGTTTAATCTCATTCGACCATGCAGCGATTTTACCCACGTGCCCCATGGACAATGAGCCAATTATCGCATAATTACCACCTAAATGATCTATGGTTTGGATTGATTTTTAATTAACTCGTACCAATTTATGAATAAATGCTTGACAAAGCCACGAAATTTCTGTATACTTAGTTTACTAACACGTGTTAGTAAGCGAGGATGATGGCTAATAAACGTGTTACCAGCTTCGACGTCGCCAAAAAGTCGGGCGTTTCAAGGACCACAGTGTCGCTAGTCCTAAATAACGTACCCGGTATCAGTATCCGCGAAGACACTCGCCAGCGGGTTCAGCAGGTTGCGAAGGAGCTGAATTACCATCCGGATTCAAGGGGGAGAAAACTGGCTAGTGGAAAATCTAACACAATCGGATTGGTCCTACGCCAGAGTCATGAACAAGTCTTTGCAGATGCATTACTCCCCCAAGTATTATTGGGAATAGAACAAGCAGCCACCGCCAAAGGTTTCCAGGTACTCTTGAAACCATTGGAACCGGAGGATTGCGATGGTTATTTGCACCTGGTCCAGGAGAACCACGTGGACGGCATCATTCTTTCGGGACCCCGTCAAAATGAAGCCGAGATCATCCGCCTGCACCAATCCGGGCTGCCGGTCATGCTAATGGGCCAATTGCCAGAGAGCAACCTCCCCTTTGTGGACATCGATGCCGTGGATGGTTCCGCGCGAGCTGTCAGGCACCTGATCGAACACGGCCACCGGCGGATCGCCATGATCACCAACGCAAGCCTGGAATATACTTCCGCCCAACAGCGTCGTTCAGGTTATCTGAAGGCACTGGCTGAAGCGGAAATTGAACCGGATGATTCCCTGATACAGGAAGGAGCCTATACCCCGGCGAGCGGGTATATCGCCATGGGAAAATTGCTGGAACTATCCTCCCGCCCAACAGCGGTGTTCGTCGCCAGCGACGTGGTCTCCCTGGGTGCGATCAGGGCGATCAAGCAGGCCGGATTGAGAATCCCTGAAGACCTTGCCGTTGTAGGTTTTGACGATATCCCCCTGGCAGACTATTACGATCCTCCCCTAACCACCATCCGCATCCCAGCTTACGGGCTGGGCAGGTCGGTTGGGGAACGTCTCATGCGGCTCGTCCAGGGTGAAAGCCTCGAGGAGGAGGGCGTCCTGCTCGAATCCGAGCTGGTCATCCGAAAGTCAAGTGTTTAAACAAACGGTGCTTAATTAATTATTTTTTTCAAAGGTTATTAACACGTGTTAGTTGTCGCTCAATTTCCATCAGCAAGCGTTTGATATTTCGCCCCCTCTCACTCAGGCTAATCACTTGAATCGTCAAGAAGGAGGTGGTCAATACCACTGTAAAATGTTGATCATTTCAGGAAAAAATAGATTAGATCAAACCCAATTTTCAACTCTATTGGAGGATTAGAAAAATGAACACACGCTTTACCCGAATATTCGGTTTGCTAGCCGTAGCAAGTATGATCCTGGCGGCATGCGCACCGGCTGCAACCCCAACCACAATGCCTCCGACAGCGCCTGCCGCCACGGCTGCCCCTGCAATCGATTGCAAGGGGGCCGCCTCAGGTGACACGCTGTCTGTTGTGTACCAATGGACCGGCACGGAGGAAGAGAGTTTCAATACCATTATCAAACCGTTCGAGACTGCCTGCGGGATCACGGTCAACGCTCAATCCACCCGTGACGCTGCCGTACTCGATACCCTGGTCAAGAGCACTCCGCCGGACGTACTATTCTGGCCGGATCTCTCACCGCTCAAGCTTTACACTGCCCAATTGCTGCCACTAGACACAGTGGGTGGTGATCAATCCAATTATGCCTCCTACTGGATCACAATGGGAACGGTAAGCGGCAAGTGGCTTGCCATCCCGGTCAAGGCGGATCTCAAGTCCATCATCTGGTACAGCCCCACCCAGTTCAAAGCTCTCGGTTACACCGTCCCGACCACCTTCGCCGACCTGCAAACCCTGGTCGACAAGATGGTGACCGACGGCCAGGTGCCGTGGAGCATGGGCTTTAATAACGGCGGCGCTGCAGACGGCTGGACCGGTTCCGACTTCATCCAGGACATGCTGCTTGCCACCCAGGGTCCGGACTATGTCAACGGCATCATCGCCGGTACAGTCCCTTACAACGATCCGGGTGTCGTTGCTGTCTATCAGATCTACCAGAAGTGGGCTTCGGATCCGAAGTACACCGTTGGTGGTGCGGATGGCACGGTCAACACCAAGTTCCTGGATGCCATTTACAAGGTGTTCTCGAACCCGCCGCAGGCCTTGATGGTCAAGCAGTCCGGTTTTGCCGGCGGCTCCATCGCCACGCAGTATCCCAACTCTGAAATACGGCACCGATTATGATTTCTTCCAGTTCCCGGGTGCCCAAGGGCCTGCAAGGTGGGGCCGACTTCATGATGGCCTTCAGCAATAAGCCGGCTGCCCAGGCCCTGGTCGCTTACCTGACCAGCGCGGTGGGTGGCCAGAACTGGGCCAGCAGCCAATTTCAGCCTGTCGCCCAATAAGAATGCGATGGGCAATTACACCGACCCGCAGGAAATCAAGTTCAGCTGAGATGCTAGCCAATACCTCCGGCTTCACCTTCGACATCGGTGACGCCCTCGGCGCCCCATTCAACGACGCCGAATGGAAGGGCATTGTCGACATCGTGCAGGGCGCGGATATAACCACCACGCTCGCCACCGTTGCCGCGGCTCAGACAGCATCCATCAAGTAAATTTTCCAAAGTGCTGGTAAAATGCTGGGGCATGCAAGATGCATGCCCCAGCCATAGCCGTGTGAGCATGCCCAAGGAGGTCGATATGGTCCCAACGATCATGAAGCAAGGTCGTCTCGCCCCATGGTTATACCTGCTCCCTGCCCTGATCCTCATGACGGTGTTCATCGTCTATCCGACGATCGGCACGATCCGCCTGAGCCTGCTGGATGCCACCAGCACCAATTCTGCAGCGACCACCTGCACCGCAGGTAAGTCCTGTTGGGGGATATTCGAAAATTACCATTATGCCCTCACCAACCCCGACATGCTAATCGCCCTGCGCAACAACGCCCTTTGGCTGCTATTGATGGTTCCCGGGACGATCGCCGGGGGACTTTTATTCGCTCTGTTGGCCGACCGGGTGCGCTACGAGAGTATCGCCAAGGCGATCATTTTCTTGCCCACCGCCATTTCTTTCATCGGCGCTGGCATCATCTGGCGCTTTGTGTATGACATCGAAACCGGCGGTGGTCCTCAGATCGGTCTTTTGAACGCCATCATCGTCGGGTTGGGGGGCAAGCCGGTGACCTGGTTGAGCAACCCGGCCATCAATAATTTTTCCTTGATGCTCGTGGGAGTGTGGCTGTGGGCCGGTTTCTGCATGACCATCCTCTCGGCTGCTATCAAGAATGTCCAGGCTGAAATCCTGGAGGCGGCCCGCGTGGACGGGGCCAACGAATGGCAGGTGTTCTGGCAAATCATGTTTCCCACCATCCTGCCAACCATCGTGGTGGTGACAACCACCATGGCAATCATCATCCTTAAGATCTTCGACATTGTATTCGTCATGACCGACGGGAATTTCGGCACGGAAGTCATTGCCAACCGTATGTTCACCCTGATCGTAACCAACCCCGGTCAGTCCACCGCCATAGCAGTCATCCTGATCGTTTTGACGATCCCTATCATGATTTTCAACATCCAACGTTTCCGGAAAGAGGAGGCGGCGCGATGAAACCCCTAGCCCGCCTCAACCGGTTTTTCAGCAGGCTGCCTCTCCACCTGGCAGTGATCATCATGTGTGTGCTTTGGCTTGCCCCCACCCTGGGGCTGTTCGTGACTTCATTCCGGTCACGTGAAGCAGTACGCACCACTGGCTGGTGGCAGGTGTTCCTGCCCCAACCGAAAGCAGTCGGTCAACCCGAATATACCCAATTCTGCGCAGCCTGCCATGGGGCGGACGGGAAGGCGCTTTCAGCCGCCGACCTTTCCAGCCCAACCCTGGTGAACCAGTTCCCCAGCGCTGCCAGCCTGCTGGTAATGCTGCGTGCGCCGATCAATGGCGGACCGCACCTGATCAACCCTACCCTGCCCACTGCAGCCAAAGACGCCTTGAACAGCCTGACCCCGGTGGTGACCTACCTGCAAACACTTTCAGGCCAGGGCCAAGCCACCAGCCAATTGACCTTAAGCAACTATGTGGATGCCATCGTGGGCTACAAGGGCTCGAAGGATTACCTTTCTGATTGCAAGGCCGGAACGACCAGCACCACAGCGGTCTTCAAATGCAACCTGAGTGACCTTGCCAATCCGGCGGGAATGGGGGCCGCGCTTGATCAACACACTGCTGGTTACCATTCCGACCACCCTGCTGGTGATCATTTTTGCCGCCTTGGCCGCCTACGCCTTTGCCTGGCTGGACTTCAAAGGGCGCCAGTGGCTGTTCGCCCTGCTGATCGGTCTGCAGATCGTGCCACTGCAAATGTCCCTCGTCCCAATTGCCCAACTGTACGTCAAACTCGGCATCCAAAGCTCCTTCCTTGGGATCTGGCTCTTTCATACCGGCTTCGGCCTGCCGTACGCCATTTATCTGATCCGCAACTTCATCGGTTCCCTGCCGCGCGAGATCTTCGAGTCTGCCTACCTGGATGGCGCCAACCACTGGGCAGCATTCCGCCGCCTGGCACTGCCGCTGTCAATGCCCGCCATCGCCTCCCTGGGTATCTTCCAGTTCATCTGGGTGTGGAACGATTTCCTGGTGGCCAAGATCTTCCTCTCCAGCCACCCGGTGCTGACCGTGCAGATCACCAACCTGATCGACCCACGCGGCCAGAACTGGCACATCCTGACCGGGGCAGCCTTCCTGTCATTCCTCATCCCGATGATCGTATTCTTCGCCTTCCAACGCTCCTTCGTGCGCGGCCTGCTGGCAGGCTCCGTCAAAGGCTAGAAAGCCGTTGAGATTTAACCATGTCCGATCCACTCTGGTATAAAAATGCCGTATTCTATGAAGTTTACGTCCGAGCCTTCTACGACAGCAACGGGGACGGGCACGGCGATCTGAACGGTCTGACGCAAAAACTCGATTACCTGCAGTCGCTGGGGGTGGACTGCCTATGGCTGCTGCCAATCTACCCGTCCCCGCTCAAGGACGACGGCTACGACATTTCGGATTACACCAGCATCCATGCGGATTACGGCACCCTGGACGATTTCAAGGCTTTGCTAGCGGCTGCGCACGCTCGCAACATCCGCCTGATCATGGACCTGGTGATCAACCACACCTCCGATCAGCATCCGTGGTTCCAGGCAGCCCGCTCCGAGCGTGACTCGCCATACCGAGCATTACTATGTCTGGAGCGATTCGGATCAAAAATACAGCAAAGCGCGTATCATTTTTGTGGACACCGAAAAATCGAACTGGACCTGGGACGAATCTGCCGGTCAATACTTCTGGCACCGGTTCTACAGCAGCCAGCCAGACCTAAACTTCGACAACCCGGCAGTACGTGCCGAGATCCTGAACATCATCCGCTTCTGGTTCGAACTTGGGGTGGACGGTTTCCGGGTGGATGCAGTCCCGTATCTCTTCGAACGGGAAGAAACCAACCTGCGAAAACCTACCTGAGACGCACGCCTTTCTCAAGGAAATGCGCAGATTCGTCGATCAAAACTATCCCGGGCGAATCCTGTTATGCGAAGCCAACCAATGGCCGGAAGACGTGCGCACTTACCTGGGAGAGGGTGACGAGTTTCAACTGGCTTTCCATTTTCCGCTGATGCCGCGCATCTTCATGGCCCTGCGTCAAGGGGATGGCTGCTCCGATCGAATGGGCGCTGACACATACCCCGGCGATCCCAGAGAACTGCCAGTGGTGCACCTTCCTGCGCAACCACGATGAGCTGACGCTGGAGATGGTTACTGAGGAGGAGCGCCAATGGATGTGGAAGGAATATGCCCCAGACGCCGCGCATGCGACTGAACCTAGGCATCCGCCGCCGACTGGCACCCTTGCTGGATAACGACCCACGGAAGATCGGTTTGGCCTTCTCCCTGCTATTCACCCTGCCCGGTTCTCCAATCATCTATTATGGAGACGAAATTGGGATGGGAGACAATATCCAATTGCCTGACCGGAACGGAGTACGTACGCCCATGCAGTGGGAAGGGGGACTCAATGCCGGATTTAGCAAAACGACCAATGTTCCATACCCCATAATCAGCGTCGCCCCTTACGGTCCTGATCGTGTGAACGTCCGGGACATGCGCGCCGACCACGGGTCGATATGGTCGCGGATCCGAGCAATGATCGCCCTCCGGAAAAGCCACCCGGCATTGTGCTGCGGGAACCTGGAATGGGTAAATTTCGGAACGAAAAGTATAGCGGGCTACCTGCGATCCGATAGCAGGGAGCGCGTGCTCGCAGTCCATAACTTAAGCAGCGATCCCCAAGATATCAGGATCTCCCTGCCGGCGGATGCCCACGGCGAAATACTGGATCTCCTGAGCGGTCAGATGGTGGCTAAAACGCTGGAGGGGTTGTCGCTATTGCTCCAGCCGCATGAATACCACTGGCTTTTGATCTCTTGAGAAGAGGGATTATTAAACGCCGAACCACCCGGAGGTCAGGCTCAGGAAGACTTTAAATCCGCCGGTGAAAAAGGCCAGGATATTCTCTAAAAGATGTAATGTGAATACTTTCAGGAAATCAAAAATCAGGGCCAACCCTATTAATGAAGTCATGATGGAGGACGTGACCAGAGGCTGAGGCTCAAGTGATCTTGACGACGATATCGGCAATCACGTTGGCAGCCTCATCGCCACGATCGGAGGCGTTGCTCATGTGACGGTAGACCTCGCGCAGTTTCAGCATTTTGACTACGTGAGCGATATCCTCCGCTCCGCTGAAGAGGTCTGCCAGGGCTTCCCGGTAAACACCCTCCACCTGGTTTTCAAGAGCTTTGGCGCGCTTGGCATGCTCCGCGGCGACACCGGCGTGATCATCGAAGCAGTCCACTGCCATGAAAAGTTCATAAGCCGCATCCCTGAGAAGTGAAGCCATCCTTTGCATATAGGTGGTAGGTTCCACCTTCAAAACCTGCATTTCGATAAGAGTACTGTAGGCATAATCAAGCACATCGTCAATAGTGCGGGAAAGGGAAAAAATATCTTCGCGATCGAACGGGGTGATGAATGTTTTGTTCAATTCGTAGATCAGGATGCGGCGGGCCTCATCGGCTTCTTTTTCCTTCGAGATAAGCGTCTCTGCGGCGACTGGATCCTGGCTGGCCATGTAGGTTTTCAATGCATCCAACCCAGCCAACGTGAGGGAAGCCTGGTCGTGAATCAACTTGATAAAAATACTTTTACGCCTCTTAAACATCTTGAACATGCCGTACCTCCTCCATTTATCAAATCAGCGCACCACAACCTTCATCTTTTAATGTTTTCAAGCCAGACTGGAACTGCGCTTATTTGTTAATGCCCATAACTCCCCAGTGAACCAATAACGGATCCCCAATGGTGCGATGCCAGGTTCGGGCAGATAATATTGGAACGTCATATAATCATTATATCCTGCCATTTAGTTTCCAAGGAAAGTATAAATCCCCAATTCAGTAAATAGTGGAGATAGAAAATGGATTTCGCTCAATTGTTCCTGCAACGTCATGATGTGCTTTACGATTATTTTCTTGCAGATTATTGGAAAACCGTACCGGAAGACAAGATGCGCATGCGACCACACCCCGCGGTCAACTCGATCGCCTGGATTCTATGGCACCTGACCCGGGTGGAAGACGCCGGGTTGAACCTTTTTGTCACCGAGGGGGCGCAAATCCTGGATAAGGACGGATGGATGAAAAGTTTAAATTTACCCTGGAGGGATAATGGCAGTGGCATGAACTTTTCCGAAGTGGACGATCTCAGCCAGCGGATCGATCTCCAGGCTTTACATGATTATTCCATGGCAGTAAGGGTACGTACCCATGAAATCGTCAACGAAATCAGCATGATGGACCTGGATACAACCATCAGCCCGGAACGCGCCAAAGCAATCGTCATCGATGAAGGATTGGCTCATTCAGATGCTGAGGAGCTTGCCAAGTGGTATACAGGTTGGTCAAAAGGAAAGTGTTTGATGAACTTCGGCCTTACCCACCCATATCAGCACGTGGGCGAGATGGGGGTCATCGCAGGCCTGCTCGGAATAGTTTTCGAATAAAGGTGCCGACCTAGAACTTAATATTTTATATATGGTAACTACCAATTAAAACACCGGGATTAATCAACCTCCCGGAGTTTTACGCTTAGCTAGTAATTCAATTTCAGTTGACGACGCGTGAAAGCGTGAGTGCAACTGCACCGCCAGCAGCGTAGATCGTTAAGGTGTTGCCTGTCATGGTAAAGAGGACCGTGCCGGTGAGAACCTGGAAAGTGCTTCCCTCCTGGGTCATCTGCAGTTCAGGGCACGCCATCAAGGTGGAAGCCAAAGGACCAAATACAAGCTTCCCGTCCTTTACCTTGTAATTTCCAGAGAAACCATTGCAGCCGAGGTTGCCGCTAACTCGTCCATCGGCTGCGAAGATCAAGCTCGTCGGCACACCAGCCGCAGCCGGGGTCTGGTTCTCCGCACTCCCATAAGAAACCAAAATCCAGGAAGTCCCACCCAAGGTTGACTGTGCTGTCCAGGCTGACTGGGAAGCACAAACTGAAAGAATTAATCCGGCAGCAAGTAGAATAGAGAGGATGGTCAAAGGGATCTTTTCCATTTTTTCCTTTTTTCATCTATGATTCATAACAATCCTGAGACGACATCCCTTATAAAATGTTCCATTAATCGAAATAATGCGAGAGTATGAATGCCGTATAATAGCGGGATGCGGATAGGAACCAGATCAACAAAATCTGCCAACCGATCCAGATCAGCGCAAATGGACATCCTTACTGTTTAATATTGACAGATTATCATGACGCAAGACATTATCAAGCAAACACCCAGATCGAAGGACACTTCCCCTGGGCATTACCATTGTTGCGGTCATCATGATCCTCTTTGGACTGGCAGAAGTGGCGACCGGGGTCAGTCACAACTTCTTCGGAGTCACCATCTCCGAGGCCAGCATTTCCACCCTGTTGGGGGTAACTCTTGGGTTATTCTATTTTGTGGGAGGCTGGCTGTTATTAACCAAAAGGAAGTGGGCGGCAATCATCGCGGTCGCATTCCTATGGGGGGATGTCATTGGGCGGATTGTCATGGTCGTGACAGGCCTGTATCCTTTCAACAGCATCAAACAGGAATTCGCCATTGTTTTTGGGACCGTCATCGCTGCCTGCTTCGCGATATATATCATGGTGATATTGAAGGAAATTAAATGAAATCCGTTTCAACAGAAAACCATCAAGATAAGCTAATCAGCGACATAAACCGCCAATGGAAAGAAAAAGGTGATCATATCCTGATCGCAGAAACCATTGAGGCGCTTAATAAACATTATGAGTTGGATAAAAAAATTGCAAAAGAGCCCGGTGTCAACCAGATCATGGAGCAAATGTTCGCCCGGCTGGTCCATTCCTTCAGGAAAATATCAAATATTCGGAACAAAAAAATTTTAGATATCGCCTGCGGCTCGAACACAAGCAAAGCGCCCGCCCTGGTCCATTTTGACGCACCTTTCGGTGAAATATCAATTGGAGAAGCAAGAAAGGAAGTTACCCCCTTGTTCGAGCCATGGTTCTGCCGCATCCTGATGGAGTTAGGCGCAGTGCCCGTTGGGGTGGATTTTGGCGATTTGGAGAAGGAAGCGTTTACGCATTATCGGGTCGATCTTGGTGTAAGTGGTGCTTTGGATTTTTTAGCCGATCACTCGTTTGACGGGATCCAGGACAGCAGGCTTTTTGGTTCCCCTGAATTCACTGCCCAATTTCCACATCTTTCGGATCGATTGAAAGTGGCGCAAGAGATCAAACGGCAGGAAACCAGGTTATTAAAAATCGACGGCATCATCATCCATTCAGATGCAGTAAAAATGTTAAAACAATAGGAAAATATACTAATGCGCAAAATAATCAAGCCAGTATTTATCCTGGTCTTTATTGTTGCACATGTTTTCATCCTTAGAAATATCATCCTGCTATCAAAAGATGTAATATACGGGGACCTTTCAGGGAACAGCGTTAGTGCCTTTTCCCAGGTACGGCCTGGTTAGAATCCCGAATACCCCTGCTGCTCAACAATATCAAGCTCAAAATCACCTTGAAGTGGATTTTGCTCAAATATATTTTCCTTCGCAACAGATGGCCGCGCTGAGTGAAAACTATCGCACCGGATTCCTGGATCCCCTGCAGAGGCCGTCAAGATACGCGCCGCTGCTCCATTATCTGTGTTCGATCACGATCTGTAAACTGGATTATGGGATTGCCAGCCTGCTCCATATCGCCATTCAAGGCTTGCTTTTTTACGCGGTTTTTGTTTTTTCGTTTAAGGTCTTAAAAATTGAAAAATATATTTTTTCCGGATTATTGCTAGCAAATGCTTATTTATTCCTAACCCCTGCAGGCTTATCATGGTTTGAACGAGGCCAGTTCTCAGTATACATTGGCATCGGCTACCTGCTGATGCTCATTGGGCTTTATCAAAAAGAATTCCCTGCTGGTCTTATTGTCCATCTTGTTTGCGTTTATAAAATGGACATCCTTTCCATATATTCTTGTAGTTTTATGTGTATATATCCTCAATTCTAAAAGCCTCGTCGATGGAAAGAAAGCCGTCCTCCTATCTGGCGCCTGTCTTCTGATCGTTGTTTTCCTGTGCCTATTATTTCCAGATCAAAGTCTTAATTTTTTGAAAGGACTTTACGACCAGGAACGGTTCGGCCTTCCCGGTGGAATCAGTTTGACAAACTTCCTACCGGTTTGGATGGTGAAATTTTTGCCGATCCCTCTGATCATCCTGGGATATATGCATGTCAAAATTAACCATAACGTGATCGAGCGGTCCATCCCCTTTTTGGCAGGCGCAGCGATCATTATGCTCACCTACCCTACCATGGCATTTGAATACAACCTCCCCTCTTTACTAGGCTTCATCCCATTGATTATTTACTGGGTCAAACTTCCGGACAACCCGATCAAAGCTCCTGTTCGTAAAGTTATGAAATATTCATTCCTTGCCTTTGTGTTTTTCGCTTCCTCTTCAAGTTATATAAAAACACCCCGGGGAGGGATTGTATTGAGTGAATATTTAATAATTTCATTAATCCTTATCATTGTCCCCTTGTTTTATTATTGGATAGGTACACGGCGTCCTAATCAACCCGACGAAAAGCTCGCCCAATATTAACCCTGAGGAAGGAATTGCACGTTCTCAAGATGGTTGATCAGGGACTTGAAGTGGTATTCATTAATTTATAGCACCCCTGGCAGATGTTTATAGCCAGCGAATCTTTCCCCCATCTATCATTTTCTGTAATCCCTCGAACCATATGCACTGTGGAATGTATCAGCGTGATGTGCAAGCCACCTGGTAGTCATCCAGTACGGCTTGTATTGAGGCATCAATCAAATCAGCTGGATGATTGAGATTTCTCCCTGTTTGAATTTGATTGACCAGCCTGGGCGCGACCTTACTCATAAGAGACATGGGAATATCCACCCCCTCCAGGTTTGAAAACAGTTTTCCCAGCGCTGCCTGGACCTCCGGCAGCGGCCAATAGTAGCGGATTCGATCACTCCGGCTGAATTTCCGGGCAAAGGCCAGCTGATCCGGAGTGCCATGATAATGATCCTGCCAATGTTGGGGGTGGCGAAGCATGGCCTGCTCGAGGACCGCCACCAACTCCGAGCGTTGACCAGAACCAAAAAGCTCGCATTCGATCTCTGCCAAAGAAAACACGGCCTCCCGATAAGCATAAGTGAGAGCTGGCCCGACTTTCAGGATTGCAAAATGGTCCCGGACCAAGTTCCGCAGATTGAGGCGCCTTTGGTAATCGGTGGAATGGGCTTCGAAAACGAAAGGCGTTCCCTCAGAAAAAACAGCCAAAGTGTGTGCCAGCTTGGGGTTGTAATCCAAGACGAAATCATCCCCGAACTCAACCCCCGGCTGAACAACCAGCGCAATAACCCTCTCCCAGGCAGACCGCAATCCCAATTCCATGAACGCGGCCTGCATGCATTCCAAGGTGGCACGGGCAGCTTCCACCGATGTCACACTGACACTGGTGGGTCCACGAGCCCCGCCTGGAAGAGGTACCTCGGTTCCGATAACGTAGCGCGGGGCAGCGGCCGGGTCCAAGAGCGACGCTTCAGCGATGCGGGCCAATTCAGCTGTCCTGCGGGCGGAAGTTTGGGTTTCAAGGGTTCCGGGTGGGTCGTCCGCCAGCCGCATACTTGCATCCAGGTGGATCTTGGTGAAACCGGCACGCACGTAAGAGCAAACCATCCCGGAGGCCTTCTCCATTGCGCTCACAGCGGGTTCTACCTGCCAGGGGGAAGGACCCAGGTGATCTCCACCCAGGAGCAGTTTTTCAATAGGAAACCCATTCTCCGAGGCAATTTTTTTCACAAAGGCGGCGAAATCCGAGGGGGTCATGCTGGTGTATCCGCCAAATTGGTTAACCTGGTTGCAGGTGGATTCGATCAAAAGCGGACCAGTGCCGTGCATGGCAACTTTCAACACCCACGGATGGGCGGAACAAATCGAAGGGAGGCCGAGCCACTCGCCACGTTTCTGCGCCCGAACAAGATCATCCAGCGGGTGAGACATATTGCATGGCCTCTTCCAGAGCAGGTTGGGCGGTCGTGCCCCCAGCCTGGCGGGTCGAGAGTGAGCCGCAGGCGACCGCCAGTTGGAGGCTTTTTTGCAACCGCCAACCATTGAGAAACCCATATAAGAACCCAGCGTCGAAAGAGTCGCCAGCGCCAACTGTATCGACAACATTCACCTCTAATGCAGATACCCGGGCAGTCTCCTGCCCGCTGCGGGCGACAGCGCCACCGACACCCATTTTTATCGCCACCACTTTGCAAGAACTCGCTGAGTTGCTGCAACGACAATTCCAGATCATTTGTCTTCGCCAAGGCGAAGGCTTCCTTTTCATTAGGCAGGAAAACATCCACGCGTGGCAACAATTCATCGAAGCCTGCCCATGCGCCAGATGGATCCCAGTTTGTGTCGAGGGAGGTGGACAGCCCGAGAGCGTGGGCATGGTCGAAGAGACCCGGCAAGCCGGGCTGGAGACCGGATTGCAGGAAATAAGAGGCAACATGCAGGTGACGAGCTTGACGCAGCAGGTCAACGGTCACATCGGCAGCAGTCAGGGCAGCGACCAGACCGAGATGGGTCAGGATGGCGTGATCCGTCCGGCGGTTCAAGATGACACTCAAGCCGGTCTGACCGACCGGACGAACGACGACACTGGAAGTATCCACATTTCTGGAATTCATTTCGTCCAACATGAAGCGCCCGAAAAGATCAGCCCCACAAAGACCAATGAAAGCAACCCGCAGCCCAAGTTTCGCTGCACCACAGGCAAAGATGACCGATGAGGAACCGACCGTCAGGACAGCTGAATCAACAAGTTTTTCCACCTGACCGAAAGCGGGATCGACATTGCCGGAAAGGATCAGATCGGGATTAATTTCACCAGCTACAAGAAGATCAAAAGGAGGGGTCATAAGTTGGTGGGAAGTCCCATAAAAAACTTATATAGTAGGCTTTATTTCAAGCAAACGCCGGGAGATCCAGGTATTTTTCACTGCAAAGATCCAGGGAATGCCCAGCGTGGAGATTGTCAATAGTGGTTCCAGCCAGATCGCCTTATTAGGGTAAAGAGTCATGACTGGAACGATCAATGGACCGAAAACGAATTGCTTGGTTAACACCCAGAACCCAATTAAAAGTGCCAAGCGCCGATTGTTTTCTGGAAGAAGGGGAGCCAAGGCAACCAACCAAAGACTATACCATTGCTGAAACCACAAGCAGGTAATCATCAAATAGAAAGCAAGGATATAAAATGCAATCGAGGAAAAATCGCGGGAAGGTTCCTGCTCATTCACTTGAAAAGATTGATATAGCGTAAAAACTGCCAGCAACCCCAAGGCACCCAAGCTGACCAAGCGGGCAGATTCAGATAATCCGAGGACTGGCGTTAAGAGCCGATATATCACCGACGGAATGGAAGTAGTGAACATCTGCATGCGCCTAGTAATGTTTAATGTTGCCAAACCGTTCCAAAAAGGAAGATACGCAGCAATAACCATTAAAAGAGCCCCCGTGGTTGTTTTAAAAAGAAACCAAAGACGAGAACGTACCTTTTGCAGATTACGAAGACCGATAAGCAAAGCAGCCGGAATCAATAACAATGGAATAAATTTAATCAACGCTCCGACCACCAAAGAAAGTACCGCCCAGGTATAGTGCTTGCGGCTTAACAATATGGCTGCCAACAAAACCCAAAAAGCCATGACGAAATCATTATGACCGTTGCCCCATGCTTCATATAAAATAACCGGGTTCCAACCCAACAAAAGCGCTCCAGATAAAGCGCGCTCGGGTGCAGTGCGGCGAAAAAAGACTGCAACAACAGTTCCACCAGCAAGCTGGAAAATACCCGGTAACAGTTTGAACGCCACAACATTTTCAAGGATTCCATTCCCAGCCAGGCGGGCAGTCAGCCCGGCAAGAATTTCCCAGACAGGTCCGTAAGCCGAAGGGGAGGATTTCCACGGCGAGTAAATGAAAAATGGATCTTGGGGAAAACTGGCAATCACCTGACTAAAAGGGTTGCCAGCATATATCCCCGTAATCCGGCCGTGGAATATGTTATCGTAAATATCCAAGGCGTCAAAGGGAGCCATAAATAAAAACACAAGGACAAACGCCACCATTCCGGCAATGACGATAACCCAAGCCGCCTTGCTTTTCGCCTTAGCGGCCGCACGAAATCCCCAAAAATAGAGGAAGGTAACACTTCCAAAAGCGAGGACCATGCGAAGATAGGCCGGTAATCCAACATCGCGCAACAAGTGCCCATCCAAATGAACCTGGTCAACCAACTTCAACAAATTGGCAGGCAGGGTGAATGCCAATATGTATATGACCAGACTCCCAACACAAGCAACTGCCAATTTGGTCGTGGCCGAATCGAAATTATTTGCAAGCGAGGCACGAATTCTTTGGATCACAGAGCGATATTTTTTCCACTGAAAATTTGAAAGGGTTTTAAACCTTTGTATGTTTGAATTGTGGTAGATAGTCCTTATGGCGAGAGAAAAGTTCATTGGTCATCTGCCGAATCTCAGCCAAAGAAAGAACAGAGGCCGTCAGCGGGTCATGGCAAATGGCGCGGTAGACCATGGTGGGGTCACCGGTGAGAGCAGCGTTGATGGCCATTTCCTCGATGCCGCTTGAGAGTTGGGTCAACAAGGCACACTCAGCTGGCAAGGCACCGACATGAATGGGATGAAATCCGGCTTTGTCCACAAAGACCGGCACCTCTACACAGGCGCCTTCAGGCAGATTGGTGATCAGGCTGGTGTTTGGGACATTGCCGTTGAACTTGAAGGCTTCGCCTCCTTTCAAGGCGTTGATGATGTAGGCAGCGTATTCAAGGCCGCGCTGTATATCTGCCTTCGTTAGCGTGGCGGCAAGCCGTTCCTGCACGATCGTCTTCCAGGTTGTTTCGGCGTTCTGGTATTCCTTCAAGATGTAAGCATATTCACCAGGATTCCAGCCTGTTCCATGGGTACAATACTTTTCGATCAGGTCAGGGCGTTTACGAAACCACCAGTTATACTCGGAGTTGTGCCCACTGGACTCGGTCACATAATAGCCAAGCGCCAGGTACATTTCATTGCGGACCTGCTCTTCATTATAAATATCCGGGTTTTCGGTGATGGCCTTGTGGATGAGAGGATAGGCATCCTTTCCGCTTACCTCATATTTGAGATACCAAGCCTGGTGGTTGATGCCTGCGCAAACATAGTTAACCTCGGGGTACAAAGCCCCGATCCATATTGCCAACATCATGGCTGTGCCCTGGACCGAGTGACACAAGCCCGTGACCGGAATCGAAGTCTGACGCTGAAGGGCACCGCAGAGCATGGCCATAGGGTTAGTATAGTTCAGTAAGACCGCGTCCGGACAGTATTTTTCCATGTCGTGCACGATATCCATCATCGGCGGCAAAGTGCGGAGGAAACGAAAGATGCCCGAGGGCCCACGCGTGTCTCCGACATTGATGTCCACCCCGTATTTCTTGGGGATTTCTATGTCGTAGCGCCAGACTTCTGTGCTGCCAGCCAGGATAGTGGTGAGAACCACGTCAGCACCTTTAAGTGCCTCAGCCCGGTCAAGCGTAGCGGAGACAGTGGCAGGGCGTTTACCGGCTTCAATCATTTTGATTACGGACCGACGGGCAAAATCCAATCGCTCGGCATTTATATCCATCAAGGCAATATGAGCGTCCTCAAGCAGAGGAAAAGTCAGGATATCGCGCACGAGTTCTTCGGTAAAACCCAAACTGCCAGCGCCGATGAAGGTGATCTTCGTCATTAGAACTCCTTATATCGATTTAAGGTTGTGGAGTGCAGACTGCAGGAGAAGACAAATCCGCTCTCTCTTGAACATTTTAAACCATGGTCCCATCCTAGCGTTTCAAACCGCTCAGGGAGATGCCCTCGATGAACTGTTTCTGGGCGAAGAAGAATACCAGGACCAGCGGCAAAATGCTAATCAGAGCACCGGCCATCAGGACGGTGAAGCGTCCGCCCTGAGTTAACTGTGTCTGGAAGAAGGCCAGACCAACAGTCAGGGTGGTGTTTGGAACAGTCGGCATGTACACCAGGGGATGCAGCAGGTCGTTCCAGGCACCCTGGAAAGTAAAGATTGCCAGGGCAGCCAGAGCCGGCTTCCCAAGCGGCAGGTAAATGCGCCAGAAGGTCTGCCAGAGCGAGGCACCGTCCACGCGGGCAGCATCCACCAACTCGCGCGGGATGGTCAGGAAATACTGACGCAGTAAAAAGGTCCCAAAAGCTCCGCCCCAGAAGGCCGGTAACCAGAGCGGCACGCTAGTCCCCACCAGGTGGAGCCATTTGAAAATGATGAAGTTTGGGATCAGGGTGACCTGCTCGGGGATCATCAAGGTGACGAGGAGGAGGGTGAAGAGCAAATTGCGGCCACGGAATTTCACAACAGCAAAGCAGAAGGCAGCCATTGCACAGGTCAGCAATTGACCGGCAACGGTAAGGAGCGAAATGATCGTGCTGTTCAGAAACAGACGGGGGAAATTCAGATCGAACGAGAATAATTTGCGGAAATTGTCAAGCGTGAGCGGGTTGGGGATGAGAGTGTGGGTGAACTGGTCGGCAGGGAGTTTGAAGGAGGTGGCTACCATCCACAGGAAAGGTGCAAGCATCGTCACGGCCCCGGCAATCAGGAGGGTATAGGTCACCAAATCAAGGAGTGACTTTTGGGTCGTTTTTGTCATGACATGCTCCTATTCGTACACCACGTAGCGTCTTTCGAGCCAGAAGTAGAAAGCCATCAGGAGGATGACCAGCACGGCGAGCTCGATAGCCTGGGCGCTTGCGCCACCATACCTGAAGAAGTTCCAAGCATTGCGATAGATTGAGAAGACGACCACTGGCACGGAGCTGTCTCCCTGACCCTGTCGGGTCATCATATATATGTAATCGTAAGCCTGGAAGGCATTGATGGTGGAAATGAGAGTCTGGAAAAAGATGCTGGGTGTGACCAACGGCAGTGTGATGGAAAAAAACTGGTCAAAAACGCCGGCCCCATCGATGGTCGACGCTTCATAGTATTCGCGGGGAATAGCTGTCAGGCCAGCCAGAAAGATGATCATTCCTTCCCCGATGGCCCCCCAAATGTTAACGACCACCACCGACATCAGGGCATTTTTTGTGCACAACCAGCAGATGGATGGTTGGCCAAGGAGGTTCAGGGTGAAGTTCAAGATACCGGTGTCCCTGCCGTAGATCATGTTCCAAACCAGGGCAGTAGCGACCGCCGAGGTGACGGCTGGGAGAAAATAGATGGTTCGAAAGATGGAAACGCCGCGGATCTTGCGGTTCATCAGGACCGCCACGAACAGCGAGATAATGACCACGCCCGGAACATACATGGCGCTGAATTTGAAAGTGTTCGTCAGCGCCTTGAGGTAAGCAGGGTTGTTGAAAAGGGCAAGGTAATTGCTCAAACCAGCCCAAGTGGGTGGTGTCAACAGGTCCCAGTTGGTCAGACTCAGGCCGAGCGTGGCCAGGATGGAGCCAAGCGCGCCAAAGGTCAGCCCGATCAGCGTGGGGATAAGCATGACCCAAAACCAGAACTTTTCCCGGCCGAGCGGTTTCAACCCGTATTCCATATTCGGCTCCTCTTCCTCCCCCCATCCGCTCTGGGGGATGGGGGGATGGAAACGGGCTACTTATTAGTAGCCAGGACCGCGTCCGCCTGTGCAACGATCTGATCCAGAGTCGGGTTCAACTCCGCCTCGCCGTTCCACATGGGGGTAAGGCCGTCGCCGATCGCGGAAGACCATTCATCATAACCCTTGAAGACCGGCTTCATGTGGGCGAAAGCCAGCGAGTCGATGAAAATCTGGTGATCGATAGGGGTGCTCTGCTTCAGGAATGCATCACTCTTCGCAACGGACTCCAAAACCGGGCACGCGAAACCCATTTCTGCCAAGCGGGTCTGGCCAGCCGTGCTAAGCACGAACTTGATAAAGGCAAAGGCTGCATCCGGGTTCTTACTGTCTTTTGCGACCACAAACCCGGCGCTATTGACGCTGGTAGCTTGTCCAGCAGGACCGCTCGGCATTTCGACGACATCCCACTTGAAACCGGCTTCCGAGTAGCTCGGTACAGCCCAGTGACCCATTGCAATCATAGCAGCGTTCCCCGAAAGGAACAGGTCGCCGCCATACTGAGAAGAGGTATTGGGGTCTGGAATGGAATGATCGACGAACATCATGTCGTGCAGGAACTGGAAAGCCGTGCGGGCATTTGGTTCACCGATCAGGGTCTGGGTATGGTCGGCATTGATCAGGTCGCCGCCATTGGCCCAGATGACCTCGCTCATCCCAGGTTCGAAATCCCAGGGATCGATCACGTAACCAAACTGGTCGATCTTGCCGTCGCCGTTAGTGTCCTTGGTCAGGGCCTTGGCAGTGGCCCGCAGGTCGTCATAGGTCCAGTTGGACTGGGGGTAAGGGACACCAGCCGTGTCGAACATGTCCTTGTTATAGAAGACGACGATGGTCTGGAAATCACGGGGGAGCCCAAAGTAGCCATCGGGTGTTTGATAAGCCGTCAACGTGTTCGGGAACAGTCCATCCAACATGCCCGGATTGTTATCGATGTAAGGTTGAATGTTCAGGAGAACGCCGCGCGACTGGTAATCCAAGTAAAGGGGAGCGTCCATGGCAAAAACATCTGGCGGTGTGTTGGCAGCCAGCAGAGTCTTAAGCTTGGTCCAGTACGAGTCCCAGTCAGAAACATCGACGTTGACCTGGATGTTCGGATTAGCCGCTTCGAAGTCTGAGACAATCGCCTTCCAGACATCCAGTTCGGCAGGATCGCCCCATTCCATGTAAGTGATCTGGACAGGGCTAGCACTGGTTGCATTGCCACCGACGGTTTTCCCGCCGCAGGCACTGAGCAGCAAAACAGCCACCATTGCCAGAGAAAACAAGATTTTTTTCATATCTTCCTCCTTAGAAGAGTTTGACTACGGCATCCAGATTCGAAGGTAGATCTGGATTTAACCCTTTGGAAAGGGAACGTTCGAACGCAATTAATTGACCAACCGGCAGGTAAAGCACATTACGGATCGCCTCGTCGAGGCCCGATTCAAAACGAACTTCTTGTCTTGTTCCTCGGGAAAACGCCTCTAAACCCTTTTCCCCCAGAGCCAGGACCCGACCCCCAAGAGTTTTTACATCGTTCAAAACAGCGGCTTCCTGGTGTCCATTGACCGAGGAGCATAACCCGATCGTAAGCGCGGATGAGGCGACCATGCTTTTCGGCCCATGGCGAAATTCCATAAAGTGGAAGGGTTCGCTGTGGCTGAGACTCATCTCTTTCATCTTGAGACTCAGTTCACACGCCAGACCCAGGCGTGGACCAGAACCCAACCAATAGAAACGGTCAAGACCAGCATCTTGCCCCAACTCAGTGGCAAGCGAAAAATAAGTTTTCAACAGGCGAATCCCAACCTCCGGGATTTTCGACAGGCTGGCGAACAGGTCATCACGACCTGCCCACAGGCAAGCCAGCGCCACCGTACCGAGATAGAGGGTTGAGAAGGCGCGCGTCTGTGCCACGGATTGTTCCTGTCCGGAAGGCAGGACGAGGTTAAACGTGCCCATTTTTGAGAGCGGCATACCACCGCAGCAAGAGAGCGTCAGGAGAGTGCCACGCTGACCGTTCAGGAAGGCCTGGCAGGCACGCAAGGTTTCGGTAGTCTCTCCTGATCGGCTGACCGCAATCAGCAGGGTCTTACCTGCTGTAAAAGAACTCCCCGGATAAAGCCAAAGTTCGGAGGCTGGGAAGGCACGACAGGTGAGCCCGATCATTTCCTGGGTAAGTGCGGCCGCAGCCAAGGACAAGTAGTAGGTGGAGCCGCAGCCGGTGAAGATAATGTTCTCGAAACGTTGATTGGGCTTCAAATCCAAAAGGTCCCGGCGAGTATCGCCAAATACTTTTATTGCAGCGGTCCAAGCCTCAGGCTGTGAGAAGATTTCCTGGCGAGTAAAGTATCCATTTTCCATATCGTTTTATCCGTGGTTAAGAAGGATGCGTTCGGCGTTAAGGCAATAAACCTTTTTGAGAATATCGTCAGGCAGAAACAAACCATGCACGTGCCAGCGACCCTGCATGGGGACAGGAGCTGCGTTGTAATTGAAGTATTCGTCGTCGGTCTCAAGGAACCGGTAGATGACGCGGTAAGCTTCAGGATAGGGACCCATATCCGAACCAAAGAGGATATGGTCGGCATAACGGGAGAAGAAGCGTCTGGAGGTGTAAGGCTGGCGGCCCAGTTCGCCAATGCGGGCGGAGATATCCACATTGAAATTGGGGCAGCGATCAAGCAGGGCTCCAACCCAACCCAGGTTCTCGGCATAGCAACCAACATGAGCCCCAATAAAGGATGTGTGCGGGTGACGGGTGATAATGGAAGCCAGACCTTCAAGGATGTGCAGGAAGGGCGGGAAGGGCGGGCTGGTAAACGCCCATTCGGGATGGTTTTTAAGTTCCTCCCAGCGTTCATTGGTCTCATCTATGGGATCAAAAAAGGCTGGCGGGTCAGCCACATGGATGACTACCGGCAAACCAAGTTCACCCGCCACCTGCCAAATAGGATCGAGACGCAGGTCGTCGACGTCGACCAGGTTCCCAAGGTGATCCCTGACGAGCAGACCGAGGCCTTTCCAGATCTTCAATCCTTCTGCTCCGCGTTCCTTTTGGACCCGAAGCCTGCCTGCTGCCCATTCGGGGAAATTATTTCCTTTCTCAGTCCATTGAGCCCAGTCCACCCCGCCGAAGACCTGGAAACGGTCGGGGGCGGGTTGCTTGAAATGCTCCAGGTGTGCATTAAGCAGGTGCTCGCCCCAACCCCCATCCAGGTCCAGGTAATGAACGACTCCGGCCTGATCAAGCAAATCCAGCAACAGCGACAATGGACGCTGATCCCAACCACCCCCGAAGTCTTCACCGAGATGATTGTGAGCATCGAAGGCGGGGAAGCGCGGCTTCTCCACCAGGGTTGTCTTGGTGACCATTTTGGACCGGGGATGAAAATCTTGAAGGAGCATAATTTGGATGCGGGATTCAAAATTTCGAACTAGGCAGCGATCACATGGATGCCATTTTTTTCCAGTGCAATCAGAAAATCCTGCCTGGTCTGCTCATCCGTCACGATTGTGTGGATGGCTTCCAGCGGTGCCAGCAGGACCGTGGCGGCACGCCCGAACTTGGTATGGTCAGCGACGACAACAATTTCCTGGCCCGCTTTCATAATGGCGCGGTCGGTCATGGTTTCGGGCAAATACTCATGAGTCAGGCCATGTTCCAGGCTGATGGCTCGAGTTCCGATGAATACCTTGTCAGCGCGGACTTCAGCCAGGGACTGCTCCGTAATATGTCCGATAAAAGAAAGCTCACTGTCGCGCAACATACCACCCAGACAGATCACATTAAGGTTTTCAAGCCCAGCGAAGACATTAACAACCGGCAGCGAATTAGTAATTACGGTCAAGTTGGGACGCGCCTTCAAAGCACGCGCCACCTCAAGAACCGTGGTCCCCGAGCCGAGGAAGACAGTCTCACCGTCATTAACCAAGGCCGCGGCAGCCTGACCGATGCGGGCTTTCTCAAATGCCTGTTCTCCTCTGCGCTGGAGGATAGGGGATTCAGGAGGAGCCTCGGTGAGAGCAATGGCACCCCCATGGACACGTTGAACTTTTCCGCGGCCTGCCAGAGTCTCCAAGATCGCGCCGGGCGGTGGCTTCGCTGACCTCGAAGGTTGTGCAAAGTTCGGTAACACTAATACGCTGGCTGCGGGTTACCAACTGCAGAATCTTATTTTGTCGTTCCAGGCTGGATAGATTGATATCCATCGGGATCCTTTATTCGCTCATAAACAATCGCAATCAATCATAATCAATCATATAATCGCGTTATTCATGAGCGATTTCAAGTGATAAATGTCATGATTGCCACATATTTCGGAAAACATTTGAAAATTTACCCTTTATTTTACTTAATCCCAGAATTTGTAGAAACCACCCTATAGGAGCTTGGCACATCAAACCCATACAATTCTTAAAGGTTAAATGCAGATTAGACGAGGATTAGAGCCGCTACCAATGCGCAACTAAACCCAAATGGGGGCGTTATAATGTCAAATACCCCCCAAAAGAACAACTTGTCCAGTCAATTACGAGCAGTACAGATAAAAAATCTGATCTGCATTGGAGACCTATATTCATGAAGGCCAACTCGAAAAGCATAAAATCCGCTCCGGAACAAAAATTGCAGACTGCCCCAATCGCCGTAATCGGTATGGCATCCATTTTCCCCCAAGCTCATAACCTCCTGGAGTATTGGGACAACATCCTCAACAAGGTGGATGCGATCGTTGATATCCCAGCTTCGCGTTGGAGTATCGAGGATTATTACGACCCGAACCCCGCCGCCCCTGATAAAACTTACTGCAAACGGGGTGGATTTATCCCAGATATCCAGTTCGATCCGGCAGAATTCGGGCTGCCTCCGAATATCCTCGAAGCCACCGATGTCACCCAATTGCTATCTCTCATGGTTGCAAAGGAATGTCTTGAAGATGCCGGTTACGGGGAAGGAAAGGAATTCAATCGAGAAAACGTAGGGGTGATCCTCGGGTTTGTGGGGATCGGCAGCAAGCTTGTAATCCCATTGATGGCGCGCCTTCAATACCCGGTGTGGGATAAGGTCCTGCGCAGCTACGGGATCCCGGCAGAAGATATCAGCAAGATCATCGAAAAAATGAAACTGGCATATCCCGGTTGGGAAGAAAATTCTTTCCCCGGATCGATTGGGAACGTTGTTTCAGGCCGGGTTGCCAACCGGTTCGACCTGGGCGGAACCAACTGTGTAGTAGATGCGGCCTGCGCCAGCTCGCTGGCTGCCATCCACATGGCAGTGAGTGAACTCATCGAAGGCCGCGCGGATATGATGATCACCGGCGGCGTCGACCTAGATAATTCGATTGGCGCATACATGTGTTTCAGCAAGACACCAGCCTTTTCCAAAAGCCAAAACCCAAGCCCTTTCGATAAAGATTCGGACGGGATGATGGTTGGAGAAGGGATCGGCATGGTGATGTTGAAACGGCTGGAAGATGCCAAGCGCGACCATGACCGGATCTACGCAGTCATCAAGGGGATTGGTACGTCCAGCGACGGGCGGTTCAAGTCCATCTATGCGCCACGTCCGGCCGGACAATCCCTCGCCATGCGGCGTGCATATCAGGAAGCCGGTTACAGCCCGGCATCCGTCGGTCTAATCGAAGCACACGGGACCGGTACCATGGCAGGTGACCCGGCAGAGTTCCAAGGGCTGAATGAAGTATTCTCCGAAAACAATCCCAATAAACAAACCATTGCATTAGGCAGCGTAAAATCTCAAATTGCGCATACCAAGGCAGCCGCGGGGGTCGCCAGCCTGATCAAGGTCTCCCTGGCGCTGTATCACAAAGTGCTGCCTGCCACCCTCCACGTAAATACTCCGAACCCAAAACTTGAAATCGAGAAATCACCATTCTATTTAAATACCGAGATGCGACCATGGGTGAAACCTGCCCTACATGCACGCCGAGCGGGGGTGAGCTCCTTCGGATTTGGCGGGACCAATTTTCACGTGGCGCTGGAAGAAAACGAAAGCGAACAAAGCGGACCCTATCGGCTGAATTCCGTCCCAAAAGTAATCCTGATCTCCGCACCAACCCCAAATGTGCTATTGACAACCTGCGAGAGATGGTCTGAAAAAATCCAGGGACCACAGGCGAAGCAGGAATTCCTTAATCTGGCGTCAGACTGGAAAGCCAAAGCGATTCCGGTCGAGGAGGCGCGGGTGGGTTTCGTGGCTCGCGATGAAAGCGAAGCGGTCAGCCAGCTTTCCACGGCAATAGAGCTGCTGAAGAGCAAGGGGGCCCAGGAAAGCGCCGAACATCCTGCAGGTGTGTATTACCGCCGGAGCGGAATTGATCCTAAAGGCAAAGTGGTAGCCCTGTTCCCCGGACAAGGATCGCAGTACGTGGATATGGGCCGAGACCTGGCGATCAATTTCCCGACCATCCGCCAGGCTTTTACCGACATGGACAGACATTTCGACACGGATGGATTGCAACCACTTTCGAGCGTGATCTTTCCCATCCCAGCATTCGACAGCGCCAAGAAAGAGGCACAGTCAGCCCTGCTGACAAGCACCGAGTACGCCCAACCCGCGATCGGGACGTTGAGCGTCGGGATGTATAAATTATTAAAGCAAGCTGGCTTCAAAGCTGACTTTACCGCCGGTCACAGTTTCGGCGAACTGACGGCATTGTGGGCAGCGGGCGTTTACGACGAAGAGGACTATTTCAGCCTGGCAAAAGCACGCGGTAAGGCCATGGCTCCGCCTGCCGACCCAGATTTTGACGCAGGGACAATGCTGGCCGTAAAAGGGGACGTGTCGTTACTGCAAGAAGAATTGAAGGCTTTCCCCGATATCACCCTGGCTAACTGGAATTCCAAGAACCAGGTAGTATTGGCAGGAACCAAGCCGGATATCGCAGCCGTGCAGAAAGTACTGGTTGAAAAAGGATATTCGGTGGTTGGGCTACAGGTATCAGCAGCCTTCCATACCGAGCTGGTGGGCCACGCCCAGAAACCGTTTGCCGAAGCGATCAAGCAGGTGAAGTTCAACAATGCTACCATCCCGGTCTATTCGAACACCACCGGTCAGGTGTATGCCTCTGACCCCGAACAAATACGTCTCAGTCTAACCCAGCATATCTTGAACCCGGTGCGCTTCAAGGACGAAATTGATGCCATCCATTCCCAGGGTGGGCGCATTTTTGTCGAGTTTGGTCCGAAGAATGTCCTAACCAACCTGGTTAAAAATATATTGGAAGGCAAACCCCATTTTGCAGTTGCGCTAAATCCAAACGCGAAAAAGGACAGCGACCGCCAGTATCGGGAAGCCGTTGTCCAGCTATGTGTTCTCGGACTGGATTTGCGTAAGTACGATCCTTACGCGCTGCCTCCCAAACCAACTCACGAAGAAAAGAAAAGCCCCATCAGCGTGATGTTGAACGGCGGGCTTTACCTGTCCGAAAAGACACGCACAGCATTTGAAAAAGCGGTGACAAAAAAGGAAACCCTCGATCTAGTCAAAACCCAACCGGAGGCAAAGGCAACCTCGATTGCGGTTGCACAGATCCAAGCCCCCGACACCGTCGAGGGTTCCGCCCGGTCAAATTCCGAGCGGGGAGATGCTCAACTGGCGGACCGGCTCCAGGCGTGGCAGGATGAGACTATAAAATCTCATAACCAGTTCCTGTCGAATGATGGTGAATATACCCGCATGGTTGGTCAAATCACCAAGCAGGAACTTGACCTGCTCTCCGGCAACTTGTCCCAACAAAGCCTCGAACAAATTAATGTTGCATTGCAAACCCTGGACCACAGCATGGCACAATTCCACCAGCACCAGGCGGAAACTCTGCGGGTGCATGAACAATATTTACAAAGCCAAGCGGAACTAATCAACAGCTTGATGCAAATTCAAAACATCCACGGGGGAGTAGAGGCAAGCAAAATCAGCGATGCCATGACCATCCCAGCCACGCTGCCGGAACAAGTCGTCGAGACTCCTGGCAATAAGACGATTGCCGCGGTGGAACCGGTTTCCATTCCAGAACCTGCCATTCCCAACGATAGCACTGGCAGCAATCAATGTTGAAACCCTGACCCAATCTTTACTCGAGATCGTCAGCGAGAAGACGGGTTATCCCACCGAAATGCTTGAAATGAGCATGGACATGGAAGCCGACCTGGGGATCGATTCCATCAAGCGGGTCGAAATCCTGGGTGCCATGCAGACTCGATATCCGGAACTGCCCAAAGCAGACACGGCAATATTGTCCGAAATGCGCACCCTGGGGCAAATTGTGGACCACATGGTTTCATCCGCTCCGGCAGCTGTAGTAGCTGCAAGGGAGCCCGAACCGGTTGAACCACCAACACCAGTGGTAATGGTACCGGAGGTAGTCCGGACGAGAATAGATGTCGAGGCAGTCAAACAGGCCCTGTTGGAAATTGTCAGTGAGAAGACTGGATATCCTACTGAAATGCTTGACCCCGGCATGGATATGGAAGCCGACCTGGGGATTGACTCGATCAAGCGGGTAGAAATTTTAGGCGCGCTGCAAACCCGTTTTCCAGAGCTACCCAAAGCGGAATCAACCGCACTGGCAGAACTGCACACGCTCGATCAAATTACAGATTACTTGACATCTGCAGAACCCATTAGTGAAAGCCATGCAGTGGTGATGCAACCTGTCAGCGAGACATCCAATAACATCCCGCGTGGAGTAGTGGCTTTGAAGTTCCTCCCCTCCCCGGATCACCTGGACATGGTTTTTCCCAAAGATCACACCTGCATCCTGATGGATGACGGAACTGGCTTAACCCCGGCACTTGCCGAAGCACTCACCGGGCAAGGGATAAAAGTTGTGGTACTGGGGCTAAGCAACGCCCTGGTCAGCGGCCAAAAATCGATGCCTAAAAACATCAGACGCATTCAGATGGAAGACCTGACAGAAACCGGCATACAAAATACCCTGGCAAGTATTCAACAAGAGTATGGTCCGGCAGGGATGTATATCCACCTGGATCCGCCGGGGTCAGAAGCAGAAACTTCCTCAGAAGTTGAGAATACCATCGCACGAACCACTTTCCTTGTTGCGAAATACCTGATGAAAACCCTGACCGAAGCATCCCGGTTGAATTACGCCGCTTTTGTCACTGTGACCCATATGGACGGCGAATTCGGCCTGACGACTTCCGGAATGTTTGAACCGGTCAGCGGTAGCCTGTTTGGCCTTGTAAAAACCCTCAACCTGGAGTGGGAAAAGGTGTTCTGCCGGGCAATCGATCTATCCCCGGACGTTAATATCGCGACCGCAGTCGAACACATCATGGCAGAACTTTACGACCCGAACCGGTTAATTAGTGAAGTTGGTTACAGTAATAAAGGGCGTTTTACCCTGGTGGTGGAACAGCCCGGAGCGGAGAATTGATCGGCATGGACGGAAAAACCTTAATTACCCCGGAAACGGTCGTATTGGTGAGCGGCGGAGCCAGGGGCATTACAGCTCGATGCGTGATCAAATTGGCCCGTTCCACACCCTGTAAATTCATCCTGTTGGGACGCACACCGGTCGACGAGCCACTGCCGGAATGGGGGCAGGGCTGCCCGGATGACGCAGAACTGAAACAGCGTGCGATGAACCAGCTAACCACCGAAGGGAAAAAACCCACGCCGCAGGCGGTGGAGAAATTGTTTCGGAATATACGCGCTCGCGAGGAAGTGGAAACAACTTTGGAGGAGATCCGCAAGACCGGCGCAGTCGCTGAATATTTAAACCAAGACGTTACTGCTCCCGTACAGACATTGCAAAATGAACTGGCTGGTCCAGTCGGGCGGTTGGGAAAAATCAACGGGATCATCCACGGCGCAGGATCATTATCGGACCGGAGAATCGAAAAGAAGACCCTGCAGGACTTCGAGACGGTTTTCGCACCCAAAGTTGAAGGTTTGCGCAACCTTTTGAAAGTGGCTCCAGCCGGGCAGCTCGATTTCCTGGTCTTGTTCTCATCGGTTGTCGGTTTTTTTGGAAATATCGGCCAAGCGGATTATGCCATGGCCAACGAGGTGCTCAATAAAGCCGCCTACCAGATCAAGCGGGATAACCCCGCCTGTCACGTGGTTTCCATTGACTGGGGTCCGTGGGATTCAGGGATGGTGACGCCCGAACTCAAGCGGGCCTTCGCCGAACGCGATATGACGGTCATCCCAACCGACGTCGGAGCTGAGATGCTGGTAAAAGAAATCACAACCCAGCACAGCGTTGACGACCAACCCGTGCAGATCGTGGTGGGGCAGCTTCCCACGCGCACCGCCAGTGACATTTCGGGTGAGCTGCAGAAATTCGAGATCCACCGAGCCCTTAGCTTGGACGCGAACCCATTCCTCCTGGACCATCAAATCGGGTTGCACCCGGTGCTGCCAGCAACCTGCGCGGCCTCCTGGATCGCCAGTGTCTGCGAGGGGTTGTTCCCTGGGTACACATTCTTTCAGCTGGAAGATTTCAAAGTATTGAAGGGGATCGTATTTGACGAGAACCTGGCGGATGAACATGTCCTCGAATTGAATGAGATCGAGAAGGTCCAGGGTGAAAAAGTGAAGTTCGCGGCACGCATCCGAAGCAAGAATAAAAGCGGTCGTCCGATATTCCATTACAGTCTGAATGCCACACTCGTACGGGAAATACCGGAAACATCCATCCACAAAGTGGACCTTCATGTTCCTTCCAAGGGGAGCGAAGGGATCCTGGGCAAAGCTTTGTACGAAGATGGCACACTCTTCCATGGGCCGTCCTTCCAGGGGGTGCAGCGCGTCGTCAGCATGGGCGAGGACCGGCTGGTCCTGGAAGTGCTGCTCCAACCCATTCCGCCCGACAAGCAAGGGCAGTTTCAGCTACAGACCTACAATCCTTTTGCGTATGACGCGATCGTGCAGTCGCTGCTGATCTGGGCACAGCGTTATTACCAGGCACCCTGTCTGCCATCGCACCTTGTCAAACTGGAGCAATTCAGGGCAATCCCGTTTGGTGTGCTTAGTATCGTGGATATGAAAATCATTTCCCATAATCAAACCTCGGTCGTTGCAGATATTATTGTTACCGATACCCAGGGTACGATCCTTGCCAAATTCACGGCGCTGCAAGGCACGATCAGCCCGGCACTGAAGCGTTTCATTGGGGGGGAAACCGCACCTGTGCAAGCCGGTATAAAATGATCCGCCGAATCAATTCCTTAACAAACCTAGCGATTGTAGGGATGTCGGTCGTCCTTCCGGGCGGGGGAGATATAGACGAGTTCGGCAGGCTAGTTTATCGCGGCTTGCCGATAGCCGGACATTTTGGTGACCGGGAAGCCCTTGAATCTGCCGCTGCTAAATCAATTCGACAGGTGTGCAAAGGGGCGCGCTTGGAAGTAGAACAGGTGCACATCATCAGCCTATCGCCATCCATCACCGGAATCCTCGCGGGTAACCTGACCGGTTCCCAGGTGGAGGAGGTTAGCGGGATACTGCCTGCGATGAATGCAGCTTCCGACTGGCTCGAGAGCAGCGATGAAGATGCCGTCCTGCTAATCGAACACCAAGAAGATGCAACCATGATATGCGCTCTTTTAGTAGCCACGCAAAAATCCGCGCAGGATAACGCCAGACCAGTCTATGCACTGGTTGTCGGCGCTGCTGATGCGGGCGGTCCGCTAAACGTTGCAGCCATTTCCGCCGTTTTATACGAGGCGCGCCAAGTTTCAGGTATTGAGCCAAAGATGATCGGATTAATCGTAACGGCAACTCTGAAAGCCGGTACGATTAGCAGCGAAGAGGCGGAAGGCTTGCTGAAGGCAGAGGAAAGTAGCCAACCCTTGACATGCGCGCTTGGCAGCACACTGCCTGGTGTGGCTGGCATAGTAAAAACAGTCTGGTGCCTTTCGCGGCGTGTGATCCCCTGCTCTCCTGGCTGGAGCGGACCTGTACAAACTGAGGCCTGGAAGCGTTCGCCATTCTACGTGGAGACGGATTCACGGGCGTGGTTTATCCCGGTGAGCCAAAATAAACGCATTGCCGGCCTCAATCTCCTGGCGCCAGACGGCAGCTTTACCCACATTCTTTTTAGTGATACCCCGCCATTTGCCGCCCAATACATCGAAGCGCCAAGGCGAGAGGCGCTTCACCTCTTTCCCATTGCGACCAACTCATTGGGGGAGTTGCCCGGTAGGCTATCTACTCTACAGTCGAAACTTGTGTCCGGGTCAGACTTGGCTGAAGCCGCACAGGATGCTTACAAACAATACCTTTTAGAGACAGCTGACGCCAAGAATGTAGTATGCCTACTGGGTAGTACGCCGGAAGAACTCTTGCGTGAGATCGGGTTTGCAACCAAAGGCATACCCGGCGCATTTGAAAAGCGGTCGGATTGGAAAACGCCACAGGGGAGTTTTTTTACGCCACAACCGCTGGGCAAAGAGGGCAAGGTTTCGTTCGTGTACCCCGGAGCATTTAATTCATACCCAGGCATCGGGCGAGATCTCTTCTACCTATTCCCGAACCTTTACGATCAATTCTCCGGGATCAGCAAGGATATTGGCGGACTGCTAAATGAACTACAACTTTATCCGCGGAGCATGAGCGTTCTCACAGCAGATGATCTCAACGCCATCGAAGCCCAATTGAGCACAGACCCGATCACCATGCTCATTTCCGGAAGCAGCCTGGCGTTCCTTTATACCGAAGTGCTCCAGAAAGTGTTCCAAATCCACCCGGCAAGCGCTTTCGGCTACAGCCTGGGTGAAGTAAGCATGTTGTTTGCCAGCCGGGTGTGGACCGAGGCAGACCAAACCAGCAAAGCATTGCGAGAGTCTCCGCTTTTCCGCACACGCTTAAGCGGACCTCAAAATGCGGTGCGGGAATACTGGAAAATGCCCACCCGCGGTGAAGGCGATCCACCAGAGACAATCTGGGGAAATTACCTACTCATGACCGGAGCAGAGGAGGTTAAAGAAGCCCTGGTAGGCGAAACGCGTGTTTACTTGACGCATGTTAATACCCCCCGCCAGGTAGTGATCGGCGGCGATCCTGACAGGTGCCGGAGGGTGATCAGTAAATTGAAATGCAAGAGCCTACAGGCACCCTTTAATTATGCCATCCATTGCGAACCGATCCACTCAGAGTATGAAAAACTGATAGAACTCCATTCGGTTCCGGTTAGTAACCAGCCTAACATGACGCTTTATTCAGCAGCCACGTATCAACCGATGCCAATCGACCGGCAAAAGATCGCAAAACAGATCGCACAGGAATTATGCCACTGCCTGGATTTCCCGCGTTTGATCCAACTGGCTTACAACGACGGGGCGCGCATTTTCATCGAACTAGGCGCAGGCAGCAATTGTGCCCGCTGGGTAAACGAAACACTGGAAGGTCAGGCGCATGCAGCCTTTTCGATCAACCGCAAGGGAGTTGACGACCATACTTCCATCCTGCGTCTCATGGCGCGGATGGTCTCACACCGAGTCCCGGTGAACTTAAATTTACTCTACCAGGGTTAGCAGAATGCAAAACGTAAGCTCTGCAGAAATTCGTGCAAATTATATGAAATGGTGGGATGGGCATGTCCAGGAGGTCGGACAACTCCATGACCGCTTCCTGGACCTGCGCCAGGTAGGGCTGCGCCAGTTGGCAGACAGTATCGAACGACAGGTGGCAGCCTATCGCCCGCTCATCTCCGGGACAGAGCATTTGCTGTTCACCCTGGAGGATCTAAATGAATTTGCGACCGGCAGTGTAGTAAAGTGCCTCGGGGAGGAATATGCGGTATACGCAGGCCGCCGCAGCCTGCGCATTCCAAACGGCGACCTCCTGTTAATGAGCCGGATCCTGTCCATTCGAGGTCGCAAGAATGAGTTCGAACAACCTGCCAGCATTACGGCGGAATACGACGTTCCAATGGATGCCTGGTACTTTGATGGGGAGAGACGCGGCCGGCTGCCCACCTCGATCTGCATCGAAATAGCCCTACAGCCATGCGGGGTCCTATCCGCATATTTGGGTACACCGCTCCGTCACCCAGAAATAGATTATTCCTTTCGCAACCTGGATGGAGAGGCGACATTTAACCGGCTTATAGATGCGCGCGACAAAACGGTGCGCGCCCATGCCGAACTGCTCAAGACTATTTTTTACGGCTCCACCATCATCCAACATTTCTCCTATGAATTACTTTGCGAAGGGGAAGTATTCTTCGCGGGAAAATCCTCCTTTGGATATTTTTCCGCAGAGGCCATGGCTGCCCAAACCGGACTGGACGGGGATAAAATCGTCCTGCCCTGGTTGAAACAGGCAGGACTAGAAAACAAAATAGTCCCCCTCCAGGGATCAACCCTGGAAAACGGTCTGCCAAATGGAAAACTGCGCCTATTGGACGAAGTGGCAATTCAGAATGAGGCGGGCATCCAGCAGGAAGGATACATCTATGCCAACCGGCGTAACATGCCCCAGGACTGGTTTTATGCCTGTCATTTCCAGGAAGATCCCGTGATGCCGGGTTCGCTCGGAATAGAAGCAATCATGCAGGCGATGAAAATTTTCTCCCGGCAACATTCAGATGCCACTGCGACTGAAGACCTGGTCAGCGGGCAGAAAATGATCTGGAGTTACCGCGGGCAAGTGCTGCAACATAACCGGCAAATGCAGGTAGAGGTCCATTTTCACAAAACGGAACAGCGCGGAGCCACAAGGATTGTTTCTGGCGACGCAAGCCTGTGGGCAGACGATTCCAGAATATATGAAGTTCGGAATATGGCACTTGCCATAGAAGAGAACCAGGATAGCCAATGAACCAGACCCTAACTAAGAATTCTGAAGTGCAATCTACTGTTTATCGCAAGAATATCCCGTCGACAGGTCCTGCAGACTTAAACGAGGCCGCCTTTGAACCGGAAGCCATTAGAGCCGCTTTACGGGATATCAACCACCCCTTATATGTGATCGAGAAAGAAGGCAGGATCGGAATCGTTTCAGCGCCCAGTGACGAAGCAACTTTTCGCGAGCAAGTTGGCGGGCATTTTATTACCGGCATCCCGGCCCTACCCATCGAAACCCTGGGAGATGTTGGTTTCAAAAAAACCTACCGAGTGCGCTGCGCTTATTATGCGGGTTCCATGGCGAACGGGATCGCTTCAGTTGACATGGTAGTCGCATTGGGCAAAGCAGGCCTGCTGGGATCATTCGGAGCAGCCGGGCTGGTGCGCAGCAGGTTGGAATCTGGAATCCTGGCCATTAAGGCTGCCCTGCCAGACGGACCTTATGCAAGCAATCTCATCCACAGCCCGAGCGAAGATGCAATGGAAAGAAATGCTGTCGAAATTTATCTACAACAGGGTGTCCACGTTGTAGAGGCTTCGGCTTTTATCGACCTGACTCCCAGCATTGTATATTTCCGGGCGGCTGGATTGAGTCTTTCAAGCGAAGGCGAGATTCAAATTGCAAACCACATCATTGCCAAACTGTCCCGGGTCGAGGTTGCCACGAAATTCATGCAGCCCCCCCCGGAAAACATGCTCAGCCAACTGGTGAGCGAAGGGCGAATTACGCAGCAGCAGGCCGATCTCGCCAAACGAGTGCCGATGGCGGACGATATCACCGTGGAGGCCGATTCGGGCGGGCATACAGATAACCGTCCGCTGGTGTGTTTGCTCCCCACGATGCTGGCGTTACGGGATGAAATCCAGGCTAAATACAATTACCCAGTGCCGGTGAGGATCGGGGCAGCCGGAGGTATCAGCACACCCGCTTCAGCGCTGGCAGCGTTCATGATGGGCGCAGCGTACGTTGTCACCGGCTCGGTCAACCAGTCCTGTATGGAAGCCGGAGCCTCTGAACACACCAGGCAGACTCTGGCGCAGGCAAGCATGGCTGACGTGGCGATGGCTCCATCGGCGGACATGTTCGAAATGGGGGTAAAGGTCCAAGTGTTGAAACGCGGCACGCTATTCCCGATGCGCGCTCAAAAACTTTACGAGCTCTATTCGCATTACGACTCCATAGAACAAATCCCAGCAGAAGAACTCGAAAAATTGGAAAACCAGGTTTTCAAACGGGAAATCGAATCCATCTGGGAGGATACGGTCAAGTTCTTTAACGAACGCGACCCAGCCCAAATCGAACGCGCCCAGAATAACCCAAAGCGCAAAATGGCCTTGGTTTTCCGCTGGTACCTGGGACTGGCCTCACGCTGGTCCAACAGCGGCGAAAAGGGGCGAGAGATGGACTACCAGGTCTGGTGCGGCCCATCCATGGGCAGCTTCAACGACTGGGTGCACGGCACGTACCTCGCCGAACCAAAAAACCGGCATGTGGCAGATGTGGCAATGCAAATCCTGACCGGCGCAGCCTGCCAGTACCGAATCCAATCCCTGAAGCTGCAAGGGCTGCAAATCCCGGCTGAACTCGAACAGTATTACCCTGTGGAGCCAATTAATCTATGAAGATCAAGCACTGGAGTGATTACCCAAAAAATTCATTCCCAACCAGCAGCGATTGCCATATGTGGCTGGCTTGGCTGGATGAAGAAGACCCGGCGCCTTTCCGGAGCATCCTTTCCAGCGATGAAAAGCTGCGGGCAGAACGCTTGTGCAGCCCAAAAGGCGCAGACCGGTTTACTGTAGCGCGCGGGATCCTGCGGACATTATTAGGGCATTTCCGGTCTTGCAATCCGGAACGATTGGCTTTTGCTTATGGACCTCACGGGAAACCGGAACTGGCAGATGAGATGGGTGATGGAATTTCGTTCAACGTTTCTCATTCGGGAAACCTGGCAGTTTTTGCCATCGCCTATGGGTGTGAGGTGGGGGTGGACATCGAAGAATTCCACCCGATAAGCGACCTGGAGGCGACTGCATCCATTTTCCTTTCATCGGATGAATTTTCCCAATATCAAACAATTCCGACGGAAAGGAAACTGGAACGCTTCTTTAACTTGTGGACATCCAAGGAAGCCATTCTGAAAGCATACGGGATTGGCTTTTCCGGCCCTGCCAAAGATATTTTTACAAAATTCCAGGAACCCGGCCCAAATATTTTTGGGCAAAACGATGTTTTCGATGACACGCGATTAAGGTTGTTCGACCCCGCAGAAGGCTTCAGGGGAGCGCTTGTCTGCTTGTAACCACGGTCCAAGGAAAAAAACATGAAGAACGAATTTGAGACGAAACTGGATGAACTGCGCTCCACTGCGATCTTGGGCGGCGGCGCCTCCCAGATAGAAAAACAACATGCCAAAGGGAAGAAAACGGCACGGGAACGGATTGAGATGTTCCTGGACCCAGGCACATTCACCGAAACCGGCCTGTTCGTTTCCCATCGCGCCACCGGTTTTGGCATGGAAAGCAGCCATCCAGCCACGGATGGCGTGGTGACCGGATGGGGCAAAGTGGATGGACGGATGGTCTACGTGTTCGCCCAGGATTTCACCATTTTGGGTGGTTCGCTGGGCGAAGCCCACGGACGAAAAATTGCACAATTGATGGACCTGGCGTACCAAAACGGCGCGCCGCTCATCGGTCTAAACGACTCGGGGGGTGCACGGATCCAGGAAGGCGTAGACTCGCTGGCATCCTACGGCGAAATTTTCTTCCGCAACACACGCGCATCGGGCGTCATCCCGCAGATTTCCGTCATCATGGGACCCTGCGCGGGCGGGGCAGTATATTCGCCGGGGATCAACGATTTCGTCCTGATGGTCAACCAGAACGCCTATATGTTCATCACTGGACCCGAAGTGGTGAAGGCAGTGACCCATGAGGAGGTTGATTTTGACTCGCTCGGTGGTGCAGAAGTCCATGGGAAGAAAAGCGGTGTGGCGCATATCACCGCCCCTGACGAGGAAGCACTTTTAGGGCAATTGCGCTGGTTGCTCTCCTACCTTCCTTCCAACAACATGACGCCTCCACCATACCAGACACCCTCAGACGACCCACGAAGGCTCCTCCAAGACCTGGAACAAATTGTCCCACTAGACCCGCAACGACCGTACGATATGCACGCGGTCATTACCTCTATTGTTGATGGAAGCGAATTCCTGGAGATCCAGCCAGAGTATGCGGAAAATATCCTGGTGGGGTTCGCCCGCCTGGATGGTTACCCGGTAGGTATCGTGGCGAACCAACCCGGATACCTGGCTGGCGTGCTGGACATTAACGCATCGGACAAGGCAGCGCGGTTCATCCGTTTTTGCGATGCATTCCACTTCCCGCTGGTCACTCTGGTGGACACTCCGGGATTCCTGCCCGGCAGCGAACAGGAACACGAAGGCATCATCCGGCATGGTGCGAAAATGATCTATGCCTATTCAGAGGCTACCGTCCCTAAAATTGCGATCATCTTACGGAAAGCGTACGGCGGGGCGTACATCGTGATGAGTTCAAAACACCTGCGCTGCGACTTTAACCTGGCCTGGCCGCAAGCTGAAATCGCAGTCATGGGCCCTGACGGTGCGGTAAAAATCGTATTCCGAAAAGAAATAAACGCCGCTAGCGACCCTGGTGCTGTTACGAACGAATATATGCGCAAGTACCGCGAGGAAATTTCCAATCCATACCTGGCAGCCTCGCGCGGTTACCTCGACGATATCATCCCACCGGCAGAAAGCAGGCTGCGCCTGATCGCGGCATTGGAAAGCTTGCGTGAAAAACGCCAGGAAACTCCCAAGCGTAAACACGGGAACATCCCGCTCTAGGTACGATAAATATGAAAGTATTAGTTGCCAACCGGGGTGAAATCGCTGTGCGCATCCTGCGCGCCTGCCGCGAATTGGGCTTTCCAAGCGTGGCGGTCTATTCAGAAGCGGATGCACAGGCTTTACATACCCGCTATGCTGACGAATCCGTTTTCATCGGTCCCACGCCAGCCGCCGAAAGTTACCTGAATATCGAGCGGATACTGGCGGCAGCAAAGGAATCGGGAGCTGAGGCAATCCATCCAGGGTACGGATTCTTGTCCGAGAATGCAACCTTCGCCCAGGCAGTAGAAGACGCAGGTTTGATTTTCATCGGGCCGCTTCCAGGGACGATTTCTTCCACGGGAGACAAATTGATGGCTCGGAAGGTAGCGCGCGAGGCAAACCTGCCCGTCCTGCCGGGACCGGATGAACCCGTCGCCGACGAAATCCCGGAAAGCCTGCTCGAGCAGATCAAATATCCGGTGCTGATCAAAGCCGTAGCTGGAGGCGGCGGTCGCGGCATCCGGCTAGCGCGCAGGCGTGGTGAATTGGAGCAGATGGTGGCGGCAGCGCGGCAGGAAGCCCTGGCGGCGTTTGGGGATGGGACCGTCTATTTCGAACCGCTGGTGCCGCAGGCCAGGCACGTCGAAATCCAGATCATCGGGGATGGATTCGGACGCATCCTGTGCCTGGGGGAACGCGAGTGTTCCATCCAACGGCGCAGGCAAAAAATCATCGAGGAATCCCCCGCCCCCAGTCTCAGCCCCGACATGCGCCGGCAACTTTACGAAATGGCTACCAACCTGGGTCGGGCGCTAAATTACCGCAGCCTGGGAACAATCGAATTTTTACTCGGAGAAGATGGCTCCTGCTATTTCATAGAAGTAAACCCGCGCATCCAGGTGGAACACCCGGTGACCGAAATGGTGACAGGGATAGACCTGGTGGGCACCCAGCTCAGGCTGGCTGATGGACAGCCGTTCAAATATGCGCAGGAGGACATCAAAATGCGGGGTTCAGCCGTCGAGGCACGTGTCATAGCCGAAGATCCCGATAATGGCTTCATGCCCGCAACAGGTGAGATAACCCTTTTGAAAGAGGCAGGCGGTCCGGGAATTCGAATCGATTCGGCCCTCTACCCGGGAATGCCAGTCACCTCTGATTACGACTCTTTAATAGCAAAAGTGATCGGCTGGGGGGAAGACCGCCAAACCGCAATCCGCAGGCTACGGCGGGCGCTGGGCGAGTTCCAAATCGGGGGAGTCACCACCGACATCGGGTTCCTGATCCAGATCATCGACTCTGACAGTTTCATCCAAGCCAGCGCCAATACCACTTACCTGGATACCTTTTTGCCTGTCACTACAGAAAGCGACGAAGAACTGGAGCGCGATATGGCGCTCACAGCTGCGTTTTTGGAACACCAGGCACGCACCAGCCAAGCTGATAAAACATTGGAGTCCGGGTCAGACCAGTGGCGGGTGCAAGCATGGCGTGAGCAAATGCGGGACTAAATTCGGGAGAGAACATGACCATCTATTACGTAACGGTAGGGAAAAAAGAATACCAGGTTGAGATAAACGGGAAGCAATACAAGATCAACGGCGAGCTTGTTCAGGCCGCGCTGGTGGCCATGAAAGAACGGGGCAAATATCTTATGGACGGCGTTGCGCGCAAGACTGAAATATATATAGAGTCCATGGGCAACAGCCTGTACACGCTTAACGCCAACCGGCGAAATGCCATCGCAAAAGTGGAGCGGAGCAACATCCGCAGAGGAAGTAAAGTTAAAAAAACCAGCAATGGCACCCTGACGGCACCCATCTCGGGGATCGTAATCAGTGTTCACGTTGCCCAGGGTGACATCGTCCAATCCGGCCAGGTACTGGCAGTGCTGGAATCAATGAAAATGCAAATGGAAATGCGCTCCGCATGCACCGGTATAGTGGATACCGTCAATGTGCAGCCAAGAACGCAAATTGCCAAGGGGGAATTGCTGATCAAGATAATTCCAAAGTAGGTATATTGTCTTCCAATTCATTCTCCCCAGAGTATGTTTTTCATTGGACAAGTTGCAGCCCGGGTTGAATGATGCGTTTCCCACAATGATGTACCCGTCCATTTATTATTCCATCCAGCCTAGTGCGCAGGGGAGCATTGTGGTAAATTTAGAGCCGCCATGCCAATCCTTGCCATTGTGCTGCTGCTCGCCTCTGCTTTTCTCCACGCCCTCTGGAATTTAATCCTTAAGCAATCCTCGGAAAAATATGTTGCCATGGGCTGGCAGGTGATCATCAGCGGCATCATATCGGTCATTGTATTGTTCTTCACCGGCCTGCCGCCGAGATCCATGTGGATATTTGTGTTAATCAGCGGCGCCCTGGAAGCCTTTTATTTCGTCCTGCTCTCCTTCGCATACAGCGACCATGATTTTTCACTGGTATACCCAGTGGCAAGAGGTGCCGCCCCAGCTTTGGTCGTGCTCTGGTCTTTCCTGTTCCTGCAGGAGGTCCCGAGCACTTTGGGATTTATCGGGATTGCGACGATCATTTGCGGATTAGTCATCATCGGGGGAACCAGTTTATTCCAACCGCACGAAGGGAAGCCTAAATTAAAAGGAATAGCGATCGCATTGTCGATCGCCCTGGTTATTTCCATTTACACCTTGGTCGATGGGTTTGCGGTTAAACACGGACCGGTTTTGCCTTACGGGCTGAGCATGTTCATGCTGGTGCCCATTTTGACCACCCCGGTCATTGTGCGACATTACGGCCAGGATCACTTTGTTACTGCCTTACAAAAGCAACCTGCCCGCCTTATCCTGGTTGGTTTCCTGGGGGTGATCGCTTACCTATTCGCTTTATTTGCGTACTCCATCGCGCCCGTGAATTATTCGGAAGCCATCCGTGAAGTCAGCGTGGTAATCGGCGCGTTCGCAGGCTGGCAGGTTTTAGGAGAGAAACTCGGGAAGGTCCGCGTCCTTGGAGCGGTGGTGATCTTCGCAGGAATCGTGTTAATCGCCGTGTTTGGTTAAACACAAATGATTAAGTAAATTCAATTTGGAATTAATAGGGGAAGCGGGAGGGAGCGAGAAAAAAACCAATTTGGAAACTCGCCAGTCTCTTTAATAAGACTGGCGAGTTTTGATTCTACTATTTAACCAACGCAGCCCATTCCGGCGAGAACATTATCGCAGCTCTGACCACCGGAAAACCCGGGATGACTTTCATCCAGGAAACATTCCCTGGATGAAACCAGGAATTTTTTTACTTTAAAACCAGGACTGCTTCGCGGGAGCAGGTGATCTGACCCTTATCGCCAATCTTGGGAAGTTCGAGGAAAGGATTGTTGAAGGTATCCATATAAAAGCGGTTGCTGCCGACCAGCACCTGGATGCGAACGACAGAACCGAGGAAGGTGATATTCTCGATCGTGCAGTCAAGGACGTTGGCTTTCCGTTCCTGAGCAATAAAATTGAAGCGCTCGGGGCGGATCGCAATAGAGATCTTGTCACCTTTTTGCATGCCATCCAACCCCTCGGCTGCCTGGAGCTGGACCCCATCGATTTGAAGCAGCTTGGAAGCGGGGTCAACCACCTCGGCATTGGCAGTATTCAACGTACCGACAAAGCTAGCAACAAAGGCAGTCTGGGGGAAGTTGTAGATCTCGAAGGGCGTACCGACCTGCTCGATCTTGCCTTCGAACATGACGACGATGCGATCCGAGATGGACAGAGCCTCTTCCTGGTCGTGGGTAACATAGATGGCCGTGATGCCCAGTTTGCGCTGGATGGCGCGGATCTCTGCGCGCAAGGATACCCGGATCTTCGCATCCAGGCGGACAGAGGTTCATCAAGCAAAAGCACCTGGGGATGATTTGCCAGGGCGCGCGCCAGAGCCACGCGCTGCTGCTGCCCGCCTGAAAGCTGGTGAGGGTAGCTATTTCCCTTCTGTTCCAGGTGAATCAGGGCCAGCATTTCCTCCACACGTTTTTTAATGGCGGCTTTGGATTCCCTGCGAATGCGCAAGCCATAGCCGATATTTTGGGCTACGGTCATGTTCGGGAAGAGTGCATAAGCCTGAAAGACCATGCCCACGTTGCGCTGGTTGGGAGCCTTGTTGGTGATATCGACATCATCAATTGTAACCCTCCCTGTTGTGGGGATTTCGAAGCCAGCGATCATGCGCAGGGTGGTCGTTTTTCCGCAACCAGATGGGCCGAGGAATGAAACGAACTCGCCCTTTTCCACCTCCAGGTTAAAATTATCAACCGCTATGGTACCAGTAAATTGTTTGCAGATATTTCGATAATGTCAGGTGTGTCATAAGTTGTCACTCTCGGATGATTTAGTGTCCGCCACCCACCTGCGCCTGGCCACCGCCGCGACCGACCAGCTGAATGATGCCCATGGCTGCCCAGGTAAGAGCAAAACTGATAATAGCCATTGCTGCCGGTTCATAAGCCTTTTGTTGCATCTGATAAGCCATATAAGGGGCGAAGGCCGGCTTGGCAAGATACTGGGCCAGAATATATTCGCCCATCACAATGGCAAAACTCAGAAAGGCACCACTCAAAATGGCAACACGAATATTCGGCAGGATGATATCGAAATAGGATCGATCCCCAGCCGGCGCCCAAACTTTGTCCGGCTTCGGTGAGAGTGCGCACATCAATGGCACGCAGACCTGTATCAATGGAACGATACATATATGGCATGGACAAAACCATGTAGCCAGCAATCAGCAAGGCAGGGCTGTTGACGATCAGGAGCGGAGGCTGGCTGAAAGTGCGCACCAATCCAAAAACCAATACGATAGCCGGGATAACGAAGGGAAGCAGGGTGACAAACTCGACCACGCTGCGTAACTGCGGAACCCTCAAGCGGATCAGGAATGCCGTGGGGACAAAGAGCAAGATCCCGACCACGATGGTGAGAGAACGCCCAAAGAACCGAGGACGTGAAATTGTAGACAAATGCCGGGTTACTGAAGACATTGGTATATGCTTGAAAACTCAAAACCCCGAGTTTTGCCTTTCAAAGAGAAGACAAAGGTTGCCACCAGAGGCAGGAAGAAATAAAGGATGCCAAGAATCATCGATGAACCACGACCAAACCTTATTTCCGCGTCTCATCGCAACCACCTCTCGGTCCGCCTTTGGAGGAGGGTATAGCCCGTAATCGCCAAAGCCATGACAACCACCATGCCGAGCGCCATGGCATATCCCAATGCCGGGATCGCCCAGTACATCTCCGCGTAATTGGGACCCGATCACGATCGTCACAAGATTGATCTGCCCACCGGTCAGCGCCTGGGCCGTGGCAAAAGCGCCAAAGGAGTTGCCAAAAAGCAGGATCATCGTGCCCATGATGGATGGCAGAAGAATGGGAAGGGCCACGTAGCGCCAGTACTGGAAGGAACTGGCACCCAGATTCTCCGAGGCCTCCAGCCACTCACGCCGCAGCCCGTCAATGGCAGGGGCAATGATCAATACCATCAGGGGAAACTGGAAATACATATATACGATACTCAACCCCCAAAATGTATAAAGCGTGAAACCGTGGAAATACGGATTATAGCCAAGATGCCCTCAGCCAGCTGATCAGCAGGCCGGTGGGACTCAGGAGTGCAATGAAAGCAAAGGCCAGCGGGACACCGGCGAAGTTGGAAGCCACACCGCAGAAGGTCATCAGACTCGAGCGCATGAATCTTCGGCAACCCCCCGCGGATGGCTGCATAGGCCAGCAGGAAGCCGAAGATCCCGCCACCAATGGAGGTGAGCAGGCTGATCTGGATGCTAATCCAATAGGCTCCCAAAATATAGGGATTATTGAAAAGCGCCAGAATATTTTTTATAGTGAAGGCGTGGGATAGTCGAGTCTTGAAAACTGCGGACAACGATCGTCGAGGAGGGGTAGAGAAGGAAAAGGAAAGCAAACAGGAAGAAGGGCATTATGCCAAGCCATGCCCAGGACATTTTGTGGCGAGCGGGACGCGCCATAGGCGCGTCCCGCTTTTCATCAAACGTAGTCATGTTCGATCTAAGGGGCTGGGGTCGGAATATCCACACCGACGGTAGTCATCCAACCGGCCTTGATCAGGGCCAACGCAGCGCTGAGTTGATCAGGGGTGGGAGAAACCGCCGAGGAGAAAGCGCTGGAAGCCGGCAACTTGGCTTTCAAGTCCGCAGGAATTACACCGCGTGATTCCAAATCGGCCTGCTGAACGCCATGGGCATAACCCTTCATCCAAGCCAACTGACCTGCGTCAGAGTGGAGAATTTCCATCCACAACTTGGCGCAATTGGGATGGGGCGCATAAGCGCTGATCGCCTGGACATACATGCTGGCAATCGTCGGGGAGGGATAGACAATGGTCTCGGGAGGATTTCCAGCTGCGGCGTCTTTATAGCCGAAGGCCAGGTAGTCCCAAGTGAACACGATGGGGGTTGCACCCTGAGAAATGGTACCCGGCTTGGCGATCACCGGGACGAAGTTACCGGCCTGATTCAATTGATTGAACCAATCAAGGCCCGGCTGGGCATTATCCAGGGAGCCACCATTGGCCAACGTAGCAGCAAACACCGACTGGATGGCCTGGTTCGAACTGCGTGGGTCACCAGACAAAGCAACCTGTCCCTTGTATTCCGGCTTGAGCAAATCCGACCAATTGGTAGGAACATTCTGGACGACTGCAGTATTTATCAACATGGCCATGACGCCGTAATAGCCGCCGATCCACATACCATTCGGATCCTTCGCAGGAATGCCAAGAACTGTATCAGGAATCTTGAACTCCAGGTGGAAACTTTATAGGCCTGGTAATCACCGGCAGCGATGCCAGTGGCGCCATAAGCATAGCCGACATCCACGATATCGGGAGCCTGCGGGCCCTTGTTGCTCTTATTGGCCTCGATGGCAGCAAGTTCATCCGCCGAGCCGGCATTCGGGTCGAGGGAATTGATCTTGACACCGGAGGTCATCTCGAAGTCCGCAGAAAATCTCGCCATAGTTCGCCCAGTCTGGCGGAGTGGCAATAATCGTCAGCATGCCTTCCGTCTTGCAGGCAGTTACGAGAGCCTGGGGTACGCTAGCAACCACTGAGCCGGTGTAGCCCTGCAGCAACATCAGGAACGACTGCGGCGCCGCCACCACAAGCGGATAGCACGAATGCCGTGGCTACCATGATTGAAACAATACTGAAAACTAATCTCTTAGTTTGCATATTCTACTTCTCTCCTTTTTATTAATGGATGCTTTAATAGATGGAAATGCAGAGATTGAAAGTATGGTCCAGTCGGATCTTGTCGTGTCACCTCCAGTTTAAATTACGTGTTCATTGTAGCATTCTCATGGGTCAGAGTCAATCGGCTTCTCATTCCTTATCCCAAGGTAAGGAAAGATACTCAAAAGAATGCAATCGGCAATCGGAATCTGCAGGCTTTTACAAAGTTGGAAGGAGGAGGAATGAACTGGTAAACGAGAGCCAGCCCTCCTCCTTCCTCAAAGAATATACCGCGCAAGAAATTACTCCACCGGGATTTCCTGGTAAACCTTTTCGATGGCAATACCCTGGCGACGTCGATAGGCACTAAATCCGAAGTAGATTGCCGCAGCCACCAGATAGTTGATCATCATGAAGACCATTGAGCTGACATTCGACCAGCCGATATTGTAGGTCCCAACGGCAGGCAGGGCTGAGGGAAGAATGTTCGGATCCCAGAACCACACGACCAGCAGCCAGTCGAGGAAGCCCAGGAAGATCAAGCCAGCCAGGGTGATAAGCGGCATGGCCTTGCTGCTTAAAGTCCCCTTTACGACCTGAATATAGAATCCAAATCAAGATCACTGCATTGAAAATGGTGAGCAATCCCAGCACGATCACCACAAACCAGGTAAGACCACTCGGACCCAGCGCTCCCAGTCCGCTGATAATCGTCCAGGCGTCCTTGAACGAGATGTAGATCAGGTAGACTGCGAAAACTGCGAACACGACCGTGACAATCCAGCCCAGCCAGGCAGGGACCTTGTACTTGGCGATCGGCGAGCCATCAAAGACATCCTTTGCCCGCCAGGGCATGACGATCCCGGCGATGGTGGAACCCAGGAAGGTGATGGCGATCACGACTGTGGCATCCAGCGCCAGGGTCTGGAAGTTGAAGACCTTGAAGGCATACAGGTACGAAATGATCGCCGAAGGGATAACCATCAGCAGCAAGGCATTGATGGGCGTCTTGGTGCGCGGCTCAATCTTCGAGACCCACTCCGGCAGCATGCGGTCGATGGCGGCGGCGAAGATCACACGGGTGGAGCTCAGGAAGAGCGTCCCGGACCAGCCGAACCACCACAGGCTCATCAGGAGCACGATGATGAACATGAGGGCCGGGCTCTTGACCATGAAGGCGGCGAACAGGGCCGGGTAGGGCCAGATCGGCAGCGGCGGCTGAGTGGTGGTGTACCCAAAGCCCCAGTTCCAGAACGCCCCGTTGGCTTTATTGTAAAAATCCCAGCCGATGGTTTTACCGATCAGCAGGAAGAAGATCACTGCGCCAACCGTGGTGACGATAATCGCCCACAGCATGCCCGAGAGGTTGCGCTTGTAATCCGAAGCACCGCGCACCTCACCGTACAGGGTGGAGCCCCAGTTTGGCCACAGGTTGAAGAAGGTCAGCATGGGAACCAGGAAGATACTGGCGCCCAGCGCCAACGGAAAGAGCGGGCCAGCAACCGTACCGGCATCTGCACCCGCCTGGAGGGTGGCAGCATAGGTATCCCCTGCGGCTGCACCAAAGCGGGGAGCCAGAGCGTTGAAATTGGCGATAAAGGTGGCATTGTTCCCGAACAGGAGCAGGACGAAAACGATCGCCAGACCGACAAGCCCGCCCCAGAAGCAGAACTTCTGCACCCGGGCATACCACTTCATGCCGACGGCAATGTAGATGAAAACGATGAGACAGACGGAAAGCATGCCGACAAACTGGCCGGTTGAAGTGGTGGTGAACCACAAGGCGGCATCCTTCAAGCCTGCGATTGCCAGCAGCGGTGTGTACACCTCATAGGTCAGCATCTGACCGTACAGCGGCGTCCACAGCCAAAGGATGAACCACCAGCCCGTGACGGTCAGCACGAAACCGACGGCGCGATTCAGGATGCGGCTCTGCCAGACGTAGTCGCCACCAGCACGAGGCATGGCAGAAATCAGGCTGGCGTAGACGATCACTTCGAAGACCGTGAAGATTGCGCCGACCACCACCCCGGTTATCAGGCTGCCCCCGAGGTAATAGCAATAGGAGAAGATGAACAGACCGAGGGTAATCAGGTTGATCGAGAAAGTGGCATAAATGAACGCGTCGAACACCGACCAGGCTCTCACCAGGCCGCTTGCCTTGCGTACAAACAGAGAAACGTCACTCATCTGATTCTCCTTTATCGTGTTTTTCTTTGGTCTTCTGCGATCATGGGCGAAGACCTTCCAAAAGAAAATGTTTTCGACTGAAATGTCTGCAAATCTCCCAAATCAATTTATCGCCAATATGATCCTCCTTTCCAAGCACAGGCTGCCTCCATACCCTTATCCGGTGGTCAACAGGTAGTTGCCCACCTTTTGAGGTTTAAGCTCGATCACTGCGCCGTTCAGCATGCCCTGTTCGTACATGCTGCCGGGATTAATGCAGAGATGTCTTTTTATATTTGCGCGTTCCCTTGCCTTCGTGGATATGGCCGTGCAACCCAAGCAACGGCTGGTATTTATCGATCACGGTCATGACGGCTTGGCTGCCAACCGGAATCATGGAACGTCCAGCATAGGTGGGGCGCAGGTCCTTGGTCAGCTCGGGAGCTTCATCCAAGCCGCTGCCATAAGGCGGCGGGTGGATGCTGAATACCGCCTGGGAAGGATTCTTCACCTTGCTGATGACCGCCTCGATGCGCGCCAGCAGGGCTTCATCCGGCTCCTCGCGGTGGGTGTGCCAAGGGGTGGGATTTGACCAGCCGGAACTGGCCATCTCGTGGTATTCGTCGAGCTCAATGACCTGCCCTTCCACGCTGCGCACACATTTCGAGGCAGAGATGACTGCATCGATTTCGAAAATATCATCATTTCCCGGGCAGACATAACAACGAATGCCTGTCCCGCTCAGTTTTGCATCCGCATATTCCATCCAGCGCTGCATGGTTTTCATTACCTGTTCGAGAAAGAGCTGATCCGATTTACCCGGCGTATCCACGATGCTCTGCACTTCATCCGGAGTGGTCACATATGGATAATAGCCACGGTTTTGGATGGTCTGGACCATCTTGTCGACTGCCTCTTTTCCATGCAGGATGCTTTCCTGCTCCAGCAAGGTCACCTTGAAATTATCGCTGCCCTGGGCAATGATCGGGACGATGGCCTTGCCGGTCATATCGCCACCCAGGATCAGAGTATCAGCCTCATAAAACTTGCTGGCGGCCAGGAATTTCTTCCAACAAATTTCAGAACCGTGCACGTCGGTGGCGAAAAAAATTTTCATCGGTCATCCTTTTTCAACCAAAGCATGAATAATGCAAACATCCAGACAGGCCATCCTTCCAAAGGTTCATTATCCTGGAACCAGGTCCTTGAATTGAACACGGAGACGTGTCTCGACCTCGGCAGGAATCAAGTTGGTGCCGGCCTGTGCCAGGATTTCGTTCACGCGCTGCATGGCACGGGCATGCGTATCGAGTGAACCTTTTTTCTCCCAGGTTTCGCGCGCTTCCCGGTCAGCCAGCCGGGGGAGCAGGGCCTCGCTTTTCATGCGCCGGGCGGTATGCGGACTCATCATGAACGACCCACCCGGTTTTACCTGGGCAATAACCTGCAGGGCAAGCTCCTCTTCGCTGAAGGTGATGCCGCGCTTCAGTCGCTTGAGCATCTGGGCAATTTCATCGTCGATGACAGCCTTGGCAAAATCGAATACCTTCAATGCATCGAGCAGGCCGCCCATATTGAGCATATCCGCGCCAGCCAGCACGCCTGCTGCGGTGGACATGCCGGTCTCGTAACCGGATTGGGCATCGTTGAGTTTGGAATTGGACAATCCAATGTAGCCACCGCACGGCACGTTGTAGAAGCGCGCCATCTGGGCAAAGGCCATGTGCAACATGCCGCATTCGATACCGCCCGAGGCATAAGCGCCGGTGCGCATATCAGCGACGGTCGGCAGGGTGGCATAGATGGTGGGTGTGCCTTCCCGCACCATTTGCATCAGCACCGAGATGGCAAGGAATTCAGCATTGCCCTGCACCAGCGTCCCCGCCATGGACATGGGTGAGGTCAGCCCGGCGTTGGGTACGATGCTCGGGTAAACAGGCAATCCCTTTTCGCTGAAGAAGATGACCGCCTCGGTGGACAAGCTGATCCATGGTCAGAGGTGAAACAACCGGGCAGTAATGGTGGGTCACGAACGGTCGCTGGCGGTAGGCTTCTTCGCTCCCAGCAAGTGTGTAAAGCAACTGCATGACCGCGCGCAGCATCATCCATGTCCCGGGTGGTGCTGCGGATGGGTTTGAGACAATGTTTCAGAGAAGGGTAGAGCCGCGCCAGGGTGAATTGTCCGCGGCGGCGCATCGTCTGCCAGCGTGGAGATCGAGAAGACATCATAGGCAGGCAGTTCCTGGATGAGGTGCGCAATGCGGGCGATATCATCAGAGCGTCGCCCGCCGGGACACGACCTGTAAGCGGGTCGATGACATCCGGCGCAGAACTGCCCGTCACGATGACGGGTCCATCCTGCGGGAGGGTGCGGTCGTACTTGGGATCGCGCCCGTGAAAGGTAAAGGTGGGCGGGAGCATGGCCCGGTATTTCTCGACCACAGCCGGGGGAAATTTGACAATCTGTGATTCCAGCGTCCACCCGGCAACCGTGCTGGGTGAAGATCGTAGCGTGCCTTTTCGTTCCGCACAAGCAACCCAACGTTTTCAAGGATTTCCAGAGAAGCAGAATGGGTGCGTTCAACCTGTTGCTGCGTGAGAAGAGTGGCGAAGTTGATCAAATGACACTCCTAAAGATCGGGATGCAAGGCATTGGCAGGATACTCAACCAGGAGCTGATCCGCCAAGGCTTGTATATCGGTAATCGGAAACATTTGCAGCCCGGGCCGGGTCACCTTGAGGGATGCGGCAGCTGTGGCAAAGCGGGCTGATTTTTCCAAATCCCATCCCTTCAGTTCCCCGTAAATAAAACCAGCCGAGAACGTGGCTCCGGCTCCACAGCCGTCCACTGCAAGGACGGAGGGGGCATGCACACGAACGGCCTGTGAGCTATTTACTGCCAGGCAGCCTTCTCCAGCCATGGTGATCAGGGCAGTTTGCACACCAGTATTTCAATAATTTCCTGGCCACTTCCAAGGGAGGGACATCGCCGCGCTGGGCGGCATCTGTCACAGCCTGGCAGATCGTGGCCCGGCCGCCATAACGCTTCAGCAGATCAGGATCGGCGTGACCGTGTTCGAAATTCAAGAAAGACCGGCACCTGCAAGCGAAGGGCTTCGTCCATTGCCCGCACGATATGATCGCCATCGTACCAATCGACATACAACATGCGAGCCCCGTCCAGCAGGGAAAGGTCGGCACAGTCGAGGGTATTTAAAACCTGCGGTGCCCTTTCCCAGAAATACGTACGTGCGCCAGTCTCGTCCGAGACGTCCACTTCCCAGGGTGTTTTGATATCCTTCGAATGGCGAACTTCCCCCTGCACGCCCCAGGCTTTCAATTGCTGGGCCAGAATGTGACCGCGAGGATCATCCCCGACTGCAGTGCCAATCATGGCTGTCGGAACGTCCCACTGGCGCAGCAGGCAGGCGATGATGGCGGCATCGTCAAAGACAAATTCGCTGACCTCTTTGACGAGGGCGCCGGTGTTGTGTTCGGGCAGCTGCTCGACCACCATGATGGCAACCGGAGTGAGCATTCCGAAACCGACGTAGACGGGGGCGCTATCTTTCATTTTCCCAGTGCACTCTTCATCTCCTGCAAATACCAGCGCAGGAAGCGGTCCAGGTTATATTCCTTGTAAGTAGAGAGCGGGCCGGGGGTAAATGCATGTGAATTCACCCCGCGCTGCTGGTTGACACAGATCGCCCAGTCCTGCTCGGCTGTCATCAGCCAGAAGGGGAGCATTTTTTCGAGATCGTAATCCCGACCTTCCTCAGCTTTCCCATCCACCAGCCAGATCATACGGATGCTGGTATGGGTCAGCCCGTTGGGTGTGAGCCGGACAGCGACGGTGTGGTCGCAACTGGCATGCACCCAGAAGTTGGGCAGTGTACGAACGCGCAGCGTTCCGACATCTGGATCGGTATAATCACCCATCAGGGGTGCCACCTGTTTGCCATCCAACGTCTCGCTGACGAATCCTTCCACCAGAGGTGTGCGGTTGGCTGCGTACCAGATACCATGATCGGGATCAGGAAACTCGGTCATCCCGGTCTCCTCGCGTATGGACATCCCCTGCGCTGCCAATTTAGATTCCATGCGGGTTGTCACCGCTTTCAGCCTTTCGGCGATTCGCGGGATGGTATCGTCTGCATTGTAGCGATCAAAGTTGGCCTTAATGTACTGGGGGTGGTTCACGGCACAATGGTAGCATTCCCGGTTGTTTTCCCAAACCAGCTTCCAATTGGAGGCGACGTCAAAGTCCATGACCTTGGCAACTTTCGCTCGCGCCATGCCCTGGGGCTTGGCAACCGGGGCGATCGTTTCGTAAACCGGGTCAAAATCGACCGGCTCCTGAGCGAGGCTGATGAAAATCATTCCCTCCACCTCGCGAGCGTGGGCGCGATGCAGGCCGAGTTGGGATTTATCAATGCCTTCCTGCATGCCATATTGGAGCAAAAGTCGGCCACTACGATCGTATGTCCACTGGTGGTAAGGGCAGACGAAGCGTTTGATATTTCCTTCCGCCTCCTCGCAGATCACCGAACCGCGGTGGCGACAAACATTGTAAAGAGCATTAACCTGCCCGTCATCGCCACGGACGACTATGACGGAATCCCCTTCAACGTCATATAGAAAGTAATCACCCGGATTGGATATCTGGCATGAATGCCCTGCAAAGAGCCAACCCTGGCGCCAGATGTATTCCATCTCGGCGCGGTAAAGCAAATCATCATGGTAAAACTGGCGCGGCAGACCGTAGCCAGACTGGCGGGAGTCGAGTATGTTTTTTAACGCTGATATTTCGGCAGAGGTTAAAGGTAACATATGTGAGGCCCTTTCCAACTATAAAAATAGCGCGGGATATTAATTATACGCGCAGGTGTTCTCCCTTGGGATCAAATAGGACCGTGGCGGTCACCTCTCCCTGGCGGCGTCCTTCGATCAGGTTTATTTCAAAACGATTACCAGCCTTGGCCAATTCTGTTGGAATATATGCATATAAAATATTCTTGTTTAAAGTATATCCAAATCCGCCACTACGTACACGCGAAATCACCTCGCCATTATGATAAACTGCTTCACCGCCATAAATCTGAGTGTATTCGCTGCCATCCAGAATCATGGTGCAAAGTTTTCGTTTCAAACCCTCCTGCTTCTGCTTAACAAGTGCAGCCTTCCCGATGAAATCACCCTTATCGAGGTGAACGCAAAATCCAAGCCCACCTTCGTAGGGTGTCTCCAACATAGTGACATCGGCTGTGTAGTAGCGATACCCTTTTTCGAGACGCAATGAATCAAGCACTTTGTAACCGCCGACCTCGATCCCGAATTCCTGGCCCGCCTTAATAAGTGCATCCCATACCGGCATGGCTCGATTGGCAGGGATATACAGTTCCCAGCCAAGCTCACCAACATAACTGACGCGCTGGGCCAACACTGACACTCCATTGATATCGATTGGCCGTGTGTGCAAATAGGGATGAGTTTCATTCGAAATATCGCTAGGCGTAATTTTTTTCAACACATCGCGCGATTTAGGACCCCACATCGCCAGGCAAGCCCATTCGGTGGTGATATCGCGAATTGTGACTGGGCCATCCCTTTCGTCCACATGCATCTGGATCCAGCCAAAATCGTTGCCGATGAAGGCTGAGCCGGTAATAACCCAAAAGCGCTCTTCGCCGAGGCGCGTGATCGTCAAGTCAGCTTCCACACCGCCATTGGTATTAAGGAACTGGGTGTAAACCGCACTGCCGACCGGTTTATCGATATCGCTGTCTGCCAAGCGTTGGAGGAGGTTCAAAGCACCGGGTCCGCTGACCTCGATTTTGCCAAAGGAAGTCAGGTCAAAGAGAGCAACGCGTTCGCGGGTGGCTTTATGCTCCTGGCCGACGCGGTCAAAATATGGTGGACGCGTCCAGCCCCACTCACGCTGGTCCGCGCCGGCGCGACGCCAAGGTTTTCCCGGCTCGAAGTAGTTGACACGCTCCCACCCAAATTTCTCACCAAAGACCGCACCCATCTCCTGAAGGCGATAATGGACCGGGCTGACACGATGCGGGCGCGCCCATTCATTCTCGTCGTTGGGGAAACGCAGGCGATAATAATATTTGACTCCTTCACGAGTGCGTTCGGCAGCATATTCTGGGTTGGAATAATAATTGCCAAAACGAGTAGGGCGGTAAGCGTAAACATCGAGTGGAGATTCACCACCGATGATCCACTCGGCCATCAGCTTGCCAATCCCGCCTGCGCCTCCATATCCATTAAGGGACATGCCCGCGGCGATCCATATGCCGTGCGGTCCTGCCATCGGTCCGAGCATTGGCTGGGAATCAGGAGTATATGCGCCGGGGTGGCACACCAGGGTGATGATGCCGGCCTGGTCGATGAATGGAATGCGGCGGATGGCTCCCTCAAGCAGCTGTTCAAAGCGGTCAAAATCTGCCGGAAGGGTGGTGCCGCCGTGCTCCCAGGGCACGCCATCAATCCAGCGTGCCAGCGGATTGGGTTCATAACCGCCAATCACTAACCCGCCCGCTTCCTGGCGCAAGTAGACCAGATTGTCTGGGTCGCGCAAGCAGGGTGTGGTGGTGGGGAATTCATTGCCAGGCACCGCTTTTAAAGCGATATGTTGATGATCAACTGGTGTGGTTGGGACATGGATACCAGCCATGGCAGCTACCTGAGGTGCCCACATCCCTGCCGCATTTACAACAATCTCTGTTTTTATGGACCCGTGGTCTGTCACAACTTTTTGGATGGCGCCTTTTGCAGATAATTCAAGCGCAATAACACGCGTGTTCGTGAGGACCTCCACCCCCAATTCCCGGGCAAACCTCGCCATCGAAGTGGTCGTGGTGTACGGATCCAGTTGACCATCACGGGGAAGGTAGATAGCCCCATAAAGATTTTTATTACTGATCTGCGGCATAACCTTCAACGCCTCTGCCGGTGAAATGATGCCAGCTTCCATGCCGATTGCGTTGGCGCGGCTGACGGAGCGTTCCATCTCCTTGAGCTGCTCCGGGCTTGAAGCCACACGCAGACTACCGACATGATCGAAGAGTTTCAATCCGCTGTACAACTCAATGCTGTATTTTCGGAACTGCATCAGGGTTTGCGAGGTGGCGAACTGGGTTACGAGACCGGCTGCATGAGTGGACTCACCGCTGGCAATTTCGCCTTTCTCAATAAGAACAACATCCTTCCGTCCCATCTTCGCCAAGTGATAAGCAATATTAACACCGACGATGCCTCCGCCAACGATCACAATTTGTGCTTGATCTTTCATTTCGATTAATCTTCCTTTCCGAAAATTTTTTCAGACCCGAATCGTCTGTATGGTCTATGAAACTTGAACATCCATCAACCAACCAGGAAACTCAGCCGAATCCATATTCTGGACTGCCCTGCCCCACCGTTCGGTTGCCCAACCCCAAAAATCATATTTTATCTTGGACATATTTGCCTGAATCGCAGCCCACAACCCCCATCCCACATCGGACATGATCATGTTCAATTTCATCCGTGAAATCCTATTTGCGGAGACAATTCCAAAATATGCCAAACATACTTCGCTAATTTGATCTTCCGTGAATTGCATTTCCTGACAGGTGTTCCCAAGTTCAAAACACGGATCATTATTTCCACTGTATTCGTAATCAATCAACCACAATGTGCTGCCATCGTCAATATAATTTTCTGCAAGCAGATCATTATTGCATGGAACCGTGGGCAACGGGTCCACCAGCAGGGCTTTCTCTATTTGCAATACACTGGACATTCTATCCGGATATCCATCCGGAATGGGAATATGGCGATCTTTGCAAATGGACAGGTAATATTCCGTGAGGCGGAACATATTGAAATCTAACAAGAAACGCGGCCCGGCATGGAGCTGCTTAATCGACAGCGCCATGCGTGTTGGCATACCGGGAGCGTTCAATGATTCCTTCGACATGGTTTTCCCATTCAAATATTCCAGCACCATTACATTATATTCCGGCAAATGATAAAGGACCTTCGGTCCGACACCGGCCTCAGCCGCAGCCCGGGTATTGTGATATTCATTCTTGCGGTCGATGGCCAGAAGGTCGGTACTTTCTCCCGGTACACGTACAAAAAAAGGAACGCTATCCACCATCACCTTGTAATTTGTGTTGGTTAATCCGCCTGAAAGCGACTGAATCGAAACTTGTCTCCCTTCCCAATCGTCAATTTTTGAGACAATTTCATCGATCAAAGGCATGCTCTTCTCTGAGGGATCTGAAGGGGTGCAAGGAAAATGGTGGTCAGTGCTAACAGCACTGACCACCCAAAACCATCCTAATTAAGAAAAAGTTTATTCGGGCGGGATCTCCTTAAAAGCGAAGTCCACATTGATACCCTTAGATTTCTGGCGAGCCTTGACGATAAAGTACCAAACAGCGGATATCACAATGATCGCAAAGGCGATGATTTGTGCAATCAAGCCCTTGGGGAAGTCTGCAAAATTCCAGTTCCCGAGGACGCCCAGTGCGGGCGAGAGCAGGAAGGCAACCACCATGGCCATTCCCAAGCCTCCGCCGAGCATGCCAAGCGCAGAAAGCCAAGGCATAGGCTTGCCGTTCAACCATTCAAGCAAGTGGCGTCTCATAGGGTAGAGGAAGGCGATCACAGCCGCAATCGAAGCAAGGCGCACCAACCAAGCCAGAACCGCTGAAGTTGCGAAGGCCTGCGGAGCAAGCACCCAGGTGAGCGCAATGAAAGCAGCTGCACCTAGCAGGGTGAACAGTACCCCAACTATCCCGCTCACTTTATACTTGGCACCCGGTGAGGCCTCGTAAACCTCTTTGGCTCGATAGGGCAACAGGGCTCCAGCCAGGCAGGTGATAATAAACACATATCCGCAGCCGAAGGTGACACCGAGGGTGAGGCTCACCCATGTGAAAGGCTGGGTAACGAGGCTGTAGCCAACAATCACCGGCAGGCTGGCGAGGAAGTAACCCAGATGAGCGTTCACAGGAGTGTGATACTTCTCGCTCACCTTGCTAAACCAATCGGGCAGAAGGCGGTCAAGGGACATGGCAACGATGACACGCGTCATGCCGATGTAGCAGTTGCAGACAATCTGGAAACCATTAAGCAGGTAACCGAGGCCGATGATCAGCACCACAATCGGGCTGGCAGTCAGCGCAACCGCAAGGATGGGTGGCCACAGGTTAAAGCCGTTGATGTTGGCGGCAGTTATACCAGACCAGTAACCAGCGCCAGCCACATACAGGAATTCCGATCCCGCCACTTTTTGGATGCCCAGTGCCAGCAGGGCAAGCAGCAGACCAGTGACGATCAAGGAACCGACCATGATAAAGGCCTGCGAGCGGAAGCTGCGGGCGTCCTTGATTTCACCATTTTGCTCAGCCGAATAGGTGGCCCACTGCAGACTGGTCCAGGCAATGGGTGCGACCAGCAGGGTGGCCATCAAACTAAACGGCGGATGGACATTTATACCGGCCTGAGTGACAGCATTCATGGCAGTCTGGTAGAAATTAGTTACTCCACCAGAGGCCACTGCAAAGGCATTCAGCCGGGAAATGAACTGGCTGGCAGGGGTAGTAAAGAGCACAACAAACACCGTGGCAAAGCACAGGAGGGTACCCCACCACATGACATGCTGGAAGCGCACATAGTTCTTAAACCCAGAGGTCAAAAGAATTAGCGACACGAGGGCATTGGCGATGCTAACGATGATGATGCCCGAGGAGGTCGTAAACCAGAGACCCAAACTGGACAGGGAGGCCACATGCATGGTGGCACCCAGACCCAAGAAGAGCGGCGCGAACCCGAGGTAAGAAACCAACCAGCCGGAGAGCGCAACCCATTGCAGGATCCAGATAACAAATCCTGACATCACCACCGTGAAAGCCAGACCACCACCGAAGACGCGGCTCTGGAACACATAGTCACCGCCCGAACGTGGCAGGGCTGTGGAGAGCCAGACATAAACGAAGGCAATCGGAATTTCGATCACCATCGCCAAGATAATCCCCCAGACCAGTTGACCACCCGGCAGCGAACCAGGAGCCCACAGGTAGGTCCACGGGAAGATCAAGCCCATGGTCAATATGTTGTAAACGAACGCAGAATAGGGAGACATGACCCTAACAAGCCCAGAAGCCTTCCGTGTAAAGATCTCTGGTTTTGGAGATGTTGTCTCAGCCATTGCTTCCTCCTTTGATATGAGGGAAACCGAATATTGGTATGTTGAATCGACTCAGGTGATGGAAGCTCCGAAAATCCATCACGCATTACCATATTCTAGACACCCGTTTTTACCGATAATTTAGGATGCTGCCTCCTTTCCGCGACGCATTGTTCAACCACTCGTCATCTGGTATCCAATTACTTCACCATCTGCGAAAGTTACCAGACAACCGCGTAAGATGCCCTCTCCGTATTCCGAACCCGGGTTGATACAGGTAGTGCGTCCAATTTTAGCCACCGACTGAGATTCGTGAATGTGACCGTGCAAACCCAACATTGGTTTGTACTTCTCGATCGCGGTACGCACCGATTTACTACCAGCGCCGTACATGACCGTCTGCCCACCCTGGATGATCGGCTCCGGCGGATCCTTGTCCCAATTCAACATGGGGCAGGTATCCAAAGAAGAATCTACAGGCGGATCATGGAAATTAAAGATGGTGTGAGTGAGGTCGGGCACTTTTGCCACCATTTCTTCGATCATTTCGCCCAATTTTTCGTCTGTAATTTCACGCGGGGTTTTCCAAGGCGTGGGAGTACTGAACCCAACCGAGATCATTGTGTGATCAGCGTCCACCGGAACAACCTCTCCTTCGCAGGCGAAGAATGAATGGGTGTCTTCCCGTTTAATAGCAGTTAACACTTCGGGAGAATCATCGTTTCCACCAGTCACGAAGCATTTTTTCCCGGTTCCTGCTAAACGCTCTTCCGCCAGGTCCACCCAATTACTCAGCCGCTGACGGGCAACTTCGTGGAACAACTCATTCACAGCTTTTTCATTCATCGAGAGGGCATGGAACTCGTCTTCCTCCATGACCTTATGATAAAAGCCCAAAGTGCCCAAGCGGTTGATAAGGCTGTCCAATTCCTGCTGCGTGGTTATTTGTTCGACTCGCCCCTGCAAGGTGGCGCGGTAATGTCCATTCTTTTCCTTGATGATCGGGATAAGTAATTTACCGGTAATATCACCACCCATTACCAAAATATCGACATCGTAGAACTTCCCGGCATTGATAAATTTACGGTAGGTGCGGTCCGACCCATGCAAATCGGTGGCAAAATAAAGGCGGGTTGGCTTTTTACTGGATTTCTTCGAGAATAGGGGCATGAGTTTGTCTCCGATCCATCCGGGCTGGCGATATTTTTAAATTAAAATCAGGCTTTGACAGAATTTGCGGTGGCAACCATGCTTTCCACCGAATGAGCTAATAATGATTCATTGGCAGAAGCATCGATGGCCTCGTCAGTTATAAATTTATCGACTTCATCAATCGTGGCAACCTGGTAATTTGAAACCACTCCCCACTTACTATGATCAGCAACGATAATGATCTGACCCCTGGTACGCTCGATCATTTGACGTACAACTTCGGCCTCCGCATTTGAAGGGACCGTACATCCATGCTTCAAGACTGACACCATCCACCCCCAGGATGACTTTGTCGGCGTAGACCTGGCGAAGATTGTCGATGGCAAAACGACCGGCTACGGAATTTGAATGCGGCTGGAACTCCCCTCCGATCAGGTGATGCTTAAAGCCTGATTCACCCAGTTCGAGCGCTGCATATACATTATTACTGAAAACGGTGATTCCCTGATCACCGCGAATATAACGGATAACTTGAGTTGTAGTGGTGCCGCTGTTAATAAATACAACATCGTTCTCTTCAATGAGAGATGCAGCCATTTCACCAATCAAACGTTTTTCTTCGGGATATTTTTGAGCCCTTTGTAAATACTCAGGCTCCAGAGTCAGCCTTTGGCTGAGAATCGCCCCCCCGTGTGTGCGTTCGACAATGCCTTCGCGTTCCAACCACTCCAAGTCGCGGCGCACGGTCGCTTCTGAAGTATCCAGCAACGTATATAAATCATCCATCCGGACGATTTTATGGGTTACCAGGTACTCCTGGATCCGCTCGCGCCGCTGTGCTGGAATGAGAGATTTTCTCATTTTCTCAAGACGCTTGGCAATTGGTCGAATAAAACCAAAATTTTTGTAAGCCGCATTATAAAAGAATCTGAAGAAATTTGCAAGTTTTTGCGTTTTTAATTATAATGTTGTGGATTTTTCCCCCTCTGTCCACCGCTCGTATTCGAAAAGGGCTGTCCGTTGAGGCCTCATCGTAGGAGATTGGTATGACAAGCAGTCCCATCGGAATGGGCGAACAAGATCGTGCCGAGCGCGAGAAGTTTGAAAACGAGCTAAAGCGCATCCTTAACGCCAGTGACTCGGCAGGTATCATCCTGCGAGTGATTGGATCATTAGCCTTTCAAATGCATTGCCAGAAATATGGGTATCTACAAGCAGCCATGGGCCGTGCGTACACGGATATCGATTTTGCCGCCTACCAAAAACAAACCAAGGAAATCCAAGTGTTGATGGCCGGGCTGGGTTATCACGAAAACCGTGAAGTCTTCATCGTTTCAGAAGGCTATCGCTCCATTTTCGAGAAACCGGAAGCAGGCCTGCACATCGACGTGTTTTTTGGGAAACTCGATTTCTGCCATGTGATCCATTGGGATGGCAGGTTGGAAGTCGACCATCCAAGTATCCCACTGGCAGAGATGCTTCTCGAAAAAATGCAGATCGTCCAGATCAACGAAAAAGACATTATTGATACGATCATGTTACTTCTCGAACATCCGCTTGGCGACGAAGATCATGAGACCATTAACATCAAGCGAATAGCCGAACTCTGCAGCACCGACTGGGGACTTTGGCGCACCACGACCATGAACCTGGACAAGGTCCGACAAATGGCTCAAGGTTACGAGCAGCTTACCAGCGAGCAAAAGAAAAAAATTGATTCGCAAGTTAAAGCGGCACTGGCGCGGATCGATCAAGAACCCAAATCCCTCGCCTGGCGTTTACGCGCAAGAGTTGGCGATCGCGTGAAATGGTATAAAGATGTGGACGAAGTCCAATGAGGGGTAGGAGGCGGTTATGAAAAAACTTGTCCGCGATCTGATGCACCCGGGACTGCTAATCTGCCACACCGATGCCACCCTAGGCCAGGTCTCCGTAATGCTTACCCAGCACCATGTGCATGCGTTGATCGTTGCTGACCGCGATGGTCGCCCGATTGGTATTATCTCAGATTACGACCTGCTTGCCGGAGAATGGCTTTCAGCGGATTCCAAAAGCCTGTCGACAATGCGCAGCCTGACTGCAGGCGAACTGATGTCATCTCCTATCGATACCATCGAAGCAGACATGCCCCTGGGGGAAGCTGCCCACCTGCTGATCGAGAACGACATCAATCGCCTGGTCGTCACCGAAAAGGGCGTTCCATCAGGGGTCGTCTCGACCTCCGATTTCGTTTCCAGCATAGCCAAAGAAGAAAAGCCACTTCGCCAAACTGTCGCAGACGTGATGTCAGATGCGATCCTGGTCTGCCGGGACAAAACCCCGCTCACTTCTGCAGCGCGTACAATGACCCAGGCCGGCTGGAGATCAGTGCTGGTGGTGAATGCCAAAGGTACGCCGGAGGGGGTGGTCAGCGGCAAGGACTTACTGCCTTATGTGAAGAACGGTGTAGACGAAAAGCTTACTGTGCGGGATATTATGCACCCGGCATTAACTATCGATATTCGTGCCAAGTTGCGGGAAGCCGCCGACCTGATGATTCAAAATCACTACCATCGCCTGGTAGTAGTCGACCAGGACGATCCGCAAGCTTTCCCACTTGGCATTATTTCTTCGTTCGATATAGTCGCCGAAATGGCAAGACCAGGATCAATCTGGCAAAAGTAGATCTTTACGCTGTCCTTCAAATGTGGCAGCACGCAAGCCACATTTGACTTGTCAAGTCTCATTTATTTTTTAGCGGAGTTTTTCGATCATGGCCCTAACGCTGGAAGAGGCGCTGGCCCGTGTGCCTCAATGGGCGGACGCCAACGACCTGAAAGCCACGCCTCTGGGAGGTGGAATCACAAACAGCAATTTCCGCATCGATGTGGGAGGAGATGCATTTGTCCTACGCATCGCGGGTGCAGATACAGAACTGTTAGGGATCAACCGAGAGCATGAATATTCAGCCAACCTGGCAGCCGGCAAGCTGGGAATCGCCCCGGAAGTCGTTTATTTTATCCGCCCGGAAGGTTATCTGGTAACCCGATTCATTATCGGGCGCCCGATCCTGCTAGAGGAAATGCGCGAACCTGAAAACCTGAAGCGGGTCATGGAGGTCGTCCGAAGAATCCATGGCATGCCGAAAATTCCCGGGACCTTTAATGTCTTTCAGATTGTTGCAGATTATACGGAAATCGCCCACCGCTACAGGGTGAAGGTCCCTCAAGATTTCAGTGCGTTGATAAAACACATGCAAGCTGCTGAAAAAGCTCTTGCTTCCCATCCTGCAGCAGCCTGCCCTTGCCACAACGATCTGCTCAATGCTAATTTCCTAAGTAACAGCTCCATCTATGTGCTTGATTGGGAATATGCCGGCATGGGGGACCCCTTTTTCGACCTGGCAAATTTTTCAGACCATCATGAATTAACCAATGAACAAGACCACTGGCTGCTCAAATGCTATTTCGATGATGAAACGCCCAGCCAGTGGGCACATTTAAAAATCATGAAAATCATGTCTGATCTACGCGAGGCAACTTGGGGGCTTGTACAGATTGGAATTTCTAAACTCGATTTCGACTTTCGTGACTATGCCAACAAATTTTATGGCCGTGTCGTCGAAAATATCCAAAATCCCAAATGGAATGAATGGCTTAAGGAGGTAAGCAAAAATGACTGATCTTCCTACTCATGCTCAAGTGGTCGTCATTGGTGGAGGCGTCGGCGGGTGCAGCATCGCCTACCATCTCACGTTGATGGGTTGGAAAGATGTTGTCATCCTGGAACGTCACGAGTTGACAAGCGGTTCGACCTGGCATTCTGCAGGCCTGGTTGGACAGATGCGCTCGGATGCCAACCTCACCCGGATGATGCACTACAGTACGGACCTTTATCGGAAGTTGAAAGCCGAGACCGGGCAGGATCCCGCATGGCGCGAGGTGGGCGGCTTACGGCTGGCATCATCAGCCGAACGGATGGAGGATCTCAAACGACTGGTGGGTATGGCGCAATCCTTCGACGTACCCATGGACCTGATCTCACCCAAGGAGGCCATGGACCTCTTCCCAATTATGAGCCCAGATGGGATTGCAGGCGCAGCCTGGACCCCCAATGACGGAGTCATCGACCCGACCGGTCTGACCAACGCATTGGCTGCTGGCGCTAAACAGCGCGGGACGCGAATTTTTACCGACACAAATGTAGAGAAGATCAACCTTAAGAACGGCCGAATCCACGATGTGGTTACCGATAAGGGTACCATCGAAACGGAGGTGGTGGTCAACGCAGCCGGTCAATGGGGAGGTGAAGTGGGGAAGATGGTAGGACTCACTCTGCCCATTGTGCCGATGGCACACCTATACATCATCACCAAACCAATAAAAGGGGTAGAACACGATTTCCCGACCTTGCGCGACCCCGACCTGCTAGTCTACTGGCGTGAAGAAGTTGGCGGGCTGGTCACGGGGGGATATGAAAGAAACCCAGCTCCATTCGGTCTGAATGGCATCCCGCGTGATTTCAAATACCAACTCCTGCCGCCCGACTGGGAGCGCTTCACCCCGCTGATGGAAAACTCCATCAAACGCGTGCCAGCGGTGGAGACCGCCGAGGTAATCCAGCTATTGAACGGACCGGAAGGATTCACGCCAGACGGTGAATTCCTGCTGGGTCCCACCTCGGTGAAGGGATTCTGGGTTGCATGCGCCTTTTGCGCCCACGGGTTAGCCGGAGCCGGGGGTATTGGGAAGACGATGGCAGAGTGGATCATCGACGGACATCCGGAGTGGGATGTCTGGCGGTTGGACGTCCGCCGCTTCGGTTCCAATTACAACAGCCAGGACTACACCGTGGCTCGCACCCTCGAAACATACACCCAGTATTACGATATCCATTATCCTGGTGAAGAACGTCTATCACGGCGTGGCCTGCGCCTCTCTCCCACTTATGCTCGTTTGCAAGAGCTGGGCTGCTTCTTCGGTGAGAAGACCGGGTGGGAGCGCCCCAACTGGTTCAAACCTTACGAAGAAAAGGCACGCCACGGGCACGAACCCAAAGGCTGGGCCCATCACAACTGGAGCCGCGCAATCGGGTATGAACACCTGAAGACTCGTGAGAATGCGGGGCTGTTCGATGAGACCTCGTTCAACAAATTCGAAGTGCGCGGACCGGGGGCGTTAGCATTCTTAAACTACGTGTGCGCCAACCAAATCGACCAGCCGGTAGGAACCATCATTTATACCGAATGCCTGAACAAGCGCGGCGGGATCGAGTGCGACTTCACGGTCACCCGCCTGGCTGAGGACCGATTTTTTATCGTGACCGGAACAGCCTTTGGGCAGCACGACCTTTCCTGGTTATCGCTGAACATGCCTGAAGACGGGTCGGTGGCAATCGAGGATGTAAGCTCTTCGTACGCCTGCCTGGGCCTGTGGGGACCGAAAGCACGCAAAATATTGGAGAAGGTCACCAAGGACGACGTATCCAACGCGAGTTTCCCTTACATGACTGCGCGCCGGATCGTAGTCGGCGACGTACCCGCCCTGGCTTCCCGAGTCACCTACGTGGGCGAGTTAGGCTGGGAGTTTTACTGCCCCATGGAATACGGGCTGCGCCTGTGGGATACACTGTGGGAAGCAGGCTTACCCGAGGGGTTGGTTGCAGCCGGATACAAGGCGATCGACTCCCTGCGGCTCGAAAAAGGGTACCGCTATTGGAGCAGCGAGATCAGCCCGGATTATTCTCCTCTGGAAGCCGGATTGGGATTTGCCGTGAAACTGAACAAGGAGGATTTCATCGGGAAAGAAGCCCTGGTAAAGCAAAAGGAAGCCGGCTTAACACGCAAGTTGTGCTGCATGACCCTGGCGGACAGCCGCACGATTGCCCTGGGCAAGGAACCGATCCGCTCGAAAGAAGGCAAAATAATCGGATGGGTGGCCGCGGGTGGGTATGGTTATTCCATTGGACAAAGTATCATTTATGGCTATCTACCAATGGAGTTTACCAAAGTGGGTACAGAACTTGAAGTCGAATTCCTTGGGGAGCAGGTTGGAGCTGTGGTTGTCCAGTCACCCTTATGGGACCCGAAGGGTGAGCGAGTCAAGGCATGAAAGATAAGGACGGTTGTATAATAACTGTCCCACAGGAAGCGATCATTACATCGAGCCGCGAAATTCCGCTCAAAAATAACCGGCTAGCATAATTCAGAATTTTCAGGAGGCTAAAAACATGTCAATCGTAAATGCAAAAGAAATCATGGTGGAAGCTGCCAAGGGGAAATATGCCGTTGGCGCCTTCAATATCACCGACCTGGTCCAAATGGAAGCAGTGGTGGACGCGGCGATTGCAAAGAAAGCTCCCTTAATCATCCAGACTTCGGTTAAGCCGTCCAAGTTCCTGGGTGTGGATGTGCTGGTGGCAATTTACAGAACCATCGCCGCTTCGGCTCCAATCCCGATCTGCCTGCACCTGGATCATTGCACCGAGGTAGAGCACTGCAAGAAATGTGCCGATGCGGGCTATACCAACATCATGATCGATGCCTCCAAACAGCCTTATGAGGAGAACATCCGCCAGACCAAGGAAGTCGTCGATTACTGCCACAAAGTCGGCAAAATCTCCGTGGAAGGTGAACTGGGCACGGTCAGTGGGGTGGAGGATCAGATCAAGGTGGCTGAAGACGAGACCCAACTTGCCAATCCCAAGCAAGCTGTCGAATTTGTCGAGCGCACCGGTCTGGATATCTTTGCTCCCGCCATCGGCACCGCTCACGGTGTCTACAAGACCAAGAATCCAAAGGTGGACTTCGAACGACTGGGCAAGATCAATGAGATGCTCAATGGCAAAACGATCAAGACGCCCCTGGTAGTGCACGGTGGGACCGGGTTGCCGGAAGACTACATCAAGAAATTGATCGAGATGGGCGGAGCAAAAGTGAATGTATCCACCGAGTTAAAGCGCACCATGATCGATGCTGAATACGAGTACATTGCTGCACACCGGGAGGAATATGATCCCGGGAAGGTCGATGAAGCCGTCAGGGCTGCGATCCGCACAGCCGTTGGTCATTGGATCGATATCCTCGGCAGTGCTGGCAAGGCATAAATTCCATAATAAGAATGCAGGGGAAGAGTGAAGGGCATAACTCCGCTCTTCCCTCTTCCCTTGCTTCATCATCATCTGTATCCATAATCAAAAGGAGTAAAACATGAAAAAGGTTGAGGAATATTTTGTACCATGGGTGAAGGGCATTCCGATGTACATTTCCGGGCATATCGAACTTGCCTGGAAAAAACCGGAACTCCATCGCATGATGTCCAATGAGAATCCGAACCCGCCTTCCGATAAAGTGCTGGAGGCGATATACAAGTATGCCAAGATGGGCAACCGCTACCCGGACCAGGGCCTGGTGGTACGCAGCAAGATCGCCGAGATCAACGGATTGGCCGGTCCCGAGAACGTGATGTTGGGCAATGGTTCCAGCGAAGTATACGACAATATCTTCCGCTGCTTCCTGGCAGTCGGAGAGGAAGTCATCCAACACACGCCTTGCTTCGGTATCTATAAGCTGCGCGGGACCATTCTGGGCGGCAAGATGGTGTCCGTGCCAATGATCTACAAAGATAAACGTCTTGCTTTATGATGCCGATGGAGTCCTCAAGGCGATCACGGACAAGACCAAGATCATCGTCATCGCCAACCCGAATAACCCGACCGGTAACTTTATGGATGCCAAGGACTTCGTGCGAATTGCTGAGACCGGCATCCCCTTCATTGTGGACGAGGCTTATGTCGAATATGCCGGGCTGGGAATGTCGCAGGTGGGCTTGACCAAGAAATACAAGAATGTGATCATTACCCGGACACTTTCCAAAGCATACGGGCTGGCCGGGTTGCGCTTTGGCTACGCCATGGGTGACAAGGATGTGATCGGACAAATCTCCGCCGCCCTGCTCCCGTGGAACGTAGGCACGATCCCGATGTGGGCAGCACTGGCTGCTTTTGAAGATACCGAAGCGCTGGCGTACCGGGTGAAGTTCAACAACAGCGAGGTGGATTACATCACCGAAGCGCTCAGCGAGATCCCCGGCCTGGTTGTGTTCGCCACAAAAGCCAACTACATTTTCTTTGACTGCGGTGCACTCGGCAAGAAGGGCAAGGATATGGTAGCTTTTGCCGAACAAAAAGGCCTGATCTTCCGCCCGGAAGCTGAAAAATATGGCAGCGACGGTTGGTTCCGCATCACCATCGGCACAAAGGAAGAGAACCGCATGGCCGTCGATGTTGTACGAGAGTTTTTGACCAAAAAGTAATCCGGTTCACCCAAAGGTCGAAATGACCTCCAGGGTTTTTCGCGAGAGAGGAGGCAAGCATGGGAAAAATAAAAGCTGTGTTCTTTGACCAGGACGGCGTGATCATCGACACCGAACGGGACGGTCATCGCGTCTCGTTCAACATGACCTTCAAAGAATTCGGTTTTACCGACGAATGGAGCGTGGATTACTACCACGAACTGCTTCAGATCGCCGGCGGCAAAGAGCGCATGAAGCATCACCTGCAAACCAAGGGCTTCAGCAAGCCCATCCCCCCAGAGAAGGTAGATGATCTCATCAAGGAGATGCACAAGCGCAAGACCGCCATTTTCGTCGAGCTGATCGAGACCGGCAAACTGCCGCTGCGCCCCGGCATCCACCGCTTCATGAAAGAGGCCATGGAGGCCGGTCTGAAGATCGGCGTATGCACCACCTCCAATGAGCAGGCTGCCAAAGCGATCACCGAGAAAATCCTTGCGGATATCAAGTTCGACATTGTGCTGGCTGGTGACGTGGTCAGCAAGAAAAAGCCCGATCCGGAAATTTACAACCTGGCCCTTTCGAAGACCGGGCTTAAACCCGGATGAAGTCATCGTTGTGGAGGATTCCAGGAACGGCGTGCTGGCTGGCAAGGCGGCCGGGACACACGTGGTGGTAACCACCAATTCCTATACCGAAAAAGAGGACGTCAGCAGCGGAGACATCATCGTGACCTGCCTGGGCGATCCGGACGGCGAGAAAGGACGCTTGACCAAAGGGGGTAAAAACCTGAAGTTTGACGGAGTTCTGCGGGTAAAGCAGGTGGTTGATTATTTCACCAGTTGAACCCTAAAATTTCTCGAACGAGAATCAAAAGGACGCAAAGAATAACCTTTGCGTCCTTTGTATGTTTACCACACTTTCAAAATGCAATCCAAGTTGTTTAAAATCGTAAACGAAAAAAAGGGTGAACACTTTTAATATGTTAAGATGGGTTGAAAGTAATCAATTGGGGGCAGCTTAATGAATAATCCGGCTGATCACCCAGTACAACCCAGCGGCAATCAAAGCTGCCGATGGAATAGTGAGCAGCCAGGCGGTGGCTATCTCCTGCGCCACCCCCCAGCGGACTTTATTCGCCCGTTCTCCCGCGCCCACCCCCATGATCGCTGAACTGACCACCTGGGTTGTGCTCACAGGTCCCCCGAGCAGAGAGTTGCCCAAAATGACCACCGCTGAGGTCAGTTGGGCAGAAAACCCATCCACAGGCCGGATTTTATAAATCTTTCCACCCAGAGTTCGAATCAATCTCCATCCTCCAACGGAGGTGCCGATAGCAATCATCGAAGCGCACAAGAGAACAACCCATTTTGGAACCATAAAAACTTTCAAATATCCTGAAGTGACCAGCGCAAGAGTGATGACCCCCATGGTTTTTTGTGCATCGTTGGCACCATGGCTGAGAGCAAGGGATATACCGGTCAGTATCTGGCTGCGCTTGAAAAAGGCGTTGATGCGCGGCGAGGCCTTCCAGCTAAATATCAAGACAAGCCTGATAAAGAGGAATCCAAAAGCAAAGCCGATGATGGGAGAAGAAAATAACGAGATCAAGATTTTTTCCAATCCATTAAGCTCTATTGCATGCCATCCGACCGCCATTACAACCGAGCCTACGATGCCCCCGATCAGAGCGTGCGAAGAACTGCTGGGAAATCCCAGGTACCAGGTCAGCAAATCCCACAGGATGGCGCTGACCAAAGCCGCCAGGAGCACCTGAGTAGTGATGAGATGTGACGAAACGATTCCATTGCCGATGGTATCGGCGACCGCCACGCCGAAAATAAAGGGTCCCGAGAATTCAGCGACGGCTGTCACCCCCAGAGCGACCGGCGGCGAAAAGGCACGTGATGAAATCATGGTTGCCACCACATTGCTGGAATCATGGATGCCGTTCAGAAAATCGAACAGGGCTCCCAAAATTATCACCACAATAAGGACGGTTGTCATGGTTGGCGTCTCAATCGTTGACGGTATCCCGATGGTTTAGTTTAAGCCACCTGTTCAGTTATTATTATTGGAGACCACGACTTAGTAACTTAAAGATTATTGCAGCAAGCAGAGCAGAAGCGGGAATGGTCAACACCCAAGCTGTGACGATCTCCTGCGCAATATTCCAGCGAACCTTGTTGGGTCTTTCTGCAGCGCCAACACCCATGATTGACGAGCTGATGACGTGGGAAGTACTCACCGGCCCGCCAGTCAGGGAAGCAGTTAGCACGACAATTGCTGAGGACAACTGGATGCAAAATGCATCGAGCGGTTCGATTTTGTAAAACTTCCGTCCCACCGTACGAATCAGTTTTTGGCCCCCCACAGCCGTACCGGCTGCAACTGCCAATGCAGCAATAAAAATCACCCAGACCGGAACAATAAATGTATTTAAATATTTCTCGGTGAGAAGTGCAAGTGTGATCATCCCCATGGTTTTTGGCGCATCGTTACTACTATGGCTTAGTCCCATGATGATGACAGTAAATATTTGAATCCTTTTAAATGTTTGGTTAATTCTAGGAGACGCATCCTGGCAAAATTTCACAACAACTTTAAGAATAATGAAGCCGATTCCGAAGGCAATGACAGGTGAGACAAACAAGAATATCAATATTTTTTCAAGTCCGGGTACCTGGATGGCCTGCCATCCGGCCCCAATTGCCACCGCACCGATCAAACCGCCGATGAGGGCGTGGGAGGAGCTGCTCGGCAACCCAAGCGAGGATGTCAAAAAGATCCACAGAACGGCGCTCAGCATGGCGGCCAAGATAACCTGGGTGTTGATCGCATCCGCGCTGACAACTCCTTTACCGATCGTCCGAGCCACTGCAATCCCAAAAATAAAAGGTCCCAGAAATTCCGCCACAGCTGTCATTGTCAAAGCTGCACGCGGAGCCATGGCGCGTGAAGAAATCATCGTTGCCACGATGCCGCTAGAATCATTCAAGCCATTCATAAAAGCGTAAATGAGGGCTAATAATATTACTGCAACCAAGATTGGGGACACAACTAAACCCCCAATCATGTAATCTTAACAATAATATCGGCGATCACGTTGGCTGCCTCGTCTCCACGGTCAGCAGCGTTGCTCAAGTGACGATAAACCTCGCGCGATTTCAGCATCTTGATCACATGCTGGATATCCTCTGCTCCGCTGAACAAGTCAGCCAGGGCTTCGCGGTAAACCTCTTCCACACGGTTTTCAAGAGACTTGGCCCGCTGAGCATGATCATTGGCAACCCCGGGATGGTTCTCCAGGCGATCGACCGCCATCAAGAGTTCATAGGCTGCATCCCGAAGGATGGAGGCCATACTCTGCATAAAATTCGTCGGCTCGACCTTCAAGATTTCCATCTCACTGACTGTACTGTAGGCATAATCCAGAACATCGTCAATCGTCCGGGAAAGCAGGAATATATCTTCCCGGTCAAAGGGGGTAATGAAGGTTTTATTTAACTCGTCAATCAGGATTCGCCGGGCTTCGTCCGCTTCCTTTTCCTTTGTGGAAAGCAGAGCAGAGGCGGCCGGGTCGCTGGAGATCATAAAGACCTTCAATGCCTCCAGACCATCCAGGGTAAGCGAGGCCTGGTCATGGATCAGTTTAAGGAAAACATTTTGCTTTTTCTTAAAAATTCGGAACATGGATGAAGATCCTCCTTAGGAAATTGGAACAAACAATTTAATGATGCGAAATTATGGAGACGCAGTTTAAGTCACGCATTTCCTAACCAACTCGGGCGAGACCAAGGGACCGGTTCCCATTCAAAAGTTATCTGCTAATTAATTCGTTGAATTCGAGGGAACGTTATTAGTTTGCATTTAACAAGATGGATAATTTCATTTTAGTGACAGCAATAATAACATAAAACCACCCAGCTCTCCCCCACCAAATAATGTGCTAATCAGTACGATCTAAAACATGTTGATAATATATCAATCGTCCAAGGATAAGGATTAATGTGGGGTTCCAATTCCTGCGCCTACGGGAAGCAGGGATCACGTCCTCAGGCTTGTAAAGACGGAAGCAAGCACCGCCTCAACTTCATTGAAATCTTGGTGCCAGGGAAAGGACTCGCGGTCCTTTAATGCTTCTACCCTTGGACCGATGCCGATGAACCTGTAGCCCAGTGAACGGGAATTCAGCAGATCCCAAGGCCCGTCACCAAGGTAAACGACCCGTCCGAATCTGTTACAACCATAGAAATCTACGGCCCGTGCGACTGCAATTTCCATAATACTCTGACGATTCCGATGGTCATCAGATGTAGCCATGGGGATGCCTTCTATACTCAAACCGCTAGCCTGAAGCTTGAACAAGGCTTCGCTGCGCCAGCAGCCGGTGGCGATGGCGGTGCCCACATCCTTGAGATTCCGCAGTCGGTCCAGGAAGCGCGAAGCACCCGGGACCTCGCTGAACGTCAGGGGCTTTTCCCGGTACAGCTCTTCAAGCCGCCGGAGGACATTACGCTTCACCTGTTCAATCTCTTTTGTCTCCGGGCTTCTCCCGCTGAGACGTTGTATGGCCTCCTGCGTCACACCGAGGGAGGTCTTGTCAATATATCCATTCAAATCCGCATCGACCGGCGGGACTTCCAACACTTCTGCAATGGCAACGCCAAAAATTTCCCGATCGTACTCGTAGGATTGGGTCAGGGTTCCGTCAATATCCAACAAGACCAAGTTCATAATCTTTAACCTTAGGGGTAATTGTCTTATTAATGAACAAGACGTAATCAGCTCGAGGTAGTGCATGCTAACAATGGCCATTTGACAAATCTTTAGAACTGAACTGGGGTCTCAGTCCATTGCGGGGAATTTATGGTGGCGGCAGGTGGCTAATTCGTTGCACGCAATTCTAAACCAAAATTCAACGTCCAACCGCGAATTTCAAAGCGAGAATGGCAGTGGTGCCTTGTTTTTTTTATTTTGCCTTCCGGGGGGGTCTTCATTATTGTTATAAATGGAGTTCCAACAATTCTCTGGTCCACCGACTCCCGAGGAATAGAACAGCTTCAGTCGATGCACAAACACAGGCGCATTATCCATCCAAACAGGGATCAAATCCAAATATACATGACAGCCAGGAGAGATAAAAAAATCCCGTTCATCCAAAGAATAATATCGGAAGCAGCCACAAAAAGGAGATGGGATAAGATATCCTACTGGTTACCTCATCCTATTCATCTAATGATAAAAATAAATAATCTAATGGGGTGAAAATGCCGCATTACTCAGTGTTGCGCTCTTTTTTCCAACCTTCTGAGCACCCCCAACAAGACCACCGACACCACAACAAGCATCACAGAGAGAGCCAACGCCACTCCTATACTGCGCTCCAAACCGAGATAAATTGCCAACGGCATGGTTTGAGTTGTCCCTTCAAGATTCCCCGCAAACATTATCGTAGCCCCAAATTCGCCCAGGGCACGGGTCCAGGTCAAAATGGTCCCGGCAAGCATGGATCGCCAAGCCAGGGGGAGCATGACATAACGGAATAATTGCAGTTCCCCAGCCCCTTCGACGATGGCTGCTTCCTCCAACTGTGGGTCGATCTCGATAAATCCAATCTTGGCCGAACGGACAAACAGCGGCGCGGCTACGAACGTCTGCGCCATTATCACAGCTGCAGTGGTGAACGGCAGACTAATCCCCAGTGGCACCAGCCATTGTCCGAAGACACCCTGACGCCCGAAGGCGATCAGCAGCGCCAGTCCAGCCACCGAAGGCGGCAGGACCACGGGTAGATCGACCAGCAATTCGAGGGCGGTTTTTCCGTGAAATTTCCAGCGTGCCAGGATATATGCGAGGGGTATCCCGGCTGCCATAGCCAAAAGAGTGGATAAGCTGCTGGTAAGCAGGCTCAGACGCAGGGCCGAAATAGCCGTTGGAGCGAGGGCATAAGTAAAAAAGTTGGGGCCAATGGATTTCCAAAAAACGGCAAAGATTGGCAGGCCGAGTAATACCAGCAGGACCAGGCTGGGCAGGATAAATACCCAGGCTGGCCTGCGGTCAGTTGATAACCAGCGTCCAAAACGGTTCAGTAGGCACACAGTTTAAGGAGTAACGGGGATAAAGCCCCATTTCTTCAGGATGGCCTGTCCATCGGGTGAAAGGACATAAGCGATAAAAGAGGCTGCCAGGTCAGGCTGGGTGGTGCCTTTCAACACCGCGATCGGGTATTGTGCGATCACGTTTTCTGCAGCCGGAAACTGGATCGTCTTCAGATCAGGAGCAGCGACCGAATCTGAAACATAAACAATCCCGGCGTCCACCTCACCCAGCTGCACTTTCGCCACTGCCTGCTTTACGTCAGTCTCGTTGGAAACCAGGTTGGCCAGCACCTGCGTACTGAAGGTAGGAGAAAATGCCGGATCCTTATCCAAGTTGACCAAGATCTGGCGGGCATAATTGCCGCACGGGGCTGTCGTATCGCAAAGAACCAGCTTTATACCCCGGCGCGCCAGGTCTTGCAGGGTTTGAATTTTCGCCGGATTATTGGCGGGCAGGATGACCAGCAGACTGTTGGTCAGGAATATTTTCGCTGCATCCGCTGCGACCAGGGTATCTGTGACGAGAGTGTTCATTTCCGTTGTGTTGGCAGAGGCAAAAACGTCAGCGGCTGCGCCCTGTTCGAGTTGCGTGCGCAAGATTCCCGACGAGCTAAAGTTGAAAGTGACGGTAACGCCGGAATTGACAGTATCGAAATCGCTGCCGATTTCTTTAAACGCTTCCGTCAGTGAAGTGGCGGCAAAAACCGTCAGCGTGCGCGGCTGCGGTGTTGGCATTGGGGGCACCTGGGTGGTCGTCGGCAGTACCGAGGCCTCCATGGGTAGCACGGCAGTAGGAACTATAGGCACCGATGTCGGTGCAGTTCCGCAGGCAGCAAGCAAAGCAGCAAACAACAGAATGGATAATGCAAAGCGTTTCATTTATATTTTTCTCTTTGAACATGATTTAGAAATGCCATGTGCATTCGACCAACTGTTCGATAATCGAAAGGCGGTACTTCATGCATGGGGAAATATTCGTGAATGAGGGTGATAGTATCCTTTCCCTGCACATGAGGCACAAAGGGTTTCCACCCCCACCGCCATTTGCCGGGCATTGATGATTTCCTCCTCACAACGTTGACATTTCGTCCGCAAGCCCGGTCGGCTGAGGGTCACCTCCAGAGGCGGGTCAAGCTGAACATTTTCAAACGAAAGCAATTTTGCATCCGGCATAATCTGATACCCTTTTAGCTGGGCATAGTATTTTGATTTCACATCGGGGTAATACAAAAGGGCGCTTTCGCGGATATCCAATTGTGGCGCAACGCGAACCGTCTTTCCCGTCTTGATATTTGCGAATACTGCGCCGGTCTTGCCAAGGTCCATGACCCGCAGGGTGCGATGACCGACAGTCGCGCCGGTTGCCACTTCGATGCCATCCGCAAAACAGCCATCAGAACTCGATGAAAACCAGTGCAGCCTTGTGAGGCATAGGTGTTTCCAATCCGATCGCCGCCAGCCCTGCCAGCCCTATCCGTACACCCAGAACCTGGCGTGGGCAGAGGTGAGCATGGCGGGCAGAGCTTTGCTTTAGCAAACTTGATAATTTTGAGGACATGGAGGCTCCCGTAAAATTGATAATGTAATAGGTTCAGATTGAGTTCAAGCGGAATTCCATCGCTTGGTTCCTCAGATCAGCAGTCAGCGTTATATTGTCTTATGACGATATTTTATTAATAGAAATACCCTTTAGGAGCGCCAGGTAGCCAACGCCTGAGGCGTGAACGCTCCACGCCTGGGCACGCTCTGCCAACTCCAAACGCTTGAGCGTCATTCCCGCCCTAATTGGATTAGTGACCAATAACAGTCTTCCTGTTTCGCCTGGAGATATAAAACTCGCCAGGAGAGAATCTGGCGAGTCAAATAATACCTGCACAGGTAATTCTCCTTTCCAATTCCATCCCATGTTGGGATATCGGGAGGCCGCTACGTTTCCGCAGCGACCCTGGTCCTCACTGAGAGAGGACTGCCTGCCGAACCTTGGCGTATTGCTTTAGGTCAAGCAGATCGGAGCCATATTATTTTTTAATTTATCCCATATTTCACAAACAGTCAAGTCACCATGGCACAACCCGGCACCATCCTTTCGGGTAGTTTTTTTATTCTCTATTTGGGTTGCTGCGTTCCATCCTGCGAAAATTTATCTATTAGATATGGGATGGCGAAGCTTCACCGGGCTGAAATTCCAATGTTCTATTCCCTTGGTAGGGTTACCTACCCTTATCGGTATTCTCCTGCTTTCAATAATTTAGGCAGCGATTTGAAGCATCGAGGCTTCCAATCGACACCTGAGGGTATCCAATATTCGAGCCCGAAAATTAATCATCAATGCTACTAGTGAGGTTTAGGCGCGTCAGAAGCATTGATAATAAAAAAAAGCCCTCCATTGTCGGGAGGGAACGATGTGTATCTGGATTACGATATCAGTCAACCGCGATCATCACGCTTGAAGCCTTGACAACAGCATAGGCTTCCTTGCCTTCTTTCAGTCCCAAAGATGAAACGGATGCCATCTGTAATAATCGAAACGATTTGTTCGCCGCTAGGAAGTTGAATAGTGATCTCATCATTAACCGCACCTCGCACGATCTTAATAACTTTGCCTTTTAGAATATTCCGAGCACTTAATTTCATATAATTGGTCTCCTTTGTCTTTGATTAGGTAGTGCGATTTTACCACTTTTTTTGATTGAGAAATAAAAGTTATACAGGCGTCATTTTCCAGTATGTCAAGCACACGTATGGCATTTAAAATTCTGTTCTCCCCCTTTATCGACTTCCAAGATTAATTTCAGCTCCCGGGAATTCGAGCAGAGGTTATGGATGGATAGTTAGCCTCCAATTTCGCTCATCGCACGGTTAAGAGGAATTTCTCCGTCCGCGAGGCCCTGTCCCCAGGGCTTATTCCAAATGGCGTTCAAAACCAGGGTACGTAGTTCTTCCAACGAAGCACCTGCCCGCAAAGGAGTCAGCAAGTCCACCTCGCCATCCCGCAAGAGACACATACGCAGGATACCATCCGCTGTGAGGCGGGCACGCGAACAATCTGCGCAAAAGGGTGTACTGACTGACGAGATGAAGCCGATATCGCCTTTTGAATCGGGGATACGGAAGAGAAGCGCCTCCCCATCCAAATCGCCGCCATTAAGGGGCTCGAGCCGACCAAGCGCCCGCTCGATATGATCTTTAATTTCCTGAGTCGAAACCATCTGCTCTGTTTGCAGTTCGGTGGCTCCCCTAAAAGGCATCATCTCAATGAAACGCATCTGCCAGCGATGCTCACGAGTCAGGCGCGCCAGGTCCACGACTTCCATGTCGTTGAAACCGCGTACCACCACGGCATTTAATTTGATCGGCCTAAGCCCGGCCGCTTCGGCCGACAGGATGCCTTCCCAGACATCCTGTATTTTTCCCAGGCGGGTCATACGTTTGAACCGGGCCGGATCGAGCGTATCGAGGCTGAGGTTGACGCGTCCCAGCCCAGCTTCGGCCAGCGGCTTGGAAAGTTTCGAAAGCAGGATGCCATTGGTTGTCATGGAAACTGACTGTACTCCGGGCATGGATGCAATCCCGCGCACGATTTCCACGATGTTAGCCCGGACGGTTGGCTCTCCCCCGGTCAGACGGATTTTATCAAAACCCAGCCCTGCGAACAAGCGCGTCAATTGCATCAGCTCGTCATCCTGCATCAATTCGACATGAGGGCGGAAAGTCATTTCTTCCGACATACAGTAGATGCAGCGCAAGTTACAACGGTCGGTGAGACTGAGTCGCAGGTAATTGATTTTACGTCCAAAGCGGTCGAAGGCCATATTTCCTCAAGTGGAGCGGCTAAAGGCAAGCAGATTAGTGCCGGATACAATTTCCTTGTTGCACGGCCTACCTTTTAGCAGGCGGCAACTGCCTTGATGGCAAGAGAGTGAAATCCTGGTTTGTGGGAAAAATATTCATATTTATAGAAATTTGTGTACCAAGTTTATCCGGAACGCAAACAAGCAAAAAAAGTAAATTGTGGATTGGAATAAATGGCACAGGATTTCAGCGATCTTGGCTCGATCGAGCCAGGATTTCGGCTCCTAGGAATTCCATGGGCGAGTTGACGTTCATGAAAGCCAGCCCTGCAGGCTCGACAGCGACTGCTTCCTGCAGACTTAGTTCACGTACACGTACCGATGAAAGCCAGTCAGTGATTTTGAGCTGTCCGGCCTGGATGGCAGCAAGAACAGAGGGCAGACAGGTGGAACGGCGATAGATGGCGTGCATCGGCTCCAACCCGGCGATCGACCGAGGGATAACTACATCCACCTCTTCCTGAACAAGCAATGTAATGGCTGCTTTGAGGAGAGCGGCGCTAGCGAATGGCATATCGCAAGCGACCACTGCCACCATTGGAAAAGAGGCGGCAGCAAGAGCGGTGTAGATTCCTCCAAGGGCACCGCAATCCGGGATCAAGTCCTGGACAAGGCGCAACTTGAGGAAAGCATAATCAGCAGGGTGGTTGGTCGTTATCAGAATTTCGTCTCCAACCGTGGATATGCGCTCCACCACTCTCTGAATCAGGGGGCGGTCAAGGAAAAGTTTAAGTCCCTTGTCCTCACCCATGCGGCGGAAGTTGCCGCCTGCCTGGATCGCTAAACTTATTTTGTCAGGCATAATTCTCACTATGACTGCAAAAAACGTTCTTCTATCAAATTTGAAATTCCAACGATATCGCCCAAATCAAAGCAAGGGACCCCTACCGCAATGGAAAAATCCGCGGCCACCGCGAAACGCTGTTCTGTAGTGCCGATCAACTCTTTGCCTACATCAAATCGCAAGACTTCAAGGGACGGGTAACCTGCCTGTTTATAACCTTCCACTAGGATCAGGTCAGCCTCCCGCACCTCTTTTGCTATCTCTGCCAATGTCAGTTCCTGTTTTATAGTGCGGTAAGAGGCAATCTTATCCGGCGCGGCGATTATCACGTGGACACTCCCCGCCCGGGCATGCCGCCAACTATCCTTCCCCTCCTGATCCACCTCAAAACCCTTGTGGGAATGGTGTTTAATGGTGGCAATCCGGTAGCCCCGGCGGCTTAATTCGGGGATCAGTCCCTCCATCAGGGTCGTTTTACCGGACCCGGATTTACCAATAAGCGTTACAACGGGAACAGACATTGATTCATCCTTCCGAAATCGTCTTTTTTATTGGGAATGGCAACTTTACGCCATGAGAAACACTCCCACCAGGGATAGCAACCCGACGGGAATCAACCACCAATCGAGGCGACCGATCCGGAGCGGAGCCGTCCGGCTACGGTCAGGGCGAAAAGCACGCGCCTCGGCCGCCAGGACAATGTCCTCAGAGCGGCGGAGGGCATTGGTTAAGATCGTCAGCAAAAGCAGTTGCAGTCCGCGCCACCACTGGGCGCGCATCCCGCCACGCATCCGCAGGCTATGCCAGGCATTCGTGCTCGATTGGCGCAAGTTTGGTAACTGGTTAGCAGCAACACCCAGCGAAAATCCCAGGCCTTGAAGCCCGGCACGTTCAAACACCCCGGCCACTTCGGTGATATCCATTGAAGAGGCCAGGCCATCCGCAGCAATGAGAATGACAATCGCGCTCAAAGTCATCTTCACGCCGACAATAATATTTTCCGTAGAAATGGGAAAGCCCCAAAGCTTCAGGTCGGGTTTGCCACCTCCAAACAAGATACTGATGACCAATAAGATTCCCAATAATATCAACCAGCGGGGGCGCAGGATGCGCCGCAGGGCAGAAGGGTAACACAAGGCGAGGAACACTACGCAGGCACCGGCCAACAGATAACCTCCACGCAGTTGGGTTATCAGCACTACTCCCAGCGACCACAGAAAGATCGCAAGGTGTCCCAGGCTGCCGACCAATGGCTTTCCGGGCTTGGTCCGAATCGAGGCGGCGTCGAGCCTGCTTGCAGTCATTGGATCGCGTCAATCTCGATCAACAAGCGGGGATTTAATATTCCGCCCTGGTCAGGAAGGACCATGCGGAAAATGCCTTCATCTACTGTCAGAGGACCGTCTGCCCGGGCATACGCCACCAGCGTATCGTCGGCCAGAAACTGGGATGGATCGTAGTTGGATGTGAAGCCGTCTGAGGCAACCGCTTTGACAGCCGAAAGCTTGGTTGGGTCAATGCCGGCATCCTGTAAAACGACCTTCAACGGTACGCCGATATATGCAACCCCTTTATCAGAAGCCTGTACTGCGCCAAGAGCTTTCAGATCGTCGACCGTGTAGGTTTTCACGATCGTGCCATCGGTCACCTTCAGGGTATTCCCCGAGGGAGCGGCTGGCTTTGGAGCGCAGGCTGTCAGGGCCAATGCCATAACAAGAATGACGAACAAAGTGCGTTTCATTAAATTCTCCTTATCTTAAGGAATGGATAAAAACTAAACAGCCGCGGGAGATTGTCCCTTCAGGCGGAAGGTAACCAAATGACCAAGTCTCCAGGCCAGCCAGCCACCGATAGACCCCACTACCAAGTGTAGAACGACGAGAGCCACTACGATCCACAGGGCTGCCTGACTGCTCAAACCGAACAACCTGCTGCCCTGGTCAACCGTATCCAGCCAGATGGGTAGAAGAGTGCGACCGAAAATCAAAATCCCGGTAACAAAGGGCTGAATGAAGGTCCAGAGTGCGCCTCCGGCAATTGCCAAGATGAATGCCAACTGGGTGGGATTTGGGAAGATATCCAGAACCAGCTCAGCCACCAGCGCTTCGGTCAAAATGCCAATCATGGGTCCGATGATGATATTACCAATACTGAATAGTTTGAGGATTGTGGCGATGACTCCAATAAAGAAGGTCGAGCCACGCTTGGGGACGAACAGGCGCCCGATCAGGGCAACCAGCAATCCAATTGCAGTGAGGGCCAGACCGGTCAATGGGATCTTAATGGCATGAAGTACGGATCCCAGGCTGATCTCAACCACTCCCCACAGGGCACCGAAAACAGCCATGGTTACAAGTTGACGGGTTGTAAATTTCATCACAGTTTCCTTTCTTTAGATTGTTTTACGAGCAACAAGTTGGGCGATTCTCCTGGAGGGAAACGTACCGCCGCGTCTTTTTCTCCAGGTTTCCTTCCAGTGCAAAATATCCCAGTCGTGAAAAGCAGCATAGAGTTCTCCAGATTCCAGTGTACGGGCAGGGTTGCACCTCCTGAGAGTGTCTTGTACAAAAGTCTCAAAAAATAGCCAACCGCCTGGTTTGAGCGCCTGGCGGTAGCATTCAAACAAAGGGCGCGATAAAAAATAGAAGTTCAAGATAACGTCAAATCCAGAGGGTGGCAGCCAGGGATCGGTAAGATCTATAACCACCAGATCAAGAGGCAACGAAGACTTCCGGGCGCGTTGCTGGGCGAGCCGAAGACCAGCTTCAGAGATATCCATGCCAATCACGCGCAGGCCACGTCTGGCCAGAAATATCCCCACCGGAGCTGCGCCGGATGCCACTTCGAGCGCCAATCCCCCCGGGGGAAGTTGATCGGCGTAAGAGCGAACCAGCCAATAAGGTTGGCGTCTCAGATAGTGATTATCATCTGATTGGTATCGGGCATCCCAAATCTGCGCATCAGGGTGCGGCATGGTCAACCTCCGCGTGTGTTGCCATGGGCAAGTTCTTTTGTGCAGCCAATGTGTTATGACCATCCAGTGAGATATGGCCTGCATCCATCAGGATCACCCGGTGAGCATAACGGTAAACCAGTTTATAGTCATGAGTAATGAGCAGTATTGCTGTCCCCTGGTGATTAAGCCAGACGAGGAACTCCATCATCTGCTGCAAGTGGCGCCAGTCCTGCCCGAGGGTCGGCTCGTCCAGAATGACCAGGCGAGGGCGGAGAGCCAAGCAGGAGGCCAGGGCCGTGCGCTGCTGCTGACCGATTGAAAGGGAAAACGGGCGACGGTCGCGCAGGTTAACCAAATCAGCGCTTGCCAGGGTCTGCTCGTGCAAGACAGGATCGAGACAGCGATAGTTGCGCGGTCCGAAGGCGATTTCTTCATCCACTGAGTCCGTAAACAACTGGTCGGCCGGGTTTTGGAAGAGCAGGGCAATATCCTGCCCAGGCCGCGGCCGTGTTCCATTTCTGAAAAGCACCTTTCCACTCAAGGGGTGGATCAACCCGGCGGCGGCCAGAGCAAGAGTGGATTTCCCGGCACCATTATCACCCACGAGGGCAGCAAACTCCCCAGCATAAAACCTGAGGTTTACGTCGTGAATGGCAGCATGTCCATTGTAACCAGCGGAGAGGTGCAGAAATTCGAGCAGGGGTTGTTCAACTGCAGGAGGTTTGCCGTTCGGCACAAGCAAATCAGGCCAAGACATCAGCGCATCCTCCGTTGGACGACGCAAACCATAACGGCGTAAAAGATCATAATCGCCCAATATGGTTTCGAAAGCACCTTCTGCAACGATGCGTCCTTCGTCCATGACCAAAACTCGATCGGCAAGACGGCGGACTTCAGCAAGACGATGTTCGACCAGTAGGATGGTCAGGCCATATTCGTTCCGCAATCTTGACAGTGCATTGATAACGCTGGTAGTTCCCGGTCCATCGAGGGAGGCGGTCGGTTCATCCAGAACGAGTACCTTTGGACGCATGGCAAGAGCGGAGGCGATTGCCAGGCGCTGCATCTGCCCACCAGATAGAGATGAGGGGTTTTGATCCGAAAAGCCACTCAGGCCGACGGCCTCCAATGCCCATTCGACCCGAGCGTTAACTTCGTCTGTTGGAAGCGCCAAGTTGTAAGGACCAAAGGCAACTTCGTCTGCAACCCGCAAATGAAAAAGATGCGCTCGCGGGTTCTGGAAAATAACCCCCACCTGTTGAGCCAATTCTGCCGTCGGGCAATGGGTTGCGTCGAGACCGGCAACCTCCACTCTTCCGCTTATTTCAGCCTGGATGACCTGCGGGATGAGCCCGGTCAGAACACGAGCAAGCGTGCTCTTCCCGCAACCCGAAGGACCAGTGACCACCAGGCATTCACCGAGGCGTACATCGAAGGAAACATCGTGTAACACTTTCTGGTCCGTATAGGCAACATTCAGGTCACGAACATGGATCATGCGGAGACCTCGGTGGGATCGTTGGTGCGGACATGGGAAACCACCCCCCATGGCCAAAGAGTCCGGGCAATTTCAAGCAAGGATGGTCGGACGACCACGCAGGCCAGCCTGTAACGGCGCGCACTGATCAACCCGATCCCGTTCATCAGTCCGACTCCCTGATCCAATTCAAGGGGACCCATCTCGTCCAGAATAAGAAGCTGGGAGGTTTCCAACTGTCCCAGAATTAAATTTCCCCAATTTAATACTTCCTCATTAAAGTCCCAACCTACTGTAAATTGCCCCTCGCCAGATTTACCCCGGCGGAGAGCCAAGCGCTGTTTAGAACCGGATTCAACATCGACCAAGTCAATACCAGTCTTAATGTCCCCATCGAAAACCGCTGGAGAAATCAACCCAACCGCGTTAAACCCCCCGGCCTTGGCTTGCTCAGCCAGGTCCATGCACCAGCGCGTCTTGCCCGACCCGGTTTTGCCAGTGACTAGGATCAATTTTCCAGTCTCATTAGCTGATAATAAACTCGCCAGGAGAGAATCTGGCGAGTCAACAAATACCTGCACAGTGCTTTCTCCTTTCCAATTCCATCCCATTCTGGGATTTCGGGAGGTCGCTGCGTTTCCATTGCGACCCTGGTCCTCGTTGAGAGAGGACTGCCTGCCGGACCCTGGCATCTGGCTTTAGGTCATGCAGATCGGAGTTCTATTTATATAATATATTTTCTAATATTAGTTACGGTTTCACCTTCTTCAAGATACCCTGGTCGGTGTTTACTTTGCTTCCAGTTGTTCATCCAGTTTTGATTCTACCGGCTTTGGGTCTACCTGCTTTGGTTCCGCAGGCTTTATTTCTGCTGGCTTTTGTTCTGCTGGCTTTGATACTTTCTTGATTTCTTGGCTTATGATCTTCTTTGAATCATCAAGGATGTCCAACTCAGCCTTCAATTCACCGGTGAGTGACGAAAAATACCCTTTCAGGTTACGGATGAACTTGCCCGCCTCGCGCGCAACCCTGGCCAACCGTTCAGGACCCAAAATAATCCCGGCAAGCACGAAGATGACGATGAGCTCATTCATCCCAATCCCAAAGATATTTGTATCCATTTCAGGATCTCCGTACGATGGCAGCTAAAATTATACTGATAACATAAAGTCCCATTAATGGCAGCATAACCAGGCCCATATTGATCGGGTCAACCGTGGGGGTAACTGCTGCAGCAATGATAGCGATGGCAACCACGGCATAACGCCAAACCTTTATCAGTTGCTTGGAGCTCACAATCTTCAGCCTTGCCAGGAACATCACCAACAACGGCAATTCGAAACATATCCCAATCCAGAACATCAGCGTGGTGACAAAATCGAAGTAATTTAGGGGTCTCACCTGGGTGGTGATCCCCAGAAAATGGATCAGGAATGGCAAGGCTGAGGGAAGCATCACGAACCAGGTGAATGCTACCCCCGCAACGAACAAGAGGGTGGCCATGGGAACGATCGCCAGGAGCCAGGCTCTTTCATTGGCTTTAAGACCCGGCAGCAAGAAGCGCATCAACTGATAAACAATCACCGGCATAGCCAGGATGATGCCGCCCAACATCGCCACCTTCATGAAAATGGCAATGTTCTCCGTAACTTCTATTGAAACCAGAGCCTTCGAACCACCAATCGGCTTGGCAAGGAAGTCAATCATTCGCCCAGCAAAAATGAAACAGAAGGCAGTCGTCAGGATAATGGCAAAAAACGACTTGAAAACCCTCTGGCGAAGTTCATCCAAGTGCTGCAGAAGCGGCATCGATGTTTCGAGCTGGACACTAGCCTTGCGATGGGCGCGGCCAAAGGCGCCCACGTAATCGCGCCAGCTTCGTTTACGCTTCTTGGTTACTTTTGCTTCGACGCTCACGTTAATAAACTCTTCAGTTGCTTAACTTTCTTTCTTGTCCGTGGCTTCGGCTGCCTGCTTTGTTTCATCTTCCGTCTTGCCAGACAGACCCGCGCGAAAATCGCGGACGCCCTTGCCCAACTCCCCGGCGATTTTGCCTATACGTCCTACGCCAAAGAGCAAAATGATTATGACCAGGATGATGATCAATTCTGTAGTGCCTAATTGGAACATGGGTTTCTCCTTTTTTTACGTCTATAAAATCCTGAATGTCCGGGTTTTGATTCCATTCATGGAACTCTCACGGATCAAACATTAGCGGTTACGGGTCTAAAAACTTTGGTCAATTCTCGATACTTCTTTCGGTGAAAGGTTATACAGGTGGATTTCCTGACCCCAGCTTTTCCGCCGTGACCAGCGGCTTTGGGCTTATCATAGCAGGTGCCTGCATGGATCCAATTGGATGTGTCTTGCGATAATCGCAAAACTGGCATAGATGAACATCAGGATGCGCAGCAATTAATACTCCACATCCCTCGCATTTAACCAACCCGCCTTCTCTAAGTATAACCATCTCTTCGCCAAAGATTTGGGCAAATGAGGGGGAATGATCCACGGCAAGTGTTTTGGAAGTGCAGACGTGAACGCACATGTCACAACCAATACAATTCCTCACCGAGAGTGACAATGTGAAGGCGGTCTCATCTTCATTCTTTTTAAACTGCAAGGCGCCCGTCGGGCAGGCCCGAGCACAGGTGCCACAAGCCACGCAGGCCTCGCTGGTTATCAAAGTGGCGAAGCCCATCCCGTCCAGATGAATGCTTTCTGAAGAAACGGGAGCCGGTAAATGTTTTACCGCACCCTGCATCCTTAGACGGTCGCGACCAGGACGACGACCGGAATGAGGCTCTCCATTTTCGATGGAGCGCGCGATGGCCAATTGTCCTTGACGGGCTGCCAAAAGAAATAAATCTCTCCGCGATAGCGGAGGGTTTGACGCTTTCCATAGAGGTCGCTTCACAGGTGAGTCGAACCCGTTGACACAGTTGATAATTTCCGCCTTCCCCCAGCCTTCCAAGAATTGATTAGCCTGGTGGACCTGTGCTTCCACGTGACTGGAAAGTGTTTTCCATTCGCACTCAGAACAGGCATCCGTCCGCACCAGGATATGCTCTAGACCAATCGCAGCCAGGGCAAGATAAGCCCCGGTTCCCAACCCCGCCAAGCAACCACGAATGCGGATACCGGTGCTTGACTCGGAGAGCCCAAGTTCAGCCTGCGAGTTTCGCTCGCACAGTAACTCGAGTTCCCTGCCTTGCATGTGTGTTACTGCGTTCAGGAGGGAGGCCACTGCGTCATCAGCCGCGAAAGCTCCCACCGGGCAAACAGGAAGACAAGCCAGGCAAGTCTGGCATTTAGTGGAGTCCAAGCCCGGTACTTTGCCAGGAATGATGGCATCAACAGGGCAAATATTGCTGCAAGCCGCACAGTCAGAAAATCGATACAGGCTGTGAAGGCAGCGTTTTGTATCCAGCGTCACGTCTGAACGATCAAGTGCGGCGAACCGATCAGCTACATCAAATAAATTCACCGGGTTGTTTCCTTTGCCAATAATAACATTTCCATACCGATAGGGCCTGCAGGTATCTAATCCATAATTTAAAGTCTATTTCGCTATTTTCCAGTTTACAACAAAGAACGACAACGCGTAGGGCAGAAATTCCATATAATAAGTGATAAATGTCACTTTAGTGCAATATCAATCCCGAACAACCACTCAACTAATGTTAATTATCGATTTTCAGGCATACCGGATGGGCGCTTGCATTTTGGCTTCGTCCAGCGAAGATGACAAAAGCTGCTCCCGCCGGACCAAAAAATGCGATCCTGGATTGCAGCTCAATTCCTGCAGGTCATTGGTTCGAAATTTAATCTCACCAATGAGATTAACACTCAAAACCACCTTACGAGGCGCTCACTGCTGCGTTTGTAAATTATCCTGCATTGGATGGATGGCAGCGAAATCAACCTTCGCTCGCACCAAGTGTGCCTCGACCTCGCTTTTCAAGTTCCAATCAAACCGCAATGAGATACCACAGTCACTGGAGAGCTCGCGCGGTGTAGGAATCAACTTAATTTCCTTATTAGCCCTCACCAGGACCGCCTCCGCTTGCATTGCAGAGGTATTCGTGTGAAACAAAATTACGCCAAACTTAATCATGTGGATTAGCAGCCTTCTCAAAAGCGGCAATGACTGTACGAATATCTTCTGGGGATGTAAAAATACCTGGCGCCAATCGTATGGTCCCTTCCGGAAAGGTCCCGATGGTTTTATGGGCTGAAGGAGCACAGTGCAAGCCCACCCGGCAAAGTATTCCGAATTCGTCATCCAAGCGCAAGCCAACCTCCGAGACGTTGTGACCCGCGACCCTGCACGAAACAACAGCAGTCCTTTCCTCGGGGTTTTGCGGACCATAAACCGTTATCCCCCGGATGTTATGCAAACCGGATAGAAATAGTTCGTTCAACTCCGCCTCACGCGCCCGGATCGATTCAACCCCGATGGATTGAACCCAGCGCACCCCAGCTCCCAGGCCGGCAATGCCGACACTGTTGACCGTGCCGCTTTCGTATTTGTCCGGCAACAGGTCCGGCTGTTCTTCATATTCTGACCGGCTACCTGTTCCCCCGCGCACGACCGGCCGCATCTGCGATGTGTCTACCCCTTCGCCGATCACCAGTCCCCCGGTTCCAGTCGGGCCATACAAGCCCTTATGACCAGTGAACGCCAGCAGGTCAATGCCCATGGCCGGCTGGTCAATCGGAATGACGCCTGCAGTCTGGGCACTGTCCACCAATAACAAGGCTCCTGCCTGATGGGCGATCGCCGCGATCTCCTTGATCGGCAGGACGGTCCCCATCACGTTGCTGGCATGGGTCACCACCACCAGGCGCGTGCCCGGGGTGACTGCTGCACGCCATGCATCCAGATCAAGGCAGCCATCCTTATTGCACTGGACAACGGTCAATCGAATCCCATCCTTTTCAAGGGCCCGCAGCGGGCGCATTACCGAATTGTGCTCAATGCTGCTGGTGACAACATGATCCCCGGGTTTTAATATTCCGCACAACGCCAAATTCAGGGCGTGAGTGACATTTGCGGTGAAAATGACCCTGAGCGGATCGGGAACATGGAAAAGGTCCGCCACAGCCTGACGGGTGTTGAAAACTATCCGGGCTGCGGAAATGGAGAGGCGGTGCCCAGAGCGACCCGGGTTGCCACCGGAAAATTCCATGAAGTCGGACATCGCCCGCCCCACTTCCTTCGGTTTCGGCCATGAAGTAGCTGCATAATCAAGGTAGATCATTCGAGACTCCATTGGGTTTCCCATCCAACGATATCACTAATTAAAAGTGGCTGGTCCAACATACATTCACCCTGGACGGGGTCTAGCGATTGCGCCACAATGACATAGGATTTCAGGGCATCGTCAGGTTGCGGAATCACCCACAGATAGGTCCAGATCGTAGAGGACCCGTTGTAATAGACGCCAACGCTGCCTTCCGCTCTTTCCACCCAATTCGTTTCATACATATTGGTGGGCGGCTTAGGCATTTGTTTCCGATAAAAAGCGGCTACATCTGCCTGAGGCGCCGGGCAGCTGTAATACCCCCACTGAGCGTCGGCCAATTCCTGGAGTCGTTCGTCGATATTTGGCCAATCAAATTTAATGGGTTCATCCAGTACCTGGATCCCATCGCACTTTGGTAATTTCTGCAATAGGGAGGCGCCCAATGATAGGGGTGTGGCTTCAGGTGTCGGGGAGGTTTGTGTCGTAACAGGGTTTAAGGCAGGAAGGACAGTGGCAGTAGGCTGCGTCAGTTGAGGGTTGTTGGAACAGGCAACCATAACCAGACACAGACCAGAGAACAAGCTTACCCATCGAAAGAATTTCATAAATTTTCCTCGCCAGCCAGGCGCACTGACCAAATCAGTGCCTTCACCATCCTGGAGATACCACCAGCCATTTTCGAGTACGCCGAAAATACCTTGACCCTTCTCCGGCTATTTTTGAGCCTTTTTCAAAAGAACAAATCGTCCATAATATCCAAGCATCGGTAATTTTCTTCAACCAGACCTGAACTGGCGTCCCTGATCGAAAGCCGTCGTCATTTGAGCACGGTTTTGAGCATATCTACAAAATGGACGGTGCCCAAATTATAAAAGATCAGACCAGCATAGAAACCCAACAAATAAACCCAGTAAGTCTTTTTCCCTTCTGCAGCCAAAACGTGCATACGATATGGGCAGCCCCCGGAAAGTGCACCCACAATTCCCACTCCCAACCCCGCCACAATCGTGATGATCAATGCCGAGCGGGTTAAGATCGATGTTTGCTGTATCATCGGAAATCCAATAATCCCGCTTCCCAGAAGACCAAATATGATAAAGCCACCCAGAGCACCGATGAAAGCGCCTGCCACGCCTTTTAATAAAGTCGTATCATGTGTAAGAATGAAGTCCCGATACCCTGAAACGAAACACAGGCGAGACCGCTGCCCCAGGTAACCAATAATAAAACCCAGTACAAGAGTTGCAATCGAGGCTGTCATGTCACTGTGCTCCGAGCGACAGTTCGAGCAGCAACCCACCGCAGTGCCCAGGTGCCAACCAGCACCCCTATCACAACGCAGACCCAGCCAATGATTCCAAGCCAATTTCCATACGCGCTGAGTAACACCACCCGGATCGGACAAGCTCCGAGGATCAAACCAAAATTGATCATCAAGAATCCATTGATAAAGAAGAACAAGGGCTGGCGCGCCGATCGCACGTGGAGTTCACCATGTTGATAAGCAGCCACCATAGCACCGAGGACAACCCCCACCACGGTAAGCAGCGGCCAGTTGGTCGAAGCCAGGCTGTACCCCCAATTAAGATGTAATAAATGATCAGCGATCCAGTTGAACAAGTCCTTGGGATGGCAAACCATGCACACCCCATAGGCAACAGGAGGGATCACCTTGAAATACGCCTGGACCAGGGCAGACCCAAACCCAAGCACAAGACCTGCTTGCAGCGGTGAGACCTTTACCTGGCGTAGTGACAAGTCGAACCTCCTGTTTGACTTGGGGAAGACTTCGATGAATCATGCCTTCGAACTATCCACCGGTCATTTTTTCGAGGTGGATGAGATCGTTTCGAATATGCTTGCCTGTTCTGAAATAAAACCCAGCACCATGAGCAGGTGACCTTTATAAAAATCAGTTTTTACGTATTCCTGTGCTTTTTCCACAAAGCTTGGAACCCAGGATTCAAGATGTTCCTTGAAAAATTTTCGCTGTTCGACAAAAAGGGAACTGGCTTTTTCCACTTCCCCGGCATCCCAGGCATCTGTTTCACGCACGGACAAGGCATGGATGAATTCCAATTCAACGCCCAAATAATCGAGCCGGTCAATGATTTCGGTGGACTGCGCCAACCCATTTTCGCGATAGATCGCTGCCAGGGCCTGGAGCAGGGCTACATCCTGCCATTTCTGGCTCCAAACCATCTCGTAAGGAGGCGGTGGACCATAGGTGGGGGCAAGGCCTCGATATAATCTGGTGCGGTCAACGCCCAATTTCTCTGACAGTTGGGCAGGTGTATCAGCGGTATTTTCTTTCAGGAATTTGGACATCAATGAAGCCCCGCTGGAAATTTCTTCGGTAACAGTTTCGTCTTTCGGTAGTAACTCCAACATGGAGGATATTTCTTTGCGACGCATTTGTTTTACAAATTTCTCATCCGGTAACGCGTTGAAATGGATCGTAAGGAACGAACTGAACGCTGCTCTTGCCCGGGCAATATCGGCAAGTTCTTTCACACCCAGTTTAGTTTTGCTCATTTGAGGTTCTCCTTGGATTTTATAATTTGCCCAATATATCACTAAACGGGGGGTATTGCCATCATCAGTTCCGGCATTGGCCTGGCAAACCATGGCCTCCGCTGCCGGATTGATGGCGTCTTGAGATATTCGACCTTCGGGCAAAATTTGTCCTGTGGGTTCATTGGCATGCCCCCTTATTTTCTAAGCTTCAAGATTCTGCCAATGAACCACAGGTCTGTCAGGATGTATCTCTCGTAGATCCTTATGTGAAGGGTACAACCATATTTACCTGATCACAGGACGAAGGCATTTAACTTAACTTATGCCTTCTTTTGTGGCAAAAACCGGGTCCCGAGGAGATACAATAGCCCGGCCAGCCCGATCATACCGATCACTCCGCCGTATTCCACGATGGTGGGGGAATACGTTCCCGTTCCCAACACCAGGGTGGTGGATTGCCCAGCAACAATAATCAGGAGTTTTGACACGAATACCCCGAGCACCGCCAGTACACCGGAAGTGATGACCGCGATTCGATTCTTACCCGCAACAAGCAGCAGCACAAAGGGAACAATGATCCCCAGGACCACCGCCAGCCAGAACAGCGGATTGGACAGCAACGCGCCTGTCGCAAAACGGTCGTCTGTATCACCAGCGTAAAGCAAGGCTCCGAACTCAAAAACATTCAGCAAGAATAGGACCGGCAGTAGTACCGCTGTCCAGTTGATAAGGGCAGTGGAGGCAGGCTTGGCAATTATGGAAACTCCCAAAGCCAGCAGCAGTCCTTCGACCAGGAAGACCGCAGGCATGATCCCACCAGACCACAGTGGGGAACCAGCGCTCATGCTCAGGATCCAGCCTTCGAAGATTACGACCACTCCAGCGACGATTCCGGCTATCAAGGACACCACTTTCGCTTTCGAGGAGACAAGCAGGAGGATGATGGCCATGATCACACCCAGTGCCAGGCTGAAAAAGTCCCAGACGAAGGGTGAGCTGAATTGCGCGCCGAATACCATGTTCAGAACGCGCTCAGGCCTGCCGATATCCATCAGGATCATGAACCCACCGGCAATATAGCTTGCGATAGCGCCGATCAACAGGTTCCGCCGGACAGCTTCAAGGCCCTTGATGACACCCAGGTCCGAAAGAACAGCCAGGATCAACAACCCACTTGCGAGACCGACCAGGGCGAAGAAAGCTGCAATGTAAATGCCCCAGACGATGATCTGGTTGATCCCAAGAACGGACGTGCCCTTACTGAGCTGGACGCCCCAGGCGATCGCACCGATCACCACGAGGACAACCATCCCAACCAGCCAGGCAATGCCATTCGACTTTTGTTGTGTTTTAACTTCAGTTGCCATGTTCATGCTCCTTTAGCCGATATAGAACACATTCGGCTTGGTCCCGGCTTCGGGATTGAGAGGCTTGGCATTGTGGTCCATGATCAGCTGGGATACCTGGCTTGTTGGATCATCCAAGTCGCCAAAGAATCTCGCTTGAGCAGGGCATGTCAGCACACAAGCCGGGAGTTGTCCAGCAGCCACGCGGGGGGCACAGAAATTGCATTTCTCTACCGTCCCAACCTGGTGGGTGGAGTACGCTACTGTTTCGTACGAGGTCAATCCCTTGTCGGGATAATAGCCTGCAGGAGCGGAGCCGATGAACTGGCGCACGTTGTAGGGGCAGGCGACCATGCAGTACCGGCAGCCGATGCACTTGTTCGCATCGATGGTCACAATACCGTTGGCTTGTTTCGCGCTTGCGCCTGTCGGGCAGACGTCAACGCAAGGAGCGTCGGTGCAGTGGTTGCAGAGAACCGGCAGGGGTGTTTGCCTGGCATTCGGGTAAGTTCCCACTTCGGTGATGCCCGTGTGCGAATAGAAAATTGTGGGGGGCGTACCATTCTGCTGTTTGCAGGCGATGGTGCAGGCGTTGCAGCCTATGCATCTGCGTAGATCGATTACCATTCCGTATTTCATGATCTCACCTCCTATGCCTTGTAAACTTTCACGGCGGGACCCTCTTCGACCTGGGCAGTCAAGGGATCAACTGCCATGTTATTTTCGTCCAGGTTGCAGAGAGCGTTGAAATATCCGCCTTCGGCCGTGATGGGGTTCGCCATGGGTGATGCCGCACCGTGACCAGCCGGGAAACCAATTACATCCGGGTGGATCAGTTCGGTCACTTTGGCGGGGGCTTGAGTTTTGCCCCAGCGCGACTCGATAACAATGACGTCCCCGGTCTTGATGCCTTTCTTGGCAGCGGTGGCGGTGTTGATCCACACAGCATATTCGTAAGGATCCCAGGTCTTCATTGTTTCATGGAGCCAGACGTTCCCGTAGGTGTCGCCGCAGAAGAACGGAGCCATGGGCGTTTTCCAGTTGATTGCCCACATATCGTACTCTGCCGGAGCGTTGAACTCGTTGCAGGGGATCCAGGAAGGAATAGCAGCGAATGCCTGCCAATATTTACTCTGATCATTCCATCCGGGGATGCCCGGCAGACCGGCCTTCGTGAGGTTAGCCTTCAACTTGGCGGCAACACGCGGCAGTTGAATGAAATACATGGGGTGCCGGGTGGTGTTATTGGGCCAGTAAGAATAGTTTATATTCTTGGCGCCGCGGGTGTTGTATTTCAGGTACGGGCCGTGTGCATCGGTCGTCCCCTTGGCCAATGTTTCATTGGCGCCAAAATTCTGCTTCAGAACAGCTTCCGAGTACTGCCGCATGGTGAATTTGGTTCCGGTATCCAGGGCGAACTTGCCAAGGGAGCCGTTGACCTTGCTGATGAAGCCGGTCTTCCCGGTCAAAATGCCCGTAGCCTCGGCTAGGTCGATCAGGGTCTGATCCACGTTGCGAGCGTTGTTGACGAGCGTAATGGCTGAACTGTCACGGAACAGGAAATAAACCGCGCCGCGGGTAGCATCGACGTTGACTTTGTGTCCAGGAGGCGCACTGCTCCCGGTATAGCGGCCATCTTTTTCGAGGAAGGCCTGATCGGGCAGAACGACATCGGCCAGGACTGCGTTCTCGTCATAGGTCAACGAGAAGGCTGCGTGGAAGGGCACCGTGGACCAGGCTTTTTCGAACAGGGCGCGATCGAAGCTGGAACGAACGGGTCCGCCACCGGCGGTCATCAGGACTTGCACGGTAAAGTCGGAATTGTATTTCACCGGTTCCACGATGTTCTTGGCGAGACCCCAGATAAGGGTATGGGCAACGGGATAATACTGGCGCAGGTCTGCAAAGCCCAAGGGCCATGACCATATATAGCCGTAATAATCCGTGCCGCCTTCGCCGGACGGAATGCGTACGCCATCCGCATCCGGTTTGAGCCAGTTGGCGCTGGGCGAGCTGTTACCGCTCTGGCCACCCGGGACTTCCAGGTTGCCGAGGAGCATATCGATAATCTTGCCGGTAAAGTCGCCAAAGGGGCCTTCGATCGGGTGAGCGTAGGCGCCTTTTTCGTACTGGATACTAACCGGGCAGAACGGCATGGTAATGCCATCAATAACGACCGTTTCTCCGATGTGGGCATGCGTCACAAGGTCATTGGCAATTTCACGCACCTTGGCAGCCGGGACGGTGGAGATGGGTTCTTGCCACTCGGGCGTATAGGAAACCATGGCGTTTTTGATCAACTGGAAGGCTGGATAAGCCAGGACGCCGTTGGCATCGTACATCCCTTCCAGGGCAAGATTCGCCGTATCTTTATCATCAAATGGGACGGGTTTGCCCAACTTGGTGTTCCACATGAGCGGCTTGCTGGTCACTGGATCGCGGACATATTCGCCGTCCGGACCGATCAGGTAAGGCCCATTGGTGCGGTTCTTGACGAACCAGACGTTATAGGTCTTGACTTCATACAGGATCGTGTGAAGCAGGCTCAGCATGAAGGCCAGCTCGGTACCAGGCCGAATGGGCTGCCAGTCCATCTTGGAGGCTTCAGGACCGCAGCGGGGATCGACATTCACGATCTTCACACCACGGTTAAGGAGAGCATCCAGCGTGTGGCGGGTTCCAATCGAGGAGACGGCGATGTTCGGGCCCAGGGTTCGACCGATGTTGAGGATATATTCAACCTTTTCAATATCCACGACGTTGTCAGGGCCGTTCTGGTTGGCCATGTATCCACCCAGGTGGTAGGCGCAAGCGGAGCCGCGCGAGGGGGTATCGGTGGGCGTGCCCAGGGCGCTTTCAAAGTTGCCCAGGAAAAGGCTGTTCACACCGAAGCCGCTGACGAAGGCGACCTTGCGGGTATCATCCATGTTATTCTTTAATTGGGTGGCGACGGTATTGAGGGCTTCGTCCCAGGTAATTTCAACGAACCCAGGATCCACATTCAGGCCCTTGACCGGGTTTGTCCGCTTGACGGGTGCTTTGATGCGCCATGGGTTGTACATCTGGGCAATGGCGGAGTTACCGCGCGGGCAGAGCGTGCCTACGTTCTGGATAGCGCGCGGATCGCCTTCGACCTTAATGACCACACCGTCCACGACGTGGACGCGGGTCTGGCAGTCGCCCTGCATGCACATTTTGCACAGGCCGGGATACCAGGCATCCGTCGCCATTAAACCAGCGGCTTTGGCTCTTGTCACCAGGCTGGTACCATGGGTCTTGGACAGCAGATTACTCGCCGCCGCAACCGCAGCTACCGACGCCGACAGTTTCAAGAACGTTCGCCGGGTTATTTTTGACTTCTTTACGTTAAGTTCCATTTCTATCATCTCCTTCTCGACATGACAGTTTTGTGATGTGTAAACATTTTCTAGGCCTTTTTGATAAGGTTGGGTGGATATTTGATATTCTTCGGGTGAGCCTCCTTGTATTATTTTTCACAAAACAAGTGAATAAAATATGCACGCCTCATATCGAACAAATATCCAGGTAGAATATCAGGCTAGGGTGTGCGGCTAGCATGGTCTAAAAAGGGATTTTTACTGGTTATATATTAACGGGTTGAAGCAAAGAAGAACCCACCCGAAAGGGTGGGTTAAGTGTAGTGTTTCACAATAAATTGAGCGAACTTATTGCTCTTCTTTCCTGATAATTCTCGCTGCCTGGGTTCTATTTACCACCCCCAATTTTCCAAAAATATTCTTCAAATGATACTTCACCGTATTCAGGCTGATGTTCAATTCCTGTGCAATCTGTTTGTTTGGGTAGCCAGCTTCCAGCATGTGCAAAATGTTCAGTTCGTGATCGGTTAGAGGCTCCAACCCTTCCAAACTCTTTGCCAGAGGGCGGCTGGTGGATGCTTTAAAGGTATCCCTGGCCACTTCATCCAGTAAAAAATACAGGTAATCACCCGAGCATTCTTCAGAATCTAATTTTCGGTCGCCTCCATTGGCCAGCATTTGCTTTATCATCGATATAACCACTCCGCCTTCATCGAGAAAAGTGCGGACGAAATGGTCTGGTTCGGCTTTATACAGAGCTTCCTGGAGGATCGCCATGGCCGGCAACGGCTCACCGCTCAAGAACAAGCTCTTGGCCATGAGCACTTCGCAGGTAATTGCGTCTTTCACGCGTCCCTGTCGGAGGGCAAGATCCCACATGGGTCTTATCAATTCGCTCATTGAGGAGTAATCTTCTCTGGCAGCCAAAGCACGCGCATGGATTATTTGTTCGTATTGGGAGAACAAATTAGGTGGTTTGCGAGAATTATTGTTTAGTGCAGCAAGCCAGTTATTAACAATAAAAAGATCTCCTTGCTGCAGTGCGTTATCGGCTTCAATTGCTTTGATATACATGACTGGTATTGGAGGATCCCCGTATTCTTGGGCCATTCTCCTGGCCCTTTGAATTGTCTCCTGCACACCTTCCTGGTCTCCCTGCATATTCTGGATGCGTGCTAACGAGGAGCAGCCAACCAGAAGCTGGTTGAGGTATCCTCCTTGCTCCGCCAGGCGGATCCCTTCATTTAGATAATTCAGGGCCTCATCCAGCTTGTTCCACTCATAATAAAGACTCCCCAAGCCAAGGTTTGTCTTGGAATAAACAGCTCCCTGCTGCAAGCCTACTTCATTTACATATCGAATTGTTTCCTGAAAGAGTTTGTCAGCCTTAAGTAGATTTCCGGTCAGCGCCATGGTCTCAGCCAGGTAACTGGTTCCCATTACCCTTGGAAGGGGGAAATCGTCCCTAACCCCCCACGAAATGGATTTTTCGAACATTTCCCGCGCTTCGTCGATCTCCCCAAGCAATAAACTACTTACTCCATAATTGAAGACGGCAAAAGTCAAGCCGGGGGTTTCATCACCCGCCAAGCGCTTGCATGCCTCTGCAAGTGGTTCCCTGGCTTCCGAAGGATCAGCCTTGCTGTGTAAAATGACAACTCCTTGAAAAGACGCCAGTTCTCCCCTTAACCTGTAAAGCGCTTCGTCTGAGGACCCTTGTGCCTGAAAATCCTTTGCAGATAACTCCTTCAATTTTTTGGCGGCGTCCGTAATTAAACCCTCATTGATCAAGGTCATAAAATAGGTCGACCAGAGATCCGGTTGTCTATTAAACTCAGCATCCGGGATCCGGCCGTACCAATTCAGCAACTGATTCCAACCACCATGCGAGAGAAGGGGCAGGCCAATTTCAATGATTAGACTTGCTGCCCGGGGATAGTCGTTTCCTTCCAGGGCATAATTAACGGCATCTTCCTTCATTCCATTCGCAGCATGCCAAGCACTGGCCCGTTGATAAAGATCTGCCACAATTTCCGGCGATTTGCGGGTCAATCGGTCAAACAGCATTTCACGAAACAGATGATGGTAGCGAAACCATATGCGCTTGTCATCCAGAGGAATAATGAATAAACGGCGCTTATCGATCGACTCCAGGATTTCATGGCTGTTTTCAATTTGCAAGACGTAATTGCACAGGGAGGTTTCCATCCTGCTCAAAACGGATGTACGCAGCAGGAAGTCCTGTAAATCCACGGGAATGCGAGACAAGACTTCGTCCACCAGATAATCACCGATAAACCGATTGTCACCCTTCAAGGAATAAATGAAACTAACCGGGTCTGATTGGCCGCGCAAGGTAAGGGCCACCAGTTGCATGCCAACCAGCCATCCCTCGGTCCGGTCCCGTAAAACAGCGATATCCACGGGCTGCAACCCCACTTTCATCACCAAATTCATATACTTCGTACTCTCATCGAGGGTCAGGCTGAGCTCTTGTTGTGTAAGCTCCACCAGTTCGTCGCTGGCCCTTAACCTTGACACAGAAAATGGCAGTTCGGTCCGGCTGCAAATGATGAAATGCAATTCTTTTGGGGAACTTTCGATAATCTGATTTAAGTCTGCGTGAATGGCGGAATTGTTGATCAGGTGGAAATCATCAATCACCAGAATGCATTCATCAGATATCGATGAAATATCTTTCAGGAATAACTCGACAAATATGTCTTGTGATGGAGGCATTGGCGATTGAAGTGTCTGTAAAAGAGTCTTTCCCACTTTTAGATCTTGTTGGCGGAGCGACTCCAGCAAGTAACTAAAAAAGCGAAAATATTCGTTATCGCCTGCATCCACCGAAACCCATGCAACAGGCAGATTCTTTTTTTCCAACCATGAAGAGATTAGTGTAGTTTTCCCATAACCTGCGGGAGCCGAGACCAGGATGAGTTTGCTCTGGATACCATCGTTTAAAATGTCAAACAAATGATCCCGGCGGACCAGCGCTTTGCGCGGTTTCGGAATGAAGAATTTGGTTGAGAGGAATGGAGTGACCATTTATTGGACTTTATGCAATTGAGAGAAACGTACCATTATCTGTACCGTGAAAAAACCGTGAATGATCAAAAAAATGAAGATTACAAAATATCAACCAATGCCAGCGCCGAAAGAAATAAAGTTGTCATATGCAATATGAAACTCTAATCTGCTAACCTAGTTACTTTTTCATGAGGTCTTTTGACCTTTGTACGATAAATCCCCCAAAAGTAATAAAAACAAGAATTTATTTTTTATCATGAAAGACAGCAAAGTATAACCGATTAACCTCCATTATGAGGATTATGCATGGATAGGGGAGGAGAAAGGATTGTAAAGCCTTCGCACTGCGGCTGGAATGGATCGTCGTAGAGTACCTGGATATAATTGCGTGATTATCCCTCTAAATTCAAAAAAATGCAATCAAAGTTCGAAGACGTTAGAATCTATATGCTGATTCCGATGTAATCGCTTGCAGGATGCCAAACCCTCCAAGGAATCACTGCCCATCCAATAATTCTGTATTCGCTAAATAAAGCCCTAAATAATAGTATTTTTCCCGATATCTGATTGGAAAATTGTTTCTCACTTCAAATAGGTTGTATAATCCAGCCGCGGGGGTGGTGGCTGCTTAAGCAAATACAAATCGGGAGTCACTTTATGTATGGAACAAATGAAAAACTGTTAAGAGTAAACCTTTCCACAGGCATCCTAAGCGTAGAAACAATCAGTGAAGATTTCTACCGTCTTTACCCAGGCGGCAAGGCGCTGGCGGGTTATATCCTATTAAATGAAATTCCCGCCCACACAGAGCCATTTTCACCCGATAACGTGCTGGTTATAGCGAACGGATTACTGACCGGCGCACCGGTCTCCACCGCCACACGCTATATAGTCTCGGCGCGGTCACCGCTTACCAACGGGTACGGAGAATCAGAAGCGGCCGGTTTCTGGGGGCCAGAACTAAAGATGGCGGGTTTTGAAGCCATTGTCATTACCGGACGCGCCATGGAACCTGTTTATCTTTGGATCCATGACGGCCAAGCCGAAATTCGTCAAGCAAAACACCTGTGGGGTCACGAGACCGCAAATGTCCAAGAAACAATCCGTGCTGAGTTGGGCGACGAGAAGATCCGTGTCCTGCAGATTGGAATTGCAGGTGAAAACCTGGTCCGTTTTGCAGGCCTCACCAACGATTTGCGCCACTTCAACGGACGCAACGGAATGGGCGCGGTAATGGGTTCAAAAAATTTGCGCGCAATTGCAGTACGCGGTAAACAGCGGTACCAGCTTCTTGCACACAACCCTGAAGCCCTCATGGCATTGGGAAGCAAATTTGCAAAGGGAGTGCGCGATAATCCCTCGAGCTGGGATTTACAGCAACGAGGAACACCGGGCCTCGTCGAGCCGCTCAACGCAGGAGGCATGCTGCCTACTCGAAACTTCCGCCAGGGAGTTTTCGAGGGCGTGGACGATGTTAAATGGGAAGCTTACGAAAAGCAGCTACTGAGTGCCCGTCGCAGTTGCTATGCCTGCGCTGTTCGGTGTAAACGTGAAGTGGCGATAGATGGGCAAGTATCCAAATATGGCGGACCCGAATATGAAACCATCGGTGTTTTTGGTCCAAACTGCGGCATCAGTGACCTGCATGCCATTGCCAAGGCAAATGAACTTTGCAATGCTTACATGCTTGATACCATTTCCACAGGCTCGACAATTGCTTTTGCAATGGAATGTTTTGAACATGGATTGATTGGCTTGGATGTAACGGATGGGATAGACCTACATTTTGGCAATACCGAAGCAATGTTAATCATGATAGAACGGATTGCCCGTCGTCAGGGTTTTGGTAATTTACTCGCTGAAGGAAGCAAGCGTGCTGCTGATCAAATTGGTGGGGACGCGCATTTCTTTGCCATGCAAGTCAAAGGGCAGGAATTTGCAATGCACGAGCCACGAGGCAAATATAACGTAGGAATGGGTTATGCCATTTCTGAGATCGGCGCTGACCACCTGGTAGTGACACACGATACCACCCTTGCCAACCCGGAAAGCCTTGCTTTCAAGTATGCCCAGACACTTGGAATTCGTCATGCCCTGCCCCCACGCAGTTTTAGCGATGAAAAAATGGAACAATACTATATTCTGGAACAATGGAACAGTCTGGAAAAGGTGGTCGGCTATTGTTTCTTTGGCCCGGCGCCGCGTTCCTATATACAACCCGTTGATGTGCTTGCCACGATCAACGAGGCCACCGGTTGGAACATAACAATGGAAAAAGCCCTGGAAATCGGAGAGCGCGCCACCAATATGGCGCGAGTGTTCAATTCACGGGAAGGGTTCTCCCGCAAAGACGACTGCCTGCCAGAGCGGTTGTTTCAGCCTTTGGAAAATGGGCCCTTAGCTGGCCAGTCCATGCAGCACGATGACTTTGATCGGGCGCTGACAGTGCTGTATGGTCTAAAGGGCTGGGATCCTAAGACGGCTGTTCCTGGTCGCAAGAAGTTGGAGGAACTTTCTCTGGGTTGGGCGGCGGACTTGCTGGACCAATCTGATCCCTCCACATGAAATATGAGACTTCTTTTAGGCGGATATCTCCCCTTCTTCGCATCTAAACACCAAGAACAAATCGAGGTTTCTCTTAAAGAACCTGCCCGATTGAAGGAGGTCCTTTTTAAACTGGGCATTCCCGTTTCTGATGTGTATCTCACTGTACTAAATGGCGATCTTGTGACCCTGGATGAAACCGTGGTCAGTGATTCAGATGAAGTCAGGTTGTACCCCCCGATAGACGGTGGTTGAAAAGATCCTTTCAGGGGACGAGAACGATCCTTCCCCTCACTTGTCCTGTTTCCAGCTTAGTAAGCGCTGAATTGACCTGCTCCAACGGATATTGCCCGGCGATGAGCGGATGCAACTGACGCCTGGCGACCAATTGGACAACCTCGGCCAACTCCTGGCGAGTATTACCGCGAGCCCCCATTAATCGAACTTCCATGCTCTGCACGAAGCGCTGGTCGAGATTGAGCGTCTTGCCGATATCGATATAGGCGACCATTACCACCGCACCGCCTGGCTTGGCGCACTTGATAGCCGGCTCAATGACTTCTGCATGGGGCCGGAAAATAACCACCGCGTCCACCCCCTTGCCCCCGGTGAGGTCACGGACCTCCTGGATAAAATCCCCCGTGCCTGCGTTCACAGTGTACCGGGCTCCGTTCTCTTTGGCCATATCAAGTTTTGACTGCACCGAATCGACCGCGATGACCTCCCCCCCACAGGCTCGCCCACATTGGACCGCATGCAGGCCCAACCCCCCCAGACCCAGCACCATTAAGGTCTGCGCAGGTTTGAGATTGGCCTGGGTGCGCACAGCATGCCAACTCGTCGCCACAGCGTCACCGAGAATGGCTGCTTCTTCGAAAGAGACAGTGTCGGGAATTGGCACAAGGTTGGCCTCGGGTACCACCACATATTCGGAGAAACCTCCGTCCCGATCGAAGCCAAAAAATCCGCGCCGATTGCCACACAAGTTCTCATGACCAGTGAGGCAGGATTCGCACTGCCCGCAGTTCATATACATGTAAACCACTGCCCGCTCGCCCACCCGGCGATCTCGCACCTCGGGTCCGACGGCTGCTACCTCGCCAGCAAATTCGTGGCCCAGAACAATGGGCAGCTTTAGCCGGGGGTTTTTCCCGCGAAATAGTTTGAGGTCAGTTCCGCATACCCCAGCTGCACGCACGCGGAGCAAGATTTCCGAACCAACCGGATCTAGCGAAGGTCGTTCTTCCAAAACAATTGCCCGCTCGAACTCGCGCAATACCATCGATCTCATGATTGCCTCCTCTACCAGTATTTTGGCACACCACAGGAAATGAGTTCTTCACATGGGTATTTGGTAAGAACTTCATGCCCTGTGGCAGTGACCAGAACTTCTTCTTCTATGCGACAGCCCTGACGACCATCCGGTGTCTGGGCGTAGGTCTCCAAGGCGAAGACCATCCCTTCCTGAATAGGGAACGGGCTTGATAACGACTCAATGCGGTTGATCCCCGGTTTTTCATGGATCGAAAGACCGATGCCATGTCCCGTCGCCAATCCCCTGGCCTCCAGTTCGCTGTTTAATCCCCAAGCTTCATAGGTGGGGTAGCGGGAAGCAATGTCAGCTGAAGTGATGCCAGGCCGAACTACGCTCATGGCGTCGTAGAGCCAGTCATATGTCTGACGATAGGCCGCCTTCTGCTCGGGCGTCGGGCGACCACAAATGAAGGTGCGGTAGTAGCATGTCCGATAGCCGTTATAAGCATGCATCAAATCGAAATAGACCAGATCCCCCGGACGCACGATTCGATCCGAAAAGACATGGGGATGAGGGTTGCTGCGCGGACCGGAGACGACGTTGACGCATTCAACATCCTCTGATCCAAGTCGATAGAGCGTTTCATTTGCCACTGCCACCAGTTCATTCTCTTTCACTCCCGGTCTGATGGCTCGCACGATGGTATCATAGGCCGCGTCCGCCATCGCGGCAGCAACCTTGAGCAGTTGGATCTCATCCTGGCTTTTGATCAATCTCGCATCCAACATGGGAGAGCGCGCATCCACCACCTCCAGCCCTTCGCGGTGCAGCGCATCAAGGAACACGACATCCGCAACGTCGACACCGAGTGGCTCCTGTTCCAGCCCATAGTCCCGGAGTATGTCTTTGATGGCGCGGGCGAGGTTGCTGGCTACTTCCGCTCCCTTCGCGCTATCGGCCCGGGTCCAGGTCGGAAGGGCATATCGGACCCGGTCGGCAATCCAAGGGGAATAAAGTTTGTGAGCAAGCGCTGCAGTTCCCATCTCGAAGAGAATGGGTTCTTGACTTCGGGGCAAAAGAGCGTAGCGGTTCATCTTGTCCCTCGCCCACTCGCCGATATGAACACCGGTGATGTAGCGGATGTTATAAAATTCGAAACAGAGAAAAGCGCCGATCTTATTCTTGTCCAATTGCTCTCTGGCGCGAGCGAGTCGATATTTTCTTAGTTCGTCGTAATCGACCCTTGTTTCCCAGTCGACCGCCATCGTTCCCCATGCCATAGTCCGCACCTCCTCACAGGAATGTATTTGTTTGTTAACACAAAATCAAATAAAAATGGAATTGTGTTCCATATAACTACTTATATTCCTGGGTAAAATTATTATGGAAATAGACTGTCGTATCGTTAATCTCTTGTCGCTTTACAGTGTACCACAATGGATTTCCGCCCGTCAATGGCTAAAAAGCTGGTTGACAGTCTGAGATCAACTAGTTTCTGGGGGAAAAATCAGAGCATTCTAGGTTTGGGATGGAGCTTCTCAATAAAAATTGGTTTTTAAGTATTGACATTGGGTGTGACACGTGCTATTATACAATAAATTCGGAACGGTAGTTCATTTTTATATGCATATGAATAGGTCTTTTAAGAATATTGTTCGGTTTATAGTTCCATATTATTTCTTAGCGCATTTCTTGGCGCTTGGTTCAGGAGGAAATTAAATTGAAAGAGCAAATAGGAGTCACGACAGAAGTAAAAGGGGTAAAAAGGGCACTCGTCGTTTTGTCGAGCTTTACCTTGGAAGTCCCGGAGTTGAGTTTAATCGAAATCTGTGCCCAGACAAAACTTCCGAAGGCAACCGTTCACCGCTTACTTTCCACATTGGCTCAATCGAAGTTTGTTGTCCAGGACCCTGCGACCAGCAAGTACCGGCTGGGTTACAGACTAATGATGATGGGCGCCATTGCCAGGAGTCAAATAAACTACCTGAGCAAGGCAGAGCCGATCTTCCGTGAGCTGGTCCAAGACATCGATGAAACAGTGGCGGTTGCGAGCCTCGATGGGGACCATCACGTATGCACCCTGGTGGTGGAACCAGAGAGACCCGTACGGGTGACGACAACAGTTGGAGTGCGTCGCCCCTGCTATTTTGGTTCCGCCGGCCTAGTGTTATTGGCCTATCAGTCCAATGCCTTCCTAGACGAAATCCTGCCCTCCGACAAATTGGAGGCTTTCACCGTTTGGTCTATCACCGATCCAGCCGAGTACCGGCGGCGCCTGCTGAGCGTCCGTGATCACGGGTATGGGATCGAAAAAGGCGAGGCCTTCCCAGATGTAACAGCGCTGGCTGCCCCAATCTTTGATCATCAAGGGAGTTTAGTTGCGGCCGCCAGCATAGTGGCACCGACTCACCGGGTGCCCGATGATCGAATTTGGGTGTTGCTGAAGAAGCTGATAGAGGCTACTAATCACATATCCCGAGAACTCGGTGCTTCCCAGACCATGCCCATGGGGACATTCTCATTAGCACAACAGAATTAAGCGCCGTTATTTAAGCGACGCATATAGCAGGGGCTCTGTCGGTGCTCCCTTGAGCCAGGCAAGCATATTCGTTGCCGCCCGCTAAATAGCCACCTTGCAGCGCTGAGCGTTTGCAAGCACTTATCTGAACAGGAAGGAGCAACATATGTCTTGGGGTACGATGGGTGTCGATTGGGAAACCAGAGTTGACTACGATAGGCTGCGCGCCTACCGATTGAGCAGAGCCAAAGAGCAATTGCAGAAGCGAAAGATCGGCGCTTACCTCTGCTTCGATTTCAACAACATTCGCTATCTAACCGGGGTCACCATTGGCGAGTGGGCTCGTGACAAGATGCATCGTTATGCGTTCCTGCCGCGGGGTGGCGAACCTTACCTCTTCGAGTCTGGCTCTGCTGGCGCTGCCCGCCGACTCTACTCTCCATGGATAGCCGACCGGGTGCGTCCCGCGGTAACATGGTCGCGCGGGGGGATTCCGAACGGCGACAAAGTGGCTGATAAACTTGCCTCCTCCATCAAGCAGTTAATGGCAGAGTACGGGGTCGAAAAAGAGCCCCTGGCTATCGACTGGACGGACATTGTCCTTCTTGACGCCCTGCGCCGGGCGGGCATCGAGACGATAATCGATGGTCAGGACAGCTTGCTGGACGCCCGCCTGATCAAATCTCCGGATGAAATTCAATTGATGAAGGCCGCGGCATCGATGGTGGATGCCGCCTATGACACAATGGTGCGCTCGATCAGGCCTGGGGTCAAGGAGAACGAACTTGTGGGTCTGGCCTGTCAGACCCTCTACAGCCTGGGCTCGGATGATGTGGAGTGCGTCAATGTCGTCTCCGGACCCCGCAGCGCTCCCCATCCACATGTCTTTTCGGACCGGATCATCCGTCCAGGCGACTTCGTCTTTTTTGACATCATCCACTCGTTCAACGGCTACCGCACCTGCTACTACCGCTCATTTATCTGCGGCCGGCCTACTGATGAACAGAAGGCAGCCTACCACCAGGCTTACACCTGGCTGTACAATGCCATTGACATGGTGAAGCCAGGGGTTACCTCGAAGGAAATCGCCTTGAGCTGGCCGGACTACACCATGTGGGGCTTGAGCTCGGAAGCAGAGGCCATCGGGATGGCTGTGGGGCACGGAATTGGCTTATCCATTCATGAACGGCCATTCATAAGCCGGCTCTGCTCTCTGGAGAGCCCATTTACCCTCCAAAAGGGAATGATTATTGCACTGGAGACCTACGCGCAGACCCCGGACAAGAAACATGGGGCGCGCATTGAAGAAGAGGTACTGGTGACAGAGGATGGACACGAAGTGATCACCAAGTACCCTTGTGAAGAACTTATATCCTGTGGAGTGCCGAAATACTGGTAACTTCAAGTAATAATGTCGCCTTCACGATGGCCGTGTGCCGTTGTGAAGGCGATACCGGTTTGTGTAGGAACAACGTGGAAAGGAGGTCAAATGGATAATACGGTGGCCAGATGAGAAGGACATAATAGCCATTTTATCTGGACGCAAGCATATCTTAAATAGTATAAATATTTTAGAAATTGGTGAAGGATTTTACAGTGATCCTTCCAACCCTCGATCAGATTATATCTAAGGAGGAACTGAGTGAATACCATTGGAAAGAGGCTGCTCAGCCTGACGACCTTTTGCGTGTTGGTCACCGTGAGTTTGGGTGGATGTGCTTCACCCACTGCCGCGCCAACCGCAGTGCCACCAGCCCCCGCCGCGACTTCCGTAGTGCCGGCAGCTACTTCCGTAGTTCCGGCAGTTCCTACCGCAACTACCGCGCCTAAGTCCTTGAACATCGGCGATATTGAAACCCTGACGGGTGCTTCATCCGATAACCTTAAGACCGCCGCAAGTGGCTCTTATCTGGCGGAACAGTATATCAACAACCATGGTGGCATCAAAATCAACGGCGATGTCTACATGGTCAACATCACGCTCGAAGATAACAAGGGCACAGCCGATGGCGCCCAGGCCGCTGCCACCAAGCTCATCCAGGACGACCATATTATGTTCATCACCGGCAGCGGGCCCCCGCCCCTGACAGCCGCCATTGGGACCGTGTCTGAGCCTGCAGGTGCCCTATATTCGGCTCTTTACAACAACGGTACAAAGGCGGAGCAAAACCCTGACAGGAAGCTTACCTTTGTGGCAAATCCTGACAGTTTTGCCGGCCAGATCAGCGCCATGACTTATTTAAAGCAGATTCATCCTGAGGTGAAAACCATCGCCTACGTCTTGATCGATGATGGCCAAATCGCGGACAATACCCCGCAGGTGAAGGCTTCAGCTACCAATCTGGGTCTCACTATCCTCGGCGATATCATTGGCTTCTCGCCCCCTACAGTGGACTTCATGCCCATTGCCCAACAGGCGGTGGCGCGCGGCGCTGACGCGATCATGCTCGGCAATGGCCCCACAAACTATATGGGCCAGATGCTAAAAGATGTCCGGACGTTGGGCTTCACCGGACCAGTTTTCGAATGCTCGATGACTCCACCCCCGGACATTATTAAAATTGCCGGCCCGGATGCGTCAACCAATTTCTTCGGTCATGGTATTTCTGCAGACGTTACCATTCCCGATGAACCGGCCATCACCAAAGAGGTGATCGCGATGGCAGTGGCAGACCCGCAGATTGGCCGCTTTGATATGGAAATGGTCCAGGGTTTCGACGCCGTCTATACGATGGTGCAGGCCATTCAAACTGCGCAGAGCCTCGATCCACAGGTTGTGGCTACCGCATGGGCGAATATGACCACCATCGACACCGTTCTCGGACCTGGCAAGATGGGCGGTCTCCAGACCTATGGCATCAATCACAGTGTCTACACCCAATTGCCTATCCTGAGGGTTGATAACAATGTCGTGACATGGGGCACGTGGGAACCAGCAGTATATCTCCCGTGATCCATTTCCTGCATAAGGGATCCTCTATAAAAAAGGGTCCTGATGGCGTTACCTGCCAGGAGGTACCCTGGCAAGCAAGGAGCTCTATGCTGGTCAGACCGCGCTGGGGGTGCGGCCTGGCCAGCCGAGGTTCTTGACGAGCCAGTCACTGAAGTCGGAGGTTCTTACTCATGAGCATGAATATGATTTTATCGAGTGCAGTGAATGGCCTGGTGCTGTCAGCGATTTACATCCTGGTAGCTCTGGGATTTGGCCTCCAACTCAGTATCATGGGTATTTTCAACTTTGCTCACGGGGCAGTCTATATGGTCGGGGCCTATGTTACCTATGGGCTTTCCGTTGCACTGGGTTTGAATCCGTGGGTTTCATTATTGATATCGGTAATCCTGGTTGGTGCATCCGGGCTGTTCATAGAGAAGTTTTGCTTCCGACCATTCCAGGGTAATATAACGCACATGATCGTCATGGCAATCGCCCTGATCATGATCCTCGAGACAACCGTAGAGGTCACGCTAGGCGGTGTCACCAGGGCGTTACCCGCCTTTGTGCCGGGGATATTTAGAGCAGGTTCCATTTCGGTCGATAATGAACGGGTACTCACTTTCGGCATCGGCGCGGTGCTCCTGGCGTCGATGACTTACCTTATCCAGAAGACACAGATAGGCCAGCAGATGCTGGCTGTGGCCCAAGACGCAGAAGGAGCGGCGCTGCAAGGCATCGACACGCATCGCATTGCCGCCACCGCGACGGTGATCGCCTGTGCCACGGCAGCTCTTTCCGGGTCATTGATGGCGACGATCTTCAGCATGGACCCTTTCATGGGTGACAATATTCTCTTGAAGGCCATCCAGGTGGTGATCCTGGGTGGCATCGGTAGCATCGGCGGTATTCTGGCTGGCGGACTCATTATGGGATTCCTGAATGCCTTTTTGCCCCTGCTCTTCCAGGCCGCCATTGGCGATACGGTCACCATTCTCATTGTAGTTATGATCCTTCTAATCCGTCCCAAGGGACTATTCGGTTATGAGCTGTTCTAGCAGAGAGAGGCAAGCATGCAAACCGAGTCGAAAATGAGGCGACGGAAAACGACTACCATAACAATCATTTGCGTTGGGATTGTGGTTTTCATGTTCGCACTACCCCGGTTGGGTTTGTCGGTCTACTTTATGAATACCATGATCGGCGTATTCATCTGGATCATTGTAGCCAGCAGCCTGCGCTTGCTAAACCTATCGGGCCAGGGCTCGATTGGCCACGCAGCTTTTATGGCGATTGGAGCCTACACCTCCGCCATATTGGCTAAATTTCTGGGCTGGTCACCCTGGATCACCATGCCGATCGGAGTCCTGACCACTGTGATCGTTGCTTTCCTGGTGGGTATCCCCTTCACGCGAGTGAGGGGTATTTATTTCACGATGGTAAGCCTGTTCTTTGGAATCGGCGTGCTGGCTGTCGATCAGGTTTTTAATAAATATACCGGTGGGTATTCGGGCATCATTTCCATTCCGCATCTTTTTGCATACAACAAGACTCCATATTACTACTTCTGCCTGGCGCTGTTGGTGATTTGCCTCGGCATCATGTACCGGTTGGAGCACAGCCGTATCGGTTTGACCTGGAAGGCTGTAGCTCAGTCGTACGCAGTGGCTTCGAGCATCGGCATCGATGAGGTCCGCCAGAGGATCCTTTGTCTGGTGGTGAGTGCCTGTTTCGCCGGGATTGCCGGCGTTGCATATGCACACTATTACGCGCTTCTTACAACAGAGACCTTTAGCTTTAACCAGAGCATCACAGTGTTTGTATATATGACCGTGGGCGGGGCTGGCCTGTTTGCAGGGCCGATTGCGGGCACAGCCGTACTCCTTATCATCCCAGAACTCCTGCGCGACCTGAAGGAATATGTACCATTCATTTATGCCGGTATTCTGTTGATCGTGTTATTCCTGATGCCTCAAGGGTTGGCAGGCTTGCCCGACCAGTTCAGGCGAAGATTTTTTAACCGAACAGCAAAGCCCAAGTTGGTGGCATCTGAGGAGGAGGGACACAAACTTGCTCCTTGAAATCCGCGGGCTGACCAAGAACTTTGGCGGGCTGATCGCCGTCGATCAATTCAGTATGAGCGTCGGCGAGGGCCAGATCGTCGGGTTAATCGGTCCAAATGGCGCCGGTAAGACCACGGTCTTTAATCTCATTACCGGTGTTCTTCGTCCTTCAGCAGGCAAGGTTGAATTCGACGGTAAAGATGTGACCGGGAAGAGCCCCGCACACCTTGGCGAGAGCAGGCATTGGCCGCACTTTCCAGCTAACTCCACTGTTCACCGAATTCACGACTCTCGAAAATGTGGTCGCTTCCTATTATTTGCATCCGCGCACCAACTTCTGGGATGCTTTCTTAAATACGCCGACCTACCGGCGTAACGAAGCCTACGCCCTGAACCAGTCGCTCAAGATTCTAGACCTGGTTGGATTGAACAAGGTGAAGGATGAACGCGCCAAGAACCTGCCGCACGGCTACCAGAAGATGCTGGGCATAGCCAGAGCTCTAGCGGTGCAACCCCGGCTGCTAATGCTAGACGAACCGCTGGGTGGCATGAATTCAGACGAGATAGCCTTCACGATGGATATTATGGCGAAGGTACGCCAAGAAGGGATGACCATTCTGGTGATCGAACACAATATGCAGATTTTGGATCTTTGTGACCGTGTGGTTGCCATCAACTTCGGGCAGAAGATCGGTGAAGGCACGGTCAAAGAAGTAAGGAACAATCCCGAGGTCATCAAAGCATACCTGGGAGAGCAAAATGTTGCTTAAAGTCAGCAACCTTACCGTCCACTACGGTAAAGCCATAGCGCTTGAGAATGTCTCGATGGAAGTTGCTGAGGGTTCTGTGGTTACTCTGGTGGGCGCCAACGGAGCGGGCAAGACCACCTTGCTGAGAACCATGTCAGGCCTGGTTCCTGCCACTTCAGGCGAAATCTGGTTCAGGGACAAGAAAATTAACGGGCTGCAGGCACCCAAGATTGTCGAGCTTGGCCTTGTGCACATCCCCCAGGGCCGAAGATTATTCCCTTATCTCACAGTGCTGAGTAACTTAAAGCTCGGCGCAAGCCTCCGGAAAGACATGGAAGCCGTGAAACAGGATCTGGACAACGTTTTCCAGCATTTCCCACGGTTGTTTGAAAGGCGCAATCAAAAGGCCGGTACCCTCAGTGGTGGCGAACAGCAAATGGTGGCGATCGGCCGAGGTTTGATGGCAGACCCGAAGCTTCTCCTGATGGATGAACCCTCGCTTGGTCTGGCGCCCTTAATGGTAGCGGAGCTGGTTCCAGTGATCAAGTACATTAATGCCAGGGGGATCAGCGTTCTTCTTGTTGAGCAAAACGTCTCCTTAGCTTTAGGAGTAGCCAGCAAGGGCTACGCGCTACAGGTGGGCAGAATTGTCCTGGAGGGAGATATCGAGCAGTTCAAGACCAGCGAAGTGGTCAAGACTGCCTACCTGGGTAGATAGAGTAAATCGAACCCTAGAGGGAGAAGTAGGCCGATAAAATGAAACGAGGCCGGGTGTATACCCCAGCCTCGTTTTTATCCAATCCCGAACCCCTGAACATTAATTTATTCCGCACGAACATTAGGAGCGGCCCCAATCAGGCTCGCCTGGTTCCTGTCATCCAAGACGAGGTCAGCCTGCTAACACCGCCAATCCCACTTTGACCACGTCAGCTTCCTGGGGAACATAGGCGTCTTCCAGTGTTGGGCTGAAGGGAACAGGGACCCAGGGCGCGCCCACCCGCCTGATTGGTGCGTCCAAGTAGCCCAGGGCCTTCTCGGCCACCACTGCGGCCACTTCACCTCCAAAGCCACCACGTACCGGCGCTTCGTGTACGATCACGAGGTGGCCTGTTTTCCGAACGGAAGCCAGGATCGTCTCCTCATCGAGGGGCTGCAAGGAGCGCAGGTCAATGACCTCAGTGCTCACGCCCTCCTTTTCCAAAGTTTTAGCCGCGGCCAAGCAGACATCGACCATCCGACCGTAGGAAACGAGGGTGAGGTTTGTGCCCTCGCGCTTGATGTCGGCCACTCCGAGGGGAACGAGGTATTCGCCTTCGGGCACTTCACCCTTCTTGGCGTAAAGCATTTTATGTTCGAGGAAGCAGACAGGGTTCTGAGTACGAATTGCCGCCTTCAGCAACCCTTTGGCATCGTACGCTGTTGAAGGTGCCACGATTGTCAGGCCCGGCACGTTGGTAAGGAGCGACTCGATGCTTTGACTGTGATGAGCGCCCGATCGCCGTCCTGCACCATAAGCTGCAAGTCGTATGACAATGGGAGCTGTAACTTCGCCACCGGACATGTAGTTGACCTTGGCGGCATGATTAACGATGGCATCCATGGCTATGGTGACAAAATCCGCGAACATCACCTCCACCACGGGTCGCAGTCCCATCATCGCCGCTCCCACACCTGCCCCAACTAGGGCTGATTCACTAAGCGGGGTGTCGAAAATGCGATCTTCTCCAAATTCGTCATAGAGGCCTTTGGTGACCAGGAAGTTACCGCCGTGTTCTGCCACGTCCTCTCCCATCAGAAAGACACGCGGATCCCTGCGCATTTCCTCGGCCAGGGCCTCGCGGATAGCATCACGGTACATTATTTCTCTCACATTCGCCTCCCCCCGACCAAAGTCGGGTCTTCGGGCGCGTAAGCCCCTGTACACACTTCTTCGACTGGCGGAAAGGGACTCTCGTCCGCAAATTGAATGGCCGCTTCAATCTCTATTTTCGCCGCAGCCGTTACTTTCTCTTTGAAAGTTTCATCTAAAAGCCCCCGTTCGACCAGGTAAGCCTCAAAACATCGGATTGGGTCTTTTGCCTGCCAGCGGGCGATCTCGGCGGGATCGCGCATGTACTCTGGGGTCTGACCCTCACAGTGGTTGCGATAACGGTAGGTCATGCATTCAAGGAGTGTGGGCCCCTCGCCGGCCCGGGCGCGGGCTGCTGCGCGCTGCACGGCCTCGTATACCGCCAGCACATCATTGCCGTCTAGCCGTTCGCCAGGAAACCCGTAACCTTCGGCCCGACAGGCGAAGTTGCTTCCAGCAAAATGTTTGTTCAAGGGAGTGTATTCGGCATAGCCGTTGTTTTCGAGCACGAAGATGATTGGCAGCTTGAACACACCAGCGAAGTTCAGCCCCTCGTGGAAGTCACCTCTCTGTGCAGCTCCGTCACCAAAGAAGTTAACGACGATGTTATCTTTCTTTTGCAGCTTAAAAGCGAGCGCCGCCCCCACCGCCACAGGAATGTCGGAACCAATGAGCCCCGTGCCGAGCAGTACGCCGTGCCCGGGGTCTGTCATATGGTGAGTGGTGGACTTTCCGCGTGCGGGTCCGCTAACCTTACCAAAAATGCCAGCCATCTGTAACTTGGTGGGAACACCCTTGACAATAAACGCCCCACGTGTGCGTAGTGATGGCATCACCTGATCTTGCGTGCGTAGTCCGTAGCAGGCACCAATGGCAATGGCCTCCTGCCCCTGGCTGCCGTGAGGCAACTCAACTACGCCACCCCGCCCCCATAACCCACAAAGCCGGTCTTCGAACTCGCGTGTCAGTGTTAGCAGACGGTACATCTCGAGGAGGTCTCGAGGCTCTAGTTTATCGACGTATTCCATACCTGTTTACCTTTCTTGGAGGGATACCTGCGGGCACAACCTTCCTAGGCACTAGCCTATTCCGGTTTCTCCAGGCAGCGCTTTACTGCCTGAAGGTATTGCACGGCGGTAGCACCATCCACCGCCCGGTGGTCGTAGGAGAGGCAGAGGTACATCATCTTAGCGGCAACAACCTGGCCCTGGCGAACCACTGGTGTGTCGGCCACTTTGCCCATGCCGAGGACGGCCACCTCGGGCAAGTTGATGATCGGCGTAAACAGCAGGGAACCGAAGACTCCCGAGTTGGTCAAGGTAAAAGTACTGCCTTTCATGTCATCTGGCGTCAGTTGGCCAGCGCGGGCTTTTGCGCCCAGATCGTTGATCTCCTTGTCAATCTCGCCCACGCTTTTACGGTCAGCATTTCTAATCACTGGCACCACCAGCGCCCCTTCAATGGCGACCGCCACTCCCAAATTGACTGCGCGTTTTACAAAAATGCGGTCTTCTGCCAACCAGGCATTGAGCAGGGAGAACTCCCGCAGTGCCTGTACCGTCGCCCAGGCCACATAAGCTGTGTAAGAAAATTTCGTAGCCAAATGCAATGCGGATACCCGCCCCATGTCCACGTCCATCACCGTAGTCACATCAGCCGCTGTTCGCCGGCTGAGTGCCATGCGCTCGGCAATACGTCCCCGTTGACCGATAAGTGGAATTACTTGAACGTCCTCGGTCTCGGTCGGCGCGGTAGCAGCATGTTGGCTGGCGAAGGCGCGCAAATCCTTCTCAGTGACAAGCCCACCCTCTCCCGTGCCTGTCACCTGTGCCACGTTAATGCCCAGCTCTTGAGCCATTCGCTTGGCTGCGGGTGAGATAGGTTTCCGCCCTCCACCGGCGGGTATGGCAGCTGGTACTGAAATCCCAACCTGCGAGGCTTTGGAGGCTGTAGTACCATCCTGGGCTGTGCCCTGCTCGTCCGCATCGGCGATGATAGCGAGAGGGGTGCCGACGTCCACTTCCGTTCCAGCGTCCACCAGAATCTTGCGGAGGATACCCCCTTGCTGCGCTTCAAGTTCATGAGTGGCTTTGTCACTTTCCACAATCACTAAAAGAGCGCCTTTGTCGACTTTATCGCCTTCTTTCAGCAGCCACTCAACCACTCGCCCCTGGATCATCGACTGCGATAATACAGGCATGAGTACATCATGAGTCATTCTCTTCCTCCTATTTCGCGTGGCTTTGCCACATTCATCTTGACGACCTGGTTGGACGCCAGGCAACATGAATTATTTCCGTCGTAAGCTATGGGAAAAATGGTAAGATATGGCACAGTATTCCATTCATGCGGAAGAATTATAAGATATGAGTCAATTTAATTCGGAATGGCATTTCATTTATCTGACGTAATTGATATCATAGCACAACCATTATCAGCTTGTCAATAGGTTTTAGGCACCTTTACGGGGCATCAACATATGAAATTTGACGTTAAAAGCTCGATCATGGACTAGATTTGGGTCTATTCCAGAGTTTTCGACACGTGTAAGGAGCCAACAAAGGTATTGACAAGCGCTTTTGCCTGTGATACCATATTTATAAATATGGAACTATGTTTCATTTTTTAACAACAATTCATTTGATATCCATTTCAATAATCGGCACTATGTTCCATCTGTCAACCCGTAAGAGGGCAAATCAACCATATGATGCATTTCAAGTTACTGTACGGTCCAGTATCTCTAAGGATCTTATCCCGATGTTTGACCGATGACATACGCCCTGCTATACTGACCGTCAGGTATTAAATTAGGAGTAAATGCGAGTTATGGCTTCCGTACCCGGCAGAGTTGAGATCGGCCAAATTGGGATAGTGGTAAGGGATCTAGAGGCAGCGATGGAGAGATACTGGCGTACTGCTGGCATAGGTCCATGGAACGTTTTCACCACCGGCGCACCTCCGCTAAGCTGTATGTACCACGGCCGTCCGGCCAACTACACGGTTCGGCTGGCCACTGCAAAATCGGGACCGCTGCAGATGGAACTAATAGAATACATTTCGGGCGACACCATCCACCGAGATTTTCTGGCTACAGGCCGGGAAGGTGTTGAACACTTTGGAATATATGTACTGGATCTGGAGAAAGCGTTGCAGCCGTACCAAGACATGGGCATTGGCATATTGCAGCGGGCTGACGGTCTTGGGATTACAGGGGATGGGCGTTATGCCTACCTGGACACAGAGTCGATTTTGGGCACCATCCTGGAGCTCATCCAGAGTTCTTCTCAGCCCATGCCACCCGAAAAAATCTATCCATAAATATCCTAGCCACACGAAAGGAAAGGAAAAAATGACCGAGTCGCAGAAGAGAGGTATTCAAATCAATTTGGCCGACGCTCCGTGTATCGAGCCACCAAAGCACACCAAGGCATTGTGCTGGACGTTCATCAGTCCCAAAATGCAGGATAACAAAGCCTTTGAACTGATGCTCACCACCGTCCAGCCAGGCGGCGGTGCTGAGGTCGTTACCCACGCCACAGAGCACGCCTACTATGTCATCTCAGGCCAAATGCAAGCCACAGTGGAAGACAAGGTGTATGACCTGGGCCCGGGTAGTTGCCTCTATATGGACAAGGAGGCAGCGCACGGCTTGAAGGTGGTGGGGGACGAGCCAGTCAGTTTCATCGTTATTTTCGCTCCCGCGCGGCAGTACGCTTAGTCCTACAACTGGTTTGTACCGGGTCTGCTTAGGAGAATGATCCAGAGATGGACAAAAACGAGGAATTCGGAACGCTGGCGGTATTCACAGCTCTGGCACCGCTAGCTGTCGGCGGCCTAATAGGTTTGCTGGTGGCACCAAGTATCGGACGACAGCCTGGTATTGATTGGGCAGCCGCGGTAGTGTTTGCTACCGGACTTCTGGCGCTGGCTGCTTCCTTGTTCCATCTTGGACGACCGTGGCGAGCTCCTTTGGCAATGTTGCGCGTGACCACCTCCTGGTTAAGTCGTGAAGTTATTCTTTTCGGACTTTTCCTATTCACCTTAGGATGCTATGCAATATTGCCAGTCTTGAATCTGGGCACCATCATTAGCTACCTGGTCGGGAGTGCTGCTGCCATAATAGGGCTGGCTGGAACAATTGCAACAGGCGAGACCTATCGCCTGCGCGCTCGCCCATCCTGGGATCAGTGGTTGACCATCGCCTCATTCCCGCTGGGTGCACTTTCCGCAGGGACACTTTTCGGGTTTTTCGTCGCTCGGCAGTTCGGCGGGCATTCGCCTATTGCAGGATATGCATGGGTTGGTGCCGCAGTCCTCCTGGTATCAGCCCTGGTCGTAAACTGGCTTCGCGCTACGCGCCGCCGTACCGGAAGCGCGGAAGGCCGACTCAGCCGTCATTTAGCTTTGGGAGCTTACCTTTGGCTGCTTATTGTACGGGTGGTAGCAGTTATTACTGCTTTGGTATTGATTGGGATGGGCGGCGAGGCGCAGTTCCTGGCCTGGATACCGGCCCTTCTTGGGGAGTTCGCTGATCGGTTTCTGTTTTTTAAGTCTGTCGTCCCGGTCACTATGAGAGGCCGATATGTAAAGGACTCCGCTACAGATGCGGCTCCCGAGGCGCTGACAAGGGTGATTAGTACTGGTAATGAGAATGAAAGGTAAACAACCATGCCAACAGATCAAGGTCTGGCCGATGGCCTGATGAGCCGCCTCAACCAAATCCTCAATCGACCATCCCGAGCCAGCGCCAAAAGTGCTGGTAACGAGCCCGAACCAAAAACGGAAACCAGAGTGACTGCTTGCCGCATGTGCGGTAATAAAGCCTGGTGCACGGCTATCGTCAGTATTCGGGAAGGAGTGATTGTCGGAGTCGAGGGCGACCCGTCCAACCCCATCAGCCAGGGCAAGCTTTGCGCTCGTGGTCAGGCAGCGGTCTTCAATCTGTATAACCCGTATCGCGTCACTGCCCCGATGAAGCGAACGAATCCTCAAAAAGGGTTGGACCAGGATCCGGGCTGGGTGGAAATTAGTTGGGAAGAAGCCTTAAGCACGGTTGCGGAACGGTTAAGAAAGATCCGGGAGGAGGATCCTCGCAAGTTAGCTCACATGTGGGGGTTTGGCGGCGACTGGTGGATCGTGCAACACGAGGCTTTCCTACCCGCGTTCGGTACGCCCAATCTGCTGCGTTCCCACGGTGTTCTCTGTCCGGTGCATTATGGTTGTTCGCTTGTTCAGGGGACGATGCTGGACAAACAAGATGTGGAATATTGCCAATACCTCATCACCATTGGAGGCTCATTGGGCCCCAATATTGGCAGCGCGCACTCAATACGGGCACTGGCTGGTGCCCGCGAGCGGGGAATGAAAGTGGTGGTTGTGGATCCACGATGCAGCCCAGAGGCGACCTTGGCCGACGAGTGGATACCCATCCGACCAGGGACCGACCTGGCATTTTCTCTTGCCCTGCTCAACGTGGCGCTCAACGAGATCGGCATCTTTGATGAGCCGTTTTTAAAGCGACGAACCAACGCCGTTTACTTGATCGGAGAGGACGGCTATTATGCAAAAGATTCCGCCAACGGAAAACCGCTGATCTGGGACCCGGCGGACGGGCGGGCCAAGACCTTTGATGATCCCTCAACCAAGGACTTTGCGCTGGAAGGCAGATACCAGATAGACGGCCGGACCTGCGCGACAGCGTTTACTTTGGTCAAGGAGGCGATGAGTCGTTATGATCCCGAATGGGCCGAAAGGATCACGACAGTGCCCGCAGCAACTATTCGGCGCATTGCCAGGGAGTTTATAGAAGCTGCTCATATCGGGGAAACCATAACCCTTGACGGGGTCGAATTTCCATTCCGGCCGGCCTTAGTAAAGGGCGAACGTGGCTCATTGGGCAGAAGGGGGGGCGCCTACGAGCACTTAATTCACAAGATGCTTAACATGCTGGTGGGGGCCCTCGACGTGCCGGGGGGCGATCAGGGCTCAGAAACTGGACCGGTCTTAAGCCCGGGGCCCGATGGTGTCGTCCTTCCCAAGAAAGAAGCGATGCCAGAACCATTCAAGTATCCGCCCGATAATATCGACCTCGTTCAATATTATCCCAACCGTCATGCCATGCCTTACATGGCTTGGAAAGTGGTCCTGGACCCAGCCAAGTACGGCGTCCCCTACGAGCTTGAAGCTCTAATGATCTATGGGGGCAACCCAATAACCAATTGCTCAAATCCTAAAGAAGCCATAGCTGCTCTCTGTAAAATCCCATTTATCGTGACCATCGCCTACATCTTCGACGAAGCGGCAGAGTTCTCGGATATTCTTCTCCCCGAGCCGGCCCCTCTCCAGCGGTACGGCATCCAGTCGATTGGGACAGGGCACTTTGTTCAGGTTCAGGACGCGAATACGCTACAAATTAATGGCATCATGGCGCGATTACCGGTGGTGCCCATGGATAATCAGACTCGCCAAGCTGATGATATCTACCTGGAGCTTGCTGAGCGAATCGGTTTTCTCTACGGAGAAGGCGGGCTGAACGACCATCTAAACCAATTGTGGGCTTTGCAAATCCCGCACAAGTTGGACCTGGGCAAACGATATAGCACCGCCGAGATCCTGGATAAAGTCCTGAAATCCGGATTCGAGGTGGAGAAGGGAATTGACTTTTTCCGGGAAGCGGGCATCCATTACAAGATGCACAGCAAAGCGGAATCCTACAATTCCTTCTACTTTCCAGAGGGCACGACGCGCTATCCCTTCTACTTTGAGCATCTTCTACGGACGGGCGACACCCTCCGACGGAACCTTGCCGAGCACGACCAGACCATTCCTGGCCAGAATATGGCAGATGTCTGGCGCTTCTACCAGCCCATACCTCAGTGGGTCGGGCGTCCCGATGAGGACTCAGCAGCTGAATATGACTTGATCGCGATGAACTGGTCCACCCCGCAATTCCGGACGCATGGTTCCGACCAGACTGGTAACCCGATCCTCAATGAAGTGGCCGACGAGACCGACCCTTACCAATTCGTGATCCTGATGAACCGGGAAACCGCAGCGCGCAAGGGTCTGCGCGAGGGCGACGAGGTGGTTGTCGATTCTTATTGGGGGGGCAGCACCCAAGGAAAGTTGAAGGTCACGAGTCTGCTGCATCCTGATGCAGTAGGGGTGCCGGGAATCCACGGGTTCAAATCTATCCACCGGAACCCTGTGACGACGAAGGGCCCGCATTTTAATTCCCTGCTCAACACCGCCGAGGGGACGTTCGACCCCCTCCATGGTGGCATCGATAAAAATCCCCGAGTAAGGGTGTACCGGGTTGGAGAGAGCACCCTATGAGATACGGCATGGTCATCGACCTGACCAAATGTGTTGGCTGCAATGCCTGCACCGCCGCCTGTAAGCAGACGAACACTACGCCGCCTGGTGTTTTCTGGAGCAAAGTGGTGCTGTACGAGACTGGCGATTACCCACAGGCACGGCTGCATTTTCTGCCCATGCTGTGCATGCATTGCCAGGATGCACCTTGTTTAGAAGCCTGCCCTACGGGAGCCACCTATCGTGGCGAGGGCGGTCTTGTACTTGTGGACGACGACCGGTGTGTTGGCTGCCGCTATTGCATCATGGCATGCCCCTATGAAGCGCGAAGTTACAATACCACGCGACCGAAGGATTACTACCCTGGTCAGGAGCCGACAGTAATCGAAGTGGTGAACTCTGGGCAACATCCAAAGGGAGCAATTGAAAAGTGCAACTTCTGCGCCCCCAGATTGCGGGAGGGTAAATTGCCGGCTTGTGTTGCGACTTGCCCGGCAGAAGCAAGAATCTTTGGCGACCTGGACGACCCCGGGTCGGAGGTTTCTAAACTAGTTGCGAGTGGCATGGCGAGACCCCGGCTGGAAGAACAAGGCACCAATCCCTCCGTGTTCTACATTGAGGTGGAGCCGAAATAGCAATCCGGCGGGGAAATTTCCCTTCTTAAGTTATATATCAGCTGTAGGGATTTGACTTTCTTTTTAAAAGAAACAAGTGGGCCCGGCAGGAGTCGGACCTGCGACCAAGCGATTATGAGTCGCCTGCGCTAACCACTGCGCCACGGGCCCGTTTAATGTCCCACGAAGAATTCAACTGGACAATATCATTGTGGTCCCTGTGATTATCGCTTTCACGAGCTAAACGCTTCGGCTCAGGGCAAGCCTTTTGTCCTCCATGATAAATTAAAGAGCGGGCGATGGGACTCGAACCCACGATATCTTGCTTGGAGGGCAAGAGGTCATTTTCCGCCGGAATGAGCCGTCCATAGAGCGCTCTTGCGACCATTGACACCGTTGGATAAGATATCATTTTACCAGATAAGAGCTTTACCCAATATAGATTTTTGATTCGGATGGCTTCCACCAAGCCAACCTGTGGCATTCCTCGCACTGCAATGGGGTGACCCAATGGAGTGGCTGGGTACTATTCCTATGTTTGCAATGGGGGCAAGTCCAGAAGAGTATGTTGTGAATGGGGTCTTGCACTACGTCCTGTGCTTTACCTTTTGCCATGGGTTCCTCCTTTCGTCTCTTGATAGTCTCTTGAAATTATAAATCTATGCGCATTGAAAGTAAACAAGAGGACGACCACAAAGAAAATGGTCGCCCACGAGGTTGAGCGTTGAGTTAGGCCGCTATTTTATGAATAGTTTGTCAAGATATTGGGATTGTATAGATTATGAAAAACTATAGATGATCCTTAGCGTTCTCCAACAGATTGGAAAACATCCGAGAGAGCATATTTATCTAATGTTCTTCTGAAATCCTCTTTCGTCAATTTACTTTCTGCCTTCAGAATTTTCTTGGGATGAAGGTTTTTAGTTCTCAATCGCAACACCTCATCTTCTAATTCCAAGTCAAATCTATTATATAAACTCAACGCAACAGCGCGTGCTAATTGCTCATTGTCAACGAGGGGAAGCGACTGAATGTCGCGAATGGATAATTTTCCGTCTTTCAGAAGAAGGGCAGCAGCCATTCTTAGAATTATCGTATTTTTTCCAGTCATGGTATCTCCTTATTTTTCGCCGAGCATATCAGGTATACGTTTAAGAATTTCTGGTGGTAAATCTTTTAATTCCTCTTTAGCTTTTTCTTTTCTATTTTCAATAATCAATTTGTTTCTTTTCTCGGCCAATCGGTAAGCTTTCCAAGCCACATCGGTTTGTTCTTTGGTAAGCTGGTCAACAACCAATCCCAACCCCTTTACTTCAACGATGCCTATACAAACACCGTGATCTGTATAGCCAGTAGTTAGTTTATTGGCAATTACTTCAATTTTTCCTGCGTCATCCTTCAGCATTCTCGACGACAGAAGACTCTTCATATATTCAGATGCGATGTTAATGGCACTTTTATACTTTCCCAGTGTTAGGGGAAATTGAAGGCGTTCCAACAATCCTGCAGCAAGTTGTTGATTACCTTGCTTATATTCTTCCCTAATTAGATTCATAGTCGCATCAATGTGAAGCGGAGAGAATTGTTCCAGTCTGCCTTCAAGAACATTCATTTCTGTTATTTGCGGGTCAAGAGGTCCTAACTCTGATACAGGGGTCATTAAGATTCTGTCACCAGAGCAAACCAACATCGTGGCCGCACTTTTTGCCCATCTCGGCACAATATATTCCAAATGTTTACTGCCATAGCATCTAAATAATTGAGAGAGATTATATGCTGCATCTATATCACCACCGCCAGAGTGCACTAATACATCAAGCCTTCCATCAGTTTCAGAGTAATTTTCCCTTAATTCTTCAAATACATCATCAACCAAACTTGCATCTATTGAGCGATAATCAATAAGAAGAGAATAGCAAGGTATCCCACCGCGCAATTTGCTCCACTCTTGTACAATTTTTTCAATTTCTTTATTAACTTTGGAAAGTTCATTTGGCTTTCTAGATTTCTTTTGAGCACGCTCGGCCATTCTTGCCTCCTACCGACTTTGCTGTCTCTGTGCATATATTATACATGAATCTGTGCGACAAAACTAAATCTTAAATTTTTGTCAATTTTTCACCATGGGCATTCAAAGGATGATTAACAAATAAGATTCCTAGCACGATCGCACAGGACAGTTAGGAGAGGGAAATACCCAGAGGAACCTGCCCCGTGCGCTGTGCTATGGTCGCGGAGGGTTTGTTGTGCTCCGCTGGAAGATGTTTATTTCACGGGCAAGCCGGCAGCTTGACGCATAACATTTTCTGCCCCGACTGGATCAACCTGTTCAGGAAAGTCAATGCCTTCCTTGGCAGCCACTTTCCGGATGGCATTTGACAATTCGTTCAGGGTGGTATTTTTTCCGGAGAGAGCATCCACGGCGATCCGCTGCAGAGCCTCGAATGCCTGGTCAGAGTCGTAAATTTGCTCGGCAAGCCCTCCGTCGTACAGGACGCCTTTGGCTTTGTATATATCTCGAAGCGCCCGTAAAGCTGATTGGTCGGTCGCGAATTGAGCGTTGATTTTCCGCACGGTATCTGCATCAATGCTGGCACCCGATAGCTCGATCAGCTTCAAGGCATTCGTCCAAGCTGGGTTTGACAAGTCCAGTTTTGCATGCCTCTCCATCGCTAGTTTGTTCAAGTCATCCAGAAGGCTGTAAATCTTTTCAAGACTAGCTTGATTGAGTACAGCCATGCCGGCTTGAGCTTCCTCGATTTTTGGCTCGATAAAATTCGCTATATATTCAGCGTTGTAATTCTTCCCGGACGCCTCCAACTTAGCGATAGCTGCCCTGTTATCTTCTCGTGCTTTTACTGCCTGACGTAAAATCTTTTCAATTTCTGCAAATTTGGCTTTCATGTTATTGCTCCTTTTCTAATGTTGGGCAGGATTGCCCTTTCACGTATCCCACCCAAATTTGGGTGGCTGTGGGCATTTTTGTTTTCTGCCCTTGCTGATAATGTTTGCCGGTGACCAAGGTATCCGACCTTCATTGGCTTCTTGCCTTTGTTGCTCTTTCTTTTTATCCCACCGTGCTTTGATTATTGCGGACATTTTTTGCTTATACTTTTCCGGATAATGTATGCCTTTGTTCCACGGGATTTGCCCCGGATGACCTTTGCCACGGCTGTGTCCTTTGCTATTCTGGTTCCCCATCAGGGCTGCGGACAGCTTTGCTTTTTGTTCGTCCGTCATTTTGTGCGCGTGTCTTGTCATAACTTTTCACCTGTTCACAAAATCTCTCAGATTGCTGACCTTTGCTCTTATCTTTTTCCTTATGACCCAAATTCGTGCATCCACATACGGAATGCCGGCGACCTCGAACCAAAGTGCCCCATCCTGTTCTAGGAACGACTGGGCATCCTTGGCAATGGCTGGGTCACTGCTCTGAAAATCTGCGAATGCCTGCAACAAGACGGCTGCCGCCAATTTAGCCAGAGGTGCTTCTGAGAACACTTTTACATTGTTCATGTGGCACCTTCTCCTGATTGGGGTGTTCGGTGAATTTAGCATCAAACGTGGTATTGTTGTTTCTCCTTTCTATCTCCTCAAAATAGGCGAAGCCAGTCATGCCGGCTGAACGTTGTATTATGGCTCCTAGCTCACCATCCCGTACCACAAAATCCTTGATGATGGCAGGAAAAGTATTCAAGAGAATAATTGCGTCGCCAACATGGAGCACCCTGCCTAAACGATCAAGCATCAGGGGGTTGGGTCTCTGCATCATGGTCTCTCCTGTTGATTTTCATTAGGGTTACTTCGGTTACTTCTACACCATGGAGCGGGTTTTTTCCTTACGAGCAGCATATAGGAAAAAAAGGTACGAAATGGGGAAGAAGTAACCGAAGTAACCCTACCCATTTTCAGCTCCTACAATGTGCCATCCGACTAAATAAGTTTGGTTCCCATGCCCTTGCCTGGTTTGAGCATTCAATATATTTGGGAGTCGGTGACCGAATGACCTTGAGTTGACCGGGCAATGCTTCAACCCAACGCTTACCAAAATGTAACTCTCAAACCGTCTGTAAATGTCAGTGAGCTTTTCCGCACCACCCGGAGCGACTTCAAGCAATCCGCTCTCAGCAAATTGTTTCACGTAGTCCATATCAGTTCTGTAATCTTCCTTCTCCCCCATAACAGCAGCCGGCACAGGCAGAAGGGTGTTATATGCTTCAATCGCACCTTCAAATGCCCAGTTGAGAATACCGGCTAGCTCTGGCATAAATTTATCGTTCACCAGATTCGGGTCTTTTTTATTAGCTGGGATTATGCTCCGGAACGGAATAACCTTCATCCTGTTCCAAAGTGCTTCGTCCTCCGCATCAATGGCGGGTCTGTAATTGCCGTAGAGCCACATAATAAACTGGGGGGTATATTCAAATGGCGACTGGTATAGTCCCCGGCTAGTCATGGTATCTCGCCCGGATAGGTCTTTGACGATGGCGTCGTCCAACTTGCGCCCATTGGGCATCTCTGAGCCGATGGCGAAATGCGCCCCAAAAAGTTTAGCAAGTTCTGGCGTAGCATCATTGGCACTCCGGCTGCGGGGCTGATGTAGTAATAACTCGATGTTGAAGCGTTTCACATACGGTCCTCCTATTTTCTCAAGAAGCGTCATAAGGGTGGTTTTGCCGGTATCTGTAGCACCATAGGAAAAGAATAATTCTTTCTCTGGATTGCCCCCGAAGAGCGTTCGCCCAATAATCTGCTGCATGTAATGAATAAGGTCTTTATCGCCGGCGAAAGCCCACGTGAGCCAATTTTCCCATTCAGGACATTTAGCTTTGCGGTCATAGACTATGTCCAACGCACGGGTGATGAAATCTTCCTGCTGTTGCGGTTCCAACCGACGGGTCGCCAGATTCAGCGTGCCGTTCTGTACGTTCAACTTATGTAAGTCCGCATCCAAAGCTTTGGGGTCAATTACAATCTCTTGCTGGGATTTGGCGACTTCGACCATGGCTGCCAATTTCATGCGTGACTCCGAGCGCATGGCATGATTGAGCAACGCTTTTCGACCTTCTAAATCCTCCCCTGTTTTCATTGCCTCGTCGTAAATTTTTCTGGCGGTCTTAAGTGCTCGAGAATAAATCAATGCTGTCCTGTCCGGTTGCCAATACTTCCCGTTCCAGATAATCCAATGCCCCATTTTTGCGACATACCTAATGTCAGCCCCATAATTGTCTATCAATCGTTCGGCATTGCCGGCATCTGTCAGCTTGCGCTTGCCTGGCGGATATTTCATGACCGAATCAAAAATGCGTTTTAGTTCAACCTCGTCCAGTGGAGGGTGCGCCCGTTGGGTATTAGCTTCGAGCAGGGCTTCCCAGATATCATTCTCATTTATATTGTCATAGCGCAGTCTGCCCGCATAGCTGGTGAATGCGCTGTTACGGCTGCCCTCGGGAATGCTGTCGGGTAAACCTTTATAACGGCTCTTTTTAGCCTCCTGTTGAACAGGCTTTGCCTTATTTTTTTGCTTGGGCTTGGGCTTGGGAGCGTGACCGTCTAACCCTTCTAGCAACCATTCCGGAGCATCCGCAACTTCTACCTTAGTCGGAGGCACATCAAAAATATAAGGTGCCTGGGTGATGGAGGGAGGAACAATAATATAGCCTCCGTCACCTTTGATGTCTATTCCGGGAGCAAGTACTCCCGTACCTGATTTGATTTTGCGACCGCTGTTCGGATATTTGAAATAGTAATGCAATCCCCCACCACCTGATTGAGCCACCAATGTTGTTATCGGGTCGTGCTCATTGCACAAGGCAACCCATGCTGTCCGACCACCAGTCTTCAGGTCGGCATCCACTACAAAGACACCGCTGGTTGAACCGGTAGCAATCGCCCAGTTCGCATTCGGATATTTCTTCATCCACTTGTTTATTTGGGCAGGAACCGTTGAGGCGTCCTTGAAGCCATGCTCGGTCAGAGGTTTCTTATCGCCAGACTTGATTGGAAAGACAGGCCATCCCCTTTCTACATAGGACGTCAGAATCTCAATCAACTGCTCGGGCGTCTTGTTCATCGCTCCCGCCCTTCTCCGCAAGCGGGACAAATATACAGCTCAGCGGGCACCACACCTTCGTGATTCAGCCAATAATCAGTAAGTTGCACCAACCAAGTATGTTCACATTCCTGACAGGTCAGTCGCATTTCCAAACTGGTTACTTTAGTAGACCTGGGATGGGACAACCGAACTGTATAAAATGTTCGGAAATGAATGATCCTCTCAGGGAATCTGAAAAATTCAGTCTTGTTTTTTATTGGTGTGGGGAGATTGCTTGAGGGTATACTTCTAGAAGGTGTTGACATCGGAAGGGGTACTCCTTTCGGTTGCGGCACCCCCGTCTCCTTATGCCCAGCGCCCTCGTACAGGGGCGTTGTGCTTTATAGGAGCGGTGTGCCTAATTGAATTGTTAATAAAAAAGACGCTCTGTGAAAATCTTTTTCAAGATTTTCCAGAGCGTCCATTTTTTCATCAGTTGCCAGTCTCAACCCCCCATAGAACGCAGGTCACTGGTAGCCTTGCGTACTGTTATGCACAAAGTTTACTACAACTACACATCGATGAAAAGGGTTTGGGTTACCCAGTTCGGGACAGGATTTGGGGGCAGTACTTTCTACCAATCCCACAGAAATCTCGTCCCTGCATCGTCCCTAGAGGCTATTATAGGGGTGCAAGAATTGAATTCACATTATGATGCCACATGCCAAAACCGGTATAGAAAACTTTGATCTGATCTGCAAATGGCAGCTTTTTAATGCTCTCAAGATCCAGCAAGGAACTATTCCGGTTGTAATCCACCATAATTAAAATAAATTGAAACTTATTTATGTCCCTTGAAAAGAGGAGCGTTTTCATGGCATCGAGGCGATCAACAGGTTGATCGTACAATTTCAATTCCAACTTTTGCCTGAAAATTATTTCCAATTCTTCCGCAATGTTGGCCGCATTCCTTTTTATCGGCTCGTAATATCTTGCGAGTTGATTATGGATATCCCGGATATCTTTATTGAGAGCAAATTTTAATTCCATTAAGCACACCGGCACTTCCTGATTTCGCTTGCGGCCGTTCGTTTTCCAATACACCCCAGTCAAATCGAAACGGCCTTCTTTTACAACATATTGTCTGTCGACTATAAAATATTCCGTATTGTTATTGTGTTCGTAATTATTGGCGCGGATCAACATCTGTTCATATTCGATTTCGAGCGACTTTTTGCCATGCTTGATGATATTTTCCTTTATGAGCGGTATGCTTTTTATAAATCGAGGAACTGTTATTTCAGTGAAATCCAAGGATAACTTTATTCCTTCCATGAATTTCTCGTGAATTTCAGCTTTGTACCGAAATGGAGAGCTTGTCTTGGCTAATTTGAGCAGGGAATTCCCTTTAAAGTAGATATTGATGTATGAATCCCGGATCTCAAGGTTAAGATCATGATCGCGTCGTACATATTCGGTGATCTCGGAAAGAAAATCCGATTTCAGGCAGTCGAGAAATGGGCCAGATAGTTTACGCATGTAATAAGCCTTGGCATCCTTTTCAGGGTGAATATAGAAGCAAATAATTATTACAGTTTGCTAGGAAGCTTTAATCAAGAATACTTCATTCAACTATCTTGGGGTGCCTCTGGGGATCATAAAGCTCATACCTGCCATCCCCATGAATGAAAAGAAAAGGCTTTACAGTCTTCCAGTGCCGTCTCGCTGGAGGCAGATTTACAATAAGTCCCATTAAATGCTGCCAGACTGTTTCATCTTTCCAAGAGCCTTTCTGTTTTATTCGGGTATAAAGCTCCGAAAAAGTAACTATTTCTCCTGGTCTCAAACTGGCGCGGACTGCATCTGAGCAACTTTCGCCTTGCTTTCCCTTTGCCATACTTTATCTCCGTTTTCAATTTACCTTTGAGGGCTTTATCGAAAAATCGCCGAATCAAAACGACAATACCTATTTCACGGAATTGACAACAATTTGGAAACTATTCGCCCGACCTTTTTGGGAGCTAGGGACAATACACATATGCACTATCTGATTTTGTCGAAAATTACTGCTGCATCGCTTTCTGCAGCATCAATTTCGGAGATTATTATTTCAACCTCTGCGATGGACCATTTTATATCAGGAAGTGGTTTTGAAGGTTTGGTATGAAAAGCTAATATTTGCGCTCCGGTTGTATCTGTAATTGGGTGTGCATGAATCAATGCGTTACGTTTAACAATCATTGCACCAAAAGTATCACAACACTCTTGCAGCTCTTTCTTGGAGATATTCGAATGTTTTATGAGGGAATTATTAATGACTTCTTGAAGTTTCATTTTCACGTCCCCGGATGTCATTGGATTTCCTCGGTGATATTTGCTTAGAAAACCTTTATCGAGGCGCTCAATAATCCAGATAATTGTCCACTCATAATATGCAAAAATGTAGACAGCTTTCCCAACAAGAGCCGAATATTTATCATCAACGGGTATGCGCGTCGTCGTGTAAAGAGACATTGGTTTCCTCTTGCGCAATTAGATAATTTGCTTCCGTTTGCGGTCTCACCTGATTATAGGAATTTTCTGAAGTATAGCATTTCATGGAAACAAAACAAACCCCCAAAGATCAGCGGTAGTTAGGTGCAATTGGGGAATATTCTTTGTGGGGATAAGAGGCAGTACTTTCTCCCAATCCTCCTAAATGCACAGCCCTACGCAATGCCTAGGGGTTGTTTTAGGTGTGCTAGTAGTGAGCCGGCTGAGGCGAACAGAGGGGTAGCCTGTTGAAGAACAGATTTTTATGGGGGAGAGAAATAAAAACATATGTGCCATGATCAATTATTTACTATCCGCCCAATTTGATAACTTTATTACCATCTTGGTAAACTGAGATGGGACCATCTTGAGAAACTTTAATCGCGAGGCCAAAGTATGACGCAGCAATTGCAGCTTGAGTCCGACCTCCACCCATTAAGCCAATGTTTGACGCCTTAGTAATATCAATTATTTCACCGCAATTAACAATATTTCCATCTGAAGAAACGGTAGTCAATCCATCAGATGATAAAACACCTATGATAGATTGATCTCTAACTAAGTCACTTAGTTTCGAGCTTACCATGCAATCACGGAGCGCCTTTGCAAGTGTGGAATCGTCAATGGAACCTATAACGCGTGGAAGAAAACTACTGTCCCTGCAAATTAAGAGAGCACACCCTTTGCGCAAATCTGACAGGGTGAATACGACAGAACAAAGGATGGATGTTGTTTCTTGAGTACAACCAAAACGATTAAGCAAATCGTATATTATTGTTTTGTCAATCAAGTGCCAATGATTCTTCTGCCAAACAAGATGCATGCCCCCTCCTCCTATGACATTAACATCGCGATTTTTACCAATAAATGCTCCCCAGACTCTCCCTGGCATATGCTCAATAAGAGGCAAAATGTGTCCAAGATTGCTACGGTCAATTCGACTGTATGTCGTAGGATCGGGGACTTTTACTATTCCATGAATGTTCAAGAAGTTATCAATCAAGAAAAATGAATTTTTTCCATCAACATATCTATATGCTGCAGGTTTAGAGAAATGTTCTTGAGAAACACTTATTTTGGTGCGAAAGTGCATCAACGCGTTATCGATTTTTTCTAAACGTGAAATGTACATCTTCGGCTGAGATGTAAATATGAAACCAGATGTGCATGGTTCGCTCTCATAAGTAAAATAAGATAGCTCTTGTAATTGAAGGAGAATAAACGCCGGTAACCAGAAATTTGTTGCAATAGTTCCCCGGAGAAAAGAGGAGATAAGTACATGTTCAAATCCAAGCCGACTAGCGATCTTTAGGGTTAATTCATGACGCCTTGTGGAATCTGGATAGAGCAAACCGACAATTGTGTTCGGAAAACCTCCGAGAATTCGTTTTTCTGCTCGCGTTAGTGGCAAGGGTGTTCGAGAAATAATAATCCTGCAAATATTATTTTCATTCAGTTCGAACCAAAACTCGCAATTTCCGTTTACGTAGGCAATCCCCGATTCTCTGAACGGCCCTTTCTTCCTAAATCCTTCAATTGGCTCAAACTTCGCTTTTGGGAAAATTGATGTCTTAATGTTTGAATCCGCGATCAATTCAACGACGGTCTTCTGGATGCCTTCAATCAAAGGATTTGCCATGTCTGGGATTCCTTAAATCATTTCAGTAAATGAATAACGGCGATTCAAAAAGATAACCTAGTGCATCAATAAATTTGGTCATAATATTTGATTATTTTTTCTTCCGTTCTTAACCATTCCCCACGTTATGATGTTGGCACAAGTTTTACTTATCCTGCATTTCTAGTAGATACACCGCCTGCCTGGGGAGGTGTGATGCGCGTTTGAGGTGCCAACTTTTGATCGTCAATTGCTGTAACAAACTCTTCTTTTGTAGCAAACCTCTCATTGTTTGCAATAATAGTATTTATTGCACGCCAAGCATTGTACATAAAAATTTCAAGTTCACTATAATCATCAATTGTGTAGGCATGGTGGAGGAAGCGAGATCTCAATCCATATGTGGTTTTGATATTCTTTATGATATCTTTTTTGCCTTTCAGGTCATTACCGATCAAAGTTGCTATACGTTCTCCAAGGTTTTGCTGGATAGGTTCGGACTCGTTTTTCAGGAGAATCCCTTCGAGAGCAGCAAAAAGGTATATTAACTTGTTAGTGAGCTCTTTCTCACCAGTCGCATGAGAGTAGAGCGTAAGTGAGTCAAAAATACTTTTTTGAAACTCAGTTATCTTGTTCTTGCGTAACAGTTCGCTAAGAACACCAAGACCAATTTTATTCAATTCATCAATAAATTTTTTGTCTAAATTCCAGGGGTCTTGCCCATGAGCCATTGTCTGTTGGTCATATGACGAAAAAAGATTGTTCTTGAATATTAAAGTTGTGACCGTTTCATAATTTTCTCGCCCCATTGCTGCAGAATAACAAGTGGTTTTTGGGGTTAGCGCTGCGACGGAAAACATTTTGAGCATCGCTAATGAACGTTCTGTTTCCTGAAGTGCAATTTCCCTCGCGGCGATTGGTTCAGCAGTTAATTTGATTACTCCAGCCGGCCATCCTTGCAATTTTTTTTTGATCTTCTTGTCAAAGAATTCAGTTACAACCTCGTGTTCTTTATTCTCGCCTAGCTTTAATAGGTCAGCTAACCATTGAGTAATAACCTCCTCAGACATGGGTCTTAAGACAATCTTTCCGATATATACATCTGCCTCAATGCGTAGTTGTGCAATGGGCACCCATATCTCTAATTCTGCTACTTTAGACTGTAGCTTGGGAAGAACATCTTCCATTAGCTCTACTTGGTTATTGCCAGTATATCGGTCCCGTATCCACTCAAAAACTTGATCTTCAACAGCAGTTTGACTGATGGTCAAAGGTGGAATTATTGCCTTCTGAATAGATTCGCAAAGTTTATTAAATTGTGCATAGCTATCCATCTCAAGTCCAATTTGCTTATTTTGATAAGGAAAATACCTCCCAATTTTCTTACCAGCACCGTCTCTAAGGCCATGTCTAATTTCTCCAGTCAAGTCTTTATCTGTGATAGTTCCTGATATGTACAATCCAGGGAAATGACTGGCCTGAGTCAGTGATGGTTTTTCCGAAGTACTCTCTTTGACTAAAGAAAGTATCTTAAGCCCAGTTTCATTGAATTTATACGTTGCTTGGGGATGTACATTCAGTTTAATTTGTTCACTTGGTAAGTAATCAGTTGGAATTACCGTAAGAGCCTGCAATGAGGTAATTTCTCCGTTACCAACAAATTCCACCCTTAAATCGGACTCAGATAGAGTAATCTTTCTAATTGAAACATTTCCCATCATGATATAACATTTTTCCCCCATCATTACTGGCCCCTCATAATCTCCTTTTGCTGCCGGTCCAACAATATCAAAACGCTTAAGATTAATGAGATCAGGGGGCAAAATTATATAACCATGATAGATAGAGTGCTCATCTTTAGCTTCAACATGCGCTTGGCCTTCAATTCCATTTAGTGAGGCCATTTTGATTCACATTCCTTTTCAATTTGGTCGGCTATGGTAGATTATAGTTTAAGAGATTACTGTCTTCGAGGAGAAATGGTACCTAAAACATTCCTGGGTTTCCGTTATTCTTAGTATAGATACTTTCTCTGGGTTCATAATCCCCTACTTGGTCTCCCCAAGAAGTCCAACCTTTTCTAGGAACCCGATTAAACAATTCTAGATATGGTGCTGGAGAACAGGCTTCAATTACTGGATAAAGTTGTTCCGGTTTTCGAGAATGCTCCCTCTTCATCGAGAGAATTATGTTTGGCATAGTCCGACCTGGCTGTAAAGTTCTTAGACGTCCCTTTACACCAAACAAAATCATTTCGGTTACATTCCGGAAATAAAAACCCACACCTCGTCGATCGGGGCCACCGTCCTTACGCACTTTGTACCAAATTAGGGTAGTCTTGTATTTAAAACCCCAGGCTTCCATTACTTGCAGTCCTAAACCGACAAGAGCATTGGGAACCCAAAGATATAAATGTGCCTTATCAGCAACCAAATCTTGAATAGGGAAATTAATAATATCCTCGTTGGTCATGGTGGCATAGCGGAACAGGCGTTTGTGTTCCGGGGCAATTTTGCCAGTTTTATTTTCAAACTTCCAAGGAGGGTCAGCTAAAACCGTACTAAATTTACCTACAGGTAGATCCAATTATGTATCCTCTACATACAGGCTTGGTTTGATACCAAATGCTAAAACGGGGCAGCCGCCGCCACCACCACCTTCCAACTTAGGCAAGAGTTTTCTCATGTGAGTTGTGGCTTCACCGTAAGAAGCACCACGACCTAAGGTGTTGAAAATATCTTGTAGCGCATCTGTTCTAGTTATTATAATCCCAACCGAGATGACTCTGAGTTCGAATAATAATCTAAAGTTGTTTAAATCACGGTCAAAAAAGGGGTCTTTGTTATTCCACTCCATTTCCACAGCAATCTTGTTTTTATAATTATCAACTTTGTGAGTGGGTGAATGGATTTCATTCAGATCAACGACTATCTTGGTATCAAATTCCGTTTCTCTCCATCCTCTGGCAAAAAAACCGTCATCAATAGAAGCAGAGACCAGAGACCTATTTCCACCACCTATCGTGATGAAACTTTTATTTAATCTGAAGTCGGTTAGAACGACCATGATATCGGCCCATTCACTGGGGAAGTCTTTAGCTAATACTGCTGAAGCATGCCGCCATTCATGAATCTCATAGTTAGTCCTTACGAATTCGGGGATATCGACAATGGCCATAACGCCCTCCTGGAGTAGACTATTTAATTGATTCTACACGGGAATCAGAATTGTGCCAGTTGACTTGAATGCAAATTTGTAGGAGGGTGTAGAATTTCTATATAATCTTGTTTAGAGTTGGAGAAGTATCCATGAACAACCATGCAGAAGAAGTAAAGAAAAGTAATATTCTCGATATGGCACTAATGTTTTCTGCCATGATTCGCCTCTTTGCTAAAGGTTCAAAAGACCGAATTGCCCAACAGCTTTGGGAAACAACTTCGGAGTTGCCGGCAATCAATACTGCTGATGATTACGAGCACTTCCATAAAGCATTTTGCGAATGGTTCTGTCGAGAAATCCGCACTGCTGAGAAAACATTAAAGAATGGGAAGACTAAACCGAGCCAGCCTGCTTCGTATGGTCAAGCCGCCAAAGTTCTAGATGTGGCGTTCAAAGTTTATGTATACTATTGTTCCCAACCATCAGCGGATGTAGCCGCCAGAATTGACCCATTCCTCCACGGCGCGATGGATACGGCTATGATGAAATATCTAACGCATAAATTTCCTGAAACGCTTGTCCGGTCTACGACAGTTGAACATGTTGACGAACAAACCTATGTTGTGCTTAAAGGACTTGTTGCTCGAGATATCAAAATGAGATTTCATGGCGAGATATTACCAGTTCAATGGGATGACATTGTCTGGCGCGAGCTAAATTGGGAAGAAGAACCTTGAGATGAATATCCGATTGACGTCATTAGTTTTTGAGTTAATTAGACAACCCCATTTTATCAACATACAGCGCCCAATAAATAAAAGTAGTGCATGTCTTGCGGTGAGACATGCACTAATTCTTTTAGGCGTCAAGTTGTTTGCTACTTGCCGTCTTTATGCTTGGTAATGTCAACCAAGATATATCCTTGACCAGGCTTAGGAGTTGGAGGTAATGGTTTACCTTCAACAGATGTTATTTCAACCCCTGTTTTACCGCCTCTTGGGCCAATTATTTGATATTGTCCCGATTTTGGGGTAACCTGATCAGGTCTTTGGACGGATGGTGTCCTTGGCATTATGTTCACCGCTTTTAAGCAAAGGGTAAGGTGGGTGTAATAATTGGCGTACCGCACCCGCATCGCCCGCAATACCTTTTTGCTAACGTCCCTTTCTATTTCTAGAATTAGGCGTTTTGCATCTTTGCTTAATATAATTGTAGCACAAATGTTTTTCTTAAAGATTTGATTGAAGCCGTGCTAAGTTATCCACTGGGGAATGCGCTTTGTGTGACTGAAGTAAATCCTCGTCAATCATTTGTGCGTAGTGCTGTACCATGCCCAGCGACGAATGACCTAGCATTGCTTGCAGGTGAAGTACATCCATGCCGGCTCGTAAGGAAAGAATAACAAACGTTCGTCTCAGCGCATGGGGGGTGACATGAATGCCAGTACGTTTTGAGAGCCGGCGAAATATGATGAGAAAACCTGTGCCGGTAAAGTGCTGCCCATATCTTGATTGGAACAGGGGTGCATCACTAGGAGGGTTGCCCAGCGTTCTGCGGTATGACAGCAATACACGTCTTGTTGTCGACCCAATTACTGCGCTCCTTGCCTTGCCTCCCTTGCCACGTTTTACGGTAACAAGACCATTCAACATGTCAACGTCTCCCCAATTCAAGTCAATGACCTCTGCTCGCCGAAGCCCACTATCAGCCATGAACAGAACAATAGCTTTATCCCTGGGCTTTTTGCAAGCACCTAGAACAGTTTTTAGTTGTTGAGCAGTCAAGCAGGGAAGGCGTTTCTTTGCCACACGTGGCATAGCGAAGGTCACAGGCTCCGGGATGTATTTTTCATTGTGCCAAAATCGAAGCAGTGTCCTGATTGCCCGTGCCGCACCGTGCAAAGAATTATCAGCTTTACCTTGCCCTGCTAATGCTGCTATGTATTCACGGACATGGCGAGCAGTTACTTCATTGGGGGCTGTGACCCCATTGGATTCTAGCCAAAGCAAGAATCTTCCAGCCCCATATTTGTAAAACTGCATAGTAGCTGGGGTACAGCTCATGGCTTGCCGGCTCAAGATAAAGTCTGTGTAGGCGTCCGTAAGGGCGAAAGAGGCAAGCTTCCATTTTTGTTGCGTTTTTGTTTCGGGGAACATAAAACACCGCCTTTCGGCCAATTTTGGCCTGTAATAGACGGTGTCTCTGGTTGCAGAGCGGGCGATGGGACTCGAACCCACGATATCTTGCTTGGAGGGCAAGCGTTCTACCACTGAACTACGCCCGCAATGGATTGTTATTCTACCGTGAGGGGCGCAGACGGTCAACCCGTCATTTCACCAGTTTTGCAATGTATCCCCGCAATTCCTCAACAGCCAGGCGGTACAATCGGTCCGCCTCGTCTTTGGCCGAGACAGTTTGAGCATCTTCTGTTTCGGCCAGAATATCCAGGAATTCCAACTGCTTCTCCGGTGTAAAATCATCCAGCGGCGGGGCACGGTGGATGCGCTCGGCCCAGGCTCTGGGCACGCCATAGGAGGCGGCGTTGCCCCGGATCCTTTTTTTGTCGAGAGTACCTTTCGGGTTGGAAAAAACCACGCCGCCCTGGATCAGGTTCAGGGTCCAAGCACGATGCGGAATATTAGTCTCGACCTTTTTTACGATCTCCTGTTTCCGCTGGAGCCACTGGTCATCGGGACCCGATTCATGCGTTTTCTGCTCGTGTTGCCTTCGACCGAGTTTATCGTGCACAGTCACTGTCTCCGTCCAGATGCCTCCTTCTTTGAAAATCACTCCGCTCCAATCCACGATCATAAAAATCCAGATCCCCGAAGGGCCGAGCAACAGTAAATCGGTAGCAGAGAGGCTTTGGAAAATGTAGGAGTCCGGAAGGGAATGTGCAAGCATGCTTTGAAGATCCGATCTCCCTTTTTTGCCCATTTTCTCATCCGCCAGATCTTGTGGTGAAAGGCTATCCCACCAGCGTTCTTCCAAATCCACCACATGCGCTCCATCCGATAATGGGGTTGGCTTGCCTTTCATCATTTCGCGGAGGTACTGCCGCCCAGCAATCGCCAGCGTGACCAGAATGATCACCACCAGCAGTGCCCAATAGATGATGACACAGGCTACATCCCGGAAATAATAGGATGTAATGCAAAGTGCTAGGATGGTGAGGGGCGCAACTGCCGCCAATGCGAAAAAGAGGCGGCGCTTCTTTTGCCATTCGGTCAGCTCTTTGCGAAATTGCAGATTGTGACCCACCCTGACCGCCCGGCCAAACTCAGCCTCCAGTTTGGTTTTGTACGATTGGATATCCCGGTACCCGCTGGACAGCTCGATCCATTTCCGGTCAATCCTATGCATGGAAGGAGTATAGCCGATGTCCGGCAGGCGGACAAGCAAGGACGTTAATCTGGCTTATAATCATTTTTACTAGTGACCCAATGAAATTTCCCCGGATTTTACTTGCCAGTTTCTTCCTAATTCTATTTCTCTTTCAGCCGATCCTCGCAGCAGGCACCGGACCAGTGGCTTTGGTGTTGACCATTGACGGAGCTATAACGCCAGCCACGCAGGAGTATCTTTCGCGCGGCATCAAAACCGCAGAACAAGCCGGCGACGAGTTGATCATCCTCCAGCTCAATACACCCGGCGGCAGTCTCGGCCCGATGCAGATCATGGCAGAAGACATCCGTGCAAGCAGTGTGCCAGTGGTGGTCTATGTTACCCCCAATGGGGCGTGGGCTGCCAGCGCTGGGACGGTCATTACACTGGCGGGGCATGCAGCGGCCATGTCGCCCCAAACAGCCATCGGCGCAGCCAGTCCGGTGGGATCGCAGGGCACAGACCTTTCGACCACGGAGGAGACCAAGGTCAAAGAGGCGATGAAGGCGCTGGTGCGTTCGTACACCGAACGGCGCGGGGCCGAAGCCTCGGCCCTGGCCGAGTCGACCATTGAGAGCGCAGTCGCCGTCTCAGCCAGCGAAGCCCTGAATGCTCACCTGGTGGATTTCATCGCCAATAACACCGGCGACTTGCTCAACCAGTTGGATGGGTACACCGTCCAGATGGCAGACGGCCCACGGACGCTGCATACCGCCGGAGCTGTGACCCAACCTCTGGGAATGTCGTTGATCGAAAACCTGCTGCAAATGCTGGTGGACCCGAACTTCGTATTCATCCTGCTCAGCATCGGGGCGCAGGCCATCCTGATCGAACTCTCTTCGCCGGGCGGCTGGATAGCCGGATTCATCGGCGTGGTATGCCTGGCACTGGCAGCTTATGGACTGGGGGTGTTGCCGGTCAACTGGTTCGGCCTGGCGTTCATGATCATCGCATTTGTGCTGTTCATTGTTGACATCAAAGCCGCCACCCACGGCGGGTTGACAGCCGCGGGGATCGGATCATTCATCGTGGGGGCGCTGGTCTTGTTCAACAGCCCGGGTACACCCCAGTTCCAACAGGTGTCACCCACACTGGTTACCCTGGTAGCCCTCGTCATCGGGATCAGTTTCGCCATCATCGTAGGGTTTGCACTGCGGGCGCAGAGGAGACCGGTGATCACCGGGCAGGAAGGGATGTGCGGCAAAAACGGCATCGCCCGCACGGACATCGACCCGACCGGGCAGGTCCAATCGGGGGCAGAATTGTGGTCAGCTGAGCTGGACGTGGGTCAAGGCAGGATCGTCCGGGGAGAAAAGGTACATGTGGTCAAAGTGGATGGATTGAAGGTGATCGTAAGAAAATCGTAATATTTTTGTACCCAGAGGGCCGCCTGACACCTAACCGTGATAAAATCGGTCTGAATTATTGGTAAAATTTATCGGTTCAAAGAGGACCTGATGCCTGTAACCCCCACCCGTGACCGGGTAAATCCCGAAACCGTCAAAGTAACTCCGCTCCGCAGACCGGAGTGGATCAAAGTGCGCGCCCCCGCGGGCGAGACCTATGAGCATTTGCAAACACTGATGCGCTCAAAGGCGCTGCATACCGTATGCGAAGAGGCCATGTGCCCAAACATGGGGGAATGCTGGGGATCGGGTACAGCCACCTTCCTGATGCTGGGTGACGTGTGTACCCGCACCTGCGGGTTCTGCGACATCAAGCACGGCCGCCCGGAATCTCTCGACTGGTTGGAACCGGAACGCGTCGCACAGGCTGTCAAGTCGATGAACCTGAAACATGCAGTGATCACCTCCGTCAACCGGGATGACCGGAGGGACGGCGGCGCGCCCATCTTTGCCATGGTCATTCGCCGCATCCGCACATTGCTCCCTGGCTGCTCGGTGGAGGTGCTCATCCCCGATTTCAAAGGGTCGCTCGAAGCTCTAAAAATCGTAATGGACGCCCGCCCGGAAATCCTGAACCACAACGTCGAAACAGTGCCGCGGTTGTTCAAGCAGGTCCAGCCGCAGGACCATTACGAGTGGAGTGCTGCGATCCTTTCCGGCGCCAAAAAGCTCGACCCTGAGGTGCTGACCAAGTCGGGCATCATGGTGGGGCTGGGTGAGGAGTTGGAGGAAGTGAAGACGGTGATGCGCGACCAGCGCAGTTGGGGTGTGGACATCCTGACCGTGGGACAATACCTCCAGCCGAGCAAGAAACACCTGCCGATTGCACGCTATTACACCCCTGACGAATTCAGGGATTTGCGCGAGTACGGCCGCGAGATCGGTTTTAAGTGGGTGGAATCCGGGCCGCTGGTGAGGTCATCGTACCATGCCGCCGAGCAGGTGCGGGTGCTGAGCAGCGTGCACCGAAAATTGTATGGGGAGACAGGGGTCAGCAAAACGGGGTAAAAGCAGTTCACCTACATATCAATTCGAGAAGGAGAAACATGAACCTTGTAACAGTCACTCAGACCTGTGGGCGAGTGCCCGTAACTGTTATCCAGCTTGCAGACCGGCTTAATATGGGGAACACAGAAGAATTTGAACAGGCAGCCAAGGGAGCTTACGCTGCCGGTGGGCGAAATATGGTTCTTGACCTTTCGAAGGTATCTTCACTCACCAGCGCCGGTATACGAACAATCCTGGGTATCTACAAAATGCTGGCAGAACCTAAAGATGCAGGTAAGCATTTAAAAATGGTCGGGCCAACGCCAGCCGTGCGTAAAGTGCTCGATATAGCAGGCCTTTTGAAGTTCATTGAGATTTACGGCAGCTTGGACGAGGCAGTGGCGTCCTTTTAATTGGATTGTGCAAGAGACCTTTCAAAATAGAAAAACACAAGACCGGCCGCAAGACCGGCTTTTGATTTAAGGTTTCGTCTCCCGGTAGGAATCGATTAAATCGCCCAACCGGTTATAAAACTCGAACAGGATCTCAGTATCGCTGGCAGTGACAAGCATGGCACCATAATTGGCGTCGTAGCGGAACTGGCTTTCGGGCAGAGGGGTCCCGAAGTTATAGAGACTTCCGCCACCAGAGCCATTTGTGAAGTATGGGATGCCGTCCACGAGCAGGCGCTCATAAAGGTGGTCATGACCCGCCAGTACTGCGTTCGCACCCCAGGTGGCAAAGGGCCACTGCATCCAATCCGTGGATCCATGCATACTGCCAGATGAGTAGGGCGGGTAATGGGTATACACGATATTCCAGGGCGAAGTGGAGGCAGACAGACTCTGCTTTAGCCAGGCGGCTTGCACTGAACCTTCATTAACCCCATCCGGCTCATGCCCATCGCTGTCTAGGGCAAAAAAGTGGAGGGGACCCCAGACAAAGTCATAGTAGCGCTCGTTGCCAGGCAGGGTGAAATAATCAAAATAAGGTTGGGCATTGGGTGCGATCCAGTCATGGTTACCCAGGGTAGGAAAAAAACGGTTTATATCCGAGCCGGAGCCATATGTCCCGACGTAGGGGTAGATAAAATCGTGGTAATACTTTCCGATATTGGCGTCGATCGTGCTGGCGGCACCATCGGGATAGTTATTATCACCGACAGTTATGATAAAATCCGGCTTCCAGCCATGGATGAGGGTGGAAACATCCGCTTCGGCAGGACCATCCAGACCAAAATCGCCGATCACAGCGAACTTTACCGACTGCGGCTGAGGCGTCAGGCTGGGAGCAAGCGTAACTGCCGGGGGGACTGTGACCGGTAGTGGAGCAGTACCGGTAGGCAGTTCCGCGCCGGTGGGCTGGGATACGACGGTGGGAGGCAGAGCCGTTGACGGAAGCGGTATGGATATGGGGGAGGAAACCGGAGAGGTGCAGGCCGACAGCAAAAAGGCCAGACCCACGAGATAATTAGCAACACGCTTCACGACACCCTCCTTTAGAGGTCAGTCTCCGCAAATTCCGGGACGTATTTAATGTGCCCAGCCCCACCCGCCAGGGAACCAGGGATAAGTTCCAGCGCCTGGAATTCGTCGCCATCGCCGTAATCGCTCGTCAGGCCGAAACTGCGAGCGGGCTTGAACCCGAAGCGGGAATAATAGGCCGGGTCTCCCAGGAGCACCACAAAAGCATATCCGAGGCGGCGAACGCGATCCAGTCCGGCGCGCATCAGGCGGGAGCCGATGCCAGTCCGCTGAAATTTTGGCAGGACAGCCACCGGCCCGATCCCCAGCCCAGGACCGACCGGCTGAGGAGATGCAAAGGTAACCGGCGTGAACAGGATGTGACCTATTACGAGACCGTTCTGGTCTGCGATCAGCGAGAGGGTGGACTTGCAGCGCTCACGTACCAGGTCCACCAAGGCGGCTTCGGCAGGGCGAGCAAATGCCGCTTCTTCAACCAGGCGGATGGCAGGCAGGTCGTACAGGGTTTCCGGGCGGAAGGCCAGCATGTCACCAAAATGAGCAAGCACGCCAGGCAGGGGGAGGTCAGAGAGGGAAGCGAGCACCAGATCCGCGGGCAGGGGACCGAGGCGGGCGGTGATGGAGTTCGGCACCCCAACCACACGCAGCCCGGCAGCCTGGGCAGCCCTGACGCCATTTGGAGAATCTTCGAAGGCGAGCGCCTGGTCAGCGCGGAGGTGGAGGGCGGAGAGAGCAGCCAGAAACAGGTCCGGGGAGGGTTTGAGGCGGGCGGCGTCCTCGCGGCAGATGACCACGTCGAACAGGTCAAAAAAATCCAGTCGCTTCAGGTAGGCATCCACCCAGGAGTGCGGAGAACTGGAGGCAACCGCCAGGCGCAGCCCCAGGCGGCGGGCAGAGTCCAGGTAATCCGCGACACCGGGCATCGGCGGCAGGGAGGCCTGCCAATCCAAGCGGGTAAGGCGCGCCTGTTCGTGGAGGGCAGTGCGGTCGAGGGCCTGACCGGTCAGTTTTTCAAGCTGGATGACCGGGTCGAGGTTGGAGACGGTGGAGCCCACCACGGTGCGCACCCATTCGTCGAGGGGAAATTCCTGCCCATAGCGGGAATAAAGGTCCTGCCAGATTTGCACCTCGGGTGTTTCGGTGTCGAGGATCAGACCGTCGAAATCAAAGATGAGAGCCTGGATCATGAGTCTCCGTTAAATCAAGGTGGCGAACTGACCCATTATACTGCTCCGAGCAAAGAACCTAACGAGGGTACTTCGCGACCGCCCGCCAACCCCAAAACCCCGAATAATGGAATAGCGCGCCGAAAAATATTATTTGTTGTATACTGGCAACCATGGAAATTACCAAAACCGCGTATGCAGCGGACCGGAGCGAGTGGCGGGCATGGCTCAAAAAAAATCACGCCACGGAAAAAGAAGTCTGGCTGGTCTACTACAAGAAAGAGGCCGGCAAACCATGCGCAACATACCAGGAATCGCTCGAAGAGGCGTTGTGCTTTGGGTGGATCGACAGTCTCATCCAGAAGATCGACGAAGAGAAATACGCCCGCAAATTCAACCCACGCCGGGCCGGGAGCAAGTGGTCCGAGCTGAACAAGCACCTGGTGGCAAAACTGATCAAGGAAGGGCGCATGACCGAAGCCGGACTAACCACGGTGGATTTCGACCTGCCTGCAGCCGAGGGTGTACGTCCGAAACGGGCGCCGCTGCCCCTGCCAGACTGGCTGAAAGCGGGATTAATGGCCAGCCCAAAGGCCTGGGAAAACTTCAACCTTCTGCCACCTTCGCATCGACGTAATTACATCGGCTGGATCTCTGCGGCGAAAAGGGAAGAGACCCGCCAGCGGCGCATCCAGGAGGCCATTCAACTGCTGGAAAAGAACGAGAGATTGGGATTAAGGTAGCCATTATGACCAAGCCAGATAATTATGGCGAATACGCCTCCATTGCAGAACTGTATGATTACATCGTCCCGTACCACGAACGTGCGGACGTGGGATTTTTTGTCGAAGCGGCGACCCAGGCCGGGGGTCCGGTACTGGAGGTGGGCTGCGGCACAGGGCGCGTCCTGATCCCCACAGCACGAGCCGGCGTAGAGATCACCGGACTGGACCTATCACAGCACATGCTGGCGGTGTGCAGAGAGCACCTCAAAACCGAACCCGAAGAAGTTCGCTCCAGGGTCCGGCTGGTGGAAGGAGACATGCGCCATTTCGAGATCCAGAAGTCATTCAAGCTGGTCACCCTGCCGTTCCGGCCCTTCCAGCACCTGACGACGGTGGAGGACCAGCTTGCCTGCCTGGACTGCATCCGCAGACATCTTGAAACGGGCGGCAAAATAATCCTGGATATTTTCAACCCATCCCTGAAATCCCTGGCCAACCAACCCACCGGGGAGGAGATGGCCGAAGAACCCGAGTTCAGCATGCCGGATGGACGGCGCGTCGTCCGGCGCCACATGGTGGCTGAAAGGGATTTGTTCAACCAGATCATCCATTCGGAACTGGTCTATTACATAACCCATCCCGACGGTCGCAAGGAACGGCTGGTGCAGGCATTCCCGATGAGATACTTTTTCAAGTTCGAAGGCGAGCACCTGCTGGCACGGGCCGGGTTCGGGGTGGAGCAGGTTTACGCCGATTACGACAAGAGCCCATACGGGTCGAAATACCCCGGTGAACTCATCTTCGTAGCGAGGAAAGTCTAGCCTTTATGTCCAACATAACACCCAGCAAGTCGCACCTCACGCGTGGTTACACCATTGCCCTGATCAGCGCGGTGTTCCTTTCGACCACAGCCATCTTCATCCGCTACCTGACCCAGACCTACCAGATGCCGGCGCTCATCCTGGCGTTCTGGCGGGACTCGTTCGTCTTCCTGACCCTGCTGCTCATCCTGGGACTGGGGAAGTGGGTGCCATGCGGGTGAGCCGGGCACACCTGGGCTACCTGGTGCTGTTCGGCCTGGTACTGGCGATCTTCAATTCCCTGTGGACCCTGTCGGTGTCGCTCAATGGAGCAGCAGTCTCGACCGTGCTGGCTTACTGCTCGGCCGGGTTCACCGCCCTGCTGGGCTGGTGGTTCCTCAAGGAGCGGCTGGACTGGGCCAAAATACTGGCGGTGGTGCTCAGCCTGGCAGGCTGCGTGCTGGTGTCGAACGCCCTGGACCCGGCAGCCTGGCGCCTCAACCTGCTGGGGATCATCACGGGAATCCTCTCCGGACTGTTGTACGCCATCTACACCCTGATGGGACGCTCTGCCTCACAGCGGGGATTGAACCCATGGACGGCACTGGTGTACACCTTCGGGTTCGCTGCGGTTTTCCTGCTGGCGTTCAACGTGTTCTCCGGCGGGCACATCCCCGGGACGATCACCCAAGCGGCAGATTTCCTCTGGCTGGGGAAGGCCTGGCTCGGATGGGGGGTGCTATTCCTGCTGGCAGCGGGACCGACGCTGGCGGGCTTCGGGTTATATAACGTCAGCCTGACCTACCTGCCCTCCAGCGTGGCAAACCTGGTGGTAACCCTGGAACCGGCCTTCACAGCAGTGACCGCTTATCTATTACTGGGCGAACGCCTGAGCTGGATCCAAATTGTTGGGAGCCTGCTGATCCTGGGAGGGGTGGTGTTCCTGCGAGTCTACGAGGGCTGGCTGGCAGCAGGGGCTAGACCCGTGGTGGAGCCGCCGGTGCATGCATAGAAGGTATTTCACGACAAAATGTGGGAAAAAGTAAAAACTCCTGTCGTACCTATGGCTAAATGAGAAATCCATTGGCTGAAGAAATCATTCCCCTGCTCGAAAAGGCGATTACGGCGAGGGAGGCGCTGTTCGACGAGAAGCACAGGAGCGCCTTGCGGCTGTTCAACGGGTTCGCGGAGGGCTGCCCCGAGCTGGTGGTGGACCTGTACGCGGCGACCGCCGTGCTGTACAACTACGCAGAGAGGGCGGAAGAGGGGCTGCCGCTGGTGAAGGAAGCGGAATCTTTCCTGCGGGAACGCCTGCCCTGGCTGAGGGCGGGGATCGTCAAAACCAGGAACAGCTTTTCGACAGAGAAGAACCGGGGGAAACTCCTGTTCGGCGAAGAACCCGACCGGAAGGTGCAGGAGCAGGGAGTCTGGTACGCGCTCGACCTGCGCATGAACCAGGACGCCAGCCTGTACCTGGATACAAGGAACCTGCGCAGGTGGCTGGGCGAGCACATGAGCGGGAAGACCGTATTGAATACCTTCGCCTATACGGGCAGCCTGGGGGTGGCTGCCTGCGCCGGAGGGGCAACGCGTGCCGTGCAGCTCGACCTGAACCGTCAATTCCTCAACCTGGCGAAGAGCTCCTACACCCTGAACGGGTTCCCGATCCACAAGGCGGATTTTATCGCCGGGGATTTCTGGAGCGTGGTAAACCAGTTCAAGCGGAGGGGGGAACGCTTCGACTGCGTGCTGGTGGACCCGCCCTTTTTTTCGACGACCGCCAAGGGTGCGCTGGACCTGAACAGGGACAGCGCCCGGCTGATCAACAAGGTGCGCCCGCTGGTCAACGACGGCGGGTGGCTGGTATCGGTCAACAACGCGCTGTACGTGAGCGGGAAGGAATACATGGAAGAGCTGGAAGCCCTGTGCGCGGATGGGTACCTGAAAATCGCAGAGCTGATCCCGGTGCCGGAGGATTTTACCGGGTATGCGGAGACCCGGACCAGGACGCCCATCACAGACCCAAGCCCGTTCAACCATTCGACGAAGATCGCGGTGCTGGAGGTGAGAAGGAAGGGGGAGAAAAAATTAGTACAAGCCTCCATCCCCTAATAACGGGGGGACGAGAGAACGGGGGCAGACGGACACGAAGGAAAAACATTATTATAGTGTAAACCCAAGGAGGGGAAGGATTTCGGTCAGGGACAATTTGCTGTCCGAATGGCGGCGTGTGACCTGTACCCTCAAGGAGAATGCATCGGGCTATCTTGAGGTTGATGCGGTGTGTCGGCGTGTAGGTGAGGTATCTTCGACAACTCATGTCGTCGAAGCAACCGCCCCCTGGGGGTGCTTCGCGAACGGCGGCTCGAAGCCGCCTCGGAATGTGAAACATTGCCATTTGCCATGATTACCGCGCGAGAACGAGTACAAACGAATGAGAGGATTTAAGCATCTTATTTTAGATCATGCCATTGTGAAACAATTTGGCTTGAGGCCTTCCATCGACGCGGCGTGGCGTACAGGCGGTTGCCCCCAAGGGAGTGCTGTGCGAACCCGCCCGTCGCGCATTGTTCCTGAGGAACAATTGAGGAACGAAAACATCTCGTTGTCCTTTCATATTAATATACCATGCTAGCGAGATTGTTCCGCGAAACAAACCCAAAACGAATAAAACCCGTATAGCAACCCCACCCCAGCCATCCCTCCGCTGCGCTACGGGATGCTTCGCAATGGAGAGGGAGTCCATTAGGTGCGTATGACATAATGCGGTTTCGGTTGTTAAGGTCCGGAACATCGACGACTCGTATCGACGCATCCCCAGCCCCCTTCGGGGGCCTTCGGCGGGTACGACGTCAGGGCGTCGGTGCGGCTGACCCCCAAAGGGGTTCCCCTAAGAACACGCCCCAAGGGGGGTCCCTTCGGGATCCCCTCGATGAGGCCTCGGGGACGACGTCCCCAAAGAACGGGGATAAGATGCTGCGCGAGGGACAATGTCCCCAAAGAACGGAGATAAGATGCTCCGCGAAAAGCCGCTCGGAGCCGCTTCCCCTAGCGGGGACGAAGTAAGCACAATGCAAGCGGCAAGGAAACATTTCGAGCATCCCTTGCCGCGCGGTGATTATAGCACATGCGTTCTAATGTGTCAACAAGGCAATCCTGGTCGGCAAACCATATTTTGGACGACAAGAAGGCAATTTTCTCTTATTATTCACCGGCGTCCCCCTGGGGTATCCCCCAAACGCAGGGACAAAGTGCTTCCCCATTCGGGGACAGGATCGCGAAGGACGCCGGCGAGAGGATCGGGAGTTATCAATCGCCCACAGGGACCCCGGCGAGAGCATGGGGAAATAAAAATCACCGAGCGGGAGCAATTTTATAGAGGAAATCCACCCTGAGCGTTGAAATTAATCCGATTGCGAGAGTAAAATGCAGCCTGTAGGCCGATTGAGAAGGCCATTGGCACAAAATCAAGCCGAATTAACAGTTTTGTTATGTCCCAGGAGGCATGGACGTGCTAAACTCTAAACGGGGTATATCCTGTTCAGATTGGAGGCGGAAATCCAAGTCTCCGCCCGCAACAAAGGAAATGTCGAAAGGAGAACCAATATGAACCGAAACAAAATATTCTCGATCCTGCTGATGGCTGCCATGCTGGCGGCATTATTCGCAGCAAAATCGCCCAGCAGCGCGCTGGCTGCCACCGGCACCCTGGGCAGCGGAACCATCCTGAGCATCAGCCTGAGCACCGACCCGGTGACCAAAATTACCACGGCGGTAGTGACCCTATTGGACGAGACGGGGGCGTCCCAGAAAATCACGATCAGCCTGGAAAGCGCCATAACCCTTAAACTGGTAATCCCGAATGCAGCGATGATCGGACAACCCATCAGCATCCCCGATCTCCTGGTTCCCAGCAATCCGCCGCTGACGGGCACGTTAAAAAGCGTAGTATTCGTGACCGACCCGGTGACCAAGATCACCACCCTATCGTTAGTCGTGACCGATGCGGCGCTGATCGATCAGACAGCCAGCGTGGGCCTGGAACAGGCCGTTACACTGGGGTTGATCATCCCTGACCCGACCATGATCGGCACAGCCATCGTGATCGACCCGACGCTTATCATCAAATCGATCACCTACGTCAAGGGCGTCAATACGCTGGAAAACTTTTTCGGAACCGCGCTGGGTCTGACAGCGGACCAGCTGGCAGCCTATAAAGCAGCGGGGTTCGGGTACGGCGAGATCGCGCAGGCGTGCTGGATGGCAGCCCAACTGGGAGGCAACGCAACGCTGCTCGACCAGATCCTGAACGCAAAACAGAGCGGTGATTTCAGCGCGATCGTCCTGCCGGGCGGTGGTACTGCCACCAACTGGGGGCAACTGCGCAAGGCGGTATTGACCGACCCGCACCAGAACCTGGGACAGATCATGTCGGGGCATGCTGCTCCGCTAACAGCACCCGCCGCACCTGCCTCCTACGAATGCAAGGAAATGGTCATGGGAACGGGCACGGGCACGGGAAGGGCGGGAAGTAGTAAGAGTTTCTGAAGAAAACGTAAAAAGGGCAGGTCGAGAGACCTGTCCTTTTTTTGATCCGGAAATGTGAACGCAGGCCCGGCAACCATGCTTGAACGAAGGGTCGAATTCGTTGTATAGTTGTTCCTGTGCGAGACGGCCAAACCAGAATATCGTTACTCATCAGGCCAGGAATGACAAATCCCACACCCGGGAAATGAAGGATCAAAAGGTAGGCGTGAAAGACATGGATGTTAACTTCCAGCTACCCCCATTCGACCTGCTCATTGAAGTAGCACCCGGTGAGGGCTGTTTTGCACACATCCCGACACTGCCAGGCCTGTGTTTTCGCGCGGACGACCCGGAAGAGGCGAAGCGCATTGCCCCGGGGCAGATCCTCAATTACTCACAATGGCTGCTGGCTGAGAACCTGGCTAATCTCAACCCAGAGGCCGAGACCCTTGTACGGGAAGCACGCAGCGGGAAATTCACGGGTGTCCAGATCATCGAGAAAGAAAGAAAAGCCGGTTCTCCTGTTTGGATTTCCGGGAACCCGGCCGCCCTATTCGAATACGACCGCAGCCCGCTCGACAACCAGGCTGTGAGTGCACATCTGCGGTTTGCCCGCCAGGTGGTGAAGCGCATGCGCGTATTGATTTCTGTTTTATCCCCAGCCCAACGTGAGCATCAGCCAGGAGCCCAGGTTCGTTCGGTAGATGAAACACTGACCCATATAGGCAACTGCGTCTGGTGGTACTGTGCGCGCATCGACGATGAGCTGCCAGAACCGGATGACCGAGCAAATGAGACGCCGATGGACCGCATCGAGCGACTGCTCGAGGCTGCCGAAAAATACCTGCCGGCTGTACCGAACCAGGAGCGCGCGAGCATCCACATCCCAACCAGATACCTGACAAACGATGCCCAGGAGGCATGGACCCACACAAAAGTATGCCGCCGCCAGGCAGAGCACTTGTGGGAGCACTTACAGACGTTCGGACAAGAAGTAAACATTGTCGGGAAGGTCATCCAGGTCTCGAGCACGAAATAAATATCCTTACGGCTCAGAGCACATGACTCCGCTGGTGATTACACCGCCGACAGAGACCTCCACAACCACGATGATGCAGGGAAATGGGAATAGTCACGGGAATGAACACGGAAATGGGAATGAGAGGGGCGGGAAGAAGTAAGAAGATCTAAATTAGAGATAAAAAGGTCAGGTCGAGAGACCTATCCAATTTTTTAATTTGGGAAGATGATTGCCGAACTGTGGACTTAGGAGAATTTCTGCACGACTTGTGTAATGGATGGATTCGACGTATAGTTATTTGGGGGAGAGTGTAATCTTCTTCTGCGAATTGATGTGTCGATTTATTACCAAGCAAGATGAGCCTATAAACCAAGACGTTATTCTCACTATTTAGGATAAAAATGTCACCTAGGGGTCGTTATACAACACGTGAAGAACAAGATGATATTAGAAAAAATATTTCACGCGTAAGTGTTATCGCCGTCACTGTTTCAGAATACATTTCTTTACCAAAATTGAAGGGGACACGCCATGATTTAAGAATGATTGGTGAATTATTTAGTAATAATATGCAAATTAGTCTTTATCAATCGCGATCTATCTATTTATTGAATTCAACTGTTAATCAATTCCGTAAAACAATTATAGAATACGCAATGTCTAGATCTGCTCGTGGGGATATACTGGTTTTTTACTTCTCTGGGCATGGAACTATTTTAGGTACTAATGAGTTCGCTTTTTGCCTTAAAGACACCTCTTTTGGAATTGATGAAAGTAAAATTTTGTCGTTGAGCACTGTAAGTTTTCGTGAGGTGGTTCAAACCTTATCTTCTGTGGATGTTTTCCCTGTGTTTATTATTGATGCGTGCTTCAGCGGAGTAACAGCTCCTCAAGGGACAGTATCAGTAACCGGACAAATGGGCGATTTTTTACGCACTTACTTTGCTGGCTCTTATGCATTATTAGCTTCAACTAGCCTAGAAACACAATCTTTTGAAACAGCGTTTGGAGGTTTTTTTACCAGAGCTATTCATTCGATTGCGCTAAATGGATTAGAAAACGAGTCGGGTAGGCATATGCCATTTCTTACTCTTGAGACTTTGTCTGCTCCGCTGCAAGACCAACTAGCAAAAGATGGACATCCGTTATCAAGATGTTATATTGGCCCTGATATGCCATCAGTAGCAATCGCAAAGAATTTTAAGTTTCGACCTGATACAGAAAGTTTTGTTCCCTATATGAGACGTATTGTTGAATATGCTTGGAATAATGGGAAACCACGAAATATTTCGAATGATGAGTTATTAAAGAATGTAGGAAAAGGGGCATATGCAAATCACTCAAAACTAAGTTATAAGCCTTGGGGATTACTTGAAGATGGACCTGAGAATTCAATACGAGTGCTTACCGAGAGAGGGCTTCTTTTCGCAAAAGGAAAACTTAAAATCTCGAAGTTGATCATTAGAGACCCTGTTACTTGGGAATGGATACCCTCTCCAGACAGCAAAATGATTTCAATACAAGAAGTGATATAACAGAAAGTTGGCGTTACAATACCTTAACCAGTTTCAAATCTTCTCTCAAGGGAAATAAATTTTGGCAGAAAGTGGAAAGACAGTTTTCGGGATAATAATTGGGTGCAAACCAAATAAACAATGAAGGAAATAGAGCTGGAAGGCCTAATCGTACAGTGTAAACGCATTCCCGATACTTATTGATGCGCAAAAGGGGAGAAATATAGTTTTAGAAACATGAGATTTATTTGTGATTAAGGGTATGAGAAAAGTGCTAATTATTGTCATGTATAAAGATAATTTTTAGTTTGGTTTCAGCCTCCATGATTTCGCTGCAATAAACCAAGCAATGCATTTACACGCTCGTATGCGTCCCGCTGAAGTAGAGCCCTCTCTTCAGGATCGGTGATCTCTTCGAAGTCTGCCACATGTTTGGGTCCGATATGCTCGGGTGAAGCAAATTCCTCGGTGATATTTACTAAAGCTTCCTGCACGAGTTTGTTATCCAACAGTTGGCTGAACTCCTGTGCAAGTAGCTTGATTCCCCCGGGATAATTGCGGATGCAATAATAGATATCCCAAGCGTCTTTTTCCTTAAGGCGGCTAACCAGGGCCATTGATTTCATTACTAAAAATGGGGCGATCGATGCTATCTCGGATCTGCACACTATCTTTGCCACCCCCTGGCAATGTTCCATTTAAAGTGATTTCGGCTACACCCTTGAATGCCAGGTCACAACCACGGGCTTTGCGCGGCTGCATATCTTGTACATTTTGAGTTCGGCGACTGCTACCTGTTCCGGCATATTCCCCGGCTAGAAAATCCACTTCTACATCGTAACTGTTTCTGCCCACATTTACGGTACGGAAGAAGATAAACGGTTGCTTTCCCTGGCGATACCCTTGTGAATGTAGGAGCTGGAGGATGGTTTTGTAACCAATTTCGCCGAGCGTATTATGATCCAGAGCCAGATCCACATCAAGGCTACCAGTATGCAGATGCCCCGGCCCACTGAGTAGGAGTTCGGGAACCCAACCGCCTACTATCACAATCCCCTCCTGATATTCTCCTAGCAAACGCGTTAGTTCAAGCATGACACTGCGTGCAGCTTCAACGGCTTCAGCGGTGTAATTTGTTCGTTTCGTCACCATAATTGTTCAATCACCTTTCGGATCGCTTTAGCGGCTTCCTCCCCGCGGTTGTGATAATTTTGCAAGTCTAAATAGATCTGAACGGATGAAACGAGTCGCATCCCATCTATCTCACGACTATCAAAGAATACACCTTCGTCATATGGTACTAGAAGGCTGATGTTTGCACCGCTTGTGACGCGCTTCCAGCCTAAGTTACCCGCAATCAAGTCCTGATCACCATCCACGTAAACAACCACACGCTGATATCGTACAGCTGGTGCCAAGCGTGCCGCACCGGAGAACGCTGTTAGGGCATATAGCTTCTGCTGACGCTGGCAAGTCTCTGCAAGTTGATATTCAATCTCAGATACTTCGGCCAACGAATAATAATCCACAACTTGGTTGCGACGGAAGCGGTATTGCGCCGCCCATTCGTCTAGGACTGCACCCTGGTTATTAAGTCGGATTCCATCTTCGTTCGGGGTAAGCCATTCGCGATCCGCTAGAAGCTTCTTTACATTTGAAACTTGGCCAAAACTTACTTGGGCCGCTTGGGCCAGAGCCTCAGTCTTCCAGTTTTGCTGAGGCCAACTCAACAAAACCCGCAAGATGCGTTCAGCTTTTGGCGAATAGAGGGAACGCTGTTCCCTGCGTTGAACCGCAGAATTCGGTTTTCCTTCCCGTTGTACAAAGACCGTTTCAAACGAAAGGAAACAGTTACCTACAAAGTCCAGATAACCAATTCCAACCTCCTTGCAAACTGTCGCTGCCCGGGAAGAAATATATGGTGCAATAAATACACCATATTTCCCTAAACCATTTGCCAGCGAGTCTTTGATTTGATAGGCTGCTTGGCGTGCCAGCCGGGGTTGCCCGCTAGTCTTGAATTCCGCCAGGATCGTCAGAGCACGGTTCTGAACGCGAACATCTATTGAAAAATCCGGTCCTTGTGCATCTTTTGAAATGGAAATATTCATCAATTGGAGGAAGGGGATATCTTCCAAGCAAGCTTGTAATGCTTGAATAGCATCTTTTTCACCAGGATTTGTTTTCATTATTTTACGCCCTTTCAGCAAACGCTGAAAGCTATTATAACAGTGAAAATCAACTCAAACAAAAGAAGAGAAGTGGTTATAAAGCATTATGGCGCAAACAGATACGAATCTCCGAACGATTAGCGCGTGATAATGTACCTGGAACATTTAACGATAATATTCAGGAACTATAAGAAGGATTTTTAGTGCAACTATATTCGCGGTACATAGAAATTTTTAAAACAACTTAACATCACCTTAATTGCTCTGGTAATGACTTACTTTGGCAAGAAGAAATGAACTACTATTAGGTGGACAGAAATATTGCACCTCATAGAAACCAGTGCGGTTCGCCAAAATAGCGCGATAATTGAAGTAGAGTCAAGATGGTACAGCCGATAATGAATTCCTTCGGGGATCTTAGAACTAAGCCATCCAAAGAATAAGGGAGAAATAAAATGAGCTACGTACAAGATAATTTGATGCCGAACGAAAAAATCCTGTTTTCCGCACATATCCACCCGGCAATTTTCCTGCCCGCAATCATTTCATTCCTAGCAAGCACTGTTATATTCATTTTTTCTCTAAATATGGGCGGTCAAAATAACCAAGGGGCTTCTGTATTAAGTGGATTTGCCCTTTGCCTGGCCGGATTCTTCTTTTTATACACACTCATACTTGGGCTTCAAGCTCTAATAATCTTGACGACGACCGAATTCGCGGTAACAAACCGACGCGTCATCGCCAAAACCGGCTTTATACGCAGGCATACGCTTGAAATGCTTTTAACCAAAATTGAAAGTGTAGCTGTTCATCAAGGTCTTCTGGCCAGGATGTTAGATTTTGGGTCAGTCACAGTAACCGGCACAGGCGGAACGAAGGAAAGTTTCAAAGCAATTGTCAAGCCGATTGAGGTACGGAGCAAGATAAACCAAATCATCGAACAAAGTACACAGGCATATTCTCAACAACAAAGGGTGCTTAATCCTGAGAAAAGCGGATAAAGCAAGACGCGAAGGGATTGCTTCGCCATCATAGAACGATGGCTCCCCAAAAATAATCGGGAATGAAATTGCAATAACAAATGGATAAACTAATCACTGGTGCACACACAATCATCTACAGCAAGGATGCCGAGGCGGACCGGGCGTTCCTGCGTGACATTTTTGGACTGGCGAATGTGGATGCCGGCGAAGGGTGGCTCATATTCGCATTGCCGCCCGCCGAACTGGCGGTCCACCCGGCGGAGAAGAACGACGTCCACGAGATCTTTTTCATGGTCAAGGACATCCAGGCATTTATCACCGCCATGGGTGACAAAGGCGTTCCCTGCGACCCTGTGGAAAGCACAAGCTGGGGTGAGCTGACCCACATCAAGCTGCCGGGCGGAGGGAAAGTGGGAGTCTACCAGCCCAGGCATGCGCGTCCAAAGACAAACAGGCAGCGCGTGATCACGAATCCACGCAGGCGGACGACGACCAGAAAAGCGTGACCCCATAATATCGCCGCCGCCCCCCAGGGGATGCTACGCGACGGACGGCGGCGGGAGCAGATTACAATGACCAAACCTCCTTTTTCCGAAAATGTCGTGCTCATCACAGGGGCAAGCTCCGGGATCGGCGAGCACGTAGCGCTGCGCCTGTCCGAGCAGGGAGCCTGGCTGGCGCTGGCGGCACGCAATGCCGCCCAATTAGAAGAAGTAGCTGCCCAATGCCGCCAACGAGGGGGCAAGGCGGTGGCGATCCCAACGGACGTGGCGGAACAAGCCCAGTGCAAGAGCCTGATCGAGCGGACGGCGGCGGAATACGGACGGATCGATACGCTGATCAACAACGCGGGCATCACGCTGGCATCAAGCTTTAAAAAACTGCAGGACCTGACCATCTTCGAGAAGGTGGTGCAGGTGAACTTTTTCGGCAGCGTATACTGCACCTTTTACGCGCTCCCATTTCTCAAGGAAACCCGGGGACGCCTGGCAGCCATCTCCAGCCTGCGCGGCAAGCTTCCGTCGTCAAGGGCGGACGGGTACGGCGCCAGCAAACATGCGATGGCAGAATTTTTCGAGTCCATCCGGATGGAACTGGAAGGCAGCGGGGTCAGCGTGACGATCATCTACCCGAGCTGGGTCAGCACGGGGATCAGCAGCCGGTCACTGCGGAGGGACGGCAGTCCAACAGGAAAAATCTCCAGACTCGAGATAGGCGCCATGCCGGTGGAGACCTGCACCCGGATCATCGTCGAGGCGGTCGCCAAGCGGAAACGCGAAGTGGTGATGACGATGCAAGGCAAGCTGGCATTGTGGCTCATGTTAATCGCCCCAAAAATTGCAGAGCAATTCATCCGAAAAAATATGGGTTAAACCAGAAATGTTAATGAGGGGCGCCCACCCCTCCATCGACCGGGAAAAATGAGGGTCGCGCATGCATGGCATGAGTCGGTCCTGAAGAAGCAGCTTTAAAGGAGAAAATGAACAGAAAATTAGCGGTATGACTATTTATTGGGATTTGCGTGCTGCTTGCGATTCTTTTACTGATTGGATCCATAACCCCACTGGTCAGCGGGATCATCTTTGCGGTTGCCCTGGTGCTGCTGGGGCTGTTGTCATGGGGATCCAGGAAGTAAGGGGGACCGCGTCAAGGGGAGAGTGAGTGGTGAAGGACTTCCTTTCCAGCAAAGCAGGTCGCCTAAAATAAAATCAAGACAGCGCACCGCTGTCCTGAAATCATTTCCAACAACGGGGGGTAGCCCTTGAAATACCCAAAAGGTCAATGTTATAATAGGATAAATTCGGTATTTATTAGATTATTTTGAAGGAGACAAAATGAACAACTCGACAGTGATGGGAAATGGCACACGCGAGCACCCATGGATGCTCAAGACACCCAGCGGTTCAGCGGAATACCAGATGTACAAAGACGAGACGGCAAACCCACCCTCCCTGGTGTGCAGCGTGGGAAAGACCGAACTGCGCTACCAGCTGCGCTGCCTGGACGACCTGCACGCCATGCTCAAGGCACACGGCGACTGGATGCCGCTCGGCAGCGCGGACGAGCAAAAACCGGCGGTAGAGGGAACGGTTGAAGCCTGGGGACGTTCGCCAAAGAACCCCGTGGGAGGCTGGTATGGACTGAAGAAGGGTCTACGCGGTCGATTCGGGATGTATATCCCACCACTGATGGAAGCGTTAAACCTCGCCGAAGTGGAGCATAATCCAAAGAATAACCGGATGCGGGCGAAATAGAACAAATGGAATTTTAATAAAAAAAACGGGACGGCGATGAGCCGTCCCGGTCGATTTCCATACTTAGGGGAAGATTGCTTCGGGCGGGAAAGTAACATACCAGCCCTGGCAATGACAGATAAATCTAGAACAAATGGAGGACAGCACCGCTGGCCCAGGTGAAGAGGGCGGCGGGAAGGAAGCTGAGGACCACCGTGGCAACCGCAGACAGCGCCCAGGTGAAGTCCAGCCAGGGTTCACGAGCGGTCTCGGGATCGCCATCGCGCATGTACATCGTCACCACCACGCGCAGGTAGTAGTACGCGGAGATGAGCGAGGTCAGCACGCCGATGACCGCCAGCCCGATAAAGCCGCCTTCGATGGCGGTGCGGAACAGGTAGAACTTGCCCACCAGCCCCAGCGTGGGCGGCATGCCGGTCAGGGAGAGCATGAAGATCGTCATGGCGGCAGCCAGCAGCGGACGTTTGCGTCCCAGACCGGCGAAGTCGCTGATCTCGAGCCCCTTGCCATCCAGTTTTTCCAGCGCAATGACGACCGCCCAGGCCCCGAAGGAGGTCACGGCATAGGTCACCAGGTAGAAGAGCGCCGAGGCGACCGCATCGGGGGCGACCTTGGGATTCCCAAAGGACACGAAGGCCATCAGGATGTAGCCGGCGTGGGCGATGCTGGAATAGGCCAGCAGGCGCTTGATGTTGGTCTGCGAGATGGCAACCACGTTGCCGACCACCATGGTCAGGGCAGCCAGACCCCACAGCACCGGCACCAGGTCCAGCTTGAGGGACGGGAGGGCGGTGACGAAGATGCGCAGCAGGGCGGCAAACCCGGCTGCCTTGGCGCCGACCGCCATGAAACCGGTCACCGAGGTGGGCGCACCCTGGTAGACATCCGGCGTCCACATGTGGAAGGGAACGGCGGCGACCTTGAAACCGAAACCGACCAGGATCAGCGCAGCGCCGACGGTCAGCAGGAGCGGGGAGTAAACCCCGCCCGAAGCTGGAGGACAGGTCGACGGCCGAGACGATCCCGGCGAGGGAGGTGTTGCCGGTGGCGCCGAAGACCAGGGCGATGCCGTAGACGACGAAACCGGTGGCGAAGGCTCCCAACAGGAAGTACTTGAGGCCGGCCTCTTCCGAACTCGGTGCGCGGGCGGGCAAAGGCCGACAGAACGTAAAGCGGGATGGAGAGCAATTCCAGCGACAGGAAGACGACGATCAGGTCAGCGGCCTGGGCCATGAGCAGCATGCCGGAGAGGCTGAAGAGCATCAGCGTGTAATACTCGCCGCGCTCCAGACCCATGCGCTTGAGATAGCCATAAGCAATGGCAATGGCGCCCAGTCCGCTCGCGAGGAAGAGGACGTTCAGGAAGGAGGAGAAGCCATCCAGCACAACCATCCCACCGAAAGCGGAGAGGTTCATGCCAGCCTGGGCGAGGGTGACACCCAGCGCGCCAGCGAGACCGACGGCAGCCAGCAGGGCCGTCCAGCCCTTGCGCCCCTTCGGGATGAACAGGTCCACCAGCAGGAGCAGGCAGGCCCAGGCGACGAGGATGATGGTGGGTAGAATTGTGTAGAGATCGGATTGCGTCATAATTGCTTCCTATTCGGCATTTGTATGCGGGGAGACTGCTTCGACCGCCAAAGAACATCGGTCTGTAATAATACCTTGCCCGCAACGAACCTCGGCCGGTAACGCAAATAATTAGTGAATGACCGTCAATAATTTCGAAACAGCCGGAGCCATGAGGTCAAAGAACGGCTTGGGGTAGAGACCGATCCAGAAGATGAGCACCAGCAGCGGGACGATGGTGGCAATCTCGCGCCAGTTCAGGTCGCGCAAGGCATGCCCGTGCTTTTTGACCTCTTCCACGATCGAACCCTCGGGACCGAGGAATATCTTCTGGAACATGTACAGGATGTAGACGGCAGCCAGGATGACACCAAGGGCGGCAATCCCGGCGAACCAGGGCGAGCCGATGGCCGTGGACCCGAAAGCGCCCAGCAGAATGGCGAACTCACCGACAAACCCGTTCAGACCGGGCAGGCCCATCGAGGAGAGGGAAACGATCAGCATGACCGTGCCGAAGACAGGCATGACCTTCCACAAACCGCCATAAACGGTGAACTCACGGGTATGGGTCTGCTCGTAAACCATGCCGACCAGGAGGAACAACGCTCCCGTGCTCAGACCGTGGTTGATCATTTGCAGGATGCCGCCTTCGATGCCCTGCGGGTTGAGGGCGAAGAGACCCAGCATGACAAAGCCAAGATGGCTGACCGAGGAGTAGGCAACCAGTTTCTTGATGTCCTTCTGGGCGTAGGAAACGGCGGCGCCGTAAATGATGCCGATGACTGCCAGCAGCGCCATCCAGGGAGCGGCTTTGACAGCAGCCTCGGGGAACAGGGGCAGGTTGAAGCGCAGGAAACCGTAGGTACCCATCTTCAGCAGGACACCCGCCAGGATGACGGAACCGGCCGTGGGGGCTTCCACGTGGGCATCCGGCAGCCAGGAATGCAGCGGCCACATGGGGACCTTGATGGCAAAGGCAGCGGCGAAAGCCAGGAACAGCCAGAGCTGGATACTGGCAGGGATGCCGCCCTTGGCGATCAGGTCCGGCACGCTGAAGGTGCCCTGGTAGATGCCCAGCCACAGGATGGCAAGCAGCATCAGGATGGAGCCGGCCATGGTGTACAGGAAGAACTTGATGGCGGCGTAGATGCGGCGCGGTCCGCCCCAGATGCCGATCAGGAAGTACATCGGCACCAGGGTGAATTCCCAGAAGATGTAGAACAGGAACAGGTCCTGGGCAAGGAAGACACCCAGCATGCCCACTTCGAGGAGCAGGAAGAAGATCATGAAGTCCTTGACGCGCTCCTCGACCGCGGTCCAGGTGGAGAGGATGGAAATCGGGGACAGGAAGGATGGTCAGCAGGACGAGCAGGATGCTCAAACCGTCCACGCCCATGGCGAAGCTGATGTTCCAGCCGGCGACCTGGATCCAGGGGAGGGTGAAGCCAAGCTGCAGGTCGGGGTTGGACTTGTCGAACAAGGTCAGCATCCAGATGGACAGGCCGAAGGTCACCAGCGAGGTGAGCAGCGCCGTCCAGCGCAGGGCATTCTTCCTTTCGGCCGGGATGAAGAGCAAGACCAGCACGCCCACCAGCGGGAAGAAGGTCACCAGAATAAGAGGATTGGTGATCAAGTTCATGTTTACTCCTCGGATAAAAACTGCGTCAAACGTCGAACGTCAAAGGTAAAAGTCAAAGGCCAGACGAAAGATTTTGAGATTATTTCAGCACGAGACAGCCAATAATGATGACAACACCAAACAAGACCGCCAGCGCATAACTGCGGACGAAACCATTCTGCAGACGGCGCAATCCACCGGAAACCCGGCGGGTCAAATTGCCCAGACCATTGGCGATGGCGTCGATGAACTGCTGGTCGACGCGCAGATCGAGCACCGTGCGGGAGAGCCAATTATAGGTGCCGGCAATGACCTTCTCGTGGAACCAGTCATGCCAGAAGCGGCCATCGATCACATCCGCCAGGAAGCGGGCGATGTCCACGTAGCGGTTGAGGAAGACGGCCCAGTAGGCTTCGTCCACCCAGTACCTGCGCTCGAAGACCGTAAAGACCGGGCCGAGCAGTTTCCGGAGCGGGTCCGGCTGACCTTCGACCAGAGGGCGGCGTCCATAGAGCAGCCAGGAGAGATAGATCGCCAGCAAGCCAGCCCGGTGGAGAGACCGGCAACCAGGAAGTTGAACTGTCCCGCTTCGACGCCGGCGATGGTATGCTCCAGCCAAAGGGTGAGGCTGTCCAGGCCCGGCAGGTTGAGGGCGCCACCCAGGATCGCCAGGGCCGCCAGGATCATCAAGGGGACGGTGATCACCTTTGGACTTTCCTCGGCATGCTGTGCGGCAGCGTGACGCGGCGTGCCGAAGAAGACCATCCAGATCTGGCGTCCCATGTAGAAGGCGGTCAGGAAGGCGGCGATGGTCAGCAGCCAGTAGACGGCTGGAAATTTAGTGAAGGCATCCGCCAGGATCTCGTCCTTCGACCAGAACCCTGCCAGGGGGAAGATGCCTGCCAGTGCCAGGGCACCGATCAGGTAGACCCAGAAGGTGACGGGCATCTGCCTGCGCAGCCCGCCCATGTTGCGCATGTCGTTTGGATCAAATACTTCGCCGGGCTCAGTACTGTGCACTTCTGCATGGGATGAACCAGCCTGCTCTGCCTGGTGAGCCAGGTGGTGATGCCCACGCTCCACACCCAGGATGACCGAACCGGCGGAAAGGAACAGGAGCGCCTTGAAGAAGGCATGCGTGACCAGGTGGAACATGCCAGCCACGAAGGCACCCATCCCGACCGCCGCCACCATGAAACCAAGCTGGGAGATGGTGGAATACGCCAGGACCTTCTTGATGTCATACTGCCCGACGGCAATCGTGGCGGCGAACAGGGCGGTGATGGCACCCACCAGCGCGACCGTAGTCTGCGCGGCGGGCACGAGAGTATAGAGGGGTGCGGAGCGTGCCACCAGGTAAACGCCTGCAGTCACCATGGTGGCGGCATGGATGAGCGCCGAGACCGGGGTAGGACCGGCCATGGCATCCGGCAGCCAGACGTAGAGCGGGATCTGGGCCGATTTGCCTGCCACGCCCAACAGCAGGAAGAGCGTAATGAAGAGAATGACGCTCGACGGCACGGTGGCTGCTCCGGCAAAGACATCTCCAAATGTGAGGCTCTTGAACCACCAGAACATGGTGAACGCCGCCAGCAGGAAGCCGAAGTCGCCAATGCGGTTGGCGATCATGGCTTTCTTGGCGGCATTCGAGTTGGCCCAGGAAGGACGACCGAGCGTATCCAGTTCGTACCAGAAGCCGATCAGCAGGAACGAGCACAGGCCCACGCCTTCCCAGCCGACGAACAGCATCAGGTAGGAATCGCCGCTGACCAGGATCATCATCATGGCGATGAACAGGTTCATAAAGACAAAGAAGCGGCGGTAGCGGGGGATATCGTTCTTGAAGCGCACGTCCTCGTGCATGTAACCGATGGCGTAGATGTGGATGAGCGTCCCGACGCCGGAGACGACCAGCATCATCAGGACAGAGAGTGTATCCACCCGGAAATTCCAGGCGACATTCAAGGCGCCGATATGAATCCAATCAGCGAACGGGACAACGACCGCCTCGCCAGTGCCGGTCCACAATGCGTACCCGAGCAGGGCAGAGACCACGAAGGCAAGCCCGGAGGCGGCGCTGGCGATCCCGCCGATGGCCTTTTCATTCATCCGCCCGCCGAAGATCATATTGATCAGCAACCCGGCGGTTGGCAGGAGCACGATCAGGGGAACCAGGGAGAACAGTCCAGATAATGACATTATGCCCTACCCTTTCAGACTGTTCATCAAGTCGACGTCAATGCTATGCTTGTTGCGGAAAATAATGATGATCAATGCCAGTCCGACCGCCACCTCCGCCGCAGACACCGTCATGACGAAGAAAACGAAGATCTGCCCGGTGAGCACGCCAAAGGAACGGGCAAAGGCCAAAAAGGCCAGGTTGGCGGCATTCAGCATCAATTCGATCGACATAAAAATGATCAGCGGGTTGCGGCGGATGAGCACCCCCAGGGCGCCCATGGCGAACAGCACCGCCGAGATCCCCAGGTACCAGGAGAGAGGGATGGTGTTGGGCATTAGCCTGGTTCTCCTTTCTCTTTTTTAGTCAGGACGATGACACCCACCATCGCCACCAGCAGCAGGACGGAGGTCACTTCGAAAGGCAGGAGATACTGGCTGAACAGCGCCAGTCCCAGAGTCTGGAGCGCCTGGGTGGTATTAACCGACGCATCCGGGTTGGTGAGCCCAGCGGTGATCTGCAGGCGCTGGAAGAGCAGGAAGCCCGCTTCCACCAGAAGGACGGCGGCGAGCACGATGGCCAGAGGACGCTGCCAGGGCAGGACCTGACCGCTGGGAAGTTTATCCGCACCCAGGAGCATGATGACAAACAGGAACAGCACCATGATGGCGCCGGCGTAGATGGTCACCTGCGCCAGTGCGATGAAAGGGGCGCCCAGGATCAGGTAGAAGACTGCCACCGTGGCGAAATTCAGCACCAGGAACAGGGCAGCGTAAACCGTGTTCCGGCTGATCAACAGACCGGCTGCCGAGGCGATCGCAACCGCCGCCAAAATAATGAAGAGGATGAGGGTCAAGTTCATGGGCGTCTCAATCCTGTGGATCTTTCATTTCGGGGACCGAGCGGGTATAGACACCCGGTTCGGTTTTCTGCGGAGTGGGCTTGCCACCCGCCGGGACGGGTTCGATCAACATTTCCTTCGGATAAATCGACTGGCGGCGATCGGTGAATGACAGCTCGTACTGGTCACCCAGGACAATGGCCTCGGTGGGACAGGCATCCTCGCAGAAACCGCAGAAAATGCAGCGGAGCATATTGATCTCGTAGGTGCTGGCATAGCGGTCCCCGGGCGAATAGCGCTGTTCATCCGTGTTCTCGGAAGACTCGACAAAGATGGCATCCGCCGGGCAGGCCGCAGCGCACAAGGCGCAGCCGATGCATTTTTCGAGTCCGTTGTCGTAGCGTTTAAGGACGTGCCGGCCGCGGAAGCGCGCTTTGACCGGTTTCTTCTCTTCCGGATACTGGATCGTCACCGGTTTGTCGAACATCATGCGCAGCGTGGTCCAGAGACCACGCGCCAGTTCGACGACGGGCTCAACGACGCGCATAATCTTTCCTCCTTAAGGTGCGGTCGATCATGGCGACCGCCACACCTGCAACCAGTAAAGAAGCCAGCGGGATGACGACGATCAGATACGAGCTGACCTGCTGCGCCAGGATGATGCCAACCGCGGTGATGAAGACCAAAGACAACGAGAGCGGCAGGAGCACTTTCCAGCCGAAGGCCATCAGGCGGTCATAGCGGATGCGCGGGAAGGTGGCCCGCACCCAGATCATGCCGAACAGCAGGATAATAATCTTGACGAAGATGTAGACCGGTCCGAGCCAGGGGAACTGGTCCACAAAGGGGCCGTTGTAGCCGCCGAAGAACAGGGTGGCACCGATGGCACTGATGGCGATCATCTTGGTGTATTCGGCCATGAACAGCAAGGCGAACTTCATGCCGGAGTACTCGGTATGGTAACCGGCGGTCAGTTCCTGCTCGGCCTCAGGCATATCGAACGGAGCACGGTTGACCTCCGCCAGGGTGGCGATCAGGAAGATGACAGTCCCAACGGGCTGGAGCACCACGAACCATTTTGGGATGACATGGAACCAGTAGCCCCCCTGGGCGGTAACGATATCCAGCATGCGCATCGAACCAGCCAGGAGAATGGCGGAGACAAACGACAGCCCCAGCGCAATCTCATAACTGATCATCTGCGCCGAGGAACGCATTCCGCCCATCATGGCATACTTGTTGTTCGACGACCAGCCCGAGAGCACGATGCCGTACACTGCAATCGAGGCGATGGACATAATATACAGAACGCCCACATTGATGTCGGCAATATACAATGTGAGGTGGTAACCAAAAATATCCAGGCTCGGTCCCCACGGGACAACGGCGGTGATGATGACCGCCGGGACCACGGTGATCACCGGTGCCAGGGTAAAGATCAGCTTATCGGCGTTGGCGGGGGTGAGTTCCTCTTTAAAGATCAATTTAACCGCATCGGCGATGGGCTGGAGGATCCCCCACGGACCGGCGCGGTTCGGTCCAATGCGGGACTGGATACGGGCGAGGGCCTTACGCTCGTAAAGCGTAAGGTAAGCAAAGCCGCCCAGCAATACCAGCGCCCAGACGAACCCTTTAATCACCCATTGCAAAACGAGAAGAAAGTCCATGATGCCTTCCTTAAGCTTTCTTCAACCCGGCCACAGCCGGAGCATTGATCGGGAAGCCCATGCTGCGCGGCAGGAGCGCAACCGAGGCGGGGACAGTTTCATCCAGCCTGACCTCGGCCTGGAACCCGTTAATTTTGATCTGTTCCCCGGCGGCGACGCCGAGCTTCGCGGCAGAATCGGGATGGAGGAAAACTGCGGTAGCGCCGATGTGAGAGCGAAGCAATTCTGAGGTGGTGACCGTGAGGCCGCAGTCGTAGAGGCGCGTGACCGGCACTGCCAGCCACTGGTCCTCTTCAGGACGGAGAAATTCCACAGAAAGGGATGGGATCGGAATGGGAGCATTCAGAGACAACTGCACACCCAGCCCCTGCCTGTTCTCATAAGTGGTACCGCCGTAGTACATGTCGCGGCGACCGACGATGGGCCACTGCTCATGTGTCTCGGCCAGGCTGCGGTAAGAAACCCCGGCAAAGGCCTTGACCGAGGCAGCCAGCTTGTCCATGATCAGTGAGGGGGAGCGCCCCTCCAGTCCGAAACCGAGTTCTTTGGCGATGGCAGCGGTGATGGCAAAGTCCGCCATGGTTTCGCGGCGCGGCGGGACCGCGGGATAGAAGCGCTGGACACGCCGTTCGCCGGAGGTAAAGGAGCCTTCCCGTTCCGTATAAGCCTGGGCCGGGAGAACCACATCCGCCAATCTGCGCGGTCGCGGTCAGGAAGAGTTCCTGGACGGCAATAAATTTGGCGCCTTTGAGCGCCTCCTGCAGTTGCGGATCGTCGCCAGCCGGGTCAGCTGCCAGGATATACACGGTTTTGCCATTGACCGCTTTCGCCAAATCAACAGCAGGGCGGAACCCTTGTTCCCAGGCGCCCTGGTCATTGGCACGCGGCCAGACACCGATCAATCCGTTATTGGGTCTGCCGGTGCGCCCCCTGACCAGATCCGGCACAGGCAGCCGCGAGAGCTGATGAACCGTCCAACCCGAGACCGTCGGAACCATAAAGGACCACCAGGTTTTCCGCAGTGGATAACGCCTCACCGATCTTGTCCTTTTTCGTCGAGGGCAGCGATGGTTTCGGCTTCGTCCCCATAGGAATAGCGGACCACGAATTTCGAATAGCGTTCGAGCTTCGTTTCGCGAGCATTGGCAACGATCAGCGTGGCGCCGCGTTCGGCGGCCTGCTTGACCCGCAGGTACCAAACCGGAGCCTCGTTGTACAGGTCGGAGGCGACCACCAGGATGGTGGTCCCCTGGCGCATGTCGGAGAAATTCGTGCCGGTAGAAACACCATAAGAAGCAGTCAGGTCGCCGCCGCCCATGTGAGTGTAGAGCAGCGCTTCACCGCCCAGGTAGTCAGCCAGTTGCTTCAAGTTGAACAGGTCCTCGTTGGAGAGGCGTCCACTGGCGAGGATGACGGAATCTTTCTTCGCTGCGGATAGAGCCTTTGAAACGGCCTGCAAGCTTTCGGTCCAGGAAGCGTCGGACAGGGTGCCATTCTTCCTGACCAGCGGTTTTGTCAGCCGGTCCGCATCTTCCGTATAGTGATAGGCGAAGCGACCCTTGTCGCACATCCAGATCTCGTTGACGGCTTCGTTCTGGCGAGGCATGACGCGCTTGATGGCAACCTTGCCATCGGATTTGGCCTCCCGGCGGGTGTTGAAGGTGATGTTGCAGCCCACCGGGCACTGGGCGCAGATGGAAGCGGCAGCTTTCATTTCCCAGGGACGCGCCCCAAAGCGGAAATCCGCGGTGGTCAGAGCGCCGACCGGGCAAATATCGGTGGTGTTGCCGGAGAAGACCGAGTCGAAGCCCGGCTCGGAGTTGGTGATGATGTCGGTGGCGCGGCCACGCTGGTAGAAGGCGAGCACCGGCTCGCCGGCAACCTCATCCTGGAAGCGGATGCAGCGGGCGCACTGGATGCAGCGTTCGCGGTCCAGCCAGATCAGATCGCCCAGCGGGAAATGCTTGGCGGCGTGAGATTTCTCGTCGTAGATGTAGCGGCTCAGCGGGGAAGCGTGCGCCATGGTCAGGTTCTGGAGCGGACATTCGCCGCCCTTGTCGCAGACCGGGCAGTCCAGCGGATGCGAGGTGAGCAGGAACTCGAGGATCTCCTTCTGCGAGGCCCTGGCCTTGTCAGACGTGGCTCAGCACAAGCATGCCCTCGGAGACCGGGGTGGTGCAGGCGGTCTCGAGCTTGGGGCCGAAGGAGATCTTGGGCTTGCCATTTTCCAGCACCGCCTGGCCGGTGGCGCGGTCGATCACCGGGCGACCAACTTCGACCAGGCACTGGCGGCACATGCCGACCGGCTCCATCTTGGGGTGGTAGCAGAAGACCGGGATGTCAATGCCAATCTGTTTGGCAGCGTTCACGATCAGCGTACCAGGCAGGACGGAGACCGGCCTGTCCATCAATCGTCAGGGATACCATATTAGCCATGGCTGCCTCCCATCGCGGAGGGATCGAAGTCAGCCGGGAAGCGCTCGATGGCAGTGGTCACCGCCATGGTGGCAAATTCGCCCAACGGGCACAGGCATTTGTTCTGCATCTGCTTTGCCACCGAGTGGAGCAGTTCCACATTCTCTTTGGTTTCCTCGCCGTGCTCGATACGATCGATCAGGTGCATCATCCAGTAGGTGCCTTCCCGGCAGGGGGTGCACTTGCCGCAGGATTCATGTGTGAAGAAGTGGATGGTCTTGTTGATGACCCACTCCAGGTTGACCGTGTCATCGATGACGATCACGGAGGCCGACCCGAGGTCTGCGCCCAGCGTGCGGACGGAGGCATAATCCATGGGGGTATCGAGAGCCTTGTCATCGGCCACGATCAGGGAGGACGAGGCACCGGCCGCCATGATGGCTTTGACCGGGCGGTCATCCGGGACGCCGCCGCCATACTTGTAAATCAGCTCGCGGAAGGTGGTCCCAAAGGCAGTTCGTAGTTGCCGGGCTTGTTGACGTGCCCGGAGAGCGAGAAGATCTTGACCCCGGCGCTGTCGGCCGTGCCCAGCGACTTGTACCAGTCCGCGCCCTTTTCGATGATGAGCGGGACGTTGGTGAGCGTTTCGACGTTGTTGACCACGGTCGGCTTGCCGTACAAGCCGTAAACCGCCGGGAAGGGCGGGCGGATGCGCGGCTGGCCGCGTTTGCCTTCGATGGATTCGAGCAGGGCGGTCTCCTCGCCGCAGATGTAAGCGCCCGCGCCGAGGTGGGTGTAGATGCGCAGGGAATAATCCGTGCCGAAGAGCTTGTCGCCCAGGAAACCGGCTTTTTCCATTTCGGCGATCTTTTCGTCGAGGATGGCTGCCACCGGCCAGAACTCGCCGCGCAGGTAGACGTAGGCAGCGTTCGCACCGGTGGCATAGGAGGCAATGGCGACACCTTCCAGGAACTGGAAGGGGTTGCCCTCCATGATCTCGCGGTCCTTGAAGGTGCCGGGCTCGGATTCGTCGGCGTTGGCAACCACGTAATGCGGCCAGATGTTGTTGGGGATGAAACTCCACTTGACGCCGGTCGGGAAACCGGCACCGCCGCGGCCGCGCAGGCCGGAGGCCTTGACCGACATCGGTCACTTCCTGCGGCTTCATCCTGGTGACGGCTTTCTTGAAAGCTTCGAAGCCGCCGTTCTTTTGATAGACATCCAGCTTGCCGATATCCGGGAATATCCCGGTGGCGGAGCAGAAGGTGAGCCATTACTTCACCTCCCCGCCCGACTTGCGCAGGGCTGCGACCAGTTCCATGGTCTTATCCACGGTCATATTCTCATGGTATTCGATGCCCTGCGCCGCTTTGCATCTGGAACATGGGCGCCTTGTCGCAGCCGGCCAGGCACATGACCGCTTCGATCGTGATCAGGCCGTCGGGGGTGGTCTCGCCGACCTTGACGCCCAGGTTGCCGCACAGTTCCTCGCAGGAACTTGTCGGCGCCGCGCAAGGCGCAGGGCAGGTCGGTGCAGACCTGCATGCGGTATTTGCCGGCCTGCTTGTCGTGGTAAAGGGTGTAGAAGCCGACAATCTCGGCCACATCGGTGGAGGTGATATCGAGCATGCTGAGCGATGTCTTCCAGCGCGGCCTTGGTGATATAGCCTTCCTCGCGCTGCGCCAGGTACAGCAGCGGCATGACCGCCGAGCGTTTCTGCTCCGGCGGATATTTCGCAAGGATCTTTTTTATTTCCTCGGGATATTTTTCAGCAAGCATAAAACCTCACACCTGGCAATGGAAATCTTGATAATAATGGAACCTAGCGGTCCACATCTCCCAGAACAATATCGACCGAACCGATGATGGCGACCAGGTCAGCCACCAGCACACCCTTGGACATGCAACGGGATGGACTGCAGGTTATCGAACGAGGGCGTGCGCCAGTGGATGCGGTACGGCTTGGGGCCGCCATCCGATTCCAGGTAAACGCCCAGTTCGCCGCGCGGCGATTCGACCGCAGAATAGATCGCACCCTTCGGAGCTTCGAACCCTTCGGTCCACAGCTTGAAGTGGTGGATGAGCGCTTCCATGCTGACGCCGATCTCGGAACGCGGCGGCGGGACGAACTTGTAATTGTTCGAGCGCACCGGACCCATCGGCAGCTTGTCCAGCGCCTGCTCGACGATGCGTGAGCGACTGGCGCATCTCTTCCAGGCGGACCAGGTAGCGGGCGTACACATCGCCTTCGGTGCGGGTGGGGACCTCGAAATCGTACTGCTCGTACCCGGAGTAAGGCCGGTTCTTGCGCAAGTCCCACTTGACGCCGCTGGCGCGCAGCATTGGGCCGGTCACGCCGAAGTTCAGGCATTCCTCGCCGGTCAGTTTGCCGATGCCGAGGTGCGGTCGAGCATGAGCGGGTTGCGGGTCAGCAGCGCTTCGTATTGGTCGATCGCGTTTGGGGAATGTCTTGAGGATGTTCCGGACGGCCGCCTCGAACTCGACCGGCACATCCCGCCACAGCCCGCCGGGGCGGATGTAGGTGGTCATCATGCGCTGACCGGAGCACATCTCCATGACATCCAGGATGTACTCGCGTTCGCGGAAGCAGTACAGGAACATGGACATGGCTGCCAGGTCGAGGGCGGCGGTGCCCAGCCAGACCAGGTGGGATTGGAAACGGGTGAGTTCCGCCAGGATGACGCGGATGGCCTGGGCGCGGGCGGGCACATCCAGGTCGACCAGTTTCTCGACCGCCAGCGAATAGGCCAGGTTGTTGCCGACCGTGTTCAGGTAATCCAGGCGGTCAGACATCACCTCGGCCTTCTGGTAGGTCTTGGCTTCCATGTTCTTCTCGATGCCGGTGTGCAGGAAACCGATGTCGGGGATGCAGTTGATCACGGTCTCGCCATCCAGTTCGAGCAGCAGGCGCAACACGCCATGGGTGGAGGGGTGCTGCGGGCCCATGTTCAGCAGCATGGTCTCGCCCTGGATGGCCCGGTCGGAGACCAGGTGTTTCAGTTCATCAACAGTGATTTCTTGAATATCAGGCATGGCCGCTATTCCTTGGCGTACGGCTTGCGCAGGTTGATCTCTTCAAAGTTGAAGGTGAACTGCGGTTCCTCGTAGCCCAGCGGATAATCCTTGCGCAGCGGATGGCCTTCCCAGTCGGCGGGCATCAGGATGCGGCGCAGGTCAGGGTGACCCTCGGAACTTGATGCCGAACATGTCCCACAACTCGCGCTCGCGCCAGTTGGCGTTGCGGTAGAGGTGGGAAACGGTCGGCAGGGATGGGTTGATGCCCGGCACCGGCACGCGCAGGGTCAAGGCGCAGGTTCGTGGAGACCGAGGTGAACTGGTAGATGACGTGGAAACGGGGGTCTTCCTGCGGCCAGTAGTCCACGGCGGTCAGGGCGGAAAGCAGTTCGAAGCCCAGGCCCTGGACCTGCTGGCAGGCGGCAACGATCTTCTCCGCCGGGACGACCAGGCTGGCATCTCCGCGGTATTCGGAGGCGGTGCCCCCGAATTCTTTTTCCAATTTCGCGACGATGGGTTGCAGTTTCTTATCCATGGACAGCCTCTATTTCTTGTCTTCGGCGAATTTCATGCCGCGCACTTTTTCGTAGAGCGTCAGCACGCCATGGATGAGCGCCTCGGGCCGCGGCGGGCAGCCCGCCACGTAAACATCCACCGGCACCACCTCGTCCACGCCCTGCATAATGGCATAGTTATTGAAGACACCGCCGCACGAAGCGCAGTCGCCCATCGAAATGACCCATTTGGGCTCGGGCATCTGGTCGTACAGGCGGCGCAGGACGGGCGCCATCTTGCGCGAAACGCGCCCGGCCACGATCATCAGGTCTGACTGGCGCGGCGAGGGGCGCATCAATTCCATCCCAAAGCGGGACATGTCATAATGAGCCGCCTGGGCGGACATCATTTCGATGGCACAGCAGGCCAGCCCAAAAAGCATCGGCCACATGGCATTCGTGCGGGACCAGGCGACCGCCTGCTCCAGCGTGGTGGTGGCGATGCCCATATTGCCAAGTTTTTGTTCTACTCCCATTCCAGAGCTCCTTTCTTCCACGCGTAAAAATAACCTACCAGTAAGATGGCAATAAAGAGGAACATTTCCACCAAACCAAAAAGACCCAGCTGGCGGAAGACGAGCGCCCAGGGCAGGAAGAAAATGGTTTCAATGTCGAACAGGATGAAGAGGACGGCGATCAGATAGAACCGCACCGGCATCCGGCGTGTGCCGGGACCGATGGGGTTCATGCCCGATTCATAGGGCATCGCCTTTTTAGTCGGTGGCATGTTTCGGGCCGAAAATGGTGCCCAGCCCGATGGCGATAAAACCGATCAGTGTGGTGACCAGGATAAACGCGGCGATGGCGGCGTATTCGAGAAGCATAGATTCTCCTCAAGGATGGACTTGGAGTACCTACCGGCGGCAAAGTATAACATAAGAACGCTTAAAAAGTAGAGAAAGTGTGTCAATTTTCACGATGCATTATCGCGATACCGATATTAAAACACATGCAGTGTGAAGAAAGGTATGAATAAAAAACCCCATTTTCCAGAGGAAAACAGGGTGGCTGACTTATCCCAAATAATCCCTCAAATGCCGGCTGCGGGTGGGGTGGCGCAGCTTGCGCAGGGCCTTGGCTTCGATCTGGCGGATGCGCTCACGGGTCACGTTGAAGTAACGGCTGACCTCCTCCAGGGTGTGGTCCTTGCCATCCATCAGGCCAAAGCGCAGTTCGAGCACCTGGCGCTCGCGCTCCGAAAGGGCTGCCAGGGCGTGCTGCACCTGCTCGCGCAGCATCTCGCGCGAGGCGGCATCCAACGGTTCCAGCGCGTCCACGTCCTCGATGAAATCGCCCAGTTGGCTGGAATCCTCATCCCCGCTGACCGGCCCATCGAGCGAGATCGGCTCTTCTGCGGAACACAGGATGTGGTCCACCTTGGTGGTTGCCTGTTCCCAGCGGTGCTGGAGGTCCGGGGCAAGCGGCGTTTCCTCGGCGCGTGCCCGCAGGATGGTTTGCACATCCGCCGGGGTGAGGAACCCGAATTCGAGCGCAATCTCGTTATTGGTGGGGTCACGACCATACTGCTGGGTCAGAGTCCGCTGGATGCGCAAAATGCGGGTGATCGACTCGAACAGGTGCACCGGGATGCGGATGGTGCGGGCCTGCTCGGCGATCGAGCGGTTGATGGACTGGCGGATCCACCAGGTGGCATACGTGCTGAACTTGAAGCCCCGGCGCGGATCGAACTTGTTGACCGCCCGCAGCAGGCCCAGGTTGCCCTCCTGGATCAAGTCCAGGAACGAAATGCCGCGTCCCAGGTAACGTTTTGCCACGCTGACCACCAGCCGCAGGTTGGCGCGGATGATGGCCGCGTTGGCTTCGTCGGCGCGGGCGCGGATGATTTCGACCTCACGCGCCAATTCGGGTTCGGCCGGCAGGTTGTGGAAAAGCGTCCGCTGGGCGGGCAGGTCATGGTGCTTCTTGAGATAGTTCAACAACCAGTCGGCATAATCATCCGGCAAGATGTAGAAGATCACATAGACGATATAGGCATGACCGACCAGGCTGTCCCAGAGCGGGTCCTTGCCCCACAGTTCGCGTTCCATATACGTGTGCAAATAAGAGGGGGTAACGTTGTTCTCCCAGCCGTGATGCAGGCTGTGGGCCTCCGCCAGCAACAAGGCAGCATCGGGAATTTCCACCTTCAGGCGACCTGCATCCTCCCCCAGGCGTTTCCAGGCTGTATGCAGATCACTCAGCAGGTTATGGTAAGCCATGGTGATGGGGGAATCAGGGGTCTTTTTCCCCATCCGGCGGCGGCGCATGGTCAACAGGATGACCCGGCGACCTTCGATCATGGCTGCCAGGCGAAACTCGCGGGCGGCATCCAGCAGCTTGACCTGGCCAATCTCGCGCAAATACAAACGCACCGGATCCTCGGAAAGCTCAGCAGCCAGTTCGACCCGGTTCAATTCGAACGGGTCTTCGACACCCAGGCCGTTCAGATCCTCAGCCGCGGAAAGCCCTTCCTCCGGCTCGGCAGACAGTTCGAGATCCTCTTCGGTTTCGACCTCGGGATTCTCCGGAAGCGGAATTTCGCTTTCAGCAACGCGAGCCTTTCCGGGACTTTCGGGTCGGGGTTGTTTCCTGGGAAGGTCCGGCGTGATCGGGCGGAGTATCCGGCGAGGCTTGGGTTTGACGATGCGGGTCATTATCCTTCTTTGCGGCGTCCGTTTTGATTCAACTGCGCCTGATCAAGGCTGCGCAGGAGCATGGAATACTGCTGAACCATTTCCCGATAAGAAGCAATGCGCAGGTCGCCGGATTGCTGGGCATCCTCCTGCAAAAAGCGCACCTGGTTGATGTTATCGGTCAACGCGGTACGGCGAATTTTCACCACTGCGCGGAACAAGTCTTCGATCAGGCGGTCGTCCACGGGATCGAGTTCCCCCGGTTTCGCCGCCAGTTCGTCCACCAGGGTTTCCAGGGAAGGCGGCAGGTTCTGGCGCAGGTAGTCGACCGCATCATGGGCATCCTGCTCGAGCGACTGGCGCACCAGCCGGAAGAGCACCTGGTGGTCAGTATACCCGAAATCCTCGGGAGCCAGGCGGTCCAGCCCGGCTTCCAGCAGACCACGATCGAGGCGGTAGAGCAGGTCGGGCCGGCGGATGAGCAGACCAAGGATGTGGGCCTCGCTTCTATGTGAAGGGGATGGGGGGGTGACTGCGGCGGCGAGGGAGTTTTTCTGGTGCAGCAGGAGTTTCCACCTGTGGGCGGGGACGGCGCAGTTTCGGAACCTGGACCTGCCTGCCGCTGATCGAACGTTCGTCCACTTTCAGGAAGCGCGCCAGCCGCTGGCGGTAGGTATCGCGTTCGACCGGGTTGGGCAGGTCTTCGATCAGGGGCAACACCTGGGCGGCAATTTCGGATTTAACCTTGGCATCGTCCAGGTCACGTCCGACCGCCAGGGCACCCATCACATGCACCACGATGGGCTGGGCATTCTCGATCAGTTTTTTCCACTGTTCCGGGTCACGCTGGACGATCTCATCCGGGTCGAGGTTGTCGGGCATGGAGGCCACGCGCAGGTCGGCCTGCAGGCGGGCTTCGTGATGCAGAAGGCCGCGGGCATCAAAGGCGATCTCATCCTGGCGGTCGAGGGTCTGGCGGGCGGCTTCCAGCCCGCGCAGGACGGCTTTCTGGCCGGCGGCATCCGGGTCGAGCGCCAGGACGATGCTGCGGGTAAATTTCTTGAGCAGGCGCAACTGGTCTTCGGTGAGGGAGGTGCCCATCGGCGAGACCACGTTCTCGAACCCGGCCTGGTGGAGGGCGATCACATCCAGGTAACCTTCCACGATGACGGCCTGGTTGGCAGTCCGGATGGGTTTGCGCGCCCGGTCCAGCCCATAGAGCAGGCGGCTCTTGCTGAAAAGGGGCGTCTCGGGCGAGTTCATGAACTTGGGGACGTCGTTCGGGTCGAGGATGCGCGCCCCGAAACCGGTCATCCTGCCATTCTCGTCGCGGATGGGGATCATCAGGCGGTTGCGGAAGCGGTCAATGAATCCGCCGGAATCCCGCTGCGAGATCAGGCCCACATCGAGCAATTCCTGGTCCGAATAACCTTTATCGGTAAAATGCTTGAGGGCATTATCCCAACCCTGCGGCGCGTAACCCAGCCCAAAGGTCTCGATGGTGGCATCGGTCAGGTGGCGCTTTTCATGAATGTAATCCAGGGCAAATTTACCGGCTGGAGTGGAGAGGTGATACCGGTAGAAGGTAACCGCCTCGTCCAGCAGCGTGCGCAGGCGCTCGTGGGCTTCTTTTTCTTCCGGTTTCTCGGCCCTGTAAGCTTCCAGCTTGACCCCGGCGCGATCCGCCAGGTAATGCAGGGCTTCCTTGAAGTCCCAGCCTTCCTTCTTCATGACGAACTTGAAAATATCGCCGCCCTCGCCGCATTGACCGAAGCAATGCCAGGTCTGCCGGTCGGGGGAGACGATGAAGGAGGGCGTTTTCTCGTTGTGGAACGGGCACAGGCCGGAATAATTCTTTCCGGCGCGGCGCAATTTCACGGTCTCTCCGACCAGGTCGACGATGTCGATGCGGGATTTGATCTCATCTAGCTGGGACATGGCGTGGCTGAATTATAGACGCGGATAAGTTGCCGCGCAAGTTGGATTAAAAAGGCCCAATTCCCAAGATGATTATTTGAAACGGGTATGAGGAAGATCGAAAAGTCAAGCGTACCTGGTCTCCTGCTCAAGGAGAGTCTATAAAATTATTGAGAAGGTAACTCAGAATCCGGGATGGATAAAGCTGCTAACCGGGTTTCGCTTGCAAAAGGGCCGCGACCATCTCATCAGGAACCTGTACGGCGACGACCTCGCCGCGCACCGTGGTGATGCCGCTGGCAACGATCCATTCCTCGATGACAACTTTGCGTCCCTTGACTTCCTTCACCTTCCCCCGAATTTCCAATTCAATGCCCAACGGAGTGGGTTTGAGGTAATCCACATGCAAGGAGGCCGTGAGAAAACGAAATGCGGGTTCGGTATCCATGGCGCGCCCCGCGGCACGATACGCAGCCGGCAGCGGCTGTGCCGGTGCCATGACAATCAATGAGGGAGGCGAGCATTCCGCCATAGACATAGCCCGGGATGGCGATGTGGTACGGCTGGGGCATGAAATGGCAAACGGATTCTTCCCCATCCCAGAAGCTCTTGATCTGATGCCCATACTCGTTGAGCGTGCCACACCCATAACAGTGGGCCATTACCTCAGGGTAGTAGGTTTGGAAAGCTTTTTGGGCCATGGAAGGCAAACCTTTGGAAATTACAAGAAATGAAAAGTATTAATCAAATTGCTTTCAGAAACAAGTGGATCAAGCTCCGGTTTACGGGGTGGAAGTTGGAATCGGCTGCAAGATCCCATCCACCTGAATTTGTATTTCAGCCTGAGTCATTTCCCCCATTCGAATCGATTTTATCATGCCTCCGGAATCGATAAAGTAATGCAACGGGATGGTATCCAGATTAATAGCATAAGCATTCTTGAAAATTGCATCAGGGTCGAGCAGGATGGGAATGGTCAGTTTATGATTGGAGCGATAAAGGGTTACGGTGGCGAGATCATCAGCTGCATTAACGGTCAGGGTTACCAGGCCGGCTGCTTTATTGGCCTGGGAAATAGCTTCAATGGAATCGATCTCGTCGTTGCAGTGAATGCACCACGCTGCCCAGAAGAATATGAACACCGGCTGCCCGTCATACTGGCTGAGAGTCATCAGCTTCCCGGAAGCCAGGTCGGTCAAGCTAAAATCAGGGGCATACAGACCGACAGCCGGTCCCACCTGGCTGGGCGGACGCGGGGTCTTTGTGGCAGTAGGCACCAGTGTGGGAGAAGGGATGGGGGTGTAGGTAAAGGTAACAGTGGGTTTTCCTATCCTGGTGGGGGAAAGGGTCCAGGTGGGGATCAACGTCGGCAGGGGCATGTTCGTCAGGATTTGGGCGACAGCGAGTGTCTGCTGAAGATTTTGCGCTGTTGCCAATGCCGTTGTCTGTGCCTGCGCCCTGTGCTGAATGGAGATATACCCAATCACTGCCACCGTGGCAAGAATGATGAAACCCGCCATCAATATATAGACAATTTCCCATTTCGAACTCGGATTGCGCGGACGGGAACCTATCGCAGAAGGTTTTATGGGTACGGGCGGTTTGGGAGGGACTGCCACTGCTTCCAAAGAAGAAGTGCGATTAATCGAGGACGCTCCTGTCTCCACGGGAATTGGGGGAAGCGCTGCGGATGCCAGAGGTTCGAGTGAAGCCGAAGGCGTGTTGAAGGATTTATCCAACTCGTTGAACAGGGCCCGTTTAGTGGAGGCAGTTTTCGGTTCGACGGAGATGGACGGTTTGTTGGCGGACTCATCCGGTCCGCTGACGGGAGACAGACTCTGGGAGGATGCTTCCGGCACAATCGTGGCTGGAGGTTCAGCAGGGATTGTCCCCAACCCGACAGGGATGGGCAACGGTGTGACGGACTCTTCCGGTTCGGTGATGGGGACAGGCTGGGCTGCAAATGTTTCCGGCTCAACAGGGGTGATCTGTTTGACTGGAGTCTCAACCGGTCCGCTTACAGGAGCCGGCGTGGTTGAGATGTTCTCCCCTGCGACGGGGACAGCCTGTGCCTCGGCGAATTCTTCAGGTTCGCTGACAGCAGCCGGATTGAGCGCAATCGCTTCCGGCTCGACAGGGACAGGTTGTTTGTCGGCAGATTCTTCCGGGGCGCTGACAAAAGGTAGTTCAGCTGTTTGCTCTTCCGACTCGACAGTGGCGGGCTTTTCGGCGGCGGACTCATCCGGTTTGTTGAAAGGAACCTGTTCGGTCGAGATCGATTCCGCTGCGATGGTCGCAGAGGGCATCGAGGAGATTGCCTCCAACTCAATGGGCTCGGCCGAAAATGTAGGAGAAACCTCAGGTTCGCTGATGGGAAGCGGTACGGGTAATGAAGCCTCCGGTTCGATAATCTCAGACGTCAGAGGGGAGACCGCTAAATTTTCTTTTATCTCAGCCGGCAGCGACGAAGTCCCCTCCGACTCGACGGGCATGGATTGTGCGGTGGAGACCTCCACCTGTTCATCGGGTGCAGGTGAAACGATGGAAGGGGGCTCCGGCTCAATTGGCTCGGCCGGTAACGTTGATGTTGTCTCCGGTTGGTTGGGTGCAGGTGGGACAACGTTGGATCCTGGCTGCTCGCCCGTAGTGGGCGGCACAACCGGGGACTCTTGCGCCTCAACCGGCGCTTCCGCGGGCCTGGCCCAGTCGGGAATAAGAGACATATCGTCGGTAATCTCTACCGTTTCACCCATGAAGGATGAAGTAAAAGGACTAATCGACGTGGGAGCCGGAAGCTGGCTGGTCAACCCGGCCAGTCGCTGCCGAGCCAGCCTGTTTTCGGGATCCAGGCGCAGGACGCGTTTCAGGCAAGCAGCCTGGCGGTCGACATCGGCGAGGGTCATACTCAGCAGCCACCAGGCACGGGCTGAGTTTGGGTTCCCTTGAATGAAATCCACCAGTAACAGCCGGGCTTCCTGAAGCTTGCCTGCATTCAGAAGCTGTTCAATTCGGAGTAATAAGGTGGCGGGAGGTTGGGTCATCGCATCTCCACGGGTCAAACGGAAAAAAACAGAAACAAACGGGGCCGATTACATTCCACCGCGCCGATCGTCTTAAAATCCTTCCAACTTGCCAAAATCTGCAATCCCATCCGCCAGGGATGAGATCCTCTGCAGCAACCCAAGTCGATTTTCCTGCACGGACCTTGTCTTCCGCCATTACGAGAACCTTATCGAAGAACTCGGTCACGGCCGGGATCATGGGAACGAAGGCTTCCAGGAAATCATCCACAGACCCGGGGACCCGGGACTTTTTTTCGGCTTTCTCCAGGGCGGCAAACAGTTTTTTCTCTGCAGCTTCGACGAAGGAATCCGGTTTGACTGTGAATTTTTTCTTCTGGTCACGGGTAATGCGGACACAGCGTGCATATCCCGGGAGAATTGTACTCCAGTCCGGGCGGGCGACCCAGGCGCTCAACTGCCTGACAGCGCGCGCCGCTCCAGCCGGATTCTCCGCCTGCGCCGAAAGGACTGCATCCACGACGTCATGCTTGAAACCCATTTCCATCAGAACCACGCGCAGCCTGCCGGTGATGAAATCCAGCACCTGGGCCTGGACCTGTTCCGTGACCGGTACCGGTTCCAACCCTGCAGCGGATCTCAATGCAGCATGCAGGTTGAAGTCTATCTCATGCTCGATCAGCGGCTGGACCACACCGATGGCGGAGCGCCGCAAACCAAACGGGTCCTTCGTTCCGGTGGGCGCCAGACCTGCGGCAAACAGGCCGGCGAGTGAATCAAGCCGGTCGGCCAGGGCCACAGCCAAACCGGGCTTTGTCGCCGGGACGGGCTGGTACTGCGTCGGCAATGGCCTCTGCCACCGCCGGAGCTTCGCCATCCCGCCGGGCATATTCACCCCCCATGACGCCCTGGAGCGACGTCATCTCGACCACCATCTTGCTGACCAGGTCAGCCTTCAGCAAATGGGCGGCACGGCGGGCAAAGACAGCTTCGTCTGCATCCAGGTCTGAGCATCGGGAGCAGCGCTTCCGTCAATTTTTCGATGCGCTCATTTTTATCGAGCATCGAGCCGAGTTTCTTTTGGAACATGAGTGTGCCCAGGCGTGGGCGAAAATCTTCCAGCTTATGTTTCAGATCTTCGCTGCACAAAGAAATTGGCATCTGCAAAGCGGGCGCGGACGACATGTTCATTTCCCTGCCTGACCAAATCCAGCCCATGTGCGTCACCATTGCGGACTGCCACAAAATAGGGCAACAGGGTTGATTGGGGTACATTCCCTGCGGCAACAGCCTCCGATTTTTGACGTTCAACCGGAAAGTAGCGTTGGTGTTTTTTCATGACCGAGATGAGCACATCCCTTGGCAAAGACAGGAATTCGTGCTCGAAGCTGCCCAGGAATGGCGTGGGTTTTTCGACCAGGTTGGCAACTTCGCTGAGCAGTTCGGGCGGCATGACGAGTTGCCCATTAACAGAGGCGGCCAGCTTTCTGCCCGCGGCTTCAATGAGAGCCTTGCGATCTTCGACATCCAGGATGATGCCATTTTTCCGGATGAGTTTCAAATATTTATCCGCAGCCGGAATTTCAATCTCGGGAGAGTTGAATGGACGCAAGCCGCGCGTGGTGCGACCGGCAGTCAGCCCGGCATATTCAAAAGGTATCACCGCCTCCCCCAGCAACGCCACAAGCCAGCGGATGGGACGTGAGAATACGACACCGCCATTTCCCGCCACGCCGGAGGCAGGCAGCCAGCGCATGGACTTGTCAAACTTGATCCCGGACACCAGTCCCGGCAGCGACTCTGCCAGTACCGCCGAGGTTGGGCGCCCGGCTTGGTTGACAAGCGCGACAACATACCTGCCACCGTCCAATTCACGGACCTCAAGATCTTTGGGCAGGACGCCCTTGCTCCTGGCAAATCCAATGGCTGCCGGGGTTGGGACGCCATCCGGGCCGAAAGCGCGGTCAGCGGAGGGACCCTTGACCAGGTCGGAGCGATCGGGCTGACGCGGGGCAAGCGAGTCTACAATAACAGCCAAGCGGCGCGGGGTACCGAAAATGTTGATGTCGCCGTGTTCCAGATGGAGGTCGTCCAATAACCTGGGAACATTGACTTTCAGTTGCTCAGTGGCCGAATCCAGGTCTGAAGCAGGAAGCTCTTCGACGCCAATTTCCAGGACAAAACTGGCAGGTTGAAGGGGAAAGGTCGGAGTTGATTTGGAAGAGGCCACAGAGCTTATAACTTGCGAAGGCTGGCTCTCCTTCAGGAGAGGATATTCCAGCTCCTTGCGCTGCTCCAACCAGGTCTCGGCCACCCGCCGGGCCAGGTCGCGCATCTGGCCAAAGAAGGCCTGGCGCTCGGTAACGCCAATGGCGCCGCGGGTATCCAGGATATTGAAGGTGTGCGAGCATTTCAGGACATAATCATGGGCCGGGACGACCAGCCCCTGGGCCAGGCAGGCATCCGCCTCGGCTCTTGTAAAGATCGTACATCTGGCGCAGGCGGGTCACGTCGGCAGTCTCAAAGTAATATTTGCTCTGCTCGAACTCGTCATGGCGGCGGACTTCGCCGTACGTGATGCCGCCTCCCCAGGGTTCGTCCCAGATGGCGGCAGCGTTGTTGAGGGCGATCAGGATACGCTCGAGGCCGTAGGTGATCTCGACCGACACCGGGTCGAGGCTCTGTCCACCCACCTGCTGGAAATAGGTGAACTGGGTGATCTCCTGGCCGTCCAGCCAGATTTCCCAGCCCAAGCCCCAGGCCGAGATGGCGGGCTGCTCCCAGTTATCCTCCACGAGGCGAATATCGTGCTGGCGTGGGTCGATCCCAATGGCCTCGCAGAGACTGGATGTAGAGTTCCACCGGGTTGCCGGGATCGGGTTTCAGGATGACCTGGAACTGGGTATGCTGCTGGAAGCGGTTGGGATTTTCGCCGTAGCGTCCATCATCCGGGCGGATCGAGGGTTCCACATAGGCGATATTCCATGGTTCGGGTCCCAGCACACGTAAAAAGGTGGAAGGATTCATCGTCCCGGCGCCAACCTGGGTGTAATATGGCTGGCCGATGAGACAGCCGTGCGCGGCCCAGAATTCCTGGAGCTTGAGGATGATGGTTTGGAGAGAAGATTGCGGCATTTTTGATTTCTAATTTAAGAATTTCGACTTATTATTCCACTCAAGAAGATTATACCGTTAATAATTTTAGCACCCTTCCAAGGATTTATTTCGTGATGTCACCTGTTCAAAAGAATTATCCGCGGATCCCTGCTCATAAATGCTTGCCTTCGGCTCGCTTCTCAAATAGAATTGGAGCACGATGCCAAACGTCGCTGCAAACAATAACCAAAAATACAAAATCATCATCGTGGGCGCCGGGCCGGCCGGAATCTCCACTGCACTCCACCTGGCAAAACTGGCTCCAGAACTCGTTGCCCGGACGCTGATCCTCGAAAAAGCTCACCACCCGCGCCCCAAGCTGTGCGGTGGCGGGATCCTGCCGGATGCAGAAGTTGTTTTGCGCGGACTGGACCTGGATATCAATGAAATCCCGCATGTCGATGTGGACTGGGCACGCTTCGATTTCGATGGACGGGGGATGAGGATGCGCGGCGAGAAGGACGGCAGGATTGCCTTCCGCACGATCCGCCGATACGAATTCGACGCCTGGCTGGCAAGCAAAGCACGTGAACGTGGATTCGTCATCCAGGAAAATACCACCGTAAAGAAAATCGCAACTAACGAAACGGAGGTGGTGGTCACAACAGACAGGGGCGATTACCAGGCCGAGGTCGTGGTCGGTGCGGACGGGTCCAACAGCGTCGTCCGGCGGGCGATCATCCCGCACGAGGATACCCATGTAGCCCGCCTGCTGGAGATCGTCACCGAGCCGCGACCGGAACAATCCTTCCACATCCAGACCGATTCTTATTTTGATTTTGTTTATCTCCCGCAGGGGATCCTGGGATATTCATGGGATTTCCCCGCCCTCGAGAACGGAAAGCCGGTGCGGGTGCGCGGTATTTACGATAGCAATGTATATCCGGTTAAATCAAACATCTCCCTGCGCGAAGCCCTGGCGGATGAGTTCAACCGGCATGGCTACAACCTGGAAGCTTACAAACTGGAAGGTCATCCCCTGCGCTGGTTTGAAGCGGACAGCATTTTCTCCGCCCGGCGGGTGCTGCTGGTGGGCGACGCAGCAGGAGTGGACCCTTTGTTCGGAGAAGGGATCAGCATTGCCCTGGGGTACGGCGGGTTCGCGGCGATGGAGCATTCGGGATGCGTTCGACCGCCAGGATTTTTCCTTTCGCGAATACAGGCGCCAGATCCTCCGCTCGGAGATGGGCAAATCGCTGCGAAGGCGCACATGGTGGGCAAAATTTTTCTACCGCCTACGCTGGCGCAGTTTCCAGCGCCTGGTCTGGCATCACCTGGGTGCGCTGGTCGTGTGGATCATGCAGCATTTCATGATCGGCTGGGCGCGAAGGGAGAAAAGACAGACCTAGCGGCAGGACGGCCTGCGCTACTGTTTTATTTGAGATATAAAACGAGGGGAATTCAACGCACGTTCCAATAAATAAGTGACATAGTGCTGTAAGAGTGACTCGACCTCGGCCTGGACTTCGGGAGCCGGGCGTGCCCGCTGGGCTTCAGAATAGGTACTGCGCTGGAAGTGACGCAGGTACTTGAGCGCCTCCACAGAAATGGGCCACACACCCGGCTGACTCCTGCCACAGGCAGGACAAAGCACGCCACCCTGGGCGGCAGAAAAAAACTGGTCTTCAGCCTTGATCTCCCTGCCGCAGTTGGCACATTCAAACCAGTGCGGTCGGTAGCCAAGCAAATCCAGAAGGCGGACTTCATAATAACGGATCGCCAGCCAAGGGTCGGATTCCTTTTCGAGACGCGATAAAACCTCGGTCAGCAGGCGGAAAATGCCGTAATTCTCGGTATCATCTTCATAGGTGAACCGATCGAGCAGTTCGACAATATAAGCCGCCTGGCTGGTCTTGACCAGGTTCTCATGGATGGGCAAATAGGCATCCAACGTGTCCGCCTGGGTGACGATCGGCAGGTCATGACTGCGCGCAAGCTGCAGTGTCACGTGAGTGAACGGTTCCAGGTGCCCCGCCTTGCGAGAACGGATCTTGCGGGCGCCTTTGGCAATGGCGCGCACCTTGCCGCGTTCACGCGTGTAAAGCGTAAGCAGGCGGTCAGTCTCGCCCCAGTCAGCATGACGGAGGACGACGCCTTCCACGCGGAAAGAATGTTGCTCAGCCATTAACCCATCCACACGCAAACCGGTGAATAGTTATTTCATTAAATCCTTCGGAGTAAACGCCTCCGGGAGCAACCCGGCAACGGTGGTCTCCAGCACCAACCGGCCTTCAGCATCGGCAACCAGGACAAGTGTGTCAAGCCCAAATTCCGCCATCACCTGGCGGCAACCACCGCAGGGCGTCCCGCCATTGGATGTAACCACAGTGATGACATCAAACTCCTTTTCCCCTTCCGAGACAGCCTTAAAAATGGCGGTGCGCTCGGCGCACATGCTGGTTGGATAGGCGGCATTCTCAACATTACAGCCGGTAAAAATCCGCCCGGACCTGGTGCGCAGCACAGCGCCGACCGGGTAATTCGAGTAGGGCGCATATGCCCGGCGACGGGCTTCCTGCGCCAGGTCGATCAAAAGACGGCGTTCCTCATCGCTTAGTTTTATCATTTTTAGCCTCATTCAATTTCTTGATGGGCCGCGCCGGCACGCCAACCACCAGTGTATCCGGTTCCACATCCTTTGTGACCACCGCCCCGGCACCGGTGTGGGAATGCGCCCCCAACTTTACAGGCGCGACCAGCATGGTATCGGAACCGATGAACACTCCCTCACCAATCTCGGTCGGGTTTTTGTGGACACCATCGTAGTTGCAGGTGACCGTCCCGGCGCCGATGTTGACATCTTCACCGATCGTGGCATTGCCGATGTACGAGAAGTGACCCATCTTTGTGCCGGGTCCGAGGGTGGAATCCTTGATCTCGCCAAAATTACCCATATGGACACCCTTGCACAGGTGCGCTCCCTTGCGCAACCGGGCAAACGGGCCGATACCGACGTTATCTTCGACCACAGCCCCTTCCATCACGGCTGCCAGGATTTCGCAAAAATCTCCCACGGTTGTATCCTCGGCGATGGTATTCGGCCCGATGACGCACCCTTCGCCGATGACCGTCCTGCCGCGCAAATAAGTGTTCGGCCAGATGACCGTATCACGGCCAATTTTCACACCCGGCTCTATGTAAGTGGAAGCCGGGTCCACGATGGTGACACCCGCCAGCATGTGCGCCTGGTTGATGCGCCGGCGCATGGCGGCTTCGGCTTCCGCCAGGTGGACACGGGTGTTTATGCCGATCGTCTCCTGCAGGTCATCGCTGACCAGCGCCTGCACCGTCTGCCCGGCCTGCACCGCCAGGGCAACCGTATCCGTCAGGTAATACTCTCCCTTTTTGGAAACTTTAATTTCGTCCAAAGCCTCCCACAACCATTTGGCGGAGAAACAGTAGGCACCGACATTCAACTCGTGGATGGATAATTGCTCCGGCGTGGCTGCGGCTTCCTCGACGATCGCCTGCACGCTGCCCTCCGCATCGCGGATCACCCGCCCAAACCCGCGTGGATCGGCTGCATTGACAGTCAATATGGTGAGCGGACCAGGGTTTGTCTTCTGGATCTCGACCAGCTGCTTGAGGGTCTCGGGACGCAGGAGAGGCATATCGGCATAAGTCACCAGCACCAGGTCCGTTTTACCGCGCAGGGTGGATTCGGCCTGCCGGACAGCGTGCCCGGTGCCCAGTTGCGGGTCCTGGACAACACAGCGGGCTTTTTTACCGAGGAATTCGCGCAGTGCCTCGGCCCCGTACCCGATGATAACCACCGGCGTCTCGGTGCTGGCAGCCTTTGCTGCGGCAAGTGAATGGGCGATCATGGGTACCCCACAGACGGGATGGAGCACCTTCGGCAGGTCGGATTTCATGCGTGTACCCTGTCCGGCAGCCAGGATAACGGCAGGTAATTTTCATGGGCATCTCCTACGGCTAAATGCGAAACTCGATGAACTTTTGCGGATCGAAAGGGTCGGAAAAACGGATTTAGGTCAAATTATTGGCCAAATCCCCATTAACCAAAAGAGCCTGCGCTGCCAGCGGGGCGGCGCGAGGCCCATTAGGGAGAAAAAAGCCCCGCTTGCAGGCGGGAAATTCAGGCTGGGGCGCCTGGATTCGAACCAAGATAATCAGCTCCAAAGGCTGACGTGCTGCCATTGCACAACGCCCCAATGGGAAATCCCGGTTCGAGCACGGGAGGCGGCGCAAATTGTATCACAGCCCCAACGGCATGGCTAGGATTCATCCTCGGGGGTCAAACCAAGCTGCTTCGCCTGATCATAAGAAAGCATATCCGGATTGGTGGGAGTTTTTTGCTTACTGGCGGCTTCATTCCAGTAATCATTCACCTCGGCGGGTTTGAGTTTCTGTTGCTCATCCGTGAACAACGGCTCCATCTCTTTCATGGTCTGCTCGACAACAGGCTGTGGAGTTGTCGGAGGTTCCTCCGCAGTCGGATTCACTAGATTTGTTTCGCCGATTCCCCGTTCGATACTTTTCCGTGCTTCCGTAAATATATCGATGGAATATCAGCACACGATCAATCCCGGCGATTCTTTCCCCGATGACGAGCATGGCATGAGTCAACCCAACCGGGGCAAAAACCATGTCATACTTGCCGCCATCAAAAACGGACCAGTTCGAAGCCATTTTTTGGCCGAGGAGTTGGGAAACCTTTTGACCGGCGCTGTAAATCGAAAGCAGGGAAGAAACCAGGGCAATCTCGTTCTCCCTGTCCGGCAGGTCACCGGCGCGCGCCAAAATTCGCCCGCTATCATTAAGCAGCAGGACGGCAATGGCTGACAGGTCCTGGCGCAAGCCTGCCAACAGGTCTGGAATGGTGCGCTGGATTTCGTTATCATCCGTCGAGATCGGTTCGGGAGGCAAAAGGGTCTCGACCAGCCCCAAGTGACGTTCAACTGCATCCAGGAAATCAGCCATGGGGACCGGCTTGATAAAGAAAGCGTCCGCCCCGGCTTCGGCGACTTCCTTGCGGATCCTGGGATCGGTCTGCCCGGTGACCAGAATAATCTTGGCTCGAGGGTGATTGATCTGTACCTTGTGCATCAATTCGATGCCCGTCATCCCCGGGAGACGGTAATCTGAAACCAGCAGGTCTATCCGGTTGTTCGTGCTGTGGAGCACCGCTTCCTCGCCGGAGGGAATTTCAACAACGTCAAGATCAGCCTCAAGAGTTTCCAATGCTGAGCGCAGCAAGCGACTGACCTCATGTTGATCTTCCACAATCAAAACATGATGTGAGGACATAATTCTCCCAAAGTAATTATTTCATCATCCAGCAAGACGCCAAGTATTTTTTACGAACTTTTAAAGCAATGTTCCTCGACTGAAAAATGGCAATCGCCTGCGGGCAATGCGGGATATACCATCAAATCCACCCCATCCGCAGTATTCACAATCCCATGATCGGCATAATCATACGTCTTATGATTTTGGTTATCAAATAGCGGTTTCTTCGTTGTTTTTTTGTTCAAACTGATGCAGTGAGAGAAGATTCAATACATTATAGCAAAGATTCGAGAATTCCAATTTATAGAAAAAGAATGCCCGACCCAAGGTCGAGCATTCTGATTATCTCACTAAAAATATTCGGTTATTTTTTCTTTATCCGGGCATACCGCGATGCACCAATGATGCCGAGGATTAACCCGGCTGTCGAGGCGCCATAGCTAAAAAAATTCAAAAAAAAAGTCGATTGAATGACATGGAGCACCATTAAGAATGGGAAAACAACCCCCATTATCGCCAGGATCAAGCCAAGCAGAATTGTATTCAAAGGGCTTAGAGACATGTCCTATTGGTAAAGCCAGCAAGCCACAAGATGCCGTGGTTCAGGTTCAAATTCAGTTGGATATTGAACTTCACAAAGTCCCTTAATCATCCTGGAACAGCGCGGGTGAAAACGGCAACCGGTTGGGGGGTTAACCAGGCTGGGCGGTTCACCGGGCGGTAGTTCTTTGAAGGTCTCGGCATTTTTAGCGTCCGGTTCCGATGTGCCTGTGAGCAAGGCTCGAGTGTAAGGATGAAGCGGGTTATCAATAACCTGACGCACCTTGGCTTTCTCAACCAGGTTACCTGCATACATTACAAAAATGCGTTCGGAGAAATAACTCACCGTGCTCAGATCGTGAGTGATGTAAATAACTGAGAGATGATGCAATTTCTGCAAATTACTCAGGAGCTTTAGTATTTCCACACGCACCGAGGCATCCAGCATGGAAACGGGCTCATCCGCCACAAGGAATTTCGGGTCCATGATCATGGCACGGGCGATGACCACACGCTGCTGTTGTCCGCCGCTTAGCATGTGTGGAAATTTATTCAAGAAATCATCCACGGGGGTGAGTTTTACCTCATCCATGGCTTTATGAATGCGCTGAATCCGTTCTTCCTTGCTTTTGATCCCTCCGATAATCAGGGGTTCTTCCAAGGTTTTTTGGACTGACATGAAAGGAGCCAGCGCACCGTAGGGATCCTGCTGTACAAAACCGACATTTGAGTGATACTCATGCAGACCCTTATTATCAAACTCAGATATATCCTTACCGTCGAAAACGATTTTCCCTTTGGTCGGTTTATAAAGAGCCAGGATCGTCTTCATCAGGCTTGATTTGCCACAACCACTCTCGCCTACAACTGCAATCGTTTCGCTTTCAAGAATATCGAAGGTAACGCCATCTACAGCCTTCACGTATCCAGCATGACCAAATCCAAATCGTTTGAGTTCGAACCAGACATGCAGATCATCAATGGACAGGATGGTTTTCCTTATGTTCTCTTTCTTCTCCATAACATTCGCTGGGGAAACTGATACCATAACCTTGCTCCTGACTCAGGAATATAACCAGCACTTGACCTTGCGATCTTCTATTTTAATCACGGGAGGATCTTCTATACACTTTTCGAACCGGGAAGGACAACGGGCAGCAAACCGGCAACCTTTCGGCAGGTTGACCAGGCTGGGCGGCTGGCCGGTAATGAAATCGGGTTCGGTACTTCCATGCAATCTTGGCACGCTCGCCATAAGCTTCTGCGAATATGGATGCAGCGGCTTTGCAAAAAAATGGTAAGCGTCATTCACTTCAACAATCTGCCCGGCGTACATGACGGCCACATCGTCCGCCAGTTCGCTGGAAGTGGCAATATCATGAGTGATCAAAATAAAACTGATGCCCAACTCTTTCTTTAGACGCTTTAAAACGTTAAAGATATTCGCCTGGGTCAATACATCCAGGGCGGAGGTTGGTTCATCGAGGATAATTAATATCGGGGAAGTAACCAGGGCCATGGCAATGGCCACCCGCTGGCGCATACCGCCACTCAACTCAAACGGATAACGGCTGATAAAATCTTCCGGAACGCCTACATGCCGGAACATTTTCTTCACCAGCACGATGGCTTCAGTTTTATCCACGTTAAGATGAATAATGGCCGGTTCCGCCACCTGATCTCCAACCCGGATCACCGGATTCAAGGCATTCATGGCGGCCTGGGGGACCATGGAGATGGAAGCCCAGCGAATATTTTGCCTGAATTCCTCTTCATTGAGTGGCATAATATCGCGCCCATCCAGGTAGACATGGCCCGAATAGGTCCCAGCATTGCGAGGCAAAAGGCGCAGAATGGCTTTGGCCAGTGAGCTCTTCCCACAACCCGATTCGCCAAGGATCACAACTGCGCGGTTGTAGTCTAAAGAGAAATCGACGCCATCCACGGCCTGAACCGGACCCATGCGGGAGTTAAAGTGAAGAACCAGGTCTTCGATGCGTAAAAGTGTTTTATTTTCTGCCATTTGGTTAAATATCCCTCAATCTGGGATTTAAGATACGATCCAGTGCGAATCCCAGCAACGCAAAGCCCAACCCGGTGATCATCAACAAAACGGCAGGTTCGAGCACCCAATAATATCTCCCTTGATAAAGAGCCCCATCCGCAAACGCGTCATCGATGACTTTTCCCCACGTCGGCAGAACCGGGTCGCCAAGACCAAGGACCGCCAATGAAGCTTCAAGAAATACGAAGGATGGGACAGAAGAGACCAAGGCCGGGATCAACAAAGGGATCATGCGAGGAATCAAGTACGAAAAGATAATGCGTGGACTCGAGGCGCCATAAGCACGGGCAGCCTCGATATAACTTGACTCTTTGGATTGCACGAAAATGGAACGGTAAGTCATGATTGATCCCGAGAAAATGCTCAACAGGATCGCAAGGCCCAACATCAACCAGATGCTGCGCGAGTAGAACGTGCCCACCATGATCAAAATGGCCAAAAATGGCAGGACAAGGTTGACTGCGGTGATGCGCTGGATCAATTCATCAATCCAACCCCCATACCAGGTACCAATGGCGGCAATGACCATGGTCAGTAATGAAGTTCCCACGGATGCCAGCAAACCGAATGCCAACGCGATCGGCGTGCCGTACAATAATGGGAGCATGAGGTCGCGCCGGTATTTATCGGTGCCAGCCAGACCAAAAAGTTTGCCCTGAAATACGAATTGAGCCGCGATATCCGAACCCTTCTCGAAGGTTGTCCCGCTGATCACCAGTTGATATGTTCCCTTCAACGGTGTGGGAGTTGAAGCCTTGGGGTCCGCAAAGAGAGCCTGTATGACTTTATCGGTATTCAACCTTGTCTGTAGTTTTGGATCCTGGGAAAACCGGAAAGTTGAATTATTTTGGATTGCCATGTCGGCAATCCTGACCTTCCTGCCATCCGGGGTAATCCAGGATACAGATACAAATGGGAATTTTTCGGTGAATGTCGAGGTGAAGTACAGGATCATCTCCTCCGGGAAGCCATCATACTTGTAATCAAAGGAATAGTTGACATCCACGGTGGAGATATTCGGGTCGTTGGAAGTGACGGTCTTGGACATCGTCCCATCATCAGTGTCCACTGCAAAAGACAGGGGTTGTTTCTTACTGGTAAAAAAGTTATACCAGGCTGGAGCGGCATACTTTGGATTTTTATACCAAACATCCTCGCCCCGCGCCACAGACGAACAGCCTCGCTATATGGGATCGTTATCAAGGCGTAAGCGGAAACCCCCAACAGGAATAAAATGATTGTCAATCCCAATACCGCCGATGGGTAACGGAGGAGAGCGCGGAACGCGTCCTTGATCTTTGTCATTGTGAACTTCCTGAACCGACTTTAACCCGGGGGTCAACCAGGGCATAAACAAAATCAAGCAGAAACATGGTCAGTGCCAGCAAATAGGCATAAATAATGGTGGACCCGACGATCACAGGTGTGTCATAGAACCCGATGGCCTTATAGAGGGTAATCCCCAACCCGGGCCATAAGAAAACCGTCTCGGTGATCGTAAATCCGGTCCACAGGGTAATGACCAGGAGGGCAAAATTCGTGATGATGGTCGGCAGCGTGGGGCGTAAGATATAACGGCGCTCAACATCCTTCGGTGGAAGTCCCTTAGCCTTCGCCATTTCCACGTAATCTTCGCTGGAGTAAATGAGGAAAAAGGTCCGCCAGGTATATATACTCAGGAAAATCGAACTGATGATTACAGATGAGCCTGGCAGGATGAGATGTTTTAATACATTCAGACCATAAGCAACTTTATTAACCGGCGGAGGTGAATCCACCAGGCCTCCAAAAGGGAGGATTCTCAAAACCGCCGCAAAGATCAGGATAAAGAAAATTCCATAAAACCAGGGGGGGGCCGCGGAAGTTGGCGAAAGGGCAATGGTTAACTTATCAAACCAGCTGCCGTATTTCCTTGACAAGGTCAGGGCAATAAAAACGCTGGCAAAGAATAATATCAGCTCGGATGATCCCGTCAGGAGCAAGGTGGCAGGCAGGCGTTCGAGCAGGATCAGGCGCACCTCCTTGGAACCTTCATCGCTGGTCATGTTGATGGCACGCCCAAGGTTCAACGTAAGTGCATTGGTAAGGTATCTAAAGGAGCGAACCGCAAAAGGCTGGTTCAGCCCCAGGCGCTCCACTTCCGAAGCAATCTTCTCTTGAATAAGTTTTTCGCGCACACTGGGTTGCAGGTTCTGGTAGGCCGGGTTCCCTGCAATGGAATGCGTGATATTATCGGTAACTTCGTTGCGCATGATCGTGTCTACATATCCGCCCATATTGGCGATCAAAATGGTCAGATAAACACCGATCGACGACGGTAATAGCCAGAGTGAAAAGCCTGAGGGCGGTGTATCTCACCAGGCGAAGGAAGGTGCTGTTCGCAAAACTTTTTTTGACAAGGGGGGTTTCGGGAGCTGGCGTGGCTAATGTTTCAGTGGCCATATCGTCCTTACAGATTTATAAATTAAGAGGGGGGCAAGGGCAAGCCCTTGCCCCCCCCACTCAACCAACTAAATTTATACTGTTACGGCACAACCGTGTAGTCAAGAGTTGTGAAGGCCGGGATAGCAACGGGGATAAGCACCGCGGCTGCCTCGATCCTGCCGGTACCAGCTACGAGCGTGGAGGTTACACTGGCGGGAATGGTGGCGGTGTACTTGCCATCAGATCCTGCCACAGCCACTCCTTCACCAACATAGACAGTCTTGCCCTGGGAATCGTAGACCAGGAACTTGAGCTCCTTGACATTGGCGGTGGGATAAGGAGTGCCGTCAGACTTCAGAGTCACAGTGACATTGAAAGCTACATCCTTACCAATGTTAACCTGGGCTGGGCCATCCAGCGCGGCCACCGCAAGCGGGGCCTGGCCAAATGCCGACCAGCGGTCAGCCGTATCGACGAACGCAGTATTGTTCTTTACCACGGCAGACCCGGCGTTGAGATCCACAGAGGCCAGGTAGTACGGGCCGGTGCCATCCCAGAAGTGACCGCGAGCGGTATACCAAGTCTTCAGAGCGGTATAGCGGGCGACGGCGTCATCTGCGGTGAGGTAGGCGCTCATGGTGGGCGCATACGGGATGGTCTTATCGGCAATGGCCGTATCAAGATCCTTGGCCAGGATGGCCAGGCTCGGGCCGCCAATGAAGCTCATCCACTCGACCTTATTCCGGTCGGCTTGGCCAGTGCCCCAGGCCAGTTCCTTGTTTGCAACGGCAATATTGCCAATGGCAATGGATTCCCAGGGGGCTTCGCCATACAGATAGGTAGGCCACCAGGAACCAATCACCGAGGCATCCAGCTCTGCATCGGAGTAGAAGTTGTCAGAGTAGGTCTCGATCACCAGGGGGCTGGTCGATACGATCTTGACACCCTTGAAGGTGGTCATGAAAGCTGTCAGGTTGGCTGCAAGATCCTCATTATAGATAGCGCTATCCGGATTTGCATAATCGAAGGTCATGATCATCTGCATGACAAAGTCGGCAACGGAGAGATTGGAGCCATCATGCCATTTCACCGTATCGAACAGGTCGGGCGGGAAATACAGGACGACTTTGATCTTGGAAGTGGCGCCGGTGGGGTACTTGGTGGAAACAGGGATGAAGGTCTGGGTTTTGGCATCCCAGTCGGCCCAGGCATCCGGCGGCACGGTGATCGTGTCAGCGGTGCTCAAGGAGACCCAGGGGAGTTGCGAGGAAACTGGAAGACCGGTCTGGGCGACCACATCGGCCTTCAAGGCGCGCAATGGCCAGGAAAGTCCGGTGTATGGATCGGGCATGAAGGCACGACCATCTACTGCATTCTGGACATACGCACTGGTGACCCAGTTGCTGCCGTCTAGCGGGTTCCAAGGATCAGTGAACATGGTCGAAGTGGAGCCGACCTTTACCTGTCCACCCACCTGGTCTTTTATGCGCATGGTATAGGGTGACATAAATGTGGTTTCAACACCCGCACCCACATCCGCACTGACCTGGAGTTTGCAATTGAAGGGCGCATAGGTCTGCAGGTCAACGGTCCAAACCTGCAGAGAATCCTGCAAGGCCAAGCGGTAGAGCCTGGACCATCAGGTCGTGGCGCTGCTGGAGGGTGGTGAAATTGCCGGTCGCCAGGTCATCGCCAACTTTCTGGAAGGCGGGATCAGCCACGTTGGCTCCGGTATATGGGTAACCATCGGCACTGCTGGGCAGGTACATTTCCTGGAAAATGGTCTTCTCGTCACGCTGCAGACCATTGGAACCCCAGCCAGACGTGTAGATATTCCACAGGCCAGCCTTGGGGTCAGAGCCAATCCAGATGGGGGAGAGCTCGGAGGATTTCTTTTCATCTCTGGTCGACAGTGAAGCCGAGTTTTTCCAGCTGCTGGGCAAAGTATTCGCCCTGCGGGAGGCGTGTGCCATCACCATCATTGCGGATGAGGAAGATCAGGGTGACGGGCGCGCCCTTGTACTGCCATTTGCCATCCGCACCCTTGGTTGCACCCATGGCGGTCATTTCGGCATCAACCTGAGTTTGGGCCTTGGTCATATCATAGGCATAATAGGCTTCGAGGCCGCGGGCAACATCAATCACGCCGGTGTAATCCACCAGCTGGGTCGTCAAGGGGGTGAATTTCGGCAGGGCGCCGCCGGCATAGATTTCCTGGTTGATGTAATTGCGATCGATCGCCCAGTTCATGGCCTCGCGCATCTTGCGATCCGAGAAGGGATTCAGCACATTCTGGTCAGTGAAAACAGCCGGGTTAAACATGAAATCGTAGAAGGTACCATACGACTGTGAGTAGCATAAATTGGCTGCCTTGATATCGGCCAGCTTGTCAGACGCCAGGCCATAGCTGAACAGGTCAATCGCGCCGGCATTAATCTGCGTGATGACCGAGGCTGCATCGACGATTGAATAATCAATCTCGTCCAGCCAGCCGCCGTTGCGGGCCGGGACTGCAGTCGCAGGGACAGCCGTAGGAGCTGCAGCCGTAGCAGGAACAGCGGTAGCAGGAGTAGTGGTTGCGGGAGCGCAGGAGGCCAGCATCATGCTGAAAGCCACCAACAGACCCACAACCAATGTAATGCGATTTCGTGACATTGTCTTTCTCCTCCAATATATTAGTTATTAGATGAACAGGTTAGGGTGAATTAATAAAGCAAATCAGACTACTCGAGGTTATTCCCGAGAATCACCTCCTTCGCTGAAAAGAATATAGTCCTGGTTTTATATGTAAATTACCAGAATAGTTAATGGAAGATTAACACAAGAAACTCAAAAAGTCAAGTGTCCTTGTTACAGGCATGCCGTGTCAGCCGTTATCCTCACGGTTGACAGCTCGCGCCCTTGTCAAAAGCTTCGATATTCCACAAGTTGCTGGCAGCTGTCGGGTCGAGGGAGAAATTACACAGGTCTGAGCGCGTCGCGGCAGTTTTTACCCGCCAATAGAGCGGTATGACCGGTAAATCGTTCGCGAAGATGGACTGGGCCTGGGCATATGCGGCGGCATGGAACGGGTCATCCGGAAGGGTCTGCTGAGACGATAGGCAGGCTGTATCAAAGGCAGGATTAGTGTACCCGCTGACATTCGTCCCCACCCAATTATTGGCAGCATTCGGCACCTCGGAACTGGTGAACCAATCACAGGGCGGCTCAATCCCGGTACTGCCCATGGCAAACTCGACCAGGTCAAAATTCCGACCAAATAAGATCCCCGCCGGGCCGGGCGCATAGAGGGTATTGGCATCGAGATATTGCACATTGACTTTGATCCCACATTGTGCCAGTGAACCTGCCAGGATGGTGCTCACCTGCTGGCGCTGCACGGCATTGGTGGTCACATAATTTACCTCAAAAGGAGTCCCGGATGGAATGCCCGGTATCCCCCAGGCCTGGCGCGGGGTGGATGGATCATTATCCATATCCTTCCAGCCCGCCTGGTCAAGCAGTTTTCCGGCTGCAGCTACATTAAATGCATAGGTAGTCACTTCCGGATTGTAAAGGGGATGTTCATCCGGCAAATAGGTATTTGGGACGCTGCTCAAGCCCGAAAGAACCGAGTCCACCACCTGCTGGCGGTCGAGACAGTATGCCAGAGCCTGGCGCACGCGCACATCGCCGAAATAATCCGGCCGGTCAACGCCGGTATCGATGCCATTATCGTAGGACGCCGGCTTGAATGCCGAGTGCCAGTTCTTCCATCACCGGCACCTTGGAAAACAAGGCCTGTAATTGGTTCTGGTCTGCCATCGAACGTAACAACTCAGCCTGTCCATCCAGGGGGATGCTGGGATCGAGTACGTCGCATGTTCCATTCAACAGGTCGCTGATGGCGACCCCCGGATCGGCGACGAAGCGAAAGGTCAGAGTGTCAAACTTGGGGAGGCCCTCACCGGCACGGAAGTAGTGCGGGTTCTTCGTCAAGGTGATGTGGTCGCCGGCAACCCATTCCTGAACGGCATAAGCCCCCCAACCAAGCGGGGTACGGGTGGAAAGGTCGTTTTCAGTAAGCTGGTCGGCTGCGATCTGGTTCCAAGCATGCTCCGGGAGAGGAGACCAGAAATTGGTGAAATAGGTGGGGTCGATGAAACCGGGTTTCCCCCACCACTGAACGGTCATCTCGTCTACAGCCTCATAAGACTGGGTGCGGTCCACCAAATATTTGGAACCCGAGGTAGTCGGGTCGGCAGCCACCTGGTAGGCATAGACCGAATCTTCAGCAGTAAGAGGTTTGCCATCCGACCAGGTGAGACCGGGCAGCATACTAAACGTTACCTGCATCTGGTCCATCTGAACTTCTGATTTGCCATCATACACGATGGCGCAGGAGTCTTCGCGGCAGCCTGCCGGGTCGTATTTTCATCCCCACCGCCAGAGTGACCGGGGTACCGCTGGCATCCACCACCTCGTCTCCGACGTAGAAAGATTTCGCAAAGAGCTGGGCATCACCGTTTTTAATGCTCGGGATGCGCTGCAGGATCACTGCCTGGTACCCGTAAGAATTCGTATCGATCGGTCCATCGTAGATCGCTGCCAGTACACTGCGCGCTGCCATGGAAGGATTATCCACCGGGTACAAGCTGACGGGTTCCTGCCCCAGGCAGACGGTCAAGCAATCGCGGCGGTACAGGGGTCGCAGAGGGAGTGGGTTGGGGAGTGGGTGTGGCACTGGGGGTAGGCGTGTTCCTCTGCCCGCAAGCAACCAGAAACACCAGTCCGAAGATCAGCCCGCAAATAATGATAAAACACCGGCGAAACGACATTGCATCCCTCCCGGTCCCGTGCCCAAATGGAAGGAACGACTGGTGAAAGACGGGACCGTTGGCAGGATTATACAACAGAGTAGCCTCTGGTATAGGAGCCGGGACTCCCGCCATCGTTGACAGCCCCCCTCCCTGACGGTACAATGAAGTCATGTGCCATCCCTAAGAGAAAAGGAGTCTTCCATGATAAAAGAATTCAAAGCTTTCATTATGCGCGGCAACGTCATGGACCTGGCGGTCGCGGTCATCATCGGCGGAGCATTCGGCAAGATCGTATCCTCCCTGGTGAGCGACATCATTATGCCGGTGATCGGCCTGATCATCGGCGGGATCGATTTCAGCGGCCTGGCCTTCACCATTGGCAGTGCCAAAGTCACATACGGCAATTTCATCAATAACGTTATTGATTTCCTCATTATTGCCCTGGTCATCTTCCTGATGATCAAGGTCATCGACAGCCTGAAGAAAAAGCCCGCACCCGTCGTCGCCGAACCGATCACCAAGGATTGCCCGCACTGCTTCACCACCATTCCGATCAAAGCCACGCGCTGCCCGAATTGCACGTCGGAACTAGTATAAAAATGCTTTTCATTGTTCGTGATTCGCACCGCTGCCTCCTGGAACTTGAACCACGAATAACAGGGATCGAATAACCCTCATCATGGATTTCCTCGACAAACTCAACCCCCAACAGCGCCAGGCTGTGACGGCTGGCGCAGGTCCCGTTTTGGTGCTGGCCGGACCCGGGTCCGGGAAGACGCGCGTCCTGACCCAGCGCGTGGCCTATTTGATCGCCCACGAAGGCGTGCGTCCCTACCAGATGCTGGCGGTCACTTTCACCAACAAGGCCGCCCGGGAAATGGGCAACCGTGTCCGGGACATGCTGGGCGAACTGGCCTCCGATGGTCTCTGGCTGGGCACCTTCCATTCCATCTGCGCCAGGCTGCTGCGCCGCGAATCCGAACACCTGCCCTTCGATGCCAGTTTCGTCATCTATGATGACGACGACCAGCAGCGCGTGGTCAAAGGCGCCATCCGCGACCTGAACCTGGACGATAAGACCTACCGTCCGCAGTCGGTGCATGCCGCGATCTCACGCGCCAAGAATGAGCTGATCTTCCCGGATGATTATCCCACCCAGACCTACCGCGACGAGGTGGTCAAGCGGGTTTACAAACGTTACCAGGAATTATTGAAACAAAACAACGCCGTGGATTTCGACGACCTGTTATTATGGACGGCGCACCTGCTCTCCGAATTTCCCGCCGTGCGCGAGAAGTATGCCCAGCGCTTCCAGCATGTGCTGGTGGACGAATTCCAGGATACCAACTTTGCCCAGTATGTCCTGTTGAAGCACCTGGCTTCAGTGCATAATAATATCTTCGTGGTGGGCGACCCCGATCAATCGGTGTACCGCTGGCGCGGGGCGGACTATCGCAACGTCCAGCGCTTCGAACAGGATTTTCCGGATGCACAGGTGATCCTGCTCGAACAGAATTACCGCTCCAAGCAGACCATCCTGGACGCAGCCATGGCGGTGATCGACCGCAATCCGCACCGCCGCCGCAAGAACCTCTTCACCGAGCGCGGCGCGGGCGAGAAACTCTTCTATTATGAAGCGCTCGATGATTACAGTGAAGCCGCCTTCGTGGTGGACACCATCGCCAGCCTGGTCGCCAGCCAGACCTGTCGAGCCGGGCGACTGCGCGGTGATGTACCGCACCAACGCCCAGTCCCGCCTGCTGGAAGAAGCCTTCCTGCAAGCGCGGCTGCCCTACCGGCTGGTGGGGGCGCAGCGATTCTACGGGCGGCGCGAAGTCAAGGATATCATCGCCTACCTGCGCCTGGTGCACAATCCTGCCGATGAAATCTCGCTCGACCGGGTCATCAACCTGCCGCCGCGCGGCATTGGCGACAAGACCATCCTGGCCTTGCACACGGCCGCCCGCGGGGCGAATACTTCCCCCTCGGCAGTGCTGATGGACCTGGCGACGCGGCGACGCCTCCCCTTTCTGGCCGCAGTTCACCGGCCGCGCTGCGCTGCCGCTGGCCGATTTCGGGGCGCTGCCTGTCAGACTGGCGGGCCGAGGCGCCAGCGCGCCACCGTCACCGAACTGTTCGACCGCATTGCCAAGATATCAACTACCAGGAATACATCGACGACGGCACCGAAGAAGGCGCCGAGCGCTGGGAGAACGTCCAGGAACTGCGCCGGCTTGACGACCGAATACGAGAACCGCACGCCTGACCGATTTCCTCGAAACCGTGGCGCTCATCTCCGACCAGGATACCCTGTCCGAGGGCAAGAACGCCCCCACCCTGCTGACCCTGCATGCCGCCAAAGGCCTGGAATTCGGCGCGGTCTTCATCGTCGGGCTGGATGACGGCATCCTGCCGCACAGCCGTTCCTTCGACGAACCGGAAGCGATGGAAGAGGAACGCCGCTTGTTCTACGTGGGCATCACCCGTGCCAAAGACCGGCTCTACCTGCTGCGCGCCCTGCGGCGCGGCGGGCGCGGCTATGCCGAGGAGACCATCCCTTCGCGCTACCTGGATGACATCCCGCCCGAACTGCTCTCCGGGAAGGCGCGCGGCGGGCAACGCTCGCGCGCAGCCAAACCCCAGCCTGGCTGCGTCCGGACGCAGCGCGCCGTCATCGAGACCGAAGTGCATTTCCGGGCCGGGATGAGAGTCCAGCATCCCACCTGGGGTGAAGGGATCGTGCTCAATTCCCGCCTGCAGGACAACGACGAAACCGTGGATGTGGTTTTTGAATCTGTCGGGATCAAGCGGCTGGCAGCAAGTCTTGCCAAACTGACCATCTTGAAATAAAACTTGTTCATTGAAATGTTTATCCCCTGTGCCTTTGGCTTCAAATATGAGAAAATATGAAGGGTAATTCCCCGTGCTCACCGATGGTCAAGGCAGCGATTGAAACAAACGATTACTTCAGAGGATTGATAGGACCCCCATGTTGAAAAATCTTCCCACCACTCCGCAAGAAATCATTGCCTGGACCTGGCCTGAGATCGAACCGTACTACAAGGAACTGGAAGCCCGTCCGCTCAGCGACTCCAGCGTGGACGACTGGCTGGCCGACTGGTCGAGCGTGGGTGAACGGATTGAGGAAATGTACTCACGCCTGGCGGTGGCCACCTCTATCAACACTGCCGACAAGGAAGCCGAAGCGCGCATGAACGCATTATCTCGACGGCATCTTCCCCAACGTGATGGCCGCCGAGCAAAGACTTAAAGAAAAGCTGCTGGCCAGTAAATTGCGAACCGAAAGGGTTCGAGATCCCCCTGCGCAATATGCGCGCCGAAGCGGACCTGTTCCGCGAGTCCAACCTGCCGCTGCTGGCTGACCAGCAGAAACTTGCCATCGAATATGACAAAATATTACGGCGCACAGACGGTCAAATGGGAAGGTGAGGAAATCACCCTCACCCGTCTTGCCCTGAACTTCCAGCAGCCCGACCGCGCCCGCCGCGAAAAAGCCTGGCAGCTCAAAGCTGAGCGTCAACTTGCCGATCGAAAAGCCATCAACGACCTGTGGCAAAAATTCATGGATGTGCGCGCCAGGATCGCCAAAGAATGCCGGACAAACCCAGTCTTACCGCGAATATAGCCTGGCAGCAGAAACTGCGCTTCGATTACACTCCCGAAGACTGCAAATCCTTCGCAGCCGCCATCGAAAAGGTGGTCGTCCCGGCGGCCACGCGCATCTACCAGAAACGGAAGCAGGCCCTCGGTCTGGACACGCTGCGTCCATGGGACCTGGTGGACGGCTGGTTCTCGCGTCCCGCGCCTCCTGCAGACCTCTCCCAACTCAAGCCATTCGCTACCATCGATGAACTTAAATCGAAGACGCTCAGCCATCTTCCACCACGTGGACCCGGTGCTGGGCGGCTACTTCGACCGCACGGTTGCCGAAGGCCTGACCGACCTTGACAACCGCAAGAACAAGGCTCCCGGCGCATATTGCACCTCCTACACTTCCATCCGCAAACCGTTTATATTCGTCAACGCCGTCGGCACGCATGAGGATGTGATGACCACCCTGCACGAATCCGGTCATTCCTTCCATATATTTGAGACAGCCAAAATTCCCTACATCCAACAACTGGCTGTGCCGATGGAATTTGCCGAAGTGGCCTCGATGGGCATGGAACTGCTGGCTTCGCCTTACCTGACGACAGCGAATGGCGGCTTCTATTCCGAAGTCCGAGGCCGCGCGTGCCCGGATCGAGCACCTGGAAGGCATGATCCTCTTCTGGCCGTTCATGGCCGTGGTGGATTCGTTCCAGCAGTGGGTCTACGAGAACCCAAAAGCAGGCGCGGACCCGGCAGCCTGCGATAAAAAATGGGGCGAACTCTGGGACCGTTTCATCCCCGGTGTGGACTACTCCGGGTTGGAGGAAGTCAAGGTAACCGGCTGGCATCGCAAACTGCATATCCACCAGGTACCGTTTTACTATGTAGAGTACGGCCTGGCGCAATTGGGCGCGGTGCAAATCTTTGGCAATGCGCGCTCTGACCAGGCTCAGGCAGTGGCTGCCTACCGCAAGGCGCTTTCACTGGGAGGAAAAGTCACCTTGCCGGAACTTTTCAGCGCTGCGAGGGCAAAGTTCGCCTTCGATGTGCTCACGGTCAAGAAAGCTGTGGATTTGATGGAGACCGTTGTGGAGGAATTGGAAAAGGATATTTAAACATCCTTTGAAGGCTGGCAATGAATTGATATTATTTCGATTGCCATCCCACACGGCAACTGCCTCAAAACCCCGGCAAGATAGTGGATACTTTCTTTCTGTTGGATTATTCAACGTTCTCGTCTAAAATAGAGCCATGAGCCAAACCTTTAAAATCATTATTCCCACTGCCGGGTGGGCCACACGGATGCGCCCACAGACATGGTCCAAGCCCAAGGCGCTGGTAAGCGTGGCAGGCAGGAGCGTACTCGACCATCTCCTCGATATGTTCCGCAGCGTACCAGCCCTGCCTTCTGCGAAGAAACAGTTTAAAACAGGGACGGGGTTACCCGGGTCAGATGAAATCCAAAGACCCCTGAATTGATTATCATCCTTGGTCCTGGATCGGGGGAGACCCAAATCCCGGCTTTCATGCAAAAGTGCCATCCCGAAAGAACAACTCACTTCGTTCTCCAGCAAGAAATGCGTGGTCAGTCGGACGCATTATGGCTGGCGCGCAAATATCTCTCCGGTCCGGTGCTGACTTGCTTCGCGGATACCCTTTTGGAAACAGACTTCTCCTTCCTGGCCAGTGAAAAAGCGGATGGCGTGGCCTGGGTAAAGGCCGTACCGGACCCGCGTCGATTCGGCGTGGCTGAGGTAGATGATAAAGGCTGGGTGACACATCTTGTTGAGAAGCCGCGGACCATAAAAAATAACCTGGTCGTAGTCGGCTGTTATTATTTCAAGCAGGGTGAAAAATTATTGTCCGGCCCTAACGGAACAGTTCAAGCGCGGCAAATCGCGCAAAGGTGAATACTTCCTGACGGATACCATCAACATCATGATCGAGAACGGCTTGAAAATGCGCACCCAAGCAGTGGAGGTGTGGCTGGATACCGGTACGATATCCGCCACCCTGGAGACGAACCGCTATTTGCTCGAACATGGCAGCGCCTCCAAAATAAGAAATCAAATAAAAACCGGTATAGAAAATCGTGCCTCCGGTATACGTCCACGCGAGCGCGAACATCAGCAATTCCGTGATCGGCCCATATGCTTCCATCGGAGCAGATTGTAAGATTACGGGAGCGCGGATCGAAGACACCATAATTGAAGCCGGGTCAACAGTTGAGGGGGCAGCATTGAAGGGCTCATTCATTGGCCGGCAGGCCAGGGTTCTAGGAAGTTCCGCTGAAGATCCACCGCTGAAGTTGAACATCGGAGATGATAGTTTTGTTTCTTTAAAATAGAGTAAAGTTATATTGCTTCTATTATGACTGATATCGTCGAATGTTATTCCGGCTCCACCTATGGCGAAAGGCCGATGGCACTCACCTGGCAGGGAAAGCGGTATACCATCCTGGAGATCTTGTCCCAGGGACGCACGCCGCAGGTGAAGTGGTTCCGAGTTCGGACAGAAGCAGGAGATCTTTTTGAGCTGTCCTTTAATGAGGCAGCTGGGGAATCTCCTCTTGAACACGAGTGGCAAATTCATAAATTTTAAGGAGGCAGGATGCAGGAAATTTCAAGCGCGCGTTATCTCTCCAAGAGTGTGGCAGGGCTGAAACCCTCGGGCATTCGCAAATTTTTTGACATTGCCGCCACGATGAAGGATGTTCATTTCGCTCGGCATCGGCGAACCGGATTTCACCACCCCGGACTCGATCCTGGAAGCCGGCGTACGTTCCCTGCGCGCCGGAGAAACCCATTACACCTCCAATTCAGGCAAGCTCGAATTGCGCCAAGCTATCGCCGAGAATCTAAAACGTCTCTATGGTGTGAGCTACGATCCGGTGGAGGAAATTATCGCCACGGTGGGTGTCTCGGAGGCGCTCTACCTGGTGATGACCGCCCTGCTCGACCCTGGCGATGAGGTCATCATCCCAACCCCATGTTTCGTCTCGTACCAGGCCGAAGTAATCCTGGCAGGCGGGGTCCCGGTGGAAATCCCCAGCCGGATGGAAGATAATTTCCAACTGGACCCGGACCAGGTGCGCGCCGCCATTACACCGCGCACAAAGGTCATCTTCGTGGGCTACCCAAGCAACCCGACCGGCGCGGTTGCCACGCGCGAGGTCCTGAAACGGGTGGCCGAAATCGCCATCGAACACGACCTGATCATTGTCTCGGACGAGATCTACGACCGGCTCGTGTACGATTTCGAGCATGTCTGCGTCCCGGCGTTGGGAGAGGAAATCAAAAAACGAACCGTCCTGTTGGGCGGGTTGTCGAAAGCGTATGCCATGACCGGCTGGCGCATCGGATACGCCTGCGGCCCGGCAGACATCATCAAGGGCATGGTGCGCATCCACCAGTACACCATCATGTCTGCCCCAACCATGGCCCAGGATGCAGGCCTGGAAGCCCTGACAAACGGGGAAAAGTACGTGCAGGAGATGGTCGCTGAATACGACCGGCGGCGCAAGCTGATCGTGAGCGGATTGAATAAACTTGGATTGACCACCTTCGAACCGCGCGGAGCATTCTATGCCTTCCCGAAAATCACCGCCTCCGGAATGGACGACGAGGCCTTCGCCGAAAAACTCCTGCATGAAGAACATGTGGCAGTGGTGCCGGGGAATGCCTTCGGAAAAGGCGGCGAGGGATTCGTCCGCTGTTCGTACGCAACTGCTTACGAGAAGATCGAGGAGGCCCTGCATCGCATGGAAAAGTTCATGAATCGATATGGGTAATTCGGCAATGTTTACCGGTGACTAACCGGAAGGATTTTATCAGTGCGTTTGTGATGAGATAAACAGGTACATTGGCGGGCTTTGCCCGCCTTTTGTATTGGTGTAAAATAATGCAGTTGTGGAGGCGTTTAATGATTTTTCAAGTTGGAATTGAAAATAATAATGAAGGACGCTCCATTGCCTGGGCTTTGGAACATCCTGGTTGTTTTGCGTACGGAATGAAAGGCCAGGCAGCCCTGACCAACCTGGAAGGGGCGCTCGATAAATATGCGGGTTGGATCCTGCACCACGAACCAAACACGTGGCTGACCTTTTCCGAAGCTGAACTTGAACTGGTCGTTAATGGTACCTGGGAGGTTTATTATGTCAACGACGACCTGGACATTGCCAGCGAGGCGGATGGTTACAGCGTGGAATCATTCTTTCCATATGATTGGAAACCTCTGACCACAATTGAAATCAAACGCGGCCTGGACATGCTGGTCTGGAGCCGGGATGATCTGCTCAAGACCGTGCATGGACTAAGCATGGAAAAACTCAACCAAACCTATACAGGGGAACGCTGGAGCATCAATGGGGTACTAGGTCACGTTGGTGGGGCAGAATGGTGGTACATGGAGCGTCTCGGGCTGGCTTTCCCGCGCGCCAATGTCCCCGAGGAACCGTTTACCCGGCTGGAGAAAGTTCGCACTCATTTAAACAAGGTGTTATTCAAACTGGATGGAGTTAATCATGTCGTCGGCGCAGACGGAGAGTTCTGGTCCCCGCGTAAATTGCTGCGCCGGGCGCTCTGGCACGAACGCGACCATGTGGACCATATCCGAAAATTGATTGCCATGACAGGGAAGTTTATTGAAAGTGGTTGATTCAAGGAATAATAGTTGTAATCGTTGGTGGGGGGTAACCGCATGACCTGTTTATGCTGACTTCAACATAGAGGATACCCAATTAACATACGAGAGTAGCAACTTTACACCGCTACTCTCTTTTTTCGGCATCAAAATTCAGGCAGGTTTGATATTGACCAACTGCTGGCGGATGCGATAATTCCCGTTCTTTGCCAATACCCGGGCGGCAAACTTCTCCGGCACATCCACCAGGGTGAATTTATCCTGGATGTGGATTTTTCCGATAGTGTGACCGGGGATATCAGCATGGAAGGCGATCGTGCCGACCACATCGTTGGGGCGAATCCCGTGAATGCGGCCCAGGTTCAGGTTGAGGCGGACCATACCCGGTTCATGCGAAACTGTCTCGCGATCCTCGTAGCCGCGACGGGAAGAGTGTTTCCCTCCCCTTTCGCTGCGGCGCGGACCTGCATTCTGCACTTCGCTGACTTCACCGACCGGGCGCTGTTTTTCGTCTGCGCGTGCCAGCTTGAGGGCTGCCGCGGCAATTTCCAGGGGGTCGTGCCCTTCTTCCACCAGGCGCGCCACCATTTCACGTTCGCGGTGGTAACGGGCGCGCACCAGCCAGACTTTGACATTTTCAAGCAATTCGTTCTCCCGGTGGTTCCGGATGTCTTCCTCGGTCGGAAGGGCAGACTTGGTCAAGGGCTGGCGGATAAGGGATTCGATCTGGCGCAGCAGGCGCTTTTCACGGGGCGTGACCATTGAAATGGCAACGCCGGTCTTTCCGGCGCGGCCGGTGCGCCCGATGCGGTGGATGTAAATCTCAGGGTCATCGGGCAGGTCGTAATTGAAAACGTGGGAAATGTCGTCAATATCCAAGCCGCGTGCCGCCACATCCGTGGCCACCAGCACCTTGATCTGGTTCTGGCGGAACCGGTTGAGGGTCCGTTCACGGGCTTCCTGGCTCAGGTCGCCGTTCAGCGATTCGGCGGGGAAGCCGCGCCGGGTAAGTTCGGTGGCCAGTTCCCCGGTGCCGAGACGGGTGCGCACAAAGATCAGGGCGCTGGTGAGAGGTTCGATTTCGAAGAAGCGTGTCAACGCGGCCAATTTATCCGCCTGGTTGACCAGATAATAGCGCTGCTCGATGGCCGTCAGGGTGACCTGTTCGCGCTGGATCAGGATGGACTGCGGCGTGTGCATATAGCGGTTGGCCAGGCGGCGGATGGGGGCCGGCAGGGTGGCGGAGAAGAGGGCGGTCTGGCGGTCCTGCGGAGTTTCAGCCAGGATGGTTTCGATGTCTTCGACAAAACCCATCGAAAGCATCTCGTCGGCTTCATCGAGCACCACGGTGCGCACCTGGCTGAGGTTGAGGGCGTTTCGATCAAGCAGGTCGATCAGGCGACCGGGCGTGCCGACCACCACGTCCACGCCGCGGTTGAGACGGCTGATCTGCGGACCGTAAGGCTGCCCGCCGTAGACGGCCAGTACGCGCACCTCCTGTACTTTGCCATAATCGTTAATGGCACCGGCCACCTGCAAGGCAAGTTCGCGCGTGGGGCATAACACCAGCGCCTGCACGTGGCGTTCTCCGGGTTCCAGGTTGTTCAAAATGGGGAGAGCAAAGGCTGCGGTCTTGCCGGTGCCAGTCTGGGCCTGGCCGATCACATCCGCGCCGGTCAGCATGACCGGGATGAGGGCGGACTGGATGGGGGTCGGCTCGGTGTAACCGAGCAGGGCAATGGCCTGCATCAACTCGGGACGCAGGTTTAAATCAGTAAATTGGGTGGTCATCGAAATCCTCTTTCATAGTCATTGAGAGCCGCGTTATCTCAGCGTTGCAACCTCCTGATATACAGGAGATTCCTCGCCGTTTCACTTCTCTCAATAACATAAAACAATGGGATGTTTCGATGACTCCACGGTCGTCCCGTTACTTTCGGGTACCGAAGATCTTGCCAATCCGAGGGGCTCTTGCGGGCGCCTCGTCCCAACAAAATAGCCCGGTCAACTCGCCGGGCCATCATTTGAAGTCTCAAAACAATTCCCTGGTGCGTTCGCTCCAATTTCGAGCGGCACGAGAGTATACCACGATTATGGTGGATTGGATTGTTGGAGGGCGTGATAATTGCGAAAGAAAAGCTCACAAACCAGGCATTCTCGAAACGAGTAAAATATAAGTTGGTCCTGTCATTTGAATAAAGCGGAGATCATTTTTAGAAATCGCAAATATTCAAAGGAGTGAAAATGAAATCCCATCTGCTCGTCAGCCAGTTGCGCTTCGCCCGCAGCGAGTTCGTCCGCTGCCTTAAGGGTGTTTCCGAAGAGGATGCCGTCCGGAGGATAATGCCGATGAACTGTATCAGTTGGATGGTGGGACACCTTGCCAACCAGGAACACCGCTATTGGGTAATTTTGGCTCAGCAAAAGGAGGTCGCCCCAGGTCTTTATGAACTGGTCGGTTATGGTAAACCCGCCAGCACGCCTCCGCTGAAAGAAATGTGGGCAGCCTGGCGCAAGGTAACTGCAGAAGCAGACAAGTACCTCGAAACCCTGACGCCCGAGATCATGCAAAAATTCCTTTTGCGGGACGGGAAACCGGTGGATGAAAGCATCGGCACCTTGCTGATGAGAAATATCTATCATTATTGGTATCACAACGGGGAAGCAGCCTCGGTCCGTCAGATGCTGGGCCATACCAATCTCCCCGAGTTCGTGGGAGATATGAATGAAGCGCCTTATAAACCTGAAGGATAGCAGTTGCGAAATTAATCGTTGAATAAGTAAATTAACCCAAAATCATTCCAACCAAGACAACTATTAAGTTTTAAACCAGAAAATCCTTTGCACCCTAGGAGATCTAAAATGAGTATTCCTGATCTACCAACCATTCCGGAAATTAGCGGGCAAACAAAAAGCGGGATCAAGTATCACATCCTCGGAACGGTCCAGCAAACGCTGGCAGTGGAACTCCAACCCAACCAGGTGGTTTTTTCGGACGCGGGTGGCATGTCATGGATGACAACCACCGTGAACATGAGTACCAAGGCAAGCGGAGGATTGGGCGGCATGCTAAAGCGGGCTGTTTCCGGAGCGTCGGCATTCATTGTCGATTTCGATGCCACCGGTGCAGCCGGGCAGGCCGCTTTCAGCACGGACTTTCCAGGTAAGGTGCTGCCCATCGAGCTGGATGCCGGGCAGTCCGTCATCATGCACAAACACGCCTTCCTGTGCGCCGAGAAGAGCGTCACGCTGGATGTATTCTTTACACGCAAACTGGGGACCGGTTTCTTCGGAGGCGAAGGGTTCATCCTGCAGAAACTTACCGGACCGGGGATGACCTTTGCCGAATTGGACGGCGACGCAGTGGAATATAATTTAAAACAAGGGGAGCAAATGAAAGTCGAGCCGGGGCACGTGGCCATGTTCGAAAGCAGCGTGTCTTTTGACATCCAAATGATCAAAGGGATTACCAACGTACTTGCCGGTGGTGAAGGGCTCTTTCTTGCCACGCTGACCGGTCCCGGCCGCATCTGGTTGCACTCCATGACCGTCAGTAAAATGGCTCACCGCTTGATGGAATTCATCCCGGTGAAATCAAGCTGACAGGATCAAGCTCACACTCTTCACAAAACGTTTTTTATGGGCTGCCCCAAAAGGGCAGCTCTTTTATTATCAATGAAGCCATCCATATTTTGATATAGGTTGATAAATTCCATCCATTAATGGAACAACAAAGATTTTTACATGGGTTGTATAAGGCTTGCTCTCACAGCGGATATGCAATATTAATGCCAAGAAAAGTTGTTGCCAGGTGAAAGCATGTGTGCTAAAATAGGACAATTATTATCAGAATATCGTCGAGAGTTAGCCACAAAAGGGTCTCAAGACGAAATGGGCAGATGTCCCTTTAACACGGATATCTGTCCTTAATTTTGAAAGGGAATTACACCAACTCCCAGGGAGAAATGGGAAATCATGCTGACAGAACAATCGCGACCAATTCGTGCCGGCAGGCAATTCCTGCCACAGAAATACAAGATCCTGATCTCGGTCATCTTTGGCCTATTCATGGTGATCCTCGATACCACGGTAGTAAACGTGGCCTTTCAAACCCTCCGGGCGGAATTCGGCGCCAGTCTGAACGATTCCCAGTGGATCATCAGTATTTATGTACTCTCACTGGGAATCAGTACACCCCTTTCGGCCTTTCTGGCAAACCGGTATGGGATGAAGCGAATATATCTCGCCGGTCTATCAATATTTATTGTTGGTTCGTTCTTATCCGGCATCTCCCCCACACTTGGTTTCATGATCGCGGCGCGTGCCCTGCAGGGGTTTGGTGGAGGGATCGCTTTACCACTGGGTTCGGCCATATTATTTCGCAGTTTCCCGGCAAAGGAGCAGGGCGCCGCCCTGGGAATATTTGGTCTTGCCGCCCTGGTCGCGCCAGCGCTGGGACCCATTCTGGGGGGATACCTGGTTGATCAAAACCTGTGGCGCTTCATTTTTTTCATCAACCCACCCATAGGAATTATAGGCATCATCCTGGGTTCTTTCTTTCTGCCTGACTTCCCTGGGGACCATTGGCCAATTCTGGACTGGGCTGGGTTGATCACCGAGATTATCGGATTCGGCTCGGTTCTTTATGCTGCCTCAGTAGCAGCCAATTTCGGCTGGTCGGCTCCGGGTGTGGTGACCTGGTTCATCATCGGCGCATTCGGCCTGGTCGCTTTTGCATTGGTAGAGTTGTTTGTCGCGAAAGAGCCCTTGCTGGATTTGCATCTGTTTAGAAAACCAACCTTTCTGAGCGCCAGTCTGCTCGGCTATGTCAGCGTGATCGCTCTTTTCGGCGCTGAATTCCTGTTACCCATATACCTGCAGTTCTTACGGGGCAAAACCGCTTTCGACACCGGGTTGATCCTGCTGCCGATGGCCGTCACGGGTGGGATCGCGACCATCCTGGCTGGCCGGCTATACGATCACCTGGGACCGCGCCCCCTGCTTGCATTTGGGTTTGGGATTTTAATTTTAAATACCTGGCAGCTTTCCCAGATACAGGCAGACACGCCGATCAGTTGGATTTTGCTCATATTGGCACTGCGCGGCCTGGCATTTGGTGCCACCATCCAGACGACCTTCGTGACGGCAATGTCGGCTGTCCCATTACCTGCGATCGCCATTGGGTCTTCCCTGACAAATGCCACCCGCCAGGTATTCCAAGCCATTGGAGTTGCCATCCTGGCGACCGTGCTTGTCAGCACCCTGTCCCCGCAAATCTCAGCCCTGCAGCAACAATTCCTGAACACCCCGCCTCAGGCGGGTGTGGCCCCCCTGGCGATCTGCCAGCCAACGGTAGTGACCTCCGTGGCTGCAAATATTAAATCCGGGGACCCGCCAGCGCCCATCCCAGCCCAGGTGGCGCCGCTACTCGCCGAGGCCTGCCGGGAAAACATAGCCGGGTTCGAGCTGTCCTACCGGATAACATTCGTCGCTGCCATACTTGCCTTCTTGATTGGGCTGCTTTTGCCTGGCTGGCCTTTCAAGTGGGCAGGGAGGCGAGCCGCGGATGGACCACCGCCCGTTGGACATTAATAAACCGGATTATAAGAATATTACTGTCCCTGACTATTCCAAAAAGGGCGACCTCCTGGTCGCTCTTTTTATATCCACTTTCCCATCTTCCATTCTCTAATCCCTTATCTTGTGGTTAAATTCATCTGTATGGATGCTAAAACCCTGCACGTCCTTGAATATTCCAAAATCCGCGACCGCCTGGCGGAGTTTTGCGATTTTTCAGCCTCGGCTGACCTGGCACACAGCCTCCAGCCAACGCCCGATTACGACCTGGCTGTTATGCGTCTGGCGGAGACCAGCGAGGCGCGCATGTTGCTCGTCACCAGCGATATAACCATCGGTGGCGCACATGATATCCGCGAACAGGTGGACCTGGCCGCGCACGGCGGAGTGCTTGATCCTAAGGAATTGCTCGACGTGCAGTCCACCCTGGTTTCGATGCGTGACCTGCGGTATTTCTTTAACAAACACGCAAACACGTATCCGCACCTGGCTGATATCGCCATACGCCTGCCAGCACCCACAGGGTTGATCGAAGCCATCTCGCGTTGCATCGCTGATAACGCGGAAGTCGCAGACGGCGCCTCCCCAAGGTTGTATGATCTCCGCCGCCAGGTCCGCATTGCACACGACCGGTTGATGTCCCGCCTGCAGCGCTACCTGACCGACAGTTCCACGGCTTCCAAGCTGCAAGATGCTGTGATCACCCAGCGCGATGGGCGCTATGTGATCCCGCTCCGGGCTGAGTTCAAGGGTCAGGTTAAAGCCATCGTCCATGACCAGTCCTCCACCGGGGCGACTCTATTCGTAGAGCCGCTGGCAGTGGTCGAACTCAACAATGCCTTCCGCGAAGCCCAGATCGCCGAACGGGACGAAGTCCGCAGGGTGCTGGTGGAGCTTTCGACGCTGGTTGGAGAACTGGCAGGAGAGATCGGTCCAGGCGTAAATGCACTGGCAGAACTTGACCTGGATTTTGCCAAAGCGAAGTATGCGGAGGAATTGCATGCCTCGGAACCAACTCTGCTGGATATCTCGAGTGTAAAACGTCGAAAGGTCCATCCCGAAGATGGAGGACCCTTCGACACCCCTGGAGGCAAGGGTGCAACATCAGAAATTCCCACAATCAAACTGATTAATGCCAGGCATCCGCTGCTCGAACCTGGCTCGGTGGTACCCATCACGATTGATGCCGTCCCCGGGACGTTCGCACTGGTCATCACCGGACCCAACACGGGCGGCAAGACCGTCACGCTCAAGACCGTCGGCCTGCTGGCTGCAATGGCCCAGAGCGGGCTGCACATCCCGGCCCAATCCGGCTCGGAGCTGCCCTGCTTCCAGGCCATCTACGCCGACATTGGCGACGAGCAATCCATCGAGCAATCGCTCTCGACCTTCTCCGGTCACATCACCAATATTGTCCATATCCTGAAAAAAGCGGATCATCGTGCGCTGGTCATCCTGGACGAACTTGGGGCCGGCACAGACCCGCAGGAGGGCGCTGCGCTGGCACGTGCGATCCTGTCGGCGCTGCTTTCGCAGGGCATTACCACTTTCGTCGCCACTCATTATCCGGAACTGAAAACCTTCGCTCACACCACCCCGGGCGTGGTCAACGCCTCGCTGGAGTTCAATGTCCAGACCCTGCGTCCAACCTTCAAACTGACCATCGGGCTGCCAGGACGTTCGAATGCGCTGGCCATCGCCCAGCGGCTGGGACTTCCGCAGGAAATCATCGACGCTGCAAAAAGTGAAATCAACCCCGACGACCTGCGAGCGGACAAACTGATCGGCGACATCCACCGTCAACGCAAGATCGCCTTCAAAGAAAGTGAAAAGGCCGGTAAAGCCCGCTCAGAGGCGCGCCGGCTGGAGCACGACCTGGCTGAGCGGCTGGAAAAAATCGAGGATGAACGTCAGAAAGTTCTTGAACAGGCGCGTGCCGAAGGTGAACTGGAAGTGGAAATATTCAAGGCACAGTTGAAATCGCTCAAAGCGGAGTTAAAGAGCGCCCGCCAGCCGCTGGACGTGCTCCAGGAGATCGAAGAGAAGGTGGAAATCGTCGAGGAAGAAATCCAAAGCCCTGTGAAGCGCCGTACAGCAAAGGCGGAACATCCCACCTCGCGCGCTCCTCTCAAAGTAGGTGAGATAGTCATCCTGAAAAAGCTCGGCAACGAAGGGACGATAATATCAATTGGCGATGATGAGGCCGAAATCCAGGCCGGTCCTCTGCGCATGCGCGTCCCCCTGGACGAGTTGAAGAGAAAGAAAGAGCCCCTGGAGATTGAAGCGGAGAGCATCGAAAAGGTCAAAATTCCAAAAACCATTGCGGAACCCTTTGCAAATGCCCCCCGCCATCAACCGGGTCTGCCAGCTTCCCCCGGCATCGAGCTCGACCTGCGCGGCCAGCGCGCCGAGGACGCCCTGGAAATGCTCGAGCGTTATATCGAAAAAGCCTATATGTCTGGGCTTCCTTTTGTGCGCATCATCCACGGCAAAGGGACCGGGAAACTCCGGCAGGAAGTTCGGGCAGCGCTCAAGGGCCATCCGCACGTGTTTTCGTTCGAGGAAGGTGGGGACAAGGAAGGCGGAGCAGGTGTGACGGTGGCAAAGCTGGAAAGGGAATAAATCAAAACTCCGGGTTCTAAACTGAACTCGGAGTTTTTCTTTGTTTCTGCCCCGCCACCCACTCACGGACTCGCGTTTCAAGCACATCCAGGGGAACGGCGCCTCCGAGCAGCACCTGGTCATGGAACTCCCGTAAATTAAATCCGACTCCCAGTTCCCTTTCAGCCAACGCTCTCAATTCGCGGATCTTCAACTCGCCCAACTTATAGGCCAGTGCCTGCCCCGGCCAGGCAATATAACGGTCCACTTCATTGGTGATGTTGAGCAGGGTGGAGGAGGTACATTCAGCCATGAAATCGATCGCCTGCTGGCGCGTCCAGCCCAGGGCGTGCATACCAGTGTCCACCACCAGGCGGCAGGCACGCCACATCTCATAGGACAGGCGCCCAAAGTCCGAATATGGGTCCTGGTAGAAACCGACCTCCATTCCCAGCCTCTCCGAATACAGCGCCCAACCCTCCACAAAAGAGGTAAAGCCGGTGAACCGGCGGAAGTTTGGCAAGTCACCCAACTCCTGCTGGAGAGCGATTTGCAGGTGATGCCCCGGCACAGCTTCGTGCAAAGAAAGAGCCTCGATCTCATACAATGGGCGGCTTGCCAGGTCATACGTGTTGACGTAATAATTGCCCGCCACGCTTCCGTCCCCGGTGCCGGGTTGGTAATAGGCGGCAGTCTGACCTGGCGCGCTGAAGGCCGGGATTTCCCGGATACCGTAGGGAAGGCGAGGCAGAGTTTTAAACAGCCTGGGCAGTTCCCCGTCCATGCGTTTTAGCACCAGGGCACTTTTCTCCAGCAGTGCCTGAGGCGTTGTGACGTAGAAGCGGGGGTCGCTGCGCAGGAACTCTATGAATTGCCGGAAAGTGCCCTCGAAACCAGTCCTGCGGATGACGGAATCCATTTCGTTCCGAATCCGCTTGACTTCGCTCTGACCGGTGGCATGGATATCCTCGGGCGTAAGGTCAAGCGTGGTGAAGTAGCGAATGCGTTCCTGGTAAAAAGCACGGCCATCCGGCAAGTCAGAGGCGGCGATCCCGGCGCGGGACCCGGGAATGTATTCCGTTTCGAGGAATTTGAGCAGGGACTGGTAGGCCGGTACCACCGACCCGCGAACGGCATCTTGCGCGGCTGCCGTCAACCTCTCCCGGTCCGCCCCGCCCAATGAAGAGGGGAACTCTTGAAATGGTTTGTAGAAAATGCTGATGGACGGGTCTGTAACGATCTGTGCCTTCAAGGACTCGTCCACTCCCTCGAGCGTGACGCGCGGAGGGACGTAGCCCGTGCGCAGTCCGAGGCGCAGCAGATCGATGCTCTCGCCAAAATATCGGGGCAGCGCGTCCAGGCGGGCTAAATAATTCTCATAATCTCGAACTGATGTGAATGGGGAGAACAGGTACAGGTCCGGAAGGTACATGTGAAAGCCGCCCGCCTTGGAAATTGGCAGGCGGTAATTATGGAAATCCAACGCGGCTATCTCAAAGTCCAACATGCGTCCAAAGATCTCGCAGTTCAGCCGGTCCGCAGACGGGAGAGCACGCTGGTCAACCTCCTGCAAGCGCTGGCGGAAGGCAGCCAGTTGAGTGCGCCAGGAAACGTAATGCTCCTCCCCGGCTGCGGGAAGGAGGTCGTTGAAACGATGGTCACCGCAGGAAGTTGCAAAGAGCGGGTCCCAGCGCATCCAGGCTTCCCATTGGTCGGCAATCAACTGGTTGATCAGTGTGCTCGTCCTGGAACTGGAAATGGATTCAGAGGCATTCATCCATATTTCCTTTCAATGCGGCATTGATGAAAAAATCCTTGATCAGCAATGGGACCAAACGCGCGCGAAGCGAAAAATCCGTTTTCGGATATAAAAGGCATCCGGGTCGGCGACGGGACGCTGAATCTTGATCAATTCGACGGCTTGTTGCGGGTCATATCCCAGCGCGATCAGGATGGCTGCACCCATTGCAACCCCGCGGTGGCGGCCCCTGGCGCAATGAGCATAAACCTTCCCGCCTTCCCGGATTGTCTCCAGGGCAGCACAGACGCCACGCTTTAAAGATCGAACAGGGATGGGGAATACCGGGTTGTCCAACGTTCGCAGCCAAAGGAAATGGAGGGGCGGTTGATGCATGTCTTTTGGGGGACGCCGGTCAAAGCGCATATTGATAACCAGGCGCACACCCAGGTCTCGCAAATAATCTAATTCGTCGGCACGCGGGGTACCCCCAATAAATAGGTTTTCGGTGATTTTGGAGATATCCATGGGCCGTATCTTATCACAATCAGCTTGTTTTTATCCAGTGTGCCAGATTGGGGGATTCCAAACACTTCATTCGATTTAACCTTCCTTTCCAAAAAGAGATTACCCCTCCAGTATTTATTTCTAGGGGATTATCGGGGCATTTTGTCAATTAATAACCATCCTTACACGCTCTCTACAATTCAAAAAAAACCATTTCATTCAATTAATTTTACTTGTATAATAATTTTAAGTTATCATAAAATAACCAAATAATAACTTGATGTAACGGCACTGATTATGTCTCCAAATAAAATCCGTCCTCTTCCATACATCGCAAACCTCCTGATCCTGGTCAGCCTGGTAGTCGTTCCCATGCATACACGTGCTCAAATCCCAGTCACCGGAGATTTGAGTATTGCGCCCTCCTCCCCTTTGCCTGCTAATCCTGCCAACCTGGCACTTTTTATCCAACAGGTTAAAAATGGTTCGGCACAAGAAATCACCGGTTTGTACGTGAGAAATTTGTTTTCGTATCCGGTCATTCAACAACCGGGGGACCAACCAGCTTTTGTTTCTCCTGCAGCCGACCGGGTGACTCAATTTCAATCAGCCTCCGCTTTTGGGTCGCTGGGTTTTGTGGCTCACAATACCCTGGCGGGGATGAAATTCCCCGAGCTTAAGAATGGCGACCTGATCTCGGTTGTTTATGGAGATGGACATTACAAGCAGTACCAAGTCAGGCAAATTCGAAGACTCCAGGCGCTACAACCGGACGACCCCTACTCCTCCTTTATTGATTTATCCGATCATCAAACGCTTTCCGTTGAGGACGTCTTTTACCAAACCTACGGGGTGAAGGACCAACTTGTTCTACAAACTTGTATCTCTTTACAAGGGCTTGACTCATGGGGTCGTTTATTCGTCGTAGCCATCCCTTATACCCCGGCACCCTTTAAGACCATTACCCGAAGCATTTAGCGTATAAAGCTTTTAACAAACCTCATAAATTCCCGATCATCCGAATATTAAACAGGCAGGTCACATGACCTGCCTGTTTTGATTCCAAGTCCCTTCCTAGTCTTACTGCGGCGGTTCAACCTGAGAGGTTGTATTTGGGTAGCTCTGAGGGAAGGCCACAATGACGACCCTATGTGTATTACTGGTCGCTGGCCAGCAGGTGATTAGAGTTATCCGTTCGTCCGTGGACGGTTCGATCCAGCGGGCATTTTCCAGGCGGGTTGAGAGGGGAGCGAACCGTTCCGGCAACAACATTTTGGCAACCACGTGATAATTAAATTCCCGGGAGCCAGAATAAATGCTGATGGCATCCCCGATTTCAAGCGTCACCAAGTCCTTGAATACCATGCCGTATGCATTGTGATGGCCGTTCAGCACAGTATTCCCCGGGAGTCCAAGCAAGGCTGAAGAATCCTGCCAGCCCACTGCAAACTCATCGGGTGCCACCCACTGGTAATAAACCTGATCGCTGACGGTAATTGTCTTGTAATTGACCGGGACAATGGGTGCATCCAGGTTGATCTTCGGGATGACAAGGCGGTCCGGCATCAGTCCAACAGGCTGAAGCTGGGATATCGCTGCAGAAGGGTCGCTTCCTCCGGGATTGATGGTTGGTGCACCTGCCTGAGTTGCACTTCCCACGACGGCTGGAGCGATGATTGGTAGGAAATTGTCACCCTGCCCCGAAGTTGAGGCAATGTCAAAAGGCGAGGGGAGATTATTCCGGATGGTTACCCCGACACTTGCTGCTCCGCCCACGATCAGCACCATGCCGGCGATCACCATCATATTGTTTAACTTGCGCATTTGTTTACCTTCAATTAAGACCAAGTACACCTTGAGATGGGAGGTAACTGGCCCTGGTAACCATATTGTCCTTTGGTTAGTCTTCCTGCCGGCGGGCAAGTCCGATCAACACCAGACCCAGCCCAAAAAAACTGAATGAAATGCCGAAGAGGGATCCCGGCAACGTGCGGCCTAGCAGGCCTGTATCCACACCTGTGACCGGGATCAGGATAGCGACGGGAGGTGTACCCACTGCCTGACCCGTCCCCGGGGTCTGGGGGACTACTGGAGTATTGGGATAGAGGCAGCTTCCATCATCCGATGTGGCGGCGGCATTATAGTTTGTGGCATTTAGATCAGTACAGCCTTGAGTAGGTTGAGGAGGCGGAGGTGGATTATTCGTGCAACCCGTAGCCCTTGAAGCACTGTTTTGCAGGTTGCCACCGACGTATAGGCTCATTACACCTGTGCCGCGTTGGGCAATCAGTGTATCAAAGCTCGTCGTGGAGTTGGCAGGAACATTACCTGTTCCTGAGGCACCCCCGTCGAGGGCATACTCGAAACCTACTGAATAGTTATTCTTATTCTTCACCTGCCAGGCATCATTAACAGTCGGATTGGCGGCACACTTAGCGCTCAGAACTAGTTTGAAGAAGCGTACAACGGTTGCCGAATCGGGAGCAGAAATGACTGGTATGGTTCCATACAAGCCGGAGGCGAACGCGGTATTGGTGATCTTCTCAGATTCCATATCCGCACTACTGACTGAATAAGTTGCCGTGCAATTCATGGATTCCGCCGGGGCAAGCTTGGTTTTCGGACAGGTCACCGTGGTTTTATCGTCTGTCACGCCCACTCCGGTCAAGGTCACACTCCCGGTATTGGTTACCACATAACCGTAATGAAGGAAATCGCCCACCTGTGTATAGGTCGATTCGGTCACGGTTTTATCGATGGTTAACCCGGTCTGCGTGACCGCCGTCACAGTTGCATGAGCGTAATCTGGTTCCGTTTGATCGCTGATAGAGGTGGCATGGTTCGTCACAAAACCAACATCGAGGTCGTCCTGCACGATTGAGTAGGTAGCTGTGCAAGTCATCGTTTCGTTTACTTCCAGTGTGGTTTTCGGACAACTTACCGTGGCCTTATCGTCAGTAACACGGATGCCTGTCAGACTAACATTTCCAACATTCGTCACTTCGTAAGTGTAACTGATCAGGGTACCTACAGCTGAATATGTTAATGGATCAGCGGTCTTGACAAGCGGTTCAGCCGGGTTGCAGTTGCCCACATCCAAATTTCCACTTCCACTCCCAATGTAACCAGGCAGGGATGCCCAAGAGTAGGGGTAGATGCCAGGTCCTAGATTGATGACCGTGGACGAATAGTAGGTTGTGCCGTTGATGGTGAACGACGCCCCTGTCAGGGTGATCGTTATGGGAGTCTGAGCTCCTGTCTCTTTTGAGTATGAACAAGTCCCGGTGGAAACTGACACGCTGGCATTCCCGGGCGTGCAGTCACCGATCAAAACCGATGAACTTCCACCACCCTTGTAACCACTTAAGGCCGTCCAGACATAGGAGTAACTACCCGGCCCTAGATCGACACTCCCTGAGGTGGTAAATGGTCCATATGACAGGGAGCTCCCGTCCTTGGTAAAGATAATCGAGGCCCCGTTGAGCGTATAGGATACTGGGGTGATCGAACCGGTCCCTGCTGCCCAGGAACAAATACCGGGAACAACCGACGCCTGTGCATCCGGTGGAACGCAGGATCCAACATCAACCGACCCATTCCCGCTCCCAACATAGCCAGACTCGTTGGCAGTCCAGGTATAGTCATAATGGCCGGGACCAAGGTTAATTGTTTGCGAAGTAGAGTAGGTCACGCCGTTGATGGTGAGGGAAGCGTGGTTCAATGTGATCGCGACAGGGGTCTGTGAACCGCCCGCCTCCGTCCAGGAACACGCACCACTAATGGTCGCACTAGCGCTGGCGGGCGCGCAGGCACCTATGGTCAGATCTGAACCTCCGCTTCCAATATAACCAGGCTCGTCGGCAGTCCAGGTATAGTCATAATGGCCGGGACCAAGGGTGATTGTCTGTGAAGTTGTATACGTCACCCCATTGATGGTAAGGGAGGCGTGGCTCACATCGATCGTCACAGGAGTCTGCGAACCGCCTGCTTCAGTCCAAGAACACGCTCCACTGATGGTCGCGCTGGCAGTGGCAGTGCCAGGCGCGCAATCGCTGATGGTCAGGTCTGAATTTCCACTTCCAATAAAACCAGGCTCGTTGGCAGTCCAGGAATAGTCATAATGGCCGGGAGCAAGGTAGATTGTCTGTGAAGTTGTATACGTCACCCCATTGATGGTAAGGGAGGCGTGGCTCAACGTGATCGCGACGGGAGTCAGTGAACCGCCCGCCTCCGTCCAGGAACACGCACCACTAATGGTCGCACTGGCTGTGGCAGTGCCGGGCGAGCAATCCCCAATGGTCACATCTCCGGCCCCACTCCCGGTGTACCCTTGATTTGCTACCCAGGTGTAGTCATAATGTCCGGGACCAAGGTTGATTGTCTGCGACGAGGTATAGATCACATCGTTGAGGGTGAGGGAGGCATTGCTCACATCGATCGTAACGGGAGTCTGCGAACCACCTGCTTCCGTCCAGGAACACGCTCCGCTGATGGTCACGCTGGCAGTGGCGGTGCCGGGTGAACAATCCCCAATTGAAACTGATCCGCTCCCGCTTCCTGCATAACCACTTTGAGCTGTCCAACTATAAGAGTAATTGCCGGGCGGCAGTTTGATCGTAGTCGAAGTGGTATATGTTACCTCGTTGATGAGTAGCGAAGCATGATCCAGGGTAATCGTCACGTCCGTCAGTGAGCCAGACGCTTGTGTCCACGAACAGGTGCCGGTAGTCACAGACGCGTTTGCTTGCGGAGGGGTCGTACCGCAATTGTATGTATCTGCATAATCCCCAGGGTTGTGCAAGCTTACAGTTGTTCCATTAACAACCACACTTGCGCTGGTAACGTTATAATAGCCATCTGGCTTATAGTCGTAGTAGTGCCAGACATTCCCGGTATGATTGGTCGGATCAATACTTCCATAAGTATAAGTGAGAGTTCCGGGTGTCACACCATCGGGGACATTTTGCAATACAAAGTGAATTTCAACCTGGCCATTCACGCACTGAATATGAGATAGATTTAATTGGTAATCTGGGGGAACAGGTGCACAGGTATTGCTGCCCAGGTCTATGGAACCTGAAAAATCGTGTGTGTAGCCATCAAAAGCCCAATGGCCCGTGATGGACAGAGTAACAGTGCTGTGGTCGTCTCCATTGAACGTCTGTGTTCCGTGGACAGATTTCGATACCAGTGTGCCAACCCCCACCCCTGAAATGGTCGGATCAATGGCAGTAATTTCCATCTTGTGGGTTGATCCCTCTGAATTGGTGATCGTCCATGTTACCAGTTTGGTGTTATCCTGCTGACATGTGACCTTTCCGGTAATTTCTGAGGTGTGGGCCGAAACAGGTGATATTGGGATCAAATTGGTCACCAGAGCCGCGATCATCAGGGCGGCGCTAAATATATATGAAATTTTCCCCAGCAACATATATTTCCTGGAACTGATATTCATATCTTCGCTCCTTCAAAAATAATAAAGACGAAACATTAGAATTATGTACGCGTTGAAAAAATCGCCCGATGTAGTATATCAAGGCAACGATTAAGAATCCCTTAAGATTCTTAATGAATTATTTTATTGTTTACTATTTGGGTATGAGGGGATAACAAATTTGAAACAATTAAGTGATAAATCGCATTCCATTATATTATCTGATCAGCAATCCTGAACAAGTTTATTGAGGCTGCCCAGATTTCCGCGGTACAAAAAGGTATCCAACCCCCCATTGATTCTGAATATATTCATGGTCGTACAAGGCATCACATAGTATCCGCATTTTTTTACGCAAGCTGGTAACATGCACTGCCAGACTTTCCTTTGCGCTCTGATCATATCGCCCCCAGAACCTCATCGCCAGCTCCTGGTATGTGGCGGATCTGTCAACACTGTTGAGCAGGATGCTTAAAATATCCCGCTCGGTGGGGGTGAGTTTTTGCTTCTTGCCCAGTGACACAATGTATTGAGAATCAAGGTCGATACTCATCACATCATCGGAATACTGATTGGCTTTAACCGGCTGTGGCTGGGGAGCCCGGGCCCGCCTTAGTAGCGCCCGGATGCGCGCATCCAGGACATCATGCCTGAATGGTTTGGAAAGAAAATCGTCGGCGCCCTGGTACAACCCGCGGATTATGTCACTTTCAGCCGAACGCGCAGTTAAGATCAGGATGGGGGTATTGGTCATCCGCCGCAAGTTGTGACAGGTATCAAAACCATCGGTTTCCGGCATCATGATGTCGAGCAGAATGACATCCGGGTGAGACTCGTAGGCCACCCTGATCCCCTCCCATCCGGAGGTGGCCGAAAACACTTCATATCCATCCAGGCGGAATTTTATGGTCAGCATCTGGATGAAATCTAGATCATCGTCAATTATTAGTATTTTATCCATCTTTTTTTATGCTTTTAAAGAGATTTACCGACCTCAGGATGCGAAATCAACTGGTACCCGATGCCGCGATTATTGACAATTAACGTCTTTTCTGTTTCATTTTCCTGCAATTTGTGTTTCAATGAAAAAATGATTGTCTTTAAATGGGCTCTGTTTTTAATGCTATCCTCCCCCCACATTTGCACGGTAATTTTTTCATAAGATACGTTGCGGGGAGCATTTTCTGCCAGGATTTCCAATAGGGTGAACTCACGCGGAATCAACCGGATGTGCCGGCCATTCCGGGCGACCTCATGCGCGTCAAAATCGATCTCGATGCCGCTGTCGGGGTAATTGCGAATGTTCGGGCGGTGGGCATATATGGGGTTCCGAAGCACTCTTTTGATCCGTGCGATCAGTTCGGGATTGTTGAAGGGTTTGGCGATAAAATCCTCTGCGCCAATTTCAAACCCTTTAACAATATTTTCCTGGAAGGGGGCAGCGGACACAAATATAACCGGGGAACTAGATACCTGGCTCAACCGCTGGAAGGTTTCCCATCCGTCAACGTCCGGCATTAACAGGTCCAACAGAATCACGTTGGGATCAATTTCACGGCACTTTTGAGCTGCAGTCTGATAATCATGTGCGCCTGCTACATCAAAACCAGCCTTGCGCAGGACAATTTTCAGCATTTCGATAAAATCTACATCGTCATCGACAATCAGTATTTTGGGACGCTCCCTGTTTTTTGAAAAATCCAGGTCGCTGCCAATTACCTGCAGGGATGGACCCCCGATGGAGGCCAAATAGCTATTCATCGCCATAATCGCATTCCTTTCCGTCCTAGCAAAACTCGATTAAATTTCCGGTCTATTGTGCACCTGTTTACCCGGATGAAATTGGCATCCATCATAAGGAATCGACTTTTCAAAATTGAATGATAACTATAAACTAACCTAACATATTTGTTAGGTTATTATTAAGTGTACTCCATCTTACAAAAAAGTCAAGCAATTGTTTAAAATTATCCATAATTCATAATTTAAATGAGAGCTCTCGGGTATTAACAATCAAGCATCCCTATGTCTTGAAATCAGACTACCAAAACCACATCGCCAGCTCTGAACCAAAACGACTAGTCCGGGGTGTAGGGGATAAACAGGGAAAAAGACCGATGTCCTGAGGGGTGATGGTAAAATCACATTCAAACGATATTTCTGCCCACATTGTAGACGTTTGGTTCTTCCTCAAGTTGTTTTCCTAAGTTTCCTAACCTTAGAATATCAGGAGCCTCCTTGCTATCCATCCTCTACGGCCTGACATCCGCCCTGACCTGGGGTGCGGCAGATTTCACCGGTGGGATCGCATCCAAGCGCGCAAATGTGTATGGCGTCGTCATCGGAGCAGAGGGCTTCGGGATGATTTTATTCGTTACCCTGGCGCTCGCCTTCCGGGAATCCATTCCTCCCTGGCAGACCTGGTTGTGGGGCAGCGTCTCCGGGCTGAGCGGTGGTATCGGCTTGCTGCTCTTATACCGGGCTTTATCCAACGGACGGATGAGTGTGGCCGCCCCGGTCTCGGCCATTATCGCGGCCATTATTCCGGTAATCGTCGGTGCGTTTTTGGATGGGCTGCCGGGAGTGTGGACATTTGCTGGCATCCTGCTGGCCCTCGCTGCGGTCTGGTTGATCGCGCATGGTGAAGGCGTAGGTGAAAACGCCGCGATCCGCTTGAACGAAATAACCCTGCCGCTTATCGCTGGCGTGGTCTTCGGTATGTACTTTGTCTTTATGCACCTGGCCAGCCGCGAAGCCATTTTCTGGCCCATCGTGGCCTCGCGGTTTGCTTCCACGGCGGGCATCTTGATATATGCACTAGTCACCCGCCAGCCCTGGAAACCGGGGCGAAAAACTTGGCCACTGATCGCATTGAGCGGCATCCTGGACGCGAGCGGCAATGCCTTTTACGTGCTCAGTGGCCAGATGGGCCGGCTCGACGTGTCCGCAGTCCTGGGGTCGCTTTATCCCGGATCAACCGTCCTGCTGGCCGGGTTGTTTTTACATGAGCGCCTTAATCGCCTTCAACTGGTGGGCATCCTGACTGCCCTGACCGCCATCGTGCTGATGACGGTGTAACGGGATTGTGCTTCACGAGGAGAACCTTTCATGAACAACATCCAAGTCTTACCTGTCCGAACCGCCCGCGAGCGGCGTGCCTTCCTCACCTTCCCCTGGCGCATTTATAAGGGCGATCCAATGTGGGTACCGCCACTCCTTTCCGAGCGGGCCAAAACGATCGATCCGCAACGAGGGTTGTTTTTCAAGGATGGCTATGCCGAGTTGTTCATCGCCTGGCAGAATGGCAAACCAGCCGGCACCATCGTCTGCGCGGAGGACAAGAATAACACCCGCGCCAGAGGCTTTGGAGAATGCATGGTCGGATTCTTCGAAAGTGTGGACGACTATGCCGTGGCCGAAGCGCTATTCGACCGGGCCACGGTCTGGGCGGGTGAACATAAACTTGTCAGCCTTTATGGGACCTTCAACTTGGACCGGGAAGATTCACGCGGCATCCTCATCGAAGGCCGTGACCGTCCCCCAACCTCGTACTGCGGTCACAACCCGCCGTATTACCAGGCATTTTTCGAGAAGTTTGGATTCCATAAGTCCGGTGAAGATGGCTTGGCTTATGCGATCGACATCAATCTTAACACCCCCGAGATCCAGCACTTGATGCGTCTGGCCGAAAAAATTCGCCAGCGCAGGAAAATCACTGTACGCAGCGGCAACCTCAAGGATATTGACAGGGAAATTGACAACATCCTGGAACTTCAAAACCGGGGCCTGGCGCATTTCGCCGACTATACCCCATACACTCGCAACGACATTGAATCCATGATTCTGCCAGTTCTAGATATTGTCGACCCGGAATTAATCCTTTTCGCCGAGTTGGAAGGCAAGGTGATCGGGTGGTTCCCGGGTGTGCCCAACATGAACGAGGTGCTCGTCCACCTTAACGGCCTGCGCCGCCCGTGGGATTACCTGCGACTGGCGAAATATGCACGCCTCAAGCCAAAGTGCCTGGCGATAAAAAGTGTGGCCGTAGTTCCCGAGCATTGGGATACAGGTGCAGGAGTGCTCCTGTTCGACGAGATGGCCCGCCGCGCTTCCGCCAAGGGCTACCAGTGGGCCGACCTGTCTCTCACCGGCGATGAAAACCCGGATACATTCCCCCTGGCCCACCGCATGGGCGCCAAAATTTACAAGCGTTACCGCTTCTATAAAAAACAACTAGCCACCGTATAACCGGTTGTTCGACGGGGACAGGGAGCTACGTTGCTTCGGCGAAACATAGGATGACTTGAACGGGGTGGGTGGGTTGCCTGCCCACACAATTTGAGGTTATGCCAGAACCAAATTTATAAATTCAGGGAATGTAGCGTCTATCAAAATTGGGGTTATGAGTTGGCTGCTACTTTTCGGGCGGTGTAGTCTTTTTATCATCGTCCTTCAGCAATTTGTCCATATCCACATCGTAATCCCCCCATTTACTTCCGCTGGCAGTTGAAAAAATCATCTGGTTGGTAATCTCCGATTGGGCTGCAGCCTTTTGGACATCAGCGCGGCGTTCTTCGGCGGCGGCCGAGGAGAAGGACCCCTCCCCCTCCGCTACAGCCAGGATGCGCACTTCGGCCAGGTCGCCTGCCTGGTAGGGGATCGTCTCTCCGGCGGCATGTCCCTGCAGGGTACGACCCAGAGGGGTATTCTCGTCCAGCAATCCACTTTTAAAATCAGCCTGTTTCCCAGGGACAATCGTGAATTCGCGCCGCTCTACTGCTCCAGTTGAATCCACCAATTCCACCAGTACGCGGCAGTGGAGCGTTATAAGCGGAGGTTTGACATTCGGTTCCATGCACCCATCATACCAAAGATTTGACGAGGAACACGTCCTCGTCAAAAAAAAATAACCTTTTGGTCAATCCGTTCCCGGGACACCTGTTTGAAGAAATACTTCCTCGCGCAAATGCGCAGGAAAAACATGGATGGTTATCTCTACAATTTGCCATCCTTTCTCCACAATTTCTCCACATATGCGCGGTATCTTTTGACCGATAAAAAAAGGTTCAAAAAAAGGAGACCTGAAATGAGCAAAAATCAAAAAACTTGGATTATTGCAGGGGTGTCGGTTGTAGTAGTCATCGCGCTGGTGCTGGTCGTGATGAGCGTTCGCGGTCAAACCAGCAGTACCTCAACCGCTTACCAGACGACCACTGTCCAGCTCGGTACCCTCACCTCCACCGTGGAGGGCTCGGGGACCGTGGCATCCACCCAAACGGATAACCTGACCTGGCAGAACAGCGGTCAGATAAGCACAGGTGCTTACCCAGATCGGGGCCCAGGTTAAAGCGGGGGATGTTCTAGCCAGCATGGTGCAGGACTCCCTGACCCAGAGCAACCTGGAAACCGCTCTCGCTCAACGCTCAGGAGAACCTGGCCCAGTTGACCTCTCCTGAAGCGATTGCGAATGCCAAACTGGCCATCACCACAGATGAGACAAATGTAATTAATGCTCAATATGGAGTGAACAATTTGCAATATTGGCAAAATAATGGTCTGATCCAGGACCAGTATGCCAATGTGGTCATCGCCAAGGCAAATTTGGATAAAGCTCAGGCAAATTATGATAACGCCAATGTAGGGCAATATATTAACAACACAGGTGAGGCGTCAGTCACCCAGGCTCTCTATAACGCCCAGCAAGCATATAATGCCGCCTTTAATAGTTACAGCGCTTATTCGCAGAAACCAACCCAGCGACAAGTCGATGCGGCCCAGGCTAACCTGGACCTTGCCAATGCCACGCTGGCACAGGATAAAGTCTACCTGGCAGCTCCTGACCGGCGGGACTGTGCCTGCAGACGCCACCGGGACAGCATTACTTCAGCTCAAGCAGGCCCAGCAGGCGGTGCAGACCGCACAGGCGAACCTGGATGAGCTGAAGCTCACTGCACCCATTGATGGAACGATCACCCAGTCAAATGCCATCGTCGGGTCAGTTGTCGCGTCGGGGACACAAGCCTTCCGCATTGACAATCTGTCCAGCCTGGTGGTGGCCGTCCAGGTCACCGAGGTGGACATCAACAGCATCAAGGCCGGGCAACCTGCCACGCTCACCTTTAACGCAATTCCCAATAAAACTTATAAAGGCACAGTCACCCAGTCATCCCTGGCCGGGACGGTGGGTAACAACAGCACGACCTTTACAGTCACCGTGCAGATCACCAACGCCGATGCCCTGATCAAACCGGGCATGGCCGCCAACGTCACCATGATTACCAACCAGGTTGCCAATGCGTTGCTGGTACCCAGTACCTCCATCTTCACCGATAGCACCTCCGGTCAACAGTATGTCTATCTTATCCAAAATGGAACTCCAACTACTGTGGCTGTCACAGTAGGCGCCGTCTCGGATACCACCACCCAGATCACCGGCAATACCCTGCAGGCAGGCGATACGATCGTTCTCAGCTTCGCCAGCACCTCCACCACCGGTGGTGGCGGCGGGTTTGGGTTGGGGCTGGGTGGCTTGGGCGGAATTCCAGGCGGCGGTGGTGGCACGCGGGTTCAGCCTGTGGCGACCCCTTAGGCCAGGAGGATGAAATGGAAGAAACAGTGATCCGGGCCGAAAGCCTGACCAAATACTACCACATGGGCGAAGTGGAAGTGCAGGCCTTGCGCGGGGTGTCCATGCAGGTCGAACGCGGTGAAGCCGTTGCCATCATGGGTCCCTCCGGCTCCGGTAAAACCACCCTGATGAACATCCTGGGCTGCCTGGACCGGCCAACCGGCGGAGATTACATCCTGGATGGCGAAAAGGTTTCGGGCCTGACCGACGATCAACTGGCCGGTATTCGGAACCGCAAGATCGGATTCGTATTCCAGTCCTTTAACCTGCTGCAGCGCACGTCCGCGCTTGCCAATGTCGAACTACCCATGAGTTATTCCGACTCGGCGAACGAGGGCAGGGAACGGGCGGTGGCGGCATTGAAGGCTGTTGGGTTGGAAAGCCGTATGAAGCACCATCCAGCGGAACTCTCCGGCGGGGAACAGCAGCGGGTGGCGATTGCACGGGCACTGATCAATGAACCGGCCATCCTGATGGCCGACGAACCCACCGGCAACCTGGACTCCAAGGTGGGCCAGGAAATCATGGACCTGTTGCTCACCCTTAATCGCGAGCGCAATACCACGCTGGTCATCATCACGCATGACCCGAGAATTGCCGCCCAGACACAGCGCACCATCCAGATCCGGGACGGATTGGTCGAGGAGACTGTCCAATGAAAATCACACGTGTTATTCGGGAAACCTTTACCAGTTTGAACTCCAACAAGCTGCGCACCGGGCTGACCGTCCTGGGCATTGTGATCGGCGTGGCGGCAGTGATCGCCATGCTTTCGGTCGGGACAGGGCGCCCAGAACTCCATCACCTCCCAGATCAATAGCATCGGCACGAATGTCCTGTATGTTTCCGCTGGATCTCGGGCGCGTTTCGAGGGAGGTGGGGTCAACATTGTCCGGAACGTTCGGCAATTAACACTGGCAGATGCACAGGCAATCGCGAATCCGATTCAAGCCCCGTCAGTCATTGCGGTTGCCCCCATAATACAGGGTGGCAACATCTCCTCGGCTGCCAACGGGCAGACGACCACCACCACCGTCTATGGAGTGACCACCAGTTACTTTTCCATCCGTAACCAGCAGGTCACCGAAGGCGCTTTTTTCAATGACCAGCAGGTGAACACCCACGCCCGTGTGGCCGTTATCGGGGTGGACCTGGCAACCACGCTCTTTGGCCAAACCACGGGCCTGACCGGGCAGACGATGCTCATCAACAGCCAGACGTTTACGATCATCGGCGTTTTGAAATCGACAGGTGGAACTTCGTTTGGGAGTGCCGATAACCAGGTCATCGTTCCGCTCACCACTGCGCGTGACCGCATCGTCAACCGACCCGGCACCAACTGTGGACGAGATCTACGTCCAGGCCACCAGCGCCACGGCCGTTACGGAGGCAACCACTCAGATTTCCGATATCATGCGCCTGCGCCACCACGTGGCGGTTGGGAAGGAAGACTTCAGCGTTCAAAGCACGGCTAGTTTGCTCACCACAGCCACTTCGATCACCGGTATCCTGACCGCCTTCCTGGGCGGCATTGCCGCAATCAGCCTGCTGGTGGGTGGGATCGGCATCATGAACATCATGCTGGTCTCGGTGGTGGAACGGACGCGTGAAATCGGGCTGCGCAAAGCCCTGGGAGCTCGTAACCGGGATATCATGATCCAGTTCCTGGCAGAGTCCTCGTTCCTGAGCCTGCTGGGTGGGTTGATCGGCATCCTGCTCGGGTGGTTGATCTCCCTGATCATCGGACAGATCGCTTCGGCCAGCGGTACATCCCTCAACCCCGCTGTCAGCCTGAACGCCGTCCTGCTGGCAACCCTCTTTTCGATTGCCGTCGGTTTGTTCTTTGGTATCTATCCGGCCCGCCGGGCCGCCAGGCTCGAACCGGTGGAAGCATTACGGTACGAATAACATATCGGAGGTACCTATGTCAAAACTATCTGTCATAACCATTGCTGGTTCTGCCGGCGTCATCCTGCTGACTTTGCTGATCACGGCTGCACCGCTGGTTTGGATTAGTGCAATCGCTGCCGGCCTGTTTCTTGGCATCTATCCGGTCTTTCGAGCTGCAAGGCTCGAGCCGGTGAAAGCAAGGCGTGACGAATAACTTGCATGTCCCGTATTAGAACCGGGACTACATGCTCAAAAGTTGAACCATGACTAATCAGAGGTTTATATGTCAAAACTCAATTCTAAAACTTTACCAATCGCAGCTCTCGTTCTCCTGGTGCTGGCCCTGTTGTTCCTGGCCACCCCTCTCCTGCGGGTGACCGGGATCTCAGGCGCCAACCGCACAGGCTTCACCCGGCAGTTTACCGGTCAGACCACTCCTGGGGCTCGGAACGGGTTCCCGGAGGCGGGTAATGGCACCACGGGCCAGGGCAACTCAACCAGCCCGACATCCCCAACCAGCCCAACCGGGCGGTCGTTCGCAGGGCGGACGCCCAGCGTGTTCAGCTTTACCTTCTTGAACGGGATCACCGGGACCATCATATACGGCTTCGCCTTGCTGGTCTCGCTGGTGGCAGCGGTGGGTATGTTCCTCACCAAGCGCTGGGGACAGCTTCTCGGTATCGTCATGGGAGCCCTTTATCTCATCCTGGCAGTGCTCGGCCTCATCCCGACGATCATGGTGGCATTTACATTTGCCCGAGGCTTTAACGCTTTGAGCCTGGGCCTGAGCATCCTGCACCTGATCCTGGCGATAGCGGTAATTGTGCTCGCCCTGATCCCGGCCAAGAAGATGCTGGCTCCTGCTGCACCATCTGCACCGGTCACACAGGCAACGCCTCCGGCTGCGAGTGCATAACATAAGACAGCCCGCCTGCGGGAGGGCGGGCTGGTTTTTTTCTTGCATGAATCTTGCATCTGCGTCATAATAATGTTGCCTTCATAATTAGTAAAATCAGTCTGCAATAATATGCTCGGCAAAAATCAGGAATTATCCAATAGTTATTTACAGCAGCCTGTAAAAACGATGGCAAAGAAGATCCTTGTCATAGATGACGAACCCAAGATCGTCGAGATTTGCAGCGACTATTTGCACGCGGCCGGCTACGATATCATTACTGCCGGGGACGGACTGCAGGGGCTGGCCATGGCCCGCTCGCAGAAACCCGACCTGATCGTCCTCGACCTGATGCTGCCGGGCATGGACGGGCTGGACCTGTGCCGGACCCTGCAGCACGAAAGCAACGTGCCCATCATCATGCTCACGGCCCGCATCGAGGAGACGGACAAGCTCATCGGCCTGGACCTGGGTGCGGACGATTACATCACCAAACCGTTCAGCCCGCGCGAACTGGTGGCGCGTGTCCGCACGGTGCTGCGGCGGGCCAGCGGTGACCCTACCAGCGAAGTGATCCGGGCAGGCGACCTGACCCTGGACCGCAGCCGTTACCAGGTGGTGCTGCCCGACCGGACCGTGGTACTCACCATGACCGAGTTCGAACTCCTGGCAACCATGATGAGCCAGCCCGGTCGCATTTTTACACGGGCGCAACTGCTCAATGCAGTGCGGGGCGTGTCCTTTGAAAGTTACGAACGCGCCATCGACTCGCACATCCGCAACCTGCGCCGCAAACTCGAACCGGGGGATTACATCATCACCGTCCACGGCGTCGGCTATAAATTCGAAGGCTGAGCATGCCACATTCCACCACCGTCCGCTCCATCCGCAACCGGCTTTTCCTGCTGCTCCTGCGCGCTTTTCTCATCGTAGTTGCCTTCCTCGTCCTGTTCACGCTGCTGGCCACTGGCCTGGTCCTGGCCAACCCGTCGCAATCCAACCCGCTCTTCCGACTGCCCACCATTGCCCGCCTCGAAACCTATTACATCGCCCGCGGCAATTGGGACGGGAGTAAGCAGCATCTTTGCCAATTCCCTCGATATTGAAGCTGCACAATGGAGGGCCTCGATCCTGCTGGATGCACAAAACCACGTCGTTGTGGAATATGGACGGCCGGTGGATCCCGCCACGGCGACTGGTTTACCAACCGGCCAGTGGAGAGTCTGTCATGCCCATCCTGGTGAACGGCAACTGGTGGGAACACTCGTGGTCGGGCAAAACATCCAACCGTCGCAAAGGCTCTTCACTTTCCGCTTCCTCCAGCCGGTCTTGCTGGCCTCCCTTGGCCTGGCTGTCTTTGCCACCTTGATCGGCCTGCTGCTCACGCGGCGGGTGGTGTCCCCGCTGGCGGAGGTGATCGCCGCGGCGGAGGAAATCGCCGGAGGCAACTTGCAGATCCGCGCCCGCACGAAGGGATCGGACGACCTGGGAGATCTGAGCAAAAGCTTTAACAAAATGGCAGACGCCCTGGAAACCAATGACCGTGAGCGGCGTGACATGCTGGCCAACATTGCCCACGAACTGCGCACCCCGCTGACCGTGGTACGCGGCCGCCTGGAAGGGATCATGGATGGGATCTACCCGGCGGATGAAAATTCAATCGGCCCGGCTCTGGAAGAGGCCTACCTGCTCGAACGGCTGGTGGAGGACCTGCGCCTGCTGACCATGGCCGAGAGCCACCAACTGGCCTTTGAAAAACACGAACTGGACCTGATCGAGATCGCCCGGCGTTCGCTCAGCATGTTCCAGGCCGAGGCCGACGAGAAGAAGATCCGCCTGGAACTGGTGACATGGCTGGAAAAAGCCCTGGTCGATGCCGACCCGCTGCGCACCGAACAGGTGATCAGCAACCTGATCTCGAACGCCCTGCGCTACGTGCCCGAGGGCGGACGTGTTTGGGTGGACATTTCCAATAATGATAAAGAAGTTGTGATCAGCATCAATGATAACGGTCCCGGGGTCCCGGAAGCGGACCTGCCATTTATATTCAACCGGTTCTGGCGGGAGGAAAAGAGCCGCTCGCGCGTCTCAGGTGGAGCCGGGTTGGGACTGGCGATCGCCAAGCTGCTGGTGGAGGGACAGGATGGCAAGATCGCTGCCCAGGGACTGCCAGAAGGCGGGCTGAGGGTGAGCGTCTCCTTCCCGGCCGCGGGATAAGACGACGTGGGAAAAACAATACCCTCAATGGCACGATCTTTACAGTCGGGGGGCGAGAGGCACAAAAAGATGCAAGAATAACTTTATAAAAATGGGAACTGTTGTTGATACCTAGCCATCCATAACTTATGTTGTCGTTGCACCTGATGGCGGCTGGCCCACACGGGGGCGCTCCGCGAAAGACGCCTCGGGTGTGCTAGAATAATCATATGAAACCCAGCCTTTTCACGTATCCTCGATTTATCACCCTTCTGCTCCGACTTAAATTGCTCAACCTCACTTCGTCCTTCCCGCCCCTTCCGGGTGGAGTCCTTGATGAACAAATTGCACTGATGCGCCGCGGGCAGGAGCTGCTGGGAGAGACCCCTCTCGACACGATCACTCCCACAAAGGCACGCGACGACTTTCGGAAAACATTTGGGCTGCTTAAATTGTCCGGTGGAACCTTTGAAAAAGTGGATTCGATTCGAGACCTGGTCGTCCCGGGACCTACCTGCGAGATCCCCGCCCGCTTATACCTGCCCGGCAAAGGGACTGGCTACCCCTTGTTCGTCTATCTGCACGGGGGAGGCTGGGTGATCGGCGGGCTCGACAGTGCCGATAACATGGCACGCTTCATTTGCAAGCATGCAGACTGCGCTGTGCTTTCGGTGGATTACTGCCTGGCGCCCGAGCATGCCTGCCCGGCAGCGCTGGAGGACGCCTTTGCTGCGGTGGCGTGGGCTGTGGCGCATGCGACTGAACTGGGCACGGATCCCAACCGGCTGCTGGTGGGCGGCGACTCTGCCGGCGGCAACTTGACGGCTGCCGTGGCGCAGCTGGCGTGTCAAAGAGGCGCTCCAATCATAAATGGGCAGGTTCTTTTCTACGCAGCCTTGGATGGTGCCCACCTGGATACACCGTCCTTCAAGGAATTTGGCGAGAAATCGCTCGGTCTGACCAGGCGGGATGTGGAATGGTATTTGGAGCAGTACACTCCTGAGCCGCAGGACCGGCTCGACCCGCGTATCTCGCCCCTGCTGGCGAAGGACCTTAGCGGGCTGCCGCCCGCGCTGGTGGTGACGGCGGAGTTCGACGTGCTGCGAGACGAGGGCGAAGCATATGCCCACAGAATGCAGGAGGCGGGGGTGAATGTGAAGCTCATGCGCTGCAACGGGATGACGCACGGGTTCCTCAGCTCGATCGGGCTGATCAGGCGGGCAACGCTGTATTTCGGGGAAATCGCGGGGGAGATCAGGAAGATGGCGGCTTGAATCGGTCGGTCACGACACGAAGCGTCGCGACCAGAAAATGAGAGGAATTAATCATGATCGTCCGGATGTGGCACGGCCGTGTAAAGAGAAGCAATGCTAAAACCTATCGGGAGTTCTTAAATCAACGCGCAATCCCTGACTACCAATCAATAAAAGGCAACCTCAGCGTTTACGTTCTCGAACGCCAGGAAGGGAAAATCACTCATTTTATTACCCTGACGTTTTGGGAAAATATGGAAGCAATCATAAAATTTGCTGGGAAAGACCCCGATTTGGCAAAATATTACCCTGAGGACAAGAATTTTCTGCTTGAATTTGAACCTAAGGTCGTCCACTATCAAGTTGCAGGTTCCAGTAATTTAGAGCTTCCCTAGTTATTTTATTATTCCGGTCACGACCCGGATGTTGCGAGTCATGACGGCAAAACTGATTTCCTCGAAAAATATTCCGTTAGTTTCCAGTGGGTTGAATTGAACTGGTTTCCACCATTAACATCACGGTCTTCTGAGGCGCTCTCGGTCGATGCATCAAGCCGCGGGAAATTGTAACGCCTTGATTCGGATTCAGTTCGATGGTCCGTTCTTCCAGGTCAATAAGCAATTGTCCATCAAGAACAAAGAAGAATTCATCGTCCTTGTCATGCTTATGCCAGTGATATTCGCCCTGCACGATGCCAACCCTGACCACGCTGTCATTCACTTTCGTCAGGGTTTGGTTGAACCATTTATCCTTGCACTCTTTCACGATCGTGGGAAGGTCGATCAGTTCGAGATGCTTGAATTTGATATCCAAGCGGGTTACATAGGGATATGGGTCGGTCACAATAATCTCCTTGGGTGATTTATCAAATTGCTAATCTTATCAGTAGCAGTACAAACTGAGATTGTTAATAAAATAACCTTTTTCCGGAAACTTGTTTAATATCTGGTCGAGGCGCTGTCGGGTTGACCTCTAGCGGGGATTGGCCGGAGGTGTTTTTGCCTCGATCCCCCAACTCACGACCCGCTTCGGCATGAGGCGGAACATCTCGGGAGCAAAGCCCGGCATGATCTCCGCTCCACCGGTTTGCAGCACCTCAACCCTGCCGCGGATCTCGATCCCGCGCGCTCTCCATGGATCGACGGAAACGATATCGTCCACCACAAAAGCCACTTTGGGGTTGGCGTGCACATCGCGAAATTTTTTGCGTTTGGAAAAATCATGGCCGCCAATATCGATCGTATCCAGGTCAGGATTGTAACGGAAGGCAACGGGCACCACATGCGGCTGGTCATGCGGGCCGACTGTGGCAAGGCGCCCGAGGCGCTGGCTTTGCAGGTAACTGATCTCTGCGGGGGTGAATACGGTCATGGTTGATCTTTATCTCCTTTCAAGGTATTTGGCCTCAAATACTTCGATCGAGCAATGATAACGCGAATCGGGTGTTACTAGATCTCGCGATAGGTCGAACAGGCCGAGCGGAAAAGCAGGAAGGTGACCAGGGCGGCTAATGGCAGGACCGCCAAGCCGCGGGTGCGTTTTACCGGAACTGCGCGATAATTAATATGGATATCATGAAGTCCGGTAAACCCGGTATTCTTTCCGCAACACCGTTGAAATGCTTGTAAACCACAACGTTTTTATACAGACATGATTCCGCCAGCAGAGACCCTATGAAAATAAGCATCCCCCTTGTAATTATCGCTGCATTATTTGTAAGTGGCTGTGGTCAGGTGAAAATTAGTCCCGGTGAGACCCCAAGCCCTACTGCAGTAAGCGCAACTCAACCAACGAGTATTCCCACGGTTTCTCCTACTACCAATTTGAGCCTTGAGGATTTTCCAAGTAAAGTGTTAATGGGAGAAGATGAACGGTATTCTGTTTACCTATTAAATCCAAGCAGCCCGGATATTCAGTACGGAATTGGTGAAATTATCATCTACGATAAAAGCCAAAAACTTGTAAACCAGATAAACGGATCTTTCAATCTAATCGTTGGAGGAACCATCGTGGCCGATGACGGCAAGGGAAATTATGTGTTCCTTTCTCCTGGGACATATACTTCCCGCAGGGCAATCGTCGTTTCACTGGTCGACAAAAAGCAGGCAGTGGATGAATTTTGCACTACAGCAGGGGAAGGCGGGGACCATTTCTTTTGGAATGATTATATTATTTTTAACAACTGTGACACTTTTAATAATCGACCCTGGGGAAACGGAGAGGCACCCAGTGTGCAAGCTGTCAATCTCACGAATGGTGCAGTAACAGATATCGCAAAATCCGATTTAACTCACCAATTTTCTGTAAAAAATGTTGAGGACAACAATTTACAATATGTCGAAACTTATGTAGACAAAGAAGAAGATTGGCAAGACCTGGCTAATCAAAAGACCATCACGAATACCTACGATCTCTTATCTCTGGGAAATAAATAAAGTCCCACCCCCAGCCCCTCCCAAAGAGAGGGGAGAAAGATGCGAAAAAAGGAGTGCGAAGTACACGCACTCCTTTTTTCGCGGCAACGGATGAGGGAAGCGATGCTCATCTGAACTCGCGATAAGCCAAACAGACCGCGTGGAACAGCGGGAGGGCGATCAGGGCGGCAAACAATATTGATATCAATCTCCATTTTTCTGGGGTCATTATGCAACCAGTGTTTCCTCCCGATCTTTACAAACCTTGTCATACTTTTATAGTCGATACGTATAATTATATTAAACAATGGATTCACAGACGATTATAGCCAAAGGAATGCAAGGATTATCGCAGGAGATCGACTGGGATGCTGTCTATGCCGAACTAGAACCGCGCATCTATAATTTTTTTCGATACCGGATTGGGAATGACCTTTCCGCACAGGATCTCACCTCAATCACCTTCGAAAAAGCCTGGCGTGGACGGGTGCGGTTCAGGCGCAACCTCGGGTCTGTTTCGACATGGATATTTACGATCGCCCGTAACACAGCCATTGACCACTTCCGTAAAACCCGCCGGGAGACATCATTGGATGAAAGACACGACCTGGTGGACCCCGCATCGGTGGAGGAGACGGTCCAGCACCGGGAGGAGTTTTCCCAATTATCGTCCCTCCTGGCAAGCATGTCGACGCGTGAGCACGAGCTGATCGCCCTCAAATATGGCGGCAGGCTGACTAACCGGGAAATCGCCAGGTTGACACGATTGAGTGAATCGAACGTCGGTGCAATCCTGAGCCGCGCCGTCCGGAAACTCCGTGCAGATTTGGAGGAAATAAATGAACGATGATTTTTTGACCCGCTATTACCAGGCGCCTTCCGAGGAATTTACCCAGGAATTGTACAACCGTATCTCGAAGCAAAAACCATCATTACTTACTGGAAAATTGTCATTTCGCAATGCCATCCTGGCCCTGGCTACTATCATCCTCATCGCGGCTTGTATCAGCAAAGCGGCGGCTTCGAAGTGGAACCAGGTGGGTAATATATGGGTACCAATACTAACGAGATTAAACCAGGATTCGTATTTGTCGTTTAATTTCCTTCCCCTGGGCGCTCCCTCTTATGATAAAGTCCAGAAATCGGTGAACCTTTCTAAAGCCGAACAAGCTTGGGACTGCGTTCTCGAAGTCCCAAGTTGGGCACCTGGCGGTTTTACCACGGATGGAAAGATCACCCTGGATGAATGGTTCACAGGTGCAAGGCCGGATGATGGAAGAACAACCTGGAGCGATCCATCCGATAATCAAAAATCAATCATCTTGATTTTCCATCCATTAAGCGCCTGGGTAAATTGGAATGGAAATTACCAAAAACAAAGGGTTGTCGAACCTACTACGCGCCCTGCCGTCCCGGGAAGCTTCAAGGAAGTAGAAGTCAATGGACAACCCGCAGTCCTGATCCAGGGGGATTGGATCCTTTCTAATCCTGACACCCCTTTCAACCCATTTAACTTCGATGCAAAATGGGACGAACATGCAACCTTGTCCCTATACTGGACAAAAAACGAGGTCGAATACAGGCTATATACAACTATAAGCGCCATTACCTCTCAGGATTTGATTTAAATGGCGGAGTCGGCGCATTGAAAAGGCGCGGGGCGCCACGAGAGCGATCCCACGCATAGCATCGGAACGAGAGGAGCGCTGCTCACCTGATCTCGCGATAGGTCAAACAGACGGCGCGGAAAAGCAGGACGGCGATCAGGGCGGCAAACGGGAGAGCGAGCAGCGCAAAGAAGAGTCCGCCCGAAAAGGAACCGCCCCAGACCAGCAGCGTGAGCGGAACACCGACCGCGATAAACACGGTCAGCGCGCCCTGGATATCCTGGCGCGGGACGTTCTCCTCGCCCTGGGCAGGGGTCAGGAGGAGGCGAGCCCGTGCGTGGTCGAGGATGTCGCGGGCGGAGCCGAGGGCAGCAATAGCTATCAGGAAAGGCAGCAGCGCAGCCGCCAGCCAGCCAAACGCGGAGGGCGGCGGGACCAGGGCCAGCGCCACCCAACCCAGCAGGACCGCCAGCACGCAGGCCGGACCCAGCTCGGCCGCCACCAAGGCGGAGGTGCCCAAGGGCAGCGAACGCAGCAGCCACCAGCGCGCCAGATCGCTGCGCAGGCGGTCGGTGGTGAGCGTGCCGAGCGACACGGCCCATACCGCGCCGATGACGACCTTCACCAGCCAACCGGGGGCGAGAAAGATGCCCACGCCAAGCAGGAAGACCCAACCCCAGCGCAGGACCTGGCTGAAGCGCAGCGAGCGGCCCGACTGGAGCAGGTCCTTCCACGCCAGCATCCAGGCGCCACCCCGGACGGGCAGCCGGCTGGGGGGCCGGGTGGTCTTCATGCGGCTCTGGCGCTTGAGGACCCCGGCTCCCTCGAAATTCAAATTACTCCTGTTCTGGCGGATGCTGGCTTGCAGTTGGGTCTCCTCGGCGGCACGACCCAGGTGCATGCGGGGAGTCCAGACCAAAAGCACCGCCATGCCAAGGACCAGCACCAGCAGGTTAGCCAAGAAATGGACCAGCCAGGCGGAGGGCGAAAGCCCCGCACTAAAGGCGCCCTGCAGGAGGAGGGTCAGCGGAGAGAGGACAACGACACGGAGACCCGGAACGAAAATTGAAACCAGCAGGGCCAGGCCGGGGAGCAAGACGAACAGACGGAGCCACAGAAGCCTCCGGGGAGGTCGATCCCGGCGCAGGCGCCAGGCGCCCGAGCCCCACAGGGCAGCCTGCAGACCCATCTGCAGCGGCAGTACGATCGCCAGGGCGCGCAGGGAGGCGGTGAAATAAGCCAGCAGGTCCAGAATGGTAAACAATTGGGGCAGGGCGGCTTCGGTCAGCGTAAAGGCGAACAATACCGAGGCGGCGGCGAAGGGCAGGATCGTGACGAACCAGTCCAACAGGAACCAGGCCGCGCCCACGCTGCGGCGGTCGACCGGGGCCTGGCAAAGCAGGAAGGCGTCCGGCTCGCTGAAGACGAACGGGCTGCGCATGGTCACCAAGCCAAGTTGATCCAGACCCCAGAGGGCGAATGCCCAGGCTCCCAGCAGGATAATCGTGCCGGCCGGGAACGCCAGCGGTAACGTACCAAACAAACCGGCCAGGGTGGCGCCGAGCAAGGCGAAAACGGCGACGGCCCAGGCGAGCCAGAAGAGGACGAAGTAGACGAAATAGAAGCGGTTGGTGAGCGAGCGGTCGCGGAAGTCGTAGCCCAGCACCAGGCACCAGTAGGACAGGCGTGAGAAGGAGCGGCGGCGGAAGAGGATCCAGACCGGGCGAGAGCTAGGCGGCATTTAAAATCCCGTTCTTGAGGAAATAAACCCGGTCGGCGAGACCAGCCTTGAGGTCGGGGTCGTGGGTGGAGAGCAGGACGGCGGCGCCCTGACCCCTGAGGTCGGAGAGGCGGCGCAGGAACTGCCGACTGCTGTCGACATCCAGGGCGGAGGTGGGCTCGTCGAGCAGGAGCACCTGGAAGGGTCGGATGAGGGCGAAGAGCAGACCCAGCTTGAGGGACATGCCGCGGCTGTAGTGGTGGGGCAGCAGGTCGCGCGCCTCCAACAGGTCGAACTCGCGGAAGAGGGACTCGGCGCGCGCCTCGAAACCGAGCCCGGCGTTGTGCGCCAGGGCCAGGAAGCGCAGGTGCTCCCAGGCGGTCAGCTCGGCGTAGAAGCGGGGCACGTCGGGCATGAAGGCCAGCAAACGCTTGGCCTCGGGCTCGTCGGAGTACAGGTCGAACCCGCCGACATTGATGGTGCCCGTAGTGGGATGCAGCAGACCGCTAAGGCAGAGCAGAAGGGTGGATTTGCCGGAGCCGTTGGGCCCTTCGAGGACGGAGATCTCGCCGGCGTTGAGGGAGAGGTCGGTGGGGGCGAGGGCCTGGAAGCTGCCGTAAGAGTGGCTGAGGGCGGTGGCCTGGAGGAGAGGCATGGGAAGATCCTTTTCTATCCCCGCGTGGGAAAGAGGATGATTTATTTTACAGCGAAACGATGGAATTCGAGGAGATCGGGGAAGAGATCAGAAGCACGGCGGCTTGAAGCCGTCCGGGCACAACGTGGAGCAATGGAATGAAGGTGTGGAAGGGTAAGAAGCGGAGCACCAAGGTATCGTTCCAACGCAAAGCACCGGAACGAGAGGAACTTTCAGAGGGACGGGGATATGGATAGAAGTTATTCGCCCAGATAGTCGTGCAGATAGCGGCGGATGGACGGGTGACGCAGGCGGGTCAAGGCCTGGGCTTCGATCTGGCGGACGCGCTCACGTGTCACGCCCATCTTGCGCCCAACCTGTTCCAGCGTGTAAGCCTGCCCGTCGAACAAACCGTAGCGAAGTTGCAGGATGCGCCTTTCGCGAGGTGGCAATCCGTTCAAGACTGCGCGCAAATCCTCGCACAGAAGATTATATGTCGCAGTTTCGTCGGGCGGAGCAATTTCGTCATCTTCGATAAAGTCGCCAAGCACCGAGTCTTCTTCAACATTGGACGGCGATTCCAACGAGAGCGGAAAGCGCGAAACGTGGATTATGTGCTCGACTTTTTGGGGAGACATTTCCAGCGCTTCGGCCAGCTCCTCGACGGTCGGTTCGCGGCCCAGGGACTGGGTCAACTTGTACTGGAGGCGAAAGAGCTTATTGATCACGTCACCCATGTGAACCGGGATACGGATGGTACGTCCCTGGTCAGAATTGGCACGGGTCACGGCCTGACGGATCCACCACGTGGCATAGGTGCTGAATTTGAAGCCACGCTGGTAGTCGAACTTCTTGGTGGCCCGGATGAGGCCGATATTGCCTTCCTGGATCAGGTCAAGGAAAGGTACGCCGCGCCCCATATGTTTTTTAGCGATACTGATCACCAGGCGGGAGTTGGCCCTAATCAGGTGCTCGCGGGCAGACCAACCGTCTTCGATCAATTTCACGCAACTCGATCCGGCGGCGGGGGCTGACCTTGCCGCCCGCCAGTTCCACACGAGCCATCCGTCCGTCCTCAATACGCCGGACGATTTCGACTTCTTCTGCCGCGGATAGCAGCGGGACGCGGCTGGCTTCTTTGAAATACAGCCCGATGGCATCGGAGGGATCAATATTGGCGAGATAATCATCCGGCGCCAGTTCTGGTTCAAGCCCGGTCCCGGTTTCTTGATCAGCACCCAATTCATTCTCTGGAGACTCACCTGCAGGGGTGTCTTCAGTGTAAGCAACTCCCGCGCTCAAGAGCGCCGAAAAAGCCTCCTCCAGTTGCTCGATATCCTTTTCGGCTTCAGGGAAGACGTGCAGGATATCGTCAATGGTGACGTATTTCTTCTGCCGCCCCAACTCGATCAGCCGGGCGATGGGGGAATATTCTTCTTCCACCTCAAGCAATAAACGGTTTTCAGTTTTATTTCCTGACGACATTATTTTTTTCATAGGTTGATAGAGATCCCCAAAGAACACCCTGGAAGAGGAGCAATCATATCATTGTTTTGGCGACCAGGACGATTGACTTGGAATCATTGCAAAATAAAGAAAGGGGATGCCATTCCATTTCTCACCTTCTCATTTCAGGCAAAGGAGCAGGGAGGACTTGCCGGAGCCGTTGGGCCCCGCGAGGACGGAGATCTCGCCGGCGTTAAGGGAGAGCGGCGTGGCGGACCCCCAAGGGGGTCCCCTGCGGGGTGCTATGCGATGCTCCGCGAATGGCGGCTGCCCCCAAAGGGGGTGCTCCGCGAAGCCGCCTGCGCGCACGCGCGATCGGATGGTATCGCAAAGAGGAACGAATATTTTGCTGCGGAAAGGTGATTCTCATCGAGGAGTTCTTCATTATATGGGCTCCAAAAATCGGCGAGAGGATTCGATTTGGTATTCGACCCTGAGGAACGAATATTTATGGCTGAAAAGGGCGTGAATTTCGGCCGAGGAGGCGGAGAAGCAAATAAGGGTAAGGGCGCAGCGTGCTGCGCCCCTACGGAAGGAATTAATTTACACATTTGGGGAGGAGGTACCTTTTGGGGAAAGGGCGCAACGTGCTGCGCCCCTACAAAAGCGGATGCCACCATGATCAATCCTCTTCCACAGGGAGGTATTTGAGTTCTTCCCAGACTTTGTCAATCGTGGTCTGTTTATCATAGAGGGCCCTGCGGGTGCGATGAAGACTTTCGATGCGCCCCATGGCAAGAGTGACCGCCCGTAATGTGGACTGTTTTTCTGCATGAGTTAATTGAGATGTTTGAGCCGACTCAGCAGTGCGGGCGATCAGGACACGCAGGTATTCCTCTTCATCACGGAGTTCGCCTTGAACGTCATCATCCAAACGTTGAATCTCCCTGCGAGAGAAGGTATGGGAATAGAAACCGTGTTTGAGGGCGTTCTTGTTGCCGCGTTGACCGCCGCGCTTGCGGCCCCCCAAAGGGGGTCCCTGCGGGGTGCTGCGCGATGCTTCCCCTGCGCTCCCCAAGGGGAGCGCTGCGCGGGGGATAATATCGCGACCGGTTTTTTCGAGGGGAACGAGGTCACCGGATGAGGAAGGGATTGGAGGAAGTGTGTCAGTCATTTGATGCTCCTTTTTTGTTTATAGAAAAAGATCAACCGCGACCCCCAATCCCCAAAACAGCGGGGGACAGGCGAACGGGGGCACGAAGTACACGAAGACAAGGGATCCTATGGACGGAATGCCGTTGATTCCTGTCAGCGGCACGGCGTGCGGGCGGTTGCCCCCAAAGGGGGTGCTCCGCGAACCCGCCCGCCGCTCAGAACCGGTTGATATAAAAAATATTCGATTCATTGGAGCCAAGCCTTTCCAATGGGTCAAAGCCTTCGATAGAGACAAGCAGGGTGGGAACGTGGTTGCTCCATTGCATGCGGTCGAGGACGGCGGTAAATGAATCGGCAAGAATATAGTCAGCATGGATCAGCTGACCATCCGGATCACGCGTGCCGTCAGGGACACCCCAGCGGAGGGCCTGGCGGAGGCGGGAGGAGAGGTGGGAATTGAGATCCCCCGGGGGGATGTAATTGAGGAGCGGACATTGAACACCTCGACCAGAAAAAAAACAGCATGAGACAAAACAACCGTCCCGTGCTGCGTAAAGGTATTATAGAACAAATTTTCTGTCAAGTCAAGGGTGGAAAAGAGAAAGAAGGGGCGAGGACCTGGATGGGAGGAATCCTTTTCTATCCCCATTGCAAAAAGGATGGTTTAATTTACAGCGAAAAGAGGGATAACAAGGGCGAAGAGAAGAGCATGAAGATAGTTAATTGCTTTCTATCTACTACGCAGAATATTTTGACCTGAAAATCATTGTGAAATTTTGATTATCTTCCGTAAATTGCTCTTTGTCTTTCCCGCTTTAAAGATTGAATCCTATTACTCTCTGCTTTTTCAACCGCTATTTTTGCTATATCTTTAATCCTATCATCGGGATTTGTAAGAAACGGCTCAAATCTATTTTTCAAATCAATCCACATTTCCGATGCGTTCCCCTCCCATGACATTCCAATTCCTTCGTTATAAAGGGTAGCATCCAATATATCCCTTGGCCCATATCCAGCTTCCAATGCAATAATGGCCTTCTTTACCCATACCTCGCTTGGTCCTCTATAAAGAGGTTTGAGATGGAACTCTTTTAATTGGGCATTACTAATCAAGCAGCGAAAAAGTTCTTCAATGTCACCAACTAAAGGAAAAATTAGTTCACGTGTAATTCTCGATGGAGTTAGACGAGCCAATAACGTTTTTCTTCTTTCAAAATCCAATGCTAGGGCTGCCCAACGTATAGTGTCTTCTAGACGAGTACTATATATTGTTCCTTCATCCAAATTAGACTCCCATGACAATATATTGTTTAACCAAGTGACCGCAAGCTGTGGAAATGATAAAAACACTTCTTCAAGATAATAATCGCCTGGAAAATCATTTGTTACCACAATTTCCCATTGGCCACGTAAAGATTCTCGGATGGTTTTTGAAGGATTCGCAAACCATTCTCCTCTTGCCGCTGCACGTGCTATCTTGGTGTCTTTTTGTTTTAAAAGCCGTAATACTCTTTCCTCTGGAACTTCATTTCTCACACAATATGTTTCAATAATACCTGCTGTACCATCTAAATTAGATAATATTTCATCTACAAATTCATCAGAAAGGTTTGGAAATATTAATCCCAGTTTTATAACAACGAATTTATATTGTGTATGACCCAAACATTGACGAGCAGTCTCGACCCAAGCCGGATCGTCAATTCTTATTGCTTCTGCTAAGAACGGCTCAACAATATCTCCAGGTAACCCATATCTTATTCCGGCCCTTGCCCAAATTAAAGGATTTTGTAAATGTTGCACAATCTCTGTACAAAAATATGGTGTCCACCGAGGCCAAATTGCTCCGGCACCTTTGGCGTTTTCCTCAATAAGAAATAATTCTTGCATACTTGAATTAGGGTCATGAGATGCCCATTCCTTTGCCAAATCTCGAACAGAAGATTTTTGCCTTTCTTCTGACTCTCGCCAATCTTTAAGCTCTCTTACTGGATATAATATTTCGTAAATTGGATCGGGTTTCGCTAATAAATTCAACCCTGTTTCGGAAGACAAGTGATGCGCCCAAAGAATAAATCCTGGCTTTGTAGATAAAAATGGGAGTAGGCTATTTAGCATTTTTTCAGCGATTGCTTTCATTGCAGCAGCAACTTCTGGTGTTATTGGATTTATCCGGCCCGGATACGCCCACATCTCTACAATTTCGCGGATCGGAATCCAATTATTAGAGGGATAATTTTCTATTAGTGGAATAATTTGACTCCATAATTCATTAAAAGATAGAATCTCTTCTAGGGTAAGAGCACCATAATGAATTGTTATTTTAGTTTCACTTCCAGGATCTGAAGAAGTACTATTAAATTCTGGGGATAAGGCAGACTTAAGTGCTCGATATCCTATATCTGGGGCACCTCCAGATGCTAACCAAGATTTAACCGTGTTAAGTACGGATTTCCTTCTAGGTAAAGCTATCCCTCGCCCAGGGTATGCTTCTATAACCCAATCATGTATTTGCTTTAGGGGATGTTCGAAGGTTAAAGACAATTGCCGAGTATCGCTAACTGCTTGTTTTAATAGCAGAGGGATAACAACATCCGGAGATCGAAAAAGAGCTGGTTGGGCTACATGCAAAAGATGTTCAGGGTGATTCATTAACACCCAATTAGTTTCATCTGTTCCTAAATAAGCGAATTCTTTCCATAGTTGACTAGAACCCCATAAGTTGTTTATATCTACATTCTGAAGAATTTCGATAAAGAGGTCCAGAGGAATTTTAGCTCCGCGTGCTTTTGCACCAACCAGTGTATAACCCACATCCATCAAAGATGGCGCTCGTTCTATAAAGCCTCGAAGCGGTAGAGGAGCTATTCCAAAAAATTTATCACGAACAAGCGCAAATCTTAGTGCCGGTGGATAAACAGCCAACCCTAGTTCGGTTTGCAGTATTAAACCGCTTGTTAGATATGTGACAATTGTTTGTACTTCTGGTAGGCTAACCCTAAGTTCGTCTGCAACAATATTAAGCGGTACGCCTGCATCACCTCCAATAGCGAACCCAGCAAGTATAACAATAGCTTGATCACCCACAATATTAGAAAGGTAATTAGCGGTGTTTCTTGCTAGTACATCACCTAAAACCACATCCTTCACTCCTCCTTTTAAACATATATCTGTTAACGTTACTGATAATCCTGGTCTACCTGAAGATTGATTGACTATTTCCCGGATCAATTCTTCTGAACCTCCGAGCCCCGCATTTTTTATTACCTGAATTATTTCATCTCGAGTAAGTTCGCCAAGATTATGAATTCTCTTTTCAGGAAGATTTAATTTATCGGTAATTTGGTTACGAAAACTTGGCCAGCAACTAACCAAAATAATAAAATTCACCTTCTTTCTTTCCCTAAATTGAATTAGGCGGTCTAATAAATCAATATGAAGTTGCGAATCATCAACTATTATATATTTTGGACGCTTTTTTTTATATTCTCGCGATATTGAGTTTATATCATCACTATCGACAAATAACCCCAAATTATCCTTTGCGAACTTATATAGCAAAAATGTTTTTCCAGATCCCGGTTGTCCAACTAACAAACTATCTTTATCGATTGATCGAAGCCACTTTAAATCATCGTCCCTACCCACAATGGGTACATTTATCTTTGTCTTTGCCGTAGTTGGGATCGGGACTAATGCCGGGGGATTCTTTTTCAGCAAACTCGAAATGCCAAGAACTATACTGAAAATGTCAGAAAATAAACCTATAAATGCTTTTATGAAATTCCATATTGATGAAATACCTACAATTGATTGTTTATTCAGCACCTTAGGTAATAAATAGCTAATTGAAGTTATTAATAGAACTGTCCCGAAGATAAATAAAATTATAGAAATTAATATAAGACGATTCTTTTTCATAACCTAATATCCACCATTAATTTATTCTAGAGCAAATTCCATGATAATACAAGAGATTTGTACGTTTTTAGAACTATCGACACAAACATGGATTCGTTTATAGAAATCCTACGTTCAAGCGAAGGTAATACTTGACAAAGCCAATCCAGCGGGGGTAACTTGCCGGAAATTTGTGTTGGGCGAAAAGGTGAACCTTGCCAAGACTGAAAACAACCAACTCATCGCCATTATCCCGGGCATGCGCATCGGCGATTTCAAAGTGGAACCCGACCCCCTCGTGGTAAGCGAGGGGGTTTTATATTATTGGGATATTCCATATTGTTCAGCGGCTCGCCTACCGAATGATCAACCAACTTTCCTCAATCCCGGTAAGGATGGGAAGGAGCAGCGCGGGATCGAAACAGCGACGGCTGAGCCATTCCGTCACCCAGGAAAAAATTCATCGTGCAAAATGTATTTCGTTTGGACTTGAAATTAGAACCGCCAGGTTAAGAGTCCTTGACTAAATGAATGTAGAATTGTAGCCTAACTGGATTTGAACCTGAATACGCCTGGTCGCAGGCCCCCTGACGGGGATGATATCCGACTCCTGCCGGGCTCACAAATTATATAAATTCTCCCCTGAGGAGGATTTTTAACTTTTGGGCTTACACTGAAATCGCACGTCCACAAAACAAGGCCTTCGGAGAGCTATCAATTACCCCAGGCGCATTGCCTTGGCAAATAACCGCATGAAGCTGGGATCGCCGGCCAGCTCGATGTAATGCACTTTCCTAGCCAGTTCTTTAGCTTCATCCCGCTTTACCTCTGAGATCAGCACCAGTTTGGCACCCATCCCGGCAGCATTCCCCACCTGGTGGATCTTCTCCCGCGGGATGTCGGGCAGCAGCCCGATCGCGATTGCACTGTTCACGTCCAGGTATGTCCCGAACGCACCAGCCAAGATGACCTCGTTAATTTGATCCTTTATCAGCCCGTTCCGACTCAGCAGCACCTCGATCCCTGTCCGGATCGCCCCTTTCGCCAGCTGGAGCTGTTCGACGTCTTTTTGGGTGAAGGTCACTTCACTTGCTCCCTTATCGGCTTGGACGATCACATACTCCCGTTCCTTCCCCTCTCCCCGCGTGAGAGGATGTTCATGCATCTTCCCCTGCTCGTTGACCACCCCATGGATGTAAAGCTGCGCCAGTACATCCAGGATCCCCGACCCACACATGCCGGTGGCGGGTGCATTTTCGATGGTTTGGACCTTGTTTTTCCCGTCTATGATTTGAAAGCGCTCGATGGCCCCCCTAGCTGCCCGCATCCCGTACCGGATGTGGGCGCCTTCGAAAGCCGGTCCGGAGGCCGTGGACAAGCTATAGAAGCTCCCATTGTTGGCTAGGCAGATCTCAGTGTTCGTGCCGATGTCGATTGCCAGCACGACCCCTTGCTTGGTCTGCATCCCGGTCACCAGCAGCATCGCAACGTGGTCGGAGCCTACGTACCCGGCTATGTTCGGCGGAAGGTGCACATACGCCCCCGACGCACAATCCAGCCCCAGCTCGCGAGCCTTGACTTCTTGGGCCAAGGAGACCGCCGGTACGTAAGGGGCACGCCCCAATTGTCGCACTGGCAGCCCCAGGAAGAGGTGGTGCATGGCCGTGTTCCCGACCACGACGAGGTTGACGATCTGGTTGGGTTGCTGCTGGCATTCCCGACACATCTCCGCCATCGCCGCATTGAGCGCCTCAACGACCAGGGATTGGAAGCGCTCGGTCATTTTGGGACTCTTCAGGGTGGCGGCCATGCGCGTGATGATGTCTTCCCCATGGGCGATCTGCGGGTTCATCATCCCCTTCGCTGCCAGTGTCCGGCCGGTTCCTAGGTCCAACAAGTAGGCGGCAATCTTGGTCGTCCCCAAGTCCACCGCCAGGCCAAGAGGAGCTGGTTTCCTCTGGTAGGACGGCGATGCATTCATGGTTGTAAAGAACGGCGTTTACCCGCCATTCGTTCTCCCGCAGGACGTTTGATAGGCTGCATAGCACAGAGTAATCAAAGGTGATGTCGGAACCACCGTGCTCTTCTGCCAATGCTTTCACCAGCCGCCCGGTGTCCGCTTCCGGGTCATCCAGCGAAGGGGGCGTCATCGCCACGCGGTACGACCGGGAAACTCGGCTCGGGGAATATGGGCATTTCCTGCCCCTCCACCTGGGTCCGCTGCGGGGTCGTCAGCGATTCGGCCGGCACCCGCACCTTGCAGCCTGAGGCCGGGATGGCCCGGCAGGCCAGGCGGTAGCCCTGGACCAGGTTTTCATCCGGGATGAACTCCCGTTCTGCTTCCGTGATCGGGGAGACCTCACCCTCCAGCACCTGCACCAGGCAGCTTCCGCAGGTACCCTCTCCCCCGCAGATGTTAATCAGGTCCACCCCCAGGAGGCGGGCGCATTCCAGAAGGTTTTCGCCTTCCCGGCATTTCCCCCGCCGCCCCACCGGCTCAAAGTCGATGAAGGGTTTCAATTTACTCCCTCCGGGCCATAGAACAGGTCGTACTTCACCACCTGCCCAGGGGGGACGACCACAAATCCTTTTTCCCACGCCCCGTTGATGAATCGGTCCAGCAGTCCGTTCGAACCCAGGATCTCCTCGTAAGCCAGGTCGAAATAGTCCGCCACCATCTTGGCGTACTTGCGGTAGGCTTCGGATTTGTAGTTCCCCGAATTGATCAGAGCCAGCCGCGTGTAGTGCTGGATATAGCGCCGGGTGATCTTGTACGCCTTCTCGTGGCCATACTTCGAGCGCAGGGAACAGTATTCCGTATAAGGGTCTTCGCCGCACTCGATCCAGCCCTTGGTCAGGAAGAAAGTCCCGGGCGCCAGGCTGAGCTGCCGGATGTATTCCTGCCGCGAGCCGAGGAATAGGGTGATGCAGTCGTCTGCCCTCGGGATCACCAGCCGGAAGCCCCGGCTGTTCAAACCCAAGATGGCGTTGGCGCACAGCCCGTAGCCCAAGAGGATCGTCCCATACTCCGGCCCGGTGGCATCAATCGCAGCCTGCAGTTGCGCGTGCAGGTTCTCGGGGATGTTATGCAGCCTATACTCAAGCATCTCCAATGCATAGCCGTTGGGGAGGAGTGGCTTTAACTCCTCCCCAACGGTCGGACAGGCAATGATTTTTGTGCGCAGTTCCACCATCGTTGAATGGCTGCCCTTATCCTGCTGGAGTTATTCTGGCGTGACCGTCCGGTAGTAGTGCATGAAGCCTTTGACCTTTGGATCACGTCCCAGGAATATGTTACCACAGTGCAGGGCAAAGCGCTGTTGTGGATCGGTGGGGTCGGTGATGGGTAAGTTCATGCCCAGGGTGAAGGCTGCGCTTAGGAAGTGGGCGTTCAGGATCGGTCGGGCGGGCATGCCGAAGCTGACATTGCTCGTGCCGCCTGTGATATTGTTGTTAGGAAATTCCTCCCGCAAACGACGCGTGGTCTCCAATGACAGCCGGGCGGCCTGGTCGCCGGCCCCCACGGTCATCACCAGAGGGTCGAGGATCACGTCCTCTTCCTTGACCCCGACTTTGACCGCGGCCTCCAGCACCCGGTGGGCGATCTTCAGCCGCTCCTCGGCAGTGTTGGGGATGCCCTCCTGTCCCATGCATAACACGATGACCGGTACTCCAAACCCGGCCACGATCGGTAGGTTCTCCTTCAGGATCTTCTCTTCCCCGCCGATGGAATTGACCAGCGGCCGCCCCGGGCAGACCTTGAGGGCCGCCTCAAGGGCGGCGGGGTTGCGCGTGTCGATCGAGAGCGGCACCTCCACAACCTCCGCCACCCGTTTGACCGTTTCCGGCAGCACAACAGCTTCGTCGATGCCCTTGGCGCCCACGTTCACATCCAGGATGTCAGCACCGGCTTCCACCTGCTTTTCTGCTTCGCGAGTGACGTACTCCCAGTCGCCGTCCATTAAAGCCTGGCGGAACTTCGCCCGCCCGCTGGGGTTGATGCGTTCGCCGATGATGTGCGCTGGGTCATCCGGTCCAATGGAGACCGGGCTCCCGCGCCCCTGGAAGAGCGTGCTCATGCAAAGACCTTCCTAGTATCCGGCTTCCACTCACGGGCTTTGAAAATGACGTCCGCTTCAGGCTGGCCTTTCAGCCACTCATCGAAGGGCTGATAGCTAGGCGGGTCGATCTTGATCCTGGATAAGTCGTCGGCAATGGGATATTTGCCGAGTGTGCGGGTGGCTTTCACGGCTGTGTGGATGTTCACAGGCGGCGTGTCGGCTGGGACATTACCGATGCCGGTCACCAGACCTCCCTCGCGGCCCAAGATATCGATCCATTCGGCGATCTTGGCAGCGATCTGGTCAGGGGTGCTGTCACGCATGAAGCGTCCATTCAACGAGACCATGATGGGAAGTTTGTGCCCCCCTTTACCATATTGGATGGCGAAATCTTGCATCCAGGTCATGTCCCAATCCTGGTTGCGGCCCATGGCTGTGAGGCCAATTTAATGGGGAAGATTTTTGATGCAACATCCCAGCACTTGAACATCATGACCTTGTCAAACTTAGCGGGATCTTCCTCACAGTAATCACAGGCACCGCCACCAGCCGAGGCGGTTATCTTCAAATCCTTCCTGCATTGAAGGTAAAGTTTATTGACATAGGGCACCACCCATTCCTCCACAAGTTCGGGGGTCAGATTTGGGAAGACTGACCAGGCATCGGCGCCTGTGGCTTTCTTTACCCCGGCCTTGGCAAAGGCCTGCATGTAGGGGTAGAGCACCTGGTCATTTGCCCAGTCGAACAGCGCCGTGGCGAAGCCCCGGTCGCGCTCTTTAAGGCCCGCACCGCCCTGGGATAGCCCATCGCTTGGCAGATCAGGCTCCAGTGCGAGCAGAAGAACCCACCGGCAAAGGGTCCGGGCGCTTTTTTCATGAAGAGCTGACCCACCTCGACCGCCATCGGGATGCGGCCCTTGGATGGGTCGAGCGGCCCGATCCTATCCAGGTCGGAAGGCTCCTTGATCAGCGGGTCGCTCACGTCCACTGTCGGCATGGCGTTGTCGCTGTAAATCATTTTTGCGCCCAGCGCCTCGACCTCGAAGTTGTAGGCATCGGCTAAAACCGTGTCCATATCGAAACCGTACCAGCGGTCGATCGCCAGGTGGGTATTAACCAGCAGTTCCGCGTTCCAGTAATACAGGCGGGCCGGGACTTTGGCGACTGTCATGGCATGGTCATGGATCTGCGCCCCCCCGAACGGGACCACGTCCATCTTCCCGCCAGTCATCGCCCCTACGACTCGACCCACCCCGCTCAAGTGGCCCATTCGCAGACCTTTGGCATACAGCATGCCATGCATCATTTCGAGAGTTGGGTTAGCCATTTTTGCCTCCTACCAGTTCGAGCGCCTTGTGCATGGCGACCATCGCATCCTTACCCCAGGCGTCAGCACCGACTTCATCGGCGAACTCCTGGCTGGTAGGCACGCCGCCCACCATCACCTTCAGCTCCATCCCGCAGACCCTGTTTCTTCAGCTCGGCGATGATGTCTTTCATCTCCAGCATGGTGGTGCTCATATAGGCTCCCAGGCCCAGGATGGCTGGCTTGTACTGCTTCACGGCCTCGATAAATTTCTCCTTGGGCACGTCGATACCCAGGTCGATGACCTCAAAGCCAGCCGAGGTCAGCATGGCGATCACCAGGCCCTTGCCCAGGTCGTGCATGTCCCCTTGGACCACGCCGATGACGAACCGATGAGTGGGCTGACCGCCGCGGCTGGCCTTGAGCCTAGGCTCGAGGGCAGCATGGCGGCCTTGAAGGCATCCGCCGAAAGGATCACGTCCGGCAGGAAGTACTTGTTGGCCGCCCACAGCTCGCCGGTCTGGTTGATGCCTGCCACCACGCCAAGGTTCAGGATATCCAACGGGGGCAGACCCTGCGCCAGGGCTGCCTCCACCAGCTTGGTGGCCTGGGTGTCGTCCCCATCTACAATTGCTTTCACGATTTCTGTATATTGATCTGCCATGGATCGCTCCTTTTGGTACGAGACTTCCTCTACCGATTATTGCAGAAGGCTGTCCAGGAATTTGTCGGCTAGACGACATTTTTCGGTTTAGTCCGACATAGTTGGCGGAAGAGGCCCGTTTTTTCTCCTGTGCACAGCCGCCAAGCCGTCTCTACCGCTCCCTGGGCTGTCGTGTGGTAACCGTCCGCTCCAAGCCGGGCAGCGTACTCCTCGCTCACTGCCCCCCCGCCTACCATCAGCTTGACCTTGCTCCTCAGCCCGGTTTTGATAAGCACTCGAATTGTTGGCTCGATCTCCTGAGAGGTGGCGGTGGTCGAGGCCGAGAGCGCCAGGATATCGGGGTTGAAGTGGGCAATGGCCTCCAAGAACTGCTTAGGAGTGATGTTCACCCCCAGGTCGATCACCCGGAAATTCCTTGCCCGCAGCAACATGGCTACGATTGTCTTTCCGATGTCGTGGATGTCTCCGAACACCGTCCCGATGACCACTGTCCCGACGACCATCTCCTGTTTGCGCCCTAGTTCGATGTTCGCTTCGATGGCCGGTAAGGCCTTTTTCATGGCTGTGGCGGCAAGCACCACGTCCGGCAGGTCGATCGTGCCGCGCATGTATGACCTGTCCACCCCCTTCATCCCCGCCGTCAGCGCCTCCAGAACCTTGAGCGCGTCGATTCTTTCGTTGATGGCCTCGTTAGCCAGCTGTTCCGCCTCCTTGTCATCTCCATCCACCACGGCCTGGGTCAATGCATCCAGTTTTTCCACCTGCTCCGGGGGAAGGATGGCCAAATGCCGCCCGTCCTTCCAAAGGTATCCCTTTGCCCGCAGCTCGCTCAGGCAGGCGGCGATGGTCGTTCGGTTGGCAGAGACCATCGTCCCGATCTCGTCCTGGGTGAGGTCCAAATTGATGATAATCCCTTGGTCTGTCTTTACACCATGTTCCTGTGCAAGGTTTATGAGGTTCTGTTTTAATCGCTGTTGTACATCCAGAAAGCTGAGATCTCGGATATTATCAGCAATTCTACTGGCGTCGCGTGCCAATTCCTTCATTACGGCAGAAGAAAATTCCTGGGTGCTGATGAGGGCGTGATCAAATTCATCCAAAGGTAAGGTAAGTATCTCAGCAGCCTCTACAACCTCAGCAATATCGCCGTGAAACCCATCAAGCAAATAAGACTGGGCGCCGATTAAATGTCCGGCTCCGAAAATGCCAAAAGAAAAGATCCTTCCTTCCGGGGAAACGGATGAAATCTTTACCGCTCCCTCTAAAATAATATAAACCCGATCCACAGGATCGCCCTGCCAATAAAGAACGGCTCCGCGTGGGTATTGCTTTTTCTGATGCGGCCATAATTTTTCCGCTAAATTAGTGAGCGTTGATTTCATTTCTGTCATTATAAATTATTTGTGATTGTGGAGTTAATGGAAGATATGGAGGAAAGTGGGTGGGAGGAATTAGATATGGCCCCCTGCTCTGCCAGAATCAAAAGCGGGAGACCCTGCTTCTGGCGTCTTCCGCTTCGTTGTCCCTTCCTAAATCTTTTGCTCTAAAGAGCCAAAGTCTAGGGTCATTTTTATTGGTTGTTTTCAATCACGAACACTGGTGAGCTTCAAATTGCCCGGGTATGGTATTTATAATTAACTAATCCTATGTGCGAATTCTCTTCAGTTCATAATGGCAGCCCAGCTTCAAGCTGGGTCAAAGCGACATCAATATGTTTGACCAAATTTGCTTTAATATTCTCATCGTCGTGAAAAAAAACGGAGATTATTACTCCAATAACTGCTCCTGCAAAACTACGGACAGCGATATCGTCAGCAGAACGTCCGATTCGCTCAGCCGTCAATTCTGCAAGGACTTCGAGATTTTGGGTGAGTTTATCCAGCATTTTTGCCCGCAATTCAGGAACCATGCGCATCAATTTCGTACGTTCCTGTAAGTCATCCGCCGACTCTTCAGTGGTGAAGCCGTCATATGCCAATTTTATCGCAAACCGTATAGCTTGTATTGGGCTCAATCCAACCGGCTGTGCCTTGAATGACTCGATGACTACAGAGTCAATAATATTGTACATTACAACGTCTTCCTTGGTCGAAAAATACCGGAAGAACGTACTGGGTGATACCTCGGCGGCCTCTGCTATTTGTTCGATTGTGGTATTGTCATACCCCTTCTCCCTAAACAGCCGAAGAGCCTGTTTCTGGACTTCGGCGTGAGTTTTGGCTTTCTTACGCTCGCGTAAACCTTCTATGTGTTGTATATTTTCCGTAGACAGCTTCATGGCTCAATTTTACCCTTTCCCTCGTTTATTTTTCTTCTCTCTCGTCTATATATATCTCGTTTAAAACAGGCTGAGTAGTTACCTCATCTATATTTATATCATCAGACCGTTTGGGTAGAAAATAAAGTGAGAGAATGACTCCGACTATTGCAACACCACCACACACCCAAAGCATGAGGTCCATTCCATGCGTAAAAGAAGTCTGTGCTGATTCCGCTAATAATTTTGAGCCGATTTTTTGAGCTACCTGCAATCCAGCAAAGACACTTTGCTTCGCAGTACCCGCAGCGTCGGAGGGTACCCCAACCACGTTTAGCTGTCCGCTGTACGTGGAATTCAAGATAGAACCAAGAATTGCTACTCCTATAATGCCAGCTGCTCTCTGGAACATCTGCATTAATGCGGACCCAGCTCCACTTTGCTCAGGCGACAACTCTTCGAGTGCTGCAGATGATCCCGTTGCCAGAATAAATCCCATTCCCAAGCCGAAGACAGCCATCCACACCGCAATGAAGGCATTAATACTTGTTACAGTTGTGTTAGCACCCATGAATAGCCCGATGGCCATTAATACAAACCCTGCCGCTACGGTAATATTTCTCCCAATAGCGGATGCAATCCGTTGCGAGAGGATTGCACCTACCATCAAACCACCTATCAAGGGCAAGAGACGCAAACCGCTGCCTAAGGCATCCGTCGCTAGAATCGCTTGGAAGTACTGAGGTGCAACGTAGAGCATACTATAAAAAGTGAAAAAAGCTATCGCTACCAGGATAGTACCCCAGGTGTAGCTAGCAGAGCGGAACAGACTGGGATCAACCGCCGGCTGGCTATTCGGTCGTTTACTAAACCAACGCTCCCAGAGTACAAATACCACGAGAACTACCAAGCTGGCAATAATGAAAGATAATGCACCAGTATCGCCCCAGCCCTTTTTCCCTGCCTGAATAAACCCAAAGATGAGTCCTACAAAACCTGCGATAGCTGTTAGGATACCCAGCGGATCAAACCGGAGTCTTTTTGCGCTGCGACTTTCGGGGAGCAACACAATCACAGCAATAATATCCAATACTACTATAGGCACATTAACCAGGAAAACCCAACCCCACCAGTAGTTGGTTAGCAGCCAGCCACCTAAAATTGGTCCAACTGGTAAAGAAATAAAGCTAACGGCAGCCCAAATTGAAACCGCGAGCGGTCGTTCTTGATCGGTAAAAAGTACCGTCAGTACCGACATAGACAGCGGGATGATAAAAGCTGCGCCAAGACCGAGCATTGCCTGGCCAGCAATGAGAAAAGCGGGTGAGGAAGCAAAGGCGCTTGCCAGTGAGCCAGCCCCAAAAATAACAAGGCCAATAAGCAGCATCTTCTTTCGGCCAAATTGGTCGCCGAATAATCCTCCAATAAGCAGCCCGACCGTCAATACCAAGGTGAATGAAGCAGAGAACAACTGAAGTTGGCTGGCTGAAGCATGCAGCTTAGTCGCTAATGTGGGTAGTGCAACATTGAGTACCGTCATACTCATACCAACAATAATCACAGCGAGGGAAATGGCCCCAAGAGCCCACCATTTACGGGCATTGTTATTCATGATAGTTACTCCTTTATGATAGTTACTTTCTAATGGAAGAGAGTATCATATTCTATCCCGCCTGTCAAGATATTTTGCCCAGAATTTAACCTTGTTTGATGCAAATATTCCATCCGGTCTCGCCTGATCTCCGATCCGTGCAAAAATGATCTACCAATTCGATAAAACAGCGAAGCCTCGTCGAATATGGTAAGCTCTAATGATTTTGAAACAGGCGAGGTATCGATGGTCGCAAGAGCACTCTATGGAAGGCTCGTTCCCCCGGAATTTGAACGCTTGCCCTCCAAGCAAGATATCGTGGGTTCGAGTCCCATCGCCCGCTCTCTGCTCCAGAGACACCGTCTATTACAGGCCAATAATGGCCGAAAGGCGGTGTTTTATGTTCCCCGAAATAAAAACGCAACAAAAATGGATGCTTGCCTCTGTAGCTCTCACAGATGCCTATACAGACTTTATCTTGAGCCGGCAAGCTATGACCTGCACCCCAGCTACCATGCAGTTTTATAAATATAGTGCTGGCAGGTTCATGCTCTGGCTAGACACAAACGGAGTCACTGCTCCCAATGAAGTTACTGCTCGCCATGTTCGTGAATACATAGCCAAATTGGCGGGAGAGGGCAAAGCTGATAATTCTCTACACGGCTCGGCACGGGCAATTAGGACGCTGCTTCGATTTTGGCACAATGAAAAATACATCCCGGAGCCTGTGACCTTCGCAATGCCACGTGTGGCAAAGAAACGGCTCCCCTGCTTGACTGCCGAACAACTGAAAACTGTGCTAGCTGCCTGCAAAAAGCCAAGGGATAAAGCTCTTGTTCTTTTTATGGCTGATAGTGGACTTCGGAGAGCAGAAGTGATTGCATTGAAATGGGGAGATGTTGATATGATGAACGGTCTTGTAACCGTGAAACGGGGGAAGGGAGGCAAGGCAAGAAGTGCAGTTATCGGAGCGACAACAAGGCGTGTGTTGCTGTCATACCGCAGGACGCTGGGTAGTCCTGCCAGCGATGCGCCTTTGTTCCAGTCCCGCTATGGGTTGCACTTCACCGGCACAGGTTTCCTTATCATATTTCGCCGGCTCTCAAAGCGGACTGGCATCCATGTTACGCCCCATGCGCTGAGACGAACATTCGTGATTCTTTCTTTACGAGCCGGCATGGATGTACTGCATTTGCAAGCTATGCTAGGGCATTCGTCGCTGGGCATGGTACAGCACTACGCACAAATGATTGACGAGGATTTACTTCAGTCACACAAAGCGCATTCCCCAGTGGATAACTTATCACGCCTTCAATAGTGCCCAAGACCGGCTTGTTAATTAGAATATCAAATAAACACGGGAAGGCGTGAGCCTCCCCGCGTTTGGGTATAAAGGCAGATTATTGTAGACTGCCTAATTCCAATTCCCCTGGTGGTTCTATACCAAGATATTCCCGATATATGCGTTCTTTATATTCTTTACCAATTTCATTTACAGCCGTAATAAATGCTTGATAAGTTCCTAAGCCACCAATTTTTTCCCAGAATTCATCCCCGATTAAAACAACTTCATCTTCTTTCATATTGAACCAGCGGGCAGGGAAACTCCAACTATAATTTTCCTTTGCACCATAAGGGTTATAAGGAAGGGCATAGTAAGCACCATCTATTTGCAACGGTTCCATACAAAACAATTTGAATATTTTTTCTTTACTTACCTTGGTCTGATCGCTATTAGGTAATGGTGCTTTTAATTCAAAGGCATATTTCCTAGAATTTATTTTATCTTCAACATAAATATCACAAACAACACGCACTGGTATATATTCGCCGCCACCTTGAAGAATATAAGCCAATTCAGTGTCCCAATCGGGTCTAATCCTGCCGTGGCCTTCTTCAGGATGTTCTAATTTCCTTAATGTCTCATTTATTCTTTCTAAGCGCCCGGACGTTATTCTACCTGCAATAGTATGGTTTCTCTCTCCATAACCTAACCCAAAAGTAGCTGCTGCGACTGCTAAACTTTCCCAAGCGTTCCCGAAAGGAGTAACAAATCTACGTTCAAAGTGGGATCCTTTAAATATTTCGTCTGGTACTAAGGCAGCATATAAGGGTTTGTGTGCATGATGATTTTCTGTAATAAATGGATCTTCAATTAAAACCCTATCCATAACGCCATCCATAAGTTTTTTAATCACAGCTTGGATAGCAATTTTCATTCCTTCGGGATTAGACGCCATAATCATTTTCTCCCACTATGGCTTTCGCCAAATGAACACCGATTCGTAAAAATCATTTGACCTTCGTCCAGTCCGACGATTTACATGCCGGTTTATTATTGCTTCTACATTGACTTCACAAAGATCGGCAATATCTCCGTAGAGGTTGTGTCGATCCCCTGCTACAACGATTAGGTGACCACCTGAAGGCATAGATTTGCATGCGCGCTTAAACACTTCTGCAATTAATTTTTGATAATCTTCCCGTGCTTTTTTACTTGATCCATTTTTTGCAGGGCCAATTTCGGCTGGGCTTTGGTCTATAAGGTTTAATAGCTCATAGGCATAGCGGTGTTGCTCGTGATAGTCTATTAAACCGACATAGGGTGGGCTAGTAATAACACCATCGATATATGGGAAATCGGCTAAAGTACTGTCTTCATTATAAACATCAACAGAAGCATTAGTTCTTTTTGTGGAATATTCTTCTATCCTCTTTATTGTATCTAAACAATATCGCTTCAAAAATTGGTAAGCGGTTGTCGTTGGTTGACATGTTCTACTATGTTTATAGCACCAATAAGGTTCTGTTTGAGGAATTTTAGGAAAATCTAGGTCGTAGTGGGTTGTTAGACGCGCTGACTGGCAGAACGCGAAAGGATAACTTTCAATAATTCTTGATAATGATAATCACTGATTAAATCTCGGAATGTTAGCAACTCATCAAGTGCTTGGGGAGCGAACCATTTTTTAAGATACTCCGTTCCAATGCGCTCATTGTTTGAAGAATTGTTTTCATTTGAAGACCATAACGAAGGTTGGAATACGATTGACTGGTTCTTTATGCGAACTCTTTCTATAATGTCAAGAACTTCTTTTTTTACAAGACTAATATCATATACTTGAGTTTTTGCATGGATCAGGAGGACGTTGAAAGCGGATATATCATACCCTAATGAATTGATGCCTAGTTCGTTCGCTTGCACAAGGGTTGTGCCTGATCCCGCAAACGGATCTAAAACAGTTTGACCTGGACTAAAATATTTCCTTAGAAAAATTTCGACTAATTGGGGGATAAACTTACCTAAATATGGGTGTAAGCGATGAACATGCTTAGTGCGTTCTCGCTCGGGAAGATCCTTCTCGCGCCAATTTAAATTTAACTCGCTAAGGGGAGTATCGGGAATTACTCGACTTGGAATTGTGGGGCTGTCATTGGTTGCGTAATATATAACGCGTTTTTCTTCGCTGGTATCAGATTTCATATTTATTTTCTTTGTTGTCTAGAGTATAGCATATGAAAATATGCAAAAAATAGTCCACTTCCCACCCCAGCACAGGTAGCGGAAATAGCGCGATAATTTAGTCATGACACGACGAAAGAAAATTCTGCTGGGGGTGCTTGTGCCGGCAGTGGGGATACTGGTGGCAGGAATCATCTGGCAAGATGTGTCGCTAGAATACTTGTGTTACATATTTTCAATTCCGGTGATGATAATAAATATGTGGGAGTGGTTCGAGCCAGAGGTTAATGAGGAGCTATTTGGCAGGGGGTAAAATGCACTCGTCAAAAATACAGCGAACGGGGTGGAAAATGAAACCCGAATCAAAAAAGCGATTGGAAGAATTTGCAAAACGAGCAGAATATATCCGCCACTTACATTATCTTGATGGTGGGAAAGATATTGTTGGTTTAGAAATTACCGGACCACACGAGATTAAATTTTATCAACCTGATAATGAAAAAAGGGACGCCTTATTACTTAATTTGAGGTTATTTGTTCAAGATAAAGACGACATATCCCTTCATAGGATGACAGAATTGTGTGATGACCCCGGAATCACTGATTTGTGGAAACAAGAACTTTATAAGGAACGGGCTATTTTAAAAATCAGATTAAGCCAAGTGGCTTTCGAAGGCTCTAAAGGTTCAATCACATATAACGATGTTTTTAAGATGTTTTTATATGGGGAAAGAGCCCATTTCGATCCGGATGATAAAGACTATAAACTTTATCAAAAGTGGGTCACCGACCAGACAATATTTGAGATTCTTCATAACACATTCCACGAAACGTTACTCTCAGTAGTGACGGCGATAATAAATATCGGGGTTGCAAGCAAAGAAGAGCTACAACGATTTGATTCAGCCGGCACCATGCGAGCGCCTCAAAATAGCCCCTAGGGACGATTTAGGGGCGAGATTTATGGGGGACTGGTAGAAAGTACTACCCCCAAAGCTACCTTTATTTGACACCTTTTCGTTGAATCGAAGTAAAATTTTCTATATTGAATTTAACATACATCTATTGAAAAACTATTATTAAATGCTATAATTAGAACATAAGTTTACAAAGGAGAGAAAAAATGGCGATAATGAGGGCTCCTGCCCAGGTTAAACCCGATGGGGAAAGAATAAAAGAGTTGCAATATTTAATGCTTTCAGAATTGTCTGAGGGCGATGAATTTTTCGCGTCAACCAAGCTAAATAAATTACTTTTTTTTGTTGATTTCCTTTCGTATTTACAATTCGGAAAATCAATCTCGGGTCACATGTACGAGGCAATGCCGGAAGGACCCATGATAAAGCGATTTTATGAGATCCGAAGGGAAATGGAAGCTAGTCAAGATTTGTTTATTCAATTGAGAGAGTTTGGAGGATATGTACAACATAAAATTAAAGCTTTAAAAAACGCTGACCCAGGGAAGTTTACGGGAGCGGAAATGTCCCTAATACAACATGTCATTTCTGATTACCGAGATATGAATGCAAGTAGAATTAGTGCATTGTCTCATGAGTTTTTGGGATGGCAAGCGGTAAATGTTGGAGAAGAAATCCCATACGAAACGGCACTTGTTAGTACAGAAGATTTAACAAAAGAGGAATGGGAATTTCCCGAAAAAATAAACTTGGATTTTGCAAAGGTTGGGATACCGGTTGGTAATTTAGTGGGGGTATAATGCCCGAGAAAAAATACCAAGTAATTAAAAATTTAGCGCCATTTACAAACCATGTAAAAAGATTAACTGGGAAAGTAAATAGGCTAGATGAGTTTCTAACAGGAGCGGAGGAGATACTTTCAAGGAAACCAAATTCAGGAAAGCCGACTAAAAACCCTTATTTTTTTGCATTGAAAATGAAAGAGTTATCAGGAAATCCACCAATAACATTATTTTATTCATATACACAGACCGAAGTATATTTTTTAATGCTTAAAAGCGGGGATCATAGTACAGATGAGATTACCTTATAAATATTAATACTGACAAATTCATTGAAAATTTTATCTTCATATTCCCCGCCTGTAATGGGCGGGGGTTTTATTTACATACCCAATACGTTCCAGCCGGCTGTAGAAAGCCTCTAGGAACGATGCAGGGGCGAGTATTGTGGGAAGTGGGGAATAAAGTAAGGGGTAGAAATGGGGGAATAGGTACTGCTCCGCAGTATCTTGAAGCTGTCAAAGACCCAGGAGACGCTGCACGAAAAAGAGCTAAACTTTTCTCCATGGCAGCACACTTTTTAGTACAACTTTTCCTCTACAAAGCCCTACCCATTTCTGACATCGGTTGTGCCGGTGTGCTGCCAAGCGACAGAAGTGGGTAGGATTTTGTATTTAGGAGACGAAGCTATGGACATAAACGTGGTTGGAATTTATTTAGACGAGAGCACATACAAGGGTGTGTACATTCTGGACATCGTTGGCACAAGCCACGATTTTTCTCAGGAAATCCAGTCAAAGATTTCGCGGATGCACTAAAGTTTGCAAAGAAGTCTGGACACGAGACATTTTATTCCTCCTCGATAGACAATTTCATCAGGGACGATGGGAGATACTACCTAAAAAATCGTATGCTATGTCGCCGAGCAAAGGCAGCCGGTACATTGCCGGCATAAGGAGAAAATGAAATGAGCATCTACAGAGCAATTCTAATCATACACACATCTGTTTGTCAGAACTTACTTTTCTGTGGGTGGAATTCGATATCATAAAAAGACTTTTTCAGTACAATATAAGAGGAGAAATGAAATGAAAAACAAGCTGTTCCTGATCCTGACCGTTCTTGCTTTGAGTGCCTGTTCTTTGCAAAGAGTGGATGTGGTCAAAGTCAATCCAGATGGCTCGGGCACTTTCAGCATGGCAATTGTTCTTGACAAAGAGATGCTACAGCTTATACAGTCACAATCTACCAACGGTGATTTCATTGTCAATTACAAAGATGCCTGTACAGTAAAAGAGGGGACATTCAATACCCATACCGATGATGTATATACCTATGCTGACTGCTCTTTATCGTTTGCTGAATTGGACAGTTTGTCCATGAACACCGGCAACCCTACAGACGAATCAGTATTGGCTGTTTCTGTAAAGCGAGGATTGATAAAGGATGTATTCACATTCCATTATTACTATCCTCCCACCAAACAGGATACCTCCAGCCCCATAGATGTGTCTATGATATTTTCTTACAAGCTGACCGTCACTTTGCCAGGCAGGATAGCTGCTACCACCGGAACGGAAATGGACAATCACAACACTGTGACGTGGGCAAATGTGGCTGTTACTTCTACCGCAGATGCAACCAGTGACTACTATCATCTACCGAGCATTCCATTTATTGTGTGCATGACAGCAAAAGTCCTTGGTGGGCACGATTGCTAATTCAACTTGTGCCGTGAGCCGGCTCAGACAGATGGTGTCTTGGTTATCTTGGTATCCTGCTTTGGTCAGTCAAAACACTAGCGTTTTATTGTAAATCGCAGTACACTTTGTTCGTAAACATGCGTAGCCCGTAAAAGCCGGCACGCGAAAATGTAAACAAATTTAGCACCACAGTCTCCTTGTCACCATGTCTTGAGAAGACATACACAGCAGACTGAGAATTTCGGGAAATTTTCCGACTTTTCAGTTTGCTGTTTTATTTAAGAATTTCAACCAGGCACCATCATCCTATATAGCACAACGCCCCTGAACGAGGGCGCTGGGCATAAGGAGAAGGCAAATAATTTTTGCCCTGGTGCCAGCAAACGAAAGGACAGGTTTCGTATGACAGCACTGAAAAGTATTTTACTACCGAAGCAATCCCCCACAGCTCCTCAATCCAGGATACCGTTCCAACCACCAGTTAGCGTCATAGTGTGGACGATCGTGAACCGTATTGCTTGGCGCACCGAAGATAGAGTAATAACTACGTTATTCACTTGCAGCCGTTGCGGTGGGAATTGGACTGTGGTCTTCCCGCTCCGCCAGCATTACAACTTGGATTTTATCAGCGAGAAATACAACTTGGATTTTGTGGCTGTCCCCTGGTGGTGTCCGAAGTGCCTTGAGGCGGGTGTGCTATGAACACAAAAACGCCTGAAGTGAAAGACCTGAAGCTTGAGCAGCTGCTGAAATATAATTGTCCTGTCTTCCCCATAGTGAAAAGAGGAAAAAAGCCACTGACCGAACACGGCTTCAAAAATGCTTCTACTGATCCAAAGCAAATTGCTGCCTGGCTGAAACAAAATAAAAACTGTAACTGGGCAATACCTACCGGTAAAGTTTCCAGGCAATTTGTTGTTGATATTGACCAGTCTGCTGGGGGAATACAAACCTGGGCAAAGCTATGCAAAGATCATGAGCCAGTCAATACTTTGACCGTCATAACAGGAGGCGAGCATAAGGGAAAACATCTACATTTCAATCTTCCTGCGGAGACAAAAATAAAATCTTGCACATTGGATGCTGGGGTGGAAATAAAATCTGATGGGAAATATGTTCTTGTTCCACCCAGTTTTGTACTTGAACCTTACACCCTTGCCGGCAAGACAAAGATTGCTGATGCTCCCGCCTGGTTGTTAGAAAAGTTGGATGGACATTCTCCCAGCACCAAAAAAGCCGGCATATACACTCCGCTAGGAAAACCTCTGAGCAAAGGCAACAGGAACGAAAGCCTTTTCCACAATATGCTGAATCTAGCTCGTGGTGGCATGGATAAAGATGGAGCGATAGCTACTGCCAGGACTTGGGCAAAAGGTCAGCCCGATTTACGCGATACAGAAGTCGTGACTATCGTTGAGAATGCTTATAAGCGTGTTGCAGAGACAAAAGGAAAAGCCAAGGAGTTTCTCCCTCGTGGAGAGCATGGGGATGCTGAATTATTTGCCCTGATGTTCCGCGACCGTGTAATCTTCGACCATGCCGCCAAAGCCTGGTTCCTCTGGTACGGTAGCTGCTGGTATCGAGACTTCACCAAGGATGTCAATGAACTGGTAGCCAACGATCTGGCGGACGAATATTATCGCGCAGGAGTAGAGGCAAGCAAGGCGGATGAAAAAGAAATTTCCACAGCCTTATTCAAGCGTGCTCATGCTCTGCGCCAAAGACACCGAATAGATAATATTCTGTCTCTTGCCTCAGCCATCCCCGGCATGAAGTTAGCAGGAGATGAATGGGATACCAACCCTATGCTGCTGGGGGTAAACAACGGAGTCATCGATCTAGCTACCGGAGAGTTTAGAACTGGTGCCCCACGCGAGTATCTGCGGGCGCACAGCCCGACCGACTGGCAGGGGATCGACTGTCCCGCACCCATGTGGGAAAATTTCCTGCTTGGAATCACTGAAGACCAGGAAATGGTGGACTTCATGCAGCGATTGTTCGGCTATTGTATAACCGGCTTGACCACCGACCATATCTTCCCTGTCCTATGGGGCGAGCACGGCTTCAATGGCAAAGGCACCCTGCTCGAGCCCTCGCGAATGTTCTGGGAAAGGATCTGGCTATGCCGACGCCGGCTGAAACAGTGATGGTAAAGCAGCACTCTTCAGGCAGTGCTCCGAATACAGCCCTGATGGCATTTCAAGGCAAACGACTTATATGGGCGAGCGAAAGTAAGGAGGGACATCGCCTTGACTCCGCGATGGTGAAGCAGATGACTGGCGGAGACACCATTACCGGTAATGAAAAATTTGAGAGGCAAAAGACTTTCAAAGCCACCCACAAAATTATGCTCATGACGAACCATAAACCGCATATCAAGGCGGATGACCAGGCATTGCTGGACAAACTCCTGACACTGGATTTCCAGCTGCATTTTTGCGATGAGCCGAAGAAAGAAAATGAGCGAAAGATTGACCGTGACATGCCGGCGAAATTAGAGGCAGAGGCATCCGGTATTTTAGCCTGGCTGGTACGAGGGTGTCTGGAGTGGCAAGCTGATGGATTGCGACCGACCTCACGGGTCAAGGATGCCAATGCTGTTTACAAAATCGAAGAAGACGATATGGGTGAGTTTATCTCGGAGGAATTGGTAGTCGCTCCCGGTAAGACCATAATGGCGGCTGAGATGTATCGGGTCTACAAAGCCTGGGCTAACAAGAACGGCATGACCCCAATGTCATCACATGCATTCAACCCTAAACTGGAGGACAAGTTTGGCAAGAGGACAGGAACGGGCGGGATGAAAGCTTATGTCGGGATCGAACTGGCGCATCCAGGGCAAAAAATGGAGATTGACCTTGAACGCTGATTCTTACCGATTACCGATTTTACCGATTTGGATGGGAACTCCCTCTCGAGTAGGTATCATTTCTACGTATTATGACTTTATATCCAATTTGGTAAATTCGGTAAAAGGTAAAAAAAGTGAAGAATTCCCCTTGGAATTCGGAGAAAATTTCTTACCAAATCGGATTACCGATTGTTACCCTTTTACCGAATTGGTTTTTTGTGAAAAAATAGGATAAAAACGATGAAAATACGAGCCATTGAAACCCACTACGCAGGATGCAGGTTCAGGAGCCGGTTAGAGGCACGCTGGGCGGTGTTCTTCGACACGCTGGGCATAAAGTGGGTCTATGAACCCGAAGGCTACATCTTGCCCAACGGTGAATGGTACTTACCGGACTTCTGGCTGCCCCAGGTCAAGATGTTCGCCGAGATGAAGCCTGAAAAGTTTTCGCCGGCAGAGGAATTGCGGTCTGCGTCCCTGCCTAGTCCGTGCCTGATGTTAGACGGGATGCCCGAGCGTCGCTCCTACTGGACTGCCGGAATTGGCTCGATAGAGTACGAGCTATTCGTTATATGCCTATCTCAGGACGATATACATTTCCGGAGGAAAGCCGATCTGGCTACAACTATGGCTCGCTCCGCTCGCTTTGACGGACATGATGCACCCTCTATAGGAAAACCAAATAAAAGGAAAACCGCCGTAGACCCGATGTATGAATACTTCAAAGAACACGAAGCAGAGATAACGGAAGCACACATAGCACGTTCTGCTCGCTTTGGCTGGAAGGATTAGCCATGAGACCCAGACTCGCTTCGCTCATGCTTGACCGACTAGGAAAAGTGCTTCATGAAGGAGACGTCGTCCTTATCTTGGGAGTATTCCCCGCCACCATAAAGGACTTCGTTATACAGGATGGTGAACTGGGGGCGGTAGTCCAGCGTCCGAGCCGGCAGGATAGCTTTGTCTACTTCGAGGAGATAGAACGGCTTACATTTAGGGCAGGAAAAGTTGCGACGAATGGAGCACAGGAGAGAATTTATGCGAAAGCAGCCTGTTTTTATAAAGCCGGACGTGCCTCTTGAACAGCTTGCCTCCGCCGTTCTCTTACAGGCATTTTCAGATTTTCTCAGTAGTAACCCGGATACAGTCAAAGAGGCAAAAATGTTTATTGAGTGTGATGGTAGTCTGTGGTTAGAAGCAGCAGGCATCCCAAACGCAGCAGGTGTGTTCTGGGAGATGCGGAAAAAGATTAGAGCCGGGAAAGGCTATGTGAAACAATTTGAGAAACGGAGATAGAAATATGGGATCGCATTTGAGCCAAGCCACCAAAGACAAGATAAGTGCTGCCCTGCGGGGGAGGCATCCGAGCGCAACGCATAGAGCCGCACTGTCCGCTGCCATGAAAGGACGGGTCATGCTTCCTGAGACCAAAGCGAAAATAGCAGCAGCGATGCATCTATATCGGTTGGCGCATCCTGACTTCGTACCGGCTAGGGGTTCTCATCGCTCAAATAAAGAGAAAAGGCGGCAACGAAAATTTATGAAAGGAAATAAATATGCATATAAACCGCATTTACATATGACGCAAGAGCAAATGCAAAAAGGGTTCGATGACTATGTAAAGCTGCACGGAAAAAAACCATATCCCACTGTTCTGACCCGTGAGGAGATAAATGAACGGCTTGCCATCTCTAAGAGGCAAATAGAAGAACGGCTCGTCCCTCCAGAGAGTTCTCAAGAAAGGGCATCCTGCCAAATTAGAAAAGGAGTAAATCATGAAACAGAAATTTGAAGAAATCAAGAAGGTGCTATTACAGTTTGTAAAAGCCCAAGAAAACAACAAGGCAGCCATCACCAAACTTACTTACTATAACAAGGACTACTCCCCAGAGTACATCCAAAATTTCGTCGATCCGAAAGTAACGGAGGCAAATGCCGGATTGGCTGCACTCAAGCAAGCCAGTCTTGAAAAGATTTACGGTCTGATAGATGACCTGAACAAACTGGCTGAGGCAAAACATGCAAAGCTGGACTTGTCAAACCCAGCCTGGACGAATGCTTTGAAGCTGATAGAGCTATCGGGTGCCAGCATTGATGCAGATACCGTGCGGAAAATCAACGCACAATTCGCTAACGACCAGTCAGCTTTGCGAGCGCTCCGGGATATATACAAAGCTGTAGGCGTCCGGTATGACGGCGGTATCTCAGACATGCTCTACGAACCGGATGTAGCATTCGAGGCTCTGCAGCGAATCGCTGTGGATGCACTCTCCGGCAGCAATACCACCCTAAACGAACTATCCTATGCCATCCAGCAGGTAGCCGCCAAAGAGGGCATCGACTTTCCTGAACAGGTTGATCCGGTCGGTGCAGACAATGGGATGCGCATGGCTGCCGGCTTGCCCGTGAAATAAACATTTTCCAGCGGAGCACAATAATCCCTCCGCGACCATAGCACGGCGCATGGGGCAGGCTCCTCTGGGGCGATCCCCTCTCCTAACTGTCCTGTGTGTCCGTGCTGTTCTACTGGACGACCACAAAGTATCGTGGTCGTCCTCTTGTTTACTTCTAATGCGCATAGATATATAATACAAGAGACAAAAGGAGACACAAATGCATAAAATAGATCTTGTTTTGAGTGTGAGTGCAAAAGGAAAAGAAGTCATGGAATGGACTTGCCCCCACTGCGGGTATCGAAATACTGGGCTTTGGAAGAGCCGAGGAAAATATGCTTGCCGGCAATGCAAAAAGCTGACGGCACTGAAAGAGCCACGTATGCAGAGAATCTATAGCCATAGTTGAAATAATCGTGTAAAATGACTTCTTGTCCAACGGTGTCAATGGTCGTAAGAGCGCTCTATGGGAGGTTCGTTCCGGCGGAAAATGACCTCCTGCCCTCCAAGCAAGATAACGTGGGTTCGAGTCCCATCGCCCGCTCTTTAATTAATCACGGAGGACAAAAGGCTTGCCCTGATCCGAAGCGTTTAGCTCTTGAAAGCGATAATCACAGGGACCACAATTTTATTGTTCAGTTGAATTCTTCGTGGGACATTAACAGGGCCCGTGGCGCAGTGGTTAGCGCAGGCGACTCATAATCGCTTGATCACAGGTCCCCTGACGGGGATGATATTCAAAGCCTCGGCAAGGAGTTTTGGCAAAATAAAAAGGAATCTATTCTAAATTCCCAATTTGAAATGCCAAGCAATTATTTCATAACCAGGAAATGAACTTAGAACCGCCAGGTTAAGATAATGACGCATATAAAAAACGCACTTCATTCAGGTTAGAATCTTGAATTTACTGGTAAACTTATGATCAAGTCCCAGTAGTCTAAAAGACGTTGATTCACAAAATGGTTGTTTAACACATCGTAGGGCAGCTAAAATGCTGCCACATAGTTGCGCGACTCACTTTAGAAGTCACCGGAGGAATCAATGAGAAAACTTATCGAGGTCACCTTTCAAAGTCTAGACGGTGTAGTCGATGCTCCGGATATCGTCCAAGAGGCTCAACCGTATTTTCTCTCGAATCCAGAGCATGACCATTACGCCAGGGAAAGGCTATTTGCCGCAGATGCATTACTGTTGGGCCGCAAGACCTACGAAGCCTTTGCAGAATCGTATCCGCGCATGGCAGCGTCAGCTCAAGGAGTTCCGGATGATTTCGTGGACTATATGAACAGCATCCGGAAGTATGTTGCTTCGACTACGCTTCGATCCGCAACCTGGAACGCAACCATCATTAAGGGGGACATCGCCGAAGAAGTCCGCAAGTTGAAGGAGCAGCCAGGTAAGGACATTGTGAAATACGGAACGGGGCAGCTTGACCAGGTCTTGTTCAGCCAAGACCTTGTGGATTTGCTTTGTATCGTCGTGTACCCTTTCATCCTTGGCCACGGAACACGGCTTTTTGAAGGCATCGAGATCACTAAACACCTAAAGCTTTCCAATGTCAGAAGATTTAAAAATGGAACGGTAATATTGGAATACAGTCGCCAGGAATAGGGCTACTAACAGCTCCTACGCCGTAAAACGATATCCATATGCTCGAAAAAGGCGTCTCGATCGGGCTAAACCATAGATAACCGATCACTGATCATATCGAATATCAATATAAAAACGTAACTTATGGCGGTTCAATATTGCAGCCTTAAATTGGGGATATACCCTGTTCCTTATCCAACCTCTCATTGAAGCATCCGCTGATCACCCTTTTAGACGCCAGAACAACTTGATCAGCCTTATTTACCCCAGTTCTCCTGGATTGGAAGATTTAAGAATTGAGCTACGAGGCTTTGGTGCAAAAGGCGTCCATTCTAACCGAGATTGAATTCGGGATATAGAAATACATATTTGTATTGGTGGTATGGGTCGCCAATAACAGCCACCCCACCTGAACTCAGCTACAGGAACTCGAAGAATGCGGGGGTGTAACTTTGAAATAACACAAGATGCTAATTGTTACGCGCTAGATTTCGAACTACAATAAAATAGAGTATCACCTGCCCCAACGACAGAAGGGAAGAACTTAATGACCATTTGGAAGCTCGTTGAACAATGCGCCAAAGAATTAACGGCGAATGGTATTTCACCATTCACACGTGTAAATATCATTAAATGCGTCCAGCAGAAAAATCCTTCATATAGACCAGATTCTATTAACCCCATTATCCAGGGACTCACAGACAATCTAAAGGGTGGTGCTCCAGGTGCTGTCGGGAAAAATATACTACACAGTGCAGGGAGAGGACTTTTTGTGCTTGCTGGAGAAAATAGTATTAGAAAGCAAGTGACAAGCGATTCATATGCACAAAAACCGAGAATCGAGGAGCAACATATAGTGCGTTTAACTCTTGCGAAAAAACTTCTAGATCAATTATCTAATGTTCCCATTCGAAAAATTGAGAATTATGATTTTTTCTTTATTGTTGAAATAGAGCCAGACAAAGGATCTGATGGACAAATTTTGACATTTATGCCACAAGACAGGTTTGACAACCCCAGGAGCATTTCTCTACACAAATATGGGAATGGTCCATTCTGCAGGTTTAAAATTCAAAATTCTCTAGACTACCCGGGTGTATACGCGTTAATGGATGCCGAGTGCGTGCTTTACATAGGTGAATGTATCAATCTGAGTTCTCGTTATAACATGGGTTATGGAAATATATCCCCTCGCAACTGTTTCGAAGGAGGACAACCCACCAATTGTAGGATTAATAACCTCATTCTCCTGGCAAAGTCTGCGGGATCAACCATTTCCTTGTGGTTCCTTCCCACTTCAAACAACAAGGATATTGAATCACAACTTCGTACATCACTTAGACCTTCGTGGAACAGGATTTAGTTAGAATACCTATTTTGATACAGCCCGGCAATTATTTCAATTTCAGGAATTGAACCTAGAATCGCCAGATCAGACTTGACAGCGTTATCAAAACAATGGTTTTGAATAGAAGTATAAAAGCCAGAATTTGAACCTAGAACCGCCAGGTTAAGATAATGACGCTTATAAAATGCATAATGATTGAATCTGTATTAAAAACGGAATTATCCAGCTATACGTAATATTTGCAGTATATCCACTAGTTGGGCAGTTACATTATTTGTACTAAAATTTGGAAAAATATATTGAACAACAAATTCCTGATTGCATTTGATTATGATGGCGTGATTGTAGACTCTTTAGACCAGAATTTATTGGTGGCCGGGCAAGCCTGTCAATATTTGGGACTAAAATCGTTTCCTACTCTCAATGATATTGAGCAACTCGAAAATATGTCTTTTGAAGATATTGGCAGGCAGATAAAAGTTCCTGAAAACCGACTCAAAGACTTTACCTCTTTCGTATTTCGTCGGCTTGCACAAGATACCAATACTCTTTTCATATTTGAAGGAATATCAGACCTACTGTTACAACTGAGCAAACAACACACTCTTGTTATTGTTACAACAAATACGCAAAAAGTTGTCGAGCACTTTCTAATCAAGCATGGTTTGGAAAAATGCTTTGTCAGAATAATGGGGGACGAATGGCAGGGTTCAAAGCATGAGAAAATTATCCGCGTTGCGCAACAATTTAATTTTGAGAAGCATTTGGTATATCTTGTAGGCGACACAATTTCAGACATTAGAGAAGCCAGGTTAGCTGGAATAAATTCGATCGCTGTTATCTGGGGTTACCAGAGTCGAAATAAACTATTGGAAAAATCGCCAAATTATATTGCAGAAACGCCTCAGGATATTCTTGACATCTTTGAAGCAATTAGCTCTTGATGGGGCAAGATATCTAAATTCATCCTTGAGGCGTAAATGACGAGCAATCATTATTGACTGATGCAAAGTTTGGGATACCTCGCCTTTGCACAGGCAATTTTTATTTGGCTCTTGCTTTTCGAGATAAAATGCCGTAAAGTAACGCCTGTCCAGCACACAATGCATTGGACAAGTGGGATTCGTCGCCATTTTCAGGCATTTTTCTGGCGTCAAGTTTTCTCTGCTTCGCAAGCATTGTCCACACCCGCTTACCGAATGATCAACCGACTTACTTCAATCCCAGCAGAGATAGGTGGGAGCAGCGCGGGATCAAAGCAGCGACGGCTGAGCCATTCCGTCACCAAGGAAAAAATTCAGCGTGAAAAATGTATCTCAACAGGACTTGAACTTAGAACCGTCAGGTTCATAAACGGTATCTCTATTAAGATAAAATTTTAGCCGAGTTAGGATTGAGCCTAAATACACCAGGTTGGGAATCAAAGATTGCGATAAAACGGCTTATAGAAAACACACTTCATTCTGATTAGAATCTTGAATTTGCTGGTAAACTTATGATCAAGCCCCAGTAGTCTAAAAGATGTTGATTCACAAAATGATAGTTGAAACTTGGTCAAGTTATACCAATTTTTATTTAGGAGAATAATATGCCACTCTTTGGGCCACCCAATGTTGAAGGGTTGAAAGCCAGACGCGATGTAAAGGGTTTAATCAATGCGTTAACTGATAAAAGCTTCGTGATACAGTGCAGATCGGCGGATGCGCTAGGCGAACTCAAGGATGCCCACGCCGTCGAGCCGCTTATCGCTGCGTTCAAGAATGGTCCTTTAATTGTGTCCATAGCCGCTGCCAAAGCACTGGGCGAGATCAGAGACGCCCGCGCCGTCGAGCCAATCATAGCTGGGCTGAAAAGTAACCAAAGTGATATGCGCCAGGCAGTGGCAGACGCGTTAGGAAAGATTGGTGACGCGCGGGCAGTGGAGCCGCTCATGAATGCGCTGAAAGACAGGCATGGAGATGTGCGTCAAGTGGCAGCAGTGCTGGAAAAGTTGGGCTGGAAACCGGATAATGACCTGAACGGCGCATATTACTGGTGTGCAAAGCGTGAGTGGAAGAAATGTGTTGAAATTGGTGGTCTGGCAGTGGAGCCGCTCATTGCTGCGTTGAAGGATAGCGATAGCGATGTGCGCCTGGAAGCGGCGGACGCGTTAGGAAAGATTGGTGACGCGCGGGCGCTGGAGCCGCTCATTGCTGCGTTAAAAATTGATCGGGGTGGAGGTTCATTTGAGCGCCGGGCGGTGGCTGCATTAGGAAAGATTGGTGACGCGCGTGCAACAGAGCCGCTCATTGCCGTGCTGGAAAATAGCGATAGCTTCGGTGTAGGCTCTGAGGTGGTGGGCGCGTTAGGGATGATTGGTGACGCGCGGGCAGTTGAGCCGCTCATTGCTGCGTTGAAAGGTATCACCGTATCTGAGCGCCGGAACGCGGCGGACGCGTTAGGAAAGATTGGTGATGCGCGGGCGGTGGAGCCGCTTATTGCAGTGCTGAAAAGTATTGACAGCGATATGCGCCGGGCAGGGGCAGACGCGTTAGGAAAGATTGGTGACGCGCGGGCAGCGGAGCCGCTTATTGCTATGCTGAAAGATCACGTCAACTTTGTATGCCGGGCGACGGCGGACGCACTGGAAGAGTTGGGCTGGAAACCGGATAATAGCCTGAACGGCGCATATTACTGGTGTGCAAAGAGTGAGTGGAAGAAATGTGCTGAAATCGGTGCTCTGGCAGTGGAGCCGCTCATTGATGCGCTGAAAGACAGCGACAGCGAGTGTACGTCAGCAGTGGCGGACGCGCTGATGAAGATTGGTGACGTGCACGGGCAGTGGAGCCGCTCATTGCTGCACTGAAAATTAATGACAGCGACTTACGTCGGGTGGCGACGGACGTCCTGGTAGCGATTGGTGCTCCGGCAGTGGAGCCGCTCATTGCTGCGCTGAAAGATAACGACAGCCATGTTCGCCGGGCGGTGGCGGACGCACTGGAGAAAATCGGAGGGCCGGGCGTGGTAGAGGCACTCGCAGAATACAAACAAAGTCAGAAAGAAGCTGAAAGCGGGATTGAGCGCTATGATTTAGCGCAAATCCCCTGGCAATTTAGAGATGAGATTAATAAGTTTAACCAGGCGAAACCATCAAGAAAATTGGATATATACGAAATAACCACGCTAGAAGTGGAGTACGATCCACCCCAGGATCTTCCATGCAGAGTAGTTGGAACAGCCTGGGCGCCAATTGTGGCTAATCATTCACTGATTCAAATCTTTGTACGCAATGTGCTCTGTGAACTCGATCCCGACATCAAGGTCACACATGTCCAAGGGGGTGTGTATATGCAGTTTGTGCTTGATTTTGAGGTGGGCTGCCTGGAAATCCAACGCCTTGGTGAGCGCAGAGTATTTCGCTTTAAACCCGGTTTTGCCAATAGGATCCGTAAGTCACTGCAAAAGGATGCTATCATAGTTGATTTCACTGATCCCAATATGCCACAAAAAAGTCCACCCAAACCCTGGTTACATGAACGTAATATAGGCTCTGTAGCTGGGCATTGATCTTCGTCCAACGATTAGACGGGAGATCATTCGCTTTCATATCGCCAGGTCGCTAAAATGTACCTCAATAGGATTTAACTCCATAACCTCTAGGTTCATAAACGGTATCCCTATTAAGATAAAATTGTAGCCCAACTGGATTTGAGCCTAAATACGCCTGGTCGCAGATCCCCTGACTGGGATGATATCCGAATCCTGCCGGGCCCACTAAATCTGGCAGTATTCCATCACATAACCGCCATATGTATATAAAAAGAGTCTCCGTTTCGGAAGACTTTTTTACCTTCAGCAACCTTACAGCAACCAGAATGGAATTTAGCGAAGATGGGCTAAATTGTCAACCGGGGAATGTGCATGGTGGGGGATGGAATAAATCGTCATCAACCATTCGAGCGAAGTGGCTGCGCGATTTTTTCTGAAATTCCAACAGATTCAGTAATTTGATTATCAACTGCAAGCTTTATAACAGGATATTCTAAATACTCATTTTTCACAAATTCCCTCTATTAATTGGGCTTGTTTTCGATATTGTTTTCTTGTATAGTATATAAAGTGGGTAATGGATCATATCCAACCTGATATATTAAAGATGTGATGAATCACTTGCAGAGATGAGAAGGAAAACCATACGAAAAAATTGAAGTTTGTTATTAGCTTAAGTTTTATTTTCGTTCTGATTGGGTGTACTGCGCCTGTTCCAACCGAACCTCCTGCGGTTTCTGCTACGATTTCTCCTACGAGCACTTTCACTGCCAATACAGCAACCATTACGCTTACTTTTACCTCACCGCCTATTAGTACTCCCACGTTAGAGGATACGCCTTCTCACGTGTTATCTACTGATACAGCCTCTCTCACAGAACAGGCTCAACTTTACCCAGGCAAACAAATTGTACAACCTGGACAACAACCAACCCATCAGTACCCACCAACCCCCCAGTACCCACCAACTCCCCAGTACCAACTAACACCACCGTACCAACCAACACATCAGTACCGACCAACACTTCCGTACCAACCAACGACTTTACGTTCAGATATATCGACTTTTACTCCGATTCCATCAGCAACGACCACTTTCACGCCAACAAGAACTTCTACAGCGACCTTGGCCAACCCTGGCGGCTTTATTTTTGCATCAATAGGCGATTCTCACGATCAGGTAAGCAATTTTACAACAACCATCAATCAAATAAAATCATTAAATCCAAACTTTATTATCCACAATGGAGATTTAGAAAATAATGGTGTAGCATCCAGTGAGATGAACGACATGACCAATGTGCTGAAAAACGCCAACCTGTTCAACAATACGTTTATTGTACGAGGTAATCACGATAATGAAAATTCAAACGGAATACCAATAGGTGTAGACTCGGCCGCGTGGGAAAATTATTTCTCAACCAACCCAAACATCAAAACAATGCCCGCGGGTGTCACCAACTATGTTGCGATGAATTCCAGTTCAACATACCTAACGTATTCTTTTGACTATGGGAATTCAAGGTTTATAGGTGTTGATGTTCCGGGCGACGTTGATCTTCTATCAAGCGCGGAATATACCTTCCTGGATAATCGCCTAACTGACGCAGAAAACCTTGGATTAGTGCATGCCTTTATCTTTTTCCATGGTCCCGAATATTGTGTTGAAAGTCTACATTGTACTTGTACTGCCAAAGGAGATAGCAGTTGCACCCCATCGGCTTTTACTACTTTGGTTAATAATCATCCGATTGTCTCGGCTACCTTCCACGGGCATGAACACGTTTTGGGTCATGTCCATATGGACAATACCAGAATAGCGGCATTGACGCATCCATACGAGGAATTCTTTACCAGCACGGCGGGTTTACCTGACAGTTTCACCGTATACCCTGCACGAATTGACGATGACTATACCAGTCATTCCCAAACATCTTTTGCTACAATCAGCGTTAATGGTTCATCGTTTACTGTCAGCTTTTATCACACTGGCAATACCACCCCGGTCTGGTCAAAGACATTCACCAAGGGCGTTCACTAGCAGCCAGGGCATTTAGCAAGGTTAAGGAGGGAATTCAGATGTAGCAATAAAGACTCTTAAACTAAAAGTCACAGGATGATCCGGCTATAAAACTAACGATGGCTTACGGACCAGCAAAGCGTGCACAAGAAAATCCCTGAACGCAATAAACCGTTTCTCAAAAACTTTTTGTATAGATGGCTCGCCTGATTTTAATAAGTCCATGATGCTGTCACTGATGAAATGAGTCAACCCAGCCAACGTACCACCACCCTATATATTGCCCTCTAATTTCTACAGCTACCCCAATAGAAAACGTGGAAACCATGGGAAACATAGACATTTTATCCCCATATATAGGACAGAATTTACAACTAACACCCATATCTACCTGGTAGAAAAGCCTGAGCCCAACTCATAATCGCCTGGCCGCAGGCCCGAACCCTGCCAGATCCATTTTTTACCTTCTAAAATATATGCAGCAGGTACTTTTTCTTAAGATCAAATGAAAAAAGATTTGTTTCGCTGCGATTTTCTAAAAATGCCTGCCTTCGTTCTTGCAGCCTTATTTCTTGCCGCATGTGAAGGGCTCATTCCATCAATTAATACTCCACCTGTTACAGTTGCTTCGACGAATTCAAACCTGCCACCTGTTGCAGTTACCTCGACGAATTCAACCCCGCCGATCGTCTTGAATTCCCCTCTGGATGACACTCCCGAAGTCTTCTTGAATACCTATTATGGCGCCGTAGGCGCGTCGCCTCCTTCTCCCCAGAACCCCCTGGGCATTCACCAGGGAATGGACTTCGTGGCGCCTGCAGGTACACCTGTCAAGGCAGCCGCACCCGGGCTTATATCCAAGATCATTACCGAGACCAAGACGGAGTACGACGGCACAGTTAACACCTATGCCCAGGTATTTCTTGACATTGGGGGTCACAACTCTATCATATATATTTTTGAACCGCTCCAAAACCTGTTCGTAGCCGAACGCCAGGTGGTCGACACGGGCGATATCCTTGGTACTCTAGCCGACAACCGCGGCCAGAACCTTCGTCATTCGCTGGGAACCGGAACGCTCGATTTTGGGCTTATGTCTTTTATCGACGGTAGTTATATCCGGGTCTGTTTTGTTCCTTACGCAAATTCCTCCTTCAAGCTTCTTATGGAAACATGGTTCTCGCGCGCGTACACGGCTACAGCCGAACATCCGGGGCCATGCGTGTGTCATTACCATTATCCTTAATTGTCCCCGGTCTTGTCACTCTAATAAATATTCCACTTGAGGGAAAAGAATTTCCATATATGTCAGTTAAAATGTAGCCGAATTGGATTTGAGCCTGAAACCGCTTGGCCGCAAGTCCCCTGACGGGGATGATATCCGAATCCGGCCGGACCCATTTCTTATATCCCGGGCATGCGCATCGGCGATTTTAAAGAGGAACCCCCCTCCTGGCAAGCGAGGGGGATTTACATAATTGCAATATTCGATGGTATCCACTGGTCCGGCTTGCGGGAAGTCTATTCCACGGGGCGAACCGACATCTTGGGAATGTAGGCGCCCGCTTTCACCCACGCCTGGCGGATCAATTTTTCCAGGGCCGGATTGGCGGTCTCTTCCGCCCTGGTCAGCCTCACGTGGCGCATGCGCCTTCCCTTCCCTTCCAGCAGGCCTTGGGGATCATCCAGGAGGGCGCCGGAGAAAAAACCAAACGTGAAGCAGTCTTTCCCCCGCGAAAGGTAAAACACCCTTTCAAAAGGGGAGGGCGTGCGCGAGTATTCCAACCAGCAGTGATAGGCCAGTTCGTGCACTCCGCGCGCATTATTTTTCAGGAGGGATCTCAACTCCCGGAGGATGGCCAGCTGCTCCGGCGAACAGGAACACTGAAACGCTTCAATTTGTGCATCCATGAATCCGGCTTTCGGGGTGGACATCTTAACCCCGTCAAAGCGAAGATGCAAGGGTTTTTAGATTAATGGGAGTTAAGAATTGCCTGCCCACATTCCCGGGGCTGGCATGGCTCCGCCGGCAGCGCGGCCAGACCGGCAAAGGCTTCAGCCGCCCTTCACTATTGGCATATTAGCTATTGACTACCCCCGATAGCTCCAAGATGGGTATGGCCAAACGAGTCGCTGAACTTTAGACCGTAGCCCAGCACTCTATCCATGCTGGAGTGACCCAGAAAGAGAACACCTAATAGAGAGATGACGGGTACGTGTAGGAATGTCCCTGCCACGAATAGACCAAGGGCTATTGCTTTATGATGGATTAAATTGTACGTAATTGCGCCGAGACGCGGCCCGGCAAGATATCCAAGCATGGAGAGATCGGGGGAAAAAAAGAACAGGGGATAAAACCACCATGGATAGGGTAATAGCGAGAACAAGTAAATGGAAAAAAGGAACTCCCCAAGATCTTCAAGTTTAATCAATGTTTTCATTTGTGCATCCCTTCAAATCATTATTAAACGGCAATCAGAATCCACACCGTCGTTCCATGGCCGCCAATAGGTAGAGCGAGTAATCCTTCCCTCACTCGAAAATAACAAGTGACCGGGTGTTTTATTTTCTTTAGGGATATTGGCTTTTCCTGCAGGAGTATTGATTGACGCGTTCTGTAAATCGCGTCCACAGTGGCAGCAAACGGTAGCTTCATCCTGGATTTGCTCTGCACAATACGGGCACTTCTTCATAGTTCCCTCCTAAGAAACTCGAATCCTTTTTTGTCACCCTTACAAGAAAATTATGGTGCATATTCCCTATAATTACAATTTTATATACCTGTGTCTCTTCTACTTGATTGGATCCGCTAGCATCTTAATCAGCTCCCTTTTCAAATCCCCAGCAGGATGGAAAGGAGTGGCGCGGGATCGGAGCAACGACGGCCGAGCATCCGGTCGGGCCGCACGCATTTATGAATTGGATGGCAATCTATTTATTTATTTTCAGCCGAAATTTTAAAATCTTTATAAAAAGTCCCCTGAACCTTGAAGGGATTCAGATATCCAATCTGGAACAGGTCTCCAATCTTATAATTATCACTCCAAACCTGAACCTCTGAATGCCTGAAACCGATCAATGGGACAAAACAGCCTGCTTTGTGGAGCCCATTGACGAACAGATCATACTGGTCGGCAAAACCCCACACTTTTTTCCATTCGATCCTGTATAAATTCCACTCGGTCGGATTAACTCCGCCAACATTATCCAGACACAGCGGAATAAGGCCCTTGACATATTCAAACCTTACCCCCGCCAGGAGCTTTGTAGATTCCGCACTGGTAACGCTGACCCCGATCGCCCCCGGAAAACCTCCGGGAACCATGACACCCTGCTGATCAAAAGTGTCCCTGGCTTCGATCCAAAGCCCCGAGGTGCCCTGGTAGCCTGCATCGATCTTCATCTGGAACTCGGCGACCACTTTTTGATCCCGGGTGGGCGCAAAGTCCGGCATCCCGATCGCAAATGCGTTGTTGTATTGGGGCGCGGCGGCCTGTCCGGGCTGCCAGGTGGGACTTTCGTTCGAAAAATCCGGGTCGGGGCTTACCTGCAGTCTTAACGTTCCATTTTCCGCCTGGATGTCGCCGCCATGGTACGGCGGGGCTTTTGCGACCCCATTCCCATCAACCAGCTTTAAACTCCAGTTGGAAAGGGAAGGGTCGCTAAACCCTTCCGTGACTGCCTGTGGATTCACCCCCGGGTTGAAGGTGGCCGCCTGGTAACCCGCATAGGCTATCAAAGCCAACACGCCCAGGAATAACAGCCAACTTACGATACGCCAGAGAACACGCATTTTACACGCTCCTTTTTGGAACCTGACCAATCCAAGAAAACCGCGAGCTTCCGCTGGCGAATGATATTCATCTGTTTTTCACTTGTTATTAAAGAGTATAAGGCAAATGCCGCCTCGATTCAATATTCAACACGGATTTATTTGTCGAGCGCCCGGCAAATTTTTGGTAATTAAGTGGCAGGCTATTAAGAGCAAGTGGTGTGGGTCCGGATAAAGCGTTTGTGTGGGTCCACGGCGCCGCGCATAGCGAGTTCGCCAGCCCAGCCCAAGCTTGACAAAGCCAATTCAAAGGGGGTAACATGCCGGATACCTTAGTAAAGAAGAAAGGTAAAAGCGCCATGACTGAAACCAACCAACTCATCACCATTATCCCGGGCATACGCATCGGCGATTTTAAAGTGGAACCCGATAATGTCATGCTCCTGCCGGGAATCGAACTTATTAAACCTGAGAATCCCAAAACCCACGAGCCTCAGACCCGGCTCGACCAGGGGAATCTCGAGATCTCCAGGAAAAACCTGGCATTCACGGGGAGCTCAGCAAGCATGTCTTTCCCCCTGAGCAGTGTCACCAGGGTGCAGCCCTACGAGATGGCCATCGATATCTACGAAAAAGGCCGGAAAGAACCCTACCAGTTCGTGTGGGGAAATAAAATCAGTATGAAGGCGATCGGCATCCCCGGCGACGACGGAAAGATCAAGCCGCTATCCGGACGGATCGTGGCTCAATTCATCATCAACGAAAGAAGCCGGGTGGGAAACTTACTGAGACCGAAATAGGCCCCCACTGCCCCTGCGGGGCACCTCCCCCAAATCCAAGCACAGGATTTAGGGGAGGAAGAACCAAGGCAGGATCTCACGGGAACGGGCGTCCCGCGGCAAGCGCCTGAACGAGCTCGGGTTCTAGTTCCAAATAGGCCTCATCCGGTACCGCACCGAGTGCGTCGAGGCTTTTGCTGAAGAAATTGCGAGCCGTGCAGGCCACCACCACGTTGAGGATGTCTTCGTCCGAAAGCCCGAAGGCGCGCAAATCCTCCATGTCCTGTGCGCTCATTTGATACGCCCGGGTGGAAATCTTCTGCGCAAAGGACATCAGCGCCACCTCTTCGGGGGTCAGCCCGGCGTTGCGGAAATCCTTGACGATCGCGATCAATTCATCTGCACTGAAGAAATTTTTGCGGAGCAACGCTCCGTGGGCGAGCATTCAGTATGAACATTCGAGCGCCATGGCGGTGGCAAAGGTCACCAGCTCATAACGACGCATCTTCATATTGGAGCGGACCGCACCGATGAGTTTCAACCAGGCGTCATAGATCTCGGGGTGGATGCTGAAAGTCTTGACGTAGTTTGGCACATAGCCATTACTCTTGCGGGCGGCTTCATATTGATCCCGGACCGGGCCTTGCGCCTGTTCCTCCGAAATTGTCTTGATGAATGCCATCATACCCTCCTTCCAGAGTAAGTACTTATATTATATATCCATGTGCCCCCTGCGCTTATCCAGGTCCCGGCAAAGATGGGAAGGAAGCAGGGCGGGATGGAGGCTGGCGAATAATCCGCGCCGGTGAAGCTGGGCTCCGCTGCCGATTTGTTGCCGAAGGTATACAAAACCTGCAGTTTCGGACAGGGTTCAGGGAAGCGGATGCCAGAGCAGCGCGAGCAGGATGGCAAGCCCGGCCAGGAGCGTGCCAAAGGCAGCAAAGACCACACTGATCTCCTCGACCCCGTGTTTGATGATCAGGGAGGTCGGGAGACTAGTGAACACCTTCTGGAGTTCACCGGCGCTTTCGGCGGAATAGTAGCTTCCGCCGGTCAGGCTGGCGATTTGCTTGAGGGTGGCCTCGTCGATCCCGCGGCGGAAGCCCCCACCGCCTCCCCCAGGGTTGAAGCCACCGCCGCCTGCGCCTGGGTTGAAGCCTCCACCGCCGAAGCCCGCGCCGCCGCCATTGGATTCAAAGCCCTGGACCTGCTGGCCGCAGTTTGGGAATTCGGAGCCATTGGGGGTGCCGAAACCGATCGTGTAGATGCGCACGCCGCGATCGGCTGCCTGCTGAGCTGCGTCCAGGGGCAGGGGGCCAACGTTGCTCGCCCCATCCGTCAGCAGGACGATGATGTCCGGCGCGTAATCGCCCTTGGGAACGGGCAGCGGCGCAACCCCGGAGGAAGGATCGGACACACTGGGCGCGACGCCCGGGTCCGCCTCGGCAATTGCGTCGATCGATTGCAGGATGCCATTTCCGATCGCCGTCCGGCTGCCAACGCGCAGGCTCTGGATGGCTGCTTCGAGCGCAGCCTGGTCGGTGGTAGGCGCTTGGATCAACTCGGCGATGCTCGAAAAAGCGACGATCCCTATGCGGGTGCCTGGAGCCTGGCTCTTGACGAAGGACAGCGCAGCAGCTTCCGCGGCCCCCAGCCGGCTGGGCTGGATGTCCGTCGAACACATGCTGCGCGAGACGTCGATGGTCAGGATGATAGTCGTCTGGCTGGTGGGCAGGTCCACGATCGCCACCGGGCGCGCCACTGCGACCAGCAGGCCGGCCAATCCGAGCAGGAGCAGGCCGAACGGGAGATGGCGGCGCCAGCGGGACTGGGCTGGCATGACTTCGCGAATCAAGGCCAGGCTGGAATAGCGCACCGCAAAACGGCGCCGGCGCCTTATCATCCATATGTAAACCGCCAGGATCAGCGGGACCAATAACAGCAAATAAAGCAATTCAGGCCAAAGCCAGGACATTTCAACCTCCGGAGCGATAGCTGGTCCGGACAGGGACTACGGCAAACGACTAAACCAAAGCAGCGAGAAACCGCCCCCAATGAGCAGGATCAAAATTCCAAGGCCCGCAAAGAGGGAAGTGACTTCGGTCACCTGCGGTTTGACGATCAACTGGCGGCCGAGATCACGGTAAATGTTGTGCAGGTCCTGCGCACTCCCGGCGTTGTAATACGTGCCGCCGGTGATCTCGGAGATTTGCTGCAGGGTGGCTTCGTCGAGCTGCGTGTGGACGGTGAAGCCGTTGACGTGCACCGTTGTACCGGCTGCGCTGCCCAAACCGATGGTGTGGATGCGCACCCCTCGGTCCGCAGCAGCCTGCGCTGCGGCAAGCGGGTCGGGACTCTCGTTATTCTCCCCGTCGGTGAGCAGGATGATGACCGCCGGAGTATACGTCCCCGCCGGAACGGGCGTTGGTGAGGGGGTGGGCGCCGGGGTGAGGGCAGTGTAGTAGCGCGGCGCGGGTGGTGAATTGATGGCAGTAATGACCGAGAGGGCATCGTAGATGCCGTTCGCAAGCGAGGTGCCGCGCGTCGGCGCCAGGCGCTGGATCGCAGCGAGGATGGAAGCCTGGTCGTTGGTGGGCGCCTGCACCGAGAAACCGTTATCGCTGAACGCCACCACGCCAATTTGTACCGTGGGCGGCTCGGCCCGGACGAACTCCTGTGCGGCGGCCTTGGCCGCCTCCAGGCGGGTGGGCTTGATATCGTCGGCGGCCATGCTCCCGGAGACATCGAAAGCCAGGATGACCGTGCCTTCCAGGCGCGGCAGGCTGACCTGCGCCTGCGGACGCGCCAGCCCGACGATCAGAGCGGTCAGTGACAGCAGAAAGAACGCGGGCGGCACGTGGTGCCTCCAGTTCAGCCCGCGCCCGTTCTCTGCTTGCATCCTTCCCAGGCTCCCGTACCCGGCTGCCAGGCGCCGCCGTCGACGCTGGATAAGCAGGTAAAGCAGTACCAGGATGGGAACTGTGAACAACAGGAAGAGCATGCCGGGCCAGATGAAGGTCATGGATCGCCCTCGATCACTTCCTGCGCTGGGCGCGCACTTTCGCAAAACGCACGATGGCACTCACCAGGTCCTCGTCGGTCGAGAGCGGCAAAGCGTCCACTCCCGAGCGCTTGAAGGCTTGGCTCAAGTCGGCTTCCCGCTGCTGGGCAGCCTGCTCGAACTTGCGGCGGAAGTGCCGGTCGTGGGTATCCACATAGAGCTGCTCGCCCGTCTCGGCATCTTCCATGATGAGGGCACCCACATCGGGCAGCTCCAGCTCGCCCGGGTCCTGCAGGCGAATGGCAAGCACCTCGTGCCGCTGGTTGAGCAGGTTCAGCGTTCGCTCCCAGCCTGGACTGCTGATGAAATCCGAGACGACAAAGACCAGCGACCGGTTCCTGAAGGTGTACAGGCCGGCCTCGAGCATGGGCGTGAGGTCGGTGAAAGGTGCCCTGGGTAAACGCGGCTGGTTCAGCAGGTCATGGATGAGCCTCAGCACCTGCAGCCTGCCCCCGCGCGCCGGGATCGTGCGTTCCACGCGGCTGTCATAGAAGATCGCGCCGACGCGATTGCCGTGACGCGTGAGCAGGCGCGCCAAAGTGGCAACGAAATCAATCAGCACCGTGCGCTTTTGGCTACCGTTGGCAGTGCCGAAATCCACCGAAGGGCTCAAGTCGAGCAGGAACCAGGCGATGATCTCGCGCTCTTCGAGATACTGCCGGACGTAGGGAGCAGCCATCCGGGCGGTCACATTCCAATCGATGTAACGGATGTCGTCGCCGGGCTGGTATTCGCGCAGGTCGGCAAAATCGACGCCATATCCGTAGAACAGGCTGCGGTAGTCACCCTGCAGCAGCCCGTCCAGCCGGCGGACGATCTTCCAATCGATGCGCTGCAGGATATGTTCAGGCGTTGACGCGACTGTCGGCATGCTCATGGAGAGGTACCACCGGGACCGGGATGTGGTCCAAAATCGTTCTCAACAGATCGTCGGCACCCACATCGTCCGAGAGGGCTTCGTACGAGAGCACCAGGCGGTGGCGCATGACGTCGAGGGCCATATCCAGGACGTCCTGGGGCAGGACGTAATCGCGGCCGCGGACGAATGCCAGCGCACGCGCGGTCAGGATCAGATTGATGGAGGCGCGCGGGCTTGCGCCGAACGTGATGTAGTGCTTGAGTTCCTTCAAACCGACGCTTTCCGGCTGGCGGGTGGCGGTCACCATGCCGACCGCATAGTTGATCAAGGCCGGATCCACGAACACCTGGTCGGCTTCCTTCTGCAGGTCCAGCAATTGCTGGGTCGTCAGGACCTTTTGCAGATCCTGCAGCCTTCCGGTCATCCGCTCGACGATGACGAACTCCTCGGTTGTGGAGGGGTAGCCGACCAGAACCTTGAGCATGAAACGGTCGACCTGGGCTTCCGGCAGAGCATAGGTGCCCTCGGTCTCGATCGGGTTCTGGGTTGCCAGCACCAGGAAGGGATCCGGCACCTTGAACGTCTCACGCCCGATGGTCACCTGGCGCTCCTGCATGACTTCGAGCAGGGCGCTCTGGACCTTGGCAGGGGCGCGGTTAATCTCGTCTGCCAGGAGCAGGTTAGTGAAGACCGGTCCGAGCGACGTGTTGAACTCGCCGGTTTTTTGATTGTAGATGCGCGTGCCCACCAGGTCAGCCGGGACCAGGTCGGGAGTGAACTGGATCCGCTTGAACTCGCCACCGATCGACTCGGCCAGGGTCTTGATGGCCATCGTTTTGGCCAGTCCCGGAACGCCTTCCACCAGAATGTGGCCGCGCGCCAGCAGCGCCACCACCATGCGTTCCAGCAGGTTGTCCTGCCCGACGATGATCTTCTTCACCTCGTACAACACGCGTTCCATGGGCAAATTGTTTTCCATAAGGGTTTTAGAAGCCATGCAAACCCTCCTTCCTTGGGTAGGTTTAGTGGGGGCGGCCGCGGTTCAATAAGGGGGTGAACCGAATCCCGAGACCGCCACGTTGATCGGCACTACAAAACCGATGCCGACGAAGAAACTTTGATCGGTCGGGTTGGCAATGCCTTCGACAATGCCGACTACCTGACCATACCGGTTGAGCAGCGGCCCTCCGGAGTTCCCGGGGTTCACCGCCGCGTCGATCTGGATCAAACCCTTGAGTTCCTGGCTGCTGTTGGCCGGCTGGAACGAGCGATTGAAGCCGGAGATCACCCCGGCGCTCATCGACCCGTACAGCCCGAAGGGGTTGCCAACCACATATGCCTCGTCACCCACCTGCAGGGCGTTTGGATTGCCCAGCACGGCCGGTATGATCTGCGCCGGGGGCTGGTCCGGCTTCAACACGGCAATATCATTCTGAGGCTGGCTGCTCGCCACCTGCGCGCTCGACTGGCTGCCGTCTGCGAAGGTGACCAGAATCCCGGAGGCGCCCGCGACGACATGCAGAGCCGTCAATATATCGCCGCTGTCGTCGATGACGACGCCGCTCCCCAGGTCGCCGAACGCGGTCCCAGTGTTCGTGGCAGTCTGGTTCGTTTGGATGAGCACCAGCGAAGGCGCGATCGCCTTGTAAACTTCTTCGGAAAATGCGGGCGGGGGCGTGGCCGAGGCAAGCGCCTGGGCCACGGTGTCGTTGACTTCATTACTCGTGATCAAGTGCGGACCGGGAAACAGGACCTGGTAAAGAAGCAGCGCGGCAAATGCGGCTACGACGCCGAAAGCAAAGGGCACGGCTTTCCGAATGGCCGTGCGCAGGTGCGCCATGCGAGCCCGCCAACGTTCCCGGCGTGAAACCGGAACGCTCGTGCTTGTTTTCACTCATTTCTGAAGGCATAGTATTCAACCGGTCGTTTACTCACCTGGGCAAGTATTTTAGCTAATTAATAATAAATATTGTATGAATGGTAACTCCGTTCCATGAGACCTGAATTAATAAAATTCATTTTGAAAAATGCGAACCCGATGGCAATTTCCGGGTTCGCATTTTTCGGTGTGAATAAATTGGTCTACCCTCTTTATCCAGAAGGGAATAAATAGTCCAACTGGGATTGTGCAACAAGTCGGGGAGATAAAACTCAACTCATAAAAATGAAAAACTCAACTCACTTTGAGTCGAGTTGAGGCAACGGTTTGACTCACCTACAGCCGATTTGAACAGGACAAGATTAAGAAAACGCGCCGCAGCCTCTCGGGGCGGTAGCCCCATCCGGTGGACGGTGTTAGGCCATAGCGTGTCCACGCCGAAATCGGCCGCATCAAAAGAATCCGCGGAGGAACACCGCCGCTTCATCCGAGATGCCGACAATCTTGTTCGTTGCCTGACGATAGAATTTAAAACTGAGCTCGGTCTCAGGTCGACCGTCATTCCAGTCGGAAAAAGGCTTGAGCTCGCTCCGCCCCAGGCGCTGCTTTGCGAGCGCGGTGCGCCTGATCGTGATGCTCACACGCGGCGTTTGCCGGACGATCCCGGGTTTCTTCGCGATCGCCTCGACCGAGGTGACGATGCCGCATGCGATGAGGCCTAACCCGCCTTCATTCTCGCTCGCGAAGATAAAGATCGTGTCGCCCTTGGCAATGTGCTTGCCACCATACATCGTCTTCTCTGCGCGGAACATAAACGTCTCTGCCAGTGGATCGCTCACCTCTGCCTTGATCGCGAATGTCATACTCCTCCATCTTTATTTCATGGCCGTCCATAGGATATGGCCTAACGGTTTGCGTTACTGGCGGCGGGGCGGACGTGGACAATGATTGGGAGCAGTATAAACTCGAACCCAGCCTGTCCTGGTGATCGCCCAGGGAAAAATGCTTGGAAAGGGTAACGAATCCCACCTGTCCAGTGCACGCTTTGTTGGGCGGGTGAATGTTTCTGGTAAATTACCTACGCGACCGCACAATGCGCACGAGCGAAATATAGATTTGTCGCTGGCGTGCTCACGCCTACTGAATAAGCACGATCATGTTACCGCCGGGGCTCTTATACCTGCGATCAGTCCTCAGCTCACCGCTTTCTTCACGAGCGCGCTGATCCTTGCCTCTTCGGCGGCAGTCAACTCCTTCAGCGCGAAGGCGACCGGCCACAGGGCGCCTTCGTCGAGGTTCGCCTTGTCGCTGAAGCCGAACGTCGCGTACCTCGTTTTGAACTTCTGCGCGCTTTGGAAGTGGCAGACGACCTTGCCGTCCCTGGCATACGCGGGCATCCCGTACCAGGTTTTCGGCGAGAGGGCTGGCGCGCTGGCTTTGATGATCGCATGGAGCCGCTTGGCCATGGTGCGATCCGGTTCCGGCATCGCGGCGATCGCCGCAAGCACGGCGCTTTCCCCCTCCGCCTTGTCCGTGTTGGCGCGTGCTTCCGCCTTCAGCTCCTGGGCGCGCTGCCTTCATCGCGGCTCGTTCCTCGTCCGTGAATCCCTTGGACTTCTTGTTGATCGAGGTGGTGCTCTTGGCGGACTTTTGCGTGTCCTTCGTTGGGGTCATAGAAATCTCCTTAAATAGTGATTGATTGTCAATGGTTTATCTTTTCTTGTTAATCTTAATTTCTAGCTCATTCACCTTACCTGCCGCGTCAAGCCCCAGGTATTTACCAGTAAGCGAGTGCTTCGCGTTCAGAAGCTGCTTTGGCGTGCCTTCGAACACGATTGTCCCGCCCTTATTGCCGCCTTCGGGGCCCATATCGATGATCCAGTCAGCATTGCGGATGACATCAAGATTGTGCTCGATGACAAGGACGGTATTGCCGGTTTCGACCAGGCGGTTTATGATTTCAAGCAAATTCTTAATATCCGACATATGGAGGCCGGTTGTAGGCTCGTCCATCACATAAATGCTACCTTTTTTGTGCAGTTCAGTCGCGAGCTTGATGCGCTGACATTCGCCGCCCGAAAGCGTACTGAGAGGTTGACCGAGTGTGATGTAACCCAAACCGACGTCGCTCATGGCTTGGAGCTTGGGCAGCACATCTTTGAGGTCAAAAAATTCCAGGGCGTCGGTAACATTCATTTCCAAGACGTCACTGATAGATTTGCCGCTCAGTTTGTATGCCAACACTTCATCTTTGAAGCGCCTCCCCTCACATACTTCGCAGGGGAGTTTAACGCTGTCCAGGAATGACAGATCAGTGTAGACAACGCCTAAACCCTGGCAGTTTTCGCAGGCTCCTTTTGAGTTAAAGCTAAACAGGGCAGCGTCGACTTTGTTGGCCGCCGCGAAGGCTTTGCGAACAGAATCCATTATGCCGGTGTAAGTGGCCGGATTAGAACGTGTCGAGACGCCGATTGCTGATTGGTCAATCACAATTGCCTCCGGATACGCGCTCAAGAACGCTTCATTAATAAGCGAGCTCTTGCCCGAACCAGCCACACCCGTGATCACTGTGAGTACCCCTGTGGGGATATCAACGCTCACATTTTGCAAGTTGTTCACTTTGGCGTTTTTGATGGGGAACTTACCTTTGGCCTCGCGAAAACTGCTTTTAATCGGCAGTCTATCCTTCAGGTGCTTGCCTGTTAGGGTATCGGCGTGGAGGAGCTGTGCATAACTGCCCTCAAAAACAATTTCTCCACCTTTGTTGCCGGCATGAGGGCCCATATCTATGACATGGTCGGCTACTTTTATTACTTCAGGCTCATGCTCCACCACCAGGACCGTATTACCTTTGTCACGCAATTTTTGCAATAGTTCATTTAAGCGGTGCACATCGCGCGGATGTAAGCCCACGCTGGGTTCATCGAAAATGTAGGTGACATCAACCAGGCTACCGTTAAGGTGCTTGACCATTTTGACGCGGGCCGATTCGCCGCCAGAGAGCGTATCCGTTTCACGGTCCAAGCTAAGATATTCAAGACCGATATCGATTACATGCTGAATCCGTTCAGTGAGCATTTTGACCAAACTGGCTGAATCCGGGTTCTTGATTGCCTTTATAACAGTAATCAGCTCGCTCACCTCCATAGAAGACAGTTCGGCAATGTTGTACCCGTTGATCTTACACTTCAGCGCTGCCTGGCTCAGGCGAGTGCCGTGGCAAAGGAGGCATGGGCCCATCGCAATGTAGGGCTCCATCGCTTTTTTAGTACGTTCGGGCCGTGCTTTAAAGTCGCGGCGGATGTAGGATTGGGTAAACTTTTCAATAACGCCCAAATAGGTCGAATTAAATGTGTTTCCGCCGTATTGTGTTTTAAACTTGCGGTCTTTTCCATACAACAGCAGTTCCATTTCGGCTTTGGTGTAGTCCGCGAGTTTCTTGTCGTTATCGAAAAAGCCCGAAGCCTGGTAAATCTCCATTCCAAACATCGGCACCACTATCGCGCCTTCGTTGAGCGACTTGGACATATCCACCATCTTATTGATGACGGGGCCGATCTTTTGGCCAATTCCTTCACACTCCGGACACCTACCGGCAGGATCATTGAACGAAAACATAGTCGCATTGCCGATCTGCGGCCGGCCGAACCGCGAAAAAAGCAACCTGAGCAGCGGTGCAATGTCGGTAATTGTGCCCACGGTCGAGTGAGACCCTCCGCCCAGGCGCTTCTGGTCGACGACGACTGCCATACTCAGATTCTCGAGAGCATCTGCGTCCGGTTGTGGATAGTGGGGCATGAAGCTGCGCAGGAACATACTGAAGTTTTCACTTAGCAGGCGCTGGGACTCGTTGGCGAGAGTATCAAAGACGATGGAAGATTTGCCAGAGCCGGACACACCGGTGAACACGGTTATCTTACGTTTTGGAATCCGCAGCGACACATTCTTAAGGTTGTTTTCTCGGGCGCCGCGGATCTCGATATACTCTTGGTAATTCGAATTAGTCATGGTTGTTAGCTTTCAACGGAAATCATATCAAAATTTTAACTGGTGGGGAAACTTTTGTTTTTACCTTATTGGGAGAGTGCTCAAAAATCGCCAAAATCAATCAAAAGAGATAGATAAAGTTTAATACCTATCTCTTTTTGGTCTTTACAAGAGATCTATTCCTGTGCGACTAACAACTGGTTGCCGTCTGGGTCCTCGAGACTAAACCACTTCACACCTGAACCTGGGCCGTACAGATCATCCTTAATTTCGTTGACCTTGACACCCTTTTCGCTGAGCTCCTTGTGAGCTGCGGTAACGTCCGAAGTCGCAAAGTGCACCGTCATCGTGCCGGGCTTCATGTGTTCGTGATGCGTAGAGAGGGTAATAGTAACTCCACCCTCCGGCAAGGTAACTGATACATACCAGTTATCGTCGTTTTGGCGGTAATCCGTCGCGACCTTGAGGCCGAGCTTGTCCGCATAGAACTCTTTCGCCTTGGGCATGTTGCTCACGGCCACCATAATCATTGTTAGTTTGTCGACTACCTGCTCAATTTTCATTTCTTCTGACCTCGTATAAGATTGGTGTCAAGGGCAACCTATTGTCACCCTTGCATTACCCTGATTAATCCTTTATAATCAAGATACTTGAATTCTAAGATACACTAACGAAAATGTCAAGAGGTAAAATATGTCAACCCTTAGTAAGAAAGAACTAGTAAGACAAGGCATCATAGCAGTCAGAGAATACAACTTTAGCAACATATTGTTTCGACACGCCATTGTCGAAAAGCTGGGAGTAAATATCACTGATTGGGAATGTCTCGGGCTACTCCTTCAGAAAGGAGTAGCGACTCCTACTGAGCTTTCTAAGCATACCGGACTTACATCCGGAGCAACGACGGCGATGCTTGATCGACTTGAAAGGAGTGGTATTATCGAGCGCCGTCGCAATCCCGAGGATCGACGCGGCACATTGATTGTTATTGTCAAGGAAAAAGCAGCCGAACTCGCTACGCTATTTACATCTGCAATAGAAGCACAAGATCAGCTTCTTTCAAGTTACTCAGAGAAAGAGTTAGAATTTCTATCGGACTTCATCAGTAAATTGGCTAAAGTGTTAGATCAAGAACGTCGAAAGATGCAAAAAAACATCCAGAAGGACTAGCCCGTATATTGATGCTTGTTGCAAAAGACTATCCAAAAGAAAACACTTCTAATTGATGTTGATTCCGAAGCGCATGAATCCAAAGCGCAGCTTCTTCATCTCTTAATTCCCAGTATTCAACAGTTCCTGAGGCATTGACAACCCAACTAAAAAGTCGTTAGATGAGACTTATAGACCGACGGTCGGCCTACACAGAGTTGACCATGGCCCGCATTATCAAAGAGTAAGCCATGAGGCGGGAAGAGACGAAACTGATTTGACGGAAAATGTTCTAGCACAGAATCACTCCTTTTTGGCGGGGCGAATCCACCTGTCGGGTGCACGCTGTGTTAGGCGGCATGGTTTGTGCGCCTACCACGCGAATTGATTTTGCTCTCAGTTATTTTCTCATCGAATTTACTAATCATTTAATCCCTTTCCATTGAGAATTTGCTGCATACATTTTTCAACCCTTGACTCCCGGGTTTTGGATTGTTTGGGTGCAGAAAAATAAAGAATGTATGCTCTTTGCCGTCCCGGCGTCAATGCATCAAAAGCAGTTTTCAAGGCAGGGATTTCATCTAATTTATTTTGAAATTCTTCAGGAATGATGAATTCTGTAGTCTTTTTAAAATTCACTTTCAAACCGGCTTTTTCCACTTCAATGGCTTCATGAATATAGGCTTTCAAGATGGGTTCCATCTCAACTATTTCCCGAACATTGGTGAACCGAATCTGGCGCGCCGCCTGCACATTCTCCGTTTGTTGGATTAGAATACCATTGGACATCATTTAACAAGGCACCTTTGAAAAACAGAAGCGCACAGTATTCTTTAAATCCATGTATTAAAACTATGTTACTTTTCTGAAACGTGTAACAAGGAACACCCCACTTCAATTCTTCGGTCAGCTCACAGTCAAGAATGATCATTCTCAATTTCTCAAATTCTTCCTGCCACTTTTTGGCTTTACTAAAAAAGAAATCAACCTTAGGATTCATTCTATTCATTTTTTGATCCTCCGAAATAAAGTGAGATTATATCTGCTTACAATTTCTTTTTCTTCTTTGGCTTTGGCCCGGGTAATTCAACCAAAGATTCTCCGACAGCATTCAAATCTTCAATTGAAGAATCGGTCCGTACTATTTTAACCATTTGCCACGATTTTGCTTTGCTCCTTCTTTTGAATTAATGCTGCCATTTAAAGAATCAGATAAGCCCTTTTGTACTTTCTCAACAAAGATAATATGGTCGACAATCTGGTCAAAAGAAGGTCACGGCCCTTCTGAGAACCGTGCCGAGGCACTCGATACGTGTCCGCCACAATTCCCGGCGTAAATCAGAGCGCTCGTTCTTGTTTTCATTCATTTCTGGTGGCATATAAATCAAACCCGGTGTAATAATTATCTGCTCAAATATTTACGCTAAATAAGATAAATATTGTGTTAATTATAATCCCGTTCCATGAGACATGAATAAAATGGAATATCAGTGCCAAATGCAGGACCGCTGGGCATTTCCGGATTCGCATTTTTTGGAGTAAGCAATTTGACCTCTTCCCCACTCGGCCATTATGAGTTCGATATTCCAACCATGAAAATATTGACAAAGCCTGACCCCTCGGAGTATTATGCTGGGACTCTAATCCCGACTCATTTAATAGTTTAAGAAACGGAGAACCTTATGGCTAAAAATGAGAGCTCAGGGAAGGAGATCCACCAACTGGCACGTTACCAGGTGCGACCGGAAGCTTTGGAAAGCTGCCTGGCGGCGATAAAAGAATTCGTGAACTACATGCGCTCAAATGAAGCAGGCACCCTGCGCTACGAAGTTTGGCAGGAGAAGGAAGACCCCACCCGCTTCGTGCACATCTTCACCTTCCGCGACGCCGCAGCAGACAAGATCCACTCAAAGTCTGAGGCTGTCAAGAAATTTTCGTCCATACTTTACCCCGCTTGTCTTACCCCTGTGGAGTTCGTCGATTACCACGTAGTGGTGGCTAAACCATAGCCCGTTCCAACCCCCTTCTAAGTGATCACCCTTCTTTTCTCATCCTAAATGGGGATGGGAAGGAGCAGCGCGGGATAGCAGCAAGCGTATAGTCCGAGCTGGGGAAGGTAAAATAGCGGAGCGATCACCCGGGCGTTCAAAACAGGTCGATGCGAATCATGACCATCTTTTGAGCGGCCCGCTGACAATCCGTGGGGATGGGTTGACCCGCGGCGTCCAAACCGATCTGGACATACTTCGCGGTTTTCGGGGCTCTCCGGTAATAATCAAAAAGGCTCTGCTCCACAGCTTTTTCTTCCTCGATGACTTGTCCCCTGCCTTCCACGGCTTTGGCTGCCAGCCAAACTCGGGCATCCCCCCGCCCCGCAAATTCCGCCACCACTTCCGGTCGCGCCAACTGACCACCCACAACGTTTTTCCACTACGCTGATAATTGACCGGCGTAGTGATCAATTTGCCGCTTTTACGACCGGAGATCGTGACCAGCATCAAATTTTTACTGACCAGTCCGTGCAAGGGGGATTTCAAGAGCCAGATCATCAGCGGGTTGTACCACATGGATTCCCTTCCCTGTGACAGAAGCCTGGAATTTTATTTGGCGCCGCGCAATCCCAGCAGGGATGGGAAGGAGTAGCGCGGGATGGAAGCGAGCGAATAATCCGCGCCGGTGAGGATGGACTCGGCTGCCAACTGTCCGCTGCGGATGGCCGGTCCGATGCCTTCGCCCATGTCGAGGGTGGCCAGCCCGAGCGAATCGCCGGCCAGGTAGGCGTTGCCTACGTGAATTTGGGGTGACCTCCGGCGCAGGATATAACTGTGCCCGGCTGGCTTGTAAACGTGGCCCGTGATCAGCCCCGCTTCTTCCAACTGTTTCACCAAGTAATTCCAGTGGTTTTTGAGCGTGTCCCCGTTATGCTTCAAGTTCCCCGCGAAGCCGCCCAGCCCCACGTTGACGTACCCGTCCTTTTTGGGGACATACCAGGCGTAGCCGGGCAGTTTATTTTCGAAGAACCACAGTTTGCAGCGCGTATCCTTGAGGTCGTATTGGAATTCCTCTTCCTGGGCAACGATCAGAGAACCCGGTACCCTGGGCGAGACGCTGCTGAAAAAGGTCCGCTGGACCGGGCAGGCTGTGCCGCCCGGCGCCGATCAGGTAGCGCGCCGATAATTCGCCGTCCACCACGTACTCCCCGTTTTCCAGGCGGATCTCGTGCGCTTCGTGGACGTGGAATTCAACGTCAGCCCGGTCAAGAAGCCAGCGGTCAAACTCATAGCGGCGGATGGCATACTGGTGGGTTGGTAATTTGAATTTGAACCCGTAGATCGAGACGTCGAAACTGGTGAACTCGGTCAACCCATAGGGATAACCCGTCACGTCCATCTGCGCCCATTTGAGCACCTGCGGGGTGATCCAGCCGGCGCAGGGCTTGAAGCGCGGAAAGGTGGACTTATCCAGCACGATGCAGTTCATCCGCGCCTGCTTCAACCGCCGGGCGCAGGACGATCCCGCCGGGCCCCCGCCGATGATGAGCACGTCCGTCCTGATCATAGCCTGCCCTTAAGAACAACGGCAATCCGGCTGCGGGGTCCCCCGCCGGGTGAAGACGATCTGCCAGAGCTGGTTGCTGCGCGAGCGGAACCCACCGGCGCTGGAGAGCAGGTAATAGCGCCACATGCGGTGGAAACGCTCATCATAGTTCTTCTTTAGTTCCGGCCAGGCGTTTTCAAAATTGGCATGCCAGGCCATCAGGGTTGGGTCGTAATGGGGGCCGAAATTGTGCCAGTCTTCCATGACGAAGTAGCTCTTCCATGGCCTTGCCCAGCTGGGCGATGGAAGGCAGCATGCCGTTCGGGAAGATATATTTGTCGGTCCAGGGTTCGCCGGTGGTGCAGCTTGCATTGCCGCCGATGGTGTGAACGAAAGCAATGCCGTCCTGTTTCAAGCAGCGGTCCACCACCTGCATATAATCGGCATAATTTTTATAACCGACATGCTCCATCACCCCGATCGAAATGACCGCGTCGTATGTGCCGCTCACTTCACGGTAATCCTGCAGGCGCAGTTCCACCGGCAGGCCTTTGCACAGCTGCATGCCGAGCGCCACCTGTTCTTTGGAGACGGTCACGCCCAGGATGGAGGCGTCGTATTTTTCGGCGGCGTATTTGGCAAAGCTGCCCCAGCCGCAGCCCAACTCCAGGATACGCATGCCAGGCTGGATGCCGATCTTCCTGCAAACCAGTTCCAGCTTGGCCTCCTGGGCCTCGTCCAGGTTGCGGGCATTCTTCCAGTAAGCGCAGGTATAGTTGAGACGTTTATCCAGCATGGCCAGGTAGAGGTCATTGCCCAGGTCATAGTGTTTTTCGCCCACCTCGAACGCCCGGGCTGAAGACTGGCGGTTGAACAGTTTGGCCCTTAAAACCTGGAAAACCAGGCGCGCAGTTATTTTGGATCTTTTCGTCGAGACGGGCTTTCAGTACCCGGTTGATAAACTCGTCGATCGAATTCGCAATCCCACCAGCCCTCCATGTAGGCCTCGCCCAGTCCCAAGGACGAGTCGCGCAGGATGCGGTCGTACAGGCGCTCGTCGTGGACCTGCATGTCCCAGGGGCGGCTGCCATTGATCTGAACGTCGGCCAACTCACACAGTTCGCGGATCACAGTCTCTGACTTTGCCATAGGTCTCCTCGATATTCAATGTAGTGGGTTATTTTAGTCCAATCCTGCGGTAATATCGTTATGTTAACACCCCTTATTATAATTTGGTGCGATCTCATCCTGGTTAGAAACAAAAACCTGGGTTCTCAAAGAACGCGGAGTTCTGCATTAAGTTCTAAATACCCTGGTTCCTGACAGCCTTGGCGTGCAAATGGATGAAGCACTTGCGTGGGTCCATGGCGTCGCCAATCAGCATGTCAAAGAAGCGCTCGGCTTCGGACGCGTCGTCCACGCTCCCCGGCCATGTGTGGTTTAATTTCAAGGCAACCAGGAATTCTAAATGAGTGCAAATTCTTCCAACCCGTTTATTCAATCATGCAATACTCCCTGTTACCTTTTCTTATCGAGCAGCAACATATATATCAGGGAACATAACACCGGAGGAGGATTGTAACCACAAGATGAATTCACAAACCCAAAGCCAGCCTGCAGACGATGCCGTGCTTGCGCAGCGGGCGCGCACCGACGGGGATGCCTTTGCCGAGCTCTACTGCAGGCATGTTCCCCGTGTCTACCGTTATCACATGGTGCACACTGGCAACGTCAAGGACGCTGAAGACCTGACCTCGCAGACTTTTATCGCGGCCATGGAGGGCATCCGCTCTTTTCGCGGGGACGGTTCTTTCGCCGCCTGGATTATGGGTATTGCGGTTCGGAAAAAGGCCCTTTTCTTCCGGCGCCGAAAACCAGAAGTCCCTTTGGAAACAGCCCTGAACGTCCCAACTCCAGGTCTACCGACCGATAAAGCCGCGTTACGGCGTGTCCTGCTTGAATCCGTTTCCCGCGCCCTGAGACAGATCAGCCCCGACCGGGGAGAGGCGCTGGCTCTGTATTTCTTTGGCGGCCTGACCAGCTTGGAGGTAAGCCTGGTCACCGGCAAAAGCGAAGCGGCGGTAAAGATGCTGCTCTCGCGCGGCCTGAAGGACCTGCGGGAACGGACCTCCCTGGTACTGGAGGTGAACCCATGAAAGACGATCAGATCGAACCCTTTGAACAGATGTTGGATCCCCAAGATGCAAGAATTTCCACAATGCTGCAGAAAGTCGCCGCGCAGACGAACGTTAACCTTCAATTCCAGAATGAATTGGAAATGCGTTTGAAAAATGCCTACAAACCGAAAAGGATTAGTTTCATAACCTCGTTGAAGAAGGTGGCTCCTACAGTGGCATGGGTTCTGGCTGTGATTGCAATGGTATTCCTCCTGGAATGGGCCATCCGCTCTCTGGTCCCACAACCCAAACCCGCCGCCGGAAACTACCGTCATACCGACAGCATCTTCTCCCGAGGCAACACCAACACCTCCTGAAACCCAAAACAAGGCAAGCGCGACGCCAAACGACAGCGGCTATTCCTGGAACGGCACAACCCTCTACCTGCAAGGGCCGCTGCCTGATTCGCCTCCGAAGCAAACATTTACCTTCTGCAACCCGACCAGCATGCGACACTTGATGAAGCCGTCGCCCTGGCAGGACGCTTCGGCATTCAAGGTGAAGTTTACCAGTCGCTGGGGGAGCTGCCCGGTACGACGGATTTCGTCATAACCGACGGCAAGCAAAGGATGACCATCCGGTCAGACCATTATTTCAGCTACTACGCCGACTATCCAAATTCCCAGACACTCCCAGGAGATAAAATAAGCACATCAGAGGCAGCCGCGAATATCGACGCTTTCCTGAAATCCCGCGGCTTCAATTTCGAGTATAAAATTGACTCCACGGATATGTGGGGAACGTATTACGTCACGCCGCTCAGCCCGGACGGCTTCGCCGTCCACCAGGAAGACTTGCGTCCATCAGGCCTGCTTTTCACACTGGACGCTTCCGGACAGGTTGCCTCCGTACAGGCCAATCTGGTAGATTACCAGACGGTGGGTACCTACGCCATTCGCACTGCGCAGGAAGCCTGGAAAACCCTACTCAACTCCGGCATCCAGTCTGGCAAGCTGGAATGGACTTCCTCTCCGAGCGGCCCCAGCCGGGAATGGCTAAGGACATATCCCCTCAATCAGACGGAGACGATCTATAGCTATGTTAGTTCCATTCCATCCGCCGAGACAGGCAAATCACCTTTGACCCTGGTCGGCATGTATTCTGCCACCGGCAATGTCGCTGGATTGGATCAGATACCCTCTAATACCTTGGTTGAGGCAACCGGTCAGTTCGTGACTGAGGGTGGAATCACAAAATTCAACCTCGATTCCTGGAAAGCAACCTCTTTAATTGAAGATGGAATTCAAGGAACATTGAAGATAGTGGGTGGGCAGGTCACCCTCTCCGCCCAGGAAGGCAATTTTCAATTGGTAGACGTGCCCACCGACGTCCCCTTGCCGTTCGAAAACGCTTTTGTTGTCGGTGTCCGGTTGGGAAATACATATGATTGGACGTCGATCGACAATCGAGGCGGACCTGGCGGGAGTGGGGGAGGTGGCAGCGGCGGCGGACAGGGATTCTATAAAATCAATTTCAGCGGCACGCCCGTGCCTCTACCCACAGCGGTGCCCACCCCCTTGCCGCCCGAGCAGCAGCCGACCGGTCAAACAATCGAAGGCCAGCGCGGCCTGCTCGGCGTGACAATCTACAAACAGTCGGATGGCAGCCAGCGCGTCGAATATGCCCTTGTAACCTGGAATGGCACAGATTCATATACTTATTACATGATCCTGGAAGGCAACCTGCAAGGCCTGCAGTCCTACAACAACCGTCCAGTGGATATCTGGGGCACCGTCGACCATATCAACCAGGACGGCACCCCGGTGATAAAGGTCGACCGCTACGAGGTCCCCTTCCCCGATGCGCAGTTCCAGCTCTTGAGGGGCACCCAAAAAATCGTTCAATTGGAAGGCCAGCCTGCCACTCTCTTCACTACTGATACAGGTGATACTTACGTTCAGCAAATGCCGAACGGGGTTATCGACCACACCGAGGTCGGGCATGAAGGCGATCCGGCATTGATCGAGGCGCTCGTTATCCCAGGGGAGTCTCTGGCTGGTTACCCGGCCGTGGTGGTGTTTGGTGCACAAATGGCGAACAACCCCAAAGCTGGGCAGCCGATAGAGCTCACAATCACAGCCGACCAACTTGACCAGCCTTATGTAACTTACAAGTCACAGGCACCAGACGATTCCGTCACAAATCCCCCGACTGCCACGGTCGAGAAGGTCGAGCTGGTCTACTTTGTCAGCGACCCGCGCTACGCAACGGGTTCGAACTCTGGATACCCCTACCTTCAACCCGCCTGGCGATTCTATGGGCATTACAGCAACGGGGATGAATTCGAGGTCCTTATCCAGGCGCTTCAAGATGAATACCTGCTCCCTGAGTTGGCTCCGCATATTCCGCCCGGATAAACCCGGGCCATATACTTTTAAAAATGGAAGCCAAATTAATATATTTAAATGTTTCACCAAAGGTTGGAAGAATTGCGGCATATTGATAAAGTGAGAACGTCCAGCTTATATCCCGGATGAGATATACCAACAAATCAAAGCACTACCCCACTCTGTGGGGTAGTGCCAATCTTTACGGGTTGCGATAGGTTTTTTTTTACTTATCCAGATTCCTGAAACCCACTCCCCCGGGAAAGCTGCGCGGTAGCCTGGGTCTGGATGAAGCACTCTCTAAATATATAGGTCGCGCTTGTTGTAAGCCCAATATGCTGCAGCCATGCAGACGACGATAATGGCTGCCGAGAGCAGCAGGAAGGGTACGTCCATCCGACCGGTGTTGAGCATCTGCGCGGCGTCGAAATACTTGAACGGCGTGAAGTATTTGAGGAAATCCAGGTTCGCCTGCATGCCGGAGATGACGGAGAGGAAGTAGGTCACCAGGATGATGGCGACGGCGATCGAGCCGGAGCGTTTGTACTGCTTCATGGCGCAGCCCAGCAGCAGGCCGATGGCCAGGAAGATCAGCTCGATGACGAACATGGCTTCCATTTCAAGCGCCAGAAAGCTGATAAAAGGCCTGGATCGGGTTTGTAGGTCTGCACTGCGACAGCGGACATTCCCCAGGTGACCAGCACAAAGACGATGCAGTTGACCACGGCCGCCAGGGCTTTGGCGGTGACGACCCGGCTGCGTGAAACCGGCAGCACCAGGCGAAAACTCGACCGTCTTGTCGCGCTCTTCCTTGGAGATCATGTCGCTGCCCCACATGGCGGCGGCGATCCCGCCCATCAACCCAAAGTAGATGAACATGATGCCGTAGAAACCGGTCAGCGTGGTCAGGTTGAAGGCCCGCAGGCTCATGGCATCCAGGACCGCCTTGGGGAAGGAATTCAGGATCTCCAGCGAGGAGGGGTTGTTGTAATAGGCGGAGAATTTGGCCACCCCGATCACGATCAGCAGGATCAGGATGACGCACCAGATCAGCAGCGATTTCAGGTTGGCTTTCAGTTCGCGAAAAAAGATGTTCATGCCAGCACCTCCTTACGACACCGCGTGGATGTCGCGGCGGACGTACAACCAGTAACTGACCGCCAGCGCGATCACGCTGACGGCCACGTTGAGCAGCACCAGCGGCGTGTCGTAGCGCCCCGTTCTGGACGATGTAGGCCGGGTCCAAGTGCTTGAAGGGTGTGATGTATTCCAGCTTGACCTCGGCCAGCACGCCGCTGAAGGCGCTCAGGACGTACATGCCGAAGCCCAGGCCCGAGCGAATAGGGCGTCACGCTGCGCACGCGCTTGACCAGCAGGGAAATGACCAGCCCGACCGCCAGGAAAAAGAGCTGGAAGATGATGATGCTGACGAGCAGCAGGACCAGCGTGCCGGTATCATACGCGCGGCCGCCGTTGAAAGCGCCAGATGAGATGAAACTGACCACCCACACGACCAGGTTGGTGATGGTCAGGCTGGTCAGGGCTGCCAGCAGTTTGCTGGTCATCACCTGGGCCCGGCTGACCGGTTTGCTCAGCAGGAAGTCGGCGGTCAGCTCGGTCTCTTCGATCGAGACCAGGCCAAAGCCGTAGTTGCCGGCCTGGATCGCCAGGCAAAGCTGGACGAACACGAAAATGAAACTGTAAAAACCCAGCACGGTCGAAAGGTCGGTGTTCTGCATGCCGAAGGCTTCCAGCAGCGCCGGCGGGAATTTGGAAAACAGGCTGTTGACAAGATCAGCCTGGGCGGCAAATCCTGGGAAGATGGAAAAGAACAGGAAAATGATCGCCGCCACGGACACCGACCAGATGATGACTGACCTGAAGCGGGCGCGAAATTCGTGCAAGTAGATGGTTGCGCTCATGATCTTTGCCTATTCGTAGTAGTGCATGAAGATCTCTTCCAGCGTCGGCTCTTCGATGGTCACATCGGCGACCTGGATGGAGCTGATCTTGTGCAGCACGGCGTTGATATCGCCTTTGAAGAAGAAATGCACGCTGCCGTTTTCCGCCTGCAAATTGGTCACGCCCGGCAGGTCAAAGGCTTGCCGGGTCCAGCCCGGCCGCGGTCACGTTCACCTTCTTGTAGTTGTTCTGCTGCAGGGTGCGGATGTCGGAGATCTCCACGATCTTGCCCTCGCGGATGATGCCCACGCGGGTGCACAGGCGCTGCACTTCGCCCAAAATGTGCGAGGAGAAGAAAACGGTCACGCCGCGGGCGTTCTCCTTGCGGATCAGGTCGAAGAACTTGCGCTGCATGAGCGGGTCGAGACCGCTGGTGGGCTCATCCAGGAAGAGCAGCTTGGGGCTGTGCAGCAAGCCCTGGACGATGCCGACCTTCTTCTTGTTGCCGTAGGACAGGTCGCTGATGCGGCGGTTCAGCTCCAGCTCCATGGTATCGGACAGTTCGTGCAGGCGCTGGGTGCAGTCGCAGTCGTAAAAACTGGCGGAATACTTGAGCAGGTCGATAACTTTCATGCCTTCGTAGTAAAAGACTTCCGAAGGCAGGTAGCCGATATCGCGGCGGATTTCCGGGCCGTGCGTCACCACGTCCTTGCCAAAAACTGCTGGCGCTGCCGCTGGTTGGATGGATCAGCGAAAGGAGCAGGCGGATGGTGGTGGATTTGCCGGCGCCGTTCGGCCCGATGAAGCCGAAGATTTCGCCTTCTTCCACGTTGAAAGAGACATCCACGATGCCGCGCGATTTGCCGTAATACTTGGTCAATTTGTTACTTCGATAATGCTCATAGGGAGACTCCTTAGCGGAAAAATAATGATGACGCCACCTGGTCTGTGACGTCACTTAATAATATCATTTGGGAAATCAAAAATATATCAAGGTTTTTTTCTGGCGCAGTATTATTCATAAAGTATACACCGCCCCAATCCGGGGACCATGCGAACCTTTACAAGCCCAGTGCTGAACCATCCAGCATCCAGTAGGATCATTTCTATATATCCAGGTTCCTGACAGCCTTGGCATGCGTCTGGATGAACCTCTTGCGCGGGTCAACGGCGTCGCCCATCAGCATGTCGAAGGTACGGTCGGCCTCGGCGGCGTCGTCCACGGTCACCAGCAGCAGGGTCCGGTTTTCCGGGTTCATGGTGGTCTCCCACAGCTGGGTGGGGTTCATCTCGCCCAGGCCCTTATAACGCGACAGGCTGACCTTGTCGGGGCTGACGCCCAGGGTCTTCAGCAGCTTGTCCTTGTCCGCATCGTTGTAAGCGTAATGGACCTGGTTCTTATACGCCAGGCGGTAGAGCGGCGGCTGGGCGATGAAGAGGTGACCCTCGTCGACCAGGGCGGGCATATAGCGGAAGAAAAAGGTGAGCAGCAGCGTGCGGATGTGCGAGCCATCCACATCGGCATCCGTCATGATGATGATGCGCCCGTAACGCAGTCCGGCCAGGTCGAAATTATCGCCGATGCCGGTGCCGAGGGCCGAGATAAGTGACCTGACTTCATTGTTCCCCAGGATCTTATCCAGGCGGGCGCGCTCGGTATTCAGGATCTTGCCGCGCAGGGGCAGGATGGCCTGGAAGTGCCGGTCACGGCCCTGCTTGGCCGAGCCGCCGGCCGAGTCACCTTCCACGATGTAGAGCTCGGTCTTGGTCGCATCCCGACCGGAGCAGTCGGCCAATTTACCGGGCAGGGTGAGGCTCTCCAGGGCTGATTTGCGGATGACCAGGTCGCGCGCCTTGCGGGCAGCGTCGCGCGCACGCGCCGAGGTGAGACACTTTGCAATGATGGCCTTGGCTGCCTGGGGGTTCTCTTCCAGGAACGTCCCGAAGGCCTCGCCCACCACCTGGGTCACGTAGGTCTGCACTTCGGGGTTCATCAACTTCACCTTGGTCTGCGACTCGAACTGCGGGTCGGGGTGCTTGATGCTGATAATGGCGGTGAGACCTTCACGCGTATCGTCGCCCGAGAAGTTCGGGTCGGCTTCCTTGAGCAGCCCGCCCTTACGGGCATAATCGTTGACCACGCGCGTCAGGGCGGCGCGCATGCCGGTCAGGTGTGTGCCCCCGTCCACCGTGTTGATGGTGTTGGCAAAGCAGTAAATGGATTCGGTGTAGGCGTCGGTGTACTGGACGGCGCATTCGATGCCGATTCCCTCGATTTCCTTTTCGACATGCACCACCTGGTGCAGGGTCTCGCGGTTGCGGTTCAGGTATCGCACGAAGGAGGTGATGCCGCCTTCGAAGTAGAAGGTCTCTTCACGGTTGCTGCGCTCGTCGAGGAAATAGATGGTGGTGCCGCGCGTGACGAAGGCCATCTCGCGGAAACGCTGGACGAGGGTGTCGAAGCGGTATTCGAGCGCTTCGGTGAAGATCAATGGGTCGAACTTGAAGGTGGTGCGGGTGCCATGTTCTGTAGGCTTGGCCTTGCCGATGACCTTGACCGGTTCCTTGGGGTGCCCGCGCTCGTAGCGCTGGAAGTGGACATGGCCGTCGAGGCGGACTTCCACCTCGCACCACTCCGAAAGGGCGTTGACGGCGCTGACCCCCACCCCGTGCAAGCCGCCGGAGACCTTATAGGCACCGCCGCCAAATTTACCCCCGGCGTGCAGCTTGGTCATCACCACCTCGAGGGCCGACTTTTTCTCGGTGGGGTGCATGTCCACCGGGATACCGCGGCCGTTATCCTCGACGGTTACAGACGAATCGGGGTGGATGATGATATCGATGCGCGTACAAACACCGGCCAAGGCCTCGTCGATCGAGTTGTCCACCACTTCGTAAACGAGATGGTGCAGTGCCTTGATGTCGGTGCCACCCACGTACATGCCGGGGCGGCGGCGGACGGCTTCCAGTCCTTCGAGGACCTGGATATCTTTTGCGTCGTAACTTCCATTAATTACTGCCATAAATTCCTCGTACTATGCTTTTGCCGAAGTCGCCTGGCGTTGAAGTTGTTCGAAGATCACCTTCAACCAGGCGTTTATATCCCGATAATAAATGAAACTGGCTGCCAGCAGGGCAGTCGAGACGAAGGCGTGCCCGACGATGCCCACCAGCATCAACCAGGAGGTCTGGGCCGGGGTGGTCCAGAGGAAATTCAGTCCCTGGTTGATCACCACAAAGAGCAGCAGGAACAAGCCGGTATTAGGCAGGGTGAAGCGCACCATGCGCAGGCTGCCCAGGATGGCGCGCAGGGCATCCAGTTGAAAGATGAAAATGCCATGCGCCGAGAAGAAGATCGGCATCACCAGCCAGATCAGGACGATCGCCCCGGCAAACAACGCGATCTGTCCCAAAACAGTGCTGATCGCCGTGAGGACGGATAATACAACAACCACTGGCAGCCCGATCAGGAACAACAAACCCATCCAGATGATCGAGAGCAGAACGGTCTGGCTGAGGGATTTTCCAAGCATGCGCACATCCGATTTAAGGGCGACCCGGGAGACCCAATAATAGTAAATTCCGCCGGCAATCCAGCCCAGGAAGACAAGGAGCAGCGCCCAGCCCAGGATGCCCACAAACGAACCGGCATCCAGGTTCAACGGCACCCCCCACGGGTTTTGTTTGGGCATTTGCAAACTCAACAGGCTGGTAATGCCCACCGGGAACGTGCGCAGAATGACGAACAAGTTGAATTGATTTGCAATACCTGTCCAAGTGGACTGAATGGTGGCAACGTCTGGAAAGCTGGCAGGGAAAGCGTTTGCCAGGGAGGGCAACTGGGCGATGACCGGCTGGAGGAATTGCTTCAGGCGCAGGTGCGGCCCGAGCCACAGGAACAGGTCGAGCAGCACCGGCGGCAGGATGACCGCGATGTGGTTGGCAACCGAATCAAATCCCGCCATGATTGAAGACAGCAAACCCGGTGGCGGGGGAAACCTACCTTGTGAAGTGTTTATCGACATTGATTGCTTCTAACTGATCCCGGCTTAATTTACGTAATGATTCAAAAAAAAGCGAGGAACGAATTAATATTGGTAGTCGGCCTGCATTTAACTAATAGCTCTCTGCGACGCAGTGCGCGAATTGGGCTGGGTTCGCTTCTATTAAAATAAAATAGAAATCCAGCAGCCAGAGACAGCCTGTATTCTACCACAGGGACATGTTCGCACGGATGTTCTGTCTTACCTCAAAATCATGCCCCGGACTTGGAATTTCCGGGGAAGTGGAAGGTTCTTTCCCCGCTGAAATCCTGATCTCCGGTGACCGCTTGGATGGTAGTTCAGTATAATTTTGATATTGTAATATATGACAAATATAATCCTATTTATAGGATATAATACACACTGTACCCCCACTCAAACATATTGATAACGCTAGGAGATAATTAGTATGAACGATATAGATGTAGTAAAAGCCGGGTTAGCCGCCTCAGAATCTGGTCAGCCCAGTAAACTATCAGAGTACCTTTCAGAGGACATGGTCTTCGCAGGACCGGTGCCTAAGCCAGTGGGCAAACGGGAATTCGTTGGCCTGATGACCGCCATGGTAGCTGCCATGCCTGACTGGAAGTTCAACGCAAAGGACTTCAAGCTGAATGGTGACAAAGTGACAGTCGTCGCGCAGATCACCGGGACTCAAACGCGGGAGCTGATTTTGCCCATGCCGGGATTTCAGAAATTCCCGGCTTCGGGAAAGCACGTAGCCCTTCCGAAGGAAGGAATGACGATCACAGTAAAAAATGGGAAGATCAGCCGGCTTGAGTCGGAGGTGGTTCCCGGCGGCGGGGTGGCAGGCGTCTTGGCACAACTGGGTGTCCCGATGCCACAAATGACATAACGAACCAATTGAAGCAAACAAGATTGCAGGTCTCCAAAAATAGGAGACCTGCATTTTTGTTATTCAGGGCAGCCATGCTGATCGAATTTCAATGTCCTCGTGGTGGAACAGACCATGGAGCTGACCCTAGGCCTCCACTGCCACCTTCGGCAAATCCTTCATGGCGGCTTCAATGGCGTGCGTCGGGTACTCATAGTCTTCCAGTTCACCGTTCAGGTAGGACTGGTAGGCGGTCATGTCAAAGTGCCCGTGGCCCGACAGGTTGAACAGGATGACGCGCTTCTCGCCTTTGGCCTTGGCATCCAGCGCCTCGTCGATCGCCACGCGGATGGCATGGGCGGACTCGGGAGCCGGGATGATGCCTTCGGCCTTGGTAAACTGCACGGCGGCGTCGAACGTCCCGATCTGGGGCACGGCGACCGCTTCGATATATCCGGCGTTATATAACGCTGAAACACTGGGAGCCATGCCGTGATAGCGCAGACCGCCGGCGTGGATGCCGGCCGGCATGAAAGTGTGGCCGAGCGTATACATCTTGACGATGGGGGCCATCTGGGCAGTATCGCCGTAATCGAACGTGTAAGTGCCCTTGGTCAGGGATGGGGTTGCGGTGGGCTCGACTGCCAGCAGGCGGGTGCGCTGCCCGTCTTTCAGGTTCTGGCGCAGGAAGGGATAGGCGATGCCGCCAAAATTCGAACCGCCACCCACGCAGCCGATGACCACGTCGGGATACTCACCCGCCAGGTCCATCTGCTTGAGGGCTTCCTCGCCGATGACCGTCTGGTGCATCAGCACGTGGTTCAACACCGAGCCCAGGCTGTATTTCTTGGTCCCGCCGGAACTGGCTGCCACTTCCACCGCCTCCGAAATGGCAATGCCCAGCGAACCGTTGTTGTTGGGATCCTGGGCCAGCAAGGTGCGCCCAAATTCCGTGCGCTCCGATGGGCTGGCAAAGACCTGCGCTCCAAAGGTCTGCATATAGATGCGCCGGTAGGGCTTCTGGTCGTACGAGACCTTGACCATGTAGACTTCCAGGTCCAGGCCAAAGAAGTTGCAGGCCATGGCCAGTGCCGTGCCCCACTGGCCGGCGCCGGTCTCGGTGGTCATGGCTTTGGTCCCGGCCACCTTATTATAGAAAGCCTGCGGGATGGCCGTGTTGGGTTTGTGGCTGCCCACCGGCGAGACGGACTCGTTCTTGTAAGTAAATATGGGCCGGTGTGCCCAGTGCCTTTTCGAGCCGGCAGGGCCCGGATGAGCGGAGTGGGGCGGTAAAGCTTGTAGATCTCGCGCACTTCCTCGGGGATCTGGATGAAGCGCTCCGTGCTGACTTCCTGCTGGATGATCTCCATCGGGAACAGCACCGAGAGAAACTCGGGAGTGATCGGCTCTTTCGTCATCGGGTTCAACACCGGGGTGGGCGGGACGGGGCTATCGGCCATCACGTTGTACCAATTCTTAGGCAGGTCGGTTTCGTTCAACATAAAACGGGTTTGGTCAGACATATTAATCTCCTTTCAAGGATAAGCGAAGCGGATAACAGGGTAAAAACAACCAAGCAGCTAGGAAAGAAGAGAACCTTCAGGGTGGGTGAAATGTGATGGGAAGCATGCCAGCGACTCCTTAAACTAAAACGCGTTCGTCCGTATGACGGGACGAACGCGCAGTCCGTGGTGCCACCCGAATTAAGGTTGCTTAATAAAAAATCCCTGTATGATGCACAGGGAAAAGCCAGCCTCACTCTTGTCGGTCAACTGGTCAAGTCGATGGCTAAGTCCCTGCTCATCAAACCTGGCTAAATGACCTGGCCCTGATAACGGTGGCCGCTCCGGCCCGGGATACTCGGCTTGCGCCTTTCGCCTGGCAACTCCGAGGTCCATTCAACTCCATCGTGCGGGCAGGACTTTCACCGATTGCCGCCTGCTCTCTAATCCGCCGTGTGAGGTCTACTCGTCCTCTTCAGCGTTATTCAAGTATTGGGCGTGATTATAAGCAAAAATCCCGGATTGTCAATGGTTGAAAACCCGGGGGAATCCCTATTTTCGTTCTTTTTTCCCGCGCATGCTGAATCCGCCCCAGGTGATGCCAACCAAGATGACGACTACCAACAGGATGCCCAGCGAAACAATGCCGGTCATGTCGGTGTAATATTCCTGTTCTGGAACCGGCGTATCTGTTGGAGGCAGGGTGAGGGTGGGAGCCGGAGTGGGCATGACAGTTTCAACCGGGGTCGCAGGAGGCAGGAGCGAGGCCGGTAGCGCGGTGAAAGTTGGCCCGGGGGTTAGGAAATTGACAGATGAAGTAAGTGTGGGAGCCAAGGCTTCCCCGGAGAGCCGGCCGTTTTGGCTTGTGTCTTCCAAAACAGGCGCAGCCTGGGCCGAGGCGAAGGAACGCAGTGCCCCCACCAGGAAGGTTCCAGCAACCAGGATGAACAGCAGGACAATGAGCGCTCTGGGGAGGCGGGGATGGTTCATCGTTATCCCGAGTATATCACGGGAAAAAGGACCGGTGATTTGCCGCTTGATCCAGCCCAGCCTGCCGGTGGAACAAAAAGAACTTCCCGCGCAATGGTTGCGGCAAGTTCTCTCTGGCGGAGAGGGCGGGATTCGAACCCGCGAACCTTTAGGGTTACACGCTTTCCAAGCGTGCGCGCTAAGCCAGCTACGCGACCTCTCCGTAAGGCGGGCGAATTATACCATAACGAAAAAAACCGGGCGACAGGTCTTGACTGCCGTCCGGTAAGGTCCTTATTTCATGGTTTTCGTTTCGAGAATGCCCCTTGGGTCTAATTAAATCCCGCTCCAGGTGGCGTTCGCGAAGCACCCCCTTAGGAGGTCCCGCCGCCAAAGACGGTGGCAGGAGCAAGATTAATCAAGAGTTCTAAGGGGTCCGAATTTCCACCTTTGCCGGTATGGAAATGGGAATCGGGCGCGCAATTTCGTGCACCAGGATGCCATTCCCGTTGGTCGGCCTGCCATTCCCGTTCAAGGGTCCGGTCTTCTTCTTTTGAGGCATCGGAAGATCACGCGGTGTGAGCATATTCCAGCGCGAAGCACCCAGGTAGAGGATCTCAAGGATCAGGTCTTCATAGGAGATCCCTTGGGCAGAACATTGGATGCACAGGTCGCTGTAGCCGGGGGTCAGGCCGGGCAACGGGTTGATCTCCAGCAGGCGCGGGTTGCCTTCGCAATCAAGACGGATATCGGTGCGCGAAACGTCACACGCGCCCAGCACGACATGTGCCCGCCAGGCCAGGCGATGGAGTTTCCTGTTCAGTTCGGGGTCGAGTGGGGCCGGGCAAAGATAATCCGGCGCGCCGTCCGATCCCACCGATTGGGCCTTGGCTTCCAGGCCATAAATGCCGGGTGTGATCGAACGGCTGCTGTCCAACTCCAAAACGGGCAGACGCAGGAAGCCGTCCTTTTCATACCATTCAGGATGGCGGGAATAGAGCACGGTATCGTGGCGGCCCATGATGCCCACCGTAAACTCGCGGCCAGGTAAAAAGGTCTCGACCAGTGCCGGCTGGTGGTACAGGCGGATGACGTATTCGGCGCGTTCGCGCAGTTCCGCCTCGTTGTTGACGATGGCCTTCTCGTTCACGCCCATGCCGGTGCCCTCGCGGGCTGGCTTGACGAAGAGCGGGAATTTCATTTCAGGCCGCAGCGGCTCGTCGCCGAAGGTAAATTCCTGGAAAGGAGACACGGGCAGGTTCCGGTCCCGCCAGATGCGTTTGGTCAACGTTTTATCCAGCGCGATGGCGTTGGTTAAAACCCGTGAACCTGTATAGGGAATGCTGAGCATTTCGAGCAGTGCTGGTACCTGGGCTTCGCGTGCATCACCCCCCAATCCTTCGGCAATGTTGAAACAAATGTCGGGCCGGGTTTCCTTCAAAGCGTAAGGCAGATCCCGATCAGCCTGGATAAAGACAGTCTGATGGCCATCGGTTTCGATGGCAGCCCGGATTGTGTCTATGGTTTCAATATAATCGTAGTCCGCGCCGGCGTCTGGAGGTACATCCGCTGGGAGGGACTTGCCATGCTCCTTGATGTTGGCGAGCACGGCCACCCGCCACGGATGTGCCGGGCGCGGGACTGAACTGGGAGGCTTATCGTTTTCCTTTTCTTTCATCGGAGCGTTCATTTTTTTTTACCTTTCGATTAGATTTAATCGGTGGGGAGTATACGCCTTATTGGGAAAATTACAAGAGGTGAGTTTAGGTTTGTAAGGATTCTGGAGGCAGAGTCCGTTCTTCTCATGCGTCAGGACAATTCCAGATGGGGCTTCATTAACTAAACCCATCTTGCCAGGGCAGGATACGGTTACCAGCCTCAACCCGTAATACGCATGCCTAATCATTTCTTGGTGGGCGTGACATGCAGCGTGGGAAGTTCAGGCGGTTTGCGCAGCATGAACCGGTAAGAGAGCCGCCCAAAGTGGATCACGTCGCCGTGCCTCAGGTTTCTCGGTCCGGTCAATTGCTCGTAGTTGATCCACGTCCCTGCCACGGATTTTTCGTCGGAGAGGATGTATTGGCCTCCCTTTTCTTTAAGCCGGGCGTGCAGAGGCGAGACGGACGGGTCGTCCAAAATGTAGGTGGCCTGGATCGGGTCCGAGCCAAAGATGACCTCAGCGCTCGAAATGGGAATCGCCGGCGCGGTGATCGGCTGGCCGTCATCCTTCAAGCGGACCAGGTAGGCTTCAGCGGGTTTGGCCGGGGGTTTCCACCCCAGGTGCAGACCGCGTCTTCCTCCGCTCGGGATGGACAGGTTGGGTGAGCGGGTCGAGGCGGGACCTGCGCCCGGTGGGTGTCTTGCGACGATTTTTTATCCGGCTGCGGGTGAGGATCACAGCCAACCCTCCTCCGGCGAAAAAGATGGCTCCCAGCGCAACCCACAGGCTGTTGCGGGAAAGCCAGGGCAGCAAACCAAATTGCGGCCGGACGATGGTGACCAGCACCGGCACCCCCAGGCTGACCTTGCTCAAGCCGAAGCTGTCCACGGCTTCCACGGTCAGGATATGCGGTGCGCTGGTCGTGTACCCTTTCAAATCCCAGGTAAATTGGTCGAAAGGTGCGGAGGTATTCTCAGCCGCGACTGCCCCGTCCACGTACAAAACGGTCCGCACCAAGGGACGGGTGCGTTTATCGGGGAATTCGATAATGATGTTGATGGTCTGCTGGCTGGGAATAAATGAAGAGACCGCGGTGGTGCGTGAATCCGGCGCAGTCCGAACGATCTGCTGAGGCGGAGCTTCCAGGATCGGGTTGGGCGGCTGGATATCCAGCTCAAAAGTCAGGTCCGCGGAGAGCACCGGTTCACCATTCAGGGTCGCCTGCACTGCCAGGGTATGACTTCCGGAGGTGAGGATGCCGGAAGAATATTCAAGTTGGTAGGTGTGACGAAGTGGCGCCAGGTAGGTATCTGGGCTGGGCAGGGTCTCCTGGCCCGAGAAGTAGAAATATCCTCCGCCGGTCTGGATGGCCAAATCTTTGAGGGCCGTTGCGCCGGATGTGGAGGAGAAATCCTGCGAGGCCACGATCCAGACATTTACGCGGATGGAGCTTGCCGAGGCGCGCTGCGACAGATTTTGCAGCAGCGGGATGTCGCCCGCGGCCGGGAGAGAGGTAATGTACAGCACTACAGCTTTCCGGCCAGGTTGGGTGCTGGGTTCGGAAACTGCATCCAGAGCGGCAGAAAGGGTTTGGGGACTCGAGACCAGGTTATTCAGGTTCGGTGTGAAAGCTGTCAGGGCATCAGAAAATGCCGCGGTCGTCTCCAGGTGTGTTGCTGCCGCCCCGCCGGTGGGGATGAAGCTCAGGTCGTCCCCCAGGGAATCGGGGTGGACTGCAATCCATTCCTTCAACGCTTTCATTACTTTGTCCAACTTGGTGACAGCATTGACATCCCGGTAGGCGAAGTAAGGTCCGGGGTCCAGCGCCAGGGCGAATTCCGTCCCTGGTTGAAGTTCTTTTATACTGGTAAGTGGCCGGGGCTGGGAGTCTTCCAGCAGGCTGACGTCCATGCCAGTCAGCCCGCTGACGAAGTTCCCGGAGGCGTCGAACACATCCAGACCGGCGGTGATGGTAGGAAACGAATCGGTCTGTAATGCAAACAGGGTAAGGCGAGCGCTGCCCTGGGCGCGCGCGGGGAAGACCATGCTTGGAGAGGTTATGAATAAAGCCAGCAGGAAAAGTATCGAGAGTTTACGCATTCAACAAAGCGGTGTTATCTATTTAACATCCTTGGCTTCCGCATCCACGATTTCATCGTCCTCGGAAAGCTTTTCCGGCTTGCTCTTCGGGCCAGGCAGTTTGATCCACTGGCTCGCCCCTGCCCAACCGAGCAGAATGGCACCGACCGCCGTCCCTGTCACCTGGAATGGGACACCGGCAATAATGCCCATGACCAGGCCCTTCGCCACCGACGGCCCCCAATCATCCTTCGACAGGTAATGCTGGATCAGGGTGGTGGTCACCGTGCCCAATACCCCCACCGTTACGCTGGTCAGGATCAGTGCCAGCGGGTCGATCAATTCGAAAATGCCGAAGATGTTATCCAGCACGATGGTCGTCAATGCCGCCAGCGGATGGATGGGCGCGGGCGGGATGGAATGGCGGGATTCTGGCGGCCGCGCCTGGGTGGGTTCGATCGCGTTTGTCATTTTCAATCTCCCATCGGAAAATACCGTTCCCCGTTCCCTAACCCCCTCAGCCTGCAAGGGGGCCGCTTGCAGAAGTAATTCTTTGTACGATGGACTATCAATTCGGGTTGCTCGGGTCCTTCGTTGATGACAACTTCCTCAACCGCCTCATTCCCATTCGATCGTCGCGGGCGGCTTGCTGGTAATATCATACACTACTCTGTTGATTCCGTGCACTTCGTTGACGATCCGGCTGCCCACCTTCGCCAGCAGGTCGTACGGCAGGCGCGCCCAGTCAGCCGTCATGAAATCGTCAGTCACCACCGCCCGGATGGCGCACACCTCCTGGTAGGTCCGTTCGTCACCCATCACCCCCACCGAGCGGACCGGCAGCAGCACTGCGAAGGCCTGGTTGGTGCCGGCTCCCTTCCCAAGCAGCCCCGCCGCAGATAACTCCTGGGTGAAGATGGCATCCGCCTGGCGCAGGCAGGCAACGCGGGCGGGGGTCACCTCTCCCAGGCAGCGTACGCTCAACCCCGGGCCCGGGAACGGCTGTCTCCACACCAGGCTTTCCGGCAGGCCCAGGGCTTCCCCAACCGCCCGCACTTCATCTTTGAACAGGTAGCGCAGCGGCTCCACGAGCGACATCTCCATATGCTCCGGCAGTCCGCCCACGTTGTGGTGGCTCTTGATCCGGGCAGCTTTATCCCGGTCCGGTGCCGCGGACTCGACGACGTCCGGGTAGATCGTTCCCTGCACCAGGAATTTGGGGGCGCCAAGTTTCAAGGCCTCGCGTTCGAAAATGCGGATGAATTTCTCGCCAACGATTTTGCGCTTCTGCTCCGGGTCGAGGACATCCCGGAGGGCAGCGAAAAATTCAGCGGAAGCATCCACCGTCACCAGTTCGGCTCCCATCCGTTCACGGAACGTGCGCACCACCTGTTCCGGTTCCCCCAGGCGGAGCAGACCGGTATCCACGAAAACCGCCACCTGCTGGTCTCCGATCGCTTTATGCACCAGCGCGGCAGCCACGGACGAGTCCACACCGCCGCTGACCGCCGCCAGGACGCGTTCGCCTCCCACCTGTGTGCGGATCCTGCTCATACTTTCCTCGATGATCGAGGCGGGGGTCCAGTCCGGCGCACAGCCGCATACTTCCACTGCAAAATGCTCGAGCACCTGCGCGCCGTTGGGCGTATGCCTCACTTCGGGATGGAATTGAACGGCGAAATACTTGCGTGCAAAATCGCCCATCGCGGCGATGGGGCTGTTGCCGCTTTTCGCAAGCGCAACGAACCCCGGCGGCATTTCGATGATCCGGTCGCCGTGCGACATCCAGACTGCGGACACGGCATCCAGGATGGTGCCGGGGACCAGCGGCTGGATCTCTGCCGGGCCATATTCGCGCCGGACAGACGGGTCCACCTTGCCGCCCAGGGTATGCACCAACAACTGCATCCCGTAGCAGATCCCGAACACCGGCAGGGCAGAACTCGAGCACATAGCCGGGCAGCGTTGGCGCACCCTCGGCATAGACCGAGGCCGGTCCGCCCGAGAGGATAAAGCCTTTGGGATTTAATGCCATCACCTTATCGGCAGGCGCATCCCACGGGAAGAGTTCGCAGTAGACGTGCGCCTCGCGCACCCGGCGGGCGATCAGTTGGGCGTACTGGGAACCGAAATCGAGGATGGCTATGGAATTGTGGGGCATGATTCAGAAAAAGTTGGTCAAAGGTCAAACATTGGACGTTTAACGCTCACTTTTATTCATCCTCAAAGAATATATGGTCCTCGTCCATGGACCGGATGACCGCCAGTGCCTCCACCGGCACCCCCAGCGGTTTGAGCCGTTCACGCCCGCCCTCGAAAACCTTTTCGATCAGCGTCCCGATGCCCACGATGGTCGCCCCGGCAGCCTGCGCCAGGCGCACCAGGCCCCAGATGGTTGCTCCGGAGGCCAGGAAATCGTCGATGATCAGGATCCTTTCGCCGCCCGCCAGGTATTCGGGCGAGACGATCAGGTCGACCATGCGTCCCTTGGTATGCGAGGGCGCCATGGTCAGGAAAACCTCGTCCGGCATGGTAATCGGCTTGGATTTGCGCGCGTACACCACCGGCAGACCCATGTGGTGGGCAGTGGTAAATGCGGGGGCGATCCCCGAAATTTCGGCGGTCAGCACCTTGGTGGCGCCCACCCCGGCAAAGCGCTGTGCCAGTTCCCGCCCGCAGGCGTCCATCAAGGCGGGGTCCACCTGGTGGTTGATGAATCCGTCCACTTTTAAAATGCCGTTGCCGAGGTTTTTTCCGTCGCGGCGGATGCGTTCGATGAGTTCCAGCACAAAAGCTCTCCTCAATATTTTGTGCAAAACCTGACAGCTTCATAGAATGTCTGTCAGGTCCATGCATGACCATTTTACAACGGGGATGAAGAACCCGCTAGTGTGTTAGAATCCCGCCCATGAGCAACCCTCGCCTGGTACTGGCATCGAACTCCCCACGCAGGCGGGAACTGCTTGCGCTCGGTGGATGGAAATTCGAATCCCACACCCCCGAAGTCGATGAAAGCCAGCACCCCGGCGAAGAGGCAGGGAAATATGTCCTGCGCCTGGCCGAAAGCAAGGCGCGCAGCTGCGCTGCAAGCGCCCATCGGGAGTCGGTCATCATTGCTGCCGATACCACGGTTGTAGACGGTAAAACCATCCTGGGCAAACCGGGGAACGCGGCCGAGGCGGTGGAAATGCTGCGCAAATTGCGCGGTCGCACCCACCAGGTCTATTCCGGTATCGCCGTGATCAGGGCCTCTGACGGGAACCTGGGGCGCGACTTGTGCGTCACACAAGTACCGATGCGTGACTATGACGATCAGGAAATTATTGCCTACGTGACCAGCGGGGACCCGCTCGACAAAGCCGGGGCTTACGCCATCCAGCACCCCGAATTCCACCCGGTCGAAAGCATGTCCGGCTGCTACGCCAGCGTCATGGGGCTCCCACTCTGCCACCTGACCCGCACCCTGCGTCCATTCGGCATCGTCCCAAACACAGATATTGCGAAAGAATGCCAGTCCTGGTTGAACTATGCCTGCCCGATCTCCGCCCGGGTTTTGAAAGGGGAGCAGGTCGGTTGAATTGAAAGGTGAATTGATGAAACCCGTACATTTGTTATCCCTGCTGTTGATGCTCACCTTCCTGGCCGGATGCGGGAACGGGGTGACAGGCGGCACTCCGACCTCCTCCCTACCGACCGCCGTGGTCAGTGTCACCCACGTCCCCAATGCGGGCGATGCCCTGCGCACCTTTTTAGACGGCATGGTGGCGAACGATTACCCCAGCATGTACGCCCAACTGACCCAGGCCAGCCAGAAAGCCATTTCCGAGACCGATTTCGCCAAGCGCTACACCGATGACCTGAATGCCTTGAGTGCAAAAACGGTCGAATACAACATCCTTTCCATGCTGACCGATCCTCAGAATTCGCAGGTGTCCTTCCATATTATCTACCATACCAGCCTGTTTGGAGATATTCAGCGCGATTTCAATACCACCATGGCACTGGAGAACGGCAATTGGCACATCCCGTGGGACGACAGCCTGATCCTGCCGGAATTGGCCGGCGGAAAGCATCTGGTGACCACTTATGACACCCCCGCCCGCGGGGACATTTACGACAGCAATGGCAATGCCATCGCGGCCCAGACGGATGCCTATTCCCTCGGGTTGGTGGCCGGGGAACTCTCGGCGGACAGCGAAGGCGCCGTTATCGCCGCTCTGGCGCGGCTGACGGGTGTGCGTTCTGATATCATCCAAAACAATTATGATAATTATACGGCAGGAAATTACGTGCCGGTCGGTGAGGCCAGCGCTTCAGCGGTCGACGCCTCCGGGATCACAGGCTACAGCGGTGTCCAGGCCAGTCTATATCCGGTTCCTTCCGCAACCTCCCCCTCCCGTTTCTATGAACCGAACGTGGCTCCCAATGCGGTCGGGTACACCCTGTTCATCTCTAAGGAAGACTACAATACGTACCGGCGGCTCGGCTACAGCGGAGCGGAACGGATCGGATGGGAAGGCGTCGAAAAATGGGGTGAAAGCTACCTGCACGGCCAGAATGGCGCCAAGCTTTACGTGGCAGCTGCGGACGGGACTCTTGAAACGGTCCTGGCCCAAGCCAACGCTGTACCCGCCTCATCCATTACCCTGACCATCGATTCTGATTTACAGGAACAGGCCCAAGCCGCCATGGACGGTCTCCCCGGCGCGATCGTGGTAATGGAAGTAAACACCGGTCGCGTGCTGGCAATGGTCTCCTCCCCGGGGTTTGATCCCAACTGGTACGATCTGAACAATGTCAACCGGGTATATCAGGACGAGGCGCCCACCTTCAATCGCGCCACCCAGGGCACATACCCACTCGGCTCGGTATTCAAGATCATCACCATGGCAGCCGCCCTCGAAAGCGGTGTCTTCACCCCCCAGAGCACCTGGGACTGCCAGTACTGCTTTCACGGAGCTCCAGCCCAGCGGCCCAATTTTGTACGACTGGACCTGGGAGTATTGCAATAACCAGAAGGCGCAGACCGGGAAAGACATCTGTCCCTCCTGGCCTCCCAGCGGTTTGCTGACCTTGCCCCAGGGCCTAATGCGCTCCTGCGACCCGTGGTTCTACCATATCGGTTACACCCTTTACAGCGACGGCAAGGGAACTGCCATTTCCGATATGGCCAGATCCTTTGGCCTTGGAAGCGGCACAGGGATCGCACAGGTCGCGGAATCGAACGGCACCATCCCCAATCCTACTGACGGCACCAACGCCACCAGCATCGCCATCGGCCAGGGTGACGTGCAGGTCACGCCGCTTCAGGTGGCCACATTCATCGCGGCGGTCGCCAACGGCGGCACGCTCTACCGCCCGCAGTTGGTGGAAAAGGTCCAGCCAGTCAGCGGTGATGCGATCAGCATCTTCCAGCCGCAGGCGAACGGCACCCTGCCGGTCAGCACTGCGAACCTGAAGGTCATCCAGGATGCCATGCGCACCGTGGTCACCGACCCGAAAGGGACGGCTTATTCCAGGTTTCAGGGCTTCCCATTCCCCGTGGCTGCCAAAACCGGCACCGCTGAAAGCGGCGTGACGGATCCGCATGCCTGGTTCGCCGGGTACAGCCTGGCCAACCTGCCCGACAAGCCCGACATCGCCGTGGCGGTGATCGTCAACAACCAGGGCGAAGGCGCCACCTGGGCAGCGCCCATCCTGAGGCGGGTGATGGAAATTTACTTCAACGGAAAACCGCAGGCGGTCTACCCGTGGGAAACCACCTACGGCGTGATCAACCCGGATTACGGCGCTCCAGCAGCGACCCCCACCCCGAGTCCGTAATTTTATGCCTCGGCCCGGCCATCCCGCTGCACCCCTTGCCCCGCTCCCCCGGCAAGACTCCGGACTCATCGTCCGTTCCCAGTCGGGCTTCTTCAATGTGCAGACCGAAAACGGCACATTTACCTGTCACCTGCGCGGCCGCCTGAAGCAGGGCAAAGCCGTGGGCGATATTGCCGCGGTGGGCGACCGGGTGCGGGTGACCTGTGTGCCCGACGGGACGGGGAGCATCGAGGCCGTCGAACCGCGTCACAGTTCCCTGGTCCGGCTCGACCCGCGACCGCAGGGAGTGTACCAGCAGGTCATTTTAGCCAACCCCGACCAGGCTGTGTTCGTCTTCGCCTGCGCCCATCCCAACCCCCGCTTACGCATGCTGGACCGGTTCCTGGTCATTGCCGAAAAACAGCGGCTGCCGGCAGTCATCGTGGCCAATAAGATCGACCTGGTGGGGCTGGAACAGGCCGAAAAGATATTTGGTTTCTACCCGCCCATCGGGTACCCGCTCATCTATACCTGTGCCAAGTCTGGACAGGGTGTGGATGAATTGCGCGAGAGGTTGAGGGGGAAAGTGTCTGCGCTGGCCGGACCGAGCGGTGTGGGCAAATCCAGCCTGCTCAACGCGGTCCAGCCGGGGCTGGGGCTGGCTGTGCGCGAGGTCAGCGCGGCGGTCAACAAAGGGCGCCACACCACCAGCGTGCGCCAATTGTTCCCCCTGGAGGGCGGCGGCTACGTGGCCGATACGCCCGGCTTGCGCTCGCTGGCCTTGTGGGATACCGAGCCGGAGGAACTGGATGGTTATTTCCCCGAGCTCGCGCCGCTGGTGACAGCCTGCCAGTTCAACGACTGCAGCCACAAGTCCGAGCCGGGCTGCGCGGTGAGGGCTGCCGTCAAGGCGGGCAGGGTTCACCCCCAGCGTTATGAATCGTACTTGAGATTGCGCGCCGGAGAAGAGTAAGATCCGGGCGCTTTTTAGACGATGACCAATCATGGATAAGAACTGGAATCTTCTCGGACACGAATGGGCGGTTGAGATGCTCAAGCAGCATCTCACGCGCGATTCCGTCCGGCACGCCTACCTGATCACCGGTCCTCCCGGGCTGGGACGACGCACCCTGGCGCTGCGCTTTGCCCAGGCTTTGAATTGCCCGACCCCGTCCGCTCCCGGGGAACCGTGCGGAAAATGTAAAACCTGCCGGCAGATCGAACGGATGCAATACACCGATCTGGTGATTGTTCAAGCTGAAAAGGAAGGCGGTACGCTGAAGGTGGAACAGATCCGCTCCCTGCGGCAGGTTCTATCGCTTAAACCATACCAGGGAAAATACCGCGTGTCGCTTTTACTGCGCTTCCAGGAAGCCAACCCGAGCGCATCCAACGCACTGCTCAAAACGCTGGAAGAGGCCCCGGCGCACGATATTTTAATCCTGACCGCGGATACCGCCGAACAGCTCCTGCCGACCATCGTCTCGCGCTGTGAAACCCTCCGTCTACGCCCACTGCCGGTGGAAGCCGTGGAAGCTTACCTGAAAGGGTGCAAAGCCGACGATGCAACCGCCCACCTTCTGGCGCATATCTCCGGTGGAAGGCCCGGGTACGCCCTGCGGCTGATGCAGGACAAGGATGCACTTAAATCACGGGCGGACCGCTTGAACGAAATGCAAACCCTGCTCCACTCCACGCGCACCGAACGGTTTGCCTACGCAGAAAAACTAACCGACCGGAGACACGCAGCGGAAGAACGCTTGCGTGACACCCTGCTTTTATGGCTCTCGTTCTGGCGAGACGTGCTCCTGCGCGCCTCCGGTTCCGGCTCCCCACTTACCAACGTGGATTACAGCGCAGCCGTTGATTCTCTGGCTGCCACGCTGACCCTGGCCGGAGCCCGCAAGCTGGTCAGCGACGCAGAGGGGGCCATCGACAAACTGGAGCGCAACGTCAATGCCCGACTTCTGGCGGAAGTGGTATTGCTCGATTGGCCGAAGATTGCATGAAAAATAATCGTTTGAACCGCGAAGACGCAAAGGCTCAAAGACATTCCATTACCCCTACGAATTCGTGGCTGTCTGTCTTTAAGACTCCTCTCTCGTGGTTATTGGCCATTACTTTCTCTCTGCTTGCGCTAATCCTCGCATCCTGCACCCCAGCTTCAACACCCGCCTCAACCCCCACTGCAACGGCCTCCCCCCTCCCCACGTTAACACCGACTGCCTCTTTCACCCCCTCCCCCACTCCCACCATCACACCCACCCCTGAACCGGCCTGGTACACACCGCTCGACCCGGGCTTGGGAAAGCTGAAATTCCAGTACGCCGAGGTGGTGAATGACCGCGCCCGGGTGTATGTCACTTTCCAGGATGCGGTGGCGAAAAACGGGAATTTCGGTCACCTGCCCGAATACCCTGCCTATGTGGCCTACTCCACCAGCCGGACCAGTGACGACGGCCGGACCTTTTTCCAAACCCAATATGGCTGGATGGACGGGGCGGACCTGCAAGCCCTGACTCCCTCAGCCTTTACCGGCATCCTGCTGACCCGTGAAGTGACTTTCCGCTTCGGCTGGGTGCTGGCCGATACCACGAGCGTCAACGCGGCTGGGACGTCCATCAAGGCCTACACCCGTTACCAGCTGGTACACGAGATGCCCGCAGTCACGCAAAATCCCGGTTACATCGCGGTCGGCGCGGACGAATGGCTGCCGGAGCAGCAGGTTGCGCTGGTGGACCCGCAGGTCCCGGCGGATGCGGGAGCAGGCGCTTGCCGCTTCATATACGTCAACCTGGCCCGGGAGACTCTGACCGTCTACAACAACTGCAAGTTGGAATTTGCCACCCTGGTCTCCTCCGGAAAAAATTCATGGACATTCGAGGGGCAGTTCGCCATTCTCTACAAGGTGGAGTACAGTTCCATTCAGCCGCCTGCCACTTCCACCAGCGAGTATTACATAGAAGGTGTACCTTATTTCATGACATATGCCGGCAATTTTGGCTTCCACGGAGCCTACTGGCAGGATAGTTTTGGGACCGCCGCCTCGCACGGCTGTATCAACCTGTCGCCTACAGACGCGAAATGGCTGTACGATTGGGCCGGGATCGGGGAGCGGGTCATCATCAGCGCGGGGAAATAAAAATTGGTTTAAGTCAATGGCACTCCTTCTGCAGGTACTTTTTGCGACGCTCTCCCGGCCAGGGCTGCCAGTACTGCGCCCAACGCGAACAGAGCGATGTTGAGGATGAAAGGCAGGTTCTTATTGAGTTCAGAAAGCGTCCCGGCGATCCAGCCGAAGGGGGAAGTTATCAGGATCGTGCCAACATATATGATCGACTGGATGCGGGCACGTTCCTTTGGCTCAATGGTCAGCGCGACCATCTGGTCCACGAGCGGACTGACGGTGGCAAAGCAACACGCTTCCAGCAATACACTGATGACAAGCATGAAATACCCCTGGCTTGGGGCGGTGACCAGAAGAACCTGGCTGAGGACATAGCCGAGAAAACCGAACAACAGCGGCAGCTTAAAGTGCATTTTGCCGATGCGCGGCATCACCACAAACAAGAATAACAGCATGATGGCTGACTTGATAAATGGAAAGTAAGCCAGATTCTGGGCCGGGACGTGTAATTTCTCAGTCACAATGATTGCCCAGAAGCTCCCGCTGATTATCGAGGATATGCCAAGTACCAGTAATAGTCCGGCAGTGAAGAGCGTCTGGGGTGAATGAAGCACGGTCCGGAAAACGCCTTTATACTCGCCCAATATATCAAAGATGCTTTGGTGGCGTGTCTCATGCATGCGGACTTTGCCCTGGCGGGTCTCTTCCGTCATCCGGTAGGTGAGGATCGCTTTCAGGGTAAACATGAAGGCTGCAAAGATGTATAGCCCGCGCATGGTCGGTACGAGCGAAAAGGCAGCTATGAATGCTGCTGCCAGCGGAGCGAAAAAGCCCACTACAATATTGGCAATATAGATCCAACTGTAAATATCGACCAGCTGATGTTGATCGGCGTCTTCCACCAGCAGGCAGGTCCACGAATTATTGGTGACACGCCAAAGGCTGTTTATCACGCCCGCTGCCAGGAAATACCAATAATTCTGAGCCAGGGCTGAGACCAGCGCCGGAACGCTCCATGACAGAATATCAAAGACCAGGGTTGTGCGCCTTCGCCCCAATTTATCGGTGACTACACCGCTCAACAGCGCCATGATGATCTGAAAGCCCCAACTGATGCTTACAGTAAGGCCAATCTGTCTATCAGACAAGCCAATAGCCAGCATATATATAGAGATATACGGCGCATAAAGGTTGTAAGGGATGCCCCACAAGGGCTCGGTAAACACAACCCCGCGCGGGTTCCCGCGCAGGCTTTTCAAGGTGGTGAACAACGAGTACTTATTCAAACAGGGTACTCCTGGCCAGTGGACGCAATATGGCTTTACGATTGGGCCGGGATCGGGGCGCGGGTCATCATCAGTGCGAATAAATAAATCAATTTCAGTTCTTCATTTGACATAAAAAATATTAAATGCGGCTGGAATGATTCTCCTGCCTCCGCTCCCGCCTGCCGCCGGTACTGTTCGTGGATCTCGCCCACGTGTTCCACCTTCTCGGCGATGGCCGCTTCCAGCCAGTATTTCCCCTTTTCTGCGGTGCCCAAACTACCCGCCCCATACGCGCCGGTGCGGGTGTCGTCCTCCCAGGGCGGGTTGGCGGTCAGCGCGCCGCCCTCGATCCAGTCCATGTAATAGTTGGGGGTGCTGATGAAATCGGTCTCGTCCACGGCGCGCTCTATATGGACAAGTTCCGGGCGTAAATGCAGGATGAGCGAGGTTTCCAGTTCGCAGGCGTGACCCATCCCGCCCAATTTGGATTCGCGCTTGGCTTCCAATGCGGCCACGCCCTGTGATCCGGATAGGTACAGGAAGGCCGTGGCGCAAAAGATCTGCGGGTATTTCTCCCCGGCGTACTTGACCACGTTCACCAGGAACGACGAGCTGCCGCCGTGCCCGTTCATCAGGTAGAAGCGGCTGAAACCGGCCTTGACGAGCGTGTCGATCGCTGCCAGCCAGAAGTCCTCGAAAGCGCGCCCGCCCGCGTTGAAGGTGCCGGGGAAAGAGCGCCGGTGAGTGCTTACCCCATAGGGGAATACCGGCAGCGAAAATGCCTGCTCCGGAACGGCCTGGGCGGTACCGCGGGCGATGGCCTCGATGATGAGCGTGTCGGTGGACAGCGGCGCGTGATAGCCGTGCTGTTCGGTATGACCGGTGGGCACGATAACCACCTTGTCACGCTCCCCGGGAAGCGCCAGGGAACTCACCTCCATGCCCTCTAATTCCACTGCAGGGAAGCCGGGTCCCAGGTCCAGCCCTGGGGGCGTCATCACATGCACGCAGGTAAACCCGTCCTCCAGCAGGTTACCGAGCAGGTTGTTTACCAGGGCAGCGAAAACCTGGAACTGCACCTCCAGTCCGCTCCCCATCCAGCCGAAGGGGATGGCTGGCAATATACCCACCGGCTTGGTCGCCTTCAGCAAAGAGGAGACAGAACCCGGGTCCGCTATGCTGCCCAGCGGCAGGACCAGCGGGGTGTTGCGCGGCAGGGCGGCCACTTCAGGCCAGGTTAATTCATCAAATCGGAAGAAATCAGGCATGATCATTTTTGATTTTCAGGGAGTCTCTGACATCCCAGACCTCGGAGTTCCAGTCCATATCGCTGGTGAAGCTGAAGGGACCGGGTATGAAACGGTCTCCATAGCCGTAAACATTGGCATGAACGTACATGATGATCCCGTAGGTTTGGTCGAAGATGTACTTCTGCAGAGCATCCAGGGCAACCTTGCGAACAGCCGGGTCAACGGAAGCATTGACCGCGTTCATTAGCTGGTCAAGCTTGGGGTCGCAGAGGTGGGAGTAGTTCCCTCCGCCCGGGTTGGCAGCTGATGGGACGGCTGCACAAGAGTAGCTCTCCATCACCCCCCACATGGGATCGGGGGAAAAGTCCTGGGGGTAACCGGCCATATCGAAATTCCCATGAGGCAGGGGCCCGCCATTCGAATAGGTGGCAAGGAAAGTTGCTGTGGGAAGCAAGATCGGTTTGAATTCGATGCCGATCTTCGCCAGGTCCGACTGGACTGCCGCGGCTGCATCCATCCGGATCTGCTCTTCCGTAGTCTCGAAGTTGATGGACAACTTGACGTCCTTCCCCTCGCAGAGGCCGTGCCGGATCCCGTTGTTCGTTGGATCGGGCGTGTACCCGGCTTCCTCCAGCAATGCCTTGGCTCCTTGCGGGTCGTAGGGAGCGGCTGTCAGGCTGGTGTCCGTCCAGGCCGAGTTCGGCCATTGGGTCGCAGGGACCTTGGTGGCACCATTCAAAAGAGCATCGGCAATGACCTGGCGCTCGATGCCCAGGGTGATGGCTTTGCGCACGCGTACATCCTTAAACGGGCAAAAGCCGTTCGTGTCACTTTGTCCGGTCACGCTGCCGTCCGCTCGGGTCACCCCGGCAGTGGTGCCCAGGTTGAAGAAGTATTGTTCGAAATTAGTACCGGGTTTGACCAGCAGGTGAATGGCCGGATCGAGGGGAGTCAGGGAGGAGATATCGGACTCGGAGAAATCCGGATACCAGTCTGCATCGCCGGTCTGCAACATAGCCAGGGCGGTTTCCGTGTCGGGCACGAACAGGATCTTAATGCGATCCAACTTGGGTCGACCTGAATAGAAGTATGGATTGGGCAGCAGAGTCATATGATCGCCTGCCACCCATTCTGTAATAATCCACGGGCCGGATGCGACGGTCGGCCAATGAATAAATGGTTCATCTTCCAGTGCGGTCTTGCCTTGCAGGACGTGTCCCGGCAGGATGGCGCCGGCGTTATCCGGACCCTGGGTAAAGAGGGTCTGCCAGGCCGGGAAGCAGCTCACCGAAGTGGAGCACAACGGTAGTAGCGTCAGGTGTGTCAATGCTTGAGATCTTGTCGTATCCCGCCCTGTTGAGCGGGGAGTTTTTGGGATCCATCACGAATTGCCAGGTGAACAACACGTCCGCGGAAGTGAGCGGCTCGCCATCCGACCACTGCAAGCCGGGCTTGAGTTTCCAGGTGATCGTTAGCCCGTCGGGAGAGATGCCCCCGTTGTCAGCGCTCGGAACGTCGCTCGCAAGTTCTGGTACGAAGTTGCCTTTATCATCCCATTCACCCAGACCGGCGAGGGTCAACTGGGTGATGCGGGTTGCGTCCTTCATCCGGGAGTAGTACGGGACGATGTTGTCAGGCTCCTGGGACCAGGCCCCGGTGATGGATTTCCCCCCAGATGGAAAGGGAATTGGACCGTTTGCAGCTGGGACCTGCGTAGGGAGCACAACCGTGGAGAGGACTGCTGTGGCGGGCACCAAAGTGGAGGCTGATGGACCGCACGCTGCCAGGAGCATGCAGGTTATTATAAACACCCAAACGGTCCACGATATTGAGCGTCTCACCATCTCTCCTTGAATACATCGAATCTGTGTGGTTTGAATTCAGGTGGGAAACCAATAAGAATATACGAGACTTCCAATTTAGTCTCTCGAGGTAAGGGACATTATACAATTTTTTGGATAAATGCCACAAGCGCGCTGCCCTGGATGCCGGGTTTTCACGAAACAAGCAGCGGAAGATATCGGGTTCACTGCTTCCTGGTCAAAAAAACCGGTTCCTTGGAGGAACCGGAGTGATGTTTTGCAACATGTAACAGAGTCTTAATCTTAGGGGTCTTTGAGACCTTTGGGATTGAAAAAATATTTATTTCACCAACCAGCAAGCGGCCCAGTGATCCTTTTTGGATTCCTTGAAAGCCGGTTCCTCGACCGAACAAATATCAATTGCCACAGGGCAACGCGGATGGAACCGGCAACCCTTGGGTGGATGAAGCGGGCTGGGCACGTCTCCCTTCAGAATAATGCGGTCCCTTTTGATGGACGGGTCAGGGACAGGAATGGCTGAGAACAAGGCCTGAGTATAGGGGTGCAGCGCTTCACGATAGAGGTCTTCACGGCTAGCCAATTCTACCATTTTGCCCAGGTACATCACCGCCACGCGGTCTGAGATATGTTCCACCACGCTCAAGTTGTGGGCAATAAACAGGTAGGTTAACCCAAATTCCCGCTGGAGGTCTTTCAGAATATTTAATACCTGCGATTGGATGGACACATCCAAGGCGGAGACTGGTTCGTCACAGATGATAAATTTGGGGCGGAGTGCGAGTGCACGTGCTATCCCGATACGCTGACGCTGTCCGCCGGAGAACTCATGCGGGTAACGACGTGCATGATAATCTTCAAGCCCGACTTTCTTCAGGGTCTCGAGCATTGTTTGAACCCGATCGTGGTGAGTCCCAATACCATGAACCTTCAGACCTTCCATCACCGACTCTCCAATGGGCATACGCGGATCGAGTGAGGCATAAGGGTCCTGGAAGATGATTTGCATGTTCCGGCGCATGGATTTCAATGCCTTTCCCTTCAAGCGGAGGATATCTGTCCCATCAAAAAATACCGAACCGGAAGTCGGTTCTATCAATCGCAGCATGGATCGTCCAACGGTGGTTTTCCCGCAGCCTGATTCGCCTACCATTCCCAGGGTCTCTCCTTCATGGATGGTGAAACTTACCCCATCCACAGCCTGTACATGGGCAACCACGCGCTGCAGCAACCCTGCGCGGACGGGGAAATACTTCACCAGGTCTTTTACCACCACGAGGTCTTTTCTGGTAATCGCCTCGTTCGTTGCTTTTATAGTCATTGAGACTTACTCCATCCTAAATGTGTACCTGCTATTATCCAAAATATTTCTAATTAAGAGTCCTGTGGAATTAGTTGTCTGACCTCAATGGAGCATGATGCCCGTCGTGATCCTGATAGAGCCAACAGCGAACAAGGTGCTCTTTGGAAACAGGAATTAAGTCGGGCTCGATCTCGGTGCAAATTTGTAATTGGTATTTGATGCGTGCTTTGCAACGAGGAGCAAAGCGACAGCCAGGGGGAAGATTAATCAGGTTGGGGACTGTACCGGGGATGACTTCCAAATGTTCTTTGATTTTCCCCAAAATAGGAATTGAGCCCATCAGACCCTGGGTGTAGGGGTGGCACGGACTGGCGAAAAGGCGCTTGACATCGGCTTGCTCCACAATCCGTCCAGCATACATCACCGCGACCCGCTCTGCCATTTCAGCCACAACACCCAGATCATGTGTGATGAGGACAACCGAGGCATTCACTTTGTTGCGTAAATCGCGCATCAAATCCAGTATCTGGGCCTGGATGGTCACATCCAACGCAGTAGTGGGTTCATCTGCAATCAATAGTTCTGGAACACAGGCTAGTGCCATGGCGATCATCACACGTTGAGCCATGCCGCCAGAAAGTTCATGAGGAAAAGAATCAGCCCTTTTTTCAGGTTCAGGAATACCCACCATTGTCAGCAATTCAATGGCACGTTTTTCTCCAGTTTCTTTGTCACAATTCTGATGAATACTGAGCACCTCGGAAATCTGATCGCCTACTTTGAAGACCGGGTTGAGGGCTGTTTGTGGCTGTTGAAAGATCATGGAGATGCGATTGCCGCGCACATGGGTCATTTCGGTTTCGGTCAAATTGAGCAAGTTCTCCCCATCGAAGATTATTTCTCCCTTGGTAATTTTTCCAGGCTGGGCAATGAGGCGCATTACAGAGAGCAGGCTGACACTTTTTCCACAGCCCGATTCTCCAACCAGGCCAAGAACTTCCCCGGGATATACTACAAAATCAACCCCATCTACAGCCTTTACGACCCCATCATCTGTATAAAAGTATGTCTTGAGATCCTTTACTTCCAATAGCGGATTTTTGGTAATCTTTGGCGACACGATATTGCTCCGAAAAACGAGTTGCCATCATTATAGCAAAGATTGATGATTTCCAAATTATAGAAAGGAATGCCCGATCTAATAATCGAGCATTCAATCAACAAATAAAACGTCTCTGGGACTGGTTACTCAAATGGCAGGGAGCATGACGCTCCGGTGAACGCTACCCCGCGATGTGACCGAGACGCGGGTCGAGTGCATCTCGCATGCCGTCTCCGAGCAGGTTGAATGAGAGCACGGTCAGCATGATGGCAAAACCGGGATAAAAGACCAGGTGTGGGGCTGTAAAAACCTGGTTGCGCTCTGCACCGAGCATGGAACCCCACTCAGGCGTCGGCGGTTGTGCACCCAATCCTAGGAACGAAAGTGCGGCAGCGTCGAGAATGGCTGTGGCAATCCCAAGCGTCCCCTGGACGATCAGGGGGGTCAAAACATTGGGCAGGATGTGCCGAAAAAGGATGGTGAGCGTGCTGCTTCCGATGGCTTTTGAGGCCGAAACGTAATCAGTCTCACGAACCGTTAACACGCTCGATCGCACCACCCGCGCATAAGAAGGGATGGAGACGATGCCAATAGCCAGGAGAGCATTGATCAGCCCTGGACCAAGCATGGTTACGATCGCGATCGCTAGCAACAGGGACGGAAAGGCTAATAACACGTCCATGACGCGCATGATGATATTATCCCACCAGCCGCCGACATAACCGGCAATGGCGCCTAGACAAGTCCCGATGATGATGGCAAAGGTTACCGTCGATAAACCGATCATCAGGCTGAGGCGCGCCCCGTAGAGCATTCGGCTGAACTCGTCGCGTCCGTTCCCGTCTATGCCCATCAGGTGCTGTGCCTGATCCGCTGGGCAGCCCAGCAAGTGGATGCAGGGTTTCTGGCGCATTGTGACAGGCTCTATGCCTATCAGGGGGGTGTATGGATCGTAGGGGGCCAGCCACTGGGCGGTCAGGGCAATGAAGACCAGGAATCCCAGGATTCCCATCCCCACCAGGGCAGATTTCCGGCGGAATAACCGACGCCAGGTAAGCTGCCACAGGCTGACCGACATGCTTGAGTTCCCTTCGCTATCCAGTTTGGCGATGGGTGCTTCGGTTTGGGTCATGAATAATATCCTACTTCAACTGAATGCGAGGGTCCAGGTAAGCGTATGAAATGTCAACAATCAGGTTCAGAACAACGAAGAAAATTGCAATCACCACAGTGAATGCCTGCACGATGCCATAGTCGCGGGCGGTAATGGCGTCGTACAGGGTTCGCCCCATTCCAGAGAGGTTGAACACGGTCTCGGTGAGGACTGCGCCCCCCAGCAGTCCGCCCAGTTCCAGTCCGATAACGGTGACCAACGGGAGCAGAGCATTGCGGAAGGCGTGTTTGAGCACGACCTTAGTCTTTCTCAATCCCTTGGCCCGCGCTGTACGGATAAAATCCTGGCCAAGGACATCCAGCATGCTCGAACGAGTCATGCGGGCAATCAGGGCCATAGGGATTGTGCCGAGTGCCATGGATGGCAGGATCAGGTGCTTAATCGCATCTCCTAGCAGCGACCAATTGGCTGTCAAAACGGCGTTGAGAATATTCATGCGGCTGATGAATTCGACTGCGGCAGCCCAAAAGCTCTGATCCGGGACTTTCAACCCCCAGACCTGTGCAAAGGAGGGCGCAAGGACGCCTGCCGTCAGGCGACCGGAAGGAGGCAGCGCGATAGGGGTCCCCTTAAGTAGCAAGGAAAAGACAAATGCCAGCATCAAACCCAGCCAGAAGACCGGCATCGAGACGCCGATATTCGCCCAAGTCATGGTCAATACATCGACCCAGGAGTTATGCCGGACCGCAGAAATAATTCCGAGAGGGATGCCGATGACGAGGCTGAGGATAAGTGCGCAAAAAGTAAGCTCGATGGTAGTGGGTAGGCGCTCGACCAGCAGTTGACTGACTGACTCGCTGTAACGGAACGAAACCCCAAAGTCGCCGTGAGCGATTTCATTCACGTAAACGACAAATTGGACCGGGATCGGCTTGTCCAGTCCATGCCGGTGCAGGAATTCGTTGCAGATTGCATCCGTGGCCTTTTCGCCCAGCACGGCACGGCAGGGGTCTCCCGGCAGGAGGCGGGCCAGGGCAAAAGTGGCAAATAGAATCCCGATGAGGACGGGAATACTGGATAAAATACGACGCAGAATATAAGTAAACATCTTTTTCCTGGAACCCCCGGCGAGGCATTTCCTCGCCGGGGGTTTTAATCAGGTTATTCCTTTACTGAATAGGAATCATTTAGGGAGCGGGGGCATTCAGGAAGGCGGCGAACAGGGTGGACATGTAATAAAACTCGCCTGTGTTGCCCTTGTGGAGTGGGTCGGAAGCATCCCACTGGACAATGAAGGATTCCGCAACGTCATTGGCGTTCATGGTGGTGCCGTCATGGAACTTTACGTTCTGGCGCAAGGCGCAGGTCCATTCGGTCAGATCCGTGTTAGGCGTGCAGGCGGTTGCGAGTACAGGGATCACCTCGGTGGTGCCAGTCTTGAAGCCGTACAGCCCTTCGGTGACCTGGATGTAAGGTCGCAGTGACTCGCCGTCACTCTCATCTGCACCGTACAGAGAGATTGGCTCGGCGTTCTGCATCCAGACGAAGGTGTCCTGTCCGGGGATCTGGACACCCGCAAATACCTCATCACCCAGGGCACTGACATTGGCGCCCGTAACGGTCGCCTTATAGGCAACAGCAGAACCACCGTGCGCCACCGGGATTGCCGGCACGTACTGTTTGATCAGGTTGTTAGCTGTCACGTAAAACGGTTGGCGTGCAGCGGGATCGGCCACAGCAGCACCCTGCTTTAAAGCAGAGACGATATCAGGATAGGTGTTACCGAAGCTCTTGTTTGCGCCGGCACCGAAGAACACGTCCAGGAAGTTGGTCATGTCCGGGTAATCTGCGGTCCAGCCCAGCAGGTGCAGGCCTTTCAGCTCGCCCTTGTTGGCCGCGTCGATGAAGGTGCCCGACTCCATGACTACGATCTTGGCGTCGATGTTCAGGTTGGCCTTCAACTGGGCCTGGATATCCTGGACTACGTTGGCAACGTTCGGCAGGTAGCCGCGCACCACGTCGCGATATGCAATTTCGGTCGAGAAGCCGTTCGGGAAGCCGGCCTTGGCCAGCAAAGCCTTGGCTGCAACCGGATCGAAAGTGTAAAACTTATCCCCGACGCAGCCATTGACGATCGAGCAGGGGGTGAAGAAATCGGCGACCGAAGAGCCCGCCGGGTAGAAGTTGTCAATGATGCGCTGGCGGTCAATACCCATGGCGATCGCCTGCCGCACTTCCACTTTGTCAAAGGGCGGGTAGGTGTTATTCATGCCGATGTACATAATGTTCATCGCCTCGCGCTTGAGCAATTGAAGGCTCGTATCCGCCTGGACAGTGGCGAAATCGGTCGGAGCAACGTTGTCAATTGCGTCCACCGTGCCTGCCTGAAGTTCCTGCAGTCGCTGGGCAGATTCGGTGCTCCAGCGGAAGACAAGGGTCTTGGTCAGGGCTTTGGTGCCCCAATAATCGGGAAATGCGGTTAGATCCAGTTCCTGGCCCTTCTGCCATTGAGTCACCATGTAGGGGCCGGTACCGATGGGTGTGGTTAGCAGAGCGCTGCCCGTCCCGCCGCCGCCTGTCTGCTTCAAATACGCCGCAGGTTGGATCCCGAAGGATGCCAGGGCGATCTTGGACAGGAAGGCCGGATCAGAGTAACAAAGGGTGAACTTGACTGTGTTTGCATCCACAGCTTCGATCTTTGAAAATTCACCACCGTACGTACAATCCTTGGCGGCCAAGCTCAAAGGTACGAAGGGTACGGTTGTGGGGGGAACTGCTGTGGGGGGTACTGTCGTTGGTGGTACGGATGGGGGTACGGACGTGGCAGGAGCTACAGTGGTAGCTGCAGGGCCGCACGCCGCCAGGATCATGCCGGACATCACGACCAGCGAAATGAGTAAAAACGTTGAGCGTTTCACAATCTCTCTCCTTAACATAATATGTGTCATTGGATTGGATTTGGGGAAAACGATTAATTTGTATCAGGACGGGACACCTCCTCTCATTTAGTAAAGAACATTATACAAGTTTTTAGGCAAAGCGCAACTACCTGTTGGTAGAATTACCCTGTTAGACTCCTCATCCTTTAAAGTTATATAAGTTAATAGTATCTGTAGTAGGGACTGTGGATAAGTGGATAACTTTAAAAAAAGTGGTAGTGCTGGCACGACCCAGAGAGGCTGACGGCATGGCTGGCGGCTCCACCAGCATCCGGGCAATTTATCCCTGTGTATAAGTCCGGGAGAAGATCAACTCTTTTTCCTCTTCTGCCATGGAGTCAACAAAAATAAGAAATTCATCCTATTATTTTAAAGACCAACAGCGTGCAACATGGGGGTTTATATTTCGAACAATTGAGCGACTTATCCACTTTCCGCGCGGGTTATCCACAGATTATGGGCAGTTATCCACAGTTTTGCCAATTTGACCCGGAACGGGGATGCCCATGGGTTGGGTCAAACCCCCTGGCGTGCAGCCATATTTTCAAGCGTTTCCTCCACTGTATCCAGGAAACGATCCAGCCCTTCCAGGCGTTCATTAAATGCCTTACCTGTCAACCCGAGTGTTTCACAGGCCGCTTTCCATTTTGCCTGGTGCGCTGGAGAAAGGACCACCGCGGATAACGTCCAGGTATGCACCAACGGCCACAGGATGGATTGCGGCGACTCGCCTGTCAGCATTGCCTCGAATGAAAGTTTGTAGTATCCCAACCTTGGTAGTGCGATACTGGGGGAGGCCCCATCCCGCCTGCCCGCCTCTACGAATGCCTTTTCCCATTCCGGGAGAAACTTTCTCAGTGCAGTGCCATCCACCTGTGCGCCCCCCAACAGCCCTGCCAGCCCGGCGGCGAGGCCCGGCACAGCGGCTGCGCTGGCCCGTTCCTGGAACTGGAGCTGGAATCGCCGCTCTGCCAGCGGACTGCCTGTCAAAACCGCGATCGCATTGGCGGCGTGGTCGACACTTTTCAGGTAGGAAAGCAGTCGAGACGGTCCAGCCTCCTGGCTGTGTCCCAGGCCGCTCCAGATTTGACGCGCGTGTTCGGCGTTTCGACGGGCGCGTGCCAGCACGTTGACCGGTTCATCGTATCCCGCCCGCACACCTGCCTGGATGAATTCGAAGAAATGCTGGGTGTTATACAGCGGCAGCGAGTCGTAGAGGTCGGGCCCCAGCCAAGGGTGCACCCGCAATTCTTTCGGTTTTTCGTACTCGCTGCGTGGGTTATGCACGATATCAAGGTGGACTTCGGGGGTTAGCGGCAGGATCTCACGGCGGGTGGTTACATCGCCGGCGTGGACCAGCACCATGTCGATATCGGTGGAGTTGCCGAGGAAGGGGTTTTCGGATCGAAGCGAGCCGGTCAGGTAAGCTGCAACCAGCTCGGGGTCCGCGTTGGCTCGTTTCAGGGCGGTTTCTTTGGCGATGCGGATAAGCGTCTCACGGGTGATGCGCATCGAAATACCGCCTAACGGTCGATCAAGGACGGCTGGTAGGGAGGCAGGGTCAGTTTCTGGCGGATCCGGTTCTCGATAATGCCGAGATCGCCCGGGTTGCGGACAAAATCCAGCGGGTTGGTGTCGATCGTCAGCACCGGCGTGCCGTCATAGGGCCTGGAGAAGAATTCTTCGTAAGCCCGGTTGAGGTCATCGATGTAATTGCGCTCCATGTTGCGCTCGTAGCTGCGGTCGCGCAGGGCGATGCGCTGCATCAACACATCCGTGTCGGCGCGCAGGTAAACCAGCAAATTCGGCATCGGGATTTTCTCTGCCAGCGCCTCGTGCACGCGCTTGTACATTTCAAGTTCATCACCCTGCAGGTTGATGCGGGCGAAGAGCGAGTCTTTGGCGAAGGTGTAATCGGAGAGCAGGCTCTTGCCGGATTCCACCAGGGCGGTTACGCCGCGCCTCTGCTGATGATAGCGGCTCAGGAGAAAGAAGATCTGGGTCTGGAAAGCGTACCGGGCCCGGTCGGAATAGAAATCGGAAAGGAAGGGGTTTTCCTCGAAGACTTCGAGCAGTAGCTCCGCCTCGAATGAAGGCGCCAGCATGCGTGCCAGGGTGGTCTTGCCAACCCCGATGACTCCCTCGATGGCAATATACATGGTCTCTCCCGCGGACAAAAATGGTAAGTCAAGGATACCATATCTGGGTGTCATTGCGAGGGCTGGAGGCTTTTTCCAGCCCGGCATCGCACCAGTGCGCTTCCGGGAAGCAATCTCCGGCCAGAGAGGGAGATTGTTTCTGCGTTTGTAGAGATCCTCACAGGGACATGCAAAAGCTTGACTCACCTCCCCGGATTCTGTATAATCTACTCAACAATACCGTGAGGAGTAGGCAGCCCGGCATGCTGATAGAGAAGGAAGGCCCTGGCTGGAAGCCTCCACAGCAACCCCCTGCCGAAGTCGCACGGTCTATGTGCTGAAGAAATCCAATCGAGAGTAGAACAGCACGGGTGGTCCCGTTACAGGCCGGCCTGATGATGGTCAGGCACAGAGTGCACCCTAACGGGTGAAGTGAGGTGGTACCGCGGAAGGCACGTCCTTTCGTCCTCAGTTTGGACGAAAGGAGTTTTTGTTTTAATAAGGAGCAGAACATGGATACCAAGCAAATCATCCAATCCCAGTATCTAGCTGCACTCGAAATGCTGAAACAGGCGATGGTAAAATGCCCCCCGGAATCTATGGAATGCCCAGCGAGGATAAGAACAAGTTCTGGCATGTCGCCTATCACGCCCTTTTTTATACCCATCTGTATTTGCAGGATGCTGAAAAAGATTTCCAGCCGTGGGAAAACCATCGTGACGAATACCAGTTCATGGGACAAATGCCCTGGCCGCCTCACGACCCTCCAAAGATCGGTGACCCTTATATCCGTGAGGACATATTGGCCTACCTGGATATCGTCCAGAAACAGATTAGGGAACGCGTGCCAGCCCTCGACCTGGAAGCCGCTTCCGGGTTTGATTGGCTGCCATTTGGCAAGCTGGAACTCCAGTTTTACAACCTCCGCCATCTCCAGCAGCATATTGGCGAACTCTACGAACGGCTGGGAGCAAAGGCCGGCATCGACCTGGACTTGGATGGGCAAGCAAAGTCTTGATTTCTATCGCACATGAAGGAGCTACAATGACCGAATACCAGTTACCCAAAGCTTACGATTTCAAATCCACCGAGCCGCGCATTTATAAGATGTGGGAGCAGGGCGGTTACTTTCGGCCGTCCAACGATCCCAACCGTCCCGGTTTCGACCCGACCAAGAAACCATTCGTCATCTCCATCCCACCTCCCAATGTTACCGGGGAGTTGCACATTGGACACGTCATGTTCGTGGCGATGGAAGACCTGATGATCCGCTATCACCGCATGAAGGGCATTCCATCCCTGTGGGTGCCCGGCACCGACCACGCCGGAATCGCCACCCAGTTGCAGGTGGAAAAGGACCTGCTGCGTACCGAGGAGGTCACGCGCGAAGAACTCGGGCGCGAGAAATTTGTCGAGCGGGTCTGGTCCTGGAAGGCGAAATACCACCAGATCATCACCAGCCAGATCCGCAAGATCGGCGCCTCCTGTGACTGGGAACGCGAGCGCTTCACCCTTGACGAAGGTCTCTCCAAAGCCGTGCGTGAAGCTTTCGTGCGCCTGTACGAAAAGGGTCTCATCTACCGCGGCCCGCGTCTCATCAACTGGTCGCCGGGGTTGAAGACCGCCGTCAGCGACCTGGAAGTGGAATATTCACGAAGAACCCGGCAAACTGTATTATTTCAAATATATGCTCTCCGGGTCCGACCCCCACTCGGGGGCAGGCGAATATATCCCGGTCGCCACCACCCGCCCCGAAACCATCCTGGCCGATACCGCTGTTGCCGTCCACCCACTGGACGAGCGATATAAAAAATATGTCGGGCGCAAAGTGGTGGTGCCGATTTTGGGGCGCGAGATCCCGGTCATCGCCGATGATTATGTCACCCGCGAATTTGGCAGCGGGGCGCTGAAGATCACTCCCGGGCATGACCCCAACGACTACGCCATCGCCCAGCGGCATGGACTGCCGGTCCTTTCGATGCTCGACCGCGAGGCCAAAGTGACTGAAACCGGCGGGCCTTACGCCGGCCTCGACCGGTTCGTCTGCCGCGAAAAAATTTGGGACGATATGCGCCTCGCCGGTCTGGTCATCAAAGAGGAAGCATATACCGTCAACATTCCCCGCTCGCAGCGCGGCGAAGAGATCGTTGAGCCGATGATCTCCGAACAGTGGTTCGTCAAGATCGAGCCGCTGGCGAAACCTGCCCTGGAGGCTGTCCGGGATGGGCGCATCCGCATCATCCCCGAGCGCTTCGAAAAAGTTTATTACAACTGGATGGAGAATATAAAGGACTGGTGCATCTCGCGCCAGTTGTGGTGGGGTCATCGCATCCCGGTCTGGTACTGCGACGATTGCGGTAAGCAAACCTGCACGCGCGTTGATCCGCTCGCCTGCGCCCATTGCGGCAGCAAGAACATCCACCAGGACCCGGACGTGTTGGATACCTGGTTTTCATCCGGGCTGTGGCCGTTCTCCACGCTGGGTTGGCCGGAAGAGACGCCTGATTATAAGTACTTCTACCCCACCACCATGATGGAGACCGCGTACGATATCCTCTTCTTCTGGGTGGCACGCATGATCATGGACGGGCTGGAATTTACAGGCAAGGTTCCATTCGAGACGGTTTACCTGCATGGGTTGGTGCGCAACGAGGAAGGCCAGAAGATGTCCAAGAGCAAGGGCACGGGCATTGACCCTCTGCCGGTCATGGAAGAGTACGGCACCGACGCCCTGCGCTTCACCTTGCTGGTTGGCTCCACCCCTGGCAATGATTCGAACATCAGCTTGAAAAAGGTGGAGGGCAACCGCAATTTTGCCAACAAGATCTGGAACGCGGGCAGGTTCGTAATCTCAGCGATTAACAGCCTGGACGCCAATAGCGGACAGCAGGCCACAGACCATGACATCCCCAATGGGGACCCTCCATCTTCCATGGTCGCGGGTAAACCGGAGTGGACCCTTGCCGATAGTTGGATTTGGGCGCGACTTCAATCTCTCATACGGGAAGTGGAGCGCTTGTTCCAGGCTTATCAATACGGCGAGGCCGGTCGCCAGATCTACGAGTTTTTCTGGAACGATTTCGCGGACTGGTATGTGGAAGTGGCGAAACTGCAAATGGCTGAGGGAGGGCAGCGCTCCTTTAATACAGCCAGCACCCTGGCGCGCGTCCTTGACATTTCCCTGCGGCTGCTGCACCCGATCACGCCCTTCGTGACCGAGGAACTTTGGGGTCACCTGCGCCGCGCCTTGCAGTCTTCGCCGCTGGCCGGGTTGTCGAAAAATTGGCCCGAGGCGCTGATCATTGCCCCCTGGCCGGAATCGCGCGCTGTGGAAGGTTGGGAAGCCTCGAAGGTTGAAGATTTCGCCCTCATCCAGGATGCGGTCCGCTCGATTCGCAACCTGCGCGCCGAGAAAAAGGTCAGCCCTGCCAGGCGCATCCCTGCCACGATTGCAGCCGGGGACAAGACAGCCCTGTTGAAGGAGCAGACTGCGGTCATTGCGACGCTCGCCGGGCTCGATGCAGCCCTCCTCTCGATTCTTGCCTCGCTCCCAGCGAAGCCGGAGAACAGCCTTGCCCTGGTTGCTGGTTCACTGGAAATCTATATCCCGCTTTCCGGCATGATCGACGTGGAGCAGGAGCGCAGCCGCCTCCGCAAAGAATTGGCCGAGACCCAGGTCCAGATCGATCGGCTGGAGAAGCTGCTCGGCAGCGACTTTGCGGACAAGGCACCAGAGGCGGTCGTCGGCAAGGAGCGCGATCGATTGGCAGCCTTCAAGGAAACGGCCGGGAAAATTCACTCCCAACTGCAGAGAAATAATTAAAGGAGAGGTTCCAGGGGTGTTGGGCAACCATCTTCTGCCCGCACCCCTGATTTTCTTTCCATCATCGTTTCCCGGAACAGAAATTCGGGTGGATTTCACAAGGACGTTTTTTCCAATGAAGAAGTGGTATAGTTTGGGGAAGTCGTTCCCATTATTGTTATGGTTATTAGAGGTATTTAATGAAAAACTCGGCCAAGACCCCATCCAGGCAAGTTCATGGGCAGAAAAACCAATCAGTGCAGTCAAAGGGGAAAACCAGGCTTTTGCAGAAACCCCAGGAAGATTTATCCGGTGAGCTCACCGGTCGCAGGCTGGCGGAAGAAACCATAGAATTACTGCGGCACTCGATTGATATCCATTACGACGGCGCCTATTGGACGGATGGCGACAACAAATTCATTTACGTCAACGATGCTGGCTGTAAAGCGCTGGGCTACGAACGCAACGAATTAATTGGGAAAACCTTCGCGGATGTTAATCCCAAGGTCACCCCTGAAGCCCTGACAAATGTGTGGGGGATTCTTCGAAGCAAAGGTTCATTTTCTACTGAATTGGTCCATCGTCGTAAGGATGGCAGTGAGTTTCCCGTCGAGATTGTCACAACCTACGTAGAATTCGGCGGCAGGGAATACACTTGCGGTTTCGTGCGCGACATTACCGCGCGAAAGCAGGTGGACATGGCGTTGGCTGCTCGCACCGAGGAATTGCGCCAGCGAAACGAGGAACTGACTCGCTTGAACCAACAGGCCGAGCGCCGCATGCAGCGGCTGGTATCCATGCGCACCATTGACATGGCCATCAGCGGTAGTTTCAATGTAAGTGTCGTGCTCGGCATTGTGCTCGACCAGGTTACCGGTCAGTTGGGCAGCCACGCGGCCGATATCCTGCTCTTCAACCAGACTGCGCAAACATTTAAATTCTCCACCGGGAGAGGCTTCCGCACGCAGGGTCTGGAACATTCCAGTTACAAGTTTGGTGCCGATCTCGCCTGGCGCATCATCCGGGAAAGGCGGCGGGTGGAGGTATTTGACTTGAAGGCCCAGCCAAATGTGCTCCAAAGGACTCCTGACCTATTCGCGGAAAGTTTCCAGTCCTATATCGGCGTGCCGCTGGTTACGAAGGGACAGGTCAGAGGCGTTCTTGAAGTTTTCCATCGCGACGCGCTGAATCCGGATCGGGAATGGTACAGTTACCTTGAAACGCTGGCGGGGCAGGCTGCCATTGCAGTGGACAACGCCGCGTTATTTGAGCATATGCAAAATTCGAATACCGAATTAGTGATGGCGTATGACAGCACCCTGGTAGGCTGGGCCGATGCCTTGGAACTTCGCAGCCTGGAGCCCGAAGGCCATTCCCGACGTGTGGATAATTTATCCGCTCAATTGGCCCAGGCTCTTGGGTTGAAAGATAACGACCTGGTTAATATCCACCGTGGTGCGCTATTACACGATATCGGAAAATTGGGGGTTCCTGAGGGCATCTTGCTCAAGCCCGGCCCGCTCGCCGCGGAAGAGTGGGAGATTATTCGAAAGCATCCGCAAATTGCCTATGACCTGCTTTCCCCCATCGCCTACCTGCGTCCCGCGTTGGATATCCCCTTTTACCATCACGAAAGGTGGGACGGCTCAGGTTACCCGCGTGGCTTGCAGGGGGAAGGTATTCCCCTGGCCGCGCGCATCTTTGCCGTGGTGGATGTCTTTGATGTGCTCACCTCCGACCGGCCCTACCGGAAAGCCTGGTCCAAAATGAAAGCCCTGGAGTATTTCCGCCAACAGACTGGTCTGATGTTCGATCCGGAGGTGGTTAAATTCTTCCTGGATCGGTTAACGGATAAAAGAAACAGAGTTTGAACCTTCGCAACCTCTTCCAAGACCAGTGACAAAAGCAGGTGATTCAAAGACATTCGTCATTTGACATGCAATCGCCAATAAAGTAAATTCAAGACGATAGTTATCCGAATTACATCAAGGAGTGTTACCCATGGCAATGAAAATTACAGATGAATGCATTGCGTGTGGCGCTTGTGTCCCGGAATGCCCGACCAACTCGATCACCGAAGGAACCCCCTACGTGATCGACGCCGCCACCTGTGTGGAGTGCGTTGGCCATTTCGATACCCCGCAGTGCCAGTCCGTCTGCCCGGTGGCTGATACAGCCATCCTCAAGGCATAACGAATACAGTCACCATCAGGGGCGGAGAAATCCGCCCCTGAACGTTTAATGGTTTAAGTTATCTATAGGGGGAATTTCCCGGAACCAGCCAGGCTTCTCCGGAATTTGAAGTATAATCTTCTCAACTGAATATTCGACCTTCGGGGCAGGGTGACCCCTGCACGGCACCGAACAGGCAACGTACCGTTGTCTTTTCAGGCATGCGATGCAAGGCTATTCCCGACCGGTGGTAAAGCCCACGAGCGCAATTGCGCATGATACGGTGACACTCGCTCAACCAGTGAATTCCGTAGCCGACCGTAACAGTCCGGATAAGAGAAGGTGACGACGCGACCAGCCATGGTCTGGTCTGTCTATCCGCCCCGGAACTTGCTTCCGGGTTTTTTATCGATAAAACGCGCCTGCCCCGTTCTTTTGAACGAGGTTTTTTTATTCATGGATTGGAAAATTTTTCGCAAATCACCCCGCACCTCGCGCCGGTCCCTGCGCTGGACAGCCTTTGCCTCCCTGGGAGCGGCCCTGCTGGGCTGGTGGCTGATCAGCCGTTTCGCCGGGCTGCCCGCCTTTATCCTGCCCGCACCGGAGCAGGTTGCCATCCGCTTTTGGAAGGCACTGACGGATGGCACCCTTGTCCTCCATACGGCTGCCACCCTCACGGAAGTCCTGCTCGGGCTCCTGTCCGGGACGACTGCGGCGGTCATCCTTGGTTATGCCATCGCCAAAAGCCGCCTGTTCGAACAGTTGGTCTCCCCCTACCTGGTCGCCACCCAGGCCATTCCGGTCGTTGCCATCGCCCCCTTGCTGGTCATCTGGTTCGGACCGGGTATCTTCTCCAAGGTGCTGATCTGTGCATTGATCGTCTTCTTCCCGGTGCTGGTTAACACGGTGGTGGGAGTCAGGGCGGTGCCGCGCCCCTTCCATGACCTGATGCAATCCCTGCATGCCACCCGTCTCCAAACCCTGCGCATGCTCGAGCTACCGGCCTCCCTCCCGGTTTTACTGGGCGGTTTGCGGATCGGGGCCACGCTCTCGGTCATCGGGGCGGTGGTCGGCGAACTGGTCGGCTCCGACCGCGGTCTCGGTTTCCTGGTCAATGTGGGCCGCGGTCAGTACGATACCGCGCTGGTCTTTGTGGCGGTGTTCACCCTGATCGCCCTGGCGCTGGTGCTTTATGGTCTGGTTTCATTCTTGGAAAGAAAATTACTCGTTTGGCGGGAACCATTTCAACGCTGATTCGGTTCTTCCCAATCGCTGTGCATGGGAGTGTTTAATGAAAAGAAATCTAAGGTTAGCCATCATTACCCTGGTTCTGCTGTCAGCTTGTGGGTCGAAACCAACTCCGAGTCTCACCCACGTCAAGCTCTCGCTTGGCTACATCCCTGATATCCAGTTCGCCCCGCTTTATGTGGCTGCCCAGAAGGGATATTTTGCCGATGCCGGCATCGAGATCGAGTTTGCCTACCAGGACGAAACCCAGGCAACTGCGCTGGTGGGCGCAAACACCCTCCAATTCGCCGTGGTTTCCGGTGAACAGGTGCTGCTCGCCCGCGCCCAGGGTCTGCCGGTGGTTTACGTGGCTGCCTGGTATCAGCAATACCCGGTCTCGGTGGTCGCCATGTCAGACCAGGGAATCTCCTCACCGGCTGACCTGCGCGGGAAGACCATCGGCCTTCCAGGGCCCTATGGCGCCAATTACATCGGTCTGCGCGCCCTGCTTCAAGCTGGTGGGTTGAAAGAGTCCGACGTGACATTAGACTCCATCGGTTATACCCAGGTGGCGTCGCTGGTGGCAGGCCGCGACCAGGCCGTTTCGGTTTATACCAATAACGAACCGATCCAACTGCGCTCCCAGGGATATAAACTGACCGAACTGCGCGTGGCCGATTACGTCCAGCTCGCTTCCAATGGGCTGATCACCAACGAAACCACGGCTGCCGGGAACCCCGCCCTGGTGCGCGGCATGGTTGCTGCATTGGTGCATGGTCTCTCCGATACCATCGCAGACCCCGAGGCTGCTTACCAGACTTCCCTGGGCTATGTATCTACGCTCGCCCAGGCCGATGCGACCATCCAAAAACAGGTATTGTCGACCTCGATCGATCTTTGGAAGGCTGCCCGCCTGGGTGAATCCAACCTATCTGCCTGGGAAAATATGCAAAATACTCTGCTCAATATGGGTTTACTCACCCAGCCTCTGGACGTAACAAAAGCTTTTACGAACCAGTTTCTTCCATAAAATACCGTACGGGTGATTCACATGGTACCCGTTAGGGTATAAATCATCACCCTGCCCGAAATGACATGGCCGATCCCATCCTCGCTGTCCACGAATTAAGCGTCACCTTCCCCGACTCCAACGGGGGTCTGCACGCGCTCGACACGCTCTCGTTCTCCATCCAGCCGCGTGAATTTGTTTGTGTCCTGGGTCCTTCAGGCAGCGGAAAATCCACCTTGCTGCGCATCCTGGCCGGGTTGCTCGAACCCACCCGCGGCTCTTTCACCTTCGCCGGTGGAAGGCCGAAGATCGGTATGGTCTTCCAGGAATCCAATCTGATGCCCTGGCGGACTGCGCTCGAAAACATCACCCTGCCTCTGGAACTCCAGGGCGTTTCCCCGGATGAGGCCCACCTGCGCGCCCAGGAATTGATAGACCTGGTCGGTCTGCAGGGCTTTGAGTCTTCCTGGCCGCGCGACCTTTCGGGAGGCATGGCCCAGCGTGTGGCCATCGCTCGTGCCCTAATCCATGACCCCGATATTCTCCTGCTCGATGAACCCTTCGGCTCCCTGGATGCCCTCACCCGCGAACGCATGTGGACCGAACTCTCGCACATCTGGCAGCGGCGGCAGAAGACCGTGCTGATGGTCACCCATTCCATCAGCGAGTCGCTCTTCCTGGCCGACCGCGTCCTGGTTTTGACGCAGCGACCCGGCAGGATCAAGGTGGATTTGGGAGTGGACCTGCCCCGCCCGCGTGCGGACGAGATCCGCTACACCGAACACTTCGGGGACCTGGCGCGCCGGCTCAAAGAGGCGATCGGATAAAAAAAACCTTCCGCGGTCGCCCCGGTTCTGGCACGGGGTTGGATTAAACCATTCGGAAGGTTTTTATTTTGCGAAAATGATGCTTAATGCACGATCCAGATCCACCCCAGGACCGTTAATGGGATAAAAAACAGCAGTACCGATACGGTCCCGGCAAAAGTTCCGTGGCCCTCCCGCTCGTCCACCAGGCTCACCGACGGGTAGAACCCCTCCAGCTTCCAGCGCGGGCCGCCGAACCAGGCGAAGAGCAGTCCCCCGATCAGGCCGCCGATATGCCCCCAGTTATCCACTCCGGGAGTCGTGTATCCGATCAGCAGGTTGATGCCTGCTATGTAAACCAGGTTCATCAAGGAGCGGTTGACCCGGTTCCCCAGCAGTTTGCGGTTTTGGATGATAAATACGCCTTCCGCAGAGATCAATCCGAATATGGCGGTGGATGCTCCCAGCGAAGGGCTGGCCGTCAGCAGGAACGACATCACGTTGCCGGCGTAACCGGACAGGAAGTACAGCAGCACAAACCTGGTGTGGCCGTAACGCGCCTCGATGCCTCGCCCAAAAATGAACAGGGCGTACATGTTGAAGGCGATGTGCAAAATGGAGGCGTGCAAAAAGACCGGCGTGATCAGCCGCCAGAGTTCTCCGGCGCGAATGAGGACGTCGTCCTTGACTCCCAGGGCGGTCACCACGTCTGCATTGAGCAGGTATTGCCCGCCCACTTGCAGGAGATAGATAAAGGTGGTTACAGCCAGGATGATGTAGGTGGCATAAGGTTTCACGTTCGGCATCGCTACCTGTATCGTTCGTGGCGGCATGGTCTGAGGACCTTGTGTGGGGGTCGGGTTCTGATTCATTTCACTCCAGGAATATTTTTATTTCAAATTTATAAATTTACTTTGCGAGGGTTTACCCGGTGGTGCTCCGCCTGGATGATGGCCACCACGGTGTCCACAGTATCTTCCAGGTGACCGTCCGCGTTAACGATGACGTAGTCGAACTCGGCTGCCCGTTTGAGTTCCTGGCGGGCAGTCGCAATGCGCAGGCTCAGGTTTTCGGCTGTCTCGCTCCGCCGCGCCTTCAGCCGCCTCACCAGGGAATCCTCGCTTTCGGTCGTCAGGAAGATCAGCACTGCTTCCGGCGCCAATTTGCGCACCGTGGCTGCTCCCTGCACGTCCAGGCGCATGATTACGTCCTGGCCTGAAGCCAGCGCCTCGTGCACTTGCTTCTTGGAGTTGCCCTTATAATCATTGTAAACAATCGCGTATTCAAACAATTCATTGTTTTCAATCATCCGGGCGAACTCCTGCTTCGAGACAAAGAAATAGTCCTCTCCGTTCGTCTCCTCAGCCCGCCGCGGGCGTGTGGTGGCGGTTACCACGAAATGCATCGGCAGGTTGCGCTCTTTAAGGCAATGCAGGACGCTGTCCTTGCCCACCCCTGAAGGTCCTGAAATGACGACCAATAAAGGCTGGGGTTTATGAAGGTTGAATTCTGAATCTGGCATGTCTGTATTGTACCAGACGGCGAATGAAGTAAAATACAGGCTGCCGGGCAAAAAGGGATTCCAGTTCGTCTTTTTCCCTTCCTTTTTTGCTGCACAACATCAAGAAATTAAGCAAGGACCACAGCACCCATGCCTCTTTATGATTATGTTTGCCTTGATTGCAAAACCCGCTTTGACGTTTTTATGACCTACGCTGAATACGGCTCGCGGTCTGTAACCTGCACATCCTGCAGGAGCGCGAACGTCCGCCGGCGGGTACCGCGCGTGCGCGTGGCGAAATCGGACGACAGCCGCATGGACTCCCTGGCCGGGGATTTCTCCGACCCCTCCGCTCTGGCTGGTCTCGAAAATGACCCGCAGGCCATGGGGCGCATGCTGCGTAAAATGGGCAATGAAATGGGCGAGGACCTGCCCCCGGAGTTTGACGACGTGGCCGACCGTTTGGAGAAAGGCCAAAGTCCGGAGGATATCGAAAAAGAACTCCCGGACCTGGGAATGGACGATGCGGGTGGCGGGGAACCCGACTTCTAAAACCATACGGGCGACCCATTTCGGGTCGCCCGTTTTTTTATATCAGCCGTACTACTTTGTGGGTACGATGTCCAGCACCATTTCGGTCTGGCTGCGGGTAAGCGTGAATTGCATGCTTCCCGAGGTGGTTTGTGCCTTCCCGCCTACCTGGAGGGTGCCATAATTCTGGGTCATCCAGTTAATCACGGCGAGCTGGTCACCCGAGGGCAGGAACACTGCAACGAGCACATCGATCAGGCCGAGTGCCTGATCCACGGTAGCCTGTTGTTCGTTGCGGGGGAGGGAAAGGGTTAACTCACTGACATTGCACGGATCGCCGATGAACTGGGCAGAAAATCCGGTGGCAATGTCCGGGAAGGAAGCTGTCAGCACGGGGCCCAATGTCGCCGTTGAAGCGGGCTGGCCATTCACGGTACTATCGGTAAAAACGAACTGTTGGGTGGGCTCCAGTACGGATTTTACCTGGTACAGGGAGATTCCCAGCCCGCCTGCCGTGGGAGTGGCGGGACAATTGGTTGATGATTGCTGCGCGGAGAGGGTTTCAACCACTCCCATTTCGGTCGGCACACTGGTCAATATCCCCGGCAGTTGGGTGGCGATCCCTGAGATGCCGTTGGTTAGGCCGCATGCTAATAAAAACACCATTACGAGTGGAATTGCTAACAAGCGAGTTCGGTGCATATCCTCATCTCCTTTTAAGATAAATTATATCCAAAACCAGCTATTTGACAAGGTTGTCAGACAACTTATTAGCAAAACACCTTTCGACCCGTTGGAAAGGTGCAGGCTGAAACGACAATCAGGCAAGCTGTGCAATCCTTGCTGTATATTGTTAAGCAGAGATCGCCTTCCCCTCACTCAGCTTTTCCTTTTCCTCCCCTTTGCGCAGGATCCACCCCTCCCCGCGCACCAGGGTTGTTTTCTTTCCATCCACCCGTATGTATGCACCGTCAGCCAGGATGAGAATCGGGTTGTCATGAAAGACGTGATAATTTCTTAACCACTCATCTTTAACGAGGCGGGAAAATTCATCCTCAGGGTAATGAACGCTGAAGTTGAAGGGTGTTGCATTCAAACCGGAAAAATACGTTGTTCCCACCATATTCATATCCATGCTGGTGAGGATATTCGCACCGCATAACACGGTCCCTGCACTGAATGCCACCACCGGAAGCCCGGCACTTATTTTCCTGCGCAGATACTCCATGAATTTGCTAACGTGCAGGCGGTGGGTTAGCAGAAAAGTATTCCCTCCGGGGATGTAGACCAGTGTGGCCCTCCGCAGGGTCGCTTCCATTTCCGGGAGAGCCATCATCTCGGTGTTGATCGTCTCTACGCGTGCCAGGCCGTGAAAAGCCTTTTCAGTGGTTTCCTGCCAGGTATTGGAAAGGGACCCTGCCGGAAGATATGCGATCACAGGTTTTTCCTTCCATTCCAAATATGGACGGCAGGCGTCAAGGATATCGCGGATGTCGTCTTTGCCCGGTGTGGAAAAAAGATTCAAATTCATTTATTAGACGGATTCTGTGAAACACTCAGCTTGTTGTTGTCCCACTCAGGGGTTTATCTGCACAGTTGTACCCACCTCGGCCCAGTCGTAAAGCGCCTGGGCTTCCTGCTCGCCCAGTACGACGCAGCCGTAAGACACGGGTGTCCCCAGTGCATCGCCCCATATGGTTTCGCCATTCGGGAGCACCGGGAGGGAATGGAAGCCGTTCTCCAGGCTGCCGGCGTAATAGATCCCCATCCAGTCTGGCATCCAGAAATTCCAGATCACGCTGAAAGGTCTGGGGATTTTATCGAGAATGTGAAAAGTTCCGGTGCGTGTGTTTTGGCTCCTTCCCGTCGAAACAACGAAATTGCCAACGAGCGTACCGTCTTGATAAGCGTAAAGCCGCTGTTCCTGAAGGGAGACGGTGATGAGTTTTTCGCCTCCTGGCGGGATCTGCGTTGTAAAGAATTCACCCTGCAGTAGCCCGTTCGAAGGTTGGGGGGTGTTGGCTGGCAGGGGAGTGATTGTGGGGATGGAAGTCGCCGTGGCTGCGACAGGTTGGAATGCGGTTGGAGACGGGCTGACGCTTGGGGGATTGGTTTCTGTGGGCAGGGAAGTACTGGTTTGCAGAGTCGGATCTGTCAGCCCTCCAGATGGAACACTGCTGACCTGCGATGGTGCCAGGTTGATGTCCGTTTCACCCCCCTGCGCCCCCTTCCCGGGTCGGATGGTCCAGGCCGCGATCAGGAGCAAGGCCAGGGTCAGCACCATGATCGGAATGAAAACCCGGGTTGCCGGCGAAGGTTTCCTGGCTGCACGAACAACCGGCTTTCTTTTTTGGACAACCGGCTTGGAGCTTGCAAGCGGTTCGGCCTTTGCGGATGAAGCTGCCTCATTCCGCCCGGGCGCTTGCATACTTTCGTTGAGCCGCCGGGTGGCCCATTCCAGGCCTCCACGGGCGCGCTCGCTTTGCGGGTTGATTTCCAGCGCCCGCTTGAGGTAGGCAACGCTGGCACGTGGCTGAGAGGCTGCCGCCAGGATCAGCCATGGCTCCTCACTGTTCGGCTTCATCGACGCGGCAATTTGCGCCAGGTGACGGGCTTCACGTTTATCACCGCGTTGCAGGGCAGTATAGGCCTGGCTTAATGCCTGGTCCAACGCCTGGCTTGCCAAAAAGGTTTTACTGGGTATCAACGGATTTCTTATCCTGTTCTCAGCCCGTATTTTACTTCGCTCGGATTCAATTAGGGAATGGTATTTCTATGGGGCTCGTTATTGGTGTTTTTATGCAGAGTCGCTTAATGGGTTGCACTCACTTCATTCGGTTCAATATGATTGCTGGGAGAGCACCTTGCACCCACTCCCACCCTTCCGGATAATACCACTTCAAGAGGTTTTGTAAAAAATGATACCCTTTTTAACCTGATCGCGAAATCCCATAATGGCTCAAATTTTTTCCATGCAGTCTTATAAACAATATGACGTAGACCTTTTGCAAAGTCTGTTTGCTGGCACGTCGAATGCAAGATATTTCCCCATGAATAAAAATTCTTGTATGCGCGCCAATAGCCTTCCTCCAGGGTTTGGGTCGACATATGCAATGGAGTAAAAACTGCGTGACGCGTATCGTATAGATCCCAGTTCTTTGTGCTGATGCGGTTTGACTGTTCCATTCGAATGTATAGAGGTGTGTCTGGATACGGGGTCAAAATGTGGAACGTGGCTGTCTCGATCCCCTGCCGGATGGCCCATTCCACTGTCCGGTCAAAGACACTTTCATCATCTTCATCCATCCCAAAAACAAAACTCGCATTGACCATGACCCCTAGATCATGAAGGCGGCGAATGGCTTCTCCATAATCCTGGTTTAGATTCTGTGTTTTCTTTTGTTCCCTCAAGTTATTCGGATTGAGTGTTTCAAAACCAACGAATAGACTGCGTAACCCTACCTCTGCCGCCTTCTGGATTATGCCGGGCATCAGGATTGACTGCACTGTACCGGCAGCCTGCCAGAGGCGGTTCATCCCGCGCATCCCTTCAAATAACTGACTGGCAAATCTGGGGTTGCCGAAGAGATGGTCATCCAGGAAATACAAATGGCGGCCGGGCAAACTGTCGATTTCTGCAAGCGACCGGTCAACAGTTTGGGTAAGAAACGAGGTTCCCCCTTTGAAGAACGAAGTTATATAACAGAAATCACAATGGTATGGGCATCCGCGTGAAACGACGATCGAGTTCGGGACAAGGTAAAGGTTCCGTTTGATTAGGTCCCGTCGAGGAAAGGGTATATTGACGAGGCTGGGCTGCTTGGATTCGTAAACCTTTTTGGGGAAGCCTTTTCGATAATCGGCTAAAAAAGCAGGCCAGGTATCTTCTCCTAAGCCGATGAAAATCGCGTCTGCATGCGACGCGGCCTCTTCCGGGAGGGAGGTTACGTGAAGGCCTCCCAGACAAACGAAACAGCCGCGTGTCCGATACAAATCAGCGATTGCATACGATCGATGGGCAGAGGTGATATACACTTGAATGACCACGACGTCGGGTCGGTCATCAGTGATTAAAGGTTCCACGTGTTCATCCTGGATGGAAACCTCGTCATCAGGATCCAGGTAAGCAGCCAGGGTTGCCAAACCCAGAGGCGGAAAAAGGCTGTATTTGATGGGGCGCCAAAATGGACTTTTCGCCTCAGTTAGCGCTGGCAGGATCATTTTTACTTTCACGGAGTCTCCAATTAAATGGATAATTCTTGCAATCCGAGGCAAAGCTTATCCGTAAATCCATGCCAGAGTCTTGCAAAAACCATCAGATGCTGTTCAATTCCTGCCGGAATTTATTTTTTGAACTCGTTTAGCTTATGAAGAATTATATCGTGCAATTGCTTTTGTACTTCATCCCACCCTTTGCCTGCATCCACCATTACCCACCTCTCCGGCTCCTGTTTCACCATCTCCAGGTACCCTTTTCTAACCCGCTGGTGGAACTCCAGGGTATAGGCGTCCAGCCGGTTCCATTCTCCGCCTTTGGCCCGGCGCTTTGCACCGCGTTCGAGGCCGATCTCCACATCCACATCCAGCAGCACGCTCAGGTCTGGGACCAGCCCGCCGGTGGCATACTTGACCAGGGCGCGCACCTGCTCCAGGTCCTGCTGGTGTCCGTAGCCCTGGTAGGCGATGGTCGAATCTGCGTAACGGTCGGAGAGCACGATTTCTCCCAGCGCCAGCCGCGGGCGGACCACCTGTTCCACGAACTGGGCGCGCGCCGCCTGGTAGAGCAGGGTCTCGGTGCGCGGGTGCATCTCGGTGTTCTTCAGGCTGTGCAGCACCTCGCGGATCTGCTCGCCGATGGACGTTCCACCCGGTTCGCGCGTGGGGAAAATGGTGTAACCCTTCTCGCGCAGGTATTCCACGAGATGGGGGACGTGGGAGGTCTTGCCGGAGCCTTCGGGGCCTTCGAGGGTGATGAACATTTTTCCGTATTGGCACGATACGCCTTCCCCGCTTTTAGGGGGATGGGGGTATCGTGCCTATCCTATTTATTCCCTGAAAATCCTCACATGCCTTCTGGGTTCTTTCCCATACGAATGGCTGATCAGTTCGGCATCGCGGGCCAGCTCGTGCTGCAGGCGTCCGCACCGTGGACGGGCCGGGCGGCAGGTCCACCCAGCGCTCGCCGTTCAGCACGGCGGCAATGGCAGCCTGGGCCTGCAGCTTGACATCGTCCAGTTCGCCTGCGCCCGGCACCACTTCGGACAGGTTGAACAGGTCGCTCAGGAACTGCTCCATCTGGCTGACCGTGTTGGCCCGCAGCACAAAAATGGGCATGCCGCGCTGCTCGGCCTGCATCACCGCCTGCTGGCGGTCGCGGTAATAGGAACGCAGGGTCACCAGCACGTCCGCCTCGCCGGCGTCCTTGACGAAGATTGCCGGGACGCCCAGTCGTTTGGCCGCCTGGATCAAGCGGTCGCGCGCCACGCCAAAGGGGTAGACGCGCACCGCCTGGAGCGGGGCGCGGCGGGATTCGCTTGGGATGGCGGCAAGTCCTTCCCCGTCAGGCAGGATGTGTGCCTCTGCCGGGGCTCCTTTCAAGCTGGTTGAGGCTGCAGGTTCCGGGCGGATTGAATTCCGGCGCGGGCCGGTGGTGTTCCCGTTCTCGATGCGGAATTCCGAATCGGGTTTGGATTTGGGGTTGGCCTTGACTTTCTCGATCTGGATCTTGCCTTCGGCGTCCCGGCTGCGGATTTCCGGCGGGAGCGGGTAACCGCGCAGGAGCGAGTCGACCGAGGCGGCGATATCCATGTGGACGGCGAAGCGGTCGCGCTGCTGGATCTCGACCAGCACATCGAAGGTGGGCGGGGAGCGCCGCTCGAGCACCGTTTTCTGGGTGCCGCGCCGGCGCGCTTCTTCATCCGAAAGGGTGACGGCTTCGATGCCGCCGATCAGGTCGGAAAGGGTCGGGTTGAGCAGCAGGTTGTCGATGGTCTGCCCGTGCGCCGTGCCGATCAGCTGGACGCCGCGTTCGGCGATGGTGCGGGCGGCCGCGGCTTCCAGTTCGCGCCCGATCTCGTCGATCACGATCACTTCCGGGTTGTGGTTCTCCACCGCCTCGATCATCACCTCGTGCTGGAGCATGGGCTCGCGCACCTGCATGCGGCGCGCCTTGCCAACGGCCGGATGCGGCACATCGCCATCGCCGCCGATCTCGTTGGAGGTGTCCACGATGATGACGCGTTTCAACTCCGCCAGGATGCGGGCGGCTTCGCGCAGCAGGGTGGTCTTGCCCACGCCCGGGCGGCCCAGGATGAGCAGGCTCTTGCCCGACTCGACGATATCCTGGATGATGTCCACCGTCCCGTAAACGGCGCGCCCCACGCGGCAGGTGAGACCGACGATATGCCCGCGCCGGTTGCGCAGGCAGGAAATGCGGTGCAGGGTGCGCTCGAGGCCGGCGCGGTTGTCGGCGTCGAACTCGCCGATGCGCTCGACCACGTGGTCGAGTTCGGCACGCGTGATTTCCTTGTTGATCAAGACCGTCTCGCCCTGGACGTAGCGTGCCGTGGGGACGCGCCCCAGGTCGAGGATGATCTCGAGCAGGTTGTCGTAATCGTTGGCTTTATGGACGGCCTCGACGATATTGCCGGGCAGGATGCCGAGCAGGGCATCCAGGTCGTCAGTGATTTTGAGTTGAGTCATATTCTCTTTATATCACTTTTCGGATTCTTCCAGGCTGCATCCCAGGCGTACCTGGAACGGATAGATTGTATTTCACGACTACGGTTCATTTATTTTTGTGTTACCCGGTAAATGAGGCTCCTCGCCATTTACCATGCGCGCCACCGGAGCGACAGGTTTTACCAGCACTTTCTCCAGGGCGGATACTTTTTCTTCGACCTTTTGCAATTTTGCCAGGCGTCTGACCATCACAGCCTGCCGCGGCCCGGCCGTGGCGCCCAGGTCATCCAGAACGGTTTCGAGCCAGGCCTGGTAGGAGCGCACGCAGACGTAAACCGGTCGGTTGCCCAGGCCTGCAAGCCCGGCCAGGCGGTCGGGTCCGCAGCCGGAATCGGGCGGGACGAGCGGCTGGCATCCAGATCCCCGTTGGTCCCTTGTCGACTGGTTGCGTAGGCCTGCAGGTTCCCCTCCGGGCGGCACACCAGGCCCGCAGCCTGTTTCGGCAAACTTCCACCGGTTGGAGCAAGGCCGGGATGATCTGTCCGTGCAGCGACTTGGACGGCTGGCCAGTCGGTCTCCTGGACCTCGCGCCACGTGCCGATCCCATTGTGCTCTTCCGGTTTGCGGCAATTTCCAAATGCGCTGCCAGGCGTACATGGCAAAGCCTGCCTGGCGCAATGATCGGAAGACCGGGGAATTTTCATCCACTTCCGCCAGCAGGTGGAATGCGCCCCACTCCCCGGCCTGCGCCGTCAGGTGGTCGAGCAGCGGCGGGGTCAATCGGTTGATGTTTTCCGTGGGAGCCAGGAAAGTCAGCCGGGCGGAGGTGTCTTCTGCCTTCAAGATCACCTGTCCCATCAGCGAGACTGTCGTTCTCGGTTGCAACCGCAGTATAGATCTGCCGGCGCGGGTTCAGGTAAGAGAGCATGGCCCTCGCGCCCAAGCGGGTTGCCGCGCGTCAAGATGCGGGCGCTGTACAGCGGCAGGACATTCCGCCGGAAGCGGGACAGGAAGAGGCAGATCCAGGAAGTCGAGCGAACGGACGGTCATTTCACCAGGGAGAGAAAATATTGGTGGAAGCGCGTGTCCTGGGTCAGTTCCGGATGGAAAGAGGTGGCCAGCAATTTTCCCTGCCTGGCAGCGACGATGCGTCCATCCGGCAGCGAGGCAATGATTCTGGCGCTGCCCTGCACCGACTCGATGATCGGGGCGCGGATGAAAATGGCGTGGTACGGACCGCCTTCGCCCAGTTCGGGGATGGTCGAGGTCGGCTTCGAACGAGTCCACCTGGCGGCCAAAGGCGTTGCGCTCGACGGTGATATCCATGATGCCCAGCAATGGCTGGTTGCGGCGGGCATCCTTCGAGAGAAAGATGGCTCCCGGCGCAGGTGCCCCAGATGGCGTGGGTCTTGCCAAATTCGCGCAGCGGCTCCAGCAAGCCGAAATCCACGGCAAGTTTGCCGATGGTGGTGGATTCGCCGCCGGGCATGATCAGGCCGTCCAGCCCGGTCGAGCTGGGCTGGCAGGCGTACTTCGGCGGTCTCCACGCCCAGGCGCTTGAGCATGACGATATGTTCGGCGAAATCGCCCTGGATGGCTAAGACACCAATTTTCATAATTGTCTTTCAGGTCATCAGGTGATCAGGCTAATTGGCGACTGGATAGCGTCATGCCAATTCCATGGTCACCTGATTACCAGCCTCGCCCGGCAATCTTCTCGACTTCCGGCATCTGGGAGATGTTGCGTCCCACCATTGGCTCGCCCAGGTTCTTGCTGACTTCGGCCAGGATGGAGGCATCGTTGTAGTGTGTCACGGCCTTGACGATGGCAGCCGCGCGCCTGGCCGGGTCGCCGGATTTGAAGATGCCCGAGCCGACGAACACGCCGTCCACGCCCAGCTGCATCATCAGGGCTGCATCCGCGGGAGTGGCCACGCCGCCGGCCGCGAAGTTGACCACCGGCATGCGGCCCAGTTCCTTGGTCTCCTTGACCAGTTCGTAGGGCGCGCCGAGTGTCCTTGGCGTATGCCATCAATTCCTCGTCAGCCATGGTGGTCAGGCGGCGGATTTCGCCCAGCACGGTGCGGGCATGCCGGACGGCTTCGACCACGTCGCCGGTGCCGGCTTCGCCCTTGGTGCGGATCATGGCCGCACCTTCGCCGATGCGGCGCAGAGCCTCGCCCAGGTTGCGGCAGCCGCACACGAATGGCACCTTGAAATTGTGCTTCAGGATGTGGTTCTCCTCGTCCGCCGGGGTCAAAACTTCGGACTCGTCGATGTAATCGACCCCAATGGCTTCCAGGATCTGCGCTTCGACGAAATGGCCGATGCGGCATTTGGCCATGACCGGGATGGTGACCGTGTCCATGATCCTGCAGGATCAGGTCCGGGTCCGACATGCGCGCCACGCCGCCCTGGGCGCGGATATCCGCCGGGACGCGTTCCAGCGCCATGACCGCGCACGCACCTGCCTCTTCTGCGATCTTGGCATGTTCGGGCGTGACCACGTCCATGATGACGCCGCCTTTAAGCATTTGCGCCAGTCCTTTTTTGACGGCAAAAGTACCAGTTTGTTGTTCCATAATTTTCTCCTAATCTTAAGTCGGTTGTGATTTTACCACGCTGCTCTTGTACCAAACAACTTGAGAATGGCAGTCGCCAGATTCTATCCTTATCCCGTTCTCTCTCATCGCATCATCCTGCGAATAGTCCTTTCTGTGCGCGTGAATCGGTTCTGACGAATTCGTGGAATTTTTAAACGCAATCCTTTTTTCTCCTGTTGGCTCTTATTCTAGGAGAAAATTGGTATATGTTAAGAGCCAATAATTACAAATAAGCACCAGTCCAATTGAATGGATTGGTCTTAATAAATCGCCAATTGGCTCTATCGCTGTTCATGGAAAATGATATATTTACCATACCAATGTTTCGGAGGTACAACATGCGTATCCCATTGACCGCCAGAGTACGGAACCTCTTTACCAGCAGATCAAAAAATATTTGCGCCAGGGCATCCTTTCGGGAGGCCTGGTACCCGATACCCGCCTGCCAGCCAGCCGCCAGCTTGCGCGTGACCTGGGAGTTAACCGCATCACTGTGGAAAATGCCTATTCCGAACTGGAAGCAGATGGGCTGGTATTCTCCCGGGTGGGCAGCGGCACCTATGTCCTGCCGCCCAATCCGCTCCCACCCGTTTCCAAAACCAGCACTGATAATTCCTGGCCGCTATGGCAGCAAAGTTTGCGGGCCAGCAACACAGGGATCAAACTTCGCTCAGCAGGAGAAATGCTCAAAGCCGCCGGGCATCCCTATCCGATCAGCTTTGCCAGCGGGGATCAGCGATTCGCGCCAGTTCCCGGCTGAAGAATTCCGCAAAACCCTCCAGGCTGTCATGCGCCGCGACGGGATCGCTGCGTTGGATTATGGTGAAGCGTAACGGGTATGCGCCTCTGCGTGAGGGGATTGCCCATATCCTGGCCAGCCAGGGCGTGCAGACGCGCCCCGAGAATATCCTGATCACGGCAGGTTCGCAACAGGCGATTTCCCTGGTATCTCAAACCCTGTTAAAGCCGGGTGATGTCATCCTGGTGGAAAGCCCCACCTATTCCATTGCCATGGAGTTGTTCCGCATCCTGGGATTCCGGATCGTTGGTGTACCCGTGGATGGACAGGGAATGCAGGTGGAAAAGCTGGAAAAACTTCTCCAGCAGCATCATCCCAAACTCATTTACACCATCCCCAATTTCCACAACCCGACCGGCACCTGCCTGAACAGTGCGCGCCGCCGCCAGTTGATCGTCCTGGCAGACCGCTATAACGTCCCGATCCTGGAAGATGACTTTGTGGGTGACCTGCGCTACGAGGGCCGTGCGCAGCCGTCTCTCAAGGCACTGGATCCGGGCGGACAGGTGATCTACATCAGCACCTTTTCCAAGATGCTGATGCCTGGGCTGCGGGTGGGATTTCCTGGTGGCGGACGGCCCGGTCTACGACAGTCTGCTCAGCTTCAAACGTCTCAGCGACCTGGCTACATCCACCCTGATTCAGCGTGCCCTGGAGGCATACGTAACCGTAGGTCGCTATCAGGCGTACCTGCGGCGTTCATGCCAGGTTTTTCGCAAACGCCGGGATGCCATGCTGCTGGCCATTGACCGTTACCTGCCGGCTGGCGTTTCCTTTGACCCGCCTCAAGGCGGCCTGTTTCTCTGGTTGCGCCTGCCTGAAAACCTGTCATCGGACGAGTTGCTGCCTCTGGCCTGTGAAGAGGGCGTGGCCTTTGCACCTGGTAACAGCTTTTTCCCCGAAGGCTCCAGGGGACAAGATTGGATGCGACTGAATTTTGTTGCTCAGTCCGCGGAGGAAATCGATGAAGGAATCAAAAGGTTGGGCAAGGCAATTAAAAGGTTGCGGGCACGTTCGTAACATGAGGGACTGATTGTGTTGGAAATTCTATAGGCCGAATTATTGGATCACCATTCGCCGCTCACTTTGGGAGTTGCTGGGCTGGGAAGCGAAATCGATGCTGGGGGGAAGTCTGGCATCTCCCCGACGATTCCCAGAAAACCGCCAGTGTAGTGGTCTGTGCCGAAATTACCGTTCCTTTTTACCTGCGCAGGGAACGTTATTATTATTTCGGCGTTATTAAAATCAAGGTTTTTGACCCGCCTTCTGGTGCTGTCCCACCCCGGCGTTGAACCCGAATGAATTCGAAAAAAGGATTTTGCAAGAGAAGATCGCAAAGTCTTTTTTTAACGCTATTAACAATAGCTATGGTTTTCTCAAACTCCCTTGACAAAATGGAAAAACGGTATACAATTAGTACAATGATACAATCATACAATGAGACAATGATACACTACAGCCTATGAACCTCGAAATTGATTTTCGTTCCGGAATCCCGATTTACCTCCAGGTGGTGGAGCAAATTAAAGAGCGCATCGCTGGTGGATCGCTCGCACTGGGCGCCCAGCTCCCCACCGTCCGTTCGCTGGCCCTCGAGTTGCGTGTCAATTTCAACACGATCGCCCGCGCCTACCGCATCCTCGACGAAGTCGGCATCATTTCCACCCAGCAGGGACGCGGCACCTACGTCATGGAGATTTCCCCGCCTGAGGTCTCCGAAAAGATCCGCCAGAAAGCGTTGGTCGCCCTCACCCAGCGCTACTTGGCAGATGCCGACCGGCTCGGCGCCTCACCCGAGGAACTCGATCTAATTTTGAAAGCAAAGGTGGCAGTTTGGCAGCAAACCGGTCACCTGCCCGACCCCAACCCCAACCCCAACCCCGAACCCGATATCGAATAAAAGGAGATTACCATGAGAACAAAAACTGATTCCAAAGATTCAAGCCTGCGGCCCCTGGGTCGCATGAAATCCGACCAGCATATCCCCGGCGTCGCCATGTTCCTGTTCGCCGTCTGCCTGCTGGTGCTGGTGCTTGGTGTCCTCAATTTGACCCAGCGTGCAGGGACTTCCGATCTCGTCATGGGCACGTGGACCGTTGGCTGGATCCTTTTGGGCGCATATTTCCTGTATCTGGCTCAAGATCGCCTCGCAGTGGGAAAAGGCCGTCGTCCTGCGCCTGGGCAAGTTCCATAAACTGGCCGGACCGGGCCTCTTCTGGCTGGTGCCGATTCGTTGACACCCTCGCCAACTGGATCGACCACCGCGTGATGGTCACGCCCTTCTCAGCCGAGAAAACGCTGACCAAGGATACCGTCCCGGTGGACGTGGATGCGGTCCTGTTCTGGGTGGTCTGGGATGCCGAAAAGGCCGCCCTGGAGGTCGCCGATTACCGCGCCGCCATTGCCTGGGCTGCCCAGACCGCCCTGCGCGAGATCATCGGGCAGAGCGTCCTGGCCGATATCCTGGTCGGACGCGCCAAGATGGATGCCGACCTGCAGAAGATCATTGACGAGCGCACCACGCCCTGGGGCATCACCGTCCAGTCCGTGGAGATCCGCGACGTGATCATCCCGCCCGACCTGGAAGATGCCATGTCCCGCCAGGCGCAGGCCGAACGCGAACGCCAGGCGCGCGTCATCCTGGGCGAATCCGAGAAGCAGATCGCCGCATCCTTCGCCGAGGCTTCCAAGGCCTACATCAACAACCCCACCGCCCTGCACCTGCGCGCCATGAACATGCTCTTCGAAGGGCTCAAGGAAAAGGGCGCGCTGGTCATCGTGCCCAGCTCTGCCGTCGACACGATGAACCTGGGCGGGCTGAGCGGCATGGTCTCGCTGGCGCAGCAAAATGCGCCCAAGCAAAAAGAATAACGCTGGTTGATCAATTCCGCAAACCGGCAGGTTGGGTCCTTCCCCTGTGAAGAACCTGCCGGCTGCGGAGTTCCCGATCCCGCCTCCCTGCGAACCTGCCAACCCCCCTCCCCAGACGTTGATCGTGGTTGGTTTCGACACCAGCTTCCTGGCGAATTTCCAGGACTGCACGTTGATCGCACCGATCACCACTCCTTTCAACATTCAGAACGAAGAAACGATCGATCACAGGGCAATCTACGTGTGTCACAATCTGCGCCAGCCCTGGCCCCAGTTCTGGAAAACCTTTCAGTATTTCGGATGACCCTTCCTGCCAACGTGTATACTTGGATAAAAGGATTTATACCGATGAAGAATAAAACTCAAACTGCCCTCTTGACCCTCATCCTGGTTGCGGCAATCCTCCTCGCCGGTTGCGGGGCTGCCAAGCCCGCCTCTCTGTCGAACGACCAGGTCGTTGCGGTGGTTGTCAACATCCTGACCTCACTCGATGCCGGCGACTACGCGGGTTTCAGTAGGGATTTTAGCCCCGCCATGTTGACCGCCATCCCCGAAGCGAAGTTCACGAGCCTGGCCGCCATGCTCCAAAAAGCCAGCGGAAAGTATGTTTCGTGCGACTCGACGCCCCAGCTTTCGAACAGCCAGGGCTATGCGGTCTACCGCCTCTCCTGCAAATTCGAGCTGGAACCCGTGATCGTGACCGTCACCTTTAAGACCGGCGGCACCTTGGTGGAGGGTCTTTTCTTTGACTCGACCAACCTGCGCAAGGTCGGGCAATAAGGCCACCGGTAATTAGCAAGGAGCAGCCAATGGAACATAAAATCCCATCTGCCTTTTTGACCATCACGATGGTGGTAACCTTGTTCCTCACCGGCTGCCAGCCTCCCCTACCGTCCTCCCTGTCGGATGACCAGGTGGTCCAGGTGGTGGAGGATATCCTGACAGCTTTCGACTCTGGTGATTATGCGGTCGCCACGAAGGATATGAGCGCTAAAATGGTTAAAGCATTTCCCGAAGGGCAGTTCCTGAACATGGCAGACTGGCTCAAGAAATCCAGCGGCAATTACCTCTCCTGCGCGGGTGCGGTTCCGGAGCTTTCTAACAACGCCGGATATGCTGTCTACCGCTTGCCGTGTAGTTTCGAGCTGGAGACCGTCACGGTGTCTGTCGCATTTTTTATTGCCAGCAGCCAGGTTGAGGGCTTGTACTTCGACTCGCCCAACCTGCGCAAGGCTAACCAGGCGACGCCCACGCCGGCTGGCGGAGGCTAAAATCCTGATATCCGCCTCGTAAACCTGTAACTTGCTAACATTAGAACTTACAACATTCTAGTGTTTCACGTGGAACAAATTTGACCGCAATCATACTCTTGAAAGGAAAATGAAAATGATCTCGCGTCTTTCAATCCTCCTGCCCTATATCCCCTACTTGATCCCGGTGCTGATCATCCAGCTGATCCTGATCGTCGTCGCCCTGATCGACCTTGTCCGCCGCGAGCATACGCTTGGACCCAAATGGCTCTGGGCGATCATCATCCTGTTCGTCAACTTCATCGGTCCCATCGTCTACTTTATCGTTGGTCGTAAGGAAGAATAGTAACGACTTTGCGACGTTGTCCCGTTGGTTTTCCGGGAACCACCCTTTTGGGTCAGTCGATACTATAAAAGAATAGGAGCAACTCGTGAGCAGCGTTCATGTTGAAAAACTAACCAAGCATTACGGTGCGGTGCACGCCCTCGACGGCCTTGACCTGGACGTGGCCCCCGGCACCGTGTACGGCTTCCTCGGTCCAAATGGCGCCGGCAAGACCACCACCCTGCGCATCCTCACCGGGTTGGCGCGCCCCAACTCCGGGTCGGCCCGGGTGGCGGGCGTGGATGTGCTGCGCGCCGGGCATGCCCTTCCGCCCAAAATCGGGCATCTCCCCGAGGAACCCGCCTTCTACACCTGGATGACCCCGCTCGAGTTCCTCGATTACCTCGGGCGGTTGTACGGGCTTTCCACCTCCGCCCGCCGGGCGCGTACCAGGGAACTGCTGGCCCTGGTGCACATGGAGGACGTGTCCAGGCGCCGCATCGGCGGCTTCAGCCGCGGCATGCGCCAGCGCCTGGGTGTGGCCGCGGCCCTCATCCATCACCCCGAAGTGCTCTTCCTCGACGAGCCCGCCAGCGCCCTCGACCCCGCCGGGCGCAAGGAAGTGCTCGACCTGATCGAGAACCTGCGCGGCCAGGCCACCGTGGTCATGTCCACCCACATCCTGGCGGACGTGGAGCGCGTCTGTGACGTGGTCGGCATCATTGCCAAGGGCAAAATGATCGTCCAGTCGGGGCGTGAAGAGCTGCTCGAACGCTACGCCGTGCCCGTCTTCGAGGTCGAATCGAACGACCGCACGGAACTGGCGCGCTGGGGCGAAGGCCTGAAGCGCTTCCCCTGGGTGGCCGCGGTAACTCCCCAGAACGGGAGCCTGAGGATCACCGTCCGTGACGTTAAGACCGCCAAACGGCTCCTGCTTGCCGGTGCGGTGGGCGCCGGTCTCGTGCTGAACCGTTACGAAGAGATCCGCCCTTCGCTGGAAGACGTCTTCCTGCAGCTGGTCGGGTCGGAGAGTATCTCATGAACTTCATCACCGTTTTTCGCAAGGAAATGCTCGAGCAGGGACGCACCTACCGCTTCCTGATCGTGCTGGCGGTCTTCGCCGCCTTCGGGCTGTCGTCGCCCGCCCTGGCCAAGTTCACCCCCGAAATGCTCAAGGCCATCCCGGGTGTGCCGCCCGAGATCATGCTCGCCTTCCCAACCCCTACTCTCGCAGATGCGGTGGGACAGTACGTCAAGAACATGAGCCAGTTCGGCGTCCTGCTGGCGCTGCTGATGACCATGGGCGTGGTGGTGCAGGAAAAGGAACGCGGCACCGCGGCTTTCTTCCTCACCCGCCCGGTCTCGCGCGCCACCTTCCTGCTGGCCAAGTTCGCCGCCCTGACGGTGGCCTTCGTCGCCAGCCTGGCCGTTGCCGCCCTCGGCTGCTGGTACTACACCTACTTCCTCTTCGAGCCGCTCGCCTGGGGACCTTTCCTCGCCCTGAACGGGCTGATGCTGGTCGTTTTCCTGGTCTACATGGCACTCTCCCTGCTGGGCAGCACCATCGCCCGCAGCAACGGCGTCGCGGTGGGACTGGCCTTCCTGGCCCTGGTGCTCATCGCCGGGATCGGTGCCCTGCCCTCCATCGGCGATTACTTCCCCGGCCGCCTGTTCAGTTGGGGGGCGTCTTTAGCGCTGAATGGAAATGTTACCGCCTGGCCGGCCCTGTGGATCAGCCTGGGCATCATCCTGGTCGCCCTGGTCGCCGCCTGCCTCGTCTTTCGCCGCCAGGAAGTGTAGACAACGTTTCACGTGAAACCCTAGAATTGGAGAATTGCTATGCCTGACCAGACCGTACAATGGGAATACCGCGTCCTCACCATCGGCTCCGCCTTTGGGACCAGGGACGAAGATATCGAAGCCACCCTGAATGACTGGGGTCAGGAGGGCTGGGAGGTGACCCAGGTCTATACCCCCAGCCAGAGTAACAAGGTGACCATGGTGGCAAAACGTCCCCTCACCGCCGCCTCGCGGAGGAGGAGAGAAATGGAATAAAAGGAACGCCGCGGGGAGCTGACGAGGGTCCTTGTATTGTTATCCAGGAAAAGAACATTTGTTCTGGTTTCAAAAATCCCTCTCTTGGTATCATCCTCTACACCCAGCCCTGCCCCATCCCTCCCCGGATGGCTTGCACATGTCCCGCGCGGAGCCGAGGAGTTTGGGGACTAACCGCAGGGACCTCCAGCCGCTATTCGCGCAGCATTGCTAGCACATTGTCCCCGAGGTGACCGAGGGGACCCCGGACCCCGAGGGACGACTGTTTCCTGGCGATGGGGCGCCGATTGTGGCCGGGTAGTGCATCGCCCGTCGCATAGGATGTATAATAACGGTTTCATTTACCGGTATTGATGCGGAGGCGCCATGCGAGTGAAACATGTCAGTGACGTGGAAGCGGAAGCCGTAAAAGGGGCAAACAAGACGGCCATCCAGGTGCTCATCTCCTCCCGGGAAGGACCAAACTTTGCCATGCGCCGTTTCGTCATCCAGCGCGGCGGGGGCATGCCGGCCCACACCAACACCGTGGAGCACGAACAATACGTCCTGCGCGGGCACGCCTGTGTCAACATCAACGGGACAACCTACCAGGTCACTGCCGGCGACGTGCTCTTTATCCCAGAAGGCGCCCCGCACTGGTACCAGAACAATGGGGACGAGGATTTCGAGTTCCTCTGCATGGTTCCCAACAAACCGGACGATCTCCGTATCGACAATGGGGACAAGAACTGTTAGGGCTGCTGTTCCTATCCGTATCCCATAGGGTTTTTACGGGCGACCCGCCGGGTCGCCCATCACCTTAAACACCTTCCCCAAATATCTTGCACATGTCCCGGGCGCTACCGGGGGGTTTGGGGACTAGCCGAAGCTGCTTCGACGCCATCGCGAAGCATCCCTTGGGACGCGACGTCGAATGGGGTCGGGCTCGATTTGGGTTGGGCATCTCCCCTCCCCAAAAAAAACCGTGACGGTGATGAACCTCACGGTTTCTCTTTGGTTCCGCCCAAGAGTCTATAACTGCCTGGCGTCCCTGTTGGTTTTCCTATGGTGTCGCGGTGACGGTTGGAGTTGCAGGAGTCGCGCTCGCCGCGCCACCGGTCGCCGTCGCTGTGACCGCGCCCGTGGTGGTGGCCGTTGGGCTGGCCACGGTGATCGACACGAACACATCCGCGCCGAACAACGTCCCGCTTGTGGTGGACATCCGCCAGTGTCCCACAATCTTGCCAATCGTGCTCGGTGCCGTCATGGCGATAGAAATCTCGGTTTCCCCATTGGGGCTGACCGGCTGGGTTAGGGCCAATGGAACTCCGCCCATGCGGTCCCCGCTTACAAAGACGAACTTGAAACCGGCGTCCCAGTTGCACGTGCCGGTATTCTGGACCTGCCAGGTCTTGGTAAAGGTCTGACCCGGTGCCATGACGGTACCGTCCGGGATGGTCACGTCCTTGACCAGGATCAGCCCGTAACAAAAGGTGGTTGGCACGGCGCTGGTTGCGGTTGCCAGCGGCGTGCTGCTCGTGGCGGTGGCGGTGGGTGAGATGGTGGGGGTCTCTGTGGGCGTATTGGTCGGCAGGGACAGGGCGGTTTGGGTCAACCCGGCCGCGAAGGTGCCCACCGCCGAGGTCTGGATCGCCGCCACGGTCGGGGTGGTATCGGCCTTGCTTCCCCCACAGGCGCTCAATGCCAGGCTGCCGGCGGCAGCCAGGATGATCAGGATGGTCAATTTTCCAGGTTTCTTCATAAATTGTTACTCCTTTCACTAAGGAAAGGGCATTATACCGTTAACTAATCCCATCTTTTTTGTCTTTTTTCCAGCCTCTCTGCTCGGCGGGCGGATTCGCGGAGGATATTATCCCCGCCAGGGGACATCGTCCCTCGCGAAGCATATTATCCCCGCCAGGGGACATTGTCCCTGTTCTTTAGGGACTCCCCATGGGGAGCGTTCTTAGGGGATATTATCCACGCCAGGGGACATCGTCCCTCGCGAAGCATTTATCCCCGCCAGGGGACATTGTCCCTGTTCTTTAGGGACTCCCCATGGGGAGCGTCCTTAGGGGACCCCTTTGGGGTCGGCAGATTTGGCGACGTGATATCGTACCCGAAGGGTAGTCGCCAATCACCGCAGATACCGGGCATTGTCTCGTTGTCTTTCCGCGCAGGGATCCCCCGTGGGGATGAATCGTCGATGATCTCCGCGCACAGAGAACTAGTTAATTCCCCTGATGTCACTCATCCAACTGATCCCGGCTTTTTCCACAGGGATGGTTCGCGAAAGCCGGGTTGGTTTGTGGCTGAGGGCTTCGCCTCTTTGCACGGAACCATTTCTTTTCGTAGCGTAGATAGGAAAAAAGCATGATTGCACTGACGCTGGAGAAGAAGGCTTGCAGGAACCAGACCGGACCCACGGGCAGGCTGCGCACGTAGAGCCAGTAGACCGAATTCCCAACGTTGCCCAAAATAAGTTGCCCCAGGCTGTAGGACCTCATGTCTTTTGTCTTGATAACTTTAAACAACATTGGCATGTTGCTGCAGACAAAGATCAAGCTTGAAGTAATGCCGGCCATCACTTGAACTGATTGAGGATTCATACCAATAGCTCTCTCCTACTTTATTTCCCGAATTCCCAGGATCATCGCACTCAATAAGAAAGTGGAGCTATTTTTAGCTCCTTTTTGTGATTGGAAGAGGGTCTCTCTACAGCTTCGATCTTGCTCCGATTACATAAGGCGGGCGTTAAAGCCGCCTCAACCCCAGCGTAAAAGGTTCATACCGGCCGAAACAATTCTTTTTCTAGCAAGCTCATCTCTTCCAGTAAACTCTGCAGCCCACCCTGTTCTAACAGGCTGCGGGCGGCCTTTAAACATAGCTGACGCTTTTCCTGGGTAAATCAGGAACGAGAGCCAGATCCGGATGGGGACTTCACGATGATCCGAGGGGTAATTGACCGTACCTCAGGCTCGCTTCCGTTGCAAGGGCAGCCAGGTAAAATGAGTCGATCGCTTTGTCAAGGTCGGTATAGATTTCAAAGAACAAATTGAAGCCGATCATTTCGAGCACCTTGCTGACCTCTTTGGTGGGGGAAAATAATTTAACATGGACTTCGTACGGATTCCTGCGGCCACAATCTTTTTTACTATAGGCTGCCCAGCGGTAGTCACCCCAGCTTTCATCTTGTTCGTGGCGTTTTTTTCCCCGGAATAAAAGCGCGACCTGATGTAATGCGCCCAACCCGGCGCTGCTGATATAAGTAAGCCTGCTCAGGTCCAGGATAAGGTCGCGGGCACCTGCAGTGTACAACTTTTTTGCTTCCTTTATCAGGGTCTCAAAATTGGTACTATCCAGGATGCCGTCCAGATGCAAAATGGAGATAGGAACGTTTTTTTCAGTTTTTGTAATGGTTATTTTCATTTAACACTCCTTTGTGGAAATAATGTTCCTCAGGGGGTAAAATACTAGACCCATCGCCCGTGATTCAAAAAAACTATCCGGCCGAGGGTTCACATCACGAAAACTGAGCCGCATCACTAAAAATCATTACATAATTTAAATGTACTAAATAGGTAATATTTATCCTATTATATCACCCAATTGATATTTATGCTCATCCTATATAAGAACCGGGTTCTTACGTCTCCGGTTGTTCTACCTGGCTTATGGAAAGCAATTGAATATGGTTGTCGCCACGTCCCTTCCCCCTTCGTCACTCCCAAATCCGTGACTTTCTTCCCTTATCGTGTAGCATATCATCCCCGCAGGGGACGTTATCCCTCGCGAAGCACATTGTCCCTGTTCTTTAGGGACTCCCCATGGGGAGCGTTCTTGGGGGACCCCCTTGGGGGTCGACCGCGCATCGTCCCCCCGGGGACGTGTCGTCGCTGCTGTTCCACCCTCAATTCCACCCTCTTCAACATCAGCCTCCCTTCACGCTCTTGCAATACGTTGCCAGCCGTTGTAATATAAGTTTGGAAAGACACCTTTCCGTATTTGTCTAAAAAGCGATTACTTCTCCATACCCTTTTTCCTGTATGCAAGGGGTAGGCCATGCTCATTGAAAGAAGAAAGGATGTGCGCCGTAAAGGTGGGGAATATATGCGTGTCACGGATAATATCACGGGTGAACTGGTCGGCTATATTACGGAGATCAGTCTGGGAGGCTTCAGGCTTGAGTGCCCGCATGCCCTGGCAGTCGAAGAAGATCACACCCTGCGCCTGGAATATACCTCGGAGGTTAAAGACAAGCCGTATATTGTTTTGGTCGCCCGCACCAGGTGGATCCAACCCGACCCTGTCATGCCGAACGAATATGTTCAAGGCTTTCAGATCGTCAGCATGGCACCCTCCGAGCAGGAAATATATCAAAGCATTGTGGATAATTATGGCCTGCCCAAACACAATTATTGAAAAAGTGGTTTAAGCAGCCGATGAGATCGGCGTACCCGCAGAACGGTTTGTATTTATGGTCTGGGTAAAAAGCCGGGTGCTTCTCAAACCCTTTTTTTTTGGATGAAAAGTTGGTGGAAACGAATGATAGAAAGGAAGTATGAACGCCATAAATATGGATCCTATATGCGTGTCACGGATAATTCCACGCATGAACTTCTCGGCTATCTTTCCGACCTCAGTCTGGGCGGCTTCAGGCTTGACAGCCCGAAGGCCCTGCCGGTCAAAAAGGATTACACCCTGCGCCTGGATTATGCCTCTGTGGTTGAAGAAAAGCCGTACATTGTTTTTGTCGCCCAGGTTAGGTGGCTCCGGCCCGACCCGATCACCCCGAATGAGTATAGTGCGGGCTTTCAGATCGTCAGCATGGCACCCTCCGAACAGGAAATATACCAAACCGTTGTGGATACTTATGGCCCGCCTGAACCCACTTGGTGAAATGGGGATCCATGCAGGGGAACCAGGCTGATCGATTTGCCGGTTTTCTTCTTTTTTCGAGCAGGTGAATCATGCAAAAATACTTCATCTCCGTTGCAATGCTTGGGATCATCGCTGCCTTCATTCTAAGCGCTTGTGGGTTTGCAGCCGCAAACCGGACCCCCACATCACCTCCATTGAACCCTGCAGCAGTTTACACGGCCGCCGCTCAGACGGTTTTTGCCGAATTGACGCAGCAGGTCCAGGCTGCTCTGCTCGGCAGGTACATTTACCGGCATTCCGTCAGCCTCCGCAACCTCCACGCCTCTCCTGCCGACCAGCCCCGTTGTCTATCCTACCCTTGCGAATTGTGCAAATGCGAGCTTTATTACCGATGTCACCATCCCGGATGGGACGCAGCTGCCGGCAAATACGGAGTTCACCAAGACCTGGCGCGTCCAAAACACGGGCACTTGTCCCTGGACAACCAGCTTCCATCTCGTCTTTTTACGTGGCGAGGCCATGGGTGGGCAGTCCGTGGCATTGGCCGGTGCGGTTCAGCCCGGCCAGCAGGTGGACATTTCGGTCAAGTTGAAGGTACCCGCCAAGACCGGCAAATTGACGGGTGTCTGGGTCCTTACGGATGGCAATGGACAGCAGTTTGGGGTGTTGCTTACCGTGGTCATCAATGTCGGCGCCCTGAGTCCAACCCCGACCGGTAGTATTACCGCCACTCCCACTCCCACCCGCACCCATACCCCGGTCGTCAGTTCGACTTCTACACGGACTCCGACTATTTCAGCCACACCCAGTACCACTACTCCCCGTCCGAAGCGCCTACGGAAACTTCAACGACCACACCCAGCGAAACCCCAGTCCCATCCGAAACGCCTACGGAGACGCCCACTGAGACCCCCACGGAAACCCCCACGCCTACGACCGGATAAGACTGGGCTGCCGATCTGCACACCCGTCCAAAAAGGAGCCTTTCGGCTCCCTTTTTCAAACTTATATAAAACGAATAATTCTTTAGCAGAAATATATTGTCAGTCACACATTCATCTTTTAGAGGTTATTTGCCCATTTCTTATCAGCCTCTTTCAGTTTTATCTCTTGTTCGGTGAGAACTGAGATGTTTGGCATCCTGCTAAGAGTATAAATCCGCAAGGTTGTTTCTCTCAAATGTACAACGTATTTAAATGGCTTCGCTGTTTGTCCCACAGGCATCTTGGGATTAGGGTTAATATCCCAGCAGATTACGGTTGGAAACTGAGGAATTAGATGCTCATGTGCGTGAAAATTAAAAAACTGGTATTCAGCTTCCATAGTTGTAAATCGTTCAGAATTGCTTGTTGCATCCTCCTGAAAATGAACAACAAGATCAGCGCCTTCCCCAGAATATGACAATGTTTCAAATGTGGTAAAAGGCAAAGCTTTCAAGGCTTCCAGTTTCCATAAAATAGCCAAAGTGTCTGTTTCGTTTTCAGGTTTTCTAAGCAATCGTATTGGTTTTTCATCTGGCTTGGCTTGGTAATAGACCCAAGCTTGATCTGGTCTTTCTAGTAATTGCTTGCGGTCTCCTAATTTCGTTGCGCTATATCGCTCTTTCCTTTTCTTTGGAACTTGTCGGAAAGCGCGATGCCTATCACTATCTTCAACCTTTTTTATGGCTTCGGATGCGAGTTTTTTAAAGTGTTGTGTTAATCCTGAAGCTACAAGATTGGTCCGAGAAATATTCATTTCTGATTGTACAGAATCACACTCTATAATCAAACAGCATTTACTAGGACCGGGGTTTGCTACTGTTAATCGACCACTACCCAACTCTTTCATGTTTAGAGGAAAATAAGGTATGCCTTTTACAGATAACATCAATCCAGTATTGTGATGCACATCCGCAAGGTTGTAAGCACGGTCATCCCAAGTATAGAATCCCTTCAATGTAAGTTGGATATCCTGATTAGTTCCAGGTACATTTCCGGAAACAAAGACAGGAGGATCAATTATTACTGTTCCCTCAGGCGCTTCTGCGGGAAGGTTCATTATTTCAGGGAATCCTAAAGTAATTTCCTCCTCTCGACCTTGAACATTAAGAATAATTCTTGGGGGATTTTCCCGGTTTCGAGTTCAAGCCAACAAATGTGCGGTGAACCAAATAATCGTATATTTCTTCAAATTTAAAAGCGTCTTCATGTTGAGTCGCATGTCCATAAACAACAACTCGGGTACCAATATTTTTTGAATTTAATGAAATTTCATTTACTTGTGGTCTAGGTTTTTCACCTCTCTCGATAGTACTCCAAGGCTCATTAATAATAGCGCGGTATGCTATTTTTCCATCATTTGTTTCTATTTCAACTCTTTTGGAATGATATGCAAGTTTTGAACCTAGCCCTTTCCAGGCGAACTCATCTGCTGCAAAGCCAGAAATACCAGATAATCCTAACCCTAAAAATCTATCCAGTCGCCCCGGTTTTTCCCTTAAATTTGTAAAATCCATTCCACATCCATCATCCAAAACTTCAAATACGTGGTGATATTGTGGATGTACATAATAAGTAATTTTAATAGTTCTAGCTCCAACTTCTTTTGCTCCTGAATTTGAAATAAGTTCGCGCAGAAGTTCCAATGGATCAGTCTGTTCAAGGATAAGTTGCTTCATTAACCCAACTTCATGGAAAAATGGCTCAACGTTTTTTGTTTCACTGACATCAAACTCACCGATTGTCATTTTGATCTCCTTATTAATACAAAGGAATTAAATCTCCTTTACTACCAATACCTCTTCCCCTAACATATCGGTCACTTTGATTGCTACCTTCGCACCCTTCTTCGCCTCTATCACATACTTCCCCTCCACGAGATCATTCTTCTTCTCTGGCACATCTGCCAGAGTAATGTTGAAAATCTTCCCATCATAATCTGCATCGATCATCACGCTGTCCACCATGGACCGCCAATCGCTTACCTGTGGTTGGAACATAGGATTGTCTTTGTTTTGTTGGCGTAGTCGTTCAAGGATGGTAGGGGAAATGAAATCTTTTATTGTTATTTCAAGCCCTTTAACAGTCTTTTTGAAATCTACCTTTGCCTTTGAGCTTTCGTGCGTGAAGAATCCGCCGTATTTCGGGTCGGACCTTAGTTCGATCACCTCGATCTTGTTTGGGATATTGCCCTGTTTACGTAATTTGTTCCATTCTTCCAGCCAAGCTTCAATCTTCATCTCTTTTCCCAGACCCACCACGGCAATATCTCTCTCTTCCTCCGGTCTGGTATTCAATTCATTCTTGACTTCTTCCAGGTCTAGCGCAGTGACAGGATGGTTGAATGGCACGATCTTTACCAGTTTTTTCCCCAGTGTTCCATCAAAAAAGATATCTGTTTTGCTGCGCGTCATCCCAAGGTGGTCTACGACCAGGTTGAAAGCTTCATTATGTTGGATTTGTAGGTCATAATCATTCACCCGGTACACCGCAAAACCCATCTGGGCTGGTGTGGGCTCTTCTTCAACATCAATATTAGGCAAGGTTGGAGTTTTACCTTTTCCTTTTTTGGCTTGCTCTTGTATCACCTCTTGAAGCCTCTTTGTTGTAGTTTGGATTGCGCCTTTGTTTATATCCACCCCGATCCAGCGCCGCCCCAGTTTTTGCGCAACGGCTGCTGTTGTGCCAGAGCCAATGAAGCAGTCAAGTATGATGTCTCCAGCGTTTGATGATGATTTAATTACCCGGTTTAATAAGACTTCGGGTTTTTGCGTAGGGTAATCTGTCCTTTCGCCACTTGTGGCACCAATAATATCAATTTCCCAAACATCATCAACTTTCGCTTCTTTATATTCATCGTAAATTAGACTTCCATTTTCATCGCGAACATTAACGATTTTAGCGGTTTCTTTATCCCATCTTTTACGTTTTAGCAATTTAGGTTTATCTAGGATTTCGGTAACGAGATTGTAAGTGGTTTCACTTCCCTTGCCATACCAATATAAAATATCATGATTGTTTACAAATCGACTTATACCCCGCATTTGATATTTAGAGTATCTCCAAATAATTTCGTTCTTTAGATTCTCGCTACCAAAGATTTCATCCAAAACGCATCTTAACAAATGCCCTCTGTGCCAATCACAATGCAGATAAATACTGCCATCTACTTCTAACAATTCTTTTAAAAGCAAAATTCTTTCAAAAATGAATTGTAAGTAACTATCATTCGCCCAAATATCTGAATATTGGGTTTGTTCTCCTAGCGAATAACTATCTCCTTCTAACATTCCTGATTTGATCCCGCGTAATTCAACTTTTCTTACATAATCTGCCCCGCTGTCAAAAGGCGGGTCAATATAGATCAATTTCACCTTTCCCCGAAAACCGTTAGCAAGCAAATATGCCAGAACATCTTTGTTATCCCCATGAAACAGTAGCCCTGTTTGTGGCATGCCTTTGGGCCATTCCGTCCACATTTCTTGTTTGGGCGAGACATGCCTCGACCTTTTATTCACCCTATCGCCCGCCTCGAAGGTTTCCACTAACTGTGCCGGGTAAGAGATTGCCGTTCGCAGTGGTTTTTTTCCCACCCAGGTCAACATAGGTCGCCCCTTGGCAGGTTTAATATCCACGCGGGTTTCTTTCGCCTGGTTTCCCTTCGGGTATGCCATAACATCCTTTAAAGATCTTTTGGTTTTTTGAATTGGTTTATGCATGTGCATTTCTCCGCGCTTAAATGTTACATATCTTACATAATATCTTCGTTATGTAATGTTTTGCATTGGACGTTACATAACGCCAAACATATGTAACGATCATTCCAAAATGCTAAAGATGACCGGCGCATAATATAAGCGGTTGCGTCGTCTGTTCTGTCATTTCCTTTACGATTTCCAACTTCTCAAGCCGCCGTAGGATCATCATTGCGGATTGATGCGAGCAACCCAGGAGTTTGATAAGCGTCGGGCGGTAATAACAGGTTCTTCGAACAGCAGGTCGGCAACTTTGAGGGTCTGGCTCTGAACGATAGCTCTGCTGCACTGCATCTCGGAAACCGAACGGGCGTCCTGTAGTTTCTGTCCGCCCGATTGCATCCCTGGGATTGTTGTCCACGCCTCCGCAGGAAGAATAGCAGCGAATCGCGCCAAGTGCTGGCGCCGGCTGATTGCCATCAGCAGATCATAGGTATTCTCGCCGCTGTCGTTCGAATAAGCGCTCAAGCAAAGCAGCGGAAAGGGGCAGCAAGTTCCAGTGCACCAGCAGCAACGCTATCAACAGCCGGCCAATCCGCCCGTTCCCATCCGAGAATGGATGAATGGCCTCGAATTGGGTAATGGATGAACGCAAGCACCAGAGTGGATCTTGTGTGCCTTCATGCAGGTACGTTTCCAGAGCCCCCAAGGCCTCCTGCATCGCATCGACGGGTGGTGGTATGAACGATGCTTGGTTTATAGTGCAATTTGGCGCGCCGATCGAGTTCTGGCTGAGCCGAAAGGCTCCTGGCGCGGCTTTTCCCCCGCGGCACACCATGGAGGAGCTTTTCATGGATTTCGCGGATCAGCCGCAAACTTACGGGTAATTTATTCAACCGCTCCAGCCCGTATTCCAATGCACGAACGTAATTTAATACTTCACGTGCGTCTGGCTCGCTGGAAGCCGGTTTCATACCGGGAAGGGGCAGTTGTCCTGCTTCGTATACATAGAGCTCGGTAATATCTGTCTCGGTTCCTTCGATGCGTGAAGACAGCACCGCTTCACGGCGCAGGAAAGGGCCGATTAGTAAATGCGGGTTGGGCAGGCTGCGTCCTAATCCTGCCAACTCACCCAGAGCGCGATCTGCACTGGAAAGTGCCTGGACAACTTCACTGTCCCACTCCAATCTGGGAGGAAGTGGATTGGGAACAAATGCCTTGTATGCAATATCACCTTGGCCAACTTGTATCAGTTTCCCGGATGGATGTTTGAAATCGTCAAGGTTCATACAGATACTCCTCCACCGGCCTGACCTCACGCATGCCGATCTCTTCCTTTTTAATAAATAATAATAGATATTTCAGACGGTTGGGATTTAAATCCACCCATGCTTGTGTTGCCATTGCTTCCGCGCCTTCTATTCCGTCCACCGGATTGTCACGTTCACGCTCGCTCTTGATTTCCACGATTAAACACTTTCCGTCTAAACGTCTTATAACAAAATCAGGCGTGTAATTGTGCATACGTCCATCCAACCCCCGGTATTCAATAAAGAAATCGGTCTTCTTTATATCGGTCAACGCTCCTGTAAAATATATATCTTCCACATCCTCTGGTTTTTGTTTCAACATCTCAAGCAGGTTCTCGAAGAAATTCTTTTCAGGATTTGAATCGAAATTATAGGGTGTGTAATGGAACCCAAATTTCCCTGCGCGCTTCTGCCAATCTTCGTAATTTATCAGCAAATGCTCACGCTCGATTGGATAGGAGATTTCTGCTGTATAAGTTTCAAGGTCCCTTTCATCGGTTCCTCTATCGAACCCATCCTTCTTCACCAACGCCAGCGCAACTTCAACCGTCTCTTCGATGGTTTCGTATTGTGAAGTCTGCATTTCAATCTGCTTTGCCAGTTCGGCATAATGGGAAACCGGCAGAGTTCCTTCTGGGTAAGTTTGCCGCAATTCACTCAAAAGGTCTAAGGCCTCCAAACGATAATTGCGCGCCAGATCCTGGGCTGTGGAATAAAGGTCGAAAGTGTCAACATCATACAAGGCCGCAACCTGGTCTGCCACTTGCAATTTGCCGTTTTCATTGGGTGTGTATGCGATCACCGCGCCCTTATCTGTGCAGATGGAGGGGCGTATCAATTGAATGGGTTGAGGCACTTTCACTAAGGTTTGCACTCTGCGAACCACTCTTTGTACGACCAGCGGCGGTATATTGATCTTACGCAGGGTGATGATTGCCCGTTTACTGCGCGTCTCTCCGCCCAACAATCCTGCGAAACTTTCACCATACGTTTCTTGTAGTTGACGGTCCAGCACATTCTTGTTCTCAAGCGAGAGATAAATGCGCGCTTTGGCGTTATTCCCCGCCACTTGGCGTAGACACCGCGAGGCCGCTTGCAGCACAAAATTGTTGCTGCTCCTCAATTGCCGTGCCAGCGCACAGGCGAATAGGGCTGGTACGTTCCAGCCTTCCACTCCTCTGTCAACCAGCAGGGCAATCCGGTGCGGTGAGTCTTTCGTCTTGAAGCGGTCAAAGTCCGCCTTGTGTTCATTCTTGGTGTGATGTTCCAGTATCCAGGTGGGTGGAAGGCCTATTTTCATCAGTGTCGTTTCGATTATTGGGCGCAGGTCAGTCACATCATCGGTTTGCGGGAAGAATATTGCCAATTTGGCGGGCGTGCCATCCGGGAGTGCGATTCTGCCGTAGGTTTTGAAAAAGTCTTCCACCACGAAAGCAAGGTATTCCCTTTCATTCCCCTGAAAATCGATCCCGTAAATATTACCCGCCACTTCCTTCAGGATGCCATCGTGAATGCCTTCTGAAAGTCCATACCATACAACAACGTCTCGCAATGGTTGACGCTGAAAGAATGGTGTGCCGGTTGTGTTCACCACACACACCAATTGTGTCTCATGCGCCTCTCGTTTTTTCGTTCCTTCGGGATGAGGATTACTGAGATAGTCCACTGTTTTGCGTACCTTCTTCAAATCCTCATCCATTTTCTGGCCGTAGGTATGGTGCGCCTCATCCGAGAATATTGCCAGTTTTGGCAAGCTTGCAATAGCTTGCAAACGCAAGTTCGCAACTTTCCGCCTTTGCTTCATCTTCTTTTTGAGGATTGAATAACGGTCCGCAGATCGCCCTTTCGAATATTCTCTTTTTGGATGCGTATTTTCTCTGTGTTTGTTACGATCACGTTCCACGAACTGCCCCGCGTCACTGGGATGTCCGGGTCGCCATCCCGCGTGAAGGTTAATTTGAGTGTTGCTGCAAATGATTTATACATCCGTGGTGGCAATACTGCTTCATACTTCATTTCTGCCAACTCACGCAGGCTTTCTATAATGGTTTTACCCGGAGCGAACACCAGAGCGTTTTCAACAAAACCATTATCTGGATATTCTTGTGCCATTGCGAATTCGGTCGCAAAAATGGCGCCGATCAGGATTGTTTTCCCAGCCCCCATTGCAAGTGCTAGGATGTAACTCGGGTATTCTAGTGTCAGGGTCTCGCGTACTGCTTCGAGATGGAATTCTTTTACAAAATTAGCATTGATCCGAATTGAATTCAGGAGTTGATCAAGCTCATAATCATAACGGCTGAAGGCTTCATCAGGAATACCAATCGCTTCGAGCAACTCTTTTTTCCTAGGGAAAAGTTTTTGATAAAGATCAAAGATATGAGGTGTTTTTTCCACCAATCGCAGGTACCAGTACGTTTCAAGTGCGCGTAATTGTGGTTCTCGTAGGTGAAAATTAGGCACATCAGGTTGGCGTGCCCATTCCAGGATTTCTGCTATTGCGGGATATTCCTCGTGGAGGTAATCCTTTTCCCTCCATCCTAATATCTGTTTTGACAAGGCCTCAAAAAGCTGCATCTGTAATGACTCCCTATCATCAAGCATACAAGAAAACTCCGAATCATGCAAGGAACAACCGAACATCTTACACTTGCGTATAATTTTCTTGCCTTACTATTTCTAATCCTTACCATTCAATTCTCATTTATATTCTCCCATTAACTTAAAGGTATAATTTTCCTTCGAACAACCATAAAAAAACACGCCCTCTCCCTATCCCTCCTCTGCTTGCTATGAGGTCCCTAATGAGTGAAAAAAACCTTTTTGATATCCTCCTCCTGATCGCCCGGCCGGCTGCCGGGAAGAGCGAGATCATCGATTACCTCAAAAACGTCCCTCCTGGACGAAAGGAGTGCAGCGCTTTCATGTGGGCAGGTTCGACGAGATCGACGACTTCCCCATGCTCTGGACCTGGTTCGAGGAGGATGCCCTCCTGGACAAAATGGGCCATCCCCGCCTGCATACCGATTCTGAAGGGTATTTCCTCCGGCCTTACTTCTGGGATCTTTTGATTGAACGGATCGGGTTGGAATACCAGAAAAGACAGCGTGATCTCCCGCCTGCGCGGCAGGTGCTTCCAGCACCTGGCCGCCACACTGACGACGTGAGTCGTCAGTGCTCTCCTTTCCTCCGAACCATCACCACCATCATCGAGTTCTCCCGCGGCACGCGAGCATGGCGGCTATCGCTCGGCATTTTCGCATCTTTCCACGGCAGATCCTCGAAAGAACGGCGCTGCTGTACGTCGATGTCACCTGGGAAGAATCCCTGCGCAAGAATAGAAAGCGCTTCAACCCCGAGAAACCCGACAGCATCCTGGAACATTCCCTGTCGGATGCAAAAATGGAACGCTTATATAAAGAGACCGATTGGGCCGAGGTCAGCAGGGACGACCCGCATTACCTGTCGGTCAATGGGATTCGGGTTCCCTACGTGGTGTTCGACAATTCCGACGATGTGACCACCCGCCGCGGGGATGCCCTGGGGTCGAGGCTCGAAGGGGTATTTTCGGCCCTCTGGACCCTGTATACGACCCGGCCGGTGGGTACCAAAAATTAGGGCTGGGGGAAATCCCGGGACTAACCGGAGTGTCTTTCGCTGGAGCATATTATCCCCGCTAGGGGACATCGTCCCCGATATTAGGGGATATCATCCCCGCCAGTGGACATCGTACCTTAATATTTGACATTTACGCTTATTCGTGCTATAAAATAAGCACATCCCCCCTGCTCCCTCGGGTGCAGGGTGCGAGGCGGCGAATAACCGCCTCTGCTTTTTTAAATGGGGTTAAATGCCTATGACGCCTCCGAAAAACTCAATTCCATCGATCGATATGTGGATGGATTTAATTTCTACTATGGAGCTGTGAAAGGTACACCCTATAAGTGGTTGGATATCTCAAAGATGGTCCAACTGCTCCTCCCCAGGAATAAAATCCATAAAATTAAATATTTCACCGCTCTGGTTAATTCACGCCCACAGGACCCTGACCAACCGATACGGCAGCAGATTTTCCTGAGGGCACTGCAAACCATTCCAAATTTGGAAGTTATCTTGGGTCATTTCTTATCGCATGTAGTCAGTATGCCTTTGGCGAATGGCCCTTCCGGAAAACAAAAATATGTAAATGTAATCAAGACAGAAGAAAAAGGTTCGGATGTCAATATCGCCACTCATATGCTTCATGATGGCTATCAAGGAGCTTACTCCGTGGCAATTGTAATAAGCAATGATTCTGATTTAGTGGAAGCAATTAAAAATCGTCCGCAATGATCTTAAGAAAGAAGTGATTGTTCTCAATCCTTTCAAAGATTCTCCCAGTCAGGAATTAAATAAGGTAGCCACGTTCGTTAAACCTATCCGGGAAAGGAGTCCTGGCTGCCAGTCAATTCCCCAGCACAATGCATGACCAAACAGGCAGTTTTAATAAACCGGGTAGTTGGTAGAAATAAATATTTCTAACCGATATCAAAATTAATTCTTCACCAATACCTCCCGTAGGGGCGACATTGTCCCCGTCCTTTGGGGAAATGCGTCCCGCCCTCTTTTTCTTTTCCCCATTGACATAAACAGAATATTTGTTCTATGATGGGGTACGAGAGCATCAAGCGCTCGTACCCCACACCGCAGACACCGCGAAGTGTCCCCCTGGGGTACGGTCTGCGGTGTCCACCCGCACCTTAACAACCGCTCTGGTGGGGGTGTAAAATGTTACGCCCGATTTGAGACGATGCGGCTTCGAACTGCCCTCGACCACCCCGCAGAGCCATGAATGTCTGCGGGGCTAATCTGGAATGAGTTGTCCCGGCGTCCTTCCGGGAGTGCGCCACATCGAACGCAAGAGCGTTCGATTCTGCACCTTAACAACCGAACGACCATAGGCGGCATCACGCCGCCAAAGGGTGCCGTGGCCGTCTTGCTTGACCTGAAAATTCAACTATGCTATAGTATTTACGAGGTTGATCTGTTCCCAGCCACAAGGAGGTTGCCAGTATGCCGGAAAATCGGATGAGGGTTGCGCCCAATTCAGTAGCGTATGCGGACGAGGAGAACCTCAAGCTAGTAGTGGAGTTCGCCATCCCAGGAGCGCCAACGGATACCATCGATCTGAAGATTCTGGAAGACAGTGTCCACCTGATAGCGCCAGCAAGGGACATCGAGTATGTTGCAGCACTCGCTCTGGCTTGGCCAGTGAAACCTGACAAAGCCGAAGCGATTTATGAGAACGGCCTGCTCCGCATCGAGGTGCCCTTTAAAGATCCTATGGAAGATGCTGTGAAGGTCCCCATCAAAGAGGTGCTTGCGGACACCAAGATCAAGAAACTCAAAGCCTGATGACCCAGTAACTCGAAAGAGTCTCTTCTCGTCCTGCGAGGGGTTGCCCTTCAATTCATCCGGTCGAATACTACCGCCGCAGGTGTCCCATTCTCCCCCTCCAAAATCCGTGATCGCCTCCCTCATCACGGTTTCTCGTTTTATTCCACCATCCCCTTTCCATACCCAAAATGCTTCTTCGTGATCTCCGGCTCGGCAGCTGAAGCGGCTTTCGCAATACTATCCCCGTTCTTAGGGGATATTATCCCCGCTAGGGGACATCGTCCCTCGCGAAGCACATTGTCCCGTCTGGGGGAGTGTTCTTCAGGGACTCCCCATGGGGAGTGTTCTTCGGGGACTCCCTTGGGGAGCGTCCTTGGGAGATCCCCCTGGGGGATGTTGGTCCGGTTCCTCTCGCCTCGCCTTCGTAGGGGTGCACATCGTCCCCAAAGGGAAATATATTGCGCCCGGATCCGCGTGTCACATCATTCCCGAATGGGGACTTTGTCCCTCGCGAAGCATATTATCCCTCGCGAAGCACTCCCCATGGGGAGTGTTCTTTAGGGACTCCCCATGGGGAGCGTTCTTAGGGGACTTTGTCCCCGTTCTTAGGGGATATCACGCCCGCTCCCTCGATCATTCTCCGGGGACTGCCGGGGGAATCGATCCTCAGGATCGAATACCAAATCAAATCCCCCTCCCGATTTTTGAAGCACATATAATGAAGAACCTCTCGAGGTGAATCTTGTTTTTCCCGGAAAGTATTCGTTCCTCTTCGCGCAACCCACTGCTCGCGTGCGCGGCGGGCGCATCAAGCGCCCTGCCGCCACCCCGACGACATGAGTCGTCGAGGTGCGCATTAATAATGGTGCCTGCCGCCACGGTCTGTGCGGCATTCGCGGAGCACATCGTCCCCGTTTATAGGGGGATATTGTCCCCGTCCTTAGGGGATCCCTTTGGGACAAGCGCCCTGCCGCCACGGTCTGTGCGGCGTCATGCCGCAACAGACCGCATCGAGCTTCCGAAAGCCCGATGGCCCCCGCAGACAAGAGTCTGCAGGGTCGCTCATCTTTGAGCCGCCACCCCGACGACATCAGAATCCTCCTGGAGCATAAGTCGTCGAAGTCCTGCGCGGCGGGCGCATCAGGCGCCCGCACGCCACACCGGAACCGTCCGGTGCTTCTTAATTTACATAAGCAACAGCCTTTCCTTGTTCATCATTCATAACCAGACTTAATGCGTCCCCCTCCCTCCAGTCCTCCACTTTGATCACCCTCAGCGCCCTCGCTCAGCGCCTCGTCCGCCTCCATGAACTCCCCCAGCCGGTTCCTCGTCTCCTCGAAAAAGCCCCGGTTGAACGCCGCATCCCGGTCGTCCAGGTTCACGTTCAGCGGGAAGATGTGCGCCTCCATCAGGTCCTGGAAGAAATGCGTGCCGAACGACGGCTCCAGGTCCGGGCTCACCCCCCTGCCGGTCAGCTCCACCAGCGCCCGCGTGTGGTAAATGTCCCCGTACGCGATCCCCACTCCCAGGTCGGGTGTCGACGTCCCCCACCGCCCCGGGCCCACGCAGATGAAGCTCTCCTCCCTCAGCTTCGCATTCGAGACTGCCGATGGCGCGTTCCAGCCGGACCCTGTCGGCATTCGACGCCAGCGAGAAGTACCCCTCCGGCGGCACGTACACCACCCAGCGGATGCCTGCCACCTTTCCGTGCGGGACCATCCGGTGGGTTGCAAAAACGATGTCAGCCTGGGCAAGCCCGGCGGGCAGCTCCACTTCGCCCTCCTCCGCCAGGGCGCTCTGCGGGCGGCACTGCAGCAGCGTGATCACCACCCGGGGCTCTTCTTCCTGCGCAGCGTCCCCTCGGGTTGCGCAGCCTCCCCCCACGGGGAGGATCCCTGCTCGATCTCGACCGTAAATTCCGTGTCCACCGGGGAGCAGTAATGGGTTTCGAGCGTGTTCAGGATCGTCTTCATCTGCTCCGCGAACCGGGTCCGCCGCAGCAGCCCGTCGAAGGTGATCACCAGGTCCTCCGGCTCCACCAGGCTGGTGCGGATGTTCTCCACGAAGCCGCTCTCGTCCACCTGCGCCACCTCCCGCAGCGCCGGGTAGTCCGCGGTCAGCACCTCCCGCACTGGCAGGGTCTTCAGGGCGTTCTCCTCCAGGTCCAGCAGGTCCACGTACTGCTGGGAGTGCGCCCTGATGTCCTGTGACGGCAGCAGCAGCGGGTGGCTGAGCGCCACCAGCCGGGGCTGGTCGTTGCCCATCGACTCCACCGCCCGCGTCCCCAGCCCCCACACCAGGCGCAGGAACCCGTCCTCCTTGCGTATCTCCGGCGACCAGCGGTACAGGTTGCGGCTGAACGCCACCCCCGCCGCCTGCGGCAGGAACTAGCGCCCGTACTGCTCCCCCTCCACGAACTGGATCAGCACGGCGATGCGCTCGTCGTAGTCCACCAGGCCTTTCTGGTGGCGGTAGAGCAGGGCGTTCGGGTTCACGCACGAGGCGTACACCCGTGCGATCGCCTCCGTCAGCGCCCTCAGGTTTTCTGTGGGGTTGCCCTGGTTGGGGCAGAAGTAGCTGTCGTATTTCCCGGCGAACGACGTGCCGAAGCTGTCTTCCAGCAGGCTCGACGAGCGCACGATCAGCGGGTGTCTCCCCGCCTCCTCCAGGATCATCTGCAGCCGCTCCAGGATGTCCTCCGGGAAGTTCCCCTTGACGAAGTCCCGCACGATCCGCGGATATTCCGCCCGCATCCTGGCTTCGGTCTTGTATTTCTGGTCGGACCAGTGGATCAGGTGGTTGGCGCCATGAAGGTGTAGAACGCGTCCGATGCCAGGAAGTAGGAGGTGGGGATGCGCAGCGCTTTCTGGACCTCGGGCGGGGCCTCGTCCCGCAGGATGCGGTACGCCAGCATCATCCCTGCGCTCTTGCCCCCGATCTTCCCGTACCCGATCTTCCTCTGGCGGATCTCCTTCAGGTCTTCCACCGTGAACCATTTGCGGGCGATGTTCAGGTAAGCCAGCTGGTCGCTGATCATGGTGCGGATCAGCACCACCTTGATCTCCTGCAGGTGCGCCTCCATCTGCTTCCGCTCCCTGGCGGGCATCCGTTCGATGTTTTCGGCCTGCTCGAAGAGCAGGTCCTGCGGCGCCAGCTCGGGGTTGAACGTGATCAGGTCCGGCGTCTCGCCCCGCTCCCTCAGGATCTCCTTGACGATCCGCTCGAAGTCCTCGTACAGCAGGTTGTAGGCGAAGTAGAAATCCGTCTGGGCCTCGCGGATGCGGTCCAGCCGTTTTTCCCAGACCTCGTACGACTCCTCGCTGAACGGGTGGTGCAGCCCCTCCCGCCCCTGCGATCCTGATGGCCTTCTCCCGCACGTCGGCCTCGAACGCCTCCGGCGTCACGATGCCGCGCTCGAAGAGCTCCCGCCGCATGCGTGCCCGGATGCGGTTGCGCAGGATCGGGTACTGCCGCAGGGTGAGGTAGATATCCAGGATCGGGTCGGACGAGTGGGCGGAGGAGGGGGCGGGAGTAGGCATACGGAAGTTTAAAAAAGGGGCGCATGAGCCAAGGCGGCGTCACGCCGCAATTAGCCACTTCGACGACATGACATCGTACCCGAAGGGTAGTCGTCGAAGCTGCGTCCCTACCGAGAAGTCTAAATAATTATCCGAGGTGCATCGGCATGATCACGTGCAGGAAGTTATCGTCTCCCACCGGGCGGACCACCCCCGGGGCGTTCGGGGCGGAGGTCTCCAGCGCCACGTTGGGCGATTTGACCACTTCCAGCACCTCGCGCAGGTACTTGACGTTGAAGGCGATCAGCAGCCCCACCCCGTCGATCGTGGCTGCCACCACCGTCTCGTTCGAGCCGGTCTCCTCGGACTGGGCGGAGATTTCCACTGAGCCGGGTTCCAGTTCGCCGGACGATTTGATGTTGAAGCGCGCCACGTTCGAGCCTTCGCGGGCGAAGATCTCAGCCTGCTTGCAGGCCTTGAGCAGCGCCGGCGTCGAGAGGATGGTGCGGCTCTTGTATGCCCGTGGGATGATCTGCTGGTAATCCGGGAAGGTGCCGTCGATCAGCTGCGAGACCACCTCGCAGTCCTTCATGCGGAAGACCACCTGTCCGCGGCCCTTGGGCATCACCATCGAGATCATTTCGTTGCCATCGCTGGCAACCCGCGCCAGTTCGCTCAACGCGCGCGCCGGGATGATCGCCGTGAACGGCTGCGCGGCCGGCTGCGAGAGCGCGCCCTTGCGCACCGACAGGCGGAACCCATCTGCGGCGGCCATGGTGATGGTATCCTTGTCCACCGTCACCAGCACGCCCATCAGCACCGGGCGGGCCTCGTCCGACGAGGCGGCGAAGACCACCTGGGAGATCATGTCCTTGAAATCGGCTACGTTCAGCAGGATGGCGCCTTCCATGTCCGGCACGGGCAGGGGCGGGAACTCCTGGGCATCGATGCACTTGATGTCGGTGGTCGAAGTTCCGCAGCGTACATTCAGGGTCTGGGTGGAGGCGTTCAGGCTCAGGTTCACCTGCTCCGGAGGCAGGGTGCTCACCAGGTCGGCGAAGGTGCGCGCCGGCACGGTGGTGGAGCCTTCCTCTTCGATCTTGGCACCGATCCAGCAGGTGATGCCCAGTTCCAGGTTGGTGGCCGACAGGCGCAGGCGGCCTTCATCGCTTGCGATCAGGACATTTGAAAGCACCGGCAGCGTGCTGCGCGGCGAAACCGCGCGCGAGACGGTGCTCAATCCACGGGCCAGGTTATCTTGCAAGACGGTTACTTTCATTGCTTTGTCCTCTCCTTTGAGCCGAGGCGGCCTCAAGCCGTCATCGGGCCTACCGACGACACAGGTCGTCGATGCCACGCACCTTAACATTTGCGATCATAATAACCAATTAATAGCTTTTACCTTTATAAAGTATATCCTGAGACTGTCAAAGTGAAAAGACGCTAACGGAATAAAAGGGAACTCACGAAGCCCAACGATAAAACCTGTCAGAGCCATGCGCGGAAGCGATCCTTTGATTTGGTATACTCAATATTATTAAAACGTAGTAACGACTTGGGTCGTTAATATGTAACTCTCGCAATATATTGATCTCACCTTATTCAAGGAGAAAACCATGTCCACCCCTCCCCATTGGGACCTGTCCAACGTTTACCCTTCGCTCGAATCCAGGGAATTCGAAACCGCCATCGCCACCGTCAAAGGTCATATCGACGGGCTGGAAAAACTGTTTGCCGAAAATGTGGCCCGGATGAACGCCAAAACCCCGGTCAAGGAATTGGCCGGAGTGGTCGGCGATGCCATTGACCGCTTCAACGCCCTGTACGAGACCGCCGGTACCGTGCGCGCCTACCTCCAATCGTTCGTCGCCACCGACTCGCATAATACCCTGGCGATGAAGAAAATGTCCGAATTCCAGATGGTCGGCGTGCGCATGCAAAACCTCGGCAACCAGTTCCAGGCCTGGGTGGGCAAGCTCTCCCCGGTGCTGGAGAAGGTCATCCAGGCCAACCCCATTGCCCAGGCGCACGCCTTCTCGCTGCGCGACTACCGCCGAGCAAAGCAAGTACATGATGTCGGAGGCGGAGGAAGCCCTGGCAGCCGAACTCTCCCTGAGCGGCGCCAGCGCCTGGGGCAAGCTCCAGGAGACCGTCACCTCGCAGTTGACCGTGGATTTTGAGCTGGACGGCAAAATCCAAAAGCTGCCCATGCCGGCCTTGATTAATCTGCATTCGCACCCCGACGAGGTTGTGCGCCGCCGGGCGTATGAGGCCGAAATGGCAGCCTGGAAAACCGTCGAGGAGCCGCTGGCGGCCTGCATGAACGGCGTCAAAGGGTCAGCCAATACCCTCAACCATCACCGCGGCCGCACCGACGCGCTGCATCCTGCCATTGACATGGCTCGCATCGACCGTCCCACCCTGGAAGCCATGCTCGGAGCCATGGAAGCTTCCTTCCCAACCTTCCGCAAATATTTCAAGGCCAAGGCCAACCGGTTTGGCAAGAAAAAACTGGCCTGGTGGGATATTTTCGCCCCGGTCGGCAAGGCCGGGAAGAAATATACCTTTGACGAAGGCCGTGATTTCATCATTACCAACTTTGGGAAGTTCTCTCCCGAACTGGCTGCCTTTGCCAAACGCGCCTTCGACAAGCGCTGGATCGACGCCGAACAGCGCGAAGGCAAGCGCGGCGGCGCGTTCTGCATGGGCGTGCCCGGGGTCAAGGAGAGCCGTGTGCTGTGCAACTTCGACGGCACGCTCGACCAGGTCAGCACCATTGCCCACGAACTCGGTCATGCTTTCCATAACGAATGCGCCTACCAGGCCGGCAAGACCGAGATCCAGCAGGACACGCCCATGACCCTGGCCGAGACCGCCTCGATCATGTGCGAAACGATCGTCATGGAAGCCGTCCTGGCAGAGACCACGGACCCGCAGGAACAGCTTGCCATCATCGAGACGCAGTTGATCGGCGATACCCAGGTGATCATGGACATCTACTCGCGCTACCTGTTCGAGAAGGAAGTCTTCGAGCGCCGTGAAAAATCCGAGCTTTCTCCCGAGGAATTGTGCGACATCATGCTGGATGTCCCAGAAAACAGTCTTTGGCGACGGGCTGGATGAGAAGTACCTGCACAAATACATGTGGACCTGGAAGCCGCACTATTACTATGCCGGGCTTTCTTTCTACAACTTCCCCTACGCCTTTGGACTGTTATTCGGGACGGGGCTGTACGCCATTTACCGCCAGCGCGGCGCGGACTTTGTGCCAGATTACAAAAACCTGCTGGCCTCCACCGGCGAAGCCTCCGCCGCTGACCTGGCTGCCCGCTTCGGGATCGACATCCGCTCCCGCAAGTTCTGGGAAGACAGCCTGGGTGTGATTGCCAGGCGGGTCGACCGGTATTGCGAGCTGTAGGTCCGAGCTCCATATTGAGTCGCACCAGAAAACAAAAAGGCTCTTCGGAATTTTCCGAAGAGCCTTGGTGCTTCAAAAATTATTTATTATGGTAGGAGAGCCTCTTCTGGCGCTACTATCTCCTTCGATTTATCGCTTTCGGTGATGAAAATTTTGGGTTCCCGGAGGAGTACAGCCAGTACGATGCTGATTATCATCAAGGCGATGATCACGACCAGTGACATGGTCATCGAGCCGGTTTGCGGGGATTTGAAGGCGTCCATCGCAAAGATGAAGATGATCCCAGAAATTTGCCCCATCATGAGAGCCAGCCCGTTCGAGGTGCCCTCGGGGGTGGGGTAGGTTACCTCAGCCGCATACTGGAACCCGATCGGTCCCGCGCTGAGCAGAAAGAAACCCATCGTGGCAGAGGCGGTCAGCAGGAGCCAGTAGCTTGTAGCATAAGCAATACCCACCAATCCCAGCGTCGCTCCGGCAAGCGCTATGATGATGAACGGCACCCGCTTGCGGTAGCGATCAGAAAGAGATGGAACCACCAGGGCGCCAACAATGCCCCCAACGATCATCAGCCCGCCAACGATCCCGGCCTGGGTGCTGGTGAACCCGCGTGGGGCGATGATGTTCTCGATCCAGGTTGTAACAGCATTGAATGTCCCCAGGGCGACAAAGAAGATGACCAGGAGCAGGATGAAGCTCCGCTGCCGAAAAATCTGTTTGAATCCGTCGAGGACCAGCGAGCGGACTTCCATCCCGGGAGGGCAGGGCGGCGTCGCCGGTCTTTCCCTGGCGAAAATGATAAATACCAGGGCGGCTACCACGGCGGCGATCCCGTAAGCGATTAACATGCCGCCGATCTGGTAATGAAGGGTAAGGAGGGGGTTAACGCCAGGCCCAGGAAGATGCCAACATAAATCGCCAGCGTCCCAAGCCCGGAAGCGGTGCCCCGTTCGCGGATCGGGAACCAACGCGCCGCAACCGTGGTGATGGCGTTCAGGATGAACGGCTGCCCGACCGCGATCCCGATCTGGGCAACCATCACCAGGGTGTAGCTGGAAGCGGTGAGGCCGCGCATCAGGCCGAAGATGCCGGTGAGAGCTGCGCCGATCCCCACTGCCACCCGCACGCCGTACGTGTCGATCACCCACGAGGCCGGGATCGAGACGACAATGTAGACGATCATAAAGATCATGGATAAAAGACCGATGCTGAGGTCCGAGACGCTATAGAACTTGACTGCATCGGTTGTGATCGAGGCGAAAGTAATCCAGAGCATCTGGTTGATCGCCACGATGAACATGAACACCACCAGCATGATCCAGCGGTACCCGTAGACTTTAAAGCTGTCTTCTTTCATAGTGAATAGACTCCTGCCAGAATGAAATAAGGTTGCATAAAGACCAAACCCCCTGCCCGACCGAGAGTTGCTTGGGAATATTTGACGAAATAATAGTCATTCGGATGGATTCCGGCACCTTGTTGGTGATTTACCTCGAGTCATGCTGCACGGCGAAGCAGGTAATGGTCTATTTACGCCAGTGAAGGAATTCGACGTGTCAGTTCTGCCCAGTCATTACCGAGGGTCTTTTTAATTAGCTGCTTGACTTGCTCGAACGCTGGAGGAGGCAATACCATCTGCCAGATACGCGTCATGTTCTCGCGGTCGTCGTCATCCAACAAAGGGAACATCCATGCGACCACGTCGGGGAAGCGGTCCTGCGGGATTTCGCCAGCCATAACACCGAGTGCCTTGCCCTGGTCGGGTATGGACACGCGCTCCCTAATGAGGCGGTACAAGTGTGCGTCTTCCTTGCCCAGGTGGAGGTCAAGATGGAACTTGAATGCCGCAGTGGCGCGGGCGATTTCCAAGTCGTCATGTGCAGATACTGCAGCGTTCAAGGTGTCGAATGCAGCATCCAAGCCGCGGTGATCTCTTTCGTACGCCTCAGCGACCGAAGGCGCGACGGCTTCGAGGGCGGGGAAGATAGCCAGTTCCTCTCCGTGGGCGTGCCAGACCAGCACCTCGTTGAAGAACCGGAAGCGCTCGATTGTCGGCATAAGGCCAGGTTTGCCGCGTGCGGAATCGAGGCTTGCCGTGTCGATCACACCCATGTCGCGGCGGAAAGCATTATGAAAAGCCAGTATAGCATCCATTGGTTCTGCCATTATTCGTTCCTCCTGGTTTTTTCACGATAATTCCAGATTCCAATGATATATATTACTACAAAGATTCCCAACCTGTTTACATATTTAACAGGAGTGTTTCCCAACGCCAATCCGAGGAGCCCGGCCGGACAATTAGATACAGAGGCGGTCGAACAACGGGGTGAGAACACCCTCAATTTGATGGGATTTTCGTTCTGGAGAAACAAGCCTCTTTAACCGAGCACCAGCCCTGCTTTAATTTCAAAGTGTTGATAGCACTCGTGCACCTGACGGATAATGGCGTGAGTTGAATTATGTATGAAGGCATGCAAATAAATAAGGCAACCTCCGAATCAACCCAATCAATGTTCTGGCGCTCATGCACTAAAAAGAAAAGACCGGGTCGGGTTCCAAATGGGGCTTCCTTGCAGGGCTGATTTCCCCCAAAGGTGGGGACAACCTACTTTGCGAAGCCCCTCTCCCAACAAAGCCCAACAAAAAAGGGCGGGGTCATGAGGCCCACGCCCAGAAGAGGGATCAACCCCACTTCCAAAACAAAAGCTCAATTAGCCCTGCTCATATGCCAGTTTCAATCCTTTGATGTCAAGTTTGTCCATTTGAAGCATAGCCTGCATAACCTTTTGAGATTTTTGGGTATTCTTGTCGTTTAACAATTCGCCTAAAGCAGTGGGAACTATCTGCCATGAAACGCCATATTTATCCTTCAACCAACCGCATTTTTGTTTTTCGCCGCCCTGGGAGAGTTTTTCCCAAAAGTCATCCACTTCCTCCTGGGTTTCACAGTTCACGAAGAACGAAATAGCCGGCGAAAAAGTGAATTCCGGCCCTCCATTCAGAGCCATGAATTCCTGCCCACCTAGTTGGAAGGTTGCAGACATGACCTTGCCTTTCTGCCCGGGGCCCACGTCACCATAGCGGCTGATGGTTCCGATCTTGGAATTCTTAAATATTGAGGTATAAAAATTCATTGCCTCTTCAGCCTCGTCGTTGAACCAAAGGAATGGGGTAATTTTCTGCATATTATTACACTCCTCGGAAATATGGCAACCTACCCTCAGGCTTTCTCATAAGCCTGTTGCAGCCAGGAAATTATATTTGAATCGATTTGCTTTGGATCATCGATGCGCACACGATGCGTCACCATGCTGTTCCACGCCCCGGCTGCTTCGAATGGGTGAGTAATTTTTGTTTCCTTGAGCTTGATGCCAATATCAAGGCGATCTGAAGTCACCTGTACGATCGCAAACTTTTTATTTTTCCGGAGCAGGCTGATATAGGTATTGGTGGGTGATGTCGAAACATCCGGTCCAAATTCATTTACCTTGGTCAGAAGATCGTCGTAAGGCTTTCGCCACCTGGCTTTGTTACCGCTAAATTGCTTTGCGATTTGGTCACCTTTGCTTACCTTTGGCTCGGTAGCTTGTCTTAATGTCAGAACAATTGCCATGGCATGCCCCTGCCCCAAACCAAAGTCTTCCTTCAGCCAGGAAACAATTTGCCCGGTCTTGACACCCTGTTTGAGGAGCCCTTTCTCTTCAGCCAGGACCAAAAAATCCTTGGGGGTTTTACCGGTTTGGGTTTGAATGTTATCGAGATAAGCTTTTAGAGTCATAGCAGCTCCCGGACATCATTGGGTAAGGAATTCCTGAAGTACCGGAGCGAGAACCTCCGGGTTGACATCGTGGGTCTGACCTTCCAGTGTGCGTTGCCAGGCATGGGGGATCACTTTTGCCAACGTGGCAGCTGTTTCATGCATGAAGGGCCTATCCGCTAGGTTGGCACCTCCGTCCATTACCAGGGCAGGCGCAGAGACCTTTGCCGCTCGATCAAGCGGGGCGGAACGATCGGTACCCATGGCAGCCGCATCGTAGGCAAGGGTGGGCGCTACGGCTTCGAACATGGGCCACATGGGCGCACTGCGCATTCCATTCACCTGTTCCGGGGGAGTGCCCACGAACTGCATGAACAGGGCGACCGCATCCCCGCGGCGGCCATCAGCCAACAAATCAGCCAGCTGCTTCCTGTAATCCTTCCAGGCCTGGGCGGCGCCTTGCAGGGAACTATAAGGAGCTTCGTACAATGCAAGCTTCTTGATTTTGCTGCCGAGCTTTGCGGCTGCTTCGAGAGCGAGACATGCCCCCGAAGAGATTCCATAAACGAAAGCCGAACCGCCCGCCACGTCGATCAACGCATCTATATCTTCAATTTCCCGATCGACCGAGTATGGCTTGGAATTGCTGCTTTCTCCACGCCCGCGACGGTCAAAGGTGTAGACCATAAAATGCGGAGCAAGTAGTTCTGCAAGATGCTGCATGGGTCCGAAAGAACGATAGGTGAGAGCACCGTCTACCAGTATTAGTGCTGGTCCGGTCCCGCTTTTTTCGTAGGCGATGGTGGTGCCGTCTTTCGAAGTTATTTTATTCATAAGAAAAACCTCCTTTGGGAAAGCCAATCTAATCACAAATGTTTAAGGTGTTTCTTTTTGCGCTCAAGACCTCATTCTGGAACCTCAGCAAATGGAATCTTTGCAGCATTACGAGATATATTACCTTAATTATCATAAATTATTATACAATAATCCACAAAAAAATCAAGAGATAATGATAGAAACAAAATATGATTAGCCTGTCACTCCCCCAATGGCAACCAAATGACATCGAGCAGCCCATTCCTAATGAAATGAGCTCCCGACAATGTTTTGAATACAATTACAATTTATCCGGATGGAGAAAAGATTAACGTACTCTCGAAATCCGCGTTCCCATTAAAGCCTCAATAGAAATCCAAGGAAAGCAGGTCATATGACCTGACGATCAGACCGGCTTGCAAGTTTCTCGACAGCCAGGAAAAGCCCCCCCAGAAACCCAACGGCTGCACCCGGAAAATACAAGCCACCAATGCTGAACCCGGTTATGAAGGAAAAAACGAGTGTGAGCAGGGAAAGCAGAAGGGTTATTGCCAGTAGGCCTCGCCACATTCCAATCCCAGTAATCACCAGCAATATAGAGAAAGCGAGCATAAATGCCACGGCGAGCGGCTGCGCTTTCGAAATCCAGGGGAGCTGCCCGGAGGTGTTGGTAATAACGGGCGGCTGGCCGGGGACTCCAGTCGCAGTGGTGCTTTCGAATGAAATCGTAGCAAATAAAATGTAAAACACGGCGAGCGCCAGGGCCCAAATTCCGACCGCCAGAGCTAAAACCCTACGAATAATACGCAGTACATTCATTTTTTCCTAAAATCCTGTTAGCGAACCAGCCGTGGATTTTTAATATGGATAATCCTATTTAGATACTTATAACAGATGATTAAACCAATTGTGGCGAATGAGTTTATCCTTCCAAGAACTTTTTCAGACCAGCCAGCATCATTCCCCAATTTTGCTCTGAATGGGAACGTTCTTCCTCGGTGGCGTTGTGATCCTGGGACAACGAGACCAGAGTTTGACTTCCAGCGGCGGTAAGCTCGATGGTAACCGTGTGATAGTTTTCGGGTTTATCGGGGAGACCGGAAAGGGGACTGAAATGGCTGTACTGGATGATTTTTCCGGGCATGATCTTAAGGATCACCCCCTTGTCCTCATAAGCTTTTCCCTGCCATTCCCCCTTCCAGACGATGGGACTCCCAAGATGCCAGTCCGAAACAACCGTGGTGCCGAAAAAGTATTGCTTGATAGCAGCGGGATCCACCAGTGCATCCCAGACCTTTTTGTCAGGTGCAGCAATGCTTATGGAAGCTTTTGCGATCAGATTTTTGTCCATGTGCAGCTCCTTTCAACCTTCTGACAATAGAGCAGGGTATTTCCTGTAGCGAGATTGACGATATTCATTCGCATTACCGTACTTCTTCTCTAAATACATCGGATATATATTTTTTTAAAATAGTCGTTATTTGCCTGGAGTAACCGAGTATGGATTTAAGAACTTAATCTTACATTGACCTATTCTAGTCGGTCCAAAGCCGAATTCATAACAGAGCGTAGACTTTCCTTCCATCTGGACATGTTCTCAGTTCCTCTGGTATACAGCATGCCGTCGGTGGTCAGGAACGTCGAAGCAGGTTGAAGAAAAAGAAAAGCAGACGAAAGCAGATCCCCTGTGGCTCCGGCAAGATGAACTGCCAAGCAGAAAATCAACAGGCTAATACTAGTTTTAACCACCACCAATAAAAGAAGAGATCCGGTCAAAGTGATCAAACACACCGGAGCCAGGTTGACAACCAGGAAAGCATTACGGGATAAATACCAGGATGGTAACCTAACATACAGCCCCCCCGTCCCTTTTAAAGTTGCTCGTATAACCGGTCGCTTTCCGGTAATCATCCATAAACAAAGCGCATGGATCAATTCATGCACCAAGATAAGGATCACAAGCAGAACAATTACCCTCCACATACTCCAAAGCCGCTCTAACGATAATTCAAAATGGAGGTTTTGAATTGATTGAAAGCCGGGTCGCAAAACACCCGCCAACCAGTAATAGAAGGCATAGGACCCGACCAGAATAACAAGACCAAACAAGGAAGCTGCCCAAACAGCCCTTTTGAATTTCCCCGGCCGAAAATCTCCAGCCAATTTATAGGACTCAGGAAGAACTTGAGTGGAGTTCATTGATTCCGCTCCATCCTTCACTTACCCAAACCTTTGACTCTTTCCCTTCTAACTTGTTTATTTACCTGACAGAAGATTGCTTTCCTCGCTAAACGTGACCGGTCGCAATGACATCTTGGTCACTTTTTCTCCGCATCCACCCACAGCCCCACCCCATCCGTTGAGAGTGAGATCCAGCCATTTCGGTCGGTGCGCAGGAGGGTGACCCCGGACAGGCTGTCGAGCACGGATTGAGCGGGCAGACCGTCTGGATCACCGGCAGCCACGCTTAATATTACCACCTGCGGGTGCAGGCCGCCGATCCACTCCGGCGGGTTGGAGGGTGCGTAGCCAGAGTCGGCCAGCAGAAGGGCAGTCACCGGGCCGATGGCCTTGGCGCTATCCACGGCGGACAGGGTATCGAAATTAATGCCAACAGGCAGGAGAGCGCGGAACCCCTGCCATTCCACCAGCAAGACTGACCCGCGCGGCGAGACACTTTGCACCTTCAACCTGGCGCCATCTCCGAGGTCCAGCTCGGCACCAGGGTAGGCAGGAGTGACCGGAATATCACTACCAGCCAGCCAGCGGTCCAGGTTCTCGGCAGAGTAGGAAGCGTCAAGGTTCCCGGACCACAGGACGTTCCTCACCGGGAAACGGTCGAGGATGGTTGGCAGGGCAGCCACCTGCTGGTCCTGAGTAGATGCGACCACCAGCCAGTCGATGCTGCGGTCAAACGCAGAGAGGCGCGGTCCAAGAGAGCCAGCAAGCATGGATGGGCTGGGACCACCATCCACCAGAATGGAACGTCCGGAAGGGGTCTGAATCAGGATGGCGTCGGCAGAACCCACGTTTAGAAAGGTCAGTCGTAAACGCCCATCCGGGGCCTGGAAGAAGGCAGACCAGACCAGGAAAACAATGACTCCCAGAGCGGCTATGATCACGGAAGGAGCAAGAATGGGACGTATAGCTTCTTTAACGCGTGCTCCCGCCAAAGGTCAGGAGGAGCAATATCCCAAAGAACAGCACAACAAACAGGAACGAAAAATCTCCGAGGATAACGACCCCGTGCGGAAAGCCATTGAAAAACTCCACCGCCCGATCCGTATAAGCTGCAAATGGCCAGGCGACCCAGGCGACAACTTGTCCAAGAGGGATGTATATGAAACTGAGCAGGACTGCCAGCCCGGCGAGGACCATCACCGCCGGCTGGACCGGCAATACAAAGGGGTTGGCGATGATAGAAACCAGCGAGACGCGCCCGAACTGGTAGGCCATGATGGGCAGGGTGGTCAATTGGGCAGCCAGGGTGAAGAACATGGCCGAGCTGAGAGGAGCGGAAATGTTTTGGGCCGTTCGGACGGGGAGGCGGCGGGCAAGCAGGCGGGTGAACCAGTCCTGGAGAGGCTGGGCGTAAAGGATCAAGCCGAGAGTGGCGGCAAAAGAAAGCTGAAAACCAACATCCCAGAGCGTATTGGGATTAATGACGGCCATGACCGCAGCGGTGGTTGCCAGGGTGTTAAGACCGTTCTGGCGGCGGCCCAATTGTCCGGCAAGAATAGCCAGTCCTCCCATGATGGCAGCGCGCACGACCGAGGCGGTGGCCCCCACCAGCACCGTGTAAAGGATGATCCCAATCACGGCGGCGATAGCCCCCCGGCGGCGTCCAAGCAGGCGGCTGAAAAGGAAGACGAACACCCCCGCAATGATGGCGATATTGAAGCCGGAGATGGCGATGATATGAGCCGTGCCGGTGTTTTTGTAGGCCTGCTGCAGCGAGGCAGAAAGGCCGTTATCGTCTCCAAGCAGGATGCCTGCCAGGAGGGAGGCTTCGGGCTCAGGGAAGATACGGTAAACATGGGCAATGGCCTGATCTTTGAAGGCATAAACCAGGCGCAGCACAGGGTTGCCAGCGTTGAAGGGCAGGAGCGTGGCAGCTGCATCCGGCATATAGGAAAGGATTCCCTGGCGCGCAAGGTAGTCCTGGTAGGAGAAATCCTCATTTTCAGGAGGGGTTTGCAAATGCCCGCGCAGCCGGACCACATCCCCATAATGCCAATCGGTTCCGGGGGGAACGCGAGCGAGGATCAAGACCGTGGACCGGCAATGATTGATCACCGGCATCCAGGCTGGTGACACTCACCCGCAAATTGGTGTAGGTGTCGCGTACATCGGGCGGGTCGGTCAGCGTGCCGGTGACGAGCAATTGGTAATCCCGATCGTTGTACCAGGCAATATAATTTGCATCGACGCGGGGGATGGTTGCCTGGTAGCGGGCTGCACCAAGGAAAAAGACTCCCAGAAGAGCGGGAGAAAAAAGGAGCAGGGGGATGATAGAGATGTGGAAGCGGGCATGGAGAATGCGGAACAGGATGAAAATGACCAATGACCCGCCCGCCAGGATCAGCCAGACAAGAACGGAAAGGGTCACCTTTCCGGCGAACAATATACCGGCGAGAAAGGCCAGAGACAACCAGAGCAATGGCATCCACGCAGTGAGATTGAATAACCTGCCTGGGGATCGAGGATTGATCGTTTCCATAGGGGGCCCCCCTGAACTTATTGTACAGGTTGTGGAAGAACTCGACAAGGCATTTCATTGACGAAATTCCCGCATACATATACAATGTAATTGAAATTGAATATTGGTCAGGGTGCCTCTTCCCCCGGATGGGAAGGCCCAATGGCGAAGCCGGTGCAAGTCCGGCACTGTCCCGCAACTGTGAGTTGGCATAAATGCCGACAAGTCAGGCCGCCCGCCCTGGCCGGTTCTACACTCTCTCGTGGAACGGAGGTGGGAACGGCGCAACAGATTGCCTTTTCCCCCTCCCCTGTCTAGCACAGGGGATTTTGTTTTGGAAACTCAAAAAACAACCTCCAAGTACCAGAGACATAAAGAGGCACAATGGAAACCATTAATGCTAAAAAGCCAGGTATCCTTCGAGCCTTTAAGAACCTTTGATGCTGCCTTGGTAGTCCATATTTAAGGAGAATGGGATGTTTCGAAAATACCTGATCGTACTTTTGATCGTACCCCTGCTTGCTGCTTGCAGCTCAGCCCAAGCCTCGTCCGCGACGAGCGTTCCGACCCAGTCTGCCAACACTCTCCCTTCAGCCACCGCAAATCCTGCTATTACCGTGAGCGACGGATTGAACCGCACCGTCACACTTACTAGCCCAGCCCAACGCGTGGTCTCGTTGGCTCCAGCCAATACGGAAATCCTGTTCGCAATTGGGGCGGGTGCCCAAGTGGTGGGCCGCGATGAAACTTCCGATTACCCGGCAGTGGCACTAAGCTTGCCGACCATTGGCGGTTACAGTGGGTTTAACCTGGAGGCCATTGTGGCCCTACATCCCGACCTGGTTTTAGCCGGAGGGATCAATACACCTGAACTGGTGTCCTCGCTGGAGCAATTGGGATTGACGGTCTACTTTCTCCCCAACCCGAACACGCTGGAAGAAATGTATACCAACCTTGAAACGGTCGCCAAATTGACCGGTCACGAAACCGAAACTGCGGCATTGGTAGACTCGCTTAAGAGCCGAGTTGCGGCAGTGGATTCTAAAATTAAGCCGCTTTCAAATTCCCCAACGGTCTACTACGAACTGGACGCCACCGACCCGACCAAGCCTTACACCGCGGGTCCCGGTTCCTTCGTTGACCTGCTCATTGATCGTGCAGGAGGCATAAACATCGGTGCCGGCCTTTCCACTCAATGGGCGCAGATCAGCCTGGAGCAACTGGTGGTTGCCAACCCTGGCATCATCATCCTGGGCGATTCGGCCTATGGCGAGACGCCGGCTAAGGTGGCTGCACGTCCCGGCTGGGGAACGCTGACCGCGGTCCAGACCGGGCAGATATATGCATTCGATGATAACCTTGTCAGCCGTCCTGGTCCACGCCTGGTGGACGGATTGGAAGCATTAGCGAAACTGCTCCATCCGGATCTATTCAAATGATGTAGAAAGGGCAAGAGAGTCCCTGCTTCCTCCGGCAGTATGAACATCCGTGCGTTTCTATATACCCTGCTCTTCCTGATCCTGGCCGTGATCCTATCCATTGCTGTTGGCTCTGTATTCATTCCGCCTGCTGACCTGGGTAGAATTCTGATTGGGTGGCTGGATAGGGCAAATTTCTCCGAGCCACTAAAAACCTTTGCTTTCATACTGACCGGCATCCGCCTGCCGCGCACAGCACTGGTACTGCTGACCGGAGCAGCGCTGGGCGGTTCTGGCGCGGCCTACCAGGGACTGTTCCGCAACCCTCTGGCCGACCCATACCTGATCGGTGTGGCTTCCGGTGCGGGTCTCGGGGCAGTGCTGGCGATGAGCATTAATTGGCCATATTCGTTCTGGGGGCTGTTGGCCGTCCCTGTGGCAGCGTTCATCGGCGCGCTATTGACCGTTTTCCTGGTTTACACGCTGGCGCGGGTGGGTAAGACTGTGCCAACGACAAACCTGATCCTGGCGGGGGTGGCTTTCGGTTCCTTCGCGACTGCGGTAACCACCTACCTGATGCTGCGCTCTACCGGGGAACTCCACCGGGCGATCGCGTGGTTAAATGGCGGCGCCTCGCAAGCTGGCTGGGAACCTGTGTTGGCGATACTGCCTTTCCTGGCGGTTGGACTGGGAATTCTGGTGTTGAGCGGGCACGCCTTGAACCTGCTGCAATTTGGCGACGACCAGGCGCAACAGATGGGGCTGCCGGTCACGCGGGCGCGGACCCTGATTCTCCTGGCGGCTTCTCTGGCAACAGCAGCGGCTGTATCTTTTTCGGGGATCATCGGTTTTATCGGGCTGATCGTACCGCACGTCATCCGCATGTGGTTCGGCGCGGACTACCGCCGCCTGCTCCCGCTCTCATTGATCAGCGGAGCTGGTGCCCTGCTGCTGGCAGACGTCATCGCCCGCTCGGTGATCGCTCCGCAGGAACTACCGGTAGGGATTGTGACTGCACTGGTGGGGGCACCGTTCTTCCTGTGGGTGCTGCGCCGATCGAAGAACCAGGGATATTGGTAATGTGCACTATAGAGGACGCGTAAAGCAAAGTGATAATAATTAGTATGTCTTTAGTCTCAATGCAATCAGCATTGTGATGGAATTTTGCATGTTGAGAGTAGAAAAGTTATCGGTCTCCTATGGCAAACGGCGCGTGCTGAACTCTATCTCGCTGGAGGTCAACTCCGGCGAGGTCCTGGCACTCATCGGTCCGAATGGCGCGGGAAAATCCACGTTGGTAAGAGCCGTGAGTGGAGTGGTTCCGGTGGAGTCTGGTAAGATCAGTATCGACGACTTAAGCCGCCATTACGAATTGGTCTCTCTATCTCCCATGCAGCGCGCTCGCTCCTTGGCAGTCGTCCCCCAAGCCGCTTCCATGCCGCCCGCTTTCACAGTGTGGGAGACCGTGTTGATGGGTCGCACGCCTCACCTTAATTTCCTCGGCCAGGTCTCAGCCAAAGACGAAGCGATCGCACGACTCGCCCTGCAAAAAGTTGATGCGCTGGATTTGTCCGAACGGCGCGTGGGCGAGCTCTCAGGCGGCGAACAGCAGCGTGTATTGCTGGCGCGGGCATTGGCCCAGTCCACGCCCATCCTGTTGTTGGATGAGCCAACCTCCAATCTGGATTTACATTATCAAGTCGGTTTTATGGAAACTGTGGGAACACTTGCCCATCAGGATAAACTGGCGGTGCTGGTGGCCCTCCATGATCTAAATCTCGCTGCGCGTTATGCCGACCGCGTGGCACTGCTGGTGGATGGAAAAATCACTGCCACGGGGACGCCGCAGCAGGTGTTCACCCCCGAACTCATCTCAACGGCATACCACTTGCCGGTGCAGGTAATCCAACACCCATTTGTGGATGTCCCGCTGATACTGCCTGGAAACAAGTAAAAGAATCAGAAAGCGATTACAAAGAGTCCCCCAAGAAAAAATCCTGCCCATTTATATATTTATCTGAGTGGGATCCATTACATACTGCCACCAGTTATTGACCACGCCATTTGTCCGGCCGGGGGCTTTAGGCAGGTGCTTCAACCACCATTTATGGTGCGCCCGGATATCACCGTTCCCCCATTCGTCACAGTTCAGCTGGCGGACGTCATTTTGAAATTTCGGGAAGTTGTACCAATCATAGCTAGTGCTTGGGACGCGGCGTGGGTTGTTCCAATCATAGTCCCGGTCGCTATTGGGAGCGTAATGGATCGTTCCAATGCCCGACTTGCCGGGAGCGATCTGGTCGAAACAAATGAACTGCTGGAACATATTTAGGATTGGACCAACCGTCGCAGGAACCCGGTTTTGCTTATAAGCCCAGGCTACAAATTCCTGGCAATCGAAAACTTTGGAGACGAGTGATTCAGAGCGGTGCCCGAACGATTCGAGCATTTCGCCGACGCCCCGCTCGTACGAGAACCCCATGACAATGAACCGGCGGGCGCAGCTGGAGGACCAGGTCAAAGGCTCTGAATTACACCAGAAAGCGCCCGCTCCACCCATGCTTGATTCGAAGAACCCGGCATGTGGAAAGGCGAACAACCACACTTCGTCAATATCGCGCATGGCAATGTGAGGCAAGACGTTCAATTTGGTGAGGATAGACTGATAATCAGCGCCCTCGGGCAGATGCGGCGGCTGAACACCCTTAACCACATCCAAATAGGTCTGGGGATCATAACTATACCCATCGGTCTTGACTGGAAACTCATTAAGCTCCACGCGCTGGGCAATCTGATAGCGCGCCATCCCGCCGCTGGCTTCCAGAATTTCCTGGATGCAAGCATTGGCAAGGTCATCTGGTGACTGCCATTGCATTAACCGGGAAAGTGTGACTCCCGTTGCCTTGTCCATGACCGGATTAAAAATAGCCAGCAAAACGCGGGTTGTCACGATCCGAACAGGTTCTGTGGTGTTATCGGGTGGAACAACATGGACCGGGGTGGGAGGGGTTGGCCTTCGAAACAGTCTGAGTAACCAACTCAGAAATGACAGTTTGGATTTGCCAGAAGGGCTATTCATTTCCTCTCAGGGCACATTGGGGGCATAGAAAACTTGAGAGCCTATGCTGAAGAAAATATTCCGGTTTGGACTGATGGTCATGGCTGAGGCAGAACCAGTGAAGAGCGTGTTACTTTGCTCTACACTGGCCCGGAATTGACCGCGTAACTCGAGTGAATCAGAGCGCGGGCTAAAGTAATAGACAGCCCGGGTGAGGGGTTCAAGCAAATAGAGGAGCGGGTCGGGTGCGGCTGCGAAAGATATTTGATTAAAAACCGCATCGGTGATCCGTGGACCGGGCTGCCGCTCGGGGCGGTTATCAACGAACGTGACCGGATCCGCACAGCGCAACGGGACGCCCTCAAAATGACTCGCCGGGCAGGCCGTGACATGCCCGTCTGCAAAGAGGAGATACAGATCAGAATTATTGGCAGCCAGGTCAATGGATGTGCTCATGCTTTGAGGTACCTGCTGGCCAAAGAACAGGGTGGGAGAATCAGTGAATTTGCCGGAAGTCCCCTGGTAAGACCATATGTTATTTCCCAAAGGATCAAGCACATAAAGATACTTGCCATCGGTATCCAGGGCAAAAGCTGCAATCCCCTGCCAACCGAGCGGAGGAGGACTGAGAGGCACTGCCTCAGGAGTCATGTTGAAGCCGCAATACAGCAAAGTACCATTGGCATCGATTCCCATGACGCGGGCATTATAATCGTTGCTCATCTGGAGGGCTTCAATATCCAGCAATTTCCCCACAGTGAGCGTACCATACTGCCCGGGTCCGCAGATAAAACTGGTATCAACTTCATAACCCTGGTTACCCAGGCTGGCGCGTATCACGCTCCCGCGAGAGGCATCCAAGAGGTAAAGATCGGTGTTGGTGGCAGCCATTCGGTTGATTTGCAGGGTGCGGTCCAAGCCTCCGACAATGGCCGGACTAAAATTCAGGCGCACAATGCTATCCAGGTTGTCGAGGGCTGTCTGGGCTTCCTGGCGAAGGTTAAGCGAATCCTGAGTAATCTGGTAACGATCAGCTAGATCGAGGTAATAAAGAGTGCTGTCCCACGCACGGCGCACATCTATCGGGTCGGTTTGCCCATGGGCCTGCGCGGCCTGGACCATGGCCATACTGTAATAATCATTGTATTGTGTTACACGTCCATAACGGGCATAGACCAGACCTGCAACTGTCACAACAATCACAGGAATTGCAATCGCAACAAAAGCCAGGCTCGATCCATTTTCCTGCGATTCTGCCTCCCTAGAGTTTGGTAGAAGATTCGGCAGGAACCTTCCAATGCCCATTGAAATCTTCTGGGAGGCCCGCCGAACTCCAAGGATGATATTTGCCAGCAAGCGGTAGATACCCTTGCGGTGGGTGAGTGGGCGCTTGATCTCTGGCAGTTCACCGGCGGCACGCCCGGACACAAATCGCCCCGTCTGTGCAGCAGGACGGGAGATGGCTGGTTTCGAAGCCGTCGTCGAAGGAGGAATGGGCTGGGCAGGGTCATTGCGAACCTTTGGTTTGTTTGCTGTTACATGAACCTCAACGCTCTTTTGGGGAGCTTCGGTCTTTTGGGCACCTGCCGATGATTCTGTACCCGACCCAGACAGCAGACGGGCAAAACGGCTGGCAGGTTGCCCGCTATCCACCTGGGAGGTGGGAATGACCGGATGGATGTTCAGGTGCGGAGTTCTTGAGGTTCGACGGGGAAAGGTTCTGCAACCATGTCCACAGACGCCGGTTGATTTTCCGGAACCAGCTTGTCTGGAGTTGGCGCAGGAACAGATCTGGTTGTATGTTCCACAAAAGCGTTTTGGCGTTTCGCAGCCGCGGTGTCGGGAGCTGGCGCAGGGCATAGCTTTCAGGACATTCAAATTGCCCTTCCCAGGTTGCACTTCAACCTGGACCGCATTTAAATCTTCGGTAGTAATGGTGAGCAATTCACGACGCAGCGAGTCGGGAGTGGCAAGACTTGTACCCAACAGGGCGGTCTCCCAGCCGGAGGGCAAGTCTGCACACAGCACCAACTGGTCGCCGGGATTCAGGTCAAGTTGAGAGAAATAGAGCGGGGTAGCCTGACCGATGCCCAGCCCGCGCCCAGAAATTTGCGCGTCGTGAACCTGGCGTGCATCCTTCCCGGTCAGGTGGAAAACATGCGTGGGCCCGCATTGGGCAAAAACGAATTGCGACCCATGCAGGACACCCAAAATCATCCGTCCGATGATGTACTGGCCCTTGCCGGTGGTGCGCAAATTGCGGTCCACCAGCAACTGGTTGAGGGTCTCGGCAACGGAGCGGATGGCTGAAGTCACCGAACCGGGTGTCTGGTAAAACTGCCGGGCCATCTGGGCGGCAGTCTGGTTATACTCACTGGCAGAAAAGGGGTCGTTTCCGGAAAAAGTCAGGTAAATAACCAGGCGATCATTCTCGCGTCCCCGGGCAGTGCGATGGGGCGGCAGCATTGTCAGCAAGCCGGGTAATTGTGGCCATTCCTGGCCTTTGATTCGATAAAACGGGAGAAGGTTGAGATCGAAAGCGGCAGTCACACCCACATTATACTGGTAAAATCTCGGTATGGAATTTACCCTTTATCGCAGCTTTAAAGACCTTGAGTCACTGGCGGTTGATTGGAACACGCTTTTGAACGAATGCTTCACCCATGTACCCTTTCTGCGTCACGAATACCTGCACACCTGGTGGGAGACACGCGGCGGGGGCGAATGGCCGGACTCGGACCTGGCGGTTGTGGCTGCCCACCAGAATGGGCGGCTGGCCGGGGTGGCGCCGCTCTTTTCTGCCAAAAATCGAGAGGGCACCCCTGCACTCCTGCTGCTCGGCAGCATCGAAATATCGGATTACCTTGACCTGATCGTCAGCCCAAATGATTTGCCAGTCTTTATACCCGGATTGCTGGATTTTCTCGGTACTTCCGGGCCCGCAGGGCTGAGCACTGCCCGCACCGGAAGCAGGATCGCAACCCTGGGAAGTGCTTGACCTGGCAAAATCTCCCGGAAACCTCGCCCACACTCCCGGTGCTTAAATTCGAAGCAGAAAAACGGGGCTGGAGCTTCACCCAGAAGCAAACCTACCACGCTCCATCCATTCCTCTGCCGGGCGACTTTGAAACCTATCTCTCCGGTATCGACAAAAAACAGCGACATGAAATCCGCCGTAAAATGCGCCGAGCCGTAGAGAAGCGGCAACGACGTGCGCTGGTATATTGTTTCGGATGGTGCCACGCTCGAGGCAGAGGTGGACGCCTTCCTGGCAATGATGGCGCAGGAACCGGACAAGGAAAAATTCCTGACCGAGGCGATGCGCCAGCAGATGCACCTTTCCTGCCGGGCGGCTTTCGAGAATGGCTGGCTGCAACTGGCTTTCCTCGAAGTGGATGGGCAGAAAGCCGCCGGTTATCTCAATTTCGATTACCTGAACCGCATCTGGGTTTATAACTCCGGAATAGAACGGCGTTACCTGGAATTAAGCCCAGGCTGGGTGCTGCTGGGTCATCTCCTGCAATGGGCCAACGAGAACAAGCGCGCCGAGTTCGATTTCATGCGCGGGGACGAGGAATACAAGTACCGTTTCGGCGGGGTGGACCAGTTCGTGGTGCAAGCCAAAGTGACCCGTTAAAATGCTGGCTCCTGAATTGCTCCTGGATACACACGCCGACCTGGGTGAAGGTCCCGCCTGGGATGCAGAGGCAAAGCAGCTCTACTGGGTGGACATCCATGCCGGAGATGTGCACATCTTTCATCCGGAGAAGGGGACAGATACCTGTATATCCCTTGGGGAAAAGGTCGGTTGTGTAGCTCCTTGCCAGAGTGGAGAGCTTGTCATTGCTTTACGCGGCTGCTTCGCCACTTTAAACCTGAATACCCAAAAACTGAACCGTATTGTGGCAGTCCGGAACGAACACTTCCCTGGCAACCGATTCAACGACGGCAAATGCGACCCGGTAGGTCGCTTCCTGGCCGGGACGATGGATGACGCAGAAAAAGAGGCCAGCGGCGCGCTCTATTCCCTTTCTCCCAATGGCTTGCTGAAAACCCTGCTGACCGGAGTTCGCATCTCCAATGGCCTGACGTGGAGCCCCGACCACAAGACCTTCTACCATATCGACACACCCTCACGCCAAATTACCGCCTTCGACTATGACCTGGCAACCGGTGAGATCGCCGACTCGCGCACGGTGATCAACATCCCGCCCGAATTGGGCTGGCCGGATGGGATGACCTCCGATTCCCGAAGGGATGTTATGGGTGGCGATGTGGGGAGGGGCCAAAATCACCCGGTGGAATCCAGTCACCGGTCAACTGGTGGAGGCGATCCCCAGTCCCGGCGTTGAATATCACTTCCTGTATTTTTGGGGGGCCAGACCTGACCGATCTATACATTACATCGGCACGAAAAGGATTGAGCCAGGAGCAGTTGGTAAAATACCCTCAATCAGGCGGGCTTTTCAAGATAAAAACAGAAATTCAAGGAATGCCAACCTTCGCCTTTGGTGGATAAAAATTCCCCCGGAAAATGCTCAATCCCCGGGAAGTGGCTGCGATGCAGCTTCCCGGCTGCGGTGGACCAGATAAATCCCAGCAATCACAACCAGCCCTCCGATCCATTGGACGGGCTGGAGGTTTTCGCCCAGATAACGGAATGGCCAGCAGGGCAGTCAGCACCGGTTGCCCCAACATGGTGGGGGAGACAATCGATGCCGGCAAGTGCCCGAGTGCGTATCCCAAGGCGAGATAGCCGGCCAACTGGGGAAGAAGGGCTGCGGCCAGGAAAACCAGGTAGGTACGCGGGGAATAGCCGGTCAGACAGTGAGCCCGTAGCCAGGCTGAGAATAAGCAAAACCAGGGCACTGCTCAGGCTGCAGATCCAGACGTGGGAAAGTGTATCGAAATGCTCTCGGCTGCGCTGGGAGAAAAGGAAGAATATGGCATAGAAAATGCCCGTCGACAGAGCCAGCATGTCACCCCAGCCGATGACAGGATGCTGCAGGAAATCATTGCTCAAAACGGCTACTGCCCCGCCCATGGTCAGCGCCAAGCCAAGCCAGAAGAGTCCTTTGGTTCGCTCCCTGAAAATCAGCCAGGCTGCCAGTGCCACCCAAATTGGGGAGGTATTTCCGAGCAGAGTGGCGTTGGCAGCGGAAGTATATTTCAACGATGTGTTCCAGGTAAAATGGTCCAGTGCAGACGCCAACCCGGCCAGAGCCGGCAGTACCAGGATCCAACCGCGCAGGCTGCGGGGTTGGGAAGCGCGCCTATTCCGGATCGTGTTGCGAACGAAAAACGGGGTCAGGATCAGTGTGGCAATGCCGAGGCGGTAAAATCCAAATACCGCTGCCGGCGCATCCGCCCAACGTACAAAAAATGCAGCGAAGCTAAGACTGAAGATAGTGACCCCCAGGGCAAGGTAAGGCAGGATTTTTTTGGGCGCAGGCATCGAGCGACATTGTATCATGCCGTTGCATGGAATGTCTTCTTGAGGGTTTCAAAGGGAAGCGGGCATCTGGATGGGAATTTGGTGTCGGGTCATTACGGTTATCTGCAGGGAAAAGCCATTCCTGCGATTTCCCGTTGCAACCCCCTCCCGCCCGTGTTAGAATAACGCTACCTTTGCCTGACTGGTATTGGAGTTAGAGATATGTCCGAGATGGTTGAAGTGGTCATTGACAGCCTGCGTGTCAGCTTGATGTCACCCCAACGGGTGGTCGTTTTGCGCCAAACGGACATGGAACGTTACCTGCCGATCTGGGTTGGACCGTTCGAGGCCGAAGCAATAACAGTGGCGCTCCAAGAAGTGGAAATCAGCCGCCCCATGACGCACGACCTGCTAAAAAATTTCCTAACCCTCTTTAATGCCAAGGTATTACGTGTTGAGATCGTTGCTTTGAAAGAGGATGTCTTTTTTGGCAATATTGTTACTGAAACAGATGGGAAAACGGCCAACATTGACTCGCGTCCGTCGGATGCCATAGCCCTGGCACTGCGCGCCCATGCCCCGATCCTGGTCAACCAGGCGGTAATGGACGAAGCGGGGATTGTCCCCGAAAAAAATATAACAGAAGAATCTCCTTCAGAACCGACCGAAAAACCAGCCCCGGGTGCCGTTGCGGGACCGGAAGACGAAAAACGCTTGGATGTTTTTGAAGACTTCCTAAAGAAACTTGGACCCGATAAAGGCGACGAAGAGAAGCCTAAATCTTAGGACGAAAATCCCTTCAAGGGGTAAACCCGCTCCGCCGAACTGGAAAAATCAATGCCTGATTTGCCTGCTCCCGAAGAGCCTCCTGTGAGCCCCGCCAATGGGAGCCGCCCAGGACCGCTTGAAGGGACGTTCACACCATCCGCTCCTGTGACCCCCCACAACCGCGAAGCCGAAGAAGCCGTTGTGGGGGCAGTGCTCATTAATCCTGAGGCCTATTACGACCTGGCCCAATTCCTGCAGGCGGAAGATTTTTACATCGTCCGACATCGCTGGATCTGGGAAGCCTTCACCCGCCTGCATGAAAAACGCATCCCGCTGGATTTCCTAACCGTTATCCGAGGAACTGGAGAGCGCCGGTCAGTTGGCCGAGATTGGCGGTCCGGCGTTTCTGACAGCACTGCTTAACCAGGTCCCGACTTCGCTGCACGCCGAGGCTTACGGACGGATGGTCGAGGCGGACGCAATCCGCCGGCGCATGTTGACCGCAGCCAACCAGATCGCCACCCTGGCATACGACGAGCGGGATTCGGTCGAGAACATCATCGAGGAATCAGAGAAAGCCATCTTCAACGTCAGCGAGCGGCGGCTGCGCCACGACGTGCAGCCCATTCGCCAGGTGATGAGCGAAGCGTACGACCGGATCGACGAACTTGCCAAGCGCCCCGGGGACATTTTTGGCGTCCCGACCGGTTTCATAGATCTCGACCGCAAACTGATGGGCCTGCAGCCTTCCGATCTACTAATCATTGCTGGCCGTCCGGGCCAGGGTAAATCCGGATTCCTGCTGTCGGTGGCGAAGAACGCCGCCCTGCTGCACAAAAAGCACGTGGCAGTCTTCTCGCTCGAAATGTCGAACGAACAGGTAGCCCTGCGTTTAATCTCCCAGCAAACCGGCATCGACTCACAGCACTTGCGAACCGGCAAACTCGATGAAAACGAAATGGGATTATTCGTCCATTCCATTGAAGTGTTGGGAGACACGCAAATCTACCTGGACGATACACCTGCCATTACGCCCCTGGCTTTGCGTACCAAGTGCCGCCGCCTGCACATGGAATACGGCCTCGACCTGATCATCGTTGACTACATCCAGTTGATGAGCGGCGACACGCGCACCGAGAACCGTGTCCAGGAAGTCTCGTACATCTCGCGCAACCTGAAAGTGCTGGCGCGCGAACTGAACGTGCCGGTGCTGGCCGCGGCGCAATTGAGCCGCGCCGTCGAACAGCGCACCGACAAACGCCCGGTTCTGTCAGACCTGCGCGAATCCGGCTCCATCGAGCAGGATGCGGATATTGTCATGTTCATCTACCGTCCCGACCAATACGAGAAGGACACTGTCAAGCAAGAATGTGGCAGAGATCATTATAGCCAAACACCGCAACGGTCCAACCGGCAGCGTAGAACTTGATCTTCATGAGCGACCTGGCCAAGTTTGTGGATGCAGCAACGCGCAAGTATTGACCTGTCTCAAATTTAGCCAAGAATTCAGGGGCGGAAGTCCACTCAATCGGGCAATATGAAAAAATTCGCCGGTTTTACCGATCAGGAAACCTTTACCCAAATCCCCGACTCATTTTTCCGGCAGTTGCTAACCGAGATTACCGACCCGGATGAGTTGAAGGTGACACTCTACACCTTGTGGCGGTTCGAGCACATGGAAGGTCGGCTCCGCTATCTAAAGATTGAAGATTTTGCTGAATGTGTAGCGGAACCCGGTCCGGCGCTTGAAAAAGCAGCGCAGCGCGGCAGCCTGCTACGGGCGGAAAAAAAACCGATTACGCTCTATTTCCTGAATTCCCCGCGGGGGCGGGCGGCAGCCGAAGCCTATCAAAAAGGCGAGCTGGATATACCGGAAAACGCCTCTGTTTCCAACCCACTACTGGAACGTCCGAACATTTTTAAATTGTACGAAGAAAACATTGGCCCACTGACGCCACTGATCGCTGATGCCCTGAAAGACGCCGAGCAGACCTACCCGCCGGAATGGGTGTCGGAGGCTTTGGAAATCGCGGTCAAGAATAATAAGCGCAACTGGAAATACGCGGAAGCGATATTACGCCGCTGGAAGGAAGAAGGCCATGCCAAAGAGCAAGATAGACAAAGACTCTCCAGAAGATCGCAGAAAATACATCAAAGGAAAATACTCCGACTATATCGAGCATTAGTACACTTGGAGATCCAAACTGTCCATATTGCCATGGGACAGGTTATCTACGCCGAGACCTTCCACTTGATCACCTTGAATTTGGCAAGTTGGAAATTTGTGTATGCCGTCGATCTCAAATTGTGCAACAGGTAGGCCACAAGTTGTTTTCGTTGAGCCGGCTGGACGAACTCAGCGAAATGACTTTTGAAAATTTTTCTGTATCGGGCAATAGAGACAGAAAATTAACAAAAAAAGAATTTGGCTCATTAGTCGCAGCTAAAGAACACGCTGAAAAATATGTTCATTCTATTCATGACGGCCACTGGTTAATTTTATTGGGGGGTTTTGGATGTGGTAAAACTCACCTTGCAGCTGCTATAGCCAACTCAGCAATAAGCTTAGGTGTGCCCACGCTCTTTTTAACTTTACCTGATTTACTAGATGTCCTGCGCTTCTCTTATGACAGCGAGGATACAACATTTGAACAACGTTTTAATGAGATTCGGAATGCATCTTTATTGATTTTAGATGACTTTGGCACTCAAAATGCAACTGCCTGGGCACAAGAGAAACTGTTCCAAATAATAAACTTCCGCTATATCAACCATTTATCAACTATCATAACAACCAATCTTCCACTTGAAGAAATCGATGAACGGATACTTTCTCGCCTGCAAGATACTGAATTAGTTCAAAAGGAATTTATTCAAGCTCCCGATTATCGACGTCCGCATCAAGATACAAGATATTCAAAATTATCGTCGCTAGAAATACTTAGTGATCGATCTTTTCATAATTTTCACCTTAGGAGGAATGAAGGACTCTCAGCCGAAGAGATCCAATCTCTCGAGAAAGCTTTTGAGGCAGCTAAGCATTTCGCGACTGATCCTTATGGATGGTTAGTCTTTGTGGGACCATATGGATGTGGAAAGACACACTTGGCCGCAGCCATAGCTAATCAAAGAGTTGAGTTAGGCGAATTCTCCTCTTTTCGTTATGGTCCCTGATCTCCTCGATCATTTAAGGGCTACATTTAGCCCAACCAGTAGTGTGAGCTACGATCGCCGATTTGACGAAATTCGTACGTCTTCCTTACTAATTTTAGATGATTTAGGTACGCAATCCATAACTCCATGGGTACGTGAAAAACTATACCAATTATTTAATCACCGCTACAACGCTAAGTTGTCAACTGTTATAACTACCGCAGATACAATGGATGAAATGGATGATCGTATACGCTCAAGAATGCTTGATGATCATTTATGTAAGATATTTGCAATCACTGCCCCGGCGTTTTATGGGGGAAGGACCAGGAAAACAAAGAGATAAGCTTGCCATAATCTTCCAAATTCCTGATTATTCATTATGGCTAATGAAAGCGATTAAGTATTTCCCCCCAAAAACATTTGCGTGTTAATCAGAAGGTTCTCAATTATCTTTCCTAAATTTATAAAAACCCGACTTGGAAAGAATCCACTCTAATGCCTGCAAACAAACCATCGCAATAGCGGGTTATATTCAAAAGTAATACTATCGGACAAGGAATCAAGTTTGGTTGCCAACAAACCATTGACGCTTATTGCTCTTATACATGCCTTTTTATTCCCTTTAACGATCCACCCGGGGTAATAATTCTGATTAATGATAAGGGTATTATCCTTCGTATTTTCAACATTGGAAATTTGATAAACAAGTTTGTTTGGGCTCCAATACGTATTCTCCACCTTGACACCCTGAACTGGGTTAAGTAGATAAAACTCGCCCTGATATTTTTGATCTTCGGCTCCGACAGCATGTACCTCTAAGGGAATCGGATCATAACAATCGAGAACGCCCTTATTTTGTTGTATTTTAAGGTATTCATATGAAAACGGTTTGAATTTTTTTGAGTTGATGAATTGACTTGGTACCGGTATTGTCCTCAACAACTCAAAATCAGGACCACTTGTATCCGTTTGAAAAAAAACACCGCCTGGCGCAAGCTGTGATTCGGGATTTTTAATTATCAAAGTTTTTGATAAAAAATTGGTTGAAGAAAATATAGTCAGATCAACATAAACAACCAAGAGGCACACGATGGATAATATCTTGACAATTTTACGGCTTTGCAGCAGTCGAACTATATTGTCCAATCCTAGACCGGTTATTAGAGAAAAGGGGATGATGAAATCAAATCTGAACCGTTGTGCCACCCGAAAATAGGAAAAGATTGGAAGATATTTAAGGGCAGTGTATAGAGATGGAGTAATTATATTCCCAAGCATTAACCAGAAATATATGAACAGGCAGATAATGAGAGAGATATTTTTTATTATGACCCTTTTATTATACAAAAAGAAAAATAGAAACAGAACAAACGAAAGTATTCCTATATAAATCGAGTTTTCATCAATCCCATAATTAAAACCTTTAATATTCGTGCCAGTGAATAAATTCTGTTTTTGTGAAAGAAGAAAATAGAAAAAACTTTGTATGTTGTAACCGGAAATGTCCATAAATGGGCGGGGAAACGTTCGCAATAATTGAATTGACACGATAAGCTTGGGAAGCATAAAGAAAGCGGAAGTAAGAACCACAATAATTAATGATTTGAATGGAGCAAGCGTCTTATTCACAATAATGGTAACCAGAGTGTATACAAAAAAATACACGCCCAACAGGACCGCAATTTGATAGCTGTAATAAAAGCTCAGAGCAAAAAGGGCTCCGCAAATAATGGTCCATTTTAGATTATTGAGGCTCTTGTTGAAACACAACAATATATAAGGGGAATAAGCAAAGTTAGTGAAAACCACCATACCGGTTGATAAAAATGACCCCGTTATACCGCTGAATGAAAAAATAATCGACGCGAGAAGGCTCCCCACATTCGACAGCTTATATTGCTTTGCCAGAAGATAAAATCCAACAAAGGCAAGGACACCATGAAAAAAAATACTGAACTTTATGCCTCTTACTGTTCCAAAGAACAGCGCGAATAGCGTTTGAAAGGATATTACTGATACCTGAGGATTGGCAAACTGGACTGCCCCACCACATTTGTATGGATTCCATAAGGGAAATTGATGGAAATTAATCAAGGAAACACGGGTATATTCTGTCCAAGCAAAACTCTGATCCCAATCCGCTATGCCCAAATTATTGCCTGAATTAAGAATAGGAAAGTAAAACACGAGCGCGACTAAAATCCCCAGTACAACTACAGCCCCAATCTCCCATTTTTTCATCTCATCCTCAACATGTGATCTATCTATGTCAAGAACTGATTTTAACGCGGAGCATAAATGATTTACCAGAACCTATTAATGACGCGGGATAATAGAAGTTGGCGTACTTTTTTTAATATGGAAGGAAAAAGTCTAGAACTATTTTATCTCCCTGGAGGTTGAGAAGCGGAATATGTTATTTATTTTTTTATCTTCGGATTAATCATATTAGAGGATTTATGTTTATTCTGGAGATGTTTAGAAGAGTTCTTTGTCGTCAGCTCCGAGAAACGGCCCTTGTTTGATTTCCAGCAGGACAGTATCTTCCAGGATCCGGAAGCCATGTCCGCCTCCAACCATTAAAACGACATCGCTTTGATACAAGTCTCGAGATGCAACGAAATTCTTATTCCCATCATATATTTCAATTTGACAGTGACCAGTGCGCACGACCAAAACCTCGGCCATTCCGATTATATGGCGTTCCAATGGTTTGTGGATATGCCGGGCAATGACACTGCCTTTTGGATAGACAATGAAACCAACTTGTTGTTTATCCTCGGGCGGGGTAATAAAGGTCGTCTTTTCGGGTCGGATATTTTGCCGAATCACATAGCAAAGAGTTTGACCATTGGCTGTGATAATTTCCAAATTTTCCATTGCGTCCATATTCATTACAGCCTTCCAAATAGAGTTGCAAAACGTAAGCGCACAATTGTACCGATATAATTGCGGCCTCGTCGCAAGTATTGCAATATATGAGTGCCGGTTTTTGACACCCCACTCCTGCGAGGCATGGCCAGGTAAGGTAACTCACAAACCTTGTATTTTTTGTGCAAGGCTCGAAAGATAAAATCTACAAAATACTCTCCATAATCTCCCCGCAGCGGGATCTCCTGCAGGACCGATTTCCGCGCCGCAACAAATCCACTGGTGTAATCCGCAAATGAGGGCTCCAGGATGAAACGCATCACCCAATTAAACAACTGACTAAGGAATCTTTGCAATGCTCCCCCTGTCCCAATCCGGTTCTCACCCCCACCTACAACATAACGCGAATTGACAACCACATCGAAGCCACGATCCAGCATGTAAAGCATCTGAGGAATACACTCCGGAGGATGTGAAAAGTCACAGTCAAGCCAAACAATCACATTGTGCCGGGCAGCTTTGATTCCTTCGGTGAGCGAAAGAGTTAACCCGTGATGATCCATGCGACGAATGACTTCAATTTGGGCAGGTGGAGCCACTACGCGGGAGGCCACCTCCCAGGTCAGATCAGGAGAATCATCGTCCACAATAATAATTTCAATTTCCGTTACCCCGGCGTTCTGAATGGCTTTCACCGAACTTTGGATCAGGCTGACAATGTTCCCGGCCTCGTTCAGAGTCGGCATGATAACAGAAACACCAGCGATTCTTCCTTCAGCATTGTCCACGAGAGCTAATGTTTCCCTGGGACGATTTCTAAATTCGCCAAGTCTGTTACCATCTCTATTTTCAGGATCATTACCTGCCATTCAATTCTTCACCAACGACACGACACACTTCCTGCAATTGATCTTCTGTCAGAGTCAACCCGCTGGGTAGGTAAAGTCCCTGCCGTGCGAGTCTCTCAGCGACCGGGTATTTTTCACCGGCAAATAGACCACGCTTCAAAAAAACAGGTTGTTCGTGCATCCCCAAGAAGAATGGTCTAGTCATGATCCCGCGCTCTGAAAGGCGTTTCGCGAATTCAACGGCGGTCATCCCGGTGCCTGGTTCCAATACAATACCATACATCCAATAAACATTTTTTGCCCACGCCTTTTCCACAGGCAGTTGGAGGCCTTTTATGTGGCTTAAGCGCCTGGTATATTCCTGTCCCATCCAACGTTTTTGCAGTACAGCTGCCGCAATATTTTCCACTTGAGCAAACCCCAAGGCTGCCTGGATGTTCGTCATACGAAAATTGTGCCCCAGGGAGGTGTGATAGAAACGCCTTTCCTTTTGAAAACACAAATTCCGGAGGGATCTAACGCGCATGGCATAGTCCTCATTGTTCGTCAAAACCATCCCACCCTCGCCAGTGGTGACAATTTTATTGGCATAAAAACTGAAACACCCTAAATCTCCCAAGCTGCCACAGCGGGCACCCTTGTACTCGGCTCCATGGGCTTCTGCTGCGTCTTCTATGATTACAAGGTTATGCCTCCGGGCTATTTCCCGGAGAGGGTCCATGTCTACAGGATGCCCATAAATGTGGACAGGCATAATAGCTTTGGTACGGGAAGTGATTTTGGCCTCAACCTGTCCAACATCCATGCACCAGGTGCGCGGGTCACAATCCACCAAAACCGGCGTGCCCCCATTGTAAGTAATGGCCTGTGCGCATGAGATAATTGTAAATGTTGGCAGAATAACTTCGTCACCAGGTTGTAAATCCAAACAAGCCACAGCCAATTGCAGGGCGGTTGTCCCATTACTAACCGCGACTCCAAATTTCATCCCGCAGTAGTCTGCCCAAGCTTTTTCAAACGCCCCGATAAAACGTCCCTCGGATGAAATCCATCCGGTCTTGAGACATTCCATTACGTAATCCAATTCATGAGCGCCTAAGCGAGGTTCATTGACTGGGATCATTTTGGCCTTTTTTATCGCGGTGATTATTCCGTCGGCGCCATTTAATCCCCTTTCCTCCGAAGGACGACGGAAATACAGCAGGTTTTGGATAAATATTAATCAAAAAAATACGCTTCGTCCGGCAGAATTTTAAACGGGATGAAATAACAATTAAGCGAACTCGTAAATATTAATATACAGGAAAGGAAAGGGATATTAATTAATTATATCACCACAATTTTAATGAAATATCCATGTGTTTTTTGACCCAATATACTTTACTCCACAATAAAAAGGATGCTCAAGTAATTTGCACTCCGTGTGAGCTTGAAACATTCACTGATCGTACACCCAGTTTATCAATTTCGAATTTGCGATCATCCTTTCCATGGGGGAATGTTCGATATTTTTAACGAAAGCAAATGTCACAGATCAGGGTATAATCAGACAAAGATTGTCTAATTTAAATGATATAAAAGGATTAGAATGCTCCCATCATTTATCCTTTCCCTCCGAGAGGGGATTGAGGCCGCACTTGTCATTGGTATTGTTCTGGCCTCCATCCGCCAGATGCACCGCACTGACTTAAAATCTGCCATCTGGGCGGGTACCGGCAGCGCAGCTCTCATAAGTTTACTCACCGCTATTGTACTAACGCGCCTCGGCCTGGAATTGAAAGACCCAGGGGAAGGCATCTTCGAGGGCATTACGATGTTGCTGGCAGCCGGGATACTCACCTGGATGATCTTCTGGATGAGCCAGCGGGCGAGCAATATAAAAGCCGAGCTCGAATCCAGCGTCCTGCGCGCATCCCAGGCCGGGAAGTGGTCACTGTTTGGGTTGGCTTTTATCGCCGTTCTGCGCGAGGGAGTGGAATTGGCGTTGTTCCTGACAGCTGCTACCTTTTCATCGAGCACCCGTGGGACTATCCTGGGCGGGCTGCTGGGTCTTGGAACAGCCATTTTTCTGGGCTGGTCTTTTTTTGCAACCACTGTCCGGCTTGATCTCGGTCGTTTTTTCCATGTTACGGGCCTCCTGCTGCTCGTGTTTGCAGCCGGGCTGGTAGGACGCAGTACCGGTGAACTGGTTTTAGTCGGCTGGATCCCTGCCCTTATCGGGCATGTATGGGATTTGGGAGGCCTCATCAGTGAAGGGTCCGTGCTCGGACAGACGCTTGGAGCATTGTTCGGGTACAGCGCCAGTCCATCGCTGACACAGGTGTTGGTCTACATGGTTTACTTCGGAACGGTGGTTGGATTATTGACTACCAGTCGAAGGCCGCGGACGCGGCCTGTTGTATCTACGTCTCTGGGGGGAGGGTCTGATTAATATTCACCACTAAAAATGGAAAAGATGCACCTCTGCATGGAAGTGCATCTTTTTTTTAATTATCAAAAACCAGAGATCAATTTGCTTTAGCGCGTTTGTTCGGAAGAGGAATGATTACCAGCGCGCTCACCAGGAAACAGAGCGTGGCTAAAATAAAGAGAGACAGATAGCCCAAACTGCTCGAACCGAGGATCTTGTTGATCGGGTCGATCAACACTCCGCCCAACAGGCGCGCCACGCCCGAGCCGATGCAGGTGGCAATATTGGCGATGCCCAGGTATCGTGCTTCCTCCCCCTCGGTACCAAGTCCGTGGCCAATGCCCAGTTGGCCGAAAGAAAAGCGCCGATTGCCATGCCAATTATCCCCCCGGAAACGGTGATCAATGTCTTGTCGCGGACGAGCAGCAGGAGAACTGAACCTGCAAAGGCCACCAGCCCGGCTGCCAGCATGACCGGTTTACGCCCAAATCTATCGGAGAGCCATCCGGAAGCCAGCGCAACTACAATCAACGCGACACCCAGGATTACCTTGAGCGTGCCGTAGAAACTCTGTGCCTCGTTCTGCGTCATCTTTATGACATCCACCAGGTAGTTAATCAAAAATGTATTGATGGCGATGAACGCACCCCAGAACAGGATGCGGTTAGCGAACCACCACCCGAAAATGGGGTTCTCACGGAAATTGACGTAGAAGGCATTCTTAAGCGCCTCTCCGATTGTACGAGAAGCGATTGCCTCGTTGGTAGAACCCGGATGCTCGCGAGCCCAAATGGCTGTTATGGTAACGAACAGAATGAAAACAACCACCGGAGCGGAGACTGCCACATATACGGCAGAGTCGCCGAAGATTTTCTGCCCCGTAGTTCCCAGCAGAATGCCTGCAACTGCACCTGCGACGACGGTGGCAATGATGTCCATCACCGCTTTTAGGCTGGAAGCCTGTCCATGTTGGGATTCAGGCACGAGGTCTGGGATAAGAGCCTGCCAGGGTCCCTGCAGGATGTTCGAAGAAAATTGAATGAAAATCACACCCATTAGGAGCACCCAAAGGGTGGGAGCCAACGCCAGCAGGAACAAGGAAGCCGCGATCAGTATCGCTCCGCCAATGAAGAACGGCAGGCGGCGCCCCAGTTTCGTTTTAGCACGGTCGGAGAAGACGCCCACGATGGGCTGGACAGCCATGGCCACCAACAAGCCAACGAAGCCCATGATTCCAAGGGTGGTATTCGGCAGGTTGGGCGCAAGCTGGCGCACCTTATAGGTCATCAGTGGGGGGTCCTGGATATTGGATGAGAAGGTAAGCCCAAATCCGAGTAGACTCATCACAAGCATCCGCAGAAGGGATATTTTTTTCATTATTGCTCCTCAATATAACCCGGTCGGATAGATTTAACGACTTTAAGCGATTGCAGTGCTTCATCCACATTTAATTCAAACACCAGAGGACCGGCAAAGTTTGCTGCGACCAGTCGATCGAGGAAAGGACCGAGGTCGAGATCACCGGTTCCAAGAGGCTTGTGGTCTTCGCCATAGCCACGCACGCCCCGTGGCATTTTTTTGCAGTCATGCAAATGGACTTCCACGAGGCGCGGCAGTAGTTTTTCCACCACCTCGGAGAAATCAAACCAGCCGGGGAAGCCAGCCAGCACGTGGCCTGTATCGAGGCAGACCGACAGGTTGAACTCCTCAGCAAGTTCGAGGGTCAGGTCGAGCGGGAACTCGATGGTCTCTATCGCCAGACGGCGGCTGGGAAGTCCGGTCTCGGAAAGGATGGCGCGGATGCTCTCACGGGCTCCGTTCTGAAATTGTCGCAAAATCAGGGTGCGGGCAAGTTCCGAGATTTTCATGTTGTAGAACTCTGCCGCCAGAGCACCGGTGGCATGCAGCACATATACTTCCGGCTCGATGGGAGTAGTAGCCCGGATGGTTTGTACAACTGCCTCCACCGAGCCTTTGCGGACGGGCGTCAGCGGGGTGGATGGTTCCACTGACCAAAGCGGCAAGTGAAGAGTGTATGAAAGCTTTTTTGATCGAAGGGCAGCCAGTCTCTCAACCGATTCGGGGTTGTAAACATTGGGTAGGAACATACCCAGGTCGCCACCCAGCTCGATGGGATTGAAACCTTTGTCGGCCAGGGATTTTGCCAGCCCGGCGTAGTCGAAATTCATGATGCTCGCCATGATCTGCTCGGCAGGTACCCCGGATGGGACCAGGGCTTCCAATTGCATTGCCATTATTCCAAAACGCATAGGTTTCTCCTTAGTCCCTTTTATTGTACAAAAAGTGACTAATTCAAGCAACGGGCAAACAAACCCCCTCTTCTGATTTTGTTAGAGGGGGTTTGTAGGAAGCAAAATTAATCAAGCGTCCAGGTGATAGGTGTGATAAGGGTTCTCGCATGGGTTGCCCCAGGCGATATGCATTTCGCGTGCGGTCAGGTCGATCACCATGGCATTGACCGTTTTCTCGCGGTCGAGCGGGTTACTGGCGTCAATCGAGTGGTTGCAAATCGAGTTCGAGAAGTTTACGTGGTCGCGCTGGATGGCCTGCAAGGTCTTGATCGAATGTTGATCTTCACATTTGATTAGCCTGAGGGCGCGGAAATAGCGAACACGCGATGCCACCAGGTCTTCCGGTTCGCGTTCCACCTGCTGCATGTTTTCAGAAAGATAATGGTTGGTGTGAACGATATACCCGTCATCCCCGTAGAGGATGCTGAAACGACGTGCTGAAACCTCCACTGAATACAACTCCCCACTCTCGTGAACCAGAAGGTGGTTGTACCCGGCAGCCCGCTGCGCTGACAGGGTATGTCGAATGGCTTCATCCGGTGTTTTCGAGGCGAGGACGGCGCGCGAAACAACTGTGCGGGGGGTGCCGATACGGGAGTCATTTGGATAAACAGAATCGCACATTTGAGCAATGCCGTATGCATTGAAACCGATATTTGGGAGCAACCCCCCGTATGTCATCGCCAGAAAGGGGGGGCCATTCTTTGGCTTGGCAAGAACGATAAAAACATCATCCTCGTCCTCCGGCACCCAGTCTTCATTGTGCGCCAGGAGCACATGACCATCAGCGGTTCGCCAGTCATTAACCGCCATGCTGGTGCAGCGTGTCAGATGCAGGGCATCCATCGTCACAGCTTCCATGGCATTAATGACCACCAGGTCTTCAAAAACGACATCTGCGCCCTCGGCGATACCCATCATCTCGTCCACGTATTGCGGATAGCGCTCCTGGGCAAAGGGCAGGTACTTGCGGGCCTGGATCTGTGCCCCAGCCCAGGTCAGCTCTAATTGTTGGTAGGCATCTGCAACCAGGTTACGGCCGTTCTCGACGCCATGCTGGACCTGTTTTTTGCAGGCTTCTCCGATTTGACGGCCCATCTCTCGGTGAGTGCCTGAGACGCGGACCAATGGGGGTGGGTTCGGGTGTAATGGGGGCTTGATTTCAGGGGCCATAAAGCTACTCTCTTTCTGCCAACCAGGGGGCAAAAGGAATTATATCATTCCCTCCTTTGAATCAAAAAAAGACCGCGGAAAGCTCGCAATGTGACATTATCACGGTAGGGTGATCCCAAGGATATAAAAAACCGCCCCGGAAACCCGAGGCGGGAAGGCAACATTTAAATTTTCGTCCAAAACCGGACGGTTATGAATCTTTCCTGGCGCGCGGTTTGCGCTGAGGAGCTGGCTGTTCAGCAACCGGGGATTCGGATTGGGGTGGCACCGGTGAGGCAGGGGCTTCAGAAGCTGCAGGAGTAACTGATGTGATCGGTGCGAGTGGAGCGGGGCCGGCAGCAGCAGGTGAGACGACCAATTGTGTTCCGAAGCGGCTCATTATGACTGCGCCCAACCCTGCCAGACCCAGCAGGAAGGGTACCAACCAACCGACGCAGTTCAACACCGGGATTCCCGTGAGAGCATTTGCCACCAAAGTGAGAGCAAACACTCCCAGCCCGGCGGAGAAAGCGGGATGCCAGTTTTGATGGATGGCGGTTGTAAAGCGCTGCCCGATTTCATAGCCTATGGCAATCCAACCGAAAACGGCAGCCACGAAAAGGGCAACGATAAGGATAACCACAACCGGAATAAGAATGATTGTGATGGTCAGCAGAACAAGGGCAATTGGGGCCACAATGATCGTCAGCAAACCAAGCCCACCCGCCACCAGCGGCTGCGCAATAATGGCATGGGCTACCCGGTCGGCATGGGGCGCCAGGAAGAGCATCACCAGCATTGCCAGGACAGCCAGGCCGAGCGCCTGTCCGAAAGCGTTTAATATTGGGCCAAATGGATTGAAGTTGGAAATGATGTTTTCTATCACGCGTGTAGTCTGTATGCCGGGGATAATGGGATTAGTACCATTGGTGGTGGTGCCATTCAATGAGGTGGCAGTGTTGGTCACCTGTCCATCCACCTGGGCGCCTTGGGCGCGATCCAGCGAAGCGCCAACGGTTGTGAGGTTGCCATGAAGGTGCGCAGTTGACCCAAGGGTCACCGAACCTCCAGCAACAGCCACATCGCCACTTACTTCGCCATTTACAACCAATGTGCTGCCAAATAGGACAACATTGCCATTAACGGTTGCACCCTCTTCGATCGTGGCAGTACCTCCAAAAACCAGCAGGTCGCCGGTAAGAGTCTCGCCATTTTTTAAGGTATATGACTGACCAAAAATCACCTGGCCATCATAAGAACCGCCCTTGGCAGCCACCGAATTCAGCGGGACAAAGACCAGGATTGCCAAAAGAAAGAGAGATGCAATTTTTAAACTTGTTTTCATTGTTACACTCCTTGCGGATACTTGGTAAATTTAATCAACGAGGCTACCCAAACAAAACTCCAGGCACCTGCGCCGAACAGGATTACCGCCCAGATATAAGAGGGGACAAAGCCCGGAACTACTTTGAATAAGACCATCCCAGCTCGGAAGATTGCCTGAAAGGACGCCCAAAATGAGACCAGCGATGCTATCCAGGTGCCCAGCAAGTTGACCGGCGATTGGACCAGGTCCTGGAAAACAGGCCAGAAGACCCAGGTGAAGATACCACCCGCACTCAGCGACAGGATGACAAAACCCCAAATATTTCTAATCCGAAGTGCCTTTTTCTTTGCAGCCAGTCTCACCTCAAAACGATCCACGAATCCCGAGGCGGGCTCGACCATCCTTACAGACTTCAACGCCAGGTTCACCTCTGCCAGGGCAGTGCACGAAGAGCAGTCCTGCAGGTGGGCATTCAACTGTCGTTTCTGATTGATGGTAAGGGGCTGGTTATCCAGGAGCCAGTCTTCAAAAGGCCGGTGATCCATAAGGTTTCCTTTCTGTGCGCACGCGCGCTTGTTTTTCTTCCCAAATGTCTGCCAGGGCCCGCCGCGCCCGGTGTAAACGACTTTTTACTGCTGGGACAGTCAGGTTGAGAGCCTGGGCGATCTCCAATTCCGAACTGTCCTGCCAATAACGCATAACGACGGCGGCACGGTCAGTGGGATCGAGGGATTGCAGGCAGGTCTGCATGCTTTCGCGTTCCTGTCTTTTGGCAGTCTCAGTTTCGGGGTCGGGGGCGGAGCGATCGGGGAGATCAGTCTGGCCTTCTTCATGCTCGTCGATTGAGACCAACGGAAACCGCCTCCGACGGAGTCTGTCGATGCAGTGGTGGGCGGCAATGGAGAGCAGCCAGGTGGCAAAAGAACGTGAGCGGTCGTACCGGGCGAGGTTCTGGTACACCTTGAGGAAGGTCTCCTGGGCAGCATCTTCTGCAGCCTCGGCCTCACCGAGCATCCGGTAGCAAAGGTTATAGACCGGTTTCTGGTAAGTTTCGACCAATTTCGTAAATGCTTCGTCATCGCCGTGCCGGGCCTGGTCGATCCAGGTCATTTCATCAGTCACTGTGGGTCCTCGTTGGTCGTTCTGATAAGGTATACGCAGGTTTATGGCAGGAGTTGCTTGTAATTGCGAAAATTATTTTTATTTTTATCGCCAAATCGCCTAGAATGCCAATTTTTACGCGTGAGTCAGGATATTTCTTTTTTTATGTCAAATAGGAAAATTGACCCCTTCTTGTCCAACAGTAATTGCCGGTTTGCCTACCCAAACACCCCCCGCAGACGCGCGGGCACCAGCGCAGCGATGGCAGACATGACGTTTTGCGCGGCAGCAAGATCCTTTTCATCAGAGCTGAGATTTCCAGGCATCTGGAGCCTGTATTTCCTTCCAAAATGCAGGCAAAATTCCCCGTTTTCTTCAAATACCCCCACAGGCTGGACAGGGAAGCCCTGCTCTGTTAACAAGAAGACAAAGCGCCCCGCTCCTTTAGCAGGCCAATTTAGCACACCCTTGGGCTGGTCACCGCCTTCTGGAGCCAGCCCGATAACAGACTTCGGATTTCCCCGGGCGAATGCCAGGGTGGCCCTAACCGACTGGGCTCTCTTTGACACATCTTTTTCGCGCGGTGGCATGGGGGGCATTGACGTAAATCCATAAATCTTGGAAAACCTGTGCAGCAGCCAGCGTGACCCAGCCTGGCCGAGCGGGGCGTACCACTTGCCGGGCCATGTAAGCTCGCCGGTCATGGTAAAGTGAATATCCACAGGAACGGCCGCGGCGAGCGCCAACGCCATCCACCAGGCATTGAACCCCGGCCGATAATAGTGGTTAAAAGTGATGAGACAGGGTCCCCCTTGCGGGATATTTTCCTTCCCAAGGATGCGCAGGGGCGGTATTAATCGTTCCGTGCACATCTGTCCGTCCCTGCGAAACGAGCGGTGACCGCCGAAGAATACGTTAGGCGCCAAACGTAAGAAACCGAAAGGAGGATAGTTGTAGCGAGGATACATCAGCAGAGTCCGCCAGTCAGGGAATAACAGTCAAGAATGCGTTGTATATGCAATATCATACTTGTATAATTCAAGTAATTCAATCACCCGGTTGCTTATGAATCAACAAATCGTGGTCGTCCCCGGCAGGCATTTGCTCCAAAGCATTTTTAATGTCTATGTTTTCCAGAGTGATCCTCTCCCCTGTAGGAATGTCATTATTGTAGCAAATCATCACAACTGGGTGGATCCCCTGCTTATCACTTTCTTCTGGCCTGCTGATCTTAACCTCATGTATATCGGGCCACGGGAAGACAATGCAAATACTGCCTGGAAAAAGTGGCTTTATGATCGATACCCTGGTGTCATTCTGACGACACAGCGCTGGGGGTGGCCGGGAAGGAACGCATACAGATCTGTCCTGAAAGGACTGAAGAGCGGGAAATCCTTGGTGATCTTTCCGGAGGGGGATGCCTTCCCGGTAGAGGGGGAAGTGCAGCCGTTTGCCAACGGGGCTATACATTTTGCCATGAAAACAGGGACGCCCATCATTCCGGTGGGGTTGTGCGGTACTGCTGAACTGTATTACAAAAAACCCCTGCTGATGCGAATCGGGGCTCCCATCTTTGCTCCGCAGGCATCCCACATCCGCAAGGACCAACTTGCAGAGATAAAAGAAACTTTGCAGGAAAAAATCTCCGACCTGATCAGTGGTTATCACGACCCGCAGGTTGCCCGCAGACCTATGCGCTGGCTGACCCACCTATTATAAAATCCTGGAATGTTCGCATTTGGGTAAACTTCCGGCGTTCCTGCTCACCAGGCATAGGCTTCCGGCGATTCTCCGCCTGGTCCGGGCCAGATCTCGTCGAGTTTTTTAATCGCTGTCTCGTCCAATTTAATCTCCAGCGCTCGCAGGGAACCGGTCAACTGATCCAGTGTGCGCGGCCCGACGATTGGCGCCGTGACAACCGGGTTGTGCAGCAGCCAGGCCAGAGCAACGTCTGCCGGCTTCTCGCCCACTTCTTTGCAGAAAGCTTCCCATGTTTCCAGTTTTGGGTGAAATTTTTTGATCTCTTCTTGGATTTCCTCCCCAGTGCGGCGTCCCCCCTTGATCTTTAGAAGTGCACCGCCCAGGATGCCCCCTCCCAGTGGACTCCACGGGATGACTCCCAGACCATAGGCCCGGCAGGCCGGGAGCACTTCCAATTCGACCATGCGATCTTTCAGGTTATACAGGCTCTGTTCACTGATCAGCCCCAGGAAGTGGCGATCCCTGGCAGATTCCTGTGCCCGGGCGATGTGCCACCCGGCAAAGTTGGATGAACCTACATAGAGGACCTTCCCTTGCTGGACGAGACCCTCCATGGCTTGCCAGACCTCCTCCCAGGGAGTGGTGCGGTCAACGTGGTGCATCTGGTACAGGTCAATGTGGTCAGTTTGCAACCGCTTGAGGGACTGCTCGCAAGCCTGGCGGATATGCAACGCAGAAAGATGGGAAGTGTTTGGCCATTCTCCCATCCGCCCGAATACCTTTGTGCCAAGCACTACCTTTTCACGCCGTCCACCACCTTGGGCGATCCAGCGCCCTACAATTTGTTCGGTCACGCCCTCGCCTAACTTCCAGCCGTAGACATTGGCGGTGTCGAAGAAATTTATTCCGAGTTCGAGGGCCTTGTCCATAATAGTAAAGGAATCTGCCTCGCTGGTCTGAGGGCCGAAATTCATCGTACCGAGGCACAGCCGGGAGACTTCAAGCCCGGTGCGACCAAGGTGTGTATATTGCATGATCATCTCCAATTAAACAATAAAACAAAGGGCACGAAGGACTTAATTTATCAAGTTAGCACAACGAATCCTTCATGCTCCTTTGTGTTTTGTATTTGGAAATTAGTGCCCGCATTGCGAGCAATCCCCCCCGCCGCACGAATCGCACGACGGTTCAGTCATCCCGGTGACAGCCTTGCCGCCGCTCTCAGCAAAGAAGACCGAGATCTTACGACGGGTATGCATCCCGCCGCATATTGCGCACGATATGGGCTTGTCGGCCTGATTCATCGGGCGGATGGTTTCGAAAACTTTTTCGCATTCCTGGCAGACATACTCGTAAATTGGCATATTTACCTCTTTAGCAGTCTTGTAAAAATATCAGTCCTTGTTCCAATATTCTAATCCTTTTTACTTCCGATTGAAATCGGCGGGGATCTCACCCCACGCCTCTGTATCCCATTTCAATACCGGGTTGTTTTTCTTTTGTTCAGCCAGCCATTCTTCGGCACGATCGATCAGTGCAAACAACGACAAATTTGTGTTGTCAGCGGCAAGCTTTGTATTGCAGTGCTTCGCTTTGACCCAGGTAATGGCGGTCTCCGAATCCGAATAGACCGGAAGGGTACTCTTTTTTTCCCTGAGCATCATCAGCGCATGGACTATTGCCAGGAATTCACCGACGTTGTTGGTACCATTTTCAAAAGGTCCCTCCCGGAATATCTCGTTCCCGGAACGAAGGTCAACACCGCGGTATTCCAATCGTCCTGGGCTGCCGGAGCAAGCAGCATCCACCACAATACTATCAGCCTGGGGTGGGTGAGGGGCGAACAACCAATCCCCGCTGGTAGCGGGTTTGCCTGTATGGGCGGAATACTTTTCCCGGAATGCCTGCTCGGCAGCAGCGCGGCTGCCGAAGGACTTGTATTGTGCTCCCGGGAACCCCTGCACCTGCGCGGTACACGCCTTCCAGCTTGAAAAAACTCCGGTTTTGCGCCCCTTCCAGACCACATAGAATTTCGGTTTTTCTATCATGCTGATTACTGGTTACTGAGCTCTTTTGCCATGGAATCCATCTCTGTCAGGGTGGATGGAATCTGATCAAGCGGGATGTCTGTTTGAAAAATGACATCAGCCGCGTCCTGCAGCAAATAACGGACTTTCCGCCAGGAGGCAAGTTGCGGGACCCCTTGAGCCAAGGAAAGATCCCCCACAGCCGCAGCCCATTGCGTGGAGACGCTGGGGAATTGCCCCACCATATTTTCCGCAGCATGGGTCAGCGGGAAAAGCCCGGTAGCAGTCACCCATTGGGACTGGTTTTCCGGTGATACCAACCAGCGCGTAAAGAGCCAGGCTGCCAGTTCTTTATCCGGTGTTGATTTAAGCACGCTGTAGGATGGCCCATAGGCTACCAGAACGCTACCATTTGTACCCGGATAGGGCAGCAATGTCCACTCGTCCGTGTTCTTTGCTTGGGACATGGATTCGGTAGCCATTGGCACTTCAGCCAGATCGCCGCTGACGAAGAGCGCCAGACGTTTTGCAAACTGGTCGAAATACGGTCCATGGCTAATGTCCTTGGGATTAGTGGGGTCCACTGCAAGCCAGGCGCAGTTATCATCGTACAGCCCTTTCAGGAATTGAAAAGCAGCCAGATTCGGGTCCGTTTGAAAGCCATAGGAGGCATTCCCGTCCATGACGCCCCCACCAAAGGCCAGCATCCAGGAATAGATCGTTTCCCAATCCGTGTCAACGATCCAACCGCCGTAGCCATCGTTCTGTGGGTCGGCATCCTTGCGGAAGGAGGCGTTGGCCGCGCAAACTTGTTGACGGAACTCGTCCGCCGTTGACGGTGGGTTATCGAAGCCCAGTTCGTGCGCCCAGGTCTTGTTGTAAAACAGGAAGCGGGCCGACCGTTGAGCCGGTACCCCCAACTGCTTCCCTCCAAGGTTATCCTGGCTCCAGAAGACTGCAGGAAAATCGGCAACGCCGTCGCTTCCCAGACCCCAAGTCGGATCATTGAGATAGGGCGCTAGATCAACGACCGAACCGGAGGCATCCCACGCCAGGGTCTGTTCCGGGAGAGCAGCCACCAAGTCGGGGGTCCCACCTGAGGTAATCTTTGAATTGACCGCATCGAACAAGGTCGGATAATCTCCATAGCCGGTTTGGTTCACCACGATCCCCCATTGGTTGGTGGCATTGAACTGGGCAACCTGGTCCGTAAAAACCGAATCTGCTCCTCCGGAGAAAGCGTGCCAGACCTGGAGGTTGAGCCCGCGTAAAGTTGCGGGGTCCACACTGATGCCTGGAGTTTGCGTTGAGGAGAGGGTGGGAGTTGAGCCAGGCGTCCGGGTGGCGGTAGTCTGGCTCGGTGTCGAGGCGGGGATGGAGGTTCCCGGGCTGCAGGCGGAAAGAGCCACCAATGCAAGCAGGACAGGCATCAGGGAACGTTGTGGTCGGATGGGCATCTAGTAGGTTACCAGGGGAACAGGCATCAGGACAAGCAGGAATATCACCAGCATCAGCAGCGCCAGGGCTTTCCGCGAGGAATCGAGCTGGGTGATCTGGTCAAGTGGCTCGGCATGAGATCGGCCCAGCAGGAAGATCAGGAAAGCCCACAACCACCACCCGCTCCAGAAGAATCCAAGCACGATGGTGGCAACCAGGATGACAGGCAGGATTATGTTGACGCGCCTTCCAAAAACGGTAAAGATCACGTGGCCTCCGTCAAGCTGCCCGGCAGGGATCAGGTTCAGGAAGGTGACCAGCAACCCGGCCCAGGCAGCCCAGGCTACCTGGTTGATCATGACATCCAGGCTGCCGACCGGAGACGGTTGGCCGATGAAAAAGAAGCTTATCCAATGCAGCAATAAAGGCATCCCTGTAAGGTTGGGGACAGCTGGAAGGAGCTTCCCAAAGACGACGAATTTCGCCAGGAGGTAAAGCAGGGAATTACCTTCGGACCAACTCCCGGCATGTGCTGTAACTGTGGCCAGAGTGGAGGTAGACAGCCCAAACAGTAACACGGGGATGGCAACCACCAGGCCGGCCAGTGGCCCGGCGATGGCCAAATCGAACAAGGCGCGCTTGTTTTTGGGGAGTTGTTTCATTTGGATGAATGCGCCCATGGTCCCCAGGGGGCTGAATGGTAGGGGGATGAAATACGGCAGTGACACCGCTGCGCCGCGTGCCTTTCCCACGAAGTAATGTCCGAATTCGTGCGCCGTCAGGATGGCCAGCAGGCTGACTGCGAACGGCCAGCCGACCCAAAGGTGGGTTACGATTGTCCAGACCTGCCCAAGAATATCATTTGGAACGGGACCGGAATAACCGTAAATGGCTCCGGCTATTAACACACTAAAGACGGTGAGGGCGAAAAGAAGCACGTTAACCCAGGCCTGTCCCGGTTTGGGGTGGATGGTGCCTTGCACCAACAGAATGGTCTGGCGTTTGTCTTCAATTCGGAACAGGGGAGTAATATCGTATGGCAGCAAAGCTGTGGCCACCTGTTCATAGGCTTCGACCGAGTCACGGATCAATTCCCCGCGGTATCGCAGGAAATAGCCCTTCTTGGGATCGCCGAGGGTGACCTCATCCACGCGAAAAACGTGGGAAATGATGGATGTCAGGATTTCAGTTTCGGGTAGAGTCATGTTCTCACCTGTAAAATGAACAATGGGCGCCAGATGCCAATGATCGGCCGTCCAGCGTCCGAAAAGATAGGCGGGAGTGGATGGGGGTCGAACCCACCGCGGCCCGCAACGCGACCCGCCGCCGGTGTTGAAGACCGGGAAGCCCTCCGGGACCTAACCACTCCCGGCAATAAGGATAACCGAATGGAGGATGTTTTGCAAGGATAAAAATACAGGGCAGGCGTTTATTACCGTGCCCCCGCGTGGCTGGAACTTCAGGCGATCATTGCCCCTTCCAACTTTAGCAGCCAGGCCTTTGTTTTAATTCCTTCCACCATTCCATAACCGTGCAACTTTCCATCCATGCCGATGACTCGGTGGCAAGGGATGACCAGCGGCATCGGGTTGGTGGCTTCGGCGCGGCCTACGGCACGCGCGGCGCGAGGCCTATTAATATTTCTGGCAATTTCCTTGTAAGTGCGCGTCTCCCCGTAAGGGATTTCACTGGTGGCATGCAGCACAGCCTGCTGGAATTGCCGAAGCACGGTCCAATCAATGACCAGGGTGAATGCCCGCAATTGACCAGATAGGTAATCGTTCAATTGAGTTGCAACTTCAAGGATGTGATCCGGGGAGAACTCAATGGTCCGCTTGAAGCGTTTGGAGAGGTAAGACTCGAATTCAGCCCGGGTCTGGCCCCATTCCACCGCCACAAGCCCGAGGTCAGAGACGGCCACCCAGAATTTTCCAAGCTGGGTCTTGCCGGTTTGGCCGATAAAGAGTTTATCCACGGCGATACCTCCCAGTATGACAGTCCCTGACTTTCCCAGTTGTTAAATCATGGGATATCGCCAAGGAGCCCCTAATGGTGAGGAAATACTCGGCATTTGGTTTTTTTGAACCGCGAAATCTTGCAGACCCGCCTTATATTTTCAGCTTCATTGACATATGGAAGCATGAAAAACTCCGGAAATACTATAAAAATGATTACAAAATTGTCAAATTGGCGTAGGGGAAGCGTAGGGTAAGCGTCAAGTATATTTTAGACCCAGATGGTAAGATATTGTCGTAAGGCGATTTCTCTTCTCCTCCTTTCAAGAGGGCCGGGGTCGGCGTCCCCGGCTCTCACGATTCTATCACAATGTTATAATCCCTCTTGTCGGCAGAATACCGCCGGGGATTTCCTCTTGATGCCTTCCCGCCTTGTTTACCGCACCCGCCAATTCTGGAATGCCTTACCCGGTACCCGTAAGCCGGTCGAGACTGAAGCCCTTCTTCCTCACTTATCACCTACACAAATTTTCCTTTTCCGCCGGATGCAGAGGTCCGAACAGATTCATGCCTTTCAAGTACTGAAACTCTTGAAAGCTGCAGGCCAGACTGATCCAGACCTGTTATCTGCAGCCCTCCTGCATGACGTTGGCAAAGTCCTGTTTCCGATCTCCTTATTCGACCGCGTGCTCATCGTGCTGGGCAAAGCCTTCTTCCCTCGGCAAGCTAGGCGCTGGAGCGAAGGAACCCTGGACAGGTTCCACCGCCCATTCGTGGTGGCAGCCCATCACCCAGATTGGGGCGCTGACCTGGCAGAGCAGGCAGGCGCATCTCCCCGGACTGTGGAATTGATCCGTCACCATCAGGATATTTCCTCGAATGATGATCAGCAACTCGCCGCACTTCAAGCGGCAGATGACGGAAAATGAAATAACTGCAATTTGGTCATTGTATTGACCACGAAATCAGGCTGCACTAATATCAACCCCCTGACATCGCGCGTAGAAATCGAGTGAGGAACTCATGACTGTAAAAATTACCATAATTGGACTCGGCCAAATTGGAGCTTCCATGGGGCTGGCGCTGGCAAATCACAAGGATCATGTCACCACGCTCGGTCATGATAAATCGCCGGAAAATGCCCGCAAAGCCCAAAAACTGGGGGCAATTGAGAGCATTTCATACAACCTGCCCGCTTCCGTAGAAAGCGCTGATGTCATCGTTTTAGCCATTCCATTCGATGCAATCTATGAAACCTTGAAGTTTATCGCACAGGATGTACGCGAAGATGCCGTAGTAATGGATACTGGACCGGTCAAATCGGTTGTAGCAGACTGGGTAAAAGAACTCCTGCCACCCAAACGTCATTACATCGGCCTGACCCCGGCGCTCAACCCGAGCTACCTCGAGGACCGCTTGCATGGGTTGACCGCGGCACGTGCAGACCTGTTCCAGCACGGGGTCATAGCCGTCACTGCCCCTCAAGGGACTCCTGAGGAAGCCCATAAACTTGCTGCAGATTTAGTTTTGATGCTTGGATCGCAACCTTATTTCGCAGACCAGGCTGAAGTGGATGGGTTAATGGCCTCAGCATACTTCTTACCGGGAATATCGGCAGCTGCACTGGTCGAGACAGTCACCAGTCAACCGGGCTGGTCCGACATCCGCAAAATGGCAGGGAGATATTTTTCAACCGCCACGCAACCGCTCGAAGGGGAAGAATCCACAACTTTAGCGGAGGCAATCATGCACAATCGTACTAATTCCATCCGGATTTTGGATGCGTATATCACCACGCTGTCGTCCCTGCGCAAGGACATTGCGGAAGAAAACACCAAGAGTTTGACAGCCCGCCTGGTCGAATCCCACATGCGACATGCTCAATGGCAATTGGAACGTGCCCAAGGAGATTGGTTGTCGGTGGAAGCCGGCAGACCGGAAATGCCAAAGGTCGGTGATATATGGCGACAGCAAATCGGCGGCCTGGGTAAATTATTCGGGGGACGCGAAAAGAAAAAACACGAGGACGATTAACTGTTCATTATGACCTGTTACTGCTATATTCTCACATGCTCTGATGGAAGTTATTACACAGGTTGGACGACCGACCCCGAGCGACGCTTGCGTCAACATAACCGCGGAACGGGCGCGCGTTATACGCGCTGCCGGCGCCCGGTCCGGATGGCTTACCTGGAGGAGCATCCAGACCGAAGCAGCGCTATGCGACGCGAGTTCCGCATTAAGAAGATGGGACGGAAAGCCAAGGAAACGCTGATTAAATCAAAATAGAAGCGAGGGCTTCTATTTTTTTTGATGATTTTATTTATTTCCCCTTTTTGACCTTATTCAACATTTCAATAGTCTTTATGATCCGGTCGCGACGGGTGGAGGCGTGCTTTGCCTCCAAGATGGCGTTTACATATTCTTTTTGGTGAGTGTAAGACATCTTCTCAAAAGCTTCTTTCGCACCCAGTGAATTTTTCAGAGCTTGCCGGAAATCCTCGGGGACTTCCACTACGCGCGGCTGGGTGTCTTCTTCGAGCATCACCTCCACCTCGTCACCGATATCCTTGTCGATCTTTAGTCGAATCTCCTTGAGCACGATCAATATATGAAAAGGTTCTCCCATCCGCACCAGTGTACCGCGGTAGGGCTCGCCGTTTATCGCAGCTTGTACCGGAACGCGTTTCTTTCCAAAAGCCTGTTCCACGTCGAAGGGTATTGGGACGTAAGCTCCACCGCCTCCGGCGCCAGTTATGGTGGCAATGAAAGTATATTTTTTACTCATGCTCTTTTCTCCAGGAAGCGGCGCGTTTCCATAATCTTTTCTTCCGACACTTTCCCCATCATTTCCCAATAATTAAGTAATTCGGATATCGTCAGCACTGCATGAAGACGAAAGCCAGCCTGTTCCAGTGCTTCTTTCGCACCGGACTGGCGGTCGATCAACACGACAACATCTTTAACTTTCAGTCCAGCGGCGGTCAGTTTTTCAATGGCTTCGAACTTGCTCCCACCTGTGGTTGCCAGGTCGTCGATGACAACAACTGTTTCTCCAGTGTGAAATTCGCCCTCGATCTCAGCTTTTGTCCCATATACCTTGACTTCTTTGCGGGGATAGATCATAGGGTATCCGCCCTGCAACGAGATGGCCGTAGCGATGGGAATAGCCGCGTACGGCAGACCGGCGATCCGTTTGAATTCGAGTTCCTTTAAAATCGGCAAATATGCAGAGCCGATTTGTTCCAGCAATTTGGGATGAGAGATGACCTGGCGCAGGTCAATATAGATGGGGGATTTGAGCCCGGACTTAAGGGTGAACTCCCCGAATTTGATACAGCCGGCTTCGAGCAGTGCATCTGCAAGCAGGACTGATATTGTTCATTTGCCTATCTCCTGACGCAGGTAATCAATATCCTTTTTCAAAATCGACGACATGCAGCGGAGGTTGACCAGCCGCATAACGGCGGTAATTATCGATAAACAGCCTGGCAAGGTCGGCGGGGATACTGGGGGCAGAAGTATGGAAGGTCATCAGCAGGTTGGGAGTGTGCCAAAAAGGGTGCGTGGAGGGGAGCGGCTCCTGATCGAAGACGTCCAGCACCGCTGCCGCCAGCTTCCCGGACTGCAGCGCACGAACCAGGGCTGGTTCGTCCACAGCGGAACCACGCCCCACATTAATGAAAACGGCGTGGGCGGGCAGCTGCGCCAGCAGGGAGGCATCTACGATCCGGACTGTATCTGAGGTGTTGGGTAGGACACTGACGAGGTAATCCAGATCACTGGCAAATTCAAGTAAACGCGGGCCAGTGGTAGTAAGCATTTACATCCGGGCAGGATTCACTCGTCCGGGTGAAACCACGCACTTTCATATCGAAATGCCTGGCAGTGCCGGCAAGGACAGTTCCAATCGAGCCGACGCCCAGCAAGCCAAGCGTCTTGCCGCGTAGGGTACCAGTGATTCTCCTGTCCCAGCGCTGCTCCTGCTGTGCCTGGTAGCGTTCCAACATGTGACGCTCATGCAGCAGCAGGTACCCGAAAACATATTCGGACATCAACCCGCCAAAAACACCACGGGCATTGGTCAGGAGATAATCCTTGCGGAGGATGGGGTCCAGCAACGGTTCTACCCCAGCGTAGGTGGACTGCACCCAGCGCAAGTTTGGCAACCTCGTAATCACACCCCGGATAAGGGATGGTTCACCAAAGACAACATCAAAATCCTCCCCCATAGCCAATGCATCGGAGGGGGTGGCTGCAGAAACCAATTTCTCCAACCCGGGCAAGCAAGCAGCTTCGACCAGGGGACGGTAATCATCTGCCCGTTTTGATAGTATCAAGACTCGAGACATTGGATTTGAGCAGCCTCAATTTTTCAGGGCGTACTTGAAGTTGACGATCTTATCGCGTATTTCAGCGGCTGCCAGGGAGGGGTCCTTTGCGCGCGAGATACCGCGGGAAATGTTGATCAACAATCCCTTCCCATCCGCCCGAAGGCCGGAGCGGAGAGCGGTTTCAAGGTCACCGCCCTGGGTGCCCACACCCGGTACGAGGAACCACAGATCAGGTGCCGCGGAGCGGATGCGTACCAGCGCTTCGGGTTGGGTTGCGCCGACGACCAGGCCGATATTATCCGCAGTGTTCCATTTCTGCGCCAGTTTGGCAATATGCACGTGGAGCGGAACGGGAAATTGAGCTGCCCCTCCGGAAACTACTGATAAATCCTGTAAATCCGCAGCACCAGGATTGGATGTCTTGCACAATAGGAAAACGCCTTTCTCCTTGTAGGCCAGGTATGGATTGATTGAGTCCTGACCGAGATAAGGTGACAGTGTGATGGCATTTGCTCCAAGCCTCTCAAAGGCGGATTTGGCATACGCTTCGGCAGTTGAAGCGATGTCGCCACGTTTGGCATCGAGGATGACCGGGATCATTGAACCCAACCGGTCTGATTGCTCCTTCACTGCCATGATGACATCCTTCAAGGCTGCCCAACCCTCTGGCCCATACAACTCGAAGAAGGCCGCGTTCGGCTTGAATGCGGCCGCGTACGATGAAGTCGCTTTGATGAGCTGCAAGCAAAAGGTCCGAGCGGCCTGGGCGGTGGGAGAGGGCAGGTCTGACGGATGTGGGTCTAGTCCCACACACAGTAGGGACGAGCAATCATCCACGCGTTTGGTTAGAAAAGAAAAGAAGGTTTCCATCGTTGATCAATCGCCGTTTGAATTTTAACCTGGATCAAGTCGGCTACGCAATTTGGCAAGCGCCTGGCTGACTTGTGTGCGGGAGGTGCCGGCTGCGGCGAGGCTTCGGTCATCCTTTTCGAGCAGGCGCAGGTAATAATCGGAAAGTGCCAACTGCGTTTCGACCGGGAGAGAATTTCCCTCCAACCGTAGCACCAAATTTGAAACTTTTCCAATGTTTTCGGTGGAGAGGTTGTCGTCCTCAGCCAAGACCACTTCAAGGATAAAACGCAAGGCACGTGCGAAAGCGGCGCTACCCTGGATGGGTTGGTCAAGGTTGTTAAAGATTTCGCCTTGTTCCTGGTAGATATCCGCCAGGATCGCCAATCGTCCAAGGTCCAATTGTCCTTGTGCAGCCAGCATGCTCAAAATGCTACTGTCTTCCATCTGGTCGACGAGGTTTGCCGGGAGGGTGGTCAACTGCTCAATTGCCTGCTGGATGGCCTGCTGGGCTTCCGAAAACTTGCCGGCCTTCCTTAAACCAATGGCAATCATCAAGGCTGCGATGGCTTGATTGATGATGCGCATGAGATAATCTTCAGAAAACATTGACACGACTCCCGTACAAAAACGCCAGGTTCTTTAACTTAGGCTTTTCCCAGCACCATGGCCAGTAATGCCATTCTAACGTATAACCCGTATTCCATCTGGCGGAAATAGGCAGCCCGCGGGTCGTCGTCGAACTCGACCGCGATCTCACCGACACGCGGCAGCGGGTGCATCACGATCATGCGTTCCTTGGCGGCTTTCATCACCTTCGAGTCGATCACATACGCGCCTTTAACGGACTCGTAAACGTTCTCGTCTGTGAAGCGCTCTTTTTGGACGCGGGTCACGTAAAGCACATCGGTCTCAGGAAGAGGTTGGTCGAGAGCTGTGAATTCGGCCTGCTGGATGCCTTTGGTTTTGAGTTCTTCGATCAACTCGGCAGGCATACGCAGGATGTCGGGTGCGACGTAGTTCAACTTGACTTTGTAAAGCGAGAGCAGCCTCGCCAGCGAATGGACGGTGCGTCCGTGCTTCAGGTCGCCCAGCAGAGTGACGGTGAGGCCGTCAACGTGGCCGAGTTCTTCCTTGATGGTGAAGGCATCCAACAGAGCCTGGGTGGGGTGTTCGCCGATGCCGTCGCCGGCGTTGATGACCGGCTTGCGGGCAGCCTTGGCTGCTGCGGCTGCCGAACCGACCTCGGGGTGGCGGATGACGATCACATCGGCATAGCATTCCAGTGTGCGGACGGTATCAGGCAGGGATTCGCCTTTCGCGACCGAGGAATACTTCACCTCGTTGATCGGGATGACCGAACCACCCAGCCGTTCCATGGAGGCGGTGAACGACGACGAGGTGCGGGTGGAAGGCTCGTAAAACAGGTTGGCAAGGATCTTGCCCTTGAGCAGGTCGAATGTACCGACGTGGTCGACCATGTCGTGCATCTCGTGCGCCACAGCGAAGATGTACTCCAGGTCTTCGCGACTGAACTGCTTGACCGAGATGATGTCCTTGCCGTACCAGGGTGCAGTCCGCTGGTCGCCGAAGGGCAAGTGGGAATTGTTGGGTGGGGTGGGCATATTTTCTCCTTTTGAATAAATTGTTTAGATACGGATATTCTGACCATAACCAGGGTTGGCAAGAATTTTGCCATCCAGAAACACATCCTTGCCGCGTAAAACAACGCGCTGTATGCGCCCTTTAACCTGCCAGCCCTCAAAGGGTGTCCAGCCACACCGGGAATACATTTCAGCGGCATGAATCTCATACTTGGATTTCTCATCCACTTCGACCCAGGTCTCGGGCTGCTCAGGCAGGGAGAAAATTTTTCGGGGGTTAATCACCATTTTTTGGATCAGATCGTCCAAGGTCAAACGTCCCGAGTTGACAGCAGTGAGCAAGAGGGGGAGAATGGTTTCCAGACCGGGAAACCCGGGCGGGGGATTCTCGCCATCCTTCTCTGCCAGAGTGTGTGGAGCGTGGTCGGTGGCGAAACAGTCTATGATGTCGAGGTTGGCCCACAAAGCAGCCACATCATTTTTGGTCGCCAACCTAGGGCGGACCTCACTACGCCCTGGGTGTCCTTGGCTGATGCCGGGAATGTCCTCCCTGGTGAGAAATAGATGATGAGGGCATACTTCACAAGTCACCTTGATCCCCCGTTCTCTGGCTGCCTTGATGAGCAGGATTTCCTCTTTAAGTGATATGTGGGCAATGTGGACTGACCGGTCGTAGATGGCTGCCATCAGGATGACCGCGGCCATGCTGCGGCTCTCGGAATGTGCCACAATGGGCAGGTGTTTCGGCCAGCGCTGGAAATGTTCCTGCCATAGGGTCATGTCATCCAGGCGCAGATCACCAAAGGTGCTGTCGAGGTACATTTTTAATCCAGCAGATTGCGGGGCGAGGGAGGCGGCAATTGTGGCGTTACCAGGACCGGCTCCGAGGAATTGGGCATAGTCGCAGCGCGCTTTTGATTTTGCGGCGGCAAGAGCTTGTTTGAGAGTGGCTAGGTCGAAAATAGGCGGTTTGGTGTTGGGCATGGCAAGCACCATCGTCACACCACCTGCCAACGCTGCGGAAGTTCCGGAATCCCAGTCCTCTTTATGGATGGCACCGGGCTCGCGCAGGTGGACGTGTGGGTCAATTAATCCAGGAAGTTTTATCATCCATGCTCCAGGCAGCCTGCCGCCCAGCGCACCAATCCCGTATGGTCCGGAATGGACGGCAGCGAGAGCTAAACATGAATATAAAAAAAGAGAGCCGATTACGGCTCTCTAAAAAACGAAGGAAATGGGCGATCCGGCAGGTCTGAATAGTAAATCTCGGACAAGAAAATGTGTAACCATCTCGGGCGGAATTATAGGCAGTCCGGGACTTTTGTCAAGGGTTTGCTGAGAAACCGGTTTTTTTGTTGTTCATCTTCCGGTGCTATTTGATATAATCCGCGATATAACCAAAGGAGAACAAATTATGGAGTACACACAATTCAAAATCCCTGCGGGTGGGGAGAAAATCACCATCAAGAACGGCAAGCTCCAGGTCCCTGACAACCCGATCATCCCATTTGTCGAGGGAGATGGGACCGGGCGCGACATCTGGCGCGCCTCCGTGCGCGTCTTTGACGCGGCAGTCTAGAAAGCCTACGGTGGGAAGCGAAAAGTCCACTGGGTGGAAGTCTTCGCCGGTGAAAAGGCTTTCAGGCAGTTCAAGACCTGGCTGCCCGATGAAACCGTGGAGGCCTTCAAGGAATTCCTGGTGGGGATCAAAGGCCCGCTGACCACGCCCATCGGCGGCGGTATCCGTTCGCTTAATGTGGCTCTGCGCAAGGCATTGGATTTGTACGTCTGCCAGCGCCCGGTACGCTATTTTAACGGTGTGCCATCGCCGGTGAAGCATCCTGAATACGTTGATATGGTCATTTTCCGCGAAAATACAGAAGATATTTATACGGGCATCGAGTTCCAGTGTGGCACCGAAGACAATCTAAAGTTCAAGAAATTGTTCAAGGAAGCCTTCCCGAAGGAATACGCAAAGATGCGTTTCCCCGAAACGGCAGGCATTGGCATAAAACCAGTCTCGTGCGAAGGGACAGAGCGGCTGGTGAGCGCTGCGATCAAGTGGTCGCTGGAGAACAAGCGCAAGAGCGTAAACTTCGTCCACAAGGGCAACATCATGAAATTCACCGAAGGCGCTTTCAAGGATTGGGGCTACGCCGTCGCCAAGCGCGTATTCCGCAGTGAAATTGTCACCGAGCGCGAGACTTGGATTTTGGGCAACAAGGAAAAGGACCCTGCCCTGTCGGTGGAAGATAATGCCAAGGCAATTGATCCCGGTTACGAGATGATGGCCCCCGAAAAGCAGGCGGAAATTCGCGCCGAGGTGGAGACGGCTTTGGTGCTCTGGCCGACTCACGGTGAAGGCAAGTGGAAGAGCAAACTGCTCATCAAGGACACGATTGCCGATATCGTTTTCCAGCAAACCATTACCCGCGCACGCGAATTCGATGTACTGGCAACCCCCAACCTGAACGGCGATTACATCTCTGATGCACTGGCGGCACAGGTGGGCGGGATGGGCATCGCACCCGGAGCGAATATCAACTATCTGACGGGTCACGCTATCTTTGAAGCCACGCATGGCACAGCGCCGAAATACGCCAACCTGGACAAGGTCAACCCCGGCTCGGTGATCCTTTCGGGCGAGATGATGTTCCGTTACCTGGGATGGAAGGAAGTTGCCGACCTGATCGTCAAGGGCATGGAAGGTGCGGTGGCAGCCAAGACCGTCACCTACGACTTAGCCAGGCTGATGGAGGGTGCCACGGAGATCAAGTGCTCGGAATTCGGCGACGCGATCATAAACCATATGGGCTAGTCACACACCTCCTAAAAACTGAATATACGATGAATAGAAAAAGAAGGCCGCACCGGCGGCCTTCTTTTCTTTAACTATATTTATTCGCTTTTATTCTATTTATTCAAGCTGATGACATAGGCGATTACGTCTGCAATCTGTTGTTGAGTCAGGAAGTTGGTCAGCCCAAAAGCTGGCATAGATAATTTAGGGCTGGTTCCTCCAGGTGTGGATCCATTCTGGAGAATAACATCCAGGTTGAGGGCGAAGGTTTTTGGATCCGTATTTTTAATAGCCGGATCAATCGGATTTAAAACCGGGACAGTCCCATCCGTGGAGCCGGGGTTCTCAACCCCCTGTGTTCCGGCCACGCCGTGGCACTGGACACATTGAGCCGTAAACACATCCCCACCTGCAACCGGATCACCCGTGAGGTTGACGGCCAGGCCGGGCAGTGGGATAGCTTTCAACTTGGAAGCGTCATCCGCGGTCTGGGGCGTTCCATTCATCACCCAGGCAGTCAGCATATCCACATACTGTTGGTCGAGCAGTTTGGTAGGCGGCATCTGGCGGATGACTTTATTGGTGACGGGGTCCAGACCCTCCTGTCCATTGACAAGTTTTAATAACAGGCTTTGAGGATCACCGGCTGTGATCAAAGGTGCATTGTCACCGGTGGTCAACATTTCCTGGTAGGAGGTCATCAGGTAGTTATTGTTTTGTTTCCCCGCCCGGTGGCATGATACGCAATACCGCTTGACCAACGGCTGGATGTGAACATCCCAGGAGGGCACTTCACCTGGGTTCAACGACGGGATGGTACTGACTGCTCCGGCAGGAATCTCCGCACGGTCATCCCACGTGTAGCGCATGAAAGCCACCACTGAATCGATTTCGGATGGCGAGAGACCACCACCATAAGCTTTGCCAAAAGGGGTCATACCCAGGTTCGGCTGTCCGTACGAGACGATATCAGCCAAGGTCTCATCATCGCGGGTGTACATTTCGTCCTGGCTGTGGATGGCCTTCATGTTGAACCCCTCCAACCCTTCCACACCAGAGATGATGCCGCCTTCACCATCCGCCCCGTGGCATTCGACGCAGTTGACTGAATACAGGTCCTGTCCGATCAGGATCTGGTCGGTGAGTGTATTCGCCACCTGGACGCTGGTGCTGGGAGCGGCAGGGGGAGCCAGTAAAAGCACACCTCCGGCAATAACAACCATCGACACGGACGCACCGACAGCCGTCCATTTCTGCAGGCGGCTTACTAAGTTTACAAATTTCTTGGACAGGAAAGAGGATCCAACCACAATGATATAAGCCAGGAACGGGATGACCAGCCCGGTGAGAAACTGTAGCAGCGTCATAGTTGACATGCCGCTGTTGCCTGAGATGGAGGGGACATCGGAGATGAGCGTTAAGACCACCATACTTACAACGAAAACAGCCATGATGCTCAGCGCCATGGTACGCCGGGAATAGTGACGGTATGGGTTTTTATCGATCAGTGGCAGGACAAAAAGGAGCAGAATGACAGCCACCGGAATGACAGTCGTGGCAATCCACTCAATTTTTCCCAGCAGGGGGATCTGCCCATACACAGCTAGGAACTTGAACAGGAAGAGGAAATACCATTCCGGTCTAGGGACATAGGTGTTATCGCTGGGGTCCGCTTTGGGTTCTCCAGGGACACCGAGGAAGGTCGCCAGCAGGATCAAAACGATAAAGATCGCAAAGGAAACCAGTAAATCCTTATAAATGCTGTCCGGCCAGAAGCGCTCTCCTTTTTGCAGGGCGATTTTGTATTTTTCGAGGATGTTCTTTTTGTGTTCTTCTTTCATGTCCGCGCTCCTTTAGTCGTCCTTGCCCGGGAATTCTAATTCGCCGTGCTTGATGATGAGGAACAGGTGGACACCGATCAACCCTGCCAGCACGGCAGGGAGCATCCAGATGTGGGCCGCGAAGAACCTGCTCAGGGTCAAGGCACTCAAGTCAGTACCCCCGCGCAAGGCTTTCATGATGAAGGAGCCAATAAAGGGCACGCTTCCGGCTATTGAGGTTGCGACCGTGGTGGCCCAATAGGCTTTCTGATCCCAAGGCAGCAAGTAGCCGGTAAAACCCATCCCCAGAGTACATAGTAGCAGACCCACACCGATAAGCCAGGTCAGCTCGCGCGGATATTTATACGAAGCAGTTACAAAAACCCTCAGCATGTGGATGAAGACAACCAGGACCATCAATGTCGCGCCCCAGTGATGGATGCCACGGATCAGCCAGCCAAATGCGACACCGTTCATGATGTATTGGATGCTGTCGTAAGCGTGGTCGGGGGAAGGAGTATAGTATACGCTCAAAAAAATACCAGTTACTCCCTGGAGCAGGAACAGGAAAAGGCTGGCCGAACCAAGTGTGTTCCACCAGTTGCCTTTGGGCTCAGGGCGGTCGAGGGTGGCTTTATACAGATCGGTCAGTGAGAGTCGTTCATCCAGCCAGGCGAATAGCTTCTTCCACATCGTCGTTACCCTCCACGGAAATAAATGAGCAGCGTACCGTCTGTGACTGTTACCTGGTCACCGGTGTAACGATCCAGCGGACGGGGCGGCGGACCACCCAATACCTGGCCGGTTATCCCGAACTGGGCATCATGGCAGGGACAGATATATTCCTGCTTGTCTGCATTCCAGTTGACATGACAGCCCAGATGAGTGCATTTATTCGATAATACCAATGTATCCGTTTCTGACGTGCGCACTACAAACACACCATAACTATTGACGGTTTTTTCCCAGCCATTGACTGTGCTGCGCGTGAAGGTTGCCAGGGTTGGTTTCCCAATCTCGAATGAATCCAGTTTGCCCACAGGTATCCAGGCATCTTTTCCGCCCGCCCTTAGAGCAGGTTCAATTAGGTAGTCGATGGCAGGCAGGCCAATTGCCGCACCAATGACCGCTCCTAGTGCCCCCGTGATGAGTTTAACGAAATCGCGACGGCTGATATTATGAGACCCCGCCATGCGAACCTCCTGGAAAGGTTTGGATTGTATAAGAAGGAAGCTACAAATCCGCGTGATATGATTATAAAGACGATTCGTACATCCCCAAGAGGATGTCTGGAATGATTAAACCATGAGTATTGTCACTTTTAATTAAAGAAACGAGGATGGGATAATAGAACATGTTAAAATTCCTGCGCCGTCTGGAGCAGTCGCGTTCCGGTGTTGGCGGCGTGTCTGAAGGGCTGGCAGTCCCGGGATTTCAGGGGGATTTTCGGTGGCTGTGGCGCGCAGTGAATTATAGACTGGAGGAGGCTTAGATGGGTCTTAATAGGAATGTTGGCCTCATGGACGGCCTGCGATATCAAGGGAAGGGCCCGATGTTGACCTATATCCTGCATAGGATTGGAGGGTTGGGTATTGTCCTTTTCGTTGGTCTCCACATACTTGCAGGTTGGCTTGCGAACCATGCTTGGGGATCGACTGCTGGACTCTTTATAAACTCGATCTACGAGAATTGGGTGTTCCAGATTTTCATCTTCTTCTTTGCTCTTTTCCATACTATCAATGGGCTGCGCATCGTCATCCTGGACCTCTGGCCGAAGTTGATTGCGTACCAGCGTGAAGCGATCTGGCTGGAATGGTTTGTTTTCCTGCCCATTTACAGTATTGCACTTTACGTGATTATCCGCAGTGGATTGGGAGGTTAGCAGATGAAAACCAAACCGAGACCTGCTCCTCTGGGCGGCTTCCATTTTGATTATATTATGTGGCTCTTCACCCGCCTGTCTGCCCTGGCGATGTACCTGATTGTTATTGTGGGAGTTACGGGTGCCCTGCTTATGAGCGCCCGTCAGAACATGACGGTAGCTGACCTTATGCGCTGGGCGTTCATGCCCAACCCAAATCACGTTGTAAACACCAATATTCCAGATATCGATGTTTGGAAGACCATCTTTTGGCAGGCGATGGGCATCTTGATGCTCTTTTTTGCAGGGGCACATGGTTTGCACGGCCTGCTCAACGTATTGGAAGACTACATTTCAAGCAAACGGGTGCGCATGTCCCTGCGCGGTCTGGTCCTCCTGATCTGGGTGGCAATAACCCTCATTGGAATCGCTGTCATTGTTACTTCCTAGGAGCATCAGCATGAAAACCCATCAATTTGATGTAATCGTGGTCGGCGCAGGCGGCGCAGGTTTAATGGCAGGTTTGTATGCTTCACGGTCAGCTAAAACGGCCATCATCACCAAACTTTATCCCACCCGTTCGCATACCGGCACCGCTCAGGGCGGTATCGGTGCAGCGCTTGGAAGCGAGGAAGAAGACCACCCCGAATGGCACACCTATGACACGGTAAAAGGGTCGGATTATCTCGGCGACCAGGATGCCATCGAATTCATGTGCGAAGAAGCCGTCCAGGCTGTTTATGAACTGGAACACATGGGCCTGCCTTTTGACCGGACACCTGAAGGCAAGATCTCCCAGCGCCCGTTTGGCGGGCACACCAATAACGTGACCGGTAAACCGGTCAAGCGCGCCTGTCATGCAGCTGACCGCACCGGGCACATGATACTGCAGACCTTGTATCAGCAGTGCATGAAGAACAACGTGAACTTCTTTGACGAATTCCAAGTAGTGGACCTGCTCATGGTCAATGGGGCCGCGGCCGGTGTGGTGGCCGTCGAGCTGGCCACTGGAGAGATGCACGTTTTCCACGCCAAGGCCGTCATTATTGCAACCGGCGGTTATGGGCGTATCTGGGAAATCACTTCCAACGCATATGCCTTCACTGGGGACGGCCCTGCCGTCGTAATGCGGCGCGGCTTGCCGCTCGAAGACCTGGAATTCTTCCAGTTCCATCCCACCGGAATCTACAAGCTTGGCATCCTGATTACGGAAGGAGTGCGCGGTGAGGGAGGCATCCTGATCAACGGCAAGGGCGAACGCTTCATGGAAAAATACGCCCCCCATGTTAAAGATCTGGCCTCGCGTGACGTTGTCAGCCGCGCAATCTACATGGAAATTCGAGACGGCAATGGCGCCAACGGCCAGAATTATGTTTACCTGGACGTGAGACCCGAGAGCGTCAACAAATATGCCGCGCTTGACGGGCGCAAAAACAAGGACGGCTCGCCTTATACGGTTACAGGTGAGGAAATCCTGGCGAAATTGCCGGATATTGTGGACTTCTGCCGTGTTTACCTGGGTGTGGACCCGGTGACCCAATTGATGCCCATCCAGCCAACTGCGCATTATGCCATGGGTGGCATCCCGACCAACAAGTACGGTGAAACCATACTGGACGAAACGAACGCCACAGTTCCCGGCTTGTATGCTGCCGGTGAGTGCGCGTGTGTTTCCGTCCATGGGGCCAACCGGCTTGGAACCAACTCGCTGCTCGACCTGGTGGTTTTCGGAAAGCACGCAGGGCTGCGCGCAGCCGAGTTCGCCAAAACAGCTTCTTTTCAACCTTTGCCCGCAAATCCAACCGAGTTTGCCAATTTCCAGTTCGAGCGCATCCGTAAGGCTGACGGCAAAGATAATGCTTTCGACATCGCCACAACAATGAAAAAAGTGATGTTCGATAAAATGGGCATTTTCCGATCCGGCACCGGCATGGAAGAGGCCCTCAAGGTTGTGCGGGAACTCAAAGAGCGCTATAAGCACGTTTCCGTGACCGATACCGGGAAGATCTTCAATATGGAATTGATCAATGTGTGGGAACTGGGCAACCTGCTCGACCTGGCTGAGGCGATCACCGTATCAGCCATAGCCCGCACTGAAAGCCGGGGCGGACATTCCCGTGAGGATTATCCTGAGCGTGATGACAAGAACTGGCTCAAGCACAGCATGGCCTGGGTACGCCAGGACGGCAAGATCGACCTGAAATACAAACCTGTGGTTATCACTAAATACGAGCCAAAGGTAAGGACTTACTAGGAGGCGACATGGAAGTAACCATCAAACTCTTCCGCTACAATCCTGAAAAGGATAAGAAACCCTCCTATAAGACCTATAAACTGGAGGCGCTGGAGACCGACCGGGTTCTGGACCTGCTCGAAAAGGTGAAAGGTTACCAGGATGGGACCTTGTCTTTTCGCCGTTCGTGCGCTCATGGCATCTGCGGTTCTGATGCGATGCGCATTAACGGGTTCAATCGCCTGGCTTGTAAGACGCTCGTCCGCGACACCGGGGCAAAGATCACTGTCCAACCATTGCTTGGTCTGCGCGTGATCAAGGACCTGATTGTGGATATGGAACCTTTCTTTGAGCACTACCGGTCTATAAAGCCCTGGCTTATTAACGACGATGCCGAACCGGAGAAGGAACGTTACCAAAGCGTTGAGCAGCGTGCCATCTTTGATGACACCACCAAGTGCATCCTGTGCGCCTGTTGCACTACCGGGTGCCCGTCCTTCTGGGGCAATGAGCAATATGTCGGCCCGGCGGCGATCGTAGCAGCTCACCGTTTTATATTTGATAGCCGGGACAAGGCTGGCGCCGAGCGCCTGAAAATCTTGAACGAAGTGTGGGGAGTTTATCGTTGCCATACCATCTTCAACTGCACTCTGGCATGCCCGCGCGAGATCCAGATCACCAAGGCCATTGGAGAAGTAAAAATGGCTCTGACGACAGGAAAACTCGAATAACCCGAAGTTTAGAGCCCCGGTCTCATCCAGAGACCGGGGCTCTCTTTTCCCAGCATGAACTTCATCTTTATATCCCAATAATTCAGGAAATTTGAGAGGAGAAACTCAGTCCTTTCATGCTGCTCTTTCGAGGTGGGGCTGATTCCAGGCTGCCGCTGACTTGAATCGTGTGTGAAAAGCTCAATTCGAGGTTATAAATACAGATACAAAGGAAACTTTCATGAAAATAAAAAACATTTTCCGGTATTGGCTGCCGCTGGCAGCAGTGATCACCTTGCTTTCTGGCCTGATCTACTTGACGGTTCAGCAATCACTGCGCTGGGGAGCGAACGACCCACAGATCCAGATGGCCGAAGATGCAGCCGTGGCGCTTACTGCTGGTGGGACACCTGAGTCGGTGCTGACTAGCACCCAGGTGGAAATATCCAGCAGCCTCTCGCCTTTCATGGTCATCTACAACGCTGCAGGTGAGCCAGTAGTTTCATCGGCCCTCTTGCACGGGGCAACACCGGCGCTGCCGTCCGGGATTTTTGACTACACGCGTCAGAAGGGGGAAGACCGGGTAACCTGGCAACCTGAAGCAGGGGTACGCATTGCTGCGGTGGTGGTCGCATACGGTGGGTCCCAGCCGGGATTCGTCCTGACAGGCCGCTCGCTACGGGAGGTAGAAATACGCGAGAGCCAGGTGGAGCAGATAACCGGGATTGCCTGGGTGGTATCCCTGGCTGTCTTGCTGATCGTCGTCGCTGGGTGCGAGTTAATTCTTGGCGACAGGATGTCCAGCCAATAATCTCATGTATCCATCGACTGGACTATGAGACTTTGATAACGTCCAAGGCAGGACCTTTTCTCTCGGCTGGAAACCCCATTAGCTCCCATTCTTTGTCTGAAACTTGAATGTCAAATCTCTGTGTAGTGGAGGTGCGCAAACGTGCCCTGATGGGCACGTTTGTTATTTGAAGAAAATGAGCAGGGTGTGTATATATGACCGGGCAATTGAGCAATGGGTAGACCTTGATCTAGAACAATCCTCGCAACATCAGTAGTAAACCAAAAATAATGAATGGGACGCCAACGATTGCCCCGATGACGGTAACAGTCAGTACGATACCCACAATAAGGAATACCAGGCCGAGGATAACAGCTACCAGACGTCCGGTCCCAGCGAAGATCGCGATTACCAGTCTCCAGATAGCCCAGAAGGGCCAGAGAATCCAGGGTATATGATGGGTATGTCTATTTTCAGTCATTTATTGCCTCCGATATAAACTTACGCTTTCCTGCAATAAAGGTTGTAATTTGCTATAAAGAGCTACCGGGCTTCCCGGGGATTCAGCCGGATGAGCACCTCCATGAAGACCTCCACCATCTGCTCCAAATTGGTTTCCTCCGACACAATGCGATAGGATTCTGCACCCATCGCCCGCAACCGGGAGACATCTGACAGTGCCTCGCACAACACATCTGAGAGTTTTTTTGGATCAATCAGTTGCCAGCCATTTTCTGGGCGGACGAGGTCGTCGTTTGTCCCGTCCCCCTGACCCATGATTACCGGAAGACCGTAGGACATAGCTTCCTGCACTGCCAGCCCACCAGTCCCAGGCAGCACGAACAAATCTGCCGAGGAAAAATATGTGGCCAATTCTGATCCGTACCTGGCGCCTGGGAATTCGGCATTTGGATACATCGTTTTTGCCAGGCTTTCCAGGGAAGTGCGTTCGGGCCCGTCGCCCACGATGACCAAGCGCGGCTGCAGGTTTTCGGGGAGGGCAGCGCAGGCTTGCAGGAGGTTGTCTATCCGCTTGCGTTTCTGGAGACGCCCGACGAAGAGCACGGATGGTTTCCCATTGAATGTGGGTGCGCGAAGAGGCAGGGGTGAGGTGGGGCGCGGCGAGGCTGCGTTGGGAGCGACAAAGATCTTATCTGTGGGACAACCGAGGGCGGCATAATCGTCTGCCCCGCGGCGGCTGTAGGTGATCAACCCGTCGAAGCGGCGCAGGAAGGAGGCTCGGCGCGATTCTCTCAAGTTGGACAAAGGTCCCGTGAGCGGCGCGCCTCCCAGCCCCCAGCCAATCACCGGGCGACCTAGTTGTTTCATCCAGCGGACCGCAGCAGGCGTGGACAGGTAACGGGGGTTGGCTTCCATGATGAGAACATCCGGGTTACAGTCTGCCAGCCAGTTGAGCAGGCCGCGCTGATAACACAGGTACAAAGGACCGCGCAGGAAATGGAGGTTGCACGCCTGGGTATAGTGGGCGACGTTCAACTCAGCGGTGGTGGCGATCGATTCTTCTGGACGCGGTAAACCGGCAAAAACACTCAGTCCACCGTCACAGCCAGCTGCCAGAGCATCGAAAAAGGCGGCGCGGTAGGGGGTCAGAACGCGCTGCTGGAGGGCAAGTTTCCCGGGATAGCGGATCATGATACTCCACTCCCCAAAGCGGGCACGGGTTTCGCCACGATATATGCCTTCCAACCCAGTGCCTCCAGCGAGGAGATGACCGGGTACCCGGAGCGCATCCAGCAAATTTGGTAGCCTGCCGCAGTTAGGGTTTCCCAGGCAACCCGGCAGGACTCGGGTCCGTGCAGTTCCATCAGCATAAGCGGGCGCGCTTCTGCCAACACCCGGTGCATGCCCGGCAGAGCAAGAACCTCGCCACCTTCAATGTCCATCTTGACCACCTGCGGAGGCGGGTTGCCCTGCCCATAAACAAATTCGTCCAGTGAAATTCCAGGGACGGTGACTTCTGATTCGTAAACATCGTCACGACCGGCAGACCCGACAACCTTGCCCATCCCACCGGATGCATGGACCAGGAAACGCACCGGACCGGGAGCCTGGGTGACGGCACAAGCGACGACCGCCACCCTATTCTCCATTGAGTTGAGGGTCACGTTGCGGCGCAGTTGGTCTACGTTGGAGGGGAGCGCTTCAAAGGCAAACACTTTCCCTGCCTCTCCGGCGGCTTTAGCCAGCAGGAGCGACACGTAGCCGATATTCGCACCCACGTCAAAGATGACCGCGCCCGGGTGAATGAGCTGGCGAATTGCGGACTGCAGTTCGGGTTCATAGGTACCGAGCCAGTAATCCTTGTCCACCTGCATATCGAGCAGGATCGTGAACCCGGACAGGTCCCCGGCGGCGACCTTGACTTCGACCAACCCGCTGGGAGCTACGCGGTTCAACCCACCGCGAATGAGGCGCGCCAGCGGCTTGACCTTGTAAATGGCCTGCTTGAATGAGTTGGGCAGGATCCTGGCGGCGAAGGCCGCGGAATTTAGGAGCAAATTTTGCATGTGGTCTTTACCACAAAGGCACAAAGAAGGATGAGTGTTGAGGGAAAAAGTCTTAATATCTTTTGCATCTTTGCAGATAATATCAAGCTTATCCAAGCAAAACATCCAGGTAGCGGGCCACCATCAAATCCAGGCTGAAGGCTTCTTCGGCGCGGCGGCGGGCAGCCTCCCGGAAGCGGGGGTTATCCTGCAGGATTTCAACAGCGGCTGCCGCCAGGGCGGGGAGATCGGGTGTTTCCAACTTCCAGGGATCACCCCCGTATGGGACGAGCCGACCGGAGTCACCGGTGACAAGTTCGGGCAGTGCCCCGGTGGCGAACCCCGCCACGGGCAGCCCGCAGGCAAAAGCTTCAATGACCGAATTCGGGCAGGCGGCATTCAGATCGGCAGAATAGAGCAGGTGCGCTGAACGGTCGAGGCGGGGGATCTGGTCGGGAGGCACCAACCCGCCCCATAAGATGGGCACACGGCTCATATTTTTAGATTCTGCTTGCAGGTGAGTGGATACGCCTCCGACGATCATCAGCTCGAGCGGAAAGGGTCCGGTCAAAATTTCGGCCAGTCGGTCTGCCAACCCAAGGGCAGTCCCCAGCCCGGTTTCGTATCCGCCCTGAAGGCTGCCTTCCACCACGAGAAGCCGAAGGGCTTTCGCCGGGCGCTCATGGGGCCCGTCGGGAGTATAGACCGAGAGGTCCACGCCATTATGGATGACGGTCGAGGGGACGCGCTCCGGGCCGAACTGTGCGCCCCACCAGCCACGCACAAACTCGGACTGGTAGACGAGGTGGGTAACCACCCGGGAGCGGAGCAGGGCGAGCAGGCGGTTGCCGTACTCGGCACGCAGGAAATGGCGGGGACCGGTGGGCAGGCGGCGATGCAGCCAATTAATCCCGTCCAGACGCTGGACGATGCGAAGCCCCCGCCTGCGCTGGCGCAGCAGCCTGGACAGGCTCCGGGTGGTGCTGGTGAGTAGCACTGCGTCGTAGGGCGTCTCGTCCAGGTCGTAGCAGACCTGAACCCCGCGCGCCTCGAGCCCCAGGGCAATTTTGGCCTGGAAGGAGCTCACACCGCCGGTATTGGATGCTCTCGGGATGATGCAAATGCGGGACACGAGAAGATTATACCGTAAGGCATGGTGTTATAATTCGGACAGGAGTTGTCGTATATGTTCAACTTTAAAGGTCCCGACCGACGCAAGGAAGAAGAGCGGATTCGCAAAGAACGACGCCTTCCACCCGGGCAGGAACTAACTTTAAAATTCCCGGTGCTGCACTACGGCCCGGTGCCACCTTTCAACCCAGCAACCTGGGATTTTCGTACCTGGGGGGAAGTGGAGCAGGAAAAGGCTTGGACGTGGGAAGAATTCAACAAACTGCCGCGCTCGAAGGTAATGATGGACATCCACTGCGTGACACGCTGGAGCAAGGCCGACACGCTTTGGGAAGGGGTCTCGGTGCGAACGCTGGTGGAGGAGGGTTTTATCAAGCTCAAACCCACAGCGCAGTACGTGATGGAACACGCCGAGTACGGGTTCACGGTTAACGTGCCGCTGAAGGTAGTACTGCAGGAAAACTTCCTGCTGGCGACACATTTCAACGGGCAGCCGCTCACCCCCGAACACGGGGCTCCACTGCGCGGGGTGGTGGGGGCGATCCCCGGGAGAAACGAGCTGGCGAGCCCGTACCTGTGGAAAGGTGCCAAGTGGCTGCGCGGGCTGGAGTTCATGAGACAGGACCGGCTGGGGTTCTGGGAAAAGGCCGGGTACAGCAACAGCGCGGATGTGTGGAAGGAAGAGCGGTTCGCCTGACCCTAATAAGGGAGATGTAGTCGCCCCCCATCTTTGAGGAGATTACTTTCTCGTGAAGTAAGCTCCTTCGACACCCACCCTGCCCCCTTCGAAGGCCTTCGGCGGAAACGACGTCATGGTGTCGATGCGGTAGCTGGCAGTGGGGAGGCCACCTAGAGCAAGGATAAATAGGGATAAAAAAAGCTGGGGCGGGTTTCTGACCCGCCCCAGGTGTATTAATTAAGGCCGCGTGCCCAGGACGACCGGGATTTGCAGTGTCTGGTCACCGCGCAAGACGGTGAGGGTGACAGTATCACCGGGGTTTTTATTGAGGATCAGGTAGCGGATCAGGTCGGAGAAGGTGACCACCGGCTGACCGTCGATGGCAGTGATCAGGTCACCACCGCTGTTCACACCCGTGGAAGTGCCGGCTATGCTGAGGGGAGTGGCGCCGGCCAAGATGCCGGCCGTGGCAGCGGGCCCGCCAGGAACCACGCTGGTGACATAGGCGCCGGAAGTGCTCTTAAGCCCAAGCGCCTGGATCTCCTGGAGAGAAAGACCGTCGATGGTGGAAACTCCCAAATAGGGATAGGCGTATTTTCCATTCGTGATCAGGTCGGGGACGACCTTCTTGACGAGGTTGATCGAGATGGCGAAGCCGATGCCCGAGTTGACCGGCTGCCCACCGGTGCCGGTGGAAGTGGATTCGATGGAGCTGTTAATGCCGACCACCTGCCCGTTGAGGTTCATGAGCGGTCCACCCGAGTTGCCGGGGTTGATGGCGGCGTCAGTCTGGATAATGTCGGCGCTGGTATAGGAGGCGCCGGAGGGGTCCGTGACGCTGCCGGGCAGAGCGCGACCGAGGGCCGAGATGATGCCGGTGGTCATGGTGCCGCTCAGGCCGAAGGGGTTACCGATGGCAATGACGGACTGACCGACCGACAAGGCGTTGGAATCACCCATGGGTAACGGATGCAGTTGCGAGGCGTCCACGGTGACCTTGATTACGGCGAGGTCGGAGTAGGTATCCACCCCGATCACAGTCCCAAAAGTTTTCAGGCCGGACGGAAAGTCGACTTCGACCTGGGTCTCGGTGCCGACCACGTGGGCATTGGTGACGATGACGCCGTCACTGTTATAGACCCAACCCGAACCAAGGCCGGTGGAGGTTTGAATGGTGACCACGCCCGGGCTGTAAGTCTGGTAGATGTTGGTGAGGGTACCCTGGGCAGCGGTAAGGTCAGGGGCGGTTGAAGAGGGGAGGGTGGGGAGGGGTGCGGCAGTGGGCGCCGGGACGGTGGCGGTGGGGAAGACCGCATTTAATGCCGAGCAGCCCATTAAGGCCGTGAGAAGGACGATTGAGACTGAGAGGGTTAATTTCTTATTCATACCATGCTCCATTTGCAATTCCCAAGAGAGTAACGATGAGGCATTTTATATTGTGAACATTAACACGACATGACTCTTGAGAACGCGAATGGTAAGAAAAGTATATGAAATTAGAAAGAATTATTCAGACTTTTGGCGGACACCTGCGGTGACTAGTCCCTGCGGGATCCCCTCGGTATCCTTCGGGGACAATGTGCTTTGCGATGCCCTGTCAAACCTTGGAGGAGGATGTCTCCAGAGCACGGGGATGTTATGTCGCGCAATAATCTGCGAAGTAGTCACTATATAAACAACGAATAAATTCGATATTACGAATTCAACGACAAAAGTCGTTATTGCAAGGTCAACGACTAAAGTCATTACTACAAAGCCAACGACTAAAGTCGTCACTACATTTTTATTTTAGCTTGGCGGCTTCGGCGAGGAGGGATTTCTGCTTGGCGGTGAGATTGCGGGGAACCTGGACCTTGAGATGGACGTACAGGTCGCCGCAGGACTTGGGGTTCTTCAACATGGGCAGGCCGCGACCCGCCACGCGGAAGACCTGGTCGGGCTGGGTGCCGGCGGGGACGGTGAGGACGACCTTGCCGGAACAGGTGCGCACCTCCACCTCGCCGCCGAGGATGGCCTTGAAGACGTCGATGGTGACGTGGGTATGCAGGTCATCGCCGTCGGGCTCGAAGGTGGGGTCCTCGGCGAGGTCGATGACGAGATAAAGGTCAGAGGGAGCGCCACCGGAGGAGGAAGGAACCGCGCCCTTGACGCGCACCCTGGTGCCGGTGCGGACGCCGGGCGGGATGGTCACGTCGACGCGGCGGTTGCCGACCTGAAGGGTGCGGGTGGTGCCGGAGCAGGCCTCCTGGAGGGTGATGGTAACCGGCTGCTGAAGGGCGGGAGCAGCCCGCGAGGTCCGACCCCGCAGGTTTTGTCCACCCAACGAACCGCCAAAGATGGAGCGAAAGAAGTCGGAGAAGGTGCCTTCGCCGAAGAGGTCATCCAGGTTGACCTCCTGGGCACCGCCCTGGGTGGAAGCCCACTGGCCCCAGTCGAAGTTGCCGGGCGCGCCGGTCTGCTGCCACTGGGAGTAGGATTCGCCCAACTGGTCGTAGCGGGCGCGCTTCTGGGGGTCGCTCAGCACCTGGTAGGCCTCGTTGATCTCCTTGAAGCGGTCCTCGGCCTGCTTGTCGCCGGGGTTCCGATCCGGATGGTATTTCTTGGCCAGGTTGCGGTAGACCTTCTTGATCTCGTCGGAACTGGCGCTGCGGGGGACGCCGAGGATCTTATAGTAGTCGTGATATTCCATGGGGCACCTTTGGGTAATTATATTCCAGAGCGAGGCGAAGGATGGGAGGAGCGGCGGGGGGTTAATGGAACTCTAACACGGTGTCCCCGAATGAGGGAGGAGGAATTATACTGGAGAGACTCTGTCCCTAAGCGGATGACGGTTCACTGTTAGTACCGTCGGGACATCGACAGCGCTCGCTAGTGGACGCTCGATGGATAGCGTGCTCTGGAGAATGTGTGCATACCCTGGCATGAGCCCGTACCGCAGGCGGCTTTGGTAGTGAACTGTTTGAATTATTAAAAATATCTCCGAGGTAATGATGAAATCGATATGCGTGTACTGCGGTTCTGCAAAGCTGGCCTCCCGGGAGTTTTTCGCGGCGGCGAAGGTGATGGGGGAGACGCTGGCCCGGCGAGGGCAGACGCTGGTGTACGGCGGGGGGAAGACCGGGCTGATGGGAGCGCTGGCCGACAGCGCCCTGGAGAGCGGCGGGTGAGGTGATCGGGGTGATCACGGAAGGGATGAACACGCCCAAACTGGCTCACACCCGGCTGACGCGCCTGGAGGTGACGGCGACGATCCACCAGAGGAAGGCCCGGATGTACGATCTGGCGGAGGGGTACGTTGCGCTGCCCGGCGGGTACGGGACGCTGGACGAGCTGTTCGAAACGCTGACCTGGATGCAGATCGGGGAGCACTCCAAGCCGGTGGGGCTGCTGAACGTGAGCGGGTATTACGACGACCTGCTGAAGATGCTGGACCGGGCGATGAAGGAGAAGTTCCTGTTCCCGGAGCACCGGCGGGCGCTGCTGGTGGATGCGGACGCAGAGGGGCTGCTGGAGGCGATGGAGGGGTACCGGACGCCAACGGAGGCGGTGAAGAGGTGGATGACACAGGAGTAGGGTAGGAAGGACACCTGCACCCCCGGCATCTGTTTCCGGGGCAGGTGTGCACCGAACCAACACCGTCCTGGTGTCCTTCCGGGAGTGCGGTGCAAGTGTGTGGCCCAGTACGACAACAAGTCGTACTGCGCGCCTAGAGGCAAGGAGATCTGATCGCAGTCGCTTCGTGCTATCATCCAGCTTGTATTCATCCTCCCGCACAATGGAAAACGCCGTGAAAAATTCGATCCTGCGAATCCTGATCAGTGCCATCCTTTTTTCGCTCATCGCCGGCATGGTTGTATCGATCACCGGCTTTATGCTCCATTGGAAAACTTCCACCCAGTTCAGCGACGGTTTTTTCTGGGCTGGCGCCATCCTGATCTCTCTCGGGTTTTTATCCGCCCTGGGGGAGCACAACCAACCCAGTTCCGGGCTGCAGACCAGCCAATCGGTGATCGACCTGGACATGGCTGAACGATCCAGGCGGTGGGCGGCAGACATTTCACGCGGCCATAACATCCTGGCCTTCCTGGGGATTTCCGGCTTGCTGCTGATCGGCATGGCCGGCCTGGCCATCCTGGTCGGGAACCTGTTCTAACCTGCAACGGGTGGAGAGTGCGCAAATCCGTTTTGCCATTTTACCGCGCGAGAACGAGCAGGAACGAGTGACTGAATTTGGGCAGTTTATTTTAGAAGTGGCAAATGAGGCATTTGCCTGGGGATCGGGCGTGACATCCCCGCAAGAAAGGGGAAAAAGGGTTACGCCTCTGCATGGGAGGTGCGACGAGAATCAATATGCAATGGAGGTTGCTTGTTTTCGAGGAAAAAAGAGGAACAAACAACCTACTCCCAAATCCCTTTTTCACATCGAGGACTTCCTCATTATGAACTCGCCTTGCAGCGGCGGAAGAAGGGGGAATTTTGGGGTTTTACATATCAAACAACCTCCCATGATCTGAGGGACCTTCTGCCTGGAAACAGGGCGCATGGACCGGCACGAACGCAAGCGCGGGTGGGGAGCGACCTTATTTAACCTATTCGGTTTTTAAGGTACAGAAGAAACAGCGGCAAGGAAGATCGAAGACCGGCCCTTGCCTGATCCAATTATAGAACAAATATTCTGATTTGTCAATTAGAGAGAACCGGTCTGCGGACAATCAATTGGACAAGAAACCCGAATTTAAGCCTAAAGCTCAGGATGGAGCGGATAAACAAATCGCCCGGCAAAAGCCGGGCGATCTTATTGAGCGAGGAAACGGCTATTTACTCGTGCAGGAGTAGGTCGCGACAGTACCAAGGGAGGATGGTTTCCACTGGCAGACAGGCAGGGCCTCGCAGGATTTCTCATCCGTGTAGCTGGCGCAGTCGACCACGAGGGTGGGCGTGGGAGTGGGCGGGGAGATGAGCACGCGCACGGCGGAGATGTCGATGGAGGCGGTGCCGGTATTGGTCATGACCCAGCAGCCATTGTTGGAGTTGAGCATGATGCGCAGCCAGGTGCCGTCGAGGTTGCGCCCATCAATCGGGTAGCTTTTGCCTTTCATGGCAACGTCAAGGGTATCAAATATCAGGTCGGGACCTGTGTGACAGTTCACATTCATGCCGGGGATGAAGAGGAATTCCGGCGCGGTCGTTGGGGTTGGGGTGAGGGTTGGGGTGGGAGAGGACGTTGGCCCCGAATACTGATACCAGGCGAAATCCTGGCCGGCGAGAAGCTGGCCAGCGCCGAGGGTGATGGCCCGGTAGGTGTTGCCTTCATGGCCGCTGGGAATGACGGTCCAGTGGCCGGTGCCGGCGGGGCCGAGGAAGCTGGCGGCGTCCACGTTGAGGCAGTACTTGCCAGGAGCGAGCCCGGAGAAGAGGTAGGCACCGTCGAGGGCGGTGACGGTTGACTGGGTGCCGCTGGACGGGCAGTCGCCGGGACCGATGTTGACGGTGATGTTCAGCATGAAGGGTTCAGCGGGCTGATGGATGCCATCCGCGTCGACGCCGTAGGAATCCAGGACGCAGCCGGCCGGCAGGGGATCGGGCACCGGGCTGGTATCGAGCGGAAGCGAGCACTGGTCGTACCAGAGGATGCCGCGGACCATGGTAGCGGCCTGCGGGGGGCACTCCTGCTCCCGGTCGGTGCTGAAGGTGCTCACCCCGGAAAAGGGTCCGAGGCTGGTGCCGTTGATCGGGGCCACGCGCCAGAAATAGGTGGTGCAGTCTACCATGCCCGCGCCGGGGTACCAGATGGTGGACGGGTTGCCGGTGTTCCAGCTGAGGGCGACATTGGCGAAGGTAATATCGGTGGACACGTCGATCTGGTAGGCCTCCGGCAGGCAGGGGTCCGGGTAATCCCACAGCATGGTCGGGTTGAGGTTGTCGACCACCGAGCCATCGATGGGGGTGTTCAGGACAGGGGCATGCAGGGATGCCGTGTCGCACATGGGTCCGGTGAAGAATATCTGGTTGGTGGATTGGACCGCGATGTTCGGGCTGATGAGCGACCAGACCGACCACGAGTACATCCTGCCGGGCAGCAGCGGGGTCTGGGGGCTCCAGGTGGTGGAGACACCGGAGGTGGTGCCGGTCCAGGCCTGGGATTGGTTCGCCACGGTGGACAGGGAGACCCTGTAGCTTTCGGGGCGGCAGTTTGGGTTGCGATAGGACCAGCTCAGCACGGGGGTCAGGTTATTCGTGATCGTCCCGTCCTGGGGCGCGCCAAGGGTGGGCGCCTCCAGTTTGGTATCCGGGCAGACCGGGATATTCTGGTTGCACCCGGCGCCTGCGAAGGCCATTACCAATACAAGCAGGGATCCAAGGAGACGTGAAATTGCCGACCTGTCCATAATACCCTCCCGATGAAAATAACGCACTCGAAAATAAATTAGAAGACCCTCCCACAGGGCTGACCAATTCATTATAGGATGAACAGCGGGTTAATTCAACCAGGTGGAGGGAAATTCAGAAGATCAAACGGAAGCTTTGGGTGAGGCGAGGGATAGAGGCAAGCACCGCGTTTGCAACCGCTTATTGAATAAATTCAATATTGAATAAATATACTAGCTTGCCAAGCAATAAATCTTTGGGAAATAAGCGGGGATTTATTTCAACGGGATAAAGCCTGCAACTGTCTACCAATCGTTAGCCCCTCCATGGGGATCTCGTAAGAGGAAATAAGAGGTAATAAATTCTTCCGGTAATTATTGCCTGCCAGAAAAATAAAATGATCCTTTTTTAGGTCAGCCACCTTGATAAGTTGCTGTACGACATACCTGGCCCAACCTCGATTCTCTGCAGCGGACACAGTGTTCAAGGTAAAATTGTAGGGGTCAATGACCGTTTCCAGATCAACAAGCCCATATTTTGCCGAAAGAATATAAATCGCATCCGGATTTAATTTTCGAGCATAAGCCAGACTCTTTTTGAATCACGCGCTGATGTATAAGTCTTTCGCTTTGGAGCGGTAAGGAAGTTTCTGACTGACACAAGAGATAAGAACAATCCTTTTCTTGGAGCCGACCTCGCTTACTGATTTCAACTTATCAACGTTTTGCGCGAACTGTGGGGAGTGGGCAACCCTAGTATTTTGGACCGTTGGTGTTAAATCTCGCTTTGCACAAACAATGGAAACAGGGCAATCCTCACAATTTGGGTCACTGGCATAACACCACTTTCGGCCGATGTCCCATAGGGCGCCATCCAATTCACCAGGGAAAGCAGGGTTCATTCGCCAGGTAGCTGCAAAGGCAGAATTCAATCGTTCTTTCCTCGCTTGCTCCAAGACGATACAACACCAACACCGTGTGGACATCCGGCTTGATGTCCATATGGGTTCGATCTAAATCGCTGAAACGTATTCCAAATGCCTTTTCAATGAGCAGAACCCCCATATTGGAAATACCCTGACCAACCCCATGGATCGACATGAAAGTACGTTTTACCTCAGCAGCGCGTTTGCCAAGCCATATATTCGCGGCATTCCCATTACATTCTTCAACCACGATGCGGGTCAGATCGCGAACCGTTCTTGGGGAATCATTGACGTAGCGCGGGTGGCGAGGGAGGGTCTTGAATAGTTTTTCCAATTCTTCCAATGACATTTTATAGATAAGATACGGGTCAAGGTGCCCGAGTTTTTTGTTAATATCATAAGGAATCGTCCAAATTATTTCCGCCCGGGTGCCACGATCAAGACAGGTGGCGATGCAAAAGGCATATGGGTCTTTGGCAACAATTTCAGTAGCTTCAGGAATTACTGTTGGGAGGAGTTCTTCAGGCGGGAGAGTTTTTCCGTATTCAAGTAAGGCATTGGTAATGGCAGGAAGTTGTTGATCAGGCATTATTAATTTCCTCCTTATCTTGTATATAAATAAATCTTATTAGTTGAGTTCTTGAATACGGCCCTAAATGAATGGAAGGGATTGATAAGAGAGGAGCATCAAAGTAAAACCTGATAATTGCTTGAATTACGAAAAGAATTTAAATTATTACCCCAGGCAAGAAACAGTTTTACATAGACATACAAAAAGGTACATAGGCAAATTACCATCGCATCGTATCTGATAAACAGGCTAATACATCTTTTCCAATACGATAAGATTGAGTAACTTCAGCGTATGTTACGTAAGGTGGGATTATCCCTTCATGGGCAAAGCTATTTCGCCATTCTATTATGTTATTGTATGCAGTACTTATGCTAATTCCATAAGAACGTAAGCCAATATTCTCAATAATCGATAGTTTCCGTTTAAATCGCTTTTCGTACTTTTCACCAAACCTATGAATATATTCATCACGAATAGTAATAATTTTTATTCTTCCATTTATCCTATCAAAATAACTTCGAGTGAAATTTCCTAGCACCCGATGTTTCTTTTCCCCAAACTCACAAAATATTTCCTTTAAGGCAAGCTCATAAACAGTTACTGCAGCAACTGAAACAAAACCCACGTAACGAGAAGTAATAAATGGGTCCTTAATGCCCAAGATGATAGTATCCAAATGAGCTATCATATCATCAGCAAGTCTAAAATGATCTTGATAAGCCATGTCATTTCTGGAGGAGATATTTATTTACGAGTTCAAAACGTTTCTTAACAATTAACGTATCTGTTGTTCCGAGAGTAGTATATTCTTCAAACTCAGGAGCAGCCTTAAGTTTCTCGTATCTCTTTCCAATATCCTTAGGTAATACTTCAAGATTATCAAGAAGAGTACAAAAAACAGAATCTAAGGCGGAAGTATTAAGACGCCCACGTAAATGAAATGGTTTATCCCCTAATTTCTGTTTTATTAAACTGGCGGTAAGTGGAAATAGCTTCCTAAACCTGTTTACCCTTGAAGTATTTCCTTTAACATTTTTTTTCATGGCGATGTTTAAGAACTCTTTCATGGGTTTTTCATAGCTAATAAGGTTCTGACTAAAAGCGAACAACCTAGTAATAAGCTCCACATCTGTCTGATGTTTATCAATTGTTTCCTTACCCATAATTATTCGCCAATTTGGATCAAGATTTAGGTTCCTTAATATTGATACAAATTCTCCCCTAAATACCACATTTCTGATTTCTTGAGGTTTGAGGGGTGTCCCGCCAGTATTCAGGCGTTCAAAAATATGATAAACACAAGTATTTTCGCCAACGGGTGATAATTGTCGAATATTAATAGCTCTCAGCACAGTATTTCTAAGTTTACGTTTGTCGATCTCTGACAAATCTTTAAACTGTTTATTATAATATGGGCTTTTTTCATTTAATCCTGTAAGGCGAAATACTTGCCGTTTTCCTTGGATATTTTCAACCCCAAAAAAACCCTCAAAGAAAAATAGTGTACTAAGAATTCGCTGTTGGCCATCTACTACCAAATTTTTATTTTCATCATCAACATAGAAAAATACAGGTGGTACTGGCAATCCTAACAAAAATGATTTTATGAGCAAAGAAGATTGGCGAATTGTCCATACAAATTCTCTTTGAAATTCTGGAATTGTAATATCCCCGTTATTCCACATTTCAACGATTTCCGGTAAAGTAAAATCAGAGGGATATGTAGCGATATCGTAGGAAATGAATGTTTCATCTTCTTGACTTTCATCAATTTCTGTTTGTACTTCATCAGACAATTCTGGGGCATTTATCATAGGTCTTCCTTTCTTAATATAATTTGATAATGAAGAAATCCCTTTACTATTCTTAATATGTACCTCTTGGTGGATTATTAAATCAGGAGAATTTAGATATTCATTTTGCGTTTCGAAGATTACATATCCATTAGAATCAAATAGTGCACCTGGAAACGAAATTAGTTGGTGATACCAAGTTCCGTCCTCTCGATACAAAGACTGTTTTGCCCCAACTCCCCAAAGTTGGTTAAGATATTTCCCCGATAATTTATTCATTTTAATATTGGTATCCTGATTAACCCATTCTAATACGTAACCTTATAGGTTTTTCTTTCCAATTATTTTTAGTTTCTTTACTTCACGAATATTTAATAAAGCCTCTTGATAATACTCTTCCTGTTTTTCCATCCCCAGGTAATTTCTGTTTAAAAGGATCGATGCAACAGTTGTTGTACCCGAGCCCAAAAAAGGATTAAAACAATATCTCCTTCTTTAGTGAATAATCTTATAAACCAGGTTGGTAGTTCAAGAGGGAAAGCGGCACTATGGTTTTTGTTAGAACATTCCGTAGAAAATTCTAATACGTTTGAAGTAGATATATAATGCTCATTCTCGAATACCAATACATTGTGAGGATAGACTTGTTGTTGTATTTAACCAATTTGAAACATTCCTACCCAAATTGCTATTATTACTTGAAGTGTACCTAATAAAATCGTTTTCAGACATTGATTTGAATCTTCGTTCTGCCCAATCACCAATTGGTACCATTACTTCATCTTGATACATTTTGAAAGATTTGTTTTTCGTAAAATGCAAACATCTTTCCCAAGAATCACGAAATCGATTAGTCCACTTTCCTGGGAATGAATTCTTTTTATACCAACAATATTCCTCGACCCACAGCCAACCCTGCTTTTTTAAGGCAAGGATTAATTCAATAACATAAGTTTGCCGTTCTCCATTCTCCGGATGTTCTTTAAATTTAATATAAAGGACCCATTATCTTTTAAAACCCTTATGAGTTGCTCCGAAATAGGTAAAAACCAATCTGAATATTTATTTGCAGGAATCCCTCCATACGATTTTGAGCGCTTTTCGGCGTAAGGAGGTGATGTCATAATTAAATCAACATAGTTATCGGGAATTTTATTCGTATCTTTCAAAAATTGTAAACATTCCCCATGAAACACTTTATTGGTAGCCGTCATGAATAATGCCTCTTCTTAATCCTTTGTAAAGGATAACAATTCAACGTTAGATTTCCAAACTGAATTACTCGTATATACGGTTCGGTACGGATTAGAAATTCTTTCAATCAAATCTATCCGGAATTCGCTTTTTCCATTATGAGGAACAAGATATAACCAGTATTGATCTTTCAATTCTTCTGATTTTCTAATTTCGTTTAAAGACCAATAAAATTTGGGGGCATCTAAACTTACAGCTTTCACTTCAATATAACGTTTAACAGGTTTATCACATTCATAACTTTCAATATCGAACCCCGCATTAACATTTTTTTTGGATATATGTTTTATTTTTAGAACAAGCTCAGGAAATTTAGATAAGCGTTTCTTTTCCTCCTCCAGCACCAATAATTCTGCTTTTTCGCCCAATTCTGCTTTCATTTTCTGGATCTGCTCAAAAAGTTTAGGAGAAAGATTAGAGTTTAAAGTTCTTTCAGTAATAATCCAATCTCCTGAAAACAGGTAAAAGCCTTTAGTTTGAAGTGAAACTATCTCCAGTTCCATTAAAAAATTTCTAACACCAGAATTCCTCAAATTTTCAACCTTTGATGGCTGGTAAATGATACGACCTTTTTTCAATTTAAACTTATTCAGATAATCTAGGCATTTGCTTGAAATTTCGTTATTAGTCATTAAATTTGTGATGATAAATTTTTTGATGGATTCTTCTTTACGGTCCAAAATACGCAATTCCTTCAAGAAATTATTAAGAGACGCAGAACATCGCAATGAACTAACTTTAACTTCTACCAATCTTGCCAATTCCAAAAATTTCACAGTTTCATCGAAGTTCTCTGCACTATTTCTATAAAGCCTCTCCAAATAAACCAAGTCCCGACTTTTTAACATTCGCCAATAACTGCAGAACGCAATTTATTTGATTAAGATGAATTTTTTCAAAATCTACCATTAGCTACTCCGAAAATCCTCTTATATGCATCAATATCATCATCCTCATTGAACATATCGAGGGTATATACATTGTAATCAGTTTCAATTAGACTATACATTCGTTCTGCCTTATCATTAAGATTTGCTACTATGTCTTGATCAATAGAATTCTCATATTGCAGGAAGTAATAATTTGCTTGTTTTTTTTCTGAACCTCCAACCCGATGGATTCTATCGAGAGATTGTAAATATTGAGCGCAGTTATATGACAGATCATAATAAATAGCATGAAAACATGTTTTATGAAGTGATATGGATTTGGCGCAGGCTGCAGGATTTGCAATCAGGACATCAAGGCCACTCTCTAATGAGACAAACTCATCTCGAATTTGCTCACGCGTTTTTTCATCATTAGTGGATGTCCTTTCGGTAGGTGTGTCACCAAAAATCATCTCACATTTTATACCGGCAGAATGAATATCATTATTTATCAATTTAAGAGTATCACGGAAACTGGACCAAATTACCACTTTTTGTTTCTTCGTTTGGAATTGTTTGACCATTTTCAAAAGTCTCAAAAGTTTAGCAGGTTTCTCTAAACGATCATAATTAGCAATTATGGATGCCAAATCATTTTCATTAAAAAAGATGTTTTCTTCATAGTCATCAATAGATGTTTTTAATAATTTCGAATAGGAAACACATTGACGCAATCTAATAATCCTGCCGCGCATTAGTCTTGTGACAAGATCAATATTCTTTAGATAATCGTCCTTTGAATAGTTTCTGATTTTCTTTACGATCGCCTCATACAAAATTCTTTCATACTTGTTCATTGAGACAAGAATGGGTGGATGGAACAAGGCAGGAATTAAACCTAAATCCTTTTTCCTTACTCGGTAAATTAGTGGGTCAATCTTAGCTTCCAAAATTTTCTTTGTTTTAATAGAATCTTTTTGTTTATTTAAGTATTCGATGCGATCTTTTGTCTTTGTGTCTAAGGGTGGGTTTTCTGGAAACAAGAAATCGAATATATTAAAAATATCCAAGTATGAATGAGGAATAGGAGTACCAGTTAGTACACACCGATATTTTGCATAGGGTGCTATTGACAAAACAGCTTTAGCCCATTCTCCGCCAACTTGCTTTATATAGTGTGCTTCATCAACAACAAGAAAAACCAGGGAATTTTCATTTCCTAAGAATTTCTTGATTTCGCTCACATCATTCAATAATGTTTGAAAGGTTGTTAAAATATAATTCGCCCCGATTATCACCCAAATTGTAATACTCTAACTTTCGCGAATTTTGTTCACCCCCAGCCAATATTTTGCAATTAGGTATTCGTCCAAGTGTATCTGTAAATTCTTGTTGCCATGGCCCAAAACAGGCGGGAGGACCAATTACAAATAGGGTATTTACAAACCCATCCAGGCGTAATTTTTCATAAACGACTAAGGTAGCGGATGTTTTTCCGCTGCCTGGAACCGAAAAATTGGCGGCATTGCCTAAAAGAAATAAGTGATAAGCGGCTTTTTTTTGATGGTCTCTAAGTTTTCTTTTGATATATATTTTCAAAAAAGTATCGAATTTTTTAAATTCTGTGTTATCAAAATTGCCATTTTTATAATCCCGTGCCTTAGAAAGTAATTTAGTGAAATAGTCTTTTCGGGTTCTAGTGTATTCAACTAAATCTTTACAAGCACTAGAAAGTTCAACGACTTCGCCATTTTCTATAAAATATGATATTACTCTTTCTAATATTTCAGACGGATTATCAGTTTGAGCAACGAATTCTTCTTTAGATTTCTTTGAAAAACCAAAAAACCGAAGTTGGCTCTGGTTGACAGAAGAAAAACTTTTATTTTTCTCGATAATTATTAAGTACCCGTCCTTATAATCTATCCACATATAGAATATCTTACAAAAAAACTAATTTTGCTTTTCCAAATCGTAAAACTCCTTCTCTAATTCTTTGATGCTCTCCCTTATTTGTATAATTAACTTTTTTGCTCTTGAAAAATCTGCTTTATTTATTGCATCAATAACCATATTCTCATGCTGCAATTTTTTCAAAGCAGCTTCTAGCAAATCAAGAGGCGTTTCACTAACTTTACCTTGTTCATACGTATTTTTCGCATTCTTAATAAACCCATAAATTTCTTGATGCTCACCTGCCCATATCTTATCAATATCATCATCTTCTTTATCCGCGACATTTTCTTTTTTACCATCTTTAAGTTCATGAGATATATTAACAATTCTGAATAAATCTTTCTTGGAGTTTGAATTGGAGAGCCATTTTGGCAAATCGCGAATTATTTGGTGGGCTTTTCCGATGCGCGGAAACTCTCTCTTCCTAATAATTTTAAATGCTATATCTTCAATTTTTCCTATTTCTGATTCACTAACCCCTAACTCCATACGCTGTTTAGAATCTATCAATCTTTTGTAGACATGATTGTAATAATCTAAAAATGCCTGCCAGCGACCTTCGCGGTCACCTGATCTTGCAGATATAGTATTATAGAGTCCTTCTCGACCCAATACTTCTAGATATCTATCAATACATTCAAGAGGTTGTAGGAATTGTTCTCGAATAGTTTTAACTTCTTTCTTGAAATCCTTATCATTTAATCCTGCATATATAGGATCATCTCTTAATTGTTCTTCAAGTGTCATCCCCATATTTATCTTCCTTTGAATAGAAAGAGCGGTATTAAATTTTGTATATTCTGCTTTTCCTTCACTTTGATGTTGATAACGATTCTCTATTTCTTCAATTTCTAATAATGTAGGGGGACCTCCCGCATCATTTTTTCCAGGAAGGATTACAACTTTCATATCTTTAATCGTGCCCGGTTTTTTATCATTAATCCTTTCTATTGTCATTTTTCTGCGATTTCCATTTATTAAAAATCCGTCACAAGTAATAATCGCTGGTTCCCTTTGCCCTTCATGCAAAATGGATCGCTCTAACTCGTCATTTTTTTCTGGATCATTTCTGTCGAGCATTTCACACAATTTTTTTTGCGCTTCCTGAGATCTTTCATCTAAAATGCCAAACTCTTTTTCATAACTAATTACCTCTGCACGAATTCTTCCATTATCTTTGCGGTACCGCAGAAGTTCAATAGGAACATCATAAACATCCCTTTCGATACCAAATTTTCTTTCGCTTCTAAAATAAATAACAGCTTTTTGCGGTTTTGGACCCGACCTTTTCCGCTGTTCTATGTCATGTGAAAAATCAACAATTATTTCCCGAACTTTAGATTTATCGATTTTTTCCATATTATGCCTCCCAAAAACGACTATCTCTTTTTATCCCACCTAGCTATGTTGTACAACAAAAATTTGATAATACAAAAGCTAACAGAACTCTCCTAAAGTATAGCAGTGTTCAATAAAAGTAGCAAAGACCCTCCTAAACTACCAACACGGTTTTTTATTCAATGCATTTCTACCTTCAGACATTGGCCAGCAGAAGACATCGCATGCCAAGGCGAAAGTGCAGCGCTTAGTGAGGATATAGGCTAAATCCCCTCTGTTGCCTAAAGATTCTCTGGATCGATCTACTTAAAATGGTTTAAACAAAGAGATCCACAGTGCCAGGCCGAGACCAAGCCCTACCCCTTCCCTCCCCAAATACAAATACAGTATTTAGGAAGGGCGCATTCAGCGCGGTTGAAAGGCTGACGCGGGCAAGGTGGGCGTTCCCGGGAGCAGCTCTGCCCTTTTATATGTTGGCAATTCGCGGCAGTCTATTCTGCGCGATAATACTTCGGACGATCCATCCCGAGTTAATCCGTCCTAATCCTTTGAAATGGCAATGAAAATGAAAAGAGCGTCCCGCCTCCCGATATTCAGCAGGCATCCTTTCCTGCGGACCTGTCTCACCCTGGGCTCGATCCTCGTCCTGGTCCTTGTCACCAGCCTGGCCTGTGACGTGCAAAAGCCGAACGGCGGCATTCCCCTGCCGGTTACCGGGCCATTCACAGCCAAGGACTGCGAGATCCCGGGCATGCCTGCGCCGGTCACCGGCGAGGATGAGATCTACGATACCAACATCTACTGTGTCTTCCATTCCGGCGGGTCATTAACCGGTGTGATGTATTTCACCCTGAGTTATTCCGAAAAGGTGGACGATGCACTAAAGGAGTACGCCGGCTGGCACGACGACATCGTGAATAACTACAGCGACTATACCGCCATCACCGACACACTCGAAGAGCTGTTCGTGATGAAGGTCACCACGGATTTGGCTCTTCGCAACCCGACCGAGGACATCGCTGCGGTGCAGATCTACGAGCAGCACTTCGTCATCCGGGTCAAGGGTCACCTGGACATCACCAGCCAGTCAGCAGCAGAGAACATGGTCGTCGGCCTGTTCGATTATGGAATGGCGACTGCCAGTGAGCATTACCCCGCTTACCATTAATTACAGGAGGCTGTCTTGTTGGCGCTATAATTAAGGCAGCCATCCAACAAAAACCCGGAGAACCCATGACCAAATTCACCTGTCAAACCGCCCTGATCACCGGCGCTTCCAGCGGCATCGGCGCGGCATTCGCCCGTCAACTGGCGAAACCATCCCCCAAGGGGATCCCCTTGCAAACCCTCGGGGACGATGTGCTCCGCGAAGACGTCACCCTGGTGCTGACGGCGCGCCGCCTCGAGCGCCTGCAAAGCCCTGGCGGCCGAGCTGGAGAAGCAAGGCGCGCACGTGGAAACCCTGGCCGCCGACCTGGCCAGCGAGCAGGGCATCCAGGCGGTGAAAGAGAAGATCTTAGCCCACCCCGAGCTGGACCTGCTGATCAACAACGCCGGGTTCGGAGTCCATGGTCCGTTCGCCGAGGCGCCGGTAGAGGCCCAGGCCGATATGCTGCGGGTGCATAATGAAGCTCCGCTGCGCCTGACGCATGCCGCCCTGCAGGGAATGCTGGCGCGCAAGCACGGCGCCATCATCAACGTCTCGTCGGTTTCGGCCTATATGGGCAACTCAGACGGGGTCATGTACGCGGCCACCAAGTCATTTCTGACCATGTTCAGCGCGACGGTGAACAAGGGCTTGAAGGGAAGCGGCGTGAAAATCCAGGTTCTCTGCCCGGGGTTCACCCACACGGAATTCCATGAAGTGCGCGAGCGCATGGCCATGGAAACCAGGAACATCCCGGCTTATATGTGGATGGACGCCCGCAGGGTGACCGCGGCTTCCTTGAAAGCTTTGGACGGGAACCGGGTGCTGGTGGTGCCAGGGGTGATCTATAAGCTGGCGGTCTTTTTTGGCCGGCTGGGTTGGCCCAGCGCGTCGACCCGCTGAGGGGGGAAAGCAAGATAAAACCCTGAGAGAAAGAGCGGGCGCAATATATTCCCCTTCGGGGGCGGTGTCGCGAATAGCGGCCCGAAGCCGGTTTGGCTAGTCCCCAAATCCCTAAGGCTTCGCTGGGGACATGTGCAAGACAATTGAGGAGGGAGGGGGTAGGGCTGGAATGGGGAGCTACCACGTGGCAATCCACAAAGAACGGGTGCCAAGTACGCGGCTCGCAATGACTAAGGAAGGTGGAGGCGGCTACTAATAGTTCGTGCTATACTAAAATCATGAGCACCCGGTTTTCAGAACCCCACTCGAAGATGGAAGAACTCCAAATCAAACTGCTGAGGCAGGTTTCTCCAACTCGCAAGATGGAGATGCTGGGCGAACTGAACGCTTCGGCGCGGATGCTGGCGCTGAGCTGGCTTCGCCTGCGCTTCCCGCAGGCGGGGGAAACCGAGTTGCGCCGCAGGCTGGCAGGGTACCTGCTGGGGGAGGACCTGGCAAGCAAGGTGTATGGGGAGATCAACGATGCTGCCTGAGCCGATCACGGTCACGATCAAGGTAACCGACGTCCTCGAAAAACTTGGCATCCCGTATTTTATCGGCGGCAGCCTGGCCAGCACGCTTTACGGTATGGTGCGCACCACGCAGGATTCGGACATCGTGGCAGACATGCGCAGCGAACATGTCCGGCCGTTCATTACTGTTCTCCAAAACGAGTTCTTCGTGGATGAACTCATGATCGGCGAGTTCATCCAGACCAAATCCAATTTCAATATCATCCACCGCGCGAGCATGTTCAAGGTGGATATTTTTATCCCGGAACCGCGACCTTTTCTCCTGTCTCAATTGGCGCGCGCCCAGGTGCAAAAATTTGTGGCAGACCCCGAAATGAGCGCCAGGTTTGCGAGCGCGGAAGACACCATCTTATCGAAACTGGAATGGTACCGGCAGCGCGGCGAGGTGGCAGATTTGCAGTGGCGGGATGTGCTCGGCGTCCTGAGAACAAGGGCCGGTGCACTCGACCTGGAGTACTTGCGAATGTGGGGAAAAGAGCTCAAGGTAAGCGACCTGCTCGAGCAATTGCTGGAAGAATTCAACGAGCTGATCAAGGAGGGAATATCCACCGGCACAGTGCAGGGTGCCAGAGATCAGTCTTAAATCAAAGCCCAACCCAAGCCCTACCTGTTCCGAAGAGACGAGCAGGGCTCACGAATGCCGAAAGAAGTGCCAGCCCTCTTCACAGGTTGGCAAGCGGCAGTGTCACAACGCCTTTGCCAAGCGGGAGGGTCATCTGACCCGGATTAATAATATAGCCCTGGCCAGCTCTCCCTTCGAAATCTTTTTGGAAGTTGAATATTTCCTTTGCCATCTCGAGGCGCGGCGTTTCAGACTGCTTGATCTCGATAGGAATCAATCGATCCTGGGTTTCGATCACCACATCCACTTCGGACCCGGCAGCGGTACGCCAGAAGTAGAGGGCCGGCTCCTCGCCCCGATGGGTATAGATTTTGAATATTTCGGCGACGACCAGGTTTTCGAAAATAGCTCCACCCATCGGGCCGGAGGCTGCGTGTTCGATGTCGCGCAGCCCAACCAGATAACAAAGCAAACCAGTATCGGTAAAATATATCTTGGGGGATTTCACAAGCCGTTTGCCGATGTTAGCGAAGAAAGGCCGCAGGATGAAGACCTGAAAACTGGCCTCCAGAACCGAAATCCAATCCCTGACCGTATTGACGGATACCCCCACATCCCTGGCAAGGTTACTCAGATTGAGGATCTGCCCACTGCGGGCTGCCAAGGCGCGCAGGAAGGTTTGGAACAGGGTCAGGTCACCAATGTTACGCAAGTTGCGGATATCGCGTTCCAGGTAGGTTTGCACATAGCCTGCCTGCCATAAGCGGGCATCGCGGTGTGGGTTGGTCACGATCTCCGGATACGAGCCGCGCAGGATGTGTCCCCATAATTCCCGTACCGGCAGATCTGGCAGGCTGACCGCCTTACCCTTTTCCCAGGGCAATTTTCTTTGCGGGTGGTGATCGACTTCCCAGCGTGACATGGGGAGCAACTTCAGAATGGCGGCGCGTCCGGCCAGGCTTTCGGTCACCTGCTGCATCAGCAGCAGGTTCTGGGAACCGGTAAGGATGTACTGTCCGGGGCGGTCCCTTTGGGCGTCCACCTTTTCCTTGATGTAAGAGAGGAGGACGGGAGTGTACTGTATCTCGTCAAAAACCACTGGCGGGGGATGCAAGTTTAGAAAACCGCGTGGGTCATTCACCGCAGCGAGGCGGACATCCGGCGGTTCCAGCGATATGATGGGGATCTGGTCAGCATAAAGATGTTTCAGAAGGGTGGTTTTACCAGACTGGCGTGGGCCGACCAGAACGATGGCGGGGAATTGGCTGACCGCTTTCTTCATAACGGGTTCCAGGCTGCGGGGAATGTAGGTTTGGCTCATGACCTCTCCTTATGTATATTTGCAATTGTACTGCAAATTTACACGTTTCTCAAGCGCGGCATGCACAGCGTACCCTGCGGGGACGATGTACGCCCATTCAAAGCCCGTTCTTGGAGGAAAGAGAGTGCCACATTGTCCTTCGGGCTGCTCCCCTGCCAAACAAGGGGGACTATGTTGCAACAACACTGGAGAGGGACTTGATATCTGCAAACAGGGCCAACTGGCGGACGCCTTCACCGGCCAGAGCGGGCATGTCGAGTTCGTGAATGCCGAGGGGGGAGAGGAGCTGGTAAACGGCGCGCATCAACAGTTCAGAATAATGCTGCTTGTCGATCCGACGGTCCTCGGGCCAGTGGACGTAGTCCACGGCCTGGACACCTGATTCCGTGCCCAGGATGCGGATGTACTCGATGTGCTGCCCGGCCTGCACGGTGCGCTCGTCAGCCTGCATCTGCTTGCCGGCACTGGCGGCGTCGGAGATGCCCTTGAACTGGTCCAGGTCACGCGAGAGGCGGCGGGTGATGATCAGGTCGGAGGGGGGCACCCTGCCCTGGAGCAGGTCGTCGATCTTGCGGCGCATCAGGTCCACGGCTTCGGGCAGGAGGGCGGCCAGCTTGTTCCCATCGGGTTCGGAAAGGAAGAGGTTGATGATCTCCTTTTCGCCCTGGACCACCCAGGCGGGTGTGTCCATGCGGCGCTGGGCGAGACCCCTCACCTTGGGCTTGCCGTCCTGCATGCGCCCGAAATAGCGGTTGACGGCGCCGATGCGCGGGTTGCCCTTGGAGGGCAGGAAAACAATCCAGTCGAAGATGGCTTCGGGCATGATGACCAGCCCCGTGCGCCGGTCGATCTCGTCGATCAGCGGCTGGAAGTGGGCCGGGCGGGTGCTGCCCGGTTTCTTGACGAAGATGCTGTCGGTGTTGGCCGACAGGACGGCGTAGCCCTGTCCCTGGGCGGATTCGATGGCCCTGACCAGCATTTCGCGCCCGAAGGCGGTGATGGCTTCGTGAGCCTGGATATTGCCGTACAGGTTGTGCTTGAAGCCCTGGTAGCCGAAGGAGACGTAGCCCAGCCATTTCAGGGCGTCGGCCATGGCGTGCAGCTCGGCATGGCGGGGGTCGGCCTCGCCCATCTGCGCCATGCGGCGCTTGACCGCCAGCCGCTTCTCCAACAGGGGCTTCAGCACCGAGGGGACCAGGCCGGGGACATCCTGCGTGATGGGGACATTCGTCTCGGGGACGAACAGGTTATTTTGCCCGGTGACACCCACGGTCTCGCCGCTGATGTTCATTTTCACCATCAGGCTGGGGTACATGGAAAAATAGTCCAGGGCGGCCACGTGGTTATGCAGGCCGACGACGGGGCGGTAGTTCAGCCCGCCGTTATCGGCCAGGTTGAACTCGGCGGCGGACTTGAAGCGCTCGGTCTGGACCTTGTGCTCGGGGACCAGCACGCCGCGGCGCAGGGCTTCGCCCATCTGCATGGCGGTAAAGCCGGCGCCGGGGCTGTTGCGGGCAGCCACTTCGATGGGCAGGGAGGTGACGCGCGCCAGCTCGATGGTCGAGTGCATGCTGAAGCCGCCGACGGTGCCGTTGGCGGGGTCGAGGTGGGCGCGCCCGAACAGGAAGGTCTGCGGGGCACGGTAATGGACCACCCCATAACTCTGGAAGGTCACCTCGTCCCGGGAAAGGTATTTATGGCGGGCATCGCGGCTGGGGTTGAACTCGAAATTGGTTGTTCGCGCCCAACCCAGGAGGGTGGGAAAGAGCCAGCCATCGCCCCAATGCGCCAGGAGGATATCGGGGTCGAAGGACTCCAGCAGGGCGGAGAAATCCTTGAGCACCTGGAGGGGCTGGTCCAGCCGCAGGGTCCGTTCTTCCTTGTCGCATTGAACGAGAATACTGGCGGGACGGGAGAACTGCGGGTTGGCATCCGGCAGCACCGTCATGGTGCGCAGGCCGGGGACGGAATAGTCGATCTCCCAGGGGCTGTCCTGTGGGTAGATGTTCAGCAGGTTGTCCTCGGCGTCGTAAGAGAAGAAACAGCGGGCGGTTGGAAAAACACCGTGCGCCACCGCGTAGCGCACCGACAGGGGGATGTTAATGTCGTAGTAGAGCAGGCGGGCGGCGCCGAAGCGCCTTTTAAGATCGTTGGTGAGATGCTGCTGGAGGACCGGGTTGGCGGTCTGGACGGCCAGCACCTGGCGGGGGCCGTCGTACAGGTCCAGCCGCTCGGTGAGGAAGGAATGCACCCTGAAGCTGTCCTGCTCCAGGAAGGCGGCGACCTTTTCGAGGGCATCGGGCTCACCGCCGACGTAGAAAGTGGAAAGGAAGGAGGCCGTGAGACGCCGGCGAATGCCGTCCTCGCCCAGGATCCACAGCACGACCCCGTCCTGTTCGTCGGGGTAGATAAAGAGCAGCCAGCCGGAAAGACTAGAGTGCACCATCGGAGGGATAGAGTATTTCGGATAGTTCGGCGCGCAAAGCGCGCAGCCTTGAATCGACATCCTCGTCCAGATGCTGGATGTCCTCTTTCAAGCGGGAACTTTCGGCGGCCTGGAGGCGCTGCCCGCTCTGGACTTCCTGCTGCAGCTTTTCAAATTGAGCCTGCAAGGCCGTGATCAGCTTCCTCTGCTCGAGGACCATCGACATGAGGATGGTGGCGATCAGGAGCGGGTGGTTGCTTTTTTCCACCGAGGGGACGTAGGCCTCGATTTCATCCCACAGTTCGTCGAACAGGAGCTGGTCGCTCTTGAGCAAAAGGGCGCGCCGGTAGCCGTCGAAGAAGGCGCGTTCTGACCTGAAGCGCATGGTCATGGAAGCGGTATTATGACCCATGGTCGTACCCTCCGTTCAGCCGGGTGACCCGGTCTGCATTATGGAACAACATGGCATAGAGCTGAGTCCGCTCTGCCCCTGGGGAAGCGCTGACAATCACCGGGCCGGCCTGGCCCAACTCCTTGAGGGCCAGGATGCCCTGGATGAACAGTTCGGAGGCCTCGTCATCGCGGACCTTGTCGTCGTAGAAGTGCAGGAGCAGGTCGGTGACGAAGGTGGGGGTCGCGGCAGCCTGCGTCTTGCGCAGGAGGGCCACCACCTGGTAGCAGGTCTCGGCGCGGGAGATGGCGATGTTATCCCTCAGGACACTGTAATAATTTCCCCCGGCGCTGCGGGCCACGTCGTAGATCAGGAGCTGGAGGTCGAGATAGTTCCCGCATATGAGCCAGCGGATGGGAAGGTGGACAGCCAGCCTGACCAGGTAGCGGCGCATGTAGGCGGTGGTGAGGGCGGGGGGACCGGCGATGAGGCGAAATTTGTTTGGCATAGGTATTCCTGCCCATACATTATAATAGAACATGCGTTCTAGTGTCAAGTGGGAGAGGAAAAACCCTTCTCAGTGTACGAGTTATCGTCCTACCCCCGTCCCCGTCGGCGAGGACGCCGCCTGAAGCAACCTATGAAGAAGGAATGTGAAGGCGCTTCGCACCTTCACATTCCTTTTTTTGTTTTATCCAATCGATTAATTATTTGTGGGGAATACTCCTCAAAACCCCAGGACTTCGTTAACCAGCAGGAGGTTGACCGTGCGGTGCAGGTAGGGCGCTTCGCTTTCAAAAAGCAGGATCTTCCCGATAAAACTGCGCGCCTGCTCCCCGTACAGCTGCTTCATGTGTTTATCTTCCAGAGGCAGAACATACTCGCGCACCCGCTGGAAGGCGGTTTCCAGGGTGGGAGTGATCTTCTGGGTGCCCGCCACCCAAACGATATTGGTACTCGAATAGGCATACGCCGACAGCTGGCTGCCGGTGGCACTGGCAATGAGGATCTCTCCCGTTTCGGCAATGGCATGGACGCTGCCCAGGTAATAGTCGGCGAGGGAAGCCTGCTTGCGGAGGGCCAACACTTTGACGGGATCCTTCTCCGACAGGATACCGGCTTTCAGGTACTTCCAGGGATGGTTTCCGCCCATGAGCAGGGCTTCAAAGCCAATCTGCTGGAGGGTGATGGAAGCGCCGGTCATCACGCTGGAGCCCGCAGGAATGAGGGCCTGCAAATGGGCGAGGGCGGATTCCTTGGTATCGACCAGCGTAACGGTAACTCCACGGGCGCGGACGGCTTCGATCGTTTTTTGCAGGCGGTCGGCGGCGGGGAGGATGTTGTAGGGCATAGGATGTTTTCCTTTCTAAACAGCCGGGAACGATGAATATATTTTATCGTAAAAGCGGGGATGGTTTCAGCCGCATTCCAAATGAATCGAGCCACAAATTGCGAGTATCGCATTGGGCGTCCAATCTCCAATCATATTAAAGTAGAGTATACTGATAATAACTGGCTAAATTGATTACGGTTGGAAGATTCATTTCTGCCGATTGCGTCACCCGACTACACCATCGAAACACTTCACCACCCTGACAAACTTCCCTCGCATCTGCGAGATGATTCCCCCATCCAGTTACAGCATATGATGCTATCTATAAATTGGTGGATCGAGTATTCCAATACTAAATCCAGCTAAATTTGACAGCAGAAACAAATCGAAAGGATGAACTATGTTCAATCCTATTCTCGTCCCATTAGATGGTTCTTTGCTTGCTGAATGCGTCCTGCAACATTCCATAGCAATCGCCCAAGCATTCGATGCGAGGATAATTCTACTGCGCGTACTGGAGAAAAACCATCCGAACGGATCCACACAAATATTCGATCTAATCAACTGGCAAATAAAGAAAACTGAAGCAAAGTTGTACCTGGAAAAGGTCAGAACGGGGCTTTTAAAATCCAAGTTGCAGATCGAGGCAAACGTCTTGGAAGGTCTGGTGGCTCAATCAATCACTGAATTTGCTCAAAGTCAGGGAGTGAAATTAATCATTCTGAGCAGCCATGGACGCAGCGGCGTATCTCAATGGGGGATTAGCAGCATTGCACAAAAAATCATTCTGAGCGCGCCCACCTCACTGCTCATCGTTCGGGCACAGCAATTTGGGGATCAACCAGGAGAATTAACTGAAATCCCGGTTTACCAGCACATCCTGGTGCCACTGGATGGTTCCCAGCGGGCGGAAAATGTTTTGCCAATCATCACACGCCTGGCTCATTTTCATAAGCTTCAGGTTCATCTTGTGCAAGTTGTACAAACACCAGAAATGGCGCGCCAAATGCCGCCGGCACGTGAAGATATTGATCTGGCCGACCAGGTGGTGGCCCGTAATCGAGAAGAAGCCGGGCGTTACCTGGAACAGGTAAAGTCGCGTTCTTATTTGGAAGGCATTGATGTTCATACTCATCTTATTACCAGTGACAATGCCGCGACTGCCCTGCATCAACTAGGGGAGCAGGAAAATATCGACATGGTCACGCTAAGTGCGCATGGTTATACGGGGAATCTACAATGGCCATACGGCAGCATGGTCAATAATTTCATCCTGTACGGCAAAGCACCCCTTCTGATCGTGCAGGACATGCCTGCTAAACATGAGCAAAAACCGCTCGAAATGCTATCAAAAGACCGGGTAGAGCATTAACCCATGCAGATTGCATCGCAGCTCAATCTCTCCGCCCCCGCCAATTCAGACGCTGAAAGACAATTGAGAGAATTTGCGCACACGCTGGCGAAAACGCACAGGGTGGAAAGAGCCTCTTTTATAAAATCCTCCCTGGTGGAGCACCTGAAAAGCTGGGAACAGGCTCTGCGGAATGCCAATGCCATCTTCAAAGGCCGCAACTTCAACGGACTTGTCAGTGTCCCGCGCAAGCGAATGGATGCTGGATAATTTTTACATCGTCTCACAAACCTTCCGCCAAATTGAAGAAGACCTGCCAGCCAGGTATTTATACCAATTACCAAGACTGGACGGGACTGCGTTAAAGGGACTTCCGCGAATATTTGCGCTGGCGTGGGAATGGATCGGATACAGCCAGTGCCAACTTGACCTGACCCAGGCTGCGACGTTTGTGCAAGAGTACCAGAAGGTTACACCCCTGACAATTGGAGAACTTTGGGCAACCCCGATCATGCTGCGAATCGGGATTTTGGAGCGGCTTATTTATGCAAGTTCCGAACTGACCGGGTTGGAGGCGCCGAAAAGCCTGAGCCCGGTGCCTGTTCCGGAGCCCCTTGGCGAAATCCTTATACCAGTTCGCATCCCCGGCGTTGCCAAACGATACCATTATCAGCAACTGTTTTATCAGCCTGCGCCTGCTCTCTGCCGCAGATTGGAAAGACTTCTTTGAGCAGACCAGCCGGGTGGAACAAATTTTGCGCGACGACCCGGCCGAGATATATGCAGGTATGGATTTTGACACACGCAACAGTTATCGCAGTGTCATCGAGGAACTGGCACGTCACTCAGCCTTCAGCGAAGAGGAAGTGGCTCTCGCAGCTGTTAAATTTGCTCGAAACGAATTCATTTCCGGTACCAACGTGGTAGTCCCGGTACCAGTACGAGACGAGGCAGTCCCGGTACCTGTACAGGACGAGGCAGTCCCGGATCAGTACGGACGAGGATGCGCAGTGGATACAAATACAACCCAAACAACAAAATTCAGGGGCGAAAGGGGCATGTTGGATATTTCCTGGTGGATGCGGGCCGTACGGCGCTCGAAAATAGTCCTGCACTACCAGCCAGAATTTAGCGTGCGCGTACGGCGTGCGCTTCTGGCGTTCCCCACCGCAACCTACCTGGGGAGTATCGCCATCCTTTGCTTGTTGTTTGTTTTAGGGCTGCTCACTTATGCAGCACTTTCGGGCGGATCGCCTGCTCAACTCATCATCACTGGTGTGCTCGGACTCGGATTGGCTTTAGAGAGTGCCATCACACTTGTGCACTGGATTGTGACCCACAGCGTCAAACCCCACAGCCTGCCGCGCATGGATTTTTCAGAGGGCATCCCGCCGGGCAACCGAACGATGGTGGTAATTCCCACCCTGCTGGAAAGTGAAAGCGAGCTCAACCATCTCCTGCAAGAGTTGGAACTCTATTATTTATCCAATCCAGACCCGCAACTAACCTTTGCCCTGCTGACCGATTTTGGGGATGCTCCCGCACAGCACACGCCGGAAGATGAACCGCTGCTGGCGCTGGCAAGTGCCGGCATCGAAAACCTTAATAAAAAGTACAACCAGGCATGCCCCTTTTATCTATTCCACCGATCGCGCCAGTGGAATCCGTCGGAAGGGGTCTGGATGGGCTGGGAGCGCAAGCGCGGCAAACTGGCAGATTTTAATCACCTGCTGTTAAACAAGGGCTATACATCCTACACGACCCAGGTTGGGGATGCGAGCATTTTTCGGGGTAATCCTGGTCCAGCTGGAGACACGGGACCGGTCATTAAATATGTCATCACGCTGGATGCGGATACCTCCCTGCCACAGGGCAGCGCCAACCGGCTGATTGCCACCCTGGCACATCCGCTCAACCATGCCGAATTTGCCGCGGACGGGCGCTCGGTCATTGCCGGTTATACCGTCCTGCAACCGCGCGTAGCGATCAAGCCAACCAGCGCGAACCGTTCGCTCTTTTCGCAAATATTCAGCGGGAACGCCGGCTTTGATTTGTACTCCTTTGCCGTATCGGACGTATACCAGGATCTATTTGGCGAGGGCAGTTACGTTGGCAAAGGGATCTATGATGTGGCGGCTTTCGAGCGCAGTCTGGAAGGTCAGATTCGTGAGAACACCCTGCTCAGCCACGACCTGTTTGAAGGGATTTATGGACGCGCAGCGCTGGTCACAGACATCGTACTGTATGAGGAATATCCATCCCGCTACCTGGTCTATGCCCGCCGCCTGCGCCGGTGGATCCGCGGCGATTGGCAGCTACTGCCCTGGTTATTTCCCATTGTCCACACCGAAAACGGGATGGCTCCCAACCGGTTGTCTACCATCAACAAATGGAAAATATTCGACAACCTACGGCGCAGCCTTCTATCACCCATGTCAGTGGCGCTGCTGGCGGCAGGCTGGTTGCTCCTGCCCGGTGCACCCTGGGTCTGGACTCTATTGGTGCTGCTGCCTTCCGCCCTGCCCGTTGCAGTGCAGACTGTGCAGCAAAGCAGGCACAATTTTGGGCGGCTGACACTTAGACAGTTTTTCGAACCAACCCGGTTCCCGTTTGTCCGCTGGGTACTAGCCGTTCTTTTTCTACCCTACGAAGCGCTGCTGATGCTGAGTGCAATCAGCACAACGCTGATCCGCCTGTTGATCGAGCGAAGAAACCTTCTGCAATGGACAACGGCGGCAAATGCGGCGCGGTCGCTGGGATTGAACGCACTTTATGAAACCTGGTGGGAAATGGCGGGGTCTTTGATCTTAACCATCCTGCTGGGAGTTACCGTCACAATTTTCAATCCAGGCGCTTTATGGGTGGCATTGCCCCTGCTGGTTACCTGGCTGATCGCTCCCCAGATTGCCGTCGTGATCAGCCGGCCTATTACTCACTTCCCCTCGCCGCTCCCGGAGGCTCAGCGCAGACAGGTCCTCCGCCTGGCGCGGCGCACCTGGGCATTTTTTGAGCGGTTTGTAGATCCCGATGACCACTGGCTGCCACCCGATCATTTTCAAGAGTCTCCGCTCGGCAATGTGGCCCATTACACGACCCCAACCAATATTGGCATGTACCTGGTGTCCGCATTATCTGCCTATGATTTGGGTTACCTGGGCCTATCCGAACTGTCAGGCCGTTTACGGGAAACCTTTGAGAGCCTGGACAAGCTGGAACACTATCGCGGACACCTGCTGAACTGGTACGACTCGCAGACGCTGGCAGCGCTCCCGCCCCACTATATCTCCACGGTGGATAGCGGCAACCTGGCAGCCAGCATGATCACGCTCAAACAGGGATGCCGGGCACTGATGGATGCACCGGTGCTGGGCGACAAGCAGTGGCAGGGTTTGCTTGCCATCCTGGATATCCTGGCAGAAGCGCTGCAAGCGCTGGAAAAAAACAATCCGGATGCTTCCGTTGAATCTTTTGAAGTCGAATTGACCAGTATTTACGAGCGCCTTCAGCACAATCCAGAACCAACCTGCCGAGTGGACAAATACACTTGGCTGGCTCTCAGGTGAAGGGTGGGACCGAGTCTCACATCGTTTGATGGATCTGCTCGAAAGCCATCCCAATCTACAGGCCGAATCCCTGTCAGAACTCCAACTTTATCTCAATTTAATGCACCACCAACTGGAAGACATGCAGCGCAGTTTGGATTTGTTTGCTCCCTGGCTAAGCCGCCTGAGTGGAGTGCCCGAGACCCGTATGCAACCAGGGACCACTCCGCCTTTTATGCAAACACCCGCCTGGGAGGAGTTTCTCAATAGCCTACCCAAAGAATTGCCCTCGCTTGGACAGGCAGCAGAGGTATATGACCACATCCTGGCAGAATTGAAGCCATTCCAGGACAAACTGAAGGATGAGGTAACCCCGGTTCCGTCAAGGGATGAGGCGGTCCTGGCTCCACCAGGAGATGAAGCTGCTCTAGCATGGTGTCGAAAATTGAAGCTTGATTTATTGTCGGCACGCACGGCAGTAACGCGCTTATTGACAAGTTTTCAAAGCATTGCAGAACCAGGCGAATGCCGCGGTAACCGGCATGGATTTCCGCTTTTTATTCGATGAGAGCCGCCAAGTGTTCCACATCGGCTATAACGCCAGCACCGAACAGCTCGACCCGAGTTATTATGATCTGCTGGCTTCCGAAGCCCGGGTTGCCAGCCTGATAGCGATCGCCAAAGGGGATGTGCCGCAGAGTCACTGGCTTCATCTTGGGCGCCCGGTGACGATAGTGAACGGTAAACAGGTCCTGCTCTCCTGGAGCGGCACCATGTTTGAATATCTCATGCCGGCCCTGTTTACCAAAAACTATGCCGGTACGTTCCTCTCGGATAGCTGTTACGCGGCGCTCGAAGTGCAGATTTGTTATGGGCAGGAAAAGCATGTACCCTGGGGTATTTCGGAATCAGGCTACTTTGCCTTTGATGTAAACCTGAATTACCAGTACCGGGCTTTTGGAGTGCCCGACCTGGGTACAAACGCGATCTTCCCGGTGAATTGGTCGTAGCTCCCTATGCATCCCTGTTGGGACTTTCGCTGCAACCGCGGGCAGTGTTGGAAAACATGACACGCCTGGAGAAATTGAATATGCTTGGGCGTTACGGCTTTTATGACGCGCATCGATTTCACCAAAACACGCCTGCCAGACCGGCGAGGACCATGCCACCGTTCAATCCTACATGGCACACCACCAGGGCATGATCCTGCTGGCGGCTTGCAACTATCTGTCAGAGGATGTGATGGTGCAGCGTTTCCACTCCGACGAGCGCATTCAGAGCGTGGAACTTCTGCTCCAGGAAAAGATCCCGCAAAATCCACCCCTTGAATATCCCCATCTGGATGAACCAGTGGAACTCCCCGAGGGAGCTCACCTGGTGGAAAGCGCTCCATGGAGCGTGCCAGTGGACAGCCCCATTCCGCAAGCGCATGTCCTTTCCCAGGGCGACACCAGTGTACTGATCACCAACGCCGGGAGCGGATACAGCCAGTGGCGCGATCTTGCGCTGACGCGCTGGCAATCGGACACCACCCTGGACTCATGGGGTACGTGGATTTATGTACAGGACCTCGAGAGCGGCGCACTCTGGTCAGCCACCTGCCAGCCCATCGGTTGGATGCGGCAGCACCGGAGACAGACCAGGAAGTATTGTTTTATCCATACAAGGTGGAGTTCCCGCATTCGGAGCAATGGCATTTCCCTGCGCACCGGAATCACAGTCAGCCCGGATGGCGTTGAAATACGGCGGGTTAACATCCTAAACGACAGCGACCAGCCCCGGCGGCTGAAACTGACCAGTTACGGAGAAGTGGTACTGGCGGAGCAAGCCACTGACCGGCGGCATCCGGCATTCAACAAACTTTTTATCGAGAGTGAATATCTCCCCCACGAAAACGCGCTTCTGTTCCAGCGCCGCCCGCGTTCTGCAGACGAAAAACCGGTAGTGCTTGATCCATGCACTGGTCATCGAAGCCGGGCGCAAAATGACAGGCGAACACGAGAGCGACCGTGCCCAATTCCTGGGCAGGGGACAGACCACGCGCAATCCGCTGGCGCTCGCAGGATGTCAACCGTCCCCTTTCAGGCTCCACAGATGGGACGCTTGACCCAATCTTTTCACTGGCACAGGAAATTGACCTGAAGCCGCATGAGAAAACCAGGGTCAGCTTCCTGACCCTGGCGAGCGCCTCACGGGCCGAAGCGTTGGAAAAGCTGTCTCATTATCAGACCGGGCAGGACATCTACCGCGCTTTTGATGATGCGCGTGCCCGCAGCGAAGGTGAACTGCTCGAACTGGGGCTGAACGCCTCTGCCGTCGAAAACATCCAGCGCCTTTTATCTGCCCTGCTTTATCCAACTGGGACATTGCGCCCCGCGCCGCATCTCCTGGCGCAAAACGAGAAGGGGCAGTCCGGTTTGTGGGCGTTCGGGATCTCCGGCGATTACCCGATTTTGCTGGTGCGCATCCGCGACGGTGAATCGCCCTTGCTGCCTGAAGCCTTGCAAGCCTTCATCTACTGGCGCAGCCACCATGTCACAGTCAACCTGGTCATCCTGAACGATCAGGATACTGGCTATGCCCTCGACCTGCACAACGCCATCCTGCGCCAGATCCAGCGGCATGGGTGCTGAGGTCTCGCTGAACCAGCGTGATGGAATTTTCGTGCTGCGCGCAGACCAACTTCAGCCTGCCGAGAAGATCCTGCTTCAAACGGTGGCGGGAGTTATTTTGGATGAAAAGGGCGGGACGCTGGCCGAACACGCCCTGCGTTTAACCGGGAAGCCGACCCGCCTGCCGGAGTTCACTGCCATCACTTTCCCCAGCGAGTGATCCCGAACCGACACCGCCGCTTCATGATCCCGGGCGATTTGTTGATGGACAACGGTCTTGGCGGATTCAGCCGAGATGGCAAGGAATATGTCATCCATTTGAAGCCGGGTCAGCACACACCGCACCCGTGGATCAACGTCATCGCCAACCCGCAGTTTGGCTTTCTGGTCTCCGAAGCGGGTTCCGGCTGCACCTGGGCAGAGAACAGCGGCGAGAACCGCCTGACCCCCTGGCGCAACGACCCGGTCACCGACATGCCGGGCGAAGCGCTCTACCTGCGCGATGAGGAAACCGGGCTGGTCTGGAGCCCCACACCCATGCCCGCCGGGGCAGAAACAGTGCATGTGATTCGCCACGGGGCAGGTTATTCGAGTCTTCGAGAGCCAGAGTCACGGCTTGAACCAGAACCTGCGCCTGTTCGCCGCGCCTGATGCGCCGGTCAAAATTGCGCACCTGCGCCTGCAAAATCTATGGGAGCGTCCGCGCCGCATCACCGTCACCTATTACGCCGAATGGGTGCTCGGCACAACGCGTGACACGCAGCAAGCTCATATCATGCCGGAGTTCGACCCGGATAAAAATGCCTTGCTCGCCAGCAACCGCTTCAACAGCGAGTTCGGCGAGCGGGTGGCATTCCTGGCTGCCAATAAAAAACCGCATGGCGTGACCACCGACCGGACGGAGTTTTTGGGGCGCCTGGGCAGCCTGCGCAGCCCGGCGGCGCTCGGGCGGATTGGATTGGCAAGCGCAGTGAATGCCGGGCTGGACCCGTGCGCCGCCATCCAACTGCACGTTGACCTGGCACCCGGCGCGGTGGAGGAAGTCTTTTTCCTGATCGGTGAAGGGGCAAACCGGGCTGAAAGCCTGGCGCTGATCGGGCAGGTTCAGGCGCAGGGTCAGGTTGAATCCATCTGGCAGGCTGTCCAGAAGCAGTGGGATGACATCCTGAATACCATAACGGTTGAAACGCCCGACCCCGGCATGGATTTGATGCTCAACCGCTGGCTGCTCTACCAGACGCTCTGCCTGCCGCCTGTGGGGGCGCACCGCGTTGTATCAATCCAGCGGAGCCTTTGGGTTCCGCGACCAACTCCAGGATGTGCTGGCGCTGCTGCATACCCGCCCGGACCTGGCGCGCGCACAGATTTTGGAAGCGGCGCGGCATCAATTCGAGGCGGGCGATGTGCTGCACTGGTGGAATCCGCCTGCGGGGCGCGGGGTGCGCACCCGCTTTTCGGATGATCTGCTCTGGCTGCCCTTCGTCACCGCCGAATATGTTACCGCCACCGGCGATACATCCATTTTGAACGAGACAATCCCGTTCCTGAAAGGGGAAGCGCTCAAGCCCGACGAAGTGAACGCTATGCCCAGTTTGAAGCGACAGACAAGGCGTTTTCGCTCTATGAACACTGCCGCCGGGCGCTGGAAAAGGGCACAACTGCCGGCGTGCACGGTCTGCCGCTGATGGGCGCAGGCGACTGGAACGATGGGATGAACCGGGTGGGCGTGGATGGGCGCGGCGAAAGCGTCTGGCTGGGCTGGTTCCTGTATGCCACGCTCAAGCGTTTTGGCGCCGCTGGCTGCGCTGATGAAGGATGACCCTGCGCCATACCTTCAACAGGCAGAGAAGTTAGCACAGGCGCTCGAAGCCCACGCCTGGGATGGCGACTGGTACCTGCGCGCCTTCTATGATGATGGCACGCGGCTGGGTTCGCATGAAAATAACGAATGCCAGATCGATTCGATTGCCCAATCGTGGGCGGTTTTATCGGATGCTGCAGACCCGGTGCGGGCGGCGCAGGCGATGGAATCCGTCAACAGGCTGCTGGTGAAACAAGCCGAGCAGATGGTTTTGCTGTTTACCCCGCCCTTCGACAAGACGGGCAGCGACCCCGGTTACATCAAAGGCTACCTGCCGGGCGTGCGCGAAAACGGCGGGCAGTACACCCATGCCGCCATTTGGACGGCCTGGGCATTTGCCGCACTCGGGCAGGGAGATCGGGCTGGGGAGTTGTTCCACCTGTTGAACCCCATCAGCCACGCCGATACGCCTGAGAAAGCAGCGCGCTACAAGGTGGAGCCTTACGTCATCGCCGCCGATATCTACAGCCAGTCCCCGAACACCGGGATGGGCGGCTGGACGTGGTACACCGGCTCTTCCGGCTGGATGTACCGCCTGGGCACTCGAAGCCATCCTGGGCATCACCCGGGTGGGCTCAGTGCTCAACATCAACCCCTGCATTCCTCGCATTTGGCCGGGATTTAAAGTGGATTACCGCTTTGGAAACACCCATTACCGGATCAGCGTGGAGAACCCGCAGAACATCAACCGCGGCGTCCGCCAGGTCCTGCTGGATGGAAATCCGGTTTTTGGCAACCAGGTCCCATTGGTGGAAGATAGGCTGCCGCACGATGTGCAAGTTTTGATGGGGTGATGGGAATTATTCGATTATCTACTGCTTTATTTCCAACCTCAAATAATACTGGATCCCCATTGTTCTTAATCCTGTCCGGAACAGGGCCGGAAACCCCCTCAATCCAACTTCTTTATCGATGAATTCAGGATTGACCAGAGAATATTCTTTATTCTTCCAGAGCAACGAACAACACCCCTTTGCCAGGACATTCTCGACCCAATCCACCTTCCTGCCGTAGGTAAGAGCGATCACAAATCCATTCGTCGTTGGCTCGGCAATTATGGGGATCCTATAAAGCTTGCCACTTTTACGACCCACATGACTTAATATCACCAAATGACCGATTTTTTTCCCAGAGATATGGATTAAAACTTTGTTTGTAACATGTTTATTGAAACTCCTGATGCGATCCAGCGATGCTTGTTTCATTGGGAATTCCTATTCCATTTATCAATTCGAGAGCCGCTATGCCGACCAAAGTTTGGGTCTACGCCAGCATCCGATTAGGGACTGCAACTGCGGGGAGGACCGAGGTTATCGGTCCTCCAGGATTAGTACAGTTCGATCAACCCTTTTTCAACCACTCTCGGATTTGTAGAGTGTGGGTCCGATAATCACCGGCCAGGGAGGAGATGATCCTGCTGACGGTGTCGGGATTGCCGCTATAGTGACGGACGCCGTGATGCGCCGTCAAATCTTCATCCGACAGGGCGACGACAAATGCCTCAAATCGTTCCAGCGAAGACCTAAGGTCCGCGAGGAGTTCCCGCTTCGAGCGGGACGAATACTTCGAGGTAAAGCCAGCATTTATGTTGCGGTAATCGTTTGGAGTGTCAGCATAATAGGCGGGTGACTTCCCGGCGAGTATGGAGAGCGAAGCCTCGACCATGAGGTCGTTCCAACCGACCAGGTGAGCTAAGACATCCCTGGGAGCCCATCCATCCATCGGTGACAGGAACTGTTCATCGGATAGGGAGAGAATGATCCCTAAAAAATCCTGATAGGCATTAATTAATGGGGATAAAACTTCATGACCGGCCACAATATAAAAACCCTTCCTAACGTGAGATAAGGCTGTCTTTGGCAATCAGGCTGCAGCCTCACGATACAGTGCCAGAATGTGATCCATTTCTGCATTCACAGCCTCATCTACGCGCTGGCGTTTCTCATCAGCTGCAAACCACGCCAGTGTTCGACGGATACCATCCCGGAAGGGGATGGAGGCCTGGAAGCCTGGTACGAAACTCTTGATCTTGCTGTTGTCAAACACCACACTCCAGGTCTTGTCGCCTAATAAACTCCCGGCCAACTGCGGTGCCACGCGGGCGATAAAGTCAGACGCAATATGCACGATGTTTGCTTCGACACCCAATGCTTCAGCGATGGTCCGGTAAATCTGATCCCATGTCAGCACTTCGTCGGAAGTGATATGGAAGGCGTGTCCCAACGTCTGTCCATTGCCCAGCAGACCGAGAAACCCCCGCCCAAAGTCTTCCGCATGAGTCACGACCCACAGTGAGGAGCCGTCACCGTGCACGATGATCGGCAAACCCTTTTTCAACCGATCGGCCAGGGTATAACAGCCCCAGCCCCCAATGGCAATCGGAAAATTCGGATCATACGTCAGGGAAGGACGCACAATCGTCACGGGAAAGCCTTCTCCACGGTAGGCCTGCATCAGGCGTTCTTCGCAGGCGATCTTGTCCCGGGAGTACTGCCAGTACGGGTTATACAAGGGGGTCGACTCGGTAATGATATAGTGAGCCGGCGGCTTTTGATAGGCCGAGGCTGAGCTGATGAAGACAAACTGCTTGACCCGGCCGCGGAAGAGCTCCAGGTCGCGCTCAATATCCTCCGGGGTGTAGGCAATCCAGTCGACGACGACATCAAACTCCATGCCCAGCAAGGCAAGGCGAACCTCGTCCGGCCGGTGTACATCGGCAACCAGGTGATGAATGCCGGGCAGGTCCGGGAGCCGCAACCCACGATTGAGGAGATAGAGCTCATATCCCTTGTCGATCGCCAGCCGGCTGACCGCTGTGCTGATGAAGCCCGTACCGCCAATAAACAGAATTTTCATTTCAGGTAGGTCCTTTCGTCTGGCTGCTGGATCATGTTCTTAATTGATGCTCTCCATCTCACAGCCCGTGCTTGGGGATTACCGCAAATGAACCTCCAACCCATATCGCGCCGATTCTTTCAAAACGCTCCTATGGGCGAGAGGAACAGCGACCCATTCCCAGTTCTCTGGGGATCATTCGAGATATTGATAGCCGGCAGCTTAATTTTGCAGGAACTTGCTTGCCAGTTTATAAGTTTGCTTAACGTGTTTATTTGAAATGTCCCAGCGCTGCAATTCTCTACTTACCAACTCTTCATGCTTCTTGCTTATATCACGAAGTGCATTCCCAACCGATTTCCGCACATACTCGCTCTCATCGTTTCGAAGCTGGCTCAATAATTGGATGGCAACCTGCGGGTGATCAATAAAGTAAGGGCGACCGGTCCATATTCTAAGGCCTTCCGTCACTGCCCGCCGCACATTGGGTGAGGAGTCTGCCAACCATTCCTTGATTACCGGGAGCGCATGTTCATAGCCAATATCCGCGCAAACCCTGTCGAAGGCTTTTGCGAGAATTTCCTGCACACGCCAATCCATATCCCGACTGATGCGATTTTTTAGAAACTTAAGAGTTGCTTTCGAATGGGCTGCACATGCCCCAAAAATAAAGGTTGCCAACGATCGCGCCTGGTACTTTTCTGAAGTGAAAAGTTGTTTGGCAATGCGAAGGCTCTCTTTGGCAGGGTGCCCATCAACTACTTCAGCCGCCGCTTTTTGAATATCCAAAAAACCATTCTGCGTCTTTTGAGCTCGCTGAATGAGTTTTTCAACCGTATTAATTATGTTTGACTCTCTTGTTCCTTGCTCCATATGGTCGAAACCCTTACCGGGGAATCGTTCGTGCGATGGATGGAAGACTTATTGGTTCCAGGCAACCTCAGTTCACGCACGATATACTTGAAAGCCGACCAATCGTTGGCGCATTATCTATAAGAGAGACAAAGCAGCGTTCCGGATTCGTTCGACATTTGGCAGCACCTGATCCTCCATGCTCCGGGCGAACGGGATTGTCGTGCGGGTACAGACCCGGGCGTACTTGCAGGAAATGCCGGTCTCCAGGACCACAGCGGACAATTCGCCCGAGAGGCCAAAGTTCTCATAGTCTTCGTCGACAACGAGCAAATGTCTTGTCCGGGAGACCGCTTTACAGAGAGCATCTCTATCAAGCGGAGAGACGGTCATCAGGTCCAATACCGAGGCTGAGATGCCGCCCTTTTCGAGGAGTACTGCAGCTGTCAGGGCGCGGTGAACTCCGACGCCTACACTGACCAGAGTCACATCGCTCCCCTCCCGTCGAAGCACAGCTTTGCCTATGGGGAGAGGTTTCCACCTGGAGGGCACCTGGCCGCGCGCCCCTTCAGGGGGAACGTCATAATGGACATTGTGCCGTCCCCCGGAACCCAGGAATTCCAACCAGGATTTCAGACAGCAATTTATGTTCCAGAAAGATGACCGGTCCATCGTGTTGTAAAGCCGCGAGCATCAACCCACCTGCATCGGCTGGCGTAGACGGTACGAGCACCATCAGCCCCGGGATGTGCGCCAGCCAGCCCCAAAGCGCCTGTTCGTGCTGCCCGCCATCACCGTAACCGCCGCCACAGGGGGCGCGAACCACCATTGGCGCAGTCCAGTTGCTGCCCGAAAAGGTTTTGAGCTTGGCGGCATGATTCAAAAGAGCATCCATGGTGACGCCAAAAAAATCCACCATATAGAGTTCGACCACCGGGCGCAAACCGGCCATGGCGGCGGCCACACCCGCTCCCAAGAAAGCGCTCTCACTGATGGGCGTGCCCCGGACTCTTTTCGGTCCAAATCGAACAAGCAGGTTGCGCCGCAAGAGAGGAACATCTTCGCCGAAGATGATTATGGAAGGGTCATAAACCATGGCCTGAGCGATGGCATCATCAACCGCTTCAGTGAAATACATGGTCTTCATCCTGCCACCTCCTGCAGAGCAGAGGTGAGGATGCTGGCGATATCCATCTCGATCCGGTTCTCCAATTCCCTTAACCTATCCGGGTCGACCATCAATGGGATACGTGCCTTAGCAACCGGATCGTTGGTGGAAACCCGGCGCGGTATCGTGTAACGCTGCCAGAATGGCAGACAGGATGTTTGACACTCCTGACAGACGATCGCGCAACGAGCTGCCGCCGGCACTCAGGAATGACCGCAATAAGGGCAGTGCAATCGCTGGTAGCTCGCGAAGAGGAGCGCGTATGATCCGGAGAAGGATCAGGCCCAGAAAATGGCCTTCAAGATGGATGCAGCGTGCGTGGATGAAGGTTGGTCCATTTCCGGAGCGGGCGCGTTCAACGCCCTGGCAGGCTGCCTGCCAGACCTGGTTTACATCGAGGCCATCCACCTCGAGGTACCGGACGCCCAGTCCTCGTACTCGTTCGCCCATCAATCCACCGGTGGAGTCACTGGATTTCGTTGTGATGGCCCAGCCGTCATCTTTACAAACGAAAAGAACAGGCAAATTCCAGACAGCGGCCAGGTTTATTGATTCCATCAGCATACCCTGGTTCATTGCACCATCTCCGAAAAATGCAACCGAAATCGCTCCAGGATGCATTGTTTGGGCTGCCAGGGCGAATCCGGCTGCGGCAGGTCCTGCAGCACCCACGATTCCTGATGAGGCTGCCAGGTGTTCTTTCGAGAATAGATGCATATGACCGCCCATACCGCCGCACAACCCATCGGGGCGACCGAGCATCTCACGCAGCAACAAGACCGGATCAATCCCGCGCATCAAAAAAGCTGCTGTACCGCGATGATCCAGGGCCATCGCATCACCCGAACGCAAATGAGGAATAACGCCAGCTAGGATGGCCTCTTCCCCTGTTCCAAGGTGCATCTCACCGGAAATCAAGCCATCCTTCCAGAGTAGAGCAACCGCCTCCTCGAACCGGCGGCTTTTTTTCATGATCGCATAGAGAGACCATAAATCCATGATTATTTCCTGATTGGAAGTTTACGGTTGGCAGGATAACGAATTGGCTGCGCTTGGGACGACGTCGAGGATTATCGGCAACATTGAGACAGATAATTCCACTTCTCATTATCGCGCAATTCCCTCAAAACGCACAGTTCGCGAATTACGATTTAGGGGTAGCGGTCCCAAGCTCCTTAGTCCTGAAGTAAAGGTTCGACCTATACCAAAAAAAGAAAAGAGCTGCCCTATTTTTTAGAACAGCTCTTTTCATCATTATCAAAATAAAAGCATAATTTACGAGCGGATCAACCTGCCCAGGTCATTCTGCAGTTGCAACCTGGTTCTTTCCGGCCTTTTTTGCCTTCATCAAGGCAATATCAGCTTTGTTGAGCAGGTCTTCCACACTGGTTATATTTTCGCTGTTAGTGGCGATCCCGATACTAACCGTAATCGAGATTGGACCTTGAGGAGTATTAATTGATGCTTCGGTAATATTCTGGCGGATGTGTTCGGCAGCCGTACGCCCGCCTTCCAGACCGGTCTCAATGAGCAGGATGATGAACTCGTCACCACCAAAGCGTCCAATGGCATCGATCTCACGTAAATGTTTCCTGCTGTTCCCGGCTACCGCCTGAAGAGCCCAATCGCCGGCCAGGTGACCATGTGAATCGTTCACCTGCTTCAGGTCATCGAGGTCCAGGATGAGCAGGGTCAGGGGATGTTTGAAGCGGCGAGCACGCTGGAACTCGATCTCCGCCAGGTGGAGGATCTGCCTGCGGTTATAGAGACCTGTCAGGCTGTCGGTAATGGCCAACTGCTCGAACATTTGGGACTCTTTGAGTAATTTAGCGCGTTGGATGGTCAGCGCAGCCTGGTGACTGATCGCTACTGCCAGTTGCACATCGTGCTGGTCAAAATGTCTTGCCGTGGTATTGGTCTTGTAAGCATAGATCAGGGCGACCACGTCCTCTTCAATTATTACCGGTACGCATAAAATCGAGATAATGAGGTACTGGCTGCCGTTAAGTTTTGGTTGTTTATATTCAGCAGCGACATCCGGTACGATCACGACCGAACGCTGTTCGATCGCCTGGCGGATAATCTTTTCCGGCAACCCAAGATCTTCGAGATGGTCGAATTGATCCGCCAGGATCACCCCCGATTTCTCGGCTCCAACCGCCATGCGGGTCACGTCGGCAATTTCCACCAGGGCTGTGTCCAGGTCGAGGATAACGGTCAACCGACTGGAAACGACGTCCAGGAATACGGCATGCTGGTCGATCGATTCAAGGAGAAGGTCGCGGGTGAGCGGGCGCGTTCCCGAGAGCGCAGCAACCAGATGAGGGGAGCCGCCATTTTCCTGAAAAGAAGCATTGATCACGTGCTGACCTATTCGAATCTGGTCTCCGGATTGTAAAACATGCGGTTTGGAAATTCGCTCACGGTTCACAAATGTCCCATTTGTGCTTCCCAGGTCATATAAAATAGCCATATCATTCTGGCAGTAGATCTCTGCATGTGTACGCGAGGCAAACTCGTCCGCGATGATAATATTATTATCAGGCTTTCTCCCGAGGGTGTTTTTTCCGGGCTTGACTTCATATTCGACCGGCGCGCTGGACGGAGAACGAATTACGAGTGCCCACATTGTTATTTCCCTCCGGACCGATTATTCGATCACGCGTTGAGAAGATGGCTAAAGTGAATTGGCCCTGGAAAGCGTTTAGAATTGGGGGTCAATAAATACAGACCCGGTTTCATTATATACGAATAACGGGAAAGCGGATTTAGCACTTGCGCTGGAAGAATAAGTCATTATTAGTTGAAAATGTAGAGGTTATGGGATAATAATACGGACAATTCTAGCCTTGTGACCCTCAAAACCATCCGGAGGGGAATTAAAAAATCCAGGGATTATCATCCCTGGGTTTATTTATTCCCAGTATCAAAGCAAAGACCCTGCAGTTGGTTCCCTGCGGGGAAAACCAATAGGCTTTACTTTTTTACAGGATCCTGCCTCAGCCCGATGACGTTGCCATCGGCGTCCTTTACGGATGCGACCAGCCTGCCCCCACCGACGTCCTTGACATTCTGCAACACCTGTGCACCAGAGTCAAGCAGAGTCTGAAGGCTTTGCTTGATATCGTCAACCTCGAAGTAACCGAGCGGTCCAGTAAGGCCCTGCTTGTGTCCATTTGGATCGAGACCTATTTCCTGATCTCCGACCCTGTATCCTACATAGTAAGGTGCATCAGCATAAGGCTTCACACCTAAAAGGTTGCCGTACAATGTTTTGGCTTTTTCCAGGTCTTTCACCGGATAAACAACTAGCTTCAACCCAGTATTCATTTTAACCTCCTATTCAATTAAGAGAAATTTTACCAATTTACGTAAGTAATGTCAAGGGAATTTTTGACAACTCCCTTCAGGTCGACCAATGGCTCCAACCGGCTGAGGAAAATCAGCCATGCAATCTGATTAAGTTGGGATCAATTTCGATGAACAAGTCAGCCTACGGTCCGCTGTTATTTCTGTTTCCCCTTTTGTTTCGCCCACGCTCGTTCCAGGTTTTCCCTTACACTGACCTCTACAATTTTCTTGATCAGGTCATAAGGAATTGGTTCATCCAAGGGAAACTTCAACGAACCCTTGGGTCCTTCATAAACAGACAGCAGTTTTTCCAGCGCTTTATCGCCGGTCACCGGAGGATAAAAGCCGATGTGGTTTTTGAAGGAGGCAAAATAAACCAAATTTCCATTCAACGTGAAAGTGGGCATCTGATATTTGATGGTTTCTTGCGCATCCGGTGCCGCTTTTCTAATCGTAGCCCTGATCTTTTGCAGGATTTCTTGAACTTCTGGAGTAAAGCCAGAAATATATTCGTCGATATTTTTAGGTGCTGTTTGGGCTGATCTCATATTATCCTTTCCACAACTAGTTTATTGTTTATTGACTACCAAGTTCGGTTTCGATCAATTTTATAGTTTGTTTAACAAAGATGGCGTCGACGGGCTCAAAGATATTGCCAAGCAATCGAACTGTGGCTACAAAAAGTTGCAGTCCGGCGACAACCTGCTCCTGCAAACCCGGAGCTTTACCATCCTGACCTTCAATACCAAAGGCAGTTCGACGTAGTTTTACCCATTCCGAATCCAAGCCAACCACTTCTCCAACCTCATCATAAAAACCGTTGTCACCGGAGAGAAGCACGCCTTTGTGCACTCCCACCACTCGCGACAATCCCCACGAACAACCAAAACGGGCATTCAGCATTCGCCCGATATCCTTACTCCGAAGCCCTTCCAATCCTTTATGGACTTCTTCGATCCAACCCACCATTTGTTGAGCAGCCCAGCGGTCAGCTTTTTGCTGCATTTCCGCGTTCCAGGTGAAAGCCCGGGCACGACGTTGAATACCTTCGAAAGTGCCGGAACGATCCAACAAAGCCCGTCCGGAACGCAGCCCGGAGATCACATTCACAGCTATCTCAGGGCATGAAAACCATGCCTCGATTTGCCTGGGATTGGCACTGTTGATCGTGACTAATAAATCATCGATAAGGTAACTCCCATCCCTGGGAGAAGGACTGATATCATCGTTCAAAAAACGAACCAGGTCAACATCGCTGAACAAACCGGCTGTGCCGCGGGCATAGCTTCCCACAAGCGCAATTGCACTCACGTTTGGACCATCAAACTTCCGGGCAAGCGTGTCAAAATTTGGCGAGGATTGCATTTGTTTATTTTTTCTGATTTTATAATCAGCCATGAACGGATACTATAAGACTGCAGTGGAATAGGGAGGATCCTTCCCAATTGTCGCGCAGTTCTGGAAAAAAACCACGGTTGATCTGCGACCCCATAACTTGCCCGGTATGCTTATTCCTCTTGCGGGGATTTGGTGACAGGTGGAGCCGGGGAAAGGCAGCAGGCTAACGGCGGGATTTCAAGTTAATGCAGCCCTCAGCATATGTGCGCGGCCGGCAACATGGAAATCATCCGCCCTGTCTTCAAAATAGCGGGCATTTATTGCGGCGGAGTCCAGGTCTTCAAGGACCGTGAAGCCCACCGTGCGCAATTCAGCGGCGAGCTGATTAGGGTTGAAAGCGCTTTTCCAGGGCTCTCCGGCAGCGGCTACGCGAGCGGCCCGTGTTTGGTAACTCACTAAATCCCTCCGGCTTAGAAGTGTTGGGGAAAGTGCATAATCGAAAACAACTTCACTTCCTTCTGCAGCTAATTTGGCCATCGATTTCAGCATGGTCAGCACCGATTCCGGAGGAAGGTACATGGTTACACCAAGCCAGGAAAAGAACGAAGCTTCTTTTTTATTGAACCCGGCTTTTGGGATTTGGTCTTCCAAATTTTCTTTTTCAAAATCAACGGGTACAAATCTCATGGAGCCCGGTATTGGAATTCCCTGCGCATCCAGGCATTCCCGTTTCCAGGCCTGCGTGGCCAGATGATCAACTTCGAATACTCGCAAGAGTTGGGATTCAAATGGATTCCGATAAGAAAAAGTATCCAGACCTGCGCCAAGAATAACGTATTGACGCATTCCCCGGCTGACTGCCTTTGAAAGGGCATCCTCGGTATATTTGCTGCGTGCGACCAAGAAAGCACGAAGGTAAGAAGCAGAAGGTTTCAGGTATCGCTCGGGAGTCGAAATTATATTGCGCGAATTTTGTTCGCCGATTATTCTTACTGCAATCGGATCCTCGAACAACCTGGGTACATCCAACAACTGGTGCGCTGCACGTGACATCGCGACGCGCTGGGCGGTCAGGCTGGGTAGATTTGGCTTCAATTGATTACCTTCTTGGTGTCAGTCAGCCTATGATTCGGTAATAATATCTGGGTAATATACATTTTTTCTCTGGCTCGTTTGCGCTCAAAATAACCCCCTATTTGACCAGCCACGGTCGGCCGCAATTGACGCACTGCGGCTTGTGCATGCAAAGACGGGCACCACATTGCTGGCAGGTCCACCTGGTTGCTTCCTCTTCAACAAAGCTCCCCACCCCGTCGGCTCGGATGCTCTCCAGATTTGCAATGACACTTACTCCGTATCTTGTCCGGTAGCGCGTGTCAAGACGGAGCAGTTCAGCGCAAGGGTATTGGGCACAGGAATAGCAGAACTGATGATCGCCAGCGGCGAGCTCTGCACAATTCTTGATGGCACAATTGAGGCATGCGTTCGACTTGTGGGTTTCGCTGCCACGGCATCCGGGGCAAGGTCGGCGATCTCGCATGTATGCGCGGCATAGGCTGCAATTAATGCCGCATGGGGCGATGATCAGGGGGTCCATGACTTGGATTTGCACGACATTTCCCGGCATGTTTTCTATCCGGGTTATTTTACCGAAAAATCAATACTGACCTGGGCTGAATTCCCGGCACGGTCGGTGGCAACCACGCGGAGAGTGTGGCTTCCCACCCGAGCCTGCCAGAATACGCCGTAGGGCGTCAGGTCGGATTCCCCCACCAGGACGTCATCCACGTAAAACTCAACTTTTGCCAGGAACGGGTCGTTCACCTGCGCCTGCAGCGCCAACTGCGGTTCCTGGGCAAGGCTCAACTCCTGCCCGGCCTGCGGATAGGAGATGGCTATCTGCGGCGGGGTGTTATCGAGCGTGACCTGCACCACGGCCTGATCCACGCGCTGATTGGAGCGCACCACCATCAGCCGCAGCGCATACAGCCCATCCAGCCCGGAGGTATCCCATTCGCCCAACGCCCCTTCCGTCACCGGCTTGCTGCTGTCTGTACCGATCTGCATCCAATCCTGCGGGTAAAGTCCCTGCCCATATTCGAGGCGATATGAGACGAAATCCGCCCCGGCAGCGCTGCCCAGGATGGAAAGCATGCCTCGGCTGTCGGAGAACATCCCTGGCGAGGTGATGTGCACATTGGGCAAGACCGGCGGGGTCTGGAGCGTGTCGTAGGCCGTCGGGGGTGTGTCGATCCCGGCGGTCTCAGCCCACTGGCTGGCTTGCGGCGGAACCACCATGTATGTGCGCGTTTCCACCAGTTCCGGCGGGGTGAAAACGGTGGCCAGCAGACCGGTCTCGGTGTTGACCTGGAAGGTCTGGTAGAGGGTGTCGGTTTGCACCGGCTGGCGCCCATCCAGGAACACCTCACTGACCACGTTTGGACAGGCTGCGGTGGGCAGCATGCCGGACGGGTCACAGACGCTCACGGTAACGATTCCAGGGGGAGCCTCCCAACTGGCGGAGGGCAGGTCGCGCACGGCATATTGCATCAGGGCATGCCACAGGTCCGCAGATAGGAGCGGCGGCACCGCGCCCGATGCTGGTCCTGCTAAGTGCACGACGGTCACGCGCTGAGGAGTGTAGCCCACTGTCCAGGCGTCGGAGGAATCCAGGGCATGGGAAAGTTTTGCCCCGGCTGGCCGTCCTATCTCGAGCGGGTTGGGATGTCCGAGCGAGGGCCAGCGGGCGGTCTCGTCGCTCAGCACGTGGTTCATGAGGTAGGCCAGTTGTGGGCTGAGCAGGGGCTGACTCTGCGCGGTCATCCAGTCGGCCCAGATGGAATGATCCACCCCGCTGACATGCAGCACTGCGGCTGGCTGGAGGGCTGCGCCCGCAGCGGATTGCCCGGTCTGGGTGCCGTTATCCGCAAAGACCGCGTAGGCTCCGGCAAGCGCGACCGGGGAAAGGTCGAAGTCGTCCGCGAGCAGCCCGGATGGGAAATTCAGCCCGAACGAGGCGGCGATGTTCTGGACGCTCTCGGCGCCCATCTGCGTCAGCACGCTTTGCGCGGGAGGGAGGTAATCGTTGGCGAGAGCGGTGCGCAGGCGGACGGGGCCGTGATAGACCTGCCCGGGCAAGGTAACACTGCCGGGGATGTCCCAGGCGAGTGAGGCCGGGTTGAGGCCGCGCGAGAATCCGGTTAAATAGATAAAGGGGGTGATGACCGTCCCGGCCGGGTGGGCAGCCAGGGATGTGCCCTGCCCGCTGCTGGTGGTGTCGCCCACCGCCGCCAGGATCTGACCGGTCTGCGGGTCAAGGATCACCACGCTGGCTGATGCGCCCGGAAAAGATTCTCCCGGCTGGAGGGCGGGCAGCAGGTTGGCCGCCTCGCAGGTCGAACCGTCGAGGGCCGGGATTTCCGCCGGATCGCCTGCCAGGCGCGCAAGATGGTTTTGGACCGCGCAGACGGCCTGCAGCTGCAGGTCATAATCCAGGCTGGTGAGGACGACCAGCCCGCCGCGTTCCACGCGCCCGGCGCCAAAGGTGGCGTCGAGTTGGGAAAGTGCGAGGTTGATGAAAGCCGGGGCGATGTCTTCCTGGCCTCCAACTGTCTCCCCGGTGATCGTGGGGAGAGTTGCTATGGCCTGGGAAGCTTGGTCTTCAGTCAACATGCCCAAAGCCTGCATGACCATTAGTGTCTGGATACGCCGCTGCTCGGCAGCTGGTGCTGCGTCGATGGGATTTAAGGCAGGCGCCTGGCTTACTGCTGCCAGCATGGCCGCTTCGCTTAGGTTAAGCTGGGGGACAGATTTGCCAAAATACAATTGAGCAGCAGCCTCCGCCCCATAGGCATAGTGACCGTAGTCTGCGCTGTTCAGGTACCATTCTAGAACCTGCTGAGATCCATAGCGGGCCGTGAGTTGGGCTGCCAGCATGCGCTCATGGAGGCTGCGCAGGGTGGAGGCCGGCTGATCCCAAAAAACGAGATCAAAAACCAGGCGCTGGGCCAGGGTGGGGTGGGATGACGGGTCCTGCCAGCCTTTAATGCTATAGCCAGGGGAGGACCAGAAATCCGGCTGGCTGACAGCCAGGGTGGCAGCCACCAGGCTTTGCGGAAATTGGTCGTAGGCGAGGTAGGTGCGGGCGGAGTCGGTGGGAGCAAGCGTGGCGATCAGGTGCTGACCGGTGCGATCGTAGAAACGGGTGGGCTGGAGCAGTTGACCGTCATGCGGGTTCAGCAGCAGGCTGACCTGCTCGAGCGGGGGCAAGCTTCGGGTTAAAGAGGCATATGTAAACGTGGCAGCCAGCACAAGCGCGCCTACCACTGCACTGAGGATGAATCCAAACCCAAGCACGGCGCGCTGGGAACGCTGTTGGGCGCTGCTGCGTGTCTGGTAACGGCGATGGCGCCGCTGGCGGATGATGGTAAGGATGGAGGACATTCTATTTGCGGCGGACGATGGCATCTGTCATGCGCACCACGCGCACCATTGCTTCGACGTCGTGGACGCGGACGATGTCTGCGCCGCGGGTGATGCCCACGGCGATGGCAGCTGCCGTCCCCTCCACGCGCTGGTCGGGAGGCAGGTCGAGGGTGTAGCCGATAAAGGATTTACGCGAGGCTCCCAGCAGGACCGGAAATCCGAGAGCGCGGATCTCGTCCAGGCGGTTGATCAATTCCAGGTTTTGCTCGATCGTTTTTCCAAAGCCGATCCCGGGGTCCAGCAGGATGTGCTCGTCCGGGATCCCGGCGGAACGGGCGATCTGGACCGAATCCATCAGGTCACGTTTGACGTCATCCAATAAATTCTCGTACACTGCACCGAGGTAGGCCTTCCCAAGCCGGTCCCGGACCTCGACATTGGCAGGCTTTGAGCGGTTGTGCATCAGGATCACTGGGGCATTGGCTTGTGCGGCGATCCCCGCCAATTGTGGGTCGAGGCGCAGTCCCCAGACATCGTTGATGATGGAGGCACCCGCTCCGAGGGCCTCCGCAGCCACTTCAGCTTTCCATGTATCGATTGAAATCATGGCATCGGGGAACTCTGCTGCTAATCGCCCGGATGACCGGGAGCACGCGCTGTTTTTCGGCCCAGGCGTCCACCGGTTGGGAGCCGGGGCGGGTGGATTCGCCGCCGACATCCAGGATGTCAGCTCCTGCAGTGAGGAAACCGCGGGCAACCTCCACCGCCGCCTTCACTCCTGCACCTTTTCCAGCTGAATCAGTCGCAGTGGATAAAGGCAGCAGCCCATCCCCCGAAAAACTATCCGGGGTGATGTTCAAAATCCCCATCACGTAGGTTCGTTCACCCCATGCCAGGGTATGACTGCCAATGCTCAGGGAAGGCATGATCGGTGTTTGCAACGATTAAGGCCCGACCTACACCATTTGATCCAATGGGCGGCTGAGCCAGGCTTCGGCGGCATCCATGTCGGTAAAGATCTTGATGGCTGCCGATGTTTCTGGCACCACCGCATAATAGATCTCACGAACGGCGCTGGCCAGTTCATCGTTGTTGACCACCACCGCCAGGCGGATGTTGCGGGCGGCCGGGTCGCTATTAACTTCCATCGCAATGTGGATAGCTTTCTCGGGGATTTCCTTGATCTGGCGCAAGTCGTAAAGGTTGCGGGTAAGACGGTCGGAACCAAGCAGGTGTTCCAGGGCGAAATCGTGCCAGTGCTGGATGGTGGCATCCGACAGGTCGGTGAAGGTGAGCGCCATGCCCCCGTCCGGACGGCGGACAACGCTGTAGCCTATTCCGGGTTCGGGTTTCCAATAAAGTGGCTTTATTTCGGTCATTGGGAGACTCCTGATATGGTTGACAAGATTTTCATCATTATAACGAATAAGAGACCCGTTTCCTTAATAAAAACAGAGAGTCTTTTATTAGGAGACGGTGATCTTACATCAGCATTTTCGACCCGATACCTGCTTTGCACAAGGCCATTCCTATACATTTTCGTCTCGATGTGCTGAAATTTCATATCCTGATCCAGTTTTCCAAATAAAGGAATCCCGTCCCCGATCAAAACGGGGATGCGTGTGATCGTCATTTCGTGAATAAGGCCGGCCTTCAAAAAACCCTGGATCGTGTTTCCGCCGTCCACATAGATGTGTTGGGACCCCGTCTTGGATAATCGATCCACCACTTGTGCCGGCGGGCAGGCCATCATCTCAACATCACCAGCGAGGGTTGCCGGTAATTTTGGATATTTGCTGCTGAGGACAATCACCTTTTTCCCTGAATAAGGCCAATCCTTGAAGGTCAAAACAAGTTCGTAGGTTTTCCGGCCCATTACCAGGGTATCAACGGAGGTAAAAAACTCTTTGTAGCCAAAATCTTCACCTTTAGAACCATCATCGAGATTTGGCAGCCAATCGATATCCCCATTTTTCCTGGCGATATACCCGTCCAGGGAAGTTGCGATAAATACGGAGCATTTGATGGTCATCAGCGACTCCTGGATACCAATAAACCGATCAGTTTCCCTTCCATGGGAAATCCCAAGAATTTATATCATGATTTATGATCTTAGGCTTTCCGAGGCACCGTAAAGACTAAGGACCTTAAGGCTGCGGAACAGGTAATTTCAGCCTGCCCGCCAACCGCAGCACATACAACGCGTCGGCGGTGACGAAGGGATTCAGCTTCCGCGTGCTCGTCCCGCCCCAGTGGACCGGCATGTACCCGCTTAATCCTGGGTTGGTCAGGCGGGAATACGACTCTTCGGCCGGGAAGCCGCCGTCCGGCAGGCGTTTGGATTCAAGCAGGTCAAGTGCTTCCTTGCAGCGAGGGTCGGAAATGAACCCGGCCTCTGCCATGACCTTCAGACCAAAAAGTATGTTGTAATGCCAGTAGGGAGGGTAACTGAGCAGGACGAAATGTTTATCCATCAGGGCCCCGTCCCGCTGGCGTTTGAACAGGCGGCGGCATAGAAATACCTGGGCGGCATGTTCAGCAGCTGAGGCGACCTTGGAATCTCCAGTAACTTTTGCATACAAGGCCAGAGCCCGCAAGGGAATGAGCGTTTCCATGAACGATGAGCTGTCCGCTTCGGGGCGCTTGTCGCAGTTCCAACCGCCGTCGTGCCACTGCCATTTGAGCAATCGGGAGACCAGTTCGTCGGTACGCCCATCTGCCAGTCCCAGCCGCAGCGAGGACCAGATGGCATTCCCTTCCTGAGAGGCACAGCGCCGCGTTCGCCCGGCGATCTGGCGGATATATTTATAGTGGTCTTCACTCAGCCAGGCCTGGTAAGTCTTTTCCATCAGTGGGCGCAGGGAGTCGTCGCCAGGCGGGCAGCCCAGATCGGCCAGCAGGGATAGGATCCAGTGTGTCCCGATCCACTTCCGGTAAGCGCGGCCGTCCATATCACACACGGAAAGCAATTGAGTTACCAACGGTGAGCTGCGCACGGTTTTGGCAGCCTTGCGGGCTCCGTCGGAATCAGGTTCGGCGCCGAGCACATTGACCGCGACCTTCCAGGCGAGAGCGGGTTCGGAATTCAGTTGATCAACCGGTTGGCTCATAAGGTTTCACTCCGGATACATCCACCCCTGCCAGCAGGTCGCGGATGGACTTGCCAAAAACCGGATGGAGCAGGTCGGGCGCCAGGTCTGCCAGGGGGACGAGGACAAAGGCGCGTTCTTGGAGGTGGGGGTGGGGGATGACCAGGCCCTGGGTTTCGAGGACCAGGTCGGAATAGAAAAGGATGTCCAGGTCGATCAGGCGCGGCCCCCAACGGACAGAAGGCTGCCGCCCGAGACCGGTTTCCAGGTTTTTCAGCCGTTGGAGCAGTTCCACAGGTTCCAGTGCTGTCTCACCCTTGAGGGTCATGTTGAGGAAGGCGGGTTGATCGGTATAACCCCAGGGCGGAGTCTCATAGACCGGCGACTCCTGCACCACATAGACAGCAGGCGGCAGGGCGGTAATGGCGGCGCGCAGGTTCGCGTACCGGTCGCCGAGGTTGGAACCGAGGGCGAGATAAATGGTGGAGGTTGGGTTGATCGTCATGCCAGACTGGCTTCTGCGTTATTGTACTCCCTCATCAATCAAGTGGATGCCCCCCTTGACTCGAACCCGGTTGATTACCTATACTTGCATTCATAGAAGTATCAATTAGGACAACCCATCTGACGTTTACCATCCAAATGAAAGCTAACTACCTCATGGTAGTTCGCTGCCAAAACAGGACCAATACTATACAGGAGGCCTTATGGAAAGCAAACCTGGTAGCTATGTCTCAATTGATGAGTACATCGCCATGTTCCCCAAAGACATCCAAAAAATATTGGAGGAATTGCGGGCATCCATAAAAGATGCCGCGCCGGATGCAAAAGAAAAGATCAGTTATCAAATGCCCACTTTCGATCTTAAAGGCAACCTGGTCCATTTTGCCGCCCATAAAAATCATATCGGGTTTTATCCTCAACCAAGTGGAATTCAAGCTTTCAAGAATGAATTGTCAATTTACGAAAGCTCGAAGGGTTCGGTGCAATTCCCCTTGGACAAACCATTGCCGCTAAAATTGATCAGCAGGATCGTGAAATTCAGGGTCGCCGAAAACCTGGAAAGAGCTGAACAAAAATCAAACAGGAAAAAATAGTTGGGCGGAGAATAGCAAGATAATCAAGAATGGCAAATCAAGTCCTGATCGACAAATATTGATCGTTTAAAACAATGATCATCCTGAGTCTAATCGGTTGCTCATATAAGAAAAACCTCTGATCCTCATTACCTTTCATCCAAATATATTCACTGGAGAATAAAATCAATATCATCTTTTTACTCAGAGGGCTCGTTATCGGCTTCTCGATCGCCGCGCCGGTTGGACCGATCGGTGTGTTGTGCATCCGGCGCACGCTGGCAGATGGATGGGCATCCGGCCTGGTGTCGGGACTGGGGGCAGCCAGTGCTGACGCGATCTACGGCAGCATCGCCGGGTTTGGCCTGGCATTCATTTCCAATTTTCTGGTCAGCCAGCAGCTTTGGCTGCGCCTGATCGGCGGGGTCTTCCTCTGTATTTTGGGTGTCAGGACTCTCCTCGTAAAACCAGCTGAACAGGCTTCGACAGGAAAAGACGGCGGTCTCCTGGCTTGCTATGCTTCGACATTTTTCCTCACGCTCACAAATCCGATTGACGATCATTTCATTCGCGGCGATTTTTGCCGGCCTGGGGTTGGCAGCCGCCAGGGGGAATTATGGATCGGCGGGAATACTGGTCTTGGGAGTATTCAGCGGTTCTGCGGCGTGGTGGCTCCTGTTGAGCAGCGTGGTAGGCATATTCCGGGCGCGGTTCAAACCTGGCCTGTTACGATGGGTCAACCGGATCTCAGGTGCGATCATTATCGGATTTGGAATATTTGCCCTCGTGAGCATCCTGTGATTAAATTACGACAAAGGGCAATCGCAACGGGTTAAAATCCAAAAGGGCTTTGACTTGCTTGGCTAAGACCAACCTAAAACAGGGTTGTATCAAGCAATGCCCGCACGGAGACATCCATGTCCGGACACATGAAAATCAATCCCATAATTCGGCGAATCATCCTCCTCAGTGTAATGGCCCTCGCGGCCTGCACGGTGAAACCGGCGGCACCAACGCCGGCGGCCACCAATCTACCTGTCTCCACCACCTCACCGGTCTCCACGCTGGAGATCACCTCCACCAGCCTGCCAACCGAAACTCCGGTTGCGCTGAAGAAAGTGGATGCATCCACCATGGAGCATAAATTGCTGATGGGCTACCAGGGTTGGTTCACCTGCCCCGGTGACGGATCCCTGGTCAACGGGTATTTCCACTGGTTTACGGGCAACGTCCCCGATGCCGGAAAATTAAAGGTGGCAATGTGGCCGGATACCAGCGAACTGACTCCCGGCGAACGCTGCCCGACGAATATGGTGCTCCCAAATGGACAACCGGCAACTCTCTACTCCGCATACAATCCAAAAACCGTGATGCGTCACTTTGAGTGGATGAGCCAATACGGGATCGATGGCGTATTTCTGCAGCGCTTTGGTTCGGAACTGTCCGATCCGGTCTTTTTTGACGAGCGCAACGTGGTGACCAAAAATGTGATCGCCGGAGCTGAAGCTACCGGGAGGGTTTTTGCCATCATGTACGATACCAGTAACATGGATGCCAGCACCTTCGTTGGCGAGCTTGAAAATGACTGGAAATACCTGGTGGACGTATTAAAGGTGACGGAAAGCCCGTCCTACCTGCACCAAAATGGCAAGCCGGTCGTTGCCATCTGGGGATTGGGCTTCACCGGGCATCCCGGCACACCCCAGCAGGCAATGGACCTGGTCAAATTCTTTGAAAAAAATCCAGACCCCACGCTGCAGGTTACCTTGATGGGCGGTGTGCCCACAGACTGGCGCACTCTGCAAAAAGATTCCCTCCCGGATCCCGGCTGGTCTAAATACTACTGCGCCCTCAATGTCATCAGCCCCTGGACCGTGGAGCGCTTTAAAAGTGATGTGCAAGTGGACCAGTACAAATCCACGATGCTCCTGGATATGGCAGCCGCCAGCCAATGTGGTGCCGAATACATGCCGGTCGTCTTCCCGGGGTTTTCCAACCAAAACTCCGGCGGGTCTGCTTTAAACGTCACCCCTCGGCGGGGAGGGAATTTGTACTGGCGGCAGGTCTACAATGCAGTTTCGATCGGCGTACCCATGATCTACAATGCCATGTTCGATGAAGTGGATGAAGGCACCGCCATGTACAAGATCGCTGCGACCACGAATGACCAGCCGGTAGGTGTTGCATTGGTCCCGTTGGATGCCGACGGCATTAACCTGCCCAGCGACTGGTACCTGCGGCTGGCAGGTGCAGCTACAAAAATGCTGCGCGGCGAAATCCCGTTGACGATCAACATCCCCATCCAGCCGGGTGCAGCCACCTCAACCCCATAATCTTTTTACCCCCGAGGATCGGAAAATAATGCCGCTATAAGAAAGTCGGACATCATGTTTATCAAGAGGAGGAATTAACATGGAATCAATCCAGCAAAATGAGAGCGCGCTTCGTCGCTGTGTCGATCTCTTCAACAAACGAACTTTGGAATGGGTCGACACATGCTTTGCTGAGAACGCGGAATGGATCGAATTGCCGATACCGGGGATGTCAAGAGGCCGCTCAGGGGACCGGGCATTCCCGCGGGAGGCTGCCGGGCGCATCCTGAGGCTGTATCCCGACCGGCAGATGAGCATCCGGAACCTTGTCGCTCAGGGTGATCAGGCGGTACTGGAACTGGATTGGTGGGGCACTGCGGCTTCAGCAGTGGGAGGCTTAAGGATTGGCGCGCAAGTTCATTTTCAAGTTGCGTCGTTCTTTAATCTGGTCGATGGATTGATCGTTAAGCAAACGGACTACTGCATTCCGATCCCAACCGAAACGCCTAACCAATGAGTTGATGCGTCAATCGAAATTCAAGAGCCACTTATCCGGCAAGCGCCTACATTCCCTTTCTATCCCCTTCGGGAATGCGAGATTTGTGGCTTTATGACTTTGCAATTACGAATGTATAGATTACAGCCGCTCACTGGCTCTGCACTGCGTTGATGAAATCTGCCAGTAAACCGTAGGCCGTGGTCTCCGGACCGGGGTTGCCCTCGACGATAGCAAGACTGGATAGGGTGTCGGTGTGGAACTCCACGATGGACGAGGAGCCTTCCACGTTGTAGAGCGATGAGGCGGGGGAGACGAGTTCCGGCGCGACGCAGCCTTTAACCTCATTCCCAACTTTTTCTGCGCTGCAAACCAGTTTCCAGCGCTTGCCCTGCGATTTAGCCTCCGCCACCATTTTCGCGGTGATACCGCGGATGCCGGTGCGATCCACCTGCTGGGGCTTGAAGGGTACGCCCATCAGGACCGTGACCAGGGCGGCAACCTTGACGGCGGCGTCCCAGCCGTCCACGTCGCCGGATGGATCGGTCTCGGCCAGGCCGATCTCCTGGCAATACTGGACGGCATCATCGAATGTACCGCCGGCTTCCATGCGCCCCAGGATGAGATTGGTGGTGGAATTCAGGATACCGCGAAATGAAGTCAGGTTTGCAGCGGGAAGGGCCGAACGGAAGAGCGAGAAGATGGGCGCTCCGTCCATCACGGTTGATTCGAAGTAAAACTTTCTTCCTTTGGATTGCGCCAGGTCAGTCAGTTCCCGGTAGGCGTGGACGACCGGTCCTTTGTTGGCGGTAATGGCGTGCATCCCAAGTTCCAAGGCTGCACGCAGGGCTTCGATGGCAGGCTGACCGGTGGCAACGTTGACGGGGGAGTTCTCGAAGAGCACGTCCGCCGGAACAGAACGGACGAAATCAAGCGGATCGATGACGGGTTTTTTGGTCAAGGGAGATAAGGATTTGCCTCCTTCCACCAGCGTCAGGGCCTGTTCAAGGTCGAGGCCGTCCGGATCGATGGCAGACCCGTGTCTTCCGGTGGTTATCCCGGTCACGCGGAAGGTGAGGTCATATTTTTCCTTAAGTTCGGACTCTTTGCGCAGGAGCAGGCGCGCAAAGGCACGTCCTACATTGCCAAAACCGAGCAGGGCGAGACGGGAATGAGACATGCACATCTCCAAATTTTAGTGGGATAGGACAAATTGTAGGGGGACGATATCCCCAATCGGGATGAAATATCGCGCTTTTACAAGGGTGGGTAGGGAAACGAGCGCCGGTCATCGGGCGGTTGTGGGAATACCGGGTTTGCCAGCAGGGCTTCAGTGCGGGCATCCAGTGCGGCGAGTTCCTCGGCAGTAAGATAAGGTTGAAGCGCAGCAGACAGGCTCAAATGCAAGATACCCTGGAAGGTTTTCAGCGTCGTAAACAGTCCGGCGGGAATTGCTTCTCCGGCGAAGTCCCAGATCACCGTGCGCAGTTTGTCTTCGGAGTGGAAACACAGGCCGTGGTCGATCAGGTAGAGCTTGCGGGTGCGTTTCTGGAGCAGGATGTGACCTGCCCTTGCGGTCGGCATTGTTGACCAGCAGGTCGAACAATGCCACCGGGCGCAGGCGCGGCCGGTCGGAGGGTTGCAGGGTGAAGTAGTGCTGATTGGGATCGTGTTCGATGTACTGCTGGAGCGAACCGGGACCGAAGGGGCCGTCGCGCAGGATCGTGAGCGGGACGAAGCAGAAGCCAAGCGCCTCGCTGACCAGGTAGGCTGCAACCTCGCGCCCAGCCAGGGAGGCTTCGGGGAAATCCCACAGCGTCTGCTCACCGCGCCTGGGTTTGTAGACGGCGGGGATTTCCCGCCCTTCACACTTGACGTTGACCAGGAAGGTGTAATTCGAGCCGAGCGTGAACTGGCCCTTAAGCTCGATCTCCCCGTTCTCAAGGTCAAGACGAATAATTTCGGGTGAGTCAGTCATGGATGCGATAGCCTAAGATAAAAACAAAACCAATAAAATGGACGGAATTCAGCCCAGGTATGGGTGGTCAGACACTTAATGCTTGTGCCCGTTCTTCTTGGGACAAAAATGACCCTCGGGGTCCATCGGCTGCCCGCACTGCGGACAGATGGGACGCCCGCGCTTGATGACTTCCTTGCTCCAGTCCGCCAGCAGGCGGATCTGCGTGCGTGTGCACCAGAAGCGCACCTCGGAGGCTTCCTCCGGATCCTCGTCTTCCATCACCATCTCGCGCACCAGGATGACGATCAGATCGTGGTCGGCGTCGTAGCCCAGCCCCATTTCCCCGGCGCGGAAGAGCGGGTCCACGGGCGGGCTGATACGCATTTTATCTTCGTCGAATTCCGCCAGGGTTACATTCAACTCAGGCTTTTGCTTGGCAAGTTCGGCCAGCATCTGGTCCACACCCAGCGCCAGGGATTGGAGCTGGACTTTTTCAATGATGATCGTCACCGGGGCGGGGTCGGTCTTGCGCCAGCCTTGAATATAAAAAACACGTGCGCCCGGCTTGCCAATGGCATCCACGGTAATATGCTCGAGCGGGTTGAGGTCGATTTCGAAACGGGGCATGCTCAGCCTTCCTGTTTGAAAGAATATACGTCAAAATCGCGTGCCACCTGCACATTGGGGAAGACGGCCTGGGCTTCGGTCAGCACGTCCTTCTCGCGGTAGCGGCGCGAGAAATGGGTCAATACCAACTGGCGCACGTTCGCCCTGACAGCCAGTTCGGCGGCCATTTTTGCCGTCAGATGGGAGAATTGCTTGGCCATTTCGGCCTCTTCCTCCAGGTAGGTGGACTCAATGACCAGCGCCTCGGCATCCTGGCAAATGGCGACCAGGTCGTCGGTCCGGCCGGCATCACCGACATACACCAGCCGGACGCCGGGCTTGAGCGGTCCGAGCACATCCTCCGGCCCTACCTGGCGGCCGTCATCCAGCGTGACGGTCTTTCCCTCCACCAGGTCGCGGCGGATCGGGCCAAACGGCACACCCAGGGCTTCCGCCTTTTCGGGCAGGAAAGGGCGGTGGGAGCGCTCCTCGAATTTGAATCCCAGCGAATCAGAGCCGCGGTGGAAGACCGGGAAGGCCGTCACCGTGAAATCGCCGGTCTCGAAGAAAACACCCGGCTTGATCTCGTGCAGGTTGAGGATCATCGGCGCCTGTCCGCCGCGCAGCACCACACCGTAAAGCAGGTCGTGGATGCGGTCGAGCGCCCACCTGCCGCTGTAAATGTTCAATTCCGTCGATGGTTTCCCAGCGCATGAACGTGGAGAGCAGCCCGGCCAGGCCGAGGATGTGGTCCAGGTGGCCGTGGGTGATGAAAATGTTGCTCAGGTTCCTGAAGCCGATGCCGGATTGCAGGATCTGGCGCTGGGTGCCCTTCGCCGCAGTCGATCAGGAAGCGGAATTCGTCATGCTTGACGATTTGAGCAGAAAGCCCGCGTTTGGCGGAGGGGGCGGAGGCGGATGTGCCGAGGAAGACGATTTCGAACATTGCGGCAATTATACCCTGCCCTATTCGCCACCATCCTGGTTGTCCCTTTCCGCAAAATGTTATACTGCAAGAGATATCCGGCATTGGGATGCCTAAAAAAAACCTGCACGCTGGTTGTCTCTCCTTTACCCCGATATTTTCTTGATAAAAAAAGGAAGGCCCGACATGACCGATAATTCATCTTTTTCCGATACCGTAATCCTGCTGACCCGGGAGGGCATGGGTTCCGCAGATGCCGCCCTGCAGCACAAGCTGCTCGATACCTACCTGAACCTGCTTCTCAAGAACGATACATTGCCAAATGCCATCTGTTTCTACACGGAAGGTGTAAGACTGGTTGTGGAGGGATCTCATCACCTGGAACAACTATCCCAGCTCGAGCAGCGCGGCGTGCGCCTGATCATTTGCTCGACTTGTCTCAATTATTTTGGGCTGACGGAAAAAGTGAAGGTGGGCATTGTGGGGGGGATGGCTGATATCCTCGAGGCCCAGGTCAAGGCGGGGAAGGTCATCACTCTCTAAACATTAATTATTCCGTGGTATGCTCGCAGGAATGAGACTGTCTCATTTTCCCATCGGAAGGGGTTTATATATCAGGAAAGAACCCCAGGACCGATGGATGAAATTTTCCCCCACGAAAGAGCAATCCAGGCGATGAAAGCCCGCAAGGCAGGTCAGGTCGATTCCTCGCGCCGCATCCAGTGAGGCTGCCACCTCCTCCCAGTCCTTTGAGGACGTGTTCCTCGAGCACTGGAGTTCGATCTACCGGCTGCTGGCGCACATAACCGGTGACCCGGCCGAAGCCGAAGACCTGGCCCTGGAGACCTTCTTCAGGTTTTACCGGCAGCCGCCAAAGATCGGCGAAGGCTACAACCCGGACGGCTGGTTGTACCGGGTGGCCACCAACCTGGCGCTGAGTTCCATCCGCAGTACCAAGCACCGGCAGCATTACGAAATGTCGGCTGGGAAAGGCGCACTGGAAGATCCCCCGGAAAACCGCCCGGCGCAGATCCTTGAACGGAAAGAGGAGCACCGCATGACCCGGCTGGCACTGGCAAAGATGAATCCCCGCCGGGCAGAGCATGCTGGTGCTGCGCTATTCGGGGATGGCCTACAAGGACATTGCCAAAAGCCCTGGGACCTATCGCCCACATCCGTCGGTCCGCTGCTGCTGCGTGCCGAACGTGAATTCGAGAAAGTCTACCTCGCCCTTACCGAGGAGGAAAAATGAATAAGCATTTGAACGATGGGCAATTGCGCGCCGCTCTCGACCAGGAATTGGACGAGGCTGGCATGCTCCACCTGGAAAATTGTCCCGCCTGCCGGAGGCGGCAGACCCGAATCATGGCAGAGACACAGCAGGCTGCCGTGGGGCTGTCCTTCCTGGCCTCGCCGGCCGGGCAGCCCGGTCCGGATGCACGATCAGCTCTTATCCGTTTCCATCAACGCAACGATTCCCGAAAGGAGATTTCCATGTTTAAAAAATTGTTTGCTTCCTCCACCCTGCGGGTTGGGTTGGCGATCGTGGTTATCCTGGCGGTCGTATTTTCCTTCCCCCAGGCGCGCGCGTTTGCAGGCCAATTCTTGAATCTCTTCCGTGTCCAGCAGGTGGTGGTGGTTCCCGTTGACTTCACCGGTATGCAATCATTGACCGGGAACGATACCCTTGGAAAACAGGTCAGCGACCTGATCGCAAGCTCGGTCACCTCCCAGCAGAACCCCGGGACACCGGTCACTGCCACGGACGCGGCCCAGGCCAGCCAGTTGGCCGGCTTTACCGTACGCGTTCCCCAGGGCATGACCCCCTCCCGCCTCAGCGTCGAGAATGCAGCCGCCTTCACTCTTAAGGTCGACGTAGCCAAGGTCCAGGCACTGCTTAACGAATCCGGGCGGTCTGACCTGGTGCTGCCCACCTCGATCAATGGGGAAAACGTCTCGGTGAATATTCCTGCCAGCGTCAGTGTTGCCTTTGGTACCTGCCCTGACCCGGCTGCCCCGGATACGGTGCGTCTCAACTCAAGGCGGATCTGCCGGACGGCGCTACCCGGATTGCGTCATCCTGGCGGAAATCCCCACCCCCACCGTGTCTGCACCCGCAGACTTGAACATCGCCCAACTTGCCCAGATCGGGTTGGAATTCTCGGGCATGACCAGCGACCAGGCTGCAGCCTTCGTCCAAACGGTCGACTGGACCTCCACCCTGGTCATCCCGCTCCCCAAGAATGCCGCCACCTATGACCAGGTGAACGTGGACGGAGTGACCGGTACCCTGATCCAGCGCCCCGCCGACGACGCCCCACAATATGCCCTGCTGTGGGTCAAGAATGGTATCATCTATGCCATCAGCAGCCTGGGCACCAATTCCCAGCAAGCCATCCAGATGGCGAATTCCCTCCCGTAACGGACATATATGCCGCCTGTTCCTGCGATTGAAACAAACGAACTAAGAAAAGAATTCGGCGACAATGCCGCAGTAAAAAGCCTCACCCTGCAAATCCAGCAGGGTGAGGTGTTTGGATTCCTGGGCCCGAATGGGGCGGGTAAAACCACCTCGATCAAGATGCTGGTGGGGCTGATCACACCCACCTCCGGCAGGGCGTCCCTGCTGGGAGCTCCGCTCGGAGACCGCACCACCCGCGCCCGCATCGGTTTCCTGCCGGAACACTTTCGCTTTCAGGATTGGCTGACCGCCCGCGAGTTCCTGACTCTGCACGGTCAACTGTTTGGGATGCAACGTTCTCGATTAACTGCCCGGGTCGACGAATTGCTCGAGCGGGTGGGATTGGATGGGTTCCGGGACAGGCACCTTTCAACCTTCTCCAAGGGGATGCTCCAGCGCATTGGCCTGGCCCAGGCGCTTATCAACCAGCCGGCCCTCGTTTTCCTGGATGAACCCACCTCGGGCCTCGACCCGGTGGGCCGCATCCTGGTGCGGGACATCATCCGCGAACTGCGCCTGCAGGGCACCTGCGTCTTCCTGAACTCCCACCTGCTCAGTGAAATCGAGGTCACCTGCGACCGGGTGGCATTCATCAGCCACGGGGAGGTAATCCGCCTGTTGGAACTGGCCTCCCTTAATACCGGTCAGATTAACGCGGTCCTGCGCGTTAAGGGAGTCAGCCCGGAGACCATCTCGGGACTTTCGACCTGGGGCGAGCAGGTTCACCTCGACGGTGACACCCTGACCCTGGTCATTCAAAATGAGACGGCTCTGCCGGAGATCAACCGCTACCTGGTGGAACACGGAGCCGCCGTATACGAGATTTCCCCCAAACGTATCTCACTGGAAGAGCTTTTCATCGAAACGGTCGGGAAGGAGGGTGGGCTGTGAACACAATCTTCGTCCTGGCCCGCATGACCTTCGTGCAGGCGATCCGCCGGCGCATCGTGCTGACCGGCCTGCTGCTCGGACTTTGTTTCCTGGCAGTTTTTTCGGTCGGCTTCCACATGATCAATACGAGTTCTCTTGCCTCGATCACCGGAACGAGCAGCACCGGCATTCAAAACATCGTCGACGCTGAAAGGTCCAGCGGCCTGTTCCTGGCTGGGTTGTATGCGGTCACCTTCCTGGCTATTGCCATGGCGGCCCTGCTTGGCGCGGACACCATGGCAGGTGAGATCAACTCGGGAACCATCCAGGTCATTGTCACCAAGCCCATCCGTCGTTCCGATGTGGTGTTTGGAAAATGGCTGGGGTTTGCCGGTCTGCTGGGACTGTATCTGCTGCTCATGGAGGGAGGGACGGTATTGAGCATCCTGCTGCAGTCCGGATATACGGCGCCTCACCTTTTCGCCGGTCTGGTGTTAATCTACTTTGAAAGCCTGCTGGTGATGACCGTGGCAATGTTGTTCTCCAGCCGGTTCTCCGCTTTGGCTACCGGCGGGGTGGTTTTCGGTCTATACGGATTGTCCTTCATCGGCGGCTGGATCGAACAGATCGGCGCAGTGCTCAACAGCCAGACGGCGGTGAAGGTCGGCATCATCACCAGCCTGATCATCCCCAGCGAATCCCTGTGGCGCAGGGCGGCCTTCGAAATGCAGTCACCCCTTTCGGGGTTATTGGGCATCTCCCCCTTTGGCGCCACCTCGGTACCCAGCCTGTTTATGGTCGCATATGCGCTGGTTTACCTGCTGGTGGTATTGGCGTTGACCGTTCGTGTATTCCAGAAGCGGGATCTTTAACGACCTGAAATAACCCCCTTGAACTTCCCGGATATCATGAAAAACATGTCGCCGCCAATCTCATTCCAGACTGGCGGCGAATTTTTTCTTTCGATCAGGGCATCAATTTTGCTAACCACCGTTGTTTTCTTCCCGTGCTTCCGCTAAAACCTCGCGGGTTTCCTGAACCAGCCAGGCCAGGAACACCAGCGCGGCAACGTACTCAACCCACCATAATCCAAATAGAGTATTAACCACCAGGCCTGCCAGCACGGTCGCGGCCATGTATGCGCAGGTCAGGGAATTGGCCGAATCCCCCGCCAACGCGACACTGTTGATCCGCTTTGAAATCCGTCGTTTGGACACAGCCAGCCAGGGCATGATCAACAGTGCAGCCGCGGATATTCCAATCCCGATCAGGGAACTCTCGGGTTTGGCATGAATGAGCAGCAGGTAAACGGATGAGATCAGCACGTAGGCGCACAGTAGGCTCAGGCTGGCTGCAACCACCCAGGCTGCCCGGCGCTCCGCCCGTCGAACGCTCCCCAGATCACCGCCCCGGTTCTCGGTGGAAAGCCGCCACAGCAGGATCGATCCACTGACCAGCTCGATCAGGCTGTCCACCCCAAACGCGGTCAGGAGCACGCTCCCGGCAGCGATACCTGCGCCGATCGAAACGCCCATCTCCACCACCATCCACAGGATGGTGATGACCTCGATCCGCACCCCCAACCTTAAGTCAGTCGTTCGGGACGCATCCATCCGGTAATCCTTCCATTTCCACAAAACCAGTTTAGTCCATGCGCTTTAATGCATTATGAGAAGCAGGGGTTATTTTTGCCTGGAGATGTCAAATTCCTCTCCCCTTTCGTTTACACAACCTTAACCTTCCATTAAACGGGTCACAATAGGACTAAGCTAAGATAAGGTTGAAAGAATCGAAATAAATTTGAGAGGTGAAGCCATGTTGGAACAAACCAGTATAGGAAAAGGCTTGAACGCAAAAAAGGAAGCGGGTTACCCGGCATATATGCCCTCGGGAACCATGCAGCTCCTGTCTGCGATCTATAAGGGCTGGAAAATCAGGAACATCGAGCTGGCACCTTCCTGGGACCAGTATGGATTTATTTACCTGGTAACTTTGCGACTTCCTTCCAATAATTTCAGCCAGCAGCTCATCCTGCCAAAAAACCCGATTATCGAAGACCTGCTTATCCATACCGCGGGCAATCTCAAAAATAAACCGGTTTACTCCTTCCAGGGAGCACCCGCCTAGGGCAGGCGTTTATTTTGTGCTTCGCCGGTACATTCCTCCTGAGTATTTTGCCTCGCGGCTGCATGCGCGGGGCAAAATACTTTTCAACGAATGCATTCTTCGCATTTGAGTGTGATAATATAAAGACATGCCTGCCACGATCCTAGTTGTCGAAGACGAACCAGCTTTACAGGATACACTGGTCTATAACCTCGAAAAACAGGGGTACACCGTTGAGGCTTGCGGCGATGGTCGAAGCGCCGTAGAGGCAGCCCGCCGTTTAAAGCCGGACCTGATCGTGCTCGACATCATGCTCCCCGAGTTGGACGGGTTCGAGGTCACCAGGATCCTGCGGCGGGAGATGATCGTTCCCATCCTCATGCTGACCGCCCGCGACGAAGAGATCGACCGGGTCGTCGGGCTGGAAGTGGGCGGGGACGATTACCTGACCAAACCCTTCTCGATGCGCGAACTGCTGGCACGCGTCAAGGCGCAGTTGCGGCGCGCCCAGCTCGTCCGGGATGAACAGGCAAAAATACAAGCCGGGGAAGGTTCTTCCCCCGAAGAAACACTGGCGTTCGGCAACCTGGTCATCAACCAATCCCGGCGGGAAGTCCTGCTGGACGGGCAGGTGCTGGCGCTCAAGCCGCAGGAGTACGACCTGCTCCTATTCTTCGCCCAGCACAAGCGCCAGATGCTTTCACGCGAGTTCATCCTGGAGCGCGTCTGGGGCTGGGACTACATCGGCAACAGCCGCACCGTGGACGTGCACGTGCGCTGGCTGAGGCAGAAGATCGAGGCTGACCCTGCCTCGCCGGTCCGCATTGTCACCGTGCGCGGCGGGGGTTACCGGTTCGAAGGATAAAAGGAAATGGGGGGGCGGGTTGCAACTTCCCGGCAACAAGTTGATAGGAAGGGAAAGCACTTGACAGCCTTACTGGGTAAAAATTCCACCATGAAAACCAAAATCGAAAAGTTCGCCCTCGGACTTATTCTCGCTCCCCTGGCTCCAGTCGTCGGTTTGCTCGGATTCTGGTGGATATCATACGCCCTCCTGCCGGAGAGCTGGATTCCATATTGCGGCCTCAGCGGCCTCGCGCTCGGCATCCTGGCAGATATTTTTATTTTAAAAAGATTGATCACGCATGCCTACAGGCTCGGCACTGTTTTCTGGCTGGCAGTCCTGTTGTTCTATTCCGTGGGTACCTTCGGTTTCTTTATGGGTGTACCGCTTTTTAATGCCGCCCTGGCTGTCCCGGTCGGGTTTGTCGTCGGCGGTAAACTGGCCCGCGAGACAGTGGACGGGGTCCGGGTCCGCCGCACTTCTCTGCGGACATGCATCCTGACCACGTCCGTGTTGATCCTGGTCTGTGCAGCCTCGGCCACTGTTGCCCTGATCAGCCCATCCACCCCGGGCGACCTGCGCGGCATGCTCGGGCTCGATTTCGAAGTCACCCGGGCCATGCTCTGGGGCCTTATCTTGATCGGAGGGGTGGGACTCCTGGCGGTAAACTGGGTGCTGACCGGCCTTTCAGTCCACATTACCTACCGTTTTTTAAACAAGACATGATATGAACTGGTTCCTGCCTGCTGTGATCATTATATTGGTCCTGGCGCTGGGTGTACTGGCCTGGCGTCATGCCATTTTACGGCGCAAGCTGAGCCACTACGCAGGAATCATCCGCTGGGTCGCTGATGAGAGGCAGCCGGTGACGGACCTGCCAAAGGATGCACCGGGTCTTGAGGAACTCTCGAACGCGGTAACGCTGCTGGTGCAGGCGGAGCTTGAGCGCACTTCAAAGGCCGAGACCGAGCGTGCCAGGCTGGCAACCGTCCTGGAACGAATGACCGATGGAGTCCTGATCGCCGATGCGGATGGGCGTGTCCGGTTTTCAAACCCGGCTGCCGGGAAACTCTTCGAGAGCCCTGACCCCGATGGAAGGACGGTGGCGGAAGTGATCCGCCATTACAAACTGGTGGAGGCCTGGCGCCGCTGCCAGCAGGACCGCGAACTGCACACCGAGTCGGTGGAACTCCCCAACCGGCGCCTGTTCCTGCAACTGGTGGCCATCCCCGACCAGGATACCGGCGGCAGCCTGCTGCTCGTCCAGGACCTCACCCGCGTCCGGCGGCTGGAGACGGTGCGGAGAGATTTTGTATCGAACCTTTCCCACGAACTGCGTACGCCTTTGGCCTCGCTCAAGGCTCTCACCGAAACCCTACGCGGAGGCGCCCTGGAGGACCCCAAGGCTGCAACCCATTTCCTGGAGAGCATCGAGACCGAGGTGGATGCCATGACCCAGATGGCGGGCGAGCTGCTGGAACTGACCCGCATCGAGTTGGGCCAGCTCCCGCTGGAGTTCAAACCTTTCCCGGCCGGGTGACCTTTTACAATCGGCTGCGGAACGGATGCGGGCGCAGGCCGAACGTGCCGGGCTGACCCTGCGCCTGGACAGCCCGCAGGTATTGACAGAAGTCCGTGCCGACCCTCCCAGGTTGGAACAGGTGCTGGTCAACCTCATCCATAACGCGGTCAAGTTCACGGACCCGGGTGGGGAGGTGGTCCTGTCCGCACAAGCAGAGCCAGGGTTTGTCCGTTTTTCCGTGCAGGATACCGGTGTGGGCATCCCCGCCGATGATCTCGAGCGCATCTTCGAGCGCTTTTACAAGGCGGACCGCGCCCGTTCCAGCGGCGGGACCGGGTTGGGGCTGTCGATCGCCCGCCACGTTGTGGAAGCGCACGGGGGGAAAATCTGGGCGGAAAGTGTGGAGGGCAGGGGGAGTAAATTCCATTTCACAATACCCATCATTTCATCAAAAGATTAACGATTCGATGATATCCCCTTAACCGGGCGTTAAAATGCAATCGCTAAAATACCAGTGGATGCAAATCCATTGGTTTTCCCTCGAAAGGAGAGTGTATGACTACCAGGGTGCTTTTTCTATGTACCGGTAACTCGGCACGGAGCCAGATGGCGGAGGCGTTCCTGCGAAAATATGGCGAGGGCAAGTTCGAGCCGTTCAGCGCCGGGCTGGAACCAAAAGGGATTAACCCTCTCACGGTGCGAGTTATGGAAGAGATCGGCTTCGACTTGTCCGGGCATCGCTCAAAGGGAATCGGTGAATATCTTGGGAAACAGCATTTTGAATATCTTGTAACTCTGTGCCACGATGCAGAAGAAAACTGTCCGCGCGTTTGGCCAGGAGTGAACCATCGCCTGCACTGGTCTTTTGAAGATCCGTCTGCATTTGAAGGCAGCGAAGAAAAAAGGCTGGAAAAGTTCCGCCAAATCCGCGATCAGATTCAGAACAAAGTTCGTTCCTGGGTTGTAGAAATGGACAAAGGTGAATCAAATTGATTCTCCATCTTCGCTTTAATTAATAAAACCATAACAAATCCATAACTTGCCTTTATCAAGTTATTAAAACCGGTATGTTATCCTAAATCCTGATAACTATCGGTTTTACTTTTAGGATGTCCGAAAATTATGATTGCTTTATTCTGGTTATTAGTGTTGGCAACCTTGATCGTCTTTGCTGTGGATATAGCCCAAAAAAGGCGAAAAGGTCTTCACTAATATAGATAAAAAAGGAAGAATATTATTCTATGGAAAAACACATTCTTGTTACTAATGATGACGGCGTTACGGCGCCGGGGCTGCTTGCCCTGGTAAAAGAAATGCGCCAAATCGGGAAAGTAAGCGTGCTGGCGCCCGACCGCAACTGGTCGGGCGGCGGGCATGTCAAGACCCTCGATCGTGCCATGCGTGTCAAACAGGAACTCCTGGCAGATGGAACGGTTGCATTTGCCTGTGACGGTGCACCATCCGATTGCGTTGCACTGGCCATCCTTGGATACTTTAAAGAACCGATCGACCTGGTTGTCTCCGGGATCAACGTCGGCGCCAACCTGGGGCATGACGTGACCTACTCCGGCACGGTCACCGCGGCGATGGAAGCAGCCATCGCCAATGTACCCGGGATCGCGGTATCCCTGGAAGTCCCTGAATGGTACCTGGGTGAAATCGATTTTGGCCCGGCTGCACGCGCAGCCCGCATGGTTGCCCGGCGGGTGATTGAAAACGGCCTGCCTTCGGAAATCCTGCTTAATGTCAACGTCCCCTTTCTAAATGACGACCAGATTCACGGCTTCCGCCTCACCCGCCAGGGTCTGCGCGTTTACCACAGCCGACTCGACGAACGCTTCGACCCGCGTGACCGTCCCTATTACTGGATCGGCGGCGATGCTCCCACCGGGGTCCCCGAACGCGGCACGGACATCGGCGCCCTGGCAGAGGGGTTCATTTCGATCACGCCTCTTCAACTGGATCTGACCGCTTACTATGTGATGACCGATCTTAATTCCTGGGAGTGGAGGGAGCCGACCCAAAAACCCCTGTTTCAACGCCTGGCATTCCTGCTCCCTGGGTGAAATATTTAACCAAACGTTAAACAAGTGTTGATTAAGCCTTAAACGAGGGTTGATAAGATTTCTATATCTAAAAATTCTAGGAGAACTGAAATGCGCAAAAACTTGTATATTCCCATCTTTGTTTTACTTGCGGCCGTCCTGGCGCTAAGCGCCTGCGGCCCGGCGACCACCGCCGCACCACAAACCCAAATTCAGACCCAGCTTGTCCCGGTGACAGTCACCCCGGGTCCTGCTGGTGCCCCCACCGCCACGCCGCTTCCAGCCGGGTCCGTGCAGATCACAGCCGCGGGGGCTACCTTCCCGTATCCACTTTACTCTCAATGGACATACGCCTACCAGTACGTTGATCCGTCGGTCGTCATCAACTACAACGGCATTGGTTCAGGCGCTGGAAAAACTGCCATCCTCAACAACACGGTCGATTTCGCCGGTTCTGATTCACTGCTGAGCACCGATCAGTACACCCAGGGAAAAGATCTGCAGATGTACCCCATGGTAGCTGGAGCCGTAGTCCCGGTGTACAACATCGCATTCCTTCCCGTTCCGACCCCCGCAGCCGGTGGAACCGCACCCGCCCTGCCCAATCTCATTCTTGATCGCCAGACCCTGGTGGATATCTATAATGGCAAAGTGACAACATGGAACGATCCAGAGATCGTCAAGATTAATCCCGGCCTGGCGAATTATCTGCCCAGTGCCACCATTACAACCGTCCATCGTTCGGATGGTTCCGGCACCACCGAGATCTTCACCAAGGCTCTTACCTCTTTCAGCACTGATTGGACTGCCGGCGGCGCACAATCCGTTCAGTGGCCCGGTAATGGACTGGGAGGCAAGGGGAACGCCGGTGTAGCTGCAGCCGTGCTCAATACCCCCAACTCCATCGGCTACGTCGAACTTGCTTACGCCATCTCCAACAGCATGTCATTTGCACAAATGGTTAACAAAGCGGGCAAGACTGTTACCGCCAATGGCGCCAGTGTGGAAGCTGCCATGGCTGATTTTTCCACCGCCTTCACGCCCCAGTTGACCGCGATCATCGTGGACGGTCCCGGCGATGGTTCTTGGCCGATCACCGGGTACACCTACATCATCCTGCACACCACCAGCATGACTGATTGTGTCAAGGCTCAGAAAATTCTAGACTTCCTGGATTGGGCCCAGACCGACCCGGCCGCGCAGGCTGCTGCTACGAAACTTGGCTACTCTGTTCTGCCGGATGCTGTCCGCACGAACGTCCTCGCCAAGCTGGCCAAGGTCACCTGCAACGGCCAGCCCCTTATGATCCCATAACAACAACATCTTCCCTCTCAAGCGTGGAGGGCTTCCGCAAGGAAGCCCTCCACCAGCTAGTATAATATGCCCGGGAATCACATTCTTGTGGCATCCTCAAAAATCGCCGCAGCCCCAAGGCCGTGGCTTTTCCATAGAAAATCAGACTACCCATGCTGAAGCAGCTTAAACCCCTCCCTGAAACAGATTTGCGGGCACGCATACGCCGGGTTTTTCACCACGGCGACCGACCCTGGCAGGGGCTGATCATTGGAATTTCGGCCCTGGTGATTATCCTGATGATTGCCATCGGTGGAATGTTATGGATCAACTCCTCCGGATCTCGCTCCGCATTTGGCTGGTCCTTCCTGGCACCGACCGCCAACCCCAACTGGGACCCTGTTAACAACCATTTCCAGGCCTGGCCGTTCCTGTATGGCACATTGGAAACTTCGTTGTTTGCCATCCTTTTTGCCCTGCCGATCGGGCTGGGAATCGCCATCTTCCTGGCTGAACTTTGCCCTCCCTGGCTGCGCACCCCTCTGACCTGGCTGGTGGAACTGCTGGCAGCCATCCCCAGTGTGGTTTACGGCCTGTGGGGCATTTTTGTCTTCTTACCCCAGGTGGTTGCGCCCATCGGGGTTTTCCTGGGAGATACCCTCGGGCAGATTCCTGGTTTAGGCATCCTTTTTACCGGTCCCATTCCTGCCAGTGGTGCATCGCGCCTGGCAGCCAGCCTGATCCTGACCATCATGATCATTCCCACCATCGCAGCCGTCTCCCGCGATGTATTCCTGGCCATCCCCGGTTCCCAGCGCGAAGCGGCCAAGGCGCTGGGTGCCACCGAATGGGAAACCATCTGGCAGGTGCTCATCCCGTATGGCCGGTCAGGGCATCCTGGGCGCGGTCATCCTGGGCCTTGGGCGTGCCTTGGGAGAGACCATGGCCGTCACCATGGTCATCGGCAACAGCATCCAGGGAGGAAGTCTCCCTGCTGCAGGCCGGTTACACCATGGCCAGCATCATTGCCAATGAATTTGCCGAAGTCGGTTTCACAACTCCATACCGATGCGCTGATTGAAATTGGTTTGGTCTTATTCTTCATTACCCTGCTCCTGAATATCCTGGCCCGCTTCCTGGTCTGGCAGGTGGCCCGCCAGGCACCGCAGGAGGCGCGCGTATGAGCCTATTTTCTGAATTTATGGACGCGCAACCAGGCCAATCGCGCCCGCCAGCGCAAGAGCTGCCAACGCGCTCATGCTTTCTGCTGACCGGCCTGTTGACAGCTATTGGCGCTTATCCCGCTCTTTCTGGATCATTGGGTATGTGATCATACCGGGGCGGGAAAAACATCAACCTGGATTTTTTCATCAACATGCCGACTCCGCTGGGAGTGGCAGGTGGAGGCGTGCGCTCTGCCATCGAAGGGACATTGGTCGTCACCATCCTGGCAGCGGTCTTTGCCATCCCGCCCGGGGTCCTGGCAGCCTTTTATGCCGCCCGTTACCCGAACACCCCGCTGGGAGTTGTCTTGCGCTTCAGCACGGATGTCCTATCAGGGGTCCCGTCCATCGTCATTGGGTTGTTTGCCTATGCAGTGCTGGTGGTGCCGATGGGCCATTATTCCGGGCTGGCAGGCGGAGCAGCCCTGGCGGTGATGATGCTGCCAACCATCATCCGCACCACGGAAGAAATGCTCAAACTGGTGCCGGCCACTCTGCGTGAAGCTTCGCTCGGACTGGGCGCTCCTGAATGGAAAACCTCGCTGAGCGTGCTCTTTCCCGGCCGCTTCCAGCGGGATCATCACCGGTTTCCTGCTGGCGCTGGCCCGGGCTGCAGGCGAGACCGCGCCGCTGCTCATGACCACCCTGGGCAACGAACGTTTTGACATTGGACAGATCATCACCGGCGGAATACAGGGTCATCAATCGATATTCCAAATTATTGGTCGCATCATCAACCAGCCGGTCGATTCGCTCCCGCTGGCCCTGTGGAAATATGCCCAGCAGCCTTACCCGGAACGCGTGCAACAGGCCTGGGCTGTGGCGTTGGTGCTGATGCTCTTTGTCTTGATCGTCAATGTCACCGCCCGCGTCTGGATTCAAAGTCGCACCCGCCGTATGAAAGGTTAATCCCATGAAGATGGAAATCGCCGAATCGGTTTATCAAAATCAACAGGCTGTGGTTGAAGGAACACCGGCCAAGGTGGAGGTCAAGAACCTGGCCGTGTATTATGGTAAGTTCCGCGCCTTGACAGATATCAACCTGACCGTGCATGAAAATAAGATTACCGCCATCATCGGCCCTTCCGGCTGCGGCAAATCCACCCTGCTGCGCTCCTTCAACCGCATGAACGACCTGACGCCCGGTTGCCGCATGGAAGGCGAAGTGATATTGGATGGGGAGAATGTACTTCTCCCCAGCGTGGATGTGGTGATGTGCGCCGGCGGGTGGGGATGGTCTTCCAGCGCCCCAACCCATTCCCCAAGTCCATTTACGACAATGTGGCCTACGGGCCGCGGCTGTATGGCATCCGCCGTAAGGCGGACCTGGATGGAATCGTGGAAAACAGCCTGAAGGCCCTGCTCTGTGGGATGAGGTGAAGGATAAGCTCAACCAGTCCGGCCTGTCCCTCTCGGGTGGGCAGCAGCAGCGCCTGTGCATCGCCCGCGCCCTGGCGGTCGAACCGGAAGTCATCCTGATGGACGAACCTGCCTCCGCCCTCGACCCCATCTCCACCCTGAAGATCGAAGAATTGATGCAGGAACTCAAAAAGGATTACACCATCGTCATCGTCACCCATAACATGCAGCAGGCGGCGCGTGTCTCGGATTACACCGCCATGATGATGATCGACGAGCACCGCGCCGGGCATCTCATCGAATTCGACCAGACCAATGCGCATCTTCACCCGCCCGAAGGACAAGCGCACCGAAGATTATGTCACCGGGCGGTTTCGGATGATTTACTCTGTGACAATCGAAATATGGTTATAATGGCAAACCGACGCCAGGAAGCAGGCGATGACCGATGCGAAAAACTTTCGAAACTGAAATTCAGCAATTAAAGGATGAAATGCTCCTGCTGGGCAGCATGGTGGAACAGCAGATCCTTGGATCGGTGGAAGCGCTCAAAAAGCGCGATATGGAGGCCTCCCGCCGCATCCAGGAGACTGACCTGCAGGTCAATGCCAAGCGCTATGCCATCGAAGAACAGGTGATGATCGTCATCGCCACCCAGCAGCCGATGGCGCACGACCTGCGCCTGCTGGCGTCCATCCTGGAGGTCAGCGGCGAACTGGAACGCATGGGCGATTATGCCAAGGGCATCGCCACCGTCAGCATCCGCATGGGCGACCAGCCGCTGCTCAAACCGTTGATCGACATCCCGCGCATGGCGCAGAAAGGCGCCGACATGCTGCACCGTGCCCTGACCGCTTTTGTCAACGAAGATGTGGAGGCCGCCCGCTCCATCCCCGCCGAAGACGATGAGGTGGATGAACTCTACATCCAGATCTACCATGAGTTGATGATGTTCGTCATCCAGGATCCGAAGACCATCGAGCGCGCCAACTGGCTGCTGTGGGTGGCGCACAACCTGGAACGACTTGCCGACCGTGTCACCAACATCTGCGAGCGGACGGTCTTTATCGCCACCGGTGAGATGAAAGAATTGGAGCAAACTAAAATCAAGAGGTAGGTTCCGATGTTCTGCTTAAAAATAGACGGAAGATATCTGTCTATTTTTATTTCTCCTATTCATGGTAAAGCAGACTTCCGAAGTCTTTAAGACTTCGGAAGTCACTCTTTCAGGTCCCGACGCTCCGCATGTTGAAAGGCAATAAAAGAGCGTTATAACAACCGGTCTCCGCCGTCCACCGAGTCGGAGCGGAAGTGACAGCCCCGGCTCTGGCGGTTATGCCGGGCGGCTTCCCCCACCACCAGACCCACTTCGACCGCGTTGCGCAGGCCGATGAGACCATCGCTCAGCTTGGTCTTGCGGTAGAAGGTCTCGATCTCGTTCTGCATGTGGCGCAGCTCGCGGATGGCGCGCGAAAGCCGGTCGCCGGAACGGACCAGCCCCACGTAGTGCCACATGATATTCTGGATGGTCTGCATATCCCCCTGGATAAGCGCCGGGTCGGATTCCTGGGTCAGGTTCGATTCGTCCCAGGCGGGGATGTCCTCCCGGGTTGGGATGGCAGGCCTCGGGTTCGCCGCAAAGCGTGCTTCGATATCCTGTGCGGCGCGCGTCCCCCACACCAGTCCCTCCAATAAGGAAGTCGAGGCCAGGCGGTTCGCTCCATGCAGCCCGGTGCAGGACACCTCGCCCACGGCGTACAAGTTGGCAATGCTGGAGCGTCCCCACTCGTCCACCGAAACGCCCCCGCAGAAATAGTGTGCAGCCGGGACGACCGGGATGCTTTCGCGGGTGATGTCGATCCCAACGCGTTTGCATTCGCTGTAGATATTTGGAAAACGGGTCTTGATCTGCGCGGCTGGCATGTGTGAGGCGATATCTAGCAGCACATAAGAATAATCGTGGGCTTCCATCTCGGTGTGGATGGCACGCGCCACCACGTCGCGCGGAGCCAGATCTTTCCACTCCGGCGAATATTTTTCCATGAAAGGCCGGCCCTCGGGAGTGAGCAGCACACCGCCTTCGCCGCGCACCGCCTCGCTGATGAGGAACCCCTCCGCCCCCGGTACCGATAACGCGGTGGGATGGAACTGGACGTACTCGGCGTTAATGATGCGCGCCCCGGCGCGTGAGGCCATTGCCAGGCCGTCGCCGCGCGCGCCTGGTGGGTTGGTGGTGTTCCGATAAATGCGCCCGATCCCGCCCGTGGCCAGCACGGAGACCGCTGCCAGGGTGCGGTGGACCGCTTTTCCCTTGCGGTCAAAGACGTACGCGCCGTGGCAGGCGATCGGATCGTAGGCCGCCAGCGGGTCTCGCGAGTGGTGGGGATAGGTGATCAGGTCCACGGCGGTGGCCTCGGTCAGCAGTTCCACGTTGGGGCATTTCCGCAGGGCAGCCACCAGACCATCCATGATGGCCCTGCCGGTGCCGTCACCCACGTGCAGGATGCGCCGCCGTGAATGCGCGCCTTCCTGCCCGAACTCGAGATCGCCATCCTTCTCGCGGTCGAAGGCGATGCCAGCCGTCCCGATCAGGACTTCCTGCAGCAGGGGTGGGCCTTCCTCAGCCAGGATGCGCGCCGCCTTGGGCAGCGAAGCTCCTGCACCGGCAGCCAGGATATCTTCCACCAGCAGGTCGGCACTGTCATCTGGCCCGCGGCCGATGATCCCGCCCTGGGCATAGCGTGAGTTGGACTCGTGCGGGTCCGGATCGCGCGTGATCAGGATGATGCGCCTGAGCGGGTTCTGGGCCAGTTTCAGTGCAGCCGTGGCTCCGGCGATCCCGGAACCGATGATGAGTACGTCGGTAGTTTTCATTATTTATTTTTTTAGTAACGACTTTGCGACGTCGTCCCCGTTGGGGAAACATATCATACCCGCAGGGTACCCTTTAGGGTCGGTCATCATTCATTCATCCGATTTTGATCATTCTTTCCACCGCCCGGTATGCCTTCACCCGGATTTCCTCGGGCACGTCGATGACATAGCGGTTGAACTTGAGCGCGTCGCGTGTATCTTCCATGGTGATCATGTTCATGTGCGGGCAGCGCACCATGCACAGGCGCAGCATATCCTTTTGAGGGTTGGCCGCAGCAACGTTATCACCCATGGCGCACTCGGTCAGCAGCAGGTAGTGGGGAGCCTGCGACTGCTGCACGTAGCGGATCATGGCATTGGTTGAACCGGAGAAGTCCGCCGCAGCGGTGACCTCGGGACTGCACTCCGGGATGGGCCAGGATGACCACGTCCGGGAACTGTTCCCGCACGGTCTCGATATCCTTGAGCGTAAACTTCTCGTGCACCTCGCAGCGTCCGCGCCAGCCGATAAGCTGGTAATCCAACTCACCCGGCAAATCAGCTCCCGCTGCCTCTCCTGCCCGCGGCCCTGCTGCCGGGAAGATGATGTGCTTTCCGGTCTCGCGCGCCACGTTCTTCGCCAGGTACTCATCCGGCAGGAAGATCACCGTGTCGGCATGGAGCGAATCGACCACGGCTGCAGCATTGCTGGAGGTGCAGCAAATATCGGACTCGGCCTTCACGTCCGCGTAAGTATTCACATAGGTCACCACCGGCACGCCGGGGAACTTTGCCTTCAGGTCGCGCACATCCGCGGCCGTAATGGATTCGGCCAGGGAGCATCCCGCCCTGGCTGCAGGCAGCAGCACGGTTTTGGACGGGTTCAGGATCTTGGCTGTCTCTGCCATGAACCTGACGCCGCAGAAGACGATGATGTCCTTGTCTGTCTGGGCAGCCTTGCGGCTGAGGTCGAGCGAATCGCCCGTGAAATCCGGGATGGAATGGAACAGGGCTGGCTCCATGTAGTTATGACCCAGGATGACAGCGTTCCGCTGCACTTTGAGTTCGTTGATCTCAACCGCAATCTCAGCCTTGTATCGTAATTCCACGTCGGGGACGATCCGGTCGAGTTTGGCTTTCATTTTTTCGTACATTTCTTCCGCGTTCATCAAAAACTCCTTACCAATAATCTGTAGGGGCACACGAGCATTGCCCGGGCAGGAACCATCACTCTAGCCGAGGTAATCAAAACTCACGTCGAACACCTTTGCCGAATGGGTTAATGCGCCTACTGAAATGTAATCCACGCCCGTCTCGGCTATTTTTCGAACGGTTTCCAGGGAAACATTCCCACTGGCTTCCAGCTTGGCGCGTCCCGCGCTCAAACGGACCGCTTCAGCCATGCTTTCGAGGGTCATGTTATCGAGCAGGATGCGGTCCACTCCGCAGTCCAGGGCTTCACGTACATTGTCCAGCGTGCGGGCTTCCACTTCGATCACCAGCCCCGCTGCGCCGGCCCGGGCGCGCGTAATTGCGGTAGTGATGGAACCGGCAAAGTCAATATGGTTGTCTTTGATCAGCACCATATCGTAGAGACCGATGCGGTGGTTCTGTCCACCGCCGCGTCTCACCGCCAGTTTGTCCACCAGTCGCAGCCCCGGCGCGGTCTTGCGCGTGTCAAGGATGACCGCCTTGGTCCCGGAAACCGCTTCAACAAAGGCGCGGGTCAGGGTGGCAATTCCGGAGATGCGTCCCAGCAGGTTAAGTGCGGTACGTTCAGCGGTCAGCAGGCTGCGCGCCCGCCCGGAAACCAGGGCCAGAACCTGGCGGTCTGTTACGTGCCTGCCTTCCTCCACCTTGGGCCTGAAATCCACCTGTGCGTCGCCCATCAGGTAAACGGCCTGCGCCACATCCAGCCCTGCGATCACACCCTCCTGTTTGGCAATGATCTGGCCGCGCATGTTGGCTTCAGGAGGTACGATACTGTTGGTCGTCGCATCCCCGGGACCCACATCTTCGGCCAGGGCAGAGCGAATGGTTGCCAGGATTTCCCTGGAGAGATCATTTCCATTTGACATGGGATGTACTCTATCGCCTTTTGGGTATTTTTGTCAAGGAATGGGCAGGGGATCAAACATAATTCCTACTTCATTAAATCCGCCTTGCAAATGAGTCCATATCGGGTATACTCCTGAAATTAATCGAATTCTAATATTCTGAGGAGAAATAATGAATAAAAAAGTATATTTTGCCCTGGCAGCCCTGGTTCTGGTCGCCCTGGCTTGCAGTATTAACAATGTCCCCACTCCCACCCCTCAATCGCCCGTAATTATTAACCCTCAACCGACCATCGGCGGGGGCAATAATGGCTTACAAGTATTATTTCAGGATGATTTTTCCGACGTCAATAGCGGCTGGGACCGGACCCATAACGAATATGGTTCCACTGACTATGAGAATGGGGGCTATCGGATCAATGTCATCCAGACCGACTCTTTTTTCTTCGCCAACCCTTACCAATCCTTTCAAAACGACGTCCGCATCGAAGTGGATGCCACCAAAATAGGTGGCCCGGACGATAATGCCTTTGGAGTGCAATGCCGCTACCAGGATGTGGATAATTATTATTTCTTTTACATCAGCAGCGACGGTTATGCCGGGATCGGGATCGACAGCGCCGGTACGAAAACGATCATTTCTTCAGCAGATGGGAACCTGGCCAGCAACTCGAATATCAACCAGGGCGCTGCCACCAACCATATCCGCGCCGATTGCATCGGTAACGTCCTGACCCTGTACGTCAACGGGACCCAAGTTGCCTCGGCGACAGACAGCAGCTTTACCGGGGGCGACGTCGGCTTGATCGCCAAGACGTATACCGTTGCCGGCACCGACATCCTGTTCCAAAACTTTTTCGTCTACAAACCTTAACTCGTTCCACAATTAATCCGCTCCCGCAGGTTTATCCTGCGGGAGTTTTTTATCCGCTTGAATGCTCGATTTCAGGATATTCCGCCTCTCCAACCCCTGTGCTTTGTTACTCAAATTTAACCTTTTTGGGGGTATCATATAATTAACTGATTATTCCCTCATGGAGGACATTATGCGCGACCTGACCAACGAGATCCTCGAACTGATCCGCCGCACCTCAACGGACCTGCCGCCGGATGTTGAAAAACGATTGCGCCTTGCAGTCGAGAAGGAAGAACCCGGCTCGGCGGCTCGTGGTGCATTCGAGACCATCCTTAAGAATGTGGAACTTTCCCGCAAAAATTCCACCCCTGTCTGCCAGGATACCGGTACGCCCATCTTTTACGTCAAATACCCTGCCGGATGGAGCACACTGGAACTCAAAAAACAGATCCGCAGTGCACTGGCGGAGGCAACCCGCAAAGCTTATATGCGCCCGAACGCCGTGGACGCGGTCTCCGACAAGAACAGCGGTAACAACCTGGGCGGCGACGATTTTCCTTACATCCACTTTGAAGAGGTCGAAGGCGACGAACTGACAGTGGAATTGATGCTCAAGGGCGGTGGTTCCGAGAACTGTGGAGCGCAATACTCGATCCCCTATTCCGGTAAGGTAGGCGATACTGCCTTTCAGGCCGGGCGTGACCTGGCGGGGGTTCGCAAGGTCGTCCTGGACGCGGTCCATAAGGCCCAGGGGCAGGGCTGTGCGCCGGGTATCCTGGGGGTTTCCATCGGCGGTGATCGCGGCACTGGATATGTCAAATCGAAGGAAGTGCTTTTGGAGCCGATCGGTACCCGCAATCCCGACCCCAAACTGGCTGAACTGGAAGAACGCCTCACCGGCGAAGCCAACCAGTTGGGCATTGGACCGATGGGATTTGGCGGCAAAACGACTGTGCTTGATACCCGCATCACCGGGCTTTCCCGCCTGCCGGCCTCGTACTTCGTCACCATCTCGTACATGTGCTGGGCCTATCGGCGGCGCAAGATGACTGTCCGGGGAGACGAAGTTGCTTACGATTAACTGTTGGGGCACAATCTATTGAGTTCTTGAGGAAGGATAGATCCATGCGCACAATTACTATTCCAATATCTGACGATACCATCCGCAGCCTGAAGGTGGGCGATCCGCTGACCTTGACTGGCGTGATGATCACCGGTCGTGACACCGTCCATAAATGGCTGATCGAGACCTTTATCAAAAAGACCCGTGCTCCCCAGGGCGAAGATCTGCAGGTCTACGAAGCGCTCAAGCCGATCCTGGCGGGCGGCGTGATCTATCACTGCGGGCCGGTCGTCTCGGGGCTGGATACCAAGCAGTACAAATTTGTTGCCGCCGGTCCCACCACCTCCATCCGTGAAGAGCCTTACCAGGCTGACGTGATGAAACACTTCAACCTCAAGGGCGTGATCGGCAAGGGCGGCATGGGTCCAAAGACCTTAAAGGGCTGTCAGGAGATCCCGGCTGTTTACTTCCACGCCATCGGCGGCGCGGCCACCCTGATCGCCCAATCTGTGACGAAGGTGCTGGGTGTCTACAAACTAGATTTTGGCGTGCCGGAGGCAATCTGGGTGATCGAAGTCAAGGATTTCCCCGTGGTGGTGACCATGGATGCCCATGGTCAGAGCCTGCACGAGGCAGTGGAGAAAGGCTCTGCCAGGGTGCTGGCGGATTTACTCGCCAAATAAATGGTACAGAAAACCCGTTTTCATTTAGAAAACGGGTTTTCTATTTATACCAGGATAATGTGGCGCTATGGTTCCCAGGCAAAATGGATCAGGGCGAAAACAAAGGGTTGACCCTGGTAATACTCCACTCCCACCAGCCAGTAACGGAAATCCAGGTCCACGCCGGGGGTGCCGGGTTTGAGGATGGTGTAGAAATTGACGTTGGTATATTCAAGTGGCCACGGGTTGGTGTCGAATTGCGCGGCCGTGCCGAGCGAATTGCAGGTCAGGGTGGGGCTGGCGTTGAAGACTTCCTGCAGCCAGGGCACCACCTCCTCATGGAACGAGCCGATAGTATCCAGGCCGCTGGCGGGAGCCGAACCCCAGTCATGCGGGTAAGTACTTGCGAACACCCAGCGCGCGTCACTTTGTTTAAAAGTATGGGGGATGCCGTTGCGCCAGAGATAAACGGTCATGCCGTGCGCAGGGCTTACCAGTGCAGATAGCAACTCTCCATTCGAGGATGAGACCGCTGTGCCAAAATTCGTGAGCAGGGTATTGACACGGCTGTCGTTGCAGAAGTCAGCGGAGGCCGAGTACTCGGTCAGGTATTGCGAGTTGACCCAGCCCGTTCCTCCGCCAGGATTCTGCACCTGCACCCACAGGTCGCCGCCCGCCATGGAAGAAGGTCCGCTGCGCATGACGTTGGTCGCTGTCGAGGGGAAGGACCCCGCTATCGGATAACCTGCCCCGGCCCCCGTGCGGACACTCAGAACGTCACCTGGGGCGATTTGGATTACGCCGTATGGCCCGCCGGGTGTGCCGGGGATGACCCCGGTGGTTTGGGTGGGTGTGCTTGCAAGGGTCGGGGTGGGTACAATGGTGGTGGGGGGGACGCCGGGCGTAAGGGTCGGCAGGCTAATCGTGGGGGTGGGAATGGTTGGGGTGGGGACGATGGGAGGGACGATAGCAGCGGTGGGAATACTCCCTGCCACGGTGCCGAGATAATATGTGGGGGAAGGGATCATGATCAAAGTTGGCAGCTCAGTTGGAGCCCCGCGTGGCAGCGAACAGCCGGTCAGGGCAGCCAGCAGGACCAGGCCGGACAGCGCAAAAATAATCTTTTTCATAAGATCCTTTCGAATAAATAAATTTTATCACTGTCAGGTTTCAATGAGATGGCAAGGGGGTCACCCTTTCGAAACAAGCGGTGACCATTCTGTGACTGATGGTTCCCCCGGGGAATCAGGCTTGTCCTGTGGAATTAAATGGGAATTTATAAACTGATCTCCCTGTAAAGGAACCAATGTCCGAGCCGGTCATCGACGTCCTTGATGGCCCGGTCGTAATACAGGTCAAAGACCTGGTCTGTATCGACCCGCACCCTGAAGTAGAAGCGCCCCACTCCGAGCGAGCCGCGTTCCGCCGCCACCGCTGCGTGAGCCGGTTGCATGTTGCGCGCCATCCTTCCTCGCCGGGTGAAATCGTGCCATTCGGATATTTTTTCAATCACACGATAGGTGCGGTCCTGCCAGGTGAAACCGTCCGGGCAGGGGGGTGTTTTCTGGCGGACGAGGGCCTTATCGAAATGGATTATGATTTCTTCACCAATGAAATGCGCAGCAGGTTCCTTCATATTACATCCGGGTCAAGGTTAGTTCCTTTGAGATTGTTTTCCTGTTTCAATCATAAAAAACGAGTTCAACTTGTCTGCGCCCTTCCATACAGCTAATCTCCTGGGAGCTATAAAAAATCCCCCGCGGCTGCAGGGGAGGTTTTCTCAAACACTGGTTTTTATTTTGACGAGCAGGGTTTGGTAGTCCTTGCTGTTGGGCGGATTTAGCGCCAGGATCGTCTCAAGGATGCGGATGGCACCTTCCCGGTCACCGCCGGTCAGGAGTATGTTGCCCAGGGCGTCCAGTTGGGTCACCGCTTCCGGGATGCGTTCCGCCTGGCGGAATTCCTCCGCCAACGCCCGCCGCAGGATACCCTGCTTGGGGTTATCCTTGACCATATCTTCCAGGAAGGGGATCACTTCAGCCCGCTTGCCGGTACTTTCCAGGTATGTCAGGAATCCATCCAGTTCAGCGGTGGCCTGGGGAAGTTGGTTAAGATGGATATTAAGTTCGATCAGGCTTTTACGCACGTTGAGATCGTTCGGTTCGAGCGTGCGGAGTTGTTCGTAGATGCGCAGGGCCTGGCGCCAGTCCAGCCGCTGCATGTCTATATCCACCATGCGGCGCATGAGCTTGACGCTCCAGGTGGGGTTGGCGCCATCCTGTTGGGCCAGGTGTAAGGCTGTTGTGTATGTCTTGCGCGCCATGTCCAGTTCGGCCAGGCGGTAGTAAATATTGGCCAGTTCGATATACTCGCCAACTGCTTCATCTATCATCCCATGCGCCGCCAGCATGTCGATCAGGCGGGTGCGCACGGTCATGTCCATGGGTGCCACCTGTATGATTCGCCGCAGGAGGCTCACTGCCTGGGAAGCTTCCCCGCGTACGCCGTAGGCTTCCGCCACCACTGAATACTTGCTGACTGCATCCTGTGTGCGTCCTTCCTGTATCAGCAGGTCGCCTACCAGGGTATGCAGCGGCAGGAAGGTGGGCGCGTACCTGAACGATTCAAAGGCTTCGTCCATGGCTGAGCGCAGGTGACCGGCGCGTGCCAGGATTTTGACCTTGCCCATGGCTTCGATGACCTTGCCGCTCTGGGCCTGTGCCAGGATTTCCCCGAGTGGCATGGGTGGAATCCCTTCCTCAGATTTCGGAAGCTGTTCACGAGCCGTGAGCATTGCAGAACGCCAATTCGGGCGGAGCAGGATCTCCCTGACGTTGTCGCACACTTGCTCCATGACGACCGTATCGGTCTGGTGAGCCTGCGCTTCGATCAGCGGTTCGTATAACTGGCGGATCCCGTCAGCCTGGTCCGGCGGAACCACCTGCGCATCTGCCTCCTTGAGAGCTTCCAGGGATTCGGTTACGGCCATGGGGAAGCTGCCCCATCTGGCGCTGGACTTGTGCCAGGAGGATGTGCGAACCCAGGGTATAGTCTTTGTCTTTGACGGCGGTCTGCAGGTGTTTCAGGGCGCTTTCCCACTGCTCACCCTTGGTACGCAGGTAACCCAGATCGAAGGACAGGGCCGGATCGGTGAAGCCGGCTGCCGATGCTTTTTCCAGTTCCTCAGCAGCCTGAGCGTCCTGGTCATTCGATTGAAAATCGATCGCCTGGCCTATGCGATACCATGATATTGGCGCGCTCGCTTACCATGGGGTCAGGGTCGGCTGCGCGTGGGGAAATGGCCTTCAGAGCAGGTTTGGGCGCCTGGAGATTGCCTGCTGCGTCAGTCAGGTCGAACAAGATCGCGGCCAGCCGGGTAAGGGCGTGTTTTTGCGCCTCTTCCACGGGGTCGAGACCGGTATCGGCAATTTTGGGGGATTCCTGTTGTTTGGCCTGCCCCAAAAGCAGGTCATTGCGTTCGCCCGGCGGCAGCGTCGGTTTGGGAAGCAGCTCCCCGTTTTTCAGCAGGATCTGCGCCTGGTGGGCTTCCGGGCTGTCGGGATCCAGGCTTATTGCTCGTTTGACCATTTCAGCGGTTTTCTCCGCGTTCCCGGTGCGCTGCACCAGGCTGGCCATCATCAGGTATTCGGCTGCCGCCTGCTGGGTATGACCGAGTCGTTCGTGAACCATGGCCAGGTACGAATGGGCGGTGATATGTTCGGGATCCAGGTGGGTGACCCGTTCCCAGTTTGTGATGGCTTTATCGGCGTCCTGGTTCTTGATATAAAGTTCGGCAGCATTTAAAAATGACTGGATGGCCTCCTGCCGGTTCCCAAGCCGTCCCGGAAATCTGCCCCACATTTTCCAGCGGGACCGGGTCATTGGGTGCGGCCTGGGCAGCCTTCTGGTAAACCTGGAGGGACTCGTCGTACCGCTGCAGCTCGAACAGGGCCAGCCCCAGGCTGGAAAGCGCCTTGGGGTTGCTCGGGAATTCTTCAAGCGCTTGTCCGTAGGCCGCGGCAGCCTTGTCCCACTGCTGATCCCAGGCCAGCGAATGGCCCATGTTCATCGCTTTCTGAAAAAGATCTTCGCGTCCTGCCATGCTCTTCCTTGGTGAAGTTTTATGCCAGCGGTTTTAATTCGTCCCAGTTCGTGCCCCAACGCGCCTCGGTGGTCAGCGGGATGTCGAGCTTGATAGGCATTCTCCATGATATTCCGCACCACCCCAACCAATTCATTCAGTTCAGAGCGCGGGACATTCCATCACCAGTTCGTCATGCACTTGCAGAAGCATTCTGCCATGCAGACCGGCCTTTGCCAGGGCAGGTGGGATTTTGATCATGGCGATTTTCATTATATCAGCAGCCGTGCCCTGGATGGGGGCATTGATGGCTTCGCGTTCCTCGCGGTTCTTCACCACCTGGTTCACGCTGCTCTTTCAGGTTGGGGAAGTAGCGCCGGCGGCCCAGCAGGGTCTCCACGTAGCCGTTCTGGGTGGCTTCCTTGCGGATGCCATCCAGGTATTTTTTGACGCCGGGGAACTGCTTGAAATATGCTTCGACGAAATCCTGCGATTCGGCCAGGGTCAATTCGGTGGTGCGCGTCAGGCCAAAGGCCGACATGCCATAGATCAGGCCAAAGTTGATGGCCTTGGCATGGCGGCGCATTTCCTTGGTCACTTCTTCGAGCGGGACCCCGTAAATGGCTGCCGCGGTGGTGGCATGGATGTCCTGCCCGGCGCGGAAGGCGTTCAACATGGCCTCGTCACCTGCCATGTGCGCCACGATGCGCAGCTCGATCTGCGAATAGTCCAGCGAGACGAGCACGTTGCCGGGGCCGGCAATAAAGCCGCGCCGCACGCGCCGGCCCAGGTCGGTGCGGGTGGGGATGTTCTGCAGGTTCGGGTCGGATGAGGACAGCCGTCCGGTGACGGCGCTCGGTCTGGCTGAAGGAGGTGTGCACGCGCCCGTCTTCCGGGTGGATTTGCAGGGGCAGCGCATCCACGTAGGTGGATTTGAGCTTGGTGAGCTCGCGGTATTCCAGGATCATATCCACCACGGGGTGCTGTCCGCTCATTTCATCCAGCACGCCCGCCGCGGTGGAGTAATGACCGGAGGCGGTCTTGCGTGCCTCGGTCGGGTGGGGACAGGTGCAGGGTCCCGAAGAGCACTTCCGAGAGTTGCTGGGTGGAGTTGAGGTTGAAGGTTTTGCCGACCGCCTCGTAGACCTGTTCTTCGAGCTTGCCGATCCGTTCGCTCAGTTCCTCCGAGAAGGCGGCAAAGAAATTCTTGTCGAGCGCGATCCCCGCCATTTCCATATCTGCCAGGACGGGGATGAGCGGCATTTCGATATTGACGAACAGGTCCCATAGTTTTGGGACGCGTTTGAGTTCCTTTTCCAGAATGGGGCGCAGGCGCAGGGTGGTCTCGGCATCCGCAGCGGCATAGGGGGCCGCCTCGGCGATGGCCACCTCGGCCATCGAGCGCTGGTTCTTGCCTGTGCCGATCAGCTCCTCGATGTGGGTCATGCTCTCGCCCAGCCGGACCGCGGCCATGTTCTTCAAGCCCAGGTTGCGCGAAGCAGGGATCGAGCACCCACTCGGCCACCATGGTATCGAAAGCCAGCGGGGCCGCGCGCAGGCCGTTGCGCGCCAGCATGATGAAATCATATTTCAGGTGATGCCCGATTTTCGGGATGCGGGCATCGGTCAGTGGGCCGCGCAGGGCGGAAAGCACCTGTTCGAGCGGCAGCTGCGTCCCGGCGTTGTGTCCGACCGGGATGTAGTACCCTTCGCCCGCTTTCACCGCCAGCGAAATGCCCACCAGGCTGGCGGTCATCTCGTCGGTGGAAGTGGTTTCGGTGTCGAACGAGATGACGGAGGCGTTTGAGAGCGTCTCGGCCAATGCGGCCAGGCTCGCTGCCGGAATCCACCACGATGACCTTCAATTTTTCGCCTCCGTGTGGGACTCCTTGCACAGCGCTGGCTGCCGGGGCTGCGGCTCTCGCCGAAGAGACTCATTTGCTGTGTCCCGGCAGGCGCCTCAGCGGCAGTCGCCGGTCATTTTCTTGAGTTTTTCGATCAGCGTGCGGAATTCCAGCTCGCGGAAAAGGGCCTCCACCTTGGCCGGTTCGAACACCTCGGTCCGGGCCTGCTCCAGGTCGATCGTGACCGGCAGGTCGGTGCGGATGGCGGCCAGCTTGTAGCTCATGTAGGCGGATTCTTTTCCGGCCTCGAGTTTGGTCCGCCAGCGCGGCTCGATCTCGTCCAGGTGGGCATAGATGTTATCCAGCGTCCCGTATTTCGCCAGCAGGTTCTCGGTGGTCTTTTCGCCCACGCCCGGCACGCCGGGGATGTTATCGGACTTGTCGCCGACCAGGGCTTTGTAATCCACCACCTGCTCCGGGCGGACGTGCAGTTTGCCGAGCACATCTTCGGGGGTGATGTAGTTCTGGTCGTCGCCGGCCAGGTAGACGATGGTGCGGTCGTTCACCAGTTGGAGCAGGTCGCGGTCGCCGGTGATGATTTTGACGCCCAGTCCCTGCTTGGCAGCCCAGCGCGGCCGCGGAACCGAGCACATCATCGGCTTCGAAGCCTTCCATCTCGAGGCGCGGGATGTTGAAGGCATCCACCATCTGGCGGATGCGCTCGATCTGCGGGCGCAGGTCATCGGGCATCTTGGCGCGTGTGGCTTTGTATTCGGGGAAAATCTTGTCGCGGAAGGTCTTGCCGGTATCGAAGGCCACCGCCAGGTAATCGGGTTTTTCCTGCTCGAGGATGCGCAGGAGTTCGCGGGCAAAGCCATAAATGCCCGCGGTCGGTTCGCCGGTGGAGGTCTGCCAGCGCTGGCTGGACCCGCCCGCTGTCAGGGCGAAATACATGCGGTAGGCCAGGGCATGGCCATCAATTAGGTATAAGGTTGGGGGCACGGTTTTCCGAGGAAGGCGGTTTAACCGCAAGCCGCCGGGTCACTAGCTGGTAGGATATTAACGGTTATTTAGTTGGATGATCCCCTGCCGCTGGCGTGTCTGGGTAATGAAATCCTTGATCAACTGGGCCGGGGGCGGCTGGGAACCTCCCATGATGAGATAACCAGGCGCCCAGAAATCGCCGGAAGGGTTCTCTTTTTTGAAGCGTGGGAATTCGGCAAAAATTTTTTCGGAAGTATGCTGGCGCAGGATCCGCATCAGGTAGGCGGGAGAAGTGGCCGGCGGCACGTTGACGATCCACTGCAAATATTCGGGTCGGACCGAAATATATTCCAGCCGCCAGGCAAAGGCAATGCAAATATGCGGCACCCATTCCCCCAGCCGGTCCAGCAGGTCGCCGGTCATGTGATGCTGGGGGAAACGCGGCACCAGCAGGCAGGCATAATCCAGGTTGTAAACGGCAGGGGTGACCGGTTCCAGGACGATCTTGCGCGCCACTTCGGGCAGCGCGGTGCGCAACCGTTTCCTCGATGGTTTCTGGAACTGGCTCGGGTTTGCGGGTTTTAATTTTCCGGGTGACCTCCTGGGATTGAAGCATTTCCTCAGGAGTGGCAATCGGGGGTTTCCTTTGCTCGGTTTCAACCAGTTGCCGGAATCGCGACACGGGGCTGGGCTGGCGGCTCAACTGCGGTGTAGCGGAATCCTGCACCGGCACCGCTGCATTGAAATTTTTCCCGGGCGCTTGCTCGGAGGAACCAAAGTCGTATCCCGATCCAACGGGGAGGTCTAGGCGCGGGCTGCGTGCCGGGGCTTGTGGGTGGATGTCAGCACCCGGGGTTGGGTCCATTTCGCCGCCCGCCAGGTCCTCGTCCGGTGTTTCATCGGAAGGGCTGGTGGAGAGGGAATGTACCAATTGGGAGGCCTGGCGTTCGGATGGTGCTGAAAGGCGTCTCGGCATCGAAAACCAGCGCCAGTACCATGCCTTCCGCCAGGCGAGTGGCGTACAACATGTGCTCGGCGTCGGTGGAAGCCAGGCGCACGAAGCGCACCAGATCGTTCTCCTCGTCGTGGTCCCAGTAACGCGAAAGGGTGGTCAGCCAGTTCGTGGGCCGCTTCCTGGGGCAACTGCCCCGCATAAGCCCAAAGCTGGTCGGTACGGGTGATCAGCGCCGCCTGCGCTGACGATTCGAGGGTCAGCCGGGTTAGGTGCTGGGCGGCCCGGTTTACATCCGAGAGCCAGGGCAGGTCGCCGTTTGCGTCACCCTTTTTCGTGTGGGGACTCGGTTCCGGGAATGCGGAGGGGGGAAGTAATTCTCCATCATCTCACGCAGGTCAGGCGCGTAGAATGGTTTGGAGAGATAATCCCGCGGGAAAAGCTCTTCGAGGGCCGAATGCCAGCCGGCTTCTGAAATGACCACAAAAATGATCTTGGGATTCGCCTGTCGCAGCAGGGTTCCGATTTTAAGCAGATCGGTTTCAGCCAGGGAGGTGTCCAGGAATGCCAGCGCAGGTTTGAATTCACGTGCGTAAACTGCGGCTGCTCCCTGCTCTCCGGTCACGCGTACAACAAACCGCCGCGTTTCCTCCAATATCTGGCGGATATGTTCCCCAAATGGGATGTCTGACGTGATGATCAACACAGGCGTTGACATCTTTGATAAGTTTATCACGAGCCTGTAAGGGAGGCAACCCTAAAAAATGGGCAAAGCAGTGTTAAAATACCGGGGGACTGCGACAGCATCGCACCTAATAATTCATTGATTCAGATGCCTTCATTTCATGGCTGTTGAGAAAATCCTTTTAGACGTAGAAGAGATGCACATCCTGATGACCAACCATGTCAAGTCCCCGAAGTTCTACACAGCCTGTGCCGTTGCTGTGCTGATCATTCTTGCAGGCGTATCCTGTGCGCCTGCTGCGGACGTGCCAGTCGCCACCCCCGCACTGCAAACGGTGGAGGTGACCCGCGCAATAACCCAGGTGGTTACCCAGGAAGTGACCCGCCTCGTCGAAGTACCCGTTCCCGTCACGGTTACCCCCACCCTGACCCCCGAGATCTCCCTGACCCCTTCTCCCACCAGTACAATTACCCTCACGCCCACCATCACCCTTACCCCTGACCCGCCGGTTGTCACCATCCTGGACCATATTGCTTGCTGGTTTGGTCCGGGGGATGTCTACCTTTACGATTACGGTCTGCTCGCCACCAGTTGGATGGAGGTCGTTGGGCGTAATCAGGACGGGACCTGGCTTTTCGTCGAGGGAGTGCATGGCTGGAACCCGTGCTGGATAAGAGCTGATCTGGCCCGTTTCAATGACGGCGGTGACGTCACAACGCACAACATCCGGATCGTGTCCCCCAACGCCATGCTCCCCATTGCGACCAATCTTTACCGTCCGCCCACTGGAATCCAGGCTTTCCGCTCAGGGGATAAGGTTACCGTTGCCTGGAATGCCGTCTGGATGACCGAAGACGATTACGAAGGCTACCTGATCGAGGCCTATCTTTGCCAGGACGGTCAACTGGTCTTTACCCCCATAAAACATAAGCTCCCCTTGAGCCAGAATGTCGACACGCAATATGAAGTTCTTACCGACGAGCCCGGCTGCCTGGTGCCCTCCAGTGCCCGCATCTACACTGTCGAAAAACACGGATACACTGGATATTTAATGATCCCCTGGCCTCCCTTTGAGGCCACTCCCTCTCCCACCCCTTAACCTACCTGGAGCTGCCATGCCAGATTATCGCTGAATTTATCCAAAAATACCCGGCCTACGACAAGACCCACGACCTGGACGAACTGCGCGACCGTGACTACGCCCGCCTCGACCGTTCCGGGCAGGTCTATCTCGATTACACCGGCGGTGGCTTATATGCCGATTCGCAAATGCGCCTGCACCAGCAGGTGCTGGCTGAGCATGTCTTTGGCAACCCGCATTCCTCCAACCCCACCTCGCAGGCTGCCACCCGCCTGATCGAAAGTACCCGCGCCGCCATCCTGCAGTTCTTCAATGCCGACCCAGCCGAATATACTGTCATCTTCACCCAGAATGCCAGCGGTGCGCTGAAACTGGTCGGCGAGTCCTATCCCTTCGAACCGGGCAGCCGTTACCTGCTGACCTTTGACAACCACAACTCGGTCAACGGTATTCGTGAATTTGCCCACGCCAGGGGCGCCGAGGTCACCTACATCCCGGTCGGGCTGCCGGACATGCGCGTGGACCTGGATTCCCTCGATACCGCCCTTGATCCGGCGATCTGACCATAAGAACAACCTGTTCGCCTATCCCGCCCAATCCAACTTCTCCGGCGTCCAGCACCCGCTCGAATGGATCGAGCGCGCCCACGCCAGGGGCTGGGACGTGCTGCTCGACGCGGCTGCTTTTGCTCCCAGCAATCCGCTCGACCTGGGCAGGTTCAAGGCTGATTTTGTCCCGCTCTCGTTCTACAAGATCTTCGGCTACCCCACCGGCATCGGAGCCCTGCTCGCCCGCCGGGAAGCACTGAAGAAACTGCGCCGTCCCTGGTTCGCCGGAGGGACGATCACCGTCGCCTCCGTCCAGGGTGACAAGTACTACCTGGCTGAGGCGCCCGCCGCCTTCGAAGACGGTACCCTTGACTATCTTAACATCCCCGCTGTGGAAATCGGGCTGAAGCATATCCAGGCCATTGGCTATGAGACCATCCATGAGCGCGTGCGCAGCCTTACCGGTTGGCTGCTCGATAACCTGTCGGAAATGAAACACAGCTCGGGGGTGCCGCTGGTGCGCATTTATGGGCCGCTGACCAACGACAAGCGCGGCGGCGCGGTGACAGCCAACTTCTTCGACCCGGACGGCCAGCCGGTTGACCACCGCTTCATTGAGCAGGAAGCCGGCCAGCATAATATTTCCCTGCGCACCGGTTGTTTCTGCAACCCCGGCGCGGGTGAGATCGCCCTGGGGTTGTCAAAACCCGAACTGGCCGCCTGTTTCACCCAGCCGGGTCACGACCAGCGCCTGAGCCTGGATGACTTCCGCCTGTGCATTGACGGCAAATCCTCCGGCGCAGTGCGCGTTTCGGTGGGACTGGTAAGCAATTTCGAGGATGTCCAGGCGTTTCTGAAGTTCGCCAGGGGAATGCTGCAATAATATGACTATCCCAACCCGCACCCAGATCCGCCCCGGCTTGCGCGTCCGCATCGTTCTGAAACAAGATCAAGCAACTGGAAAATTGACCGAGGGCATCGTCAGGGATATCCTCACCAGTTCGCCCGTACACCCGCACGGCATCAAGGTCCGCCTGGTGGACGGGCAGGTGGGCAGGGTCCAGGAAATCGTTTCTTAAATTTTCTCAAAATGTGAAACATTTCTCCTCAAATATTGTACAATAGCAGTAACACCCACTTGCATTTATTTCGAGGAGAATATCATGAGCCCCAACAAAAAGGTATTATTAACCGTTTTAACCTTTGTCGTTGCAATGGCTGTGATCGCCTGCTCGTGTAGTTCTCTCATCCCCAATTTAACCACCACACCGACAAGCAGCCCGGAAGCAATGACCGGCCTGGCTGGCACCTGGCAGGACCCGGACACCAACGACCAGTTCGTGATCGTATGGCAGAATAATGCATACGTCGTGACTTCGGTCACCTGGGAAGGGACCTCCTACACGATTACATCCCAGGCTTGGACAGGCAGTGTCCTGACCTGGACATATGTCGACACCGACCTGAATCTGACGGTCACTCACACCACCACATCGCTCAGCGGGAACAACCTGAACGCCGTCTGGTCCTACAGCGATGGAACCGGCGGTCCCGAAACTCTCACCCGGGTTACTCCCTGATAATGTCCATGCCCTGAAGGATTTATTCCCTCAGGGTAAAACCTTATTTTTCGGTTTTCGAGAATTGCCGGGTCGAACTGCAAGGTACATCAGCCTCAGGTCCGAATTTTATTGTCGGAAAGTCACAGGTAAGTTATGAGTTACGTTTCTGATGGACTAGCAGTACAAGGTACTGCGTCGGTCTCAGGTCCAATTTTATTGCTGGAAAGTCACACGGAAGTTATGAGTTACGTTTCTAATGGACTAGCAGTATAATCGCCGCCATGCTCCCACCCACCCCCCACAAGAAACGCAGGCAACTTTCCCCCTACCTTTACCTCTTCATCCCGGTCGCATTCGTCCTCGGGCTGGGTGCCGGTTACCTGTTGTGGAGTCCCAAGCCTGCCACGCTCGCCGCGGATACGCCCGGCAGTCAGCACGTGACCGTTTCGACGGATGGTGACCCTTCCATCGGTCCGGCTGACGCACCCATCACCATCGTCGAATTCAGCGACTACCAGTGCCCATATTGCCAGGCCTGGTATCAGCAGACCTTTGACCAGTTGATGGCTAATTATCCGGGCAAGATCCGTCTTCGTTTACCGCGACCTGCCCCTGCCCATGCACCCCGAGTCGCTCCCGGCTGCCGAGGCGGCCAATTGCGCCGGGGAACAGGGCGCCTACTGGAAATTCCATGATGACCTGTTCAGCGGACAGTATCCAGCTCGGCCGCACCGCCTACGAACAATATGCTTCCGACCTGGGGCTGGACACCGCCGCCTTCACCACCTGTCTCGACGACCACCACACCCAGGCTGAGGTCAAGGCGGATGCCGCCGACGCCGCCCGCCTGGGGTTGAACGGTACACCGAGTTTTGTGATCAACGGCCAGATTCTGATAGGGGCGCAGCCGTTTGAGCAGTTTAAAGCCATTATTGACGAGGATTTGGCTGCAAAGCCGTAATATTTTTTTAGGACACCTGCCCAGGTGTCCATAAGAGGGTGAAATGAAAAAATTTGTCACCGTTGCAGGCAATATTGGTGTGGGCAAATCCACCCTGGTCGAAATGTTCTGCGAAAAATTAAGCTGGACGCCGTTCTTCGAACCGGTGGCTGAAAACCCCTACCTGGCCGATTTTTACAAGGACATGCAGGCCTGGGCCTTCCACTCGCAGATCTTCTTCCTCACCCACCGCCTGCGCGCTCACCATCAACTGGCGCAGTATCCGTCCTCCGCCATCCAGGACCGCTCGGTCTACGAGGATGCCGAGATCTTCGCCCACAACCTGTTCCTGCAGGGGCACATCCGTCCCCGCGATTACCAGACCTACCGCGAACTCTACCAGACCCTGGTTGAGTTCCTGCCTCCGCCCGACCTGGTCATTTACCTGCGCGCCTCCGTCCCCACCCTTGTCCAGCGCATCGAACGGCGCGGGCGTGATTACGAGCACACCATCCCTGCCGATTACCTCACCAGCCTGAACAACCTGTACGAGACCTGGATCGCCGACTTCACCCTCTGCCCGGTGCTGACCGTCCCCGCCGACGATGTTGACTACGTGGCTCACACTGGTCACCTCGAGCTGATCGCCCGGAAGGTGGAGGAAAGGCTGACCGGCAAGGAGGAGGTCATCTTCGACCCCGAGGAAGTGGCCCGGGCCGCAACCGATTGAAAATAAAAATCCCCGCTTCATTTCATGAGCGGGGATTTTTTTATTCCACGAATACGTCAAATTTCAAGCGGGTGTCCAGCCAGATTTCACCGGTCCCGCCCTCCCCCCACATTTTCCCGCCTGGGCTGTTGCATTCTGCCGTCAGCACCGTGGCGGGCGCAAGATTCTTTACGCAGACCGATCCGAGCACCTCTCCCGCCCCCGGTGTGCCCGATTTGGCCGCCTCGTTCGGTTTCCCCGGCGTGGGCTGGCACACGAATCCCCATCCCCCGTTCCCATCCGGCAGCCGGCACCACGTCCGGTCTGCCGCAGTCACCAGCGGATAGTTGTAGATGTCCGCCGTGTGCCCGTCCGATTTGAGCAGGCGTACGCTGCTGCCAACGTCGCTCAAGCCGATGCCGGTGTCAGCATGGTAGAACACCGCGATCTGGCGCGGTACCAGGGTCAGGTTCGGCAGGGTATAGGAATTGGCGCTCCCGGCTCCATTGTCAAGTTTCCATTTTGACACGTTGATGGACGAAGTGCCCATGTTGATGATTTCTATATACTCGTCACCCGTGTCCACCGTTCCATCGCCGTTCCAATCGCTGCGCGGGTGCGGCAGGAACTCGTTGAGCACCACGTTGCCTGGCACGACGGTCGGGGCGCGCGTGGGCGTGCGCGTCGGGCTGGGTGTGAGGGTGGGAGTGACCGTGAAGATATATACCCCGCTGCATAATGCCTTCGGGCTTTGCGTGTTTTGTGGGTCAGCAGGATCGATCCGCGCAAAGTCCCTTAAATTGTCATTTGTATCAAAGCAGTTGGCTGTGCCCGCCGGCTTGCGCTCGTAACTCGGCATGGAAGTAGCAGTGTAGTCTGCTTCTGTAAATGGAGTAAGGACAATGGTTCCTTCATGGTAGGTTGTATCCACGCACATCCCGGCCATGTCCTGTATCTGTCCGCTAAGGTTGACCAAAGCAACCCCCCCGTCGTCGTCGATTCCGGGCTCGAAGGTTTTGTCCGGTTTCACGCTGGAACCTTCTTGGGTCCAGGTGGAATTGACTGCCGCCGCCAGGTAATGTTGACCGGGTTGGAGCGTGGTGCCGGCGCTCATGGTCACCAGGGTTGTAATGGTCGTTCTCGTGGGCGACGTGCAGCCGCCTGAAGTCTTGATCGTCCAGGAGCTGATATTGATCGTTCCGCCGGTTGGGTTGTAGATTTCGACGAACTCGTCCCCATCTCCCTTTGGGCCGCGTGAGCTGAATTCGCTGATCACCAGGTGGGTTGCCGGTGTCGGGTTGACATTGAAGGACTGCTGGACCTGGAGTGCAGCATTATAGTTGTCGTTGCCTGCCTGGTTGGCATCGATCACACAGGTGCCATAGGATTTAAAGTAGACGATCCCCACGTTGATCCCGCAGACCGCTGAGGCCGTTGAATCGATCTTGAAGGCAACCGGCAGACCGGAAGTGGCGCTGGCGCTGGGGGTATACGTTGGTCCTGCCACCGCTGCATTTGTCGGCGCCGTGGAGGTGAACGTGATGGTCTGCCCAATCTTTGTAGCGCTTACCGATTCAGTGACTTCGGGAGCGGCAGCATAAGTATCATTGCCGGTCTGGTTGTAGTGCACGATGCACGCGTTTTTGCCGCTGGTCATCGTGAATTCAGCCGCATTGTTGGTGCAACCCCCGCTCGCGCTGTAAACGACGGGATTGAGGGAAGCGCCGCCGCTGGCCGCGACGGTAAAGGCGGAATTATACGCCGCGCTTGCCGGGGCGTGCTGTGTGACTGTGATGGCTTGGGCGGCTTTGGTCTCGTTTACCGTTTCGGTGATCTCGGGGGCGGCATCGTAATTGATACCATCGCCGGCCTGGTTGTAGTGGACGATGCAATCGCCGCTTCCACTGGTCATCGTGAAGACAGCACCATTATTGGTGCATACGCCGCTGGCAGTGTACGCAACCTGGAGGCCGGAATCTGAAGTTGCCGCAACGCTGAAGGTCGAGTTGACCGTCGCGCCTGCCGGAGCGTTCTTGGTAATCGTAATGGTTTGAGGAGCTGTTGTGCAGGCAGCTGAAGGGGTGCTGTCAAGGTTCTGCGGGCTCGTGGGGGAGGTCAGTTTAAAATCAAAAGCATTGTTATCCGTGTCGGTGCAATTTCCAAGGGCGCCGCCCTGTCTGCGTTCATAACTTTGGTCCGACTTCGCCGGGAAAGGTGAAAGGGGAGTCCCTTCCGTGAAAGCCAAACCCGGGGTCATCCCCACGCTGTCTACCATCACATTGCTGGACGGGATCGATCAGCGCAATTCCGCCGTTATCGGGAATGTCGTAGCTGTAAGTCCCGTTCGGAGTCACAAGCGGGCCCCCCCCCCAGCCGGTATTGGCAACCAGGTAATGTTGTCCGGAGGCCAATTCAGCATTGGCTGGAAAAGTGAAAATTAGGTTTATGTCTGGTGAATTTATATCGGACTTCCCAAAGCTCCCAGCCGCTTAAGTTTTGATTGGTGGTTGTTGGGTTGAAAATTTCGATGAACTCGTCAGTTTTCCCCGCCGGTCCGCTGGTTCGAAACTCGCTGATCACCACGTTGGTGCGCTGCGGATTCATCTTCGGCGCAGCCCGCACTGCCCCGCTCCCAGGCGCGCCGATCAGCACCCCCAGCACGAACAGCGTACCCATGCACCTCAGGAAAAATGTTCTTCCGCGCAGCATTCCCAGGCTCTCCCTCCCCTCAATTATATAACAAACCCTCTGCGCTTCCTACCGGCGCGCAGACTGATGATTTGGTCTTGTGGATCAAAAGGTTGCCTTAGCGGGGCTCGACTACGATTTTAATTGCCGTGCGTACCTTGTCCTCTATCTCGACATCCACGAATTCAGGGATCGCCACCACGCAGATACCGTCATTCTTGAGATAGCCGGTTGCCAGCACCAGCGCCTTCACCGCCTGGTTCACGGCTCCTGCACCAATTGCCTGCACTTCCGCCCGTTTGTGTTCGCGGACCACGCCCGCAATCGCCCCGGCCACGGCAGAGGTACGGGAGGTTGCGGAAACCTTGATTATGTCCATTGTGTCTCCCTTTCGCGAACGATCGGTAATGGGGGCACTACCTTATGAAATTGTACGCTATTTCAGGCTTGGATTCAAGTCATCAGTTGTACTAATCTCACCAACCTTATCCGCATTACCCCGCTGTTTCCCGCACCGTGGGCCATACTCCCGCCACACTCCCGCCGCATTTCGGGCATTTTCCATCCGCTCCCACCCTCATTGCATGCACCCGGAACCCGGTCCGTTCCACCAGGGCGGCGTTGCAGTGCGGGCAGAACGTGGTTTCATACTCGTCCACCCTGCCTGGCAGGTTCCCCGCATAAACATAGTGCAGCCCCGCTTCACGCCCGATCTCCGCCGCCCGCAGCAGCGTGTTTGCCGGGGTGTTGGGCGTATCCTCCATCTTGTAATCCGAGTGGAATGCCGTCACGTGCCAGGGGATGTCCGGTGAGACCGAGGTCAGGAAGCGCGCCGCCTCCCACAGTTCCTGGGTGCTGTCGTTGAACCCGGGCACCACCAGCGTCACCACCTCCAGCCACAGCCCCATTTCATTCACCCGCTTGATCGTATCCAGCGTGTTCTTCAGCACGCCCCCCAGTTGCCGGTAGTTCTTATCCTGCATCGATTTCAGGTCGATCTTCATACCGCTCAGGTAGGGCCGCAGGTACTCCAGCACTTCCGGCGTGGAATTCCCGTTCGAGACGTACACGCACTTGATCCCTGCCGCCACCGCCTGCTTGAACACTGCCGCTGCCCACTCGCTGGTGATCAGCGGCTCGTTATACGACGAGGCGATCACCTCCGCCCCCACGTTTCGGGCCGCCGCCACGATCTGCTCCGCGGAGATGCGCTTTACGTAATATGCCCCCTCCTCCGCCTTCGGATCGCGCAGCGTCTGCGAGGTCAGCCAGTTCTGGCAGTACCCGCAGTGGAAGTCGCAGCCCAGCATCCCGAAGGTCAGCGCAATGGACCCGGGCATCAGGTGGTAAAACGGCTTCTTCTCCACCGGGTCCGCCGCCAGCGCCGCCACGTAGCCCCACGGCACGCGCAGTTCCTTCCCGTCGTGGAACCGCACCTGGCAGATGCCCCGTTTACCGGGGCGGATCAGGCAGCGGTGTCCGCACGCCGTGCAGCGCACCGCCCCGTCTGGCTGGGAGATCACCAGGTCGGCGGGAGCGGTTAGCTTATCCAGGGTATTGGAGAGAGTGGTCATGCGATAATCATACACCTAAAAAATGGTTGGGCGTTTTCCTCTAAGGTTTTTTTCACATGTTATTTATCGATTGAAACGCTATACAATAGAATTGGCCATAAGCCATTGAACCGTCAAACAGCAACTGAGCAACTAGTTTAACGGCAAGCTGCAGATGGAGAAGAAAGATGCGTAATCAAAGATATTACAAGTTCCTATCGCTGGCCTTACTTTCGGTACAAGTGTTATTTGTGGGATGCACACCATCCGTGAAAATGCTATTGCCAACAACACAAACACCAATATCAATTGAATACCAGAATACCGAATACGGTTTTAACTTCTCGTTACCGGTCAGTTGGAAAGGATATTCCATCATCACCGACACATGGCGGGGCTACAATAATGGAAATAGTGATGTAACCGTCGAGCAAGGCCCTATAATCTCCATTAGGAGTCCTCTTTGGACTTCTGAGAATTCGTATCAGGATATCCCTATCATGGTCTTTACTCTTGCCCAATGGAATTCGCTTCAGCAGGGAGATTATAGTGTCAGCGCAGGGGGAATTTATACTGAGCTTGGGCGCAATGCCAAATATGTATTCGCACTCTACTCACGTTACAATGTCGCTGTCTTGCCAGGAATGGAAGAAGTGAAAACAATTCTGGAGGGGAATCCTCTTCACACGCCATGAAGGGTTTGTTTTATGGGAATGATGTACTTCGCAAATGCAAATAAATGGAATTATCCCTTTGACAAACCCGTGACAAATTAGAATTTATGTGCTATAAATAAGCCCATAGATATTGATAAATCTACAAGGAAGATATGATTAATGCAATAGTTCGTGCTATAATCTTTTTAAGGCATTTGTTAACTAGGAGACAATTATATATGCCCTACAGCCCTACGTTTCAACAAAGAGTAACCGAAGCCGCTTCTGTCCTTCTTCAGGAATCTGGAGGAAAGATGAGTTATATGAAGTTGGTGAAGTTGCTTTATTTCGCAGACAGGAAGGCGCTTGAGTTTTACGAGCATCCAATAACTTATGATTCATATGCGTCACTGCCCAGGGGTCCTATTTTGAGTTCCACCTTGAATTTGGCCAAGGGTTCATATCCTAATAGTGACTATTGGGACGAACATATTGAGTTAGTCGGAAAGGCCGTGAAGATTAGAGGTGCATATCCTAAACTTAAAAAACTTTCTCCAGCAGATGTTAAGTTGTTGAAAGAGATTTACGCAGAACTAGGAAAATATGACCAATTTCAACTAGCCAAAATATCCGAAACTCTCCCAGAATGGAAAGATCCGAAAGGATCGTCAAATCCGATTGAATTGGACGAATTACTAAAGAAATTAGATTATGCCAACGACGACGTAGAGAGGATTGCATCTGAAATTCAAGATAAATATATTCTAGATTCTGCTTTCTGTTAGGAAGGAAATGTTTGAGGAGGGGAATTGTTTCTGGATCGAGACGAATCCAGATCGAGAAGGAAGGCCGCAAGGCCATTTTTTTGTAATTATACTTAATTGTGATGGCGAGAGAATTGTTATTGTCAATATTGATAAGATCAAAGGAAAGAAGAAGTACGATACTACTACTATAATTCGTGCTGGCGAAGGTCATGAATTCATCGTTGAAGATTCATACGTCAACTATGATGAAGCAGAGTTAACAGACATCGGCCATCTGCAAACCAAATTAAACGACAAATCAGCGAAACACAAAGATGGATTAATGGAGAAGGATGTACTCGAGAGAATAAATGCAGGTATACTAAAATCAGATTTTACGAATTACGAAGTGCGAGATGTGTTTGTAGATCGTCTCTTCAAAGGTATAAAAAGACCGGACTAACTGCCGGTCTTTTTATTTTGTCTTGCCTTTTTCCTTCTGCTTGATTACTTCTTCCGCCTTCTCTTCCTTTGGCTTTGGCTTGACCTTCAGCAACGCTGCTAAGGCCTCTTTGAATCCGTATCAGGATATCCCTATCATGGTCTTTACACTTGCCCAATGGAATTCGCTTCAGCAGGGAGATTATAGTGTCAGCGCAGGGGGAATTTATACCGAGCTTGGGCGCAATGCCAAATATGTATTCGCGCTCTACTCACGTTACAATGTCGCTGTCTTGCCAGGAATGGAAGAAGTGAAAACAATTCTAGAAGGGAATCCTCTTCACACGCCATGAAGGGTTGTTTTATATAGATGGCTACCTGAGCAAAAAAGGACGCCACCCAACACTGTCTAGCGAGCAGCGACTGAGCCAAACCATGAAGAATCGCACCTCATGAATATATCAATCCGAAAAAGAATCTGACGCATTGGGTTCATCGAAGCAAGAGCGGCTGAGAAACTAAATATGGGCATCATGCTTGTTGTTTATTGCTGCGCCTTTGAGAGTGCTCTCAATTCGTATGTTAAGTATTATGTAGGTTAGGTGGTTAAAAGGTTAAGTAATGCATCAAAGAAAACTCAAGGTTAAAGGTCCGGGGTTAACCAGAGCAATTCGGGAAGCTGTTAATTCTCGACGAGAGCTCATAATTGTATATGACCGGGACGATCAAGGACGATTACTCAGAATTGGTTATTATCTTAGTAATGAATCCCCTATTCAACCAATTAAGCAGAATATCAAATGGTTCAACAAGCAAGAAATAGATGTTCTTGATGCTAATGACTCAATTCCATTCAGAGGGCATGCACGGTTAGATATCGAATATGAAGACCATAAGCGGCAATCAGTAAAAAGCTTTCTGATTGAGATGCCATTGGACAATAAAACCGATCTGGTATTTCGAAACATATTCCGCATAAAGTCCGACTCGATAAGAGACTTTATGATTTAAATAGAGATCAAGAGTACTTTAGACGGCAAAAAGAAATTTCATCCCATCGCACGTTATGATTGCGCTCATGGGTCAATACATCGTGATTTGTTATTGCCTCGAAAACATAAAACAAAAACAGAGTTGCTGAGCCAAAAGCCCAGTGACGCCATTCCACTTGCTATAGAAGACATAAGGACACACCTTACAAAATGGCTAATGCAGTTGGGCTGGGATGTAATTGCCGAGGATATTGCAGATAATTCTAATTTTGCAGCGGAACTCGATAGAGTAAAATGCACACTGCTTGAATTATACGAGCACCCTGAGAAAATGCCTTCAATACAGTCCCAACTTATACAGTACAGATAGACCCAATTTTAGTGTCTTATATAGACTGATAGGGAAACAGTACTGGAGTTATTAAAACATACAGTTATTGATCACTACTCATGATTATATCAATGCGATATTGAATCTGTCGCAATGAGTCTATCGAAACAAAGTAGTTCATATGAGATTGTATCTTTCGTCATCTCGCCTGGGTAATCACCCGCAGAAGCTTGTCGACTTGGTCAAAGGCAACATGCGTGCTGTCGTTGTCATAAACGCATGCGACCATCTAAGCGGCGAAGAACGGTTGATTCGCGTGCAGCAAGAATTTGCAGCATTACAAAGCCTGAACTTTTCCCCTTCTGAACTTGATTTGCGCGATTATTTCGATGATCAACAAAAACAACAGGAACTTCCTGACTTGTTGGCTGCCTGCGGCTTGATTTGGGTAAGAGGTGGGAACTCGTTTGTTCTTCGACGGGCCATGAAAATGAGCAGCTTTGATAGAATCATTTTGGGTTTTTTGGAGCGTGATGCGCTTGTCTATGGTGGATTTAGTGCTGGAATGGTTATGCTGACGCCATCCCTTTATGGCGTAAACCTCGTGGATGATCCGGAGGTCATTCCGGCAGGGTATGACCCAGCCATCATTTGGGAGGGTTTGGGGGTAATCCCGTACGCCATTGCTCCTCACTACAAATCAGATCACCCCGAGGCGGCCGCCACTGAAGATTTGGTTCAGTATTATATTGATAACCATATGCCCTTCAAAACATTGCACGACGGAGAAGCAATTGTGATAAATGGGAAGCTGGAAGAGATTGTTACCTGATGCAGGCTAACCCCGGCTCCTAAGGATCGCGGATTGTATTATCTTTGCGATATTGCTATACTGGTTTAAGTTTATGGTTATTTCTGTATGCTGTTTTAATTCTATTTGCGTCCCGAAGGACAGTTGGGCACCTGGTTAGGCAGGCCTTTCTATATTGAGGCATGCAATGAAAACCAAAATACTTCTGACAATCATCCTTTCAATCGCTCTTTTGTGTGCCAGCGCCCAGGTTTCGCCTGTGTTAACGGTGATCTATTAAACAAAAAGAGCCAACAACACAGATTGTCCTCCATCCTAAATCAATATATTGATGATATCCGCGAAGTCTTAGGAATTAAGTTTGAATATAATAACGAAGAATTGCAAAAAACATACGGAGAAGCATTAATCTTTTCCCGTGAACCAAATCTTGAAACAAGGGCTGCTAACGAATTGCAGAGCTATGTATTGAAAGGGAAAGATTTAGAATATACTTATTTGTGACCGATGCTGAAACCACATTGATAAGAAGACAGCAGCGCAGTAAATGAGGGAATTTATCAGGAGATCTTATTCGTACTGATTTCAATGCGATAAGGAATCTGACGCATTGAGTCCATTGAAGCAAGGGCGGCTGAACACCTAATTTGGTGGCTTCTATCGAACAGGCATGTTGGTTTTCCTCGAATTTACATGAAAGGTAATAGCGATGAGTAATCAGTTGGCAGTCAAAGGGAAAGCAACATTTCTCCTCCTCTGGATTGGCATTAGTGCCTTCGCATGGTTTCTCGCTCCTATAAACGCTCTCCAACCCACCTTGCGAACGTACCTGGATGTCGCAAACCGAGCCTTAGCCTACGCTGTCTGCGGGCTAATTATCGGCTTGGTCATGGGATTTGGACAGTTCCTCGTCCTAAAACAAAAGTTATATTCATCTAAAAAATGGTTCTTCGTGACTCTGGCGGGCTGCACACTTGCCTTGCCGCTGGGATTGGCGATTTCCACTCTCATTCCGGCCATTTCTTTCACTCTTCAAGGCTCAAGTTTTTTGCCCCTCAGAGAACCAACAACTATTTTCTTCTTTCCTTTCCCAATGGATATTTATTTGGGCGGTTGGGTCGTTGGTATTGCGCAATGGATAGCCTTGCGGCAAATATTGCCTTATCGGAACTTTCGTCTGGCAGCGCTTTGGGTTTTCGGCGTTTGGCTCAGTATCGGATTGGGGATTATCGCCATGCTCTTCGCGCGCACGACGCCAGTCAATGTCAATTCGGGACTGTTATTGGATCCGACCCTTGCGATGGAACGGGTTTATATCGGAGTGGTGTCGGGGTTGGTCACCGGAATTCTTTTGTTGCTGGTTATTCACCAGGTGAGAAAAAAGGAGAGTACCAATAGCCCGCTTTCTGAAAACAAAGGGGTGGTTGACGTCAAAACCACCGCATAAAGTGCGCCGTGAATGGAAGGCATTCTCTTTTTTCATTTGCTTCTGGGTTTACGAGCAAAGGATTTTCGAAGGGAGGGAAGCCCAATGAAGAACACAAAAAAACGTCTGGTGATAAATTACAGTTTCATGATTGTTTTTACGATCATCGTCGGAGTCGTCGGTATTGTGCTCCTGTTGATACCAGATTTTGAACTATTAACTTTTATGCTGACGGTTTCCGCTCTGGGAAGCCTGATAGGAGGGAGCTCTGGTTATGAGGAGCGAGACCGCCACCAGCTTGAAAAAAGCTACAAGACGGTATTTGAGTGGCTGTTCTTAATGACTTTGGTCGCTTACGCATTTCTCGTGCTGGCGAGAACGTTTGTCCCTCTTGCAGGAGCGGTTGTCTTTATGAATAATCACTGGCCCGGCCTGATAATCTCTATGATGTGCATCCTGATGGGGATCGCTGGATTTCGAAGAAGAATTCCCGGAGGCTCTGTCTAACCCTGGCTCCAGAGGGCAGCAGATTGTATTATCTTTTCGATATTGCTATACTGGATTAAGTTAATGGTTATTTCTGCAGGCCATCTTAACCCTATTTGCGTCCAAAACGACGGCTGGGCACCTGGTTTAGCAGCTTGCAATAATTGCGTGGTTTCGCTGGAAAGCAAATGGAAAGGAAAACTGAAATGATCCGGAAATCTATTTATCCAGGGTTGGTTTCAATTATCGGATTAATTGCTGTTCTGGGGATAGCTTGGGGCTTCGATGCCTTCATGCAATTCCTTAATCACCGCAATGCTGTAACGTTTTCCTTGGTTCCCGTTATCATTTGGTCTTTAGTTGTTATCGCCCTATTGCTGGCAGCAATATTGTTGCTTTTGGCTTGGTTTGTGCTCAGCCGGGCTCCCAGGAACGTCTGGGTTTCTCTGGTCTTTATAGTAATCGGATTGTTCATTGTGATTTATCCGGCTCTTGTTTTCACTCCCGCGCTTTGCTGCTGGATGCCTTATATTGGGCCTTTACAGTTAACATCCACAAGGTATTTGTTTTCCTCCGCAGGGTTCGTCGCGATCATAGGATTATTAAATCTTGTCTTACCGAGTCGAAAATGAAGAGGTTTAATTTGAGATTCATGTTGTTGACAGGGATTCACACCTAGACCGTGACCCCGTTTCAGTTCGCGGTGAACTTTGGAATATATAATGCATTTAATCAATCAGTGCGGAGGGAAAGTCAGGATAACCCTTCTAAGTCAGGTTTTATTGGTCGATTTACCGGCTGTTGCTTTTAACAAGGATCTCAATGCGATAAGGAATCTATAAATTATTCTCCGTAATATCTCCCCTGCTAATTGATGAGGCATCAGATAATTCATTGATAAAAGCATTAAATATTTTTATTGAAGAAGAAACAAAGGATAAGCTGAAAGAAATCGATGAGCTAAAGGGGTATATAAATCAGAGATGTACGCTTGATGATGAAGACTTCAACACCATAAAGGTTCAATTTTTAGCTCTGAAACTTATTTCACAAAGCATCAAGCGTAAAAACAGGAGTGTTAGTGATAAGGCGTCTTATTGGTCATTAACATCGAATGGCGAAAGTGCAATGATGATGTTACGTGCAATAAGAAAGGTTCCTAGTTCAAATGCCTAATATCGGCTCCAGCGGACAGCTGCTACGCCGCCACAGTAAAACATCAGTAGTCGCTACCTATGAGTATGTAGATGCAAAAAGGAATTTGAAGCATTGAGTTCCAGCGAAGCAACCGCGGCTGAGGTACTGGTAGGCCAGGGATTGTAAATGGAATCTGACGCATTGCATCCATCGAAGCAAAGACGGCTGAACCCCTTCTTGAACGCCAAGTTCGCCTCAGATACCAGCTCGCGGAAGCCCATCAATGACAGACAAGCGGCTCAACTAGCGCGTTAGTCATTTATTCACCACCTAACTTGGAGGAATCGCATGAAATTAATTAACACGCGCGTCATTGATGGCACCGGCTCCGCCCCCATCGAAAATGCCACGTTGATTCTGAAACAGCGGGTGGAAGATATCACCTCGGATGATCGTTTGGTCCGTTATCCCGATCCTGATACTCTTGACCTCCAAGGGCACACGCTGATACCCGGTCTGATTAACGTTCACGTTCATTTAACCATGGACGACGGCGCACCGGATACATTCAAAGCGCTGCTCGCTGAACCCCCGGCGGTCACGGCCATTCGCGCCGCTGGCCGCGCTCGACGCATGCTCGAAGCTGGTATCACCACGGCACGGGATCTCGGCGGGGTGAATTATATTGAACTAGCGGTGCGCGATATGATCTCCAGGGGTGAGATTCCCGGCCCGCGCCTTTTATGCGCTGGCAGGCAGATCACCATGACCGGCGGCCAGGGTTGGCCGATAGGTCGCGAGTGTGATGGCCCTGACGAGGTACGCAAGGCCGTGCGGGAACAACTCAAGGCTGGAGCCGACCTGATCAAGCTGATGGCCACCGGCGGGGTATTAACACCGGAGTCGAGCCGGGTGCCGCGCAACTGGCCGAAGACGAACTGAGGGCAGGCGTTATCGAGGCTCGGAAAGCTGGCCGACGCACAGCCGCGCATGCGCAGGGGTTGGAGGGGGTAAAGGCTGCTGTCCGCGCCGGGATCAACACGGTCGAACACGGCGTCTTCCTCGATGACGAAGCCGTTGCCATAATGAAGGAACATGATGTCGTATTCGTGCCCACCTTGTCACCGGCTTACCGGATAACCCAGGCGGGCAGGGCGGGTGGCATCCCGCAATTTGTGATGGACAAGATGGGGAAGGTCAACGCCGCGAATACGCGTAGTTTCCAGCTGGCTTGGCAGGCTGGGGTAATTATTGCAGCGGGCAACGATGGGGGCACCCCGTTTAACCCACACAATGAATTGATGACTGAATTACGGCTGATGGTTGAAGCCGGAATGCCGCCGATGGACGCTATCCGTGCTGGCACATGGGGATCGGCGAGAGCACTTGGACTGGAGAGTGAAATAGGCACGATCGAATGTGGCAAGTGGGCTGACCTGGTCGTTCTGGACGGGGACCCACTGGTCGATATCACTGCTATCGGCCGCGTATCGTTCGTTATGCAGCGCGGTAAAGTGGTCTATCGTTCGCAGGTATGACCCACCCGGCTCAGGATTATTCTGGAGTATGCTTCAAAGTTCTCATGGAGATCCTTATTGGGACTGAGGTTCACGAGCATACCGCCCGGCAGCCGCGGCCAGCCAAACAATCCGTATCGCAAACGGTTAAGACGGATTGTTAAGAATTGGTCCCCTTGAGTAGATCAATACGAAAAGGATTCTGACGCATTGCGTCCATCGGGGCATGGGAGGATTTGCAATTTGATTGCTGTGCGTCGAAATCCAAAATCAAGTCAAGTTCGCGGCTACTCTGATTTCTTTTGGAAGTCTCATTTGAACTTTGCAGGAAGAATGGCTATGAAAACATCGTTGACAAGCAAAAATATCCCGCTCCGTTTTCGTTGGGGAGCGGCGCTTATCGGGGGGGTCGGCACTTTGGCCGAAGCTTTTATTGCTATTGTCACTTTGCGGTCTGGCTATTCATTTGGGGTTTATGACCTTGTCGGCGTAGCGTTTGGGTTGTTGGCCCTCACCCTCATTGGTCGCCACACGGTGCTGGCATCTCTTCTTTGGCTCGCTACACTGCCTCTGCTTTACAGTGGGCGGTTGCTGGTGTCGGTCGCGTGTTTACCAGTTTTGTTATTTCCCCTCCTGGCGGCAGGACTTGCATTGTGGTCCTGGCACTTGTTGCGTCAAGCAAATTAGGTATGCAGGCCGAATGCACGTGGTTTGAAAACTGGCGCCTTTCGCCAGAAATTGCGCGACAATGAAGGTTGAATCTCGCCATTCCTGACTCGGGTGCGAAACTCTTCCATTCTGCGGTTTGTCTCTGCTTATGAGAGTCGTTATGACAAAGCGATCTCTTTTCCTCTGCTTATTCCTGTTGGTAGCCTTGGCAGCCTGCGGGGTCCAAAAGAAGGACAATAATGCACAAAATATATACCAATACAGCCAGGAAATGCCTCTGAGCGCTGGAAGCTCTTGGACTTACAAGGTTACACGCTATGTTGGTTTTAACCCAGATGACATGCTGGTTGTAACTTCTACCCTGACAGACTCGGTATCTCATTTCGAAACTAGTGGAGATTTCCTGGTAGCCACGATCCAAAGTGTGCGGTCTGCGGAAGTTCTCGTCGAAATTCTCGGAAATTATCCTGTGACCGATACCCTGCAGCCGGCTGCTTCAGCAATCTACTGGTTGATTGTGGATGGCAACCGCTTGCTCCGGCAGGATGACAAATTGAACCTCTCCGATCTCCAAAGCCAGGTGCTTGTCGAGTTTGTCTTCCCGATCAACCTCGACAGCCAATGGTCAATGTTTAACGCAAAGGATGCGCCGTTGAATCGAAAGGTAACAAAGACAGGCTCGATAACTGTTCCTGCTGGCACGTTCACTGGCTGTTTTTATATTGAAGGCGACATTGGTGGGATGGCTTTGGAAGAATGGTTTTGCCCGGGGATCGGAGTGGTGTGGTACAACGCTGAACATCATGGAACCCCATTTGGTAATAGCCAGGAACTCGTAAGCTACAAAGTTAAATAAATTAGGGTGCTGCCAAAATAACCGTCTCCAATCGATAGCATGTGCAATGACAAATCGTTAAAAATCGCCACTCAAAAGTACTTCAATCCGATAAAGAACCTGACACAGTGGGTCCATTGTAGTAAAGGCTACTGACACCCTGTCTGTGGTTCGCGAATGGAGTCGTCATGGAAACAATTAGAGAAGCCTTGATGCAGTGGGGGGATGCCATGCTTGTCATCATGGAAAATCGAGGGTTGTTTTACTCTCCGGTTCTCCATCATTGGCGTGTCAAAAAGTTGGCGGGTGCCGACAAGAAAAGTTTCCTCTATGATGGCATCGATTTTATGGCGGCGATGGAAATCCTGCTGGGCCCTCACGCCGCCGATAGCCCCTTTATGCATAAGACCGGTTAGGGCCTTTCGTTATTTTATTGCCTGGTTAGGAGCAGCATATTGCCAAATAACCCCCCGATAACGATTGTTTTCTCTGCCATTGGGATTCTTATCATTCTGCTTTCGCTGCTCAACAAGCAATTATTGCGCTGGATGAAAATCAGGCCGATGAGCGAGGTGTTCACAAACCCAAATTTTCAGCGGTCCTCAAAGATTACCGAAAAACTTGGGCAATTATTCTTGGTGGTCTTCGGCATAAGCTTCCTTGTTCAGGGGGTTGGTACACAATTTCTCTCGAGCGAGTTAACCTACACACTTTCTATAATCGTTTTAGGGGCATCGGGACTGATAATACTGGCTATGTTTATCGTGGTACTAGCCAATTGGAAAGTCAAATGAAAGACGGGGGAGATTATTTAGCGCGATTGGATCATTGCCAGTGTAAATCAATTCCACGCGCCGCAGGTGCGGATGGCATCCGTCTTGATTTTCCCCATTGACTTAACAGAACAAATATTCTAAAATAATATTGTAGCAAGGAAAGTGTCGCTGGACAACCTTGCCGCATTATCTTCCGCACTTTAAAAACCTTATTATTGTTATTCGATCCGTGACACTTTTAACAAAAGGGACTTTTATTCGAAGCCAGGTCAACCGTAGGTACGACTTCGCGACCTCGCCCCCGTGCTTTTACGGGAAGCACCTTGATAGGGTCAGTCGTTATATTCCTTCCGTAGGGGCGAGACATGGTTTGACGGAATCAATACGTCAAATATCCTTTATGCTTGAAGTTGAATTATGAATAAAGAAAACGCCCAAATGGGCGTTTTATATTTCCTTTGACATTAACCTATCATCAGTCCATACCTGACCGATGTAATCCACTCCATTTACAGTTCTCGTTAATTTTATTATTATCCAATAAATATATTCAGCACAAACATGATCAAATTCAAGCAAATATATAGAATGACCAGAGGTATAATTTTTTAATAATTACTTACTTTCTTCAAATCGTCCCGCAAATTTCGCGAGGTTCTTGCCACAGGTCTGGAAAATCAATCTGATAGGGTGGAAGTATGGAAAAGGATTTGGTTAGAGGGCACCATAAAACTATTCTTCAAATCGTTGGAATCTGGCTATTCTTGCGGTTTCTGACCAGTCTGACCGCTGCAGCATTTTCATATCTTAGACCATTTACCTCCATTGAAAAGCAAATCGCACTTTGGCCTCCCTCACATAATCTCCTTACCTGGCTCAACCGGGTCTTTGTTGCTCCCTGGTCGCGTTATGATGCAATCTGGTTTGAGCACATCCTCACCCATGGATATATTGCTGGAGACGGTAGCACATCTTTCCACCCCTTGTACATATGGTTGAGTTACCCACTCTATTACCTGGGCATGGATGCGCGTTTGAGCCTCTTGGTTACCAGTTCTCTTGCAACTCTGGTTTTCATGTGTGTTTTCTACAAATTGGCAAGGCTTGATCACGAACCTAACACAGCCTTTATCGCGCTTCTCCTTCTAATAACCTTTCCAATTGCCTTCATCTTATTCGCTCCATACACTGAAAGCCTGTTCATGTTATGGGCGGCAGCGGTACTCTATTCAATTCGCTACAAACGTTGGGGCTTGGCTGCCTTATTTAGTTTTTTGGCTGTGCTAACTCGCCAACAGGGAATCTTTCTCACACTGCCCTTGGCTTGGGGTGTCTGGGTAGCTTCACAAAAATCCTTCGCGCGGTGTCAGGAAAGTCTGGCGTGCCTGGTTGTCCCTCCTTGCAGCGCCCGCTGGACTTATTATTTGGACCATTTATCGCATTGGCTACCTGCATGAAGGTAGCCTCAATTTTTCAAATATCCAAAGATTTATCTATTCCGCTTTGCTCTCAAGCTCCGCCGGTAAGATCGCAGCTGATCAGGCGTTCCTTTGGCCTTGGGATGCCTTTATCATCGCATCATCAAAGGCAATCCACTCAATGGATTTAAACAGTTTCATAAATCTGGGTTTTGGAATCGGCTTCTTACTCGCATTCATCATCTCTTGGCGATATTTGGAAATTTCTTACCGACTATATTCATTGGCGATAATTGTAATTAGTTTTAGCACTATCGACCAATATTTCTATGAAAGCTTTCCCAGGCATCTTCTCCTTGCTTTTCCAGTTTTTTTTGGACTGTCTACAGTCATGCAGAAATATCGACTAAAGCTACTCCTTTTGGTTTGCCAAATACCAGTTCTGATATTCCTGATTTATTGCTATGTATTAAATGGCTGGATTCCATAAACGTGTAATGGCTAATGCAGATTTTGCGACCCGTGAGAAGTTGGTTAATCTCTTGGTTAATTCTGTAATGATTTATTCTAATAAAGCAGTTGTAAAAGGGAACATACCCGTTATCACAACGGACGCTTTGATTCCTTCGCATCATGTCTTGCCCTTGCACATTTCTGCTTCCCTGCCTCCTCGGCCGAAATTCACACCCTTTTCTGCCATAAATATTCGTTCCTCAGGATCGAATACCAAATCGAATCTTATTGGAGATTTTTGGAGCCCATATAATGAAGAACTCCTCGATGAGGATCACCTTTCCGCAGCAAAATATTCGTTCCTCTTCGCGATAACGTCCGATCGTGTGCGTGGCTTGCAGGCGCTTCGAGCGCCCGCAAGCCACACCAACGACACGAGTCGTTGGTGCTCTGCATTGAAGCAATGCCACATGATCGCAATGAATCCCTCAAGGGTTGTTATAATCGACCTCAAGGAGTTTCCCGTGTCTCTCAACCTTCCCCTCATCCGTGAACAATTCCCCTCTCTCGATCGCCCCGCCGTTTTCTTCGACAACCCCGGCGGCACCCAGATCGCCCGCCAGTCCGCTGCCCGCATCCAGCAGTACTTGCTTGAATGCAACGCCAACCACCAGGGCGTCTTTGCCACCAGCCGCCAGTCTGATGCCATCCTCGACTCCGCCCACGCCGCCATGGCCGATTTCCTCAACGCCGCCCGCCCGGAGGAGATCATCTTCGGCGCCAACATGACCACCCTCACCCTCCACATCAGCCGCTCCATCGCCCGTACCCTCAACCCCCTCGACGCCATCGTCATCACCCGCCTCGACCACGATGCCAACATCTCCCCCTGGCTCCTGGTCGCCGAAGACCGCAGCTGCAATGTCACTTGGGTTGACTTTGACCAGGAGGACGGCACCTTGAAACTGGAGGACTTCGAGGAGGCTCTCGCGACCAAGCCAAAGCTCGTTGCTTTTGGCTACGCCTCCAATGCGCTCGGGACCATCAACCCGGTTCGAAAAATGACCGAGATGGCCCACGCTGCCGGCGCCCTCGTCTACGTGGACGCGGTCCAATATGCCCCTCACGGTCCCATCGACGTCCAGGACCTTGGCGTGGACTTCCTGGTTTGTTCTTCCTATAAGTTCTTCGGTCCCCACGCCGGGGTGCTCTACGGGCGCTATGACCTGCTTAACGAGCTTAAAGCCTATAAGGTCCGCCCCGCCACCAACTCCCTGCCTGGCAAGTTCGAGACCGGCACCCAGAACCACGAAGGCATCGCCGGTGTGCTGGGCGCCCTGGAATATTTCGAGTGGGTCGGCAAAACCTTCGGTGCCGAGCAGGAGGAAGGCCTGCTCGCCCGCGGTTATCGCGGCCGGCGCTTGGAATTCAAGAAAGCCCTTACGGCTCTGCGCGCCAACGAGTACGAGCTTAGCCGCGCCCTCTTGGCCATGTTGAAAGAGATCCCCGGGCTGCGCATCTACGGTCAAACCGATCCTCTAAAACTGGACCAGCGCGTACCCACCTTTTCGTTCAACCTGGCGGGCAAGAACCCCCGCCTCGTCGCCGAGATCCTGGCTGCCCAGGGTTTCTACGTCTGGGATGGCAACTATTACGCCCTGGCGGTCACCGAGCGCTTGGGTGTTGAAAAAAGTGGTGGGATGGTGCGCGTCGGCGCTGTACACTACAACACCCTCGACGAAATCGCCCGCCTGGGGGAGGTATTAAAGACATTGAAATAGAGTGGAGTTTGGGTCAATTCCCTGGATAGGATCTTATCGGTCGTCCACGAATTGACCCTTTCCCCTCCCTTATCGAATTGATTTGTCCATGACCGTTGAGCGCTGGGTAGAGATTTGATTACATCCGGCGCCTGTGGACGTGACACTCCGCACTCCCGGGGGAATTATCAAAGGGTATAATATATTCACCATGACGAATATATCCCCGGTTGAAAAAGTGGCCTCGTTGCTCCAAACCATCGGTCAGGGATCCCGGCTGCAGATCCTGCTGGCCATTGGCGAGGGCGAACCGTGCGTCTGCCACCTGGAGGCCACCTTCGGCTGGCGTCAGGCTTATCTCTCCCAACATTTGATGGCACTGCGCAAGGCAGGGATCGTCGTTACCTCCCGCCAGGGGCGCAATATCCACTACCGGTTGAGCGACCCGCGTTACCTTGCCGTGATCCGGCAGGCCGCCGCCCTGCAGGATGTGGCACTGCCCGAACTGGCGCCTTCCCCCGAGTGTAATTGCCCCAATTGCGTTAAAGAAAAGGAACCCTGCGACCATGGCAATTGCGATTAGATTATTAAATAAGTCCGGTCAGATTGGGTTCCGAGCATTTAAGCTGGTTAGCATTGGGAAATGATATGCCTGACTTCCTGGAAATCACTCTAGATAAATTCACCTTTAAAGTTGCCACTGACCGTTTCTATAATAAAGAAGGGGTTTGGGCAAAGGAAGAAAACGGGCGCGTCCGCATTGGACTGTCGGATTTTGTCCAACAACACAGCGGGGATGTGGCCTTCGCAGAAATTAAGCCGGTGGGAACGTTGGTCGCTTTAGCAGATGAAATCGCGGTCATAGAGACGATCAAGGTTAACATTTCGTATCCTTCCCCCGTGGACGGGAAAATCGTTGAAATTAACCCGGCCATGACAGACGCCCCGGAAGCGATCAACTCTGATCCATACGGCGCAGGCTGGCTGGCTGTGCTGGAAGTCGCCGATTGGGAGGCGGAACGCGCCCGGTTGCTCGAGCCACAGGCCTACTTCAATATAATGAAGCGGCAGGTGGAAGAGGAAGTGAAGAAACCATGACCTCACCGACTCGAAAAGTGATGATCGTGCCGTGCAGCGGGATTGGCAAAACGTATGGCACCGTCAGCCGCGAAGCCGCCTACACTGTCACCGAAGACTTGCGTCCCACACAGACCCAACTGGTGCCGCTGGCCTTGTTAGTGCTCGGAGACGACGGTTCCCGCGCAGACATAGCTGAGTGCCCAGCAATTACCATAGATGGCTGCAAACTGGCGTGTGCTGCAAAAATGGTCCAGCAAAGGGGCGGGACGGTTGCCCGGGAATTTGCAGTTCTGGATGTCTATCGACGCTACAAGGATTTCAAACCGTCAGGTATCGCCGAACTCAACGACGGCGGTCAAAAGTTAGCCCGGGTCCTGGCAGAAGAAGTCACTGCCGTGGTGGATGGATTAATTTCCGGAAAACAGGGAGGCGAAAATGCCTGACCTGCCCGGAAAAAAAGTTGGGATCGTCTCCTGCTCGGGAGAGGAACTGTCAGAGGGCACGGTTTCCCGCCTGGCAGCCCTCAAAATCCTGGAGCATTTGCGCCCGGCGGATACTGTCACCATTTGCCTGCCGCTCTTCCTGGCCGGTGGCGAAGGAGACCGGGCCTTTGCCCGCTTCTACCCCACCATCGCCATTGACGGCTGCGACAAACGCTGCGCAGCCCGCGGCACTGAAATGTACTCCGGCAAACCCGCTGCCGGCATTATTGTTACCGAACTTGTCGCCTCACAGGGCCTCGGAAAAGTGGAAGGGAAACGCCATCTGAACAAGGCGGGTCAACAGGCAGTGGAGGCCACCGCCGCGCGGATAACGGAACTGGTGGATGAATTGCTGCATAAGCACTGGAACCGGACCACGGGAACCGTTGTCGACTCTCCCTTGCCTGCAGCTCCCGAACCCACGCAGGCTACCTGTTCATGCGGTTCCGGGATTCCGGTGCAGGAGGTGGTAATTAACGGAAAGACGGTCACATTGATTGCCCTTCCGCTCATCTTCCAGCAGTTCCATGATTCCGACAAGCCGGTCTCGCAGGAGTTACCCCGCGCCTTATTGGAAAGTGTCAAGATTTATAACCAGGTCCCGCCTGGTAAAGAAGACGCTTATGCAGAGTGCCTGGCTCGGGAATATGCTGCCTTTCTCACTCAGCAGGGAGCGACTAAATGAGCCGCACGGCCATCTATAACACAGACGTCACCTGGAAGGGCGAACACTGGGGGCATATCGTCATGGGCAACGGTCCGGAGATGGACTTCTCCGCGCCGCCGGATGCGCAGGGTCACCCCGGAGTCCTGACCCCGGAGGATGCCTTTGTGGCTGCAGCCAATACCTGCATCATGATGATGTTCATCTGGGCAGCTGAACGCTTCAAGCTCAAGCTGATCTCCTACGAATGCCGCGCCGAAGGCACCAAGCTGATCGAGTTGGACCGTACCGAAACTTTCACCCACCTGCACTTTCGACCGGTCATCCGGATTGCTGCAGGAGACGAAGAACCCAAAGCGATTAAAGCTCGTGCCAAACGTGCCTTGCTATCAGCCCAAAAATACAGCCTGGTGGCAAACTCAGTGAAGTCTGAGATCATCATCGAGCCCGATATCATCGTTCAAACCATTTAGATTTACGGAGGTTAATATGCTTACCATCAAGGTTTTAGGTTCCGGATGTCAGAATTGTCAAAATTTGGCCGCACTGGCCACGCGGGCTGTGGACGCGTTGAGCATTGAGGCCAAAATCGAGAAAGTGACTGACCATGTTGAGATCATGAAATATAAGATCCTGGCAACCCCGGGATTGGTTATCAATGAGAAAGTGGTCTCGGCAGGCCGGGTGCCAAGTGAGGCCGAGATCACCACTTTTCTGACCAACGCGCTGGTGGCAGAATGAAAAAGAAAGTCCTCTTCCTCTGCACCGGCAACTCCTGCCGCTCCCAGATGGCCGAAGCGATCGTCAACGCCAGCCTTGGTGAAACGTGGCAGGCTGCCAGCGCAGGGACTAAACCGGCCGCTTTCGTACATTCCAAGGCAATCGCTGCGCTGGCCGAGATCGGCATCCGCCATACGGGGCATACGAAATCGGTGGATGAATTCCGGGACGTGGACCTCGACCTGGTGGTCACCCTTTGTGACTCGGCCCAGGAGGAATGCCCCGTCTGGCTTGGGAAAGGGAAGCGACTCCATCATGATTACCCCGATCCTGCCAAAACCGATGACATGAAAGATTTCCGAAAAGTGCGCGATGACATGGCCCGGGAGATCGTTGCCTTGTTGAAATCTCATGAAAATTGACCTTTTGTATATCGACGACTGTCCCTCCTGGCAGGGCGGGCTTGAGAATCTGAAGGCTGCCCTGGAAGCCGAAGGCCTTGAAGCGGATATCCGCCTGGTGCGGGTGCCGGACGATACCGAAGCCGCCCGTCTGAAGTTTTTAGGTTCGCCTTCGTTTTGTGTGGAGGGCGTCGATTTATGGCCGGATGAACGAAAGCGGTATGCCCTGAGCTGTCGCGTCTATGCCACTCCCCAAGGGTTGACAGGCTTTCCAACGCTGGAGATGCTGCGCGAAAAGTTGCATCCCTTCACCGCTAAAAATGTTTGAAATTCTCGCTTGCAATAATTCCATCTTTTATACGGAGACTCCATGGCAAAAGAAATCAGCACCACCAAAAAACTCTCCTTCCTAGACCGCTTCCTGACCGTTTGGATTTTCCTGGCTATGGTCCTGGGGGTGGGGATTGGCTACTTTTTTTCCTACCAGGTTGCCAGGTTCAATGTCCTCGTGTCGGTCGGGACGACCAACATCCCGATCGCCGTTGGGCTGATCCTGATGATGTTCCCGCCGCTGGCCAAAGTCCGCTATGAGGAATTGGGCGACGTGTTTCGAAACTGGAAGGTGCTCGGGCTGTCGCTTCTGCAGAACTGGGTGATCGGGCCGGTGCTGATGTTCGCCCTGGCGATCATCTTCCTGCGCGGTTACCCTGAGTACATGGCCGGCCTCATACTCATCGGGCTGGCGCGCTGTATTGCCATGGTCATCGTCTGGAACGAACTGGCGAAGGGTGATACCGAGTATGCCGCCGGGCTGGTGGCGTTCAACTCCGTTTTCCAGGTGTTGTTCTACAGCGTATATGCCTACGTGTTCATCACCGTCCTGCCCACCTGGTTCGGGCTCTCCGGCGCGGTGGTAAAGATCACGATTGGGGAAATTGCCCGGAGCGTGTTTATCTATCTCGGCATTCCTTTCATTGCCGGTTTCCTCACCCGCCTGGTTTTGGTAAAGATCAAGGGCAAGGATTGGTACCACGGCAAGTTCATCCCCAGGATCAGTCCCATTACCCTGGTTGCTTTGCTCTTCACCATCGTGGTCATGTTTTCGCTCAAGGGCGGCTACATCGTCCAACTGCCGTTGGATGTGGTGCGGATCGCCATCCCGCTGCTCATATACTTTGTGGTCATGTTCCTGGTCAGTTTCCTGCTGGGCAAAGCCGTCGGCGCAAATTACAAGCAGACCGCCACGCTCTCGTTCACGGCAGCCAGTAACAACTTCGAACTGGCTATCGCGGTGGCGGTGGCGGTATTCGGGATTTCATCGGGGCAGGCTTTTGCGGCGGTCATCGGACCGCTGGTGGAGGTGCCGGTGATGATCGGATTGGTCAATGTGGCGTTCGGTTTGAAGAAAAGACTCTTTTCCGCCGCTGAGGGCTGATGAATATCGAGGTCAAAATTCTGGGCACCAAAACTCCCCAGCGATACGCCGTCCGGCGGGCTGTAGTGGCAGCCCAGGCTGGTTTGGGCATCGAATATCCCGATCTACAGCTCGAAATATCTGAAGTTCGAGATCTCGCCGAGATTGAAAAAATTACGCCGGTGTTCATTTATCCCAGCCTGGTTGTGAATGACAAGCTGGTCTGCGTGGGAAGGTTTCCCCAAAAAGGTGAGGTGCTCATTTGGTTGCAACAAGCGCTCTCAGGATGCGCGTAATTCAGAATCTGATGGTCAACCCATCCAGGAGATAAAACATGGACGAAAACTGTGATTGCAAGAAGGGTACATGCGATTGTGGTTGTGATTGCTGCGGCGGAGATGACGGCTTCGAGCGCCGCTTCCTGACCAAGGCCGAACAGATCGAGGAGCTGGAATCCTACCTGGCAGAACTAAAACTGGAGCTCCAGGCGGTGGAGGAGAATCTGGCTGATTTACGCAAATAATCATGTGATCATTAAGGACGGCCGAATTGGCCGCCCTTATTGATTAAATTCAACCAATTCCACCAGGTTACCAGCTGGGTCGCGGAACATCACCCAACTCCCGGTGGAATTTGTCTCCATTCCCCTGGGCAGGTCCACCCCGTGCAGGCGGAGTGTTTCCACCGCATTGTCCAGTTCCGGGACCGCAATGGCGACCACAGGGAATCGCGGCTCGGGGTCCGGTGGGAGAACCGAACGTCCCGGAATGATCGCCAGTACAATGCCATCTAGGTCGAAATGGATGCGATCGACAGGATGGTGAGGCAGGAGGTTCAACCCGATTACATCCCGGTAGAAATGTGCAACAGCGGGTTCATCTTCCGCCCACAGGCTGACCACCGCGATTCGCGGGTTCATAATGCATACTCCTTATCTAAAACGAAAATCCCGCCGAAGCGGGAGAAGTTGGGAGACTAATAAATTAAGCGCAAACACCTGGGTGAGGGGGGCACCCAAGTGTTTGCGCTAGTATAGTACATGAAAATCAATAAAAATGCAAGTACTATTTGATTAGAGTTATCTTAAATATTTATTAAAGAGTGCCCCAGGCGGGAATTGAACCCACAACCTTAGCCTTAGGAGTGCTCTGCTCTATCCATTTGAGCTACTGGGGCAATAAAGGGATTATACCAAATTCTTGCGTTTCCTCTTATCCGACTGCTATACTTGAACATTGTGTGAATATCTATAATTAATTCCTGTAGTTGAAGAACATTTCGGCACAGGCGAGGTACCAGATTTCACCCGGAGCAGTATAACCCATGGAGCCACAAAAGATCGGACGCTACGAGATCAAGGCCGAGATCGGCCGCGGCGGCATGGCCACCGTCTATCATGCCTACGACCCGCGCTTCGAGCGCGAAGTGGCCCTCAAGGTTCTGCCGCGTGAGATGCTGCACGACCCGCAGTTCCGCACCCGCTTCGAGCGCGAGGCCAAGACCATTGCCATGCTCGAACACCCGGCCATCGTTCCGGTCTACGACTTCGGCGAAGAGGACGGTCAGCCTTATTTTGTCATGCGCTACATGACCGGCGGCTCGCTCTCCGACCGGATGAAAAAGGGTCCCATGACCGTCCAGGAGGTGGCCCGCCTCTTTGGACGCACTGGCTCCCGCCCTCGACGAGGCCCACGCCAAAGGCATCATCCACCGCGACCTGAAACCCGGCAACATTCTGTTCGACCAGTATGGCGAACCCTATATCTCCGATTTTGGCATCGCCAAACTTGCCGCAACTCCAGACCAACGTGACCGGCAGCGCCATCGTGGGCACCCCGGCCTACATGATCTCCCGAACAGGCCCAGGGCGAGGGCATTGACGGGCGCAGCGACATCTACGGTCTGGGCGTCATCCTGTTCGAAATGCTCACCGGCCAGCAGCCATACCACGGCGACACGCCCGATGAGCGTGGTCGTCAAGCACATCACCGACCCGGTCCCGCACATCCTGGATGTAAAACCCGATCTGCCGCCCGCCATCGAAGCCGTCATTGAGAAAGCCATGGCGAAGGATCGCGACGAACGCTTCCCGACCGTGAAAGCGTTATCAGACGCGTTGAACGCCGTCGCACACGGTGAAACTCCGGACCTGGGCATTGCCGACAAGACTCTTGTTGCCTCGGCCAGGACCATCGTTTCCCAAAAACCCACGCCTCCGCCTGGAATTGTCCAGGGTAAACAAAGCCAGGGACCAGCTCCAGTTACAGCTCCACCGCGCAAAAAGTACGGCTTGTGGATTGGGCTGGGAGGCGCGGGGCTGCTGGTTTGTGTGGCTGCAGTCGCAGGGATCTTCATACTAAAGGGGAAGTTCCCGTCCCCGCCCGCTCCCACACCCACTTTATCTCTAATGACAAGCACGCCAGAGACCACGGATGTACACCTAGCAACGGGTACTTCCATCCCAGGCGTACTAAACCCAACAGTTATCGGTGAAACTCCCACTCCCTCCCTCACGCCCAACCCCAGCCCAACTCCCACCGTGCCGGGGCCGACGAATATCGGTGGGGCCGATTTGATTGCTTTCCTTAACAATGATGATATCTGGGTGATGGGTGTGGATGGCAGCAACCTGACCCAGATCACAAAAGGCGGTGGAACGAAAAGTGATCTGCAATGGTCGCCCGACAGACAAAGCCTGTTCTATATCAGCGGGTTATGCATCCAGTCTGTCACGGTGCCGGGTGGAATAGTAACAGAGGTCACCTGTTTTCCCGCGGCTACTTACCTGGAGGCTTTCGAGATCTCTCCCGATGGCAAACAGGTAGCCATCAACTTGAACCGGGTATTGTACGTTGTGCCCTTTGATTTGACCGCGATTTCAAAAGCCCACAACTGGATACAGTTGCGTGACATGAAAGGCTGCTATACATACAACGCTGCCGGAAACCTGGCTGCACCCAAGAGCGTGCGCTGGTCGAATGACGGAAAAACCCTAGCTATAAACACCAACAGCGTGGATGCCGGAAAACGGGTGGACCTGATCAGCATTTTCGATATCTCCAAGTGCGACAGCACCACCCCCATTGCCTTGGATGGCTTCCCTGCCACCCGGTTCACGATGACCGGGTACAGCGCCAACGGAGTCATCCCTTCATTCGACTCGGATGGCAGCACGCTATTTGTGCTCAACAGTAAAATCCGCTATGAGCTTGGCTATTTGTACTCCTATAACACGGAAACAAAGCATAGCGAAAACCTTGACCCCCTCCAGGCTTCCTGCTGTTACACCGCAGCCCGCTTCAGTCCCGATGGATCATTCCTTCTTTTCATCTACCAGAATGTGAACAAAGTCATTACCCAGCTATATTACATTTCATACGGAAGTATTGGAACGGGCGTAAGCTATACCCCCTTGATCCTGCCGGATGGGTTTTTTAGTACCCTCACCGACCACCTCGACGCGACTTTACGTCCGGCAACACCGTGACGTTTTCATTTTTGGGAAATAAAAACCCCCCCCTTCCAGTTATGGAAGGGGGGTGGTGCTTAGTTGTTTTTCCTTCGCTGCCTCAAGCAGCCACCTGGCCACCTCCTCTTTGGCAGGGAAGCGCCCGCTGCACACTACCTTCTCGTTAATGACCAGGGTGGGCAGAACCAGGACAAATGCATATTTCCCTATTTCCCCGGGATCGGTTACTTCCGTAATATCAAGATCCAGCTGGACGGAATTGGACAACAGTTCCTGCTGTACTGCGGCGACCAGCCGCCGTACTACGTAACGTTCGGGATATTGCAGGCCGAGGATTTTGACATTAAGCACGATTGTTATCCCTTTTAATCGTTTGTGCAATTATTCACATATATTCTACACCAAAAACATTCCCTTTGTCCACCCAGACAGGGAAATGAAAATGGATCAAAACCCTCCCCCGCATCATCCAAAATACCACTAAAGAGGGTTTTGTTATTGGGGATAGCAGCCGGGTTTACCCCGACGCTCACCAGTTTTGTGTCGGGGTAAATGGTAATGAAATCTAACAGGCAGTTTATTTTGGTCTCTTCTGACCCTATTAATTTGCCCCCTCAGGAAGTACCTTAAGCTTTGAAAATGAGAGAGCAACAAGTTAATGCCCCCTCGGCTTTGCCTAACTCAGACTGATCCACCAAAATAGGATGAATCCCAGCGCTTCCAGGCGTTCCAGCGTTCTCGGGTAGACAGGCTGGTAAAGCACGCTTTCACCCACCAACAGCGCATTGGCGGCGTAGTGCTCGGAGGGGTCGACATCGATAAATTTCACGTTGCGGAAATTGTCTTTTTCCACCCAGGCTGGGTTGATCAGCAGCGTGTCGATCTTCACTTGTGTGACCGCCGATTTCAGGTGCAGGCACCCGGTCACAGGGACACTTTGGATAATGTACCCGAACGGCCGAAGGAATGAGTCCATCTGGTCAATTGCCGCCTGGTTGCTCCGACCGGATAAGCCGATAAAAATCGTCCTGCCAACGGTCAATACATCGCCGCCGTCCAGCGTGCCGGGAGCCTGAATTGTAAAAAGTTGTCGGTAGGGGGCAAGCACACGAGCAATGGACTCGACCTCGGGCTGGCGGCTATTTGCTCCCGGGCGGGTGACCACTGCACACTCGTCCAGGACAACCGCTGCGTCTTCGACGAAGACCGAATCGGGCAGGTTTGGCTCTTCGGGCATGGAAATGACCATTACTCCCAGGTCACGCAGAGCCTGCTCATAGGCATGGTGTTGGGAACGGGCCCGCTCAAGATCGATGGGGGTACGTTCGAGATGGGTAAGTTCGCATTGATTAATAGCCGAGCTTACCTGGCGCGTGATGGCAATGAGCATTTTATCTTCTGGAATTACAAGGTGGATTGATGGGATATCACATGCACTAAAACCGCAAATGCTTCACGGTCAACCCATCATTGATGATTTCCTTGAGCGAGTCGATCCCGATCCGCAGGTGCAGTTCGGCAAATTCTTCCGTCACATGGCTGTCTGAACTCGGCGGTCTTGATCCCATCCGGTGTCATCGGCTGGTCGGAAACCAGCAGCAGCGCCCCGGAAGGGATCTTGTTGTAGAAGCCGACGGTGAATATCGTGGCTGTTTCCATATCCACCGCCATGGCCCGGATGCGCACCAGGTATTTTTTGAAATCATCATCGTGTTCCCAGATGCGCCGGTTGGTCGAATAGACCGTGCCTGTCCAGTAATCATGATGATAGTTGCGGATCGTGGTCGAAACGGCTTTTTGCAGGTTAAATGCCGGCAGCGCCGGTACTTCCGGTGGGAAATAATCATTCGAGGCGCCTTCCCCGCGGATGGCTGCAATCGGCAGGATCAAATCTCCCAGGCTGTTGCTTTTTTTCAGCCCGCCGCATTTGCCCAGGAAAAGTGCCGCCTTCGGCTTGATCGCTGAAAGCAGGTCCATCACAGTGGCAGCATTCGCCGAGCCCATTCCGAAGTCTGATGATCGTGATCCCGTCTGCAGTGGCATTGGGCATCGGTTTTTCTTCGCAACAGACGTGCGTGCCGTGCATCTCGGCGAACATGTGCACGTAATTGCCAAAATTGACCAGCAGGATATACTTACCGAATTCTTCGAGAGGTGTGCCGGTGTATCGCGGCAGCCAGTTGGTGACGATTTCTTCTTTTGTTTTCATATCGCCTCCCATATTTGATACAAGCCCAATTGACCATTTTCCCCATCCGAATAGAACTCCGAGCGTACCTGGAACCCGCTCCGCGCTGCCAGGGCTTCCAACTCCGGCTCTTCAAAGTGATGTACATATCGCAGGCCGCGACCGCCGCTGCGCCAGTCGAGCAGGTAATCGCCCGGTTCCACATCCTTGTCAGAGAGACCCACCTCCTGCCAGGGTTGCATACGGATTTTTAGTTTTTCGCTGTTCAGGAACTGCCACTCCGAATGGATGAATTGACCGCCCGGACGCAGCAGGTTGTGGACTTTTTCCAAAATGCATAAGCGCAAGGTCGCACCCGGGATGTGATGAAGCACCGCGAAGGCGGTCACCAGGTCGAAAACTCGGTGGATGGGTGTTACCATGCGCTTATCCCAGTCCGTTGAAGTCAGGTCGGCGCGGATAAAAGTGGCTGGGGCATCCTCCCAGCCATGCCGGGCTACTTCGAGCAGAGGCGGGCTGAAGTCCAGCCCAGTGTAGGGTCCGCGCTGACCGCGTCGCATCCGCTCCCGTGCCAGTTCCCCGTTCCCGCAGCCCAGGTCCAGCAGCGACTCGTCACCGGTCAGTGTGTCCAGTATCCGTTGAACGCCCGGCTGGAGGTGCTGGCGCGTGGAAGAAAATTCCCGCCCGAAGGTCTGGTAGAATTGTTTATTCAAGGAAAGCAGCCGCGCGCTCGTTTCGGCTTTCATATTCTGATTATATCTGTGTTTGACGATGGTTAAGAAACTGAACTGGAGCGAAATGCGCTCCCTCCCCCCCGAAAAAATGCTCCAGGCGCGCCGCGCCCTGGAAGAGGTGCGCGCCGGGAAGCCGGTGGGAGCTGCCCTGCGGGAAAACTCCTGGAACAGTGCGCCGCTTCACAAATCCGCACTGGTGGCAGCGTATCAGCAGTTGGTGGAATCCGGTGAATGGGATCCAGACGAGGCGCTGCTGGCAGCCATCCGTCTGAAACCGGTGCGGACGCTTTCGGGGGTCACCACCGTCACCGTGCTGACCAAGCCCTATCCCTGTCCGGGGAAGTGCATTTTCTGCCCGGACGATGTACGCATGCCAAAATCCTACCTGCCGGATGAACCCGGCGCCATGCGTGCTGTTGAGCATAACTTTGACCCATATTCACAGGTGCGATCACGCCTGGAAGCGCTTAACGCGGTTGGACATCCCACCGACAAGATCGAACTGCTTATCCTGGGAGGTACCTTCTCGTCCTACCGGCGGGATTACCAGGCATGGTTTGTGCGCCAGTGCTTTAACGCAATGAACGGCACCGTTTCTGTTCCCCCCAGCCAGGAGGTAGGGCGGAACGAATTTGGGGGCATGTCTGAAGCACATCTTCTCAACGAATCTGCCGCACACCGCAACGTGGGCCTGGCGGTGGAGACACGCCCGGATGAAATCACTCCGGACGAACTGGCCTGGTTTCGCACCCTGGGCGTGACCAAGGTGCAGATGGGTGTGCAGAGTCTGGATGATTCGATTTTGGAACTCAACCAACGCGGTCATACCGTTGCTGAAGCGCACCGCGCGGTTGCCCTGCTGCGCGCGGCCGGGTTCAAGATAGTCCTGCACTGGATGCCCAATTTGCTGGGTGCTACGCTCGAATCCGACCGGGCTGATTTCCCCCGCCTGTGGGAGGGTCTCTGCCCGGACGAAATCAAGATCTATCCCACCCAATTGCTCGAAAATACGCCGCTTTACGAAATCTGGAAACGAGGCGAATACCAACCCTATTCCACCGATGAACTTGTCCACCTTATCGCAGACGTAAAACCATCCATCCCGCGTTACTGCCGCGTCAACCGCATCATCCGCGACATCCCTTCCACGCATGTCATTTCAGGGAACAAACGCACCAGCCTGCGGCAGGATGTCCAGATCGAAATGGCCCAGCGCGGGACACATTGCGATTGCATCCGCTGCCGGGAGGTGCGCGGTGGAAAAGTGACTACCGCAGATCTGCGCCTGGATGACCTGGTCTATCACCCTGATGGAGCCGAGGAGCATTTCCTGTCCTTCGTCACGCCGGAGGACCAGATCGCCGGGTTCCTGCGGCTTTCCCTGCCGGGAGGGGATTCACCTGTCACCGGTTTGGCTGACCTGGACGGTGCGGCCATCATCCGTGAAGTGCATGTCTATGGTCAATCGCTGGCAGTGGGGGCGGAGCAGAGCGGCGCCGCTCAGCATACGGGTCTTGGCACGCGGCTGCTTGGGATGGCTGACAACATTGCCTATGCAAAAGGATACCGCCGGATGGCTGTCATCGCGGCGGTGGGCACACGACAATATTATCTTGAACGTGGGTTTGAACGTGGGGAACTATATCTGGTAAAACAGATTTAATTAAGCTATATTGGGTATATACATTGCCGGAGGGGATTAGTGGGGCTTCTTTTCCCAATCAGTCACGGCCTGCCGGATCAGCGCCTTGATTTCCGGTTCGGGAACAGCCTCGATCCCCTCGAACTTTCTCAATCCATCTTTGACCAGCACAATTCCCCCGGGTCCCTCCGTAAGATGGATATCCCGGTCTTTAAATGGACTGCTTAGCAGGGTGGCTTGCAAAACATCGTCGATCTGTTCAACAATGCTCTTTAGTACCGGTGCCGGCTTGGCCTGTTCTGTAGCATTTTTCCCCTTCTTCACCGGAGCCACAGCAGGAACAACCGTGCTGGGTTGAACTTCGGCAATGGCAGTGGGAGCCGCCGGAGTATTTTCCAGCCAGGGGCGCAAATCGACCAGCATGCTCACCAACCTGCGACGCTGCTCTGGCTGGAGTGACTCTTTTCCATTCATGGCGCGCTCCATCCATTTCCAGCCATAATTTTCCGGAAAGTGTCCGCCAGGCGCGCAGAATTTCGACATCTCCATCGGAAGCAAGTTTATTCTCGGCGGAGGTGGCTGGTGCAGAACCCTGCGAAGGGGGTGGCACAGAGCGCCGGTTTTGGGCACGCTGGATTAATGCACCTGCAGCCGCACCCAGGCAGGCAACGAAAAAAAGTAGGAATATCGTTGTTGTGTCCATCATCTATTATTTTACAGGATTTTTAGGTTTTGCGCGCACCTGACAATGGGGGCAAAAATGCGTCCCGCGTTGGCCCACCGTGATACGCTCGATCGGGGTTTTGCAGACCGGGCAGGGCTCGCCAGTCCGCCCATAAACCCGAAAATGGTTTTGAAAATCCCCGCCGCGATAGACCCAGTCAATACTGGCTCCGTTGCGGCGGATGCCTTCCTCCAGCACTTCCCGGATCGCCCGCCACAAACCCTTACCCTGTTTTTTTGTGATCGAATCCGAAGGGGATAACGGATGGAGTTTCGCCAGGTGTAGAGCTTCATCTGTGTAAATGTTTCCCAACCCGGCGATAAAGTTCTGATCAAGCAGGAGTGGTTTGAGTTGGCGTTGGCGGTTTCTCAAGGCAGAGTATAACCATTCGGGAGAAAATCCATCCGAGAGGGGTTCCAGTCCCAGATCCCGGAAGATTTCGTCAGTATCTTTTACCAACCAGACACGCCCGAACTTGCGCGGGTCAGTGAAAATCAGGCTTGTATCCCCCGAAAGTTGCAAGATCAACCGGTCATGTTTTGCCGGCTGGTACCCACCCAAAACAACCAACAGATCTCCGCTCATGCGCAGGTGGATGATGAGATGCGCATTGGACAGATGCAGATCAAGGAATTTCGCCCGACGTGAGATGGAATCTATTCGTTGGCCTATAAGGCGCTTTTTAAACGCTGCAGGGGAAGGAGTCGCCAGGGTGCGCGGCCAGCGTAAGTCAGCGGAAAGAATGGTTTTCCCGATCAGTACCGGGCGCAGAGTCCGGGTAATGGTTTCAACTTCGGGGAGTTCTGGCATGGGCGTCCCAGGTCACGGCTTAATGGAATTGAAGCAGAATATTTAGTCCCTATGAAATTTGCTCAGAAAGATAAACCTGGAGGCCCATTTGTTTGACCTGGTCGAATTGAGCTTCGATCCAGTCTATGTGATCTTCTTCATCCTTTAGAATGGACTCGAGCATCTCACGCGTCCCGTTGTCGCTCATTTCGGTTGCCAGCTTGATGCCATCATTGTAGGCTTGGATGGCATTATTTTCGGCGTCCCAGTCATTCTGATGAAAGGCTTCAACCGTATCCCCAATGTGCATTTTGTTCAATTCACTGACGATTGGTTTCTCTTCGAGGAAGATGATGCGCTCGATATGCTTTTCGGCGTGTTTCATCTCATCCATTGCCCGCTTCTCGATGGTTTCCGCCAGATGCTTGTATCCCCAGTTGGAGCACATTTCCGCCTGCACCATGTACTGGCTTATGGCAGTTAACTCATCGGCTAAAAGAAAATTAAGTTTTTCGATAACCTTGGCATTGCCTTTCATGCTGGTCCTCCATTTTTTAGGGATTTGGAAACTGACACCAGTCCGCCATTAGCTGCTACTCATTAAACATTTGGCCCACGCTGCGCCCTTCATGGGCGCGGCGGATAACTTCTCCAAGCAGGGTGGCGACCGTAAGGATCGTCAGCCGGGTGCCAAACGCTTCCCGTTTTTCAATGGAAATTGGAATGCTGTCTGTGGTGATGTATTCGGTAACGGGTAAAGCCGCAAGTCTTTGCACAGCATCCCCGGAAAAGATGGGGTGAACAAAAGTCACGTAAATGCGCTGCGCCCCGTTCTCTTTGATAAGGTTTACAGCCTGGGCGATTGACCGGCCGGTATCGATTTCGTCGTCCACCAGGACGACGTCACGCCCTTTCACTTCGCCGATGATGGTTAGTGCTTCAGCCCTGGCATCGTTGGCCACTCGTCGTTTTTCGACAAATGCAATCGGGGAGTCGATGCGGGCGGCGAAATCGCGCCCCTTTTTGGCGTAGCCCAGATCCACGGTCACAACCACCGGGTCCCTGAGATAGGGACGCAGGTTTTCGAGGACGTATTCACAAAGAATGTGAGAGGCATTTAACACATCGCCGGGAATCGAAAAGAAACCTTGGATCTGGTATGCGTGTGGGTCGAGGGTCATGTATCGATCTGCACCGGCTATCTGGATCATGTCTGCCACCAGGCGCGACGTAATGGGTACCCGCGGCTGGTCTTTTTTATCCGAGCGCCCATAACACAGGTAGGGGACTACCGCAGTGATGCGCGCCGCCGAGTCCAGGCGCAAGGTCTGGAGCAGGATCAATAACTCCATCAGATTACGATGAACGGGGGAGGCCGTGTGCTGAATGATATAAACATCCTGGCCGCGCACGCTGCTGTGAAGCTTGACAAACAAGTTTCCGTTAGGAAACTCAACGATATCCCGCCCACATAATTCCTCCCCTAGGTATTCAGCCACCTTTTCTGCCAGTTCCGGGCTGGCTGTCCCTGCATAGAGTTTGATACCGCCATACACACGCAATTCGTTTGATTGAGCCATCTATCCGCCTATGAGTCTGGAGTCCATTCAGAGCGCAGCACGCTCATGATCAGATCATCTCGATACTTTCCATCGCGGAAATCCGCCTGGCGCAGGCGGGCCTCATGAACGAAGCCAGCCTTCTCATAGGCACGAATACCACCCAGATTTTCAGCATCCACGCGCAGGAAAATACGGTTCAGGTTCAAGGTTCCAAAGCCATGGCGCAGCAGGAGCCGCATTACTTCGGTGCCATAGCCCTTGTTCCAACAGGATTTTTCACCGATAAAGAGTCCCACTTCAGCGCTGCGGGTACGCCAGTTGATATCGAAGATACCGCAATTACCGATTAATTCCCAATCCTCGCCGTTCTTAATTTCGATTCCAAGGGATTGCTCCTCGGGCGGATGCTTGAGCATGTTCTCAAACCAATTCTCCTCGGCAGCCTGCGAAATAGGTAAGTTCATGCTGAGGTATCGCCGGACCTCCGGGTCGTTCAACCATTCGACAAATTTCGGTAGATCGTTGCGCTCGTCTCCACGCAGGCGAATCCGTTTCCCGTAGAGCATTAAAATCTCCATATAAATGAGGCAAGAGGTTGGGATGTTTAGTGGATTATACTATCCTTGACCAGCCTCGCGTGAGGATATAAAATGGGATAATGCTCGTTTGTTCTATTGTTTCACAACTTGTGCTATACTCTTATCAAGATGCAGATGGATGCCATCTCTGAAGCTCGCGCTTCCTGGCCTGGTTGGGCTGAATTTCTCCGCCGCCGCGGACTTGAAAATTTGGCTGCTTGGGCACTGGAAGCTGCAGGTCCGCTGACAGTGCTCGGCGCACAGGCCCTCTACCTGGGAGGTCCGCTCCTGCGGCCCGCGTTATCGAACGGGTTTATTGAGGCATTAGCCGGTCTTTTGGAAGATCACAGCGAGGCTCAGGCCTTTGCCGCCTTTTTACGTGAGGAAAAACCTGCATGAGCAATTGGCTTGGATTGGCCGGGTTTGGACTGGTTATCTTAAGCGCAATAATGATGCTGGCGCTGACATATCTGCGCCGCAAATCCCACCCTGTTTTCCGCGATATCCCTGCTTTCACACGCCTGCGCCAGGCTGTGGGTCTCGTTGTCGAAGACGGCAGCCGTCTCCACGTTTCCCTGGGACGCGGCTCGCTTACCACCCCTCAATCCGCGTCCGCGCTGGCAGGTCTTGCGCTCTTGCGGCGGTTGGCTGACTTTACTTCTGCAGGAGACCAGCCGCCCATTGCCACCTCGGGTGACGCACCCCTTGCAATTCTTTCGCAAGACACACTCCAAGCCGCTTCAAAATTCTCAGACCGGCCTGCTTCCGACCCTGCTGCAGGACGCTTAACTGGTCTGACCCCCTTTTCTTATGCTGCCGGAGCCATACCGGCAATTCGCGACGAAAAAGTAACAGCCAATGTCTTGATGGGTAATTTCGGCGTCGAGGTGGCGTTGCTGACCGACGCAGTGGAACGGGAAAATACTTTCGTGGTGGCTGGGAGCGACAATCTGACCGCCCAGGCGGTAATCTATGCCAGCGCTCAGGAACCGCTCATTGGAGAAGAAATTTTCGCGGCCGGCGCCTATTTTGAATCTGGCCCTCTCCATTCTTCCAGCCTCACCGTGCAGGATATCCTTCGCTGGCTGGTTGTTGCCGCCATTTTAATCGGAGCGCTGCTCACGCTGGCAGGTTCGCTGTGAATCCGAGGCGCATCCCCTCCCTAAATGCAGTTGTCAGCACCGCACTCGCCATCGCCAGCGGTTTGATCGTGCTGGCAGGTTATTTTTTCGTGCAAACGTCGAATGGACAGGCCTCCTTGTTGACAGACCTGCGCCTGACATTGCTAAACTGGGCAATTATCCTGGCAGGATTTGCCGTGTTCATCGGGATCTTCAATCTGTTTCAGGTTCATTTCAAAAAAATACAAAAAAAGCAAAAGGGATCGTTCTACAGCCTGCTCCTTATCCTGAGTCTGGCTGTCTCTTTTGTGTTTAGCCTGATTAAGCCCATTCAAATGGGAATAGTCTTCACCACGGTTCAATTGCCGGTGGAGGCCAGCCTGATGGCTATGCTGGCAGTTACATTGACCTATGCCAGCATACGGTTGCTCCGTCGCCGGCTCAATCTGCTGTCCGTGATTTTCCTTGTCACCGCAGTGCTGATCCTGTTCGCCACCGCCCCGCTGCCCTTCCTGGGTACCATCCCGGGTTTAAGTGACGTATTCCGTCCTTTCGTTGCACAGGTACTGGCTGCGGCCGGTGCACGCGGCATCCTGTTGGGAGTGGCCCTTGGCACACTTACCACCGGCATTCGCATTCTCTTCGGAGCCGACCGCCCATACGGGGGGAATAAATAATGGCTGACGTTTTCTGCCCCGCGTGTGGTAAAGCCAACCCTGCCGAACTGGAGAAATGCCAATTTTGTGGATCCAGGTTGAAGCCGCTTGCATCTTCCTACAAGGATGCCACCCCCATCAAGCCGGGCGAAAATCCAGTTATAAAAAGCACCTCCGAATTTGAAAAAGTAAAACTTGCCACGAGTGATCTTGTCCACCCCGGGGAAGAGCCTACTATAAAAAGTACGGCAGCTTTGGAATCGACCCTCCCTTCCTGGTTGCGTAGCCTGCGAAAAGCGGAAGAATCTGCGGAAGGGAGACCCGAAGGGGAAACCTCTCCAGACCAGAGGTTGCCGCTGAGTCCACCACCCGACACCAGTCCAGATTCGAAAGATGACCAACCCGATTGGCTGCCCGGCCTCGGCAAGTCGGTATCCGACGATGAAAAAGAAGTTCCCGACTGGCTGGCCAGCTTGCGTGAAGAAAAACCCGATACTTCCGCCCAGGAATCTATTTCGCTGCAGGATCGCGCCTTGAATACCACAGGAAGTCTATCTGCCGGTGTCGCCGATGCAGATTGGGTGGCGCGCCTGGGCGGCGAGCCGAAACCCCAGACACCGGAAACCAAACCCCAGGGTGAAACGCAAGGCGAAGTAGAATCCCTCGATTGGCTGGATTCCCTTGGAACAGAACCTGCTGTACCTGGTGCGGGTGAAAACGTCGCTGCAGAACAGGATGAAGCCCTTCACGATTGGCTCTCCAATTTGCCTGCGAATCCGCCAGACATTCCAGAAGATGTCCTTCCTGATCTGGGTGAGAAAGAACCCTTGCCTGATGTTCAGGAGCAACCCCAGGAAAAATTAGTCGAACCCGAGCCAACTCTGAAAGTACCTGACAGCGCAGCCGTCGAGCCTGAAAACCCAGACTGGCTTACCGATTTGGGGTCGATGCCCGTAAAAGCTGAAGAGCCTCCCACGGAAAGTCTTCCGGATTGGTTGGTGGGCTCGGAAACAAAACCCGAGCCGGAAGTTGCAACCCCAGCCCCGGCCTCCGTCGCTGAAATACCTCCTGCCCCTGCTTCGGGAGAGGAAATACCGAGTTGGTTATCCCAGTACCAGGCACAAGCCACTGCAGCGGAGCAGCAGGAAGTAAAAATAGAACCTATGGAGGGTATTCTCCAACCACCAGTAACAAGGGAAGGCACCGGGCCACTTCCCGAGTGGCTGGTTGGGATCGAGAAGAGCCCAACCCCATCCGGCGTGACCCCTGCGTTGAGCGCCAGTGAGGAAGTTCCTGCCTCCAGCGAAAAGACCGACCAGGAATTTTCCCTGGAAATGCCCGATTGGATTTCAAAATTAAATCCTGAACAGGCCTTTGAAAAAGCTTCTGGGGGCAATAACGAACCAGCCACACCTGAAAATCTTGAGATTTCCGAACTCCCATCCTGGGTACAGGCGATGCGCCCGGTGGAATCGGTGGTCGCCGAAACCCCGGAAACCACGCAAGTGGAAGCGCAAGCCCCCGAGCAAACCGGTCCGCTAGCAGGTCTGCAGGGCGTGCTGCCGGTGAGTCCCGGACTTGGAACGCTGCGCAAGCCGCCAGCTTATACCGCCGTCCTACAGGTCACCGATAGTCAGCAGCGCTATGCGACTGCTTTCGAGCGGATGATATCAGGCGAGACTCAACCGCTGGCTGCAGGTAGGGCGCGCCTCACTTCTAATCGGGTTTGGCGCTGGCTGATTACTATCTTCCTGCTCGCAGCGGTCGTGGTACCGCTCCTGACCGGGATTCCAGCAACGCCAGCCAGTAACCTTCGCCCGCCCGAAACGGTTAGTGCCTTTACCTTGATCGGCAACCTGCCATCCAATGCCCCGGTGCTAGTGGTTTTCGATTATGACCCGGCTCTTTCAGGGGAATTGGAAGCAGCCGCCGCGCCCTTTATGGATCATTTGCTGCTCCAGGGTCCCCGTCTGGCGCTAATTTCTACCAGCCCAACCGGGCCTGCATTGGCTGAACGCTTCCTGCACGATGCCAATGCTTCGCCGTTAATCGCAGGGCACAATTACCAGTCCGGGCAGCAATATGTAAACCTGGGATACCTGGCTGGAGGTCCTTCGGGCGTACAGTATTTTGCCAATTCCCCCACGGAAGCTGCTCCATTCACCCTCGATGGTCAACAAGCCTGGACACTACCTCCCCTGCAAGGTGTTCAGGCGCTAAGTGACTTTGCTGCCATTATCGTGTTAACCGACAATGCCGATACCGGCCGCGTCTGGATAGAACAGACCGGTTCCACGATCGGCAATGCTCCTATGCTGATGGTCATTTCGGCCCAGGCGGAACCGATGATCCTTCCTTATTATGATTCAGGGCAGGTTAAAGGACTTGTTACCGGGCTGGCAGGTGGTGAAGCTTACGGGCAGATTTTCACCCACCCCGATTCTACTCTTGGGTTGGCCGATAAGTATTGGAATTCATTTGGAGTTGGAACACTGGTAGCAGAAATTTTAATTGTGATCGGCGCAATCTGGAGCGCCGTTGCTGGCTGGCGTGCCCGCCGCGATAAATCTGGGGAAAAGGTCTAATCATGCCCTCGGTCTTCTCTGCCAATGTAGTTGACCTTGTAACCGGTGGGATAAGTTTCCTGCTTACTTTGATGGTTTTGAGTTATCTTATTGGGGATAACCCGATTTTTCGGATTGCCATATATATCTTTATCGGAGTATCAGCTGGGTATGTTGCGGCGGTTGTCTGGCATCAGGTGTTATACCCACGGCTATTACTGCCGCTGCTTTCTGCAGGTCTGGGCGAGCGCCTTTTACTCATTATCCCGCTGGTGCTGGGGTTGCTGCTCCTGCTAAAACTCTCGCCGCGGACTGCCGGTCTGGGTACCCCGTCGATGGCCTTCCTGGTGGGTGTCGGCGCGGCCGTTGCGATTGGTGGGGCAGTCATGGGGACACTGTTCCCCCAGACCCAGGCGTCCATGAGCGCGCTTGACCTGTCTACTGCCGGACCGTACCGTTTTGAACGTTTCTTCGAAGGAACCTTTATGCTGGTCGGCACGGTAACCGCGCTGGTCTATTTCCATTATGGAGCAAAAGCCACCGCCACAGGTGCGCAGCGCGGGAAATTGGTCAGGTTATTGAGTTGGGTGGGACAGATCTTCATCGCCATTACTTTTGGGGTACTGTTCGCCGGGGTCTTTATGGCTGCACTCACCGCTCTCATTGAGCGTCTGAATTTTATCGTTACCTTTTTGTCGTCTCTTTAAATCTTTTACGCGTTCCATTGGGACTTAACCTTTATGCCCGCTTCACAGGTTAACGCTGATTCCCTCCTGGCAGTTGATGTCGGCACGGTAACGACCCGCGCTGCCCTGTTTGACGTGGTGGAAGGCAGCTATCGTTTTATCGCATCCGGGCACTCTCCTACAACGGCCGTTGCACCCTATCGGGACATCAGCGAGGGGGTGCGCCAGGCGATTGAAAAGCTGGAGACAGTCACAGGACGCAAATTCCTCGGTGAGGGATACCAACTGATCATGCCGACCTCCAATGGGGTGGGGGTGGATACCTTTGCCGCCACACATTCTGCCGGCCCGGCGATTAAAACTGCCGTGGTTGCCTTGTTGGACGATGTCTCGTTGGAGAGCACGCAGCGGCTGGCGCACAGCACCTACACCCGCGTAGTCGAGACCATCGGGCTGAACGATACGCGCAAGGCGGATGAGCAGATTGACAGTCTCATTAATTTCCACCCGGACCTGATCCTGGTTGCGGGCGGGACGGATGGGGGGGCAACCCGCTCCGTCCAGCGTTTGATAGAAACCGTGGGGTTGGCATGTTACCTGCTGCCGTCTGATAAACGTCCCGCCCTGCTATTCGCCGGGAACCAGGATCTCGCTGACGAAGTCAGGAGAACCTTGCGACCGTTGACTTCCGCCCTGGGCATTGGCTCGAACCTGCGTCCCGGTATCGAAGTTGAGGATCTCCAGCCCGCCCACAATACCCTGACCGACCTCTACAATCAGGTACGCAGCATGCAAATGCACGGCTTGGAAGAACTGAACAGCTGGGCTGGAAACACGCTGGTTCCAACGGCATCTGCCGAGGGACGTGTTATTCGCTTCCTGAGCACGGTATATGACTCCAGTAAAGGTATCCTGGGTGTTGACCTGGGCGCTTCAGCCGCGACCATCGCGGCAGCGTTTGATGGAAAATTAACCCTGGGCGTTTATCCCAATTTGGGACTTGGGGAGGGTCTTGTCAACTTGCTGCGTTACACCAAGGTGGAAGATATTCTAAAATGGATACCTTTTGAGATTCCTGCCGAGGCGATCAGCGATTACCTTTACCAAAAATCCATTCATCCGGCCAGCCTTCCTGCGACTCCGGAAGACCTTGCCATTGAACAAGCTATAGGGCGGCAGAGCCTGCAGGTTGCGTTGAATATCGCTGGCAAGGATTTTCCCAGTAAAATCCGGCGGGCTGCTCTTGGCCTGACGCCATATTTTGAGCCGATCCTGGCTACCGGGAGTGTGATCACACGCGCTCCCACGCTTGGCCAGGGGCTGCTGCTTTTGCTGGATGCAATCCAACCGGTGGGCATCACGACCGTGATTCTGGATCAGAACTACCTGCTGCCGGCATTGGGCGCAATCGCTATCCGTAATTCCATCCTGCCCATTCAGGTACTTGAATCAGGTGCATTCCTTGGATTGGCCACCGTTGTGACACCATATGTGAATACCCGCCTGGGAACACCTGTCTTGAATGTCCGCCTCAAGAACCGGAACGGCAACGAGAACCGGGTGGAAGTGAAACAGGGAGCACTGGAAATACTGCCATTACCGGTCGGTCAATCCGGACGCCTGTTTTTGGAACCTTTAAACCATGCTGATTTGGGCCTTGGTCCCCGTCCGCCCCGGGAAGACGGCATCCCAGTCAATGGGACCGCGCTGGGAGTGGTGATCGATGCCCGCGGTCGTCCGCTGCGATTGCCGACAGATGATGCCCGGCGGTGTGAATTGATTAAAAAATGGTTGTGGACGTTAGGAGGCTAAGACTCTCGATGCTGGCGCCAATTGTACATGTCCTGCCCTTGACCACGCTCCACCGGGAACGTCTTTTACCGGTGCCCGGTCGAGTCACCGCGAATGTGGATCAAAAAGTCACCCCTTTGGATGTGGTTGGCGAAGCGCATTACGGGCAGGGACATCTCCTGATAGATGTGGCCCTCACGTTCGGGATCCAGTCGGAAGCAGCCCAACGCCTCATCCAGATCAAAGCCGGGGAAATGGTCACCAAAGGCGAGGTCATTGCCCAACGGATTAGCCTAGTACCACAAATCCTGCGGACGCCGGTCAACGGGCGGATAATCCTGGTGGGCAGTGGTCGAATTTTGATGGAAGCCGGAGATGGAGTATTCGAACTACGGGCCGCGATCCCGGGAAGGGTCACCCGCCAGATCTCCGACCGCGGGGTGGAAATCACCTTCAACGGGGCGCTTGTCCAGGGTGAATGGGGCAACGGTCAGTTGGGATTGGGGTTATTGCTGCCCGTTGTCTCAAAACCGGATGAAGAGCTCACAGTAAACAAGATAGATGTCAGCTTGCGCGGTTCGATCCTGCTGGCGGGTTATTGCAGCGACCCGGCGGCTTTGCAAGCAGCCAGTGACCTGCCAGTACGAGGCATGATCCTGGGCAGTCTATCACCCGCCCTCATCCCCCTGGCAGCGCAGATGCAATATCCAATTGTTGTTGTTGATGGTTTTGGGATGAAACGGATGGACAGTGCAGCATATTTGTTGCTATCGACCAATGCCAGGCGCGAAGTGACAATCAACGCTGAACCGTTCGACCGCCAAACAGGAGTGCGGCCTGAAATACTCATCCCATTGCCAGTGACGGAAGACCCGCCCTTGCCACGGGAGGGGGAGGCATTTTCTCCCGGTCAACCTGTCCGGTTGACGCGTGCACCCAATGCCGGAGCGATCGGCACCCTGGCGACCTTGCTGCCTGGCATGACGCTAGTCCCCAGCGGTTTACGCGTCGCGGCGGCAGAAGTAAAACTGGATTCTGGCGAGCAAATTGTTGTCCCGCTTGCTAATTTGGAAGTCCTAGGGTAATATATTTTAATCGAGGAGGAAGATGCCATGTTGGATGAAGGAAATGCCCAAAATATGATGGAAACTCCTGACGCCACGCCGCCGGAGCCGAAAAATAATCGTACGTTCTGGATCGTAGGTGGGATTATGGCAGGGCTGGTCTTCCTGACCCTTGTTTGCATGGCTGTCTATTTCTTGGTGATCTCCCCGCGCCTCGCTGCCCAAAGAAGCGCTGCCCAGGCAACGATCGAAGCGGGGAACGCCCTGGCTCTTCAACAGTTGACCCTCACCGCTCAGGCTGCGCTGTTTACACCGACCCCTCAGAATACGCCTATACCCTTAGCTACGAATACAACTGTTCCCAATACGCCCGCAGCCAGCCCAACGCCGATCATTGCGCAGAACACCGCGGTTTCAACAGCCACCAATGATCCAGCCACATTGGCTGCCCTGCAAACGCAACTTGCGTTTCAGATGTCTTCCACGGGTCTGGCTGCCATCGGCACGCAAACCGCGCTCGCCGGGGGAGGCATGCCTACCACCGGTTTCTTCGATCAAGTCGGCCTTCCTACCTTGATCATCCTGGCCTTGGCATTGATTGCTGTCATCTTCCTGGCTCGCCGCATGCGGAAATCTCCCTCGAAATAAAATATTTTAGGAGCAGACCAAGGGCTCTGCTCCAATGGGTGGAATTCGCGTGGGTCCGTTGATTTGGGCCCACGCTTTTTATTTCTTACTGATCTTCCTCGTTCTTTTGGAAATCCAGGGGACTAGGTCACACTGGCTGCGACGGTTTCACCATAGCCCAGCAGGGCTTTAACCATCTCCGGACTGCGTCCTTCAGCATAAACGCGTAGCACCGGCTCGGTCCCTGAAGGCCGGATGAGCAACCAGGAATCATCCGACATGATGTATTTGATGCCATCGATTTCACATATCTCTGCCACTTTCTGTCCCCCGATCTCCGCTGGGGCTTTTTTAATCAGGAAATTGGACATCTCAGCCTTTGCAACCGGGTGATTCAGGCGCAGGTCTGTCCGCTCGTAGAAAGCCGGGCCTACATCCGCCAGCAGCTCGTCCACCAGGACGGAAAGAGGTTTCTTTGCCACAGCCAGGATTTCAACCAGCAATAATCCCATCACCGGGCCGTCTCCTTCTGGAATATGACCCTTGAAGGATATGCCCCCCGATTCCTCGCCCCCAATCAGGATGTCATCGCTCATCATGTAATCGGCGATGTGATTAAACCCTACCGGAGTCTCCAATAATTTCAAGCCGTAACGGGCACATAGCCGGTCGACCATGCGCGTGGTCGAAACCGTCCGCACTACGGCACCAGTCCAGCCGCGCTTCTCGACCAGGTAGCGCAAGGCCAGGGCGAAAATCTTGTGTGGATCAACAAAATTGCTGCGTTCATCCATGGCGCCGATGCGATCTGCATCACCATCGGTGGTCAGTCCAAAATTCCCCATGCCGGCTCCGATGGCACCCGCCAGTGCTCCCAGGTTTTTGGCGATCGGCTCAGGGTGAATCCCCCCAAAGCCCGGGTTCATCTCGGAGCGGATTTCGGTGATCTCGCAGCCGGTCCCCTGCAGGAAAGCTTTGATCACACCCCGTCCCGAACCATACATCGAGTCGACGACGAAACAAGGTGGGTTCTCCGCGATCACATCGCTGTTGATCAGTGTTCGCAGGTGATCGAAATACGCCGGCAGGGGGTTGAATCTTTGGATGAGACCCTTTTCGCGGGCCAGGTCAAAGTCCATCAAGTTTGGACCTCGGGCGCGTTGCTCGTTATCGTTGAGGTAAACCTCCACCCGGTGGCATTGCTCCGGCAGGGCTGAACCGCCATAGGAGGCTTTAAGTTTGACGCCGTTATAGCGTGGAGCATTATGTGATGCGGTGATCATCACTCCGGCAATGGCCTTGAGGTTCTTGACCGCGTATGAAATTGCAGGGGTGGGCGCATCTGATTGTGCCAGCAGTACAGTAAAGCCATTGGCTGCCAGGACACGGGCAACATCTCCGGCATAGCGGTCGGACAGGAAGCGGGTGTCGAAACCCACCACGAACTTTTTCGGGTCAGGAATGGAACCGCCGTTCCCGGATTTGTCCCACGACTCTGAGGTCACAGCATCCGCGATGGCCTGGGTAAGCATGCGCAGGTTGTTGAAAGTGAAAGTATCCGAGATGACGGCACGCCAGCCGTCTGTACCAAAATGGATGGTCATCTATAACTCCATGAAGAGGGATAAGATTCTAAGGGGTCGCTGTGAAAGCAGCGGTTGAGGCGGGTACTTGCGTGGTGGCAGCCAGGACGGTTTGCAGCACCCAGCCTTCCACGTTGTTGACCCGGATCCGTACCCAGGTGGTTGAGACAACAATTTGAGTTTCGGGCAGAACCTCGACCAACGTACCGTTAACCAGGGAGATGAGCACAATTCCCCCGGCCGGCTCAGAGCGGACATTTGCTCCGTTCAATTCCGGGGAAGCAATAACTGCATATGCCGGAGTCGGCACCAGAGTGTGTGTCACTGTATATGTTGCACTTGGCTGGCTGGTGGGGGAGGGTGTCGAGGTTTGGATGACAACTGGGGTGGCTGTGGGGAGGGTAATGCTGGTGGGTGTCGGTGCCACGGTTCGGGCGGAGGTGATGCCTTCACGAATAAGTGACACCAGCCCGGTAAAAACCACCAACACAACCACCGAAAGCAACCCCATGAAACACTGGAAGGATGTATCCGCTGGCCTTCATCGGTTTGAAATGCATTGCTAGCAGGATAATGCCGCCTACCAGCATTGCCAACGCCAAATATACCAGGGATACCAGTAGCCCATTCGGCCAGAGAGTCACACCACCGACATCCTTGCCGAGGCCCAGCCCAATTCCCGCTGCGCTGACCGGCAGGAACATCCCATAAGCGAGCATTACGCTTGCCACGATCGGTTTTTGCTCGGAGCGGACAAAGGAGATTGCCAGCAGGCCTGCCCCCAGTGCCACAACCAATAAGTCCGGCCACCAGAGTTGGGCGTGGATCCTGGCATAGGTAAATGGTAGATTATCCCAAAGTCTCCCGGCCAACCCGGCCAGCGCGCCAGTCAGGAAAACCAGCACTCCGGCCACCAGCAGCACTCCCAGGGTCAGGAAAAAAAACCGCCAGGAGCCGGTGACTGCAGCCAGCATCATGCCAACATAAGGGGTCAGGAGTGGAGCCAACAAGATCCCAACCAGCAGCAATGCTGGTGCATTCAGCAGGTAAGCTGCCCCCAAAATGAGCCCGCACAAGAAGGCGAACAGGAAGAATTCAAAAGATGGGAAGGCACGCCGTGCCAGATTGTCCAACAATGCCGCCCGTTCGTCTGCTGCAAGCGGGACCAACGTGCGCCGCGCCTTTCTTCGGCGGGCACGCGGCAAATGGGCGATATCGCCGATCGGAGTAAACCCCTCCGGTAAGACAGGCTCTTCGGGGAAGATATCTTCCGAGGGGGTGGGTTCTTCCGGCTTTGGGTTCTCTTCGGGCAGGTCCATTTTTTTATTGGCTCGCTTTGCGGTGGATACTCATATTATACAACAACGAAGGACGCCAGGGTCACCTGGCGTCCTTATTCTGTGGATATTGAATGTTGGACTAGATCCAGCCGCGCAACTGCATTGCCTTGGCAACACGGTCAATGGCGACCATGTAGGCTGCATCGCGCATATAAACTTTTTGCTTAAGTGCCATATCCAACACGCCATGGAAAGCGGAGGTCATCTTCTGGTCAAGTTTCTGCAGTACTTCTTCCTTTGGCCAGTAGTAGTTGGCGTCGTTCTGCACAGACTCGAAGTATGAGCAGGTCACGCCGCCGCCGTTGCACAGGAAATCGGGGATATCGAAGATATTATTCTTCTTGAAGTACTCGTCGGCTTCGGGAGTGCATGGTCCGTTGGCCCCTTCGGCCACGATTTTGACATTCTTCGAAATCTTCTTGACGGTTTCGCCGTTGACATGTCCTTCGATGGCAGCCGGGATCAAAACGTTACAATCCTTCTCGATCCATTTCTCGCCATCTTCGACAACATAACCGGCGGCTTCGGCCTTCTTCTTGTCGATCGTGCCGTATTGGTCCACGATGGTGAGCAGGAAGCGCGGGTCAACCCCGTTTTTGTGGCTGTAAGTATAGGAGGTCTTATCATTGCGGTCCCAGCAGGAAACGCAGGCAACCTTACCGCCCAATATTTCGATGAAACCGATGGAAGCATATTGTGAAACGTTGCCAAAGCCTTCGATGGCAGCCACGGATTTCTTCGGGTCGATCCCCAGGTGTTTCATGGCCTCGCGGACGGTATAGATGACACCATATCCGGTCGCTTCGGTACGACCTTCAGAACCACCACCGCCCAGCGGCTTGCCGGTGAAAACGCCCGGTGTGTACACACCGCACAGTTTGGAATACTCGTCCATCATCCAGCCCATCATCTGCGGGGTGGTGCCGACATCCGGAGCGGGCACGTCCGTGCGGGGGCCGATATTCTTCCACATGATCTGCACCCAGCCGCGGCACAGGCGTTCCTTTTCAGCCACCGAAAGCGTGGACGGGTCGACGATGATGCCACCCTTGCCGCCGCCCAGTGGAATATCCGCAACGGCGCATTTCCAGGTCATCCAGGTCGCCAGGGCGCGCACGGTATCCAGGGTCTCGGCAGGGTGGAAGCGAATGCCGCCCTTGTTGGGGCCGCGGGCGTCGTTGTGCTGGACGCGGTATCCCTGGAAGATGCGCAGGGTGCCGTTATCCATGCGGACCGGGATGCGGAAGGTGTACTCGCGCATAGGCCACCGCAGAACCTCGGCCACATGCGGGTCGAGCTTGAGCAGCTTGGCAACACTGTCAAACTGCTTCTGCGCCATTTCGAAAGCATTAATCTGTCCTGCCATGTTTATCTCCTTAATATAGATGGATTGAAGTGCGGTGAAAATTTAAGCGGGCACCCCGGACGGGACGCCCGCTCGATCCTATGCTATGTCCAACCATTCAAGCATAAATATTTCCACCAGGAATTACTTTCCTCTTAAAGGTACCCGATAATCAAAACTAAGTCAATATGACGAATTCCATAGATGCGCATGATTATTTTCGTGATATTTGGCACAATCGAAAACACGAACTATGAAATTTTTGTTATTTGGTGAAGGAAAAAATGGGTTATCAGGCAGGCGGCGTCCAGCCCATCTGGTTCAAAACCCGCCCAAATCCCCTTCTATCCTCAATTGTTGTTGTGGAGAAACCTGTGAAAACTAAGGCGGAGCTGAAATCAGGATTTCTGATAATTCAACAGGCCGCTTTTTACTCCTGATCAGCCTCATCATCACCGGAATCCAAGCTCGAGGTGAACCTTCTGCGGGTCAAGCTGGATCCAGAGCAGAAGCACATGTCCTTCGTTGGTCTCCATCGAGCGCGCCGCCACGATGGGAGCTTTTTCTTCCATTCCCAGGTCGTTGCGATAGTGCAGATGGATGGGTTCGTTTTGCCGCCAGCGCCGGTAGCAACGTTCCACCAGCGCCGGACTGTTAAATGCCCGCAGGCGCGTGAGCAGGGTCAACGGCAGGAACGGACCTTCGCCGAGACTGAGTGCCCAGCCGTCCTGGACGGGCTCGAATACGGGGGGTGGACCTTCAATGATGGTTATTTTGTCTTCCATAAGAAACCTTGTAGGTTGAGAATCATACCATAAAGCCGTTTTTTATTCGAATCGTCGCGAATGGACTCTAACCTAATGATCCTGCTCCAGGGCCCCCGCTTTTCCATAATACATCTCTTCCTGTGCAAACATTCGCCGATTGGATGGAAGCCCAGTGGGAATTATAGATGCGATAAAAACGCAGGGACGACTCCTGTACATCCTTGCATCAGAAAAGCAGGCAACCGGCGTGCTGGTTGAGCTATCAGCGCAACGCAAACCGCTCGAAGTGAATGCGTTCCTTTGGCACGCCCACCTGCTGCAGGGCCCGCACAACTTTTGTCATCATCACGGGCGGTCCGCACACGAAAACCTGGGGGTTCTCGAAACCATCCAGATGTTTGCGCAGAAATTGAGTATCCACATACCCTTTTTCACCGGGCCATTCGGGTTGGTTCGATAGCACGTGAATGATATGCAGGGAGGGCAAGGCAATTGTCATTTGCACCAACTCGGCATTAAAGGCAATATCTTTTTCAGTTTTGTTGCCCCAGATCAGGATCACATTGCGTTCCAGTTTCTTATCTGCCATGTAGCGCAGCATGCTGATAAAGGGGGTAATGCCGATGCCTCCGGCGATGAAGACCAAGTTGGGGGCGTCGTAATTGAGGAAACTAAAGGTGCCGTAGGGCATATCGATGTACGCCCCATCGGCCCTGGTGGTGTCCTTAACGGTGGAGGTGAAATCTCCCACCGCTTTTACGGAAACAGAAAGGTCTCCGCTGGTTGGACTGGAGGATATGGTGAACGGGTGCGGTTCTGATCGGCGCCCGTTATGGAGCAGTGAGAGCATCAGGAATTGTCCCGGCTTGTGATCCGCGTTGCCACCTTTAAAGTGAAGGCTCCAGGTATCGGGTGTTTCCTGGACTACATTCGTGACCTGCAGGAGATGCCGGCGGAAACGGGTACGTTCCCAGAGGATATCCGCCACAAGCAGCAAGTACAGACCGCCCAGGATATACCAGAAGATGCGCAGCGGAGGCTGGGCTCCAAGGTCTGTGCCCAGAAGAAGACTGTGCGCAAAAATGACCGGCAGGATGATGAAATTAAACCAGTGCATCTGCTTCCAGGTCCCATATTTCAAGTGCAGCTTTCCATATAAAAGAGCGGAACCTACGGTAACGAGGGCTAGCAGCAGCGTAATCACGCCAAAAATCATGGGCCACTTCAAGGTTACATACCCTTGTGCCAGCACGTCGGAAGAGGCATGCAGGACGGGGTGGGAAAGCATGAAGGCGAAACCAATCACACCAACTGTCTTGTGAAAACCGAGCATTTTATCCAACCCCAGGCCCCGTTCGAGCCATTTGAGCCTGGAACTCAGCACCACCTGGAAGAGGATCAGGATAAACCCGACCAGGGCAAGCAGCCGCCCGATCACGCATGGGTAATCGGTAAGGGTGTCCGTCCCCAAAAAGGCAGGCAACCAGAAGATAAATGATATGGCAATGAAGAGAGCCAGCAACCCAAAAAGAACCCATTTCTTCATTTTCTCCTCCTTACCCGGTTTAAGTGGTTACACTGCCATTTCGAAAGTGTCTGTTCCAATGATGACAAAAAATATGGAAACATCCACCCCTTCCGTACCATTAAAATTTTCATTCTCGTCTTAACGGGCAACTCGAATAAGTTCTCTATCATCATTCTAAGCATGTCGTTGTCGAGCACAATTTGGGTTGATTTGAAATCATTGGGGAATTTCAGCATATCCACCAAGGAGATCTTAAGCCAGGCCACCTTTTCCAATTTTAGTTAAAACCAATGTATTTCCGGTCACATTTTTTCAGCGTGTCCATGCCCTCATTTTAATGAACGGGGAAGAAAAAAACCGGAGCCACCTTTGGGTGGCTCCTCCATAATCAATCTTTATTTGGCGGCGCGGCGGGACCGTAGTCCAGCACCTCACGCAAGTTGATACCCGGCAAAGGAGGGTCAACTACCCCCTTTTTTTCACGGGGTATTTTTCCTGGAGGCTTTTAAGCATGGCATGAAGTTCTTCATGCCGCCCCTGTCCAATCACCTTTTCTTCGTGTTCTTCGAACCCTTCATAGAGCTTTTCCAATTGTGTTTCTGTTAAAACTTTTTCAGCCATGGGAAACAACCCACGGTTTTCCTTCTGTATGTGATTCCTTAAAAGGTCTGCATACTCTTTTTCTGCCTGCGCGAGCTTCATCTGGTCCACATTCGTTGATATCGATTCTTCCATTTTCTGGATCAACTTCCTGCCCTGGGCATGTTCTGCAAGCAATACACCAATAGGTCCACCCTTATCCGGAACGCCAGCCTTGATCATGGCTGGGAATAAAAAGCCTTCCTCTTTTCCGTGATGGCACTTGTCGGCAAACTCTTTTAAGAATCCGATGAAATCATTAATATCCTTAGTATCCGCCGACATGGTTGTTTCCATGGTATCAACCATACTCACCATCACCTGAATGGCAGAAAGTATTGCTTCGTGTTCATTCATTAAATCAGCAATTGCCTTACTCATAGATCATCTCCCAAGGTAATAATATAGGTTGGTCATTCACGAAATAAAATGGTTCCAGTGTATCCATGATCAACCATTCTGGTAAAGTTTTTGAGCTTTGGAATACGGGGCGAGTCAATTCTAAAGATGTACCGATCACCCTGGGTGCAAAATTAATCCTCTACTGGCGGCGCGGCGGGACCGTAGTCCAGCACCTCGCGCACGCCGGTACCCGATTCGGGCGGACCGACGATGCCCTTTTCTTCCATGGTATCCACCAGGCGCGCGGCGCGCGTGTAGCCGATGCGCATCTTGCGCTGCAGCATCGAGACCGAAGCGCGCCCTTCGCGGCGGACGGTGTCGATGGCGTCGTTCAGGAGTGGGTCACCCTGCAGGGCGGTGATATCCTCGAACATGGGCACCTGTTTCCCCTCCAGGGTCGCGGGGGCAGGCTGAACACCCGAGGCGGTCACCCCGGGAGTCACGCCTGAGGCCCCGGCTGCGGCTCCGTACGGGGAAGACGCACCCGCCTGCTGTTTCCAGTACTCCACCAGGCGATTGATCTCGATATCCGAAACAAAGACACCCTGCAAACGCACCGGCGCCGGAGAGTCGGGCGCCTGGAAGAGCATGTCGCCGCGCCCGAGCAGGCGTTCCGCCCCGGGCTGGTCGAGGATGACGCGGCTGTCGGTGTTGGAGGCCACCGCGAAGGCAATGCGGGCCGGGAAGTTGGCCTTGATCAGGCCGGTCACCACGTCCACCGAGGGACGCTGGGTGGCGATGATCATGTGGATGCCGGTGGCGCGTGCCAGTTGGGCGAGGCGGGTAATGGTGCGCTCGGTCTCGTCGGGGGCGATCATCATCAGGTCGGCCAGTTCGTCGATCACCACCAGCAGGTAGGGCAGTCGCTTTCCGCCCTGCGCGGTTACGCGGGTATTGTAATCGGCGATGTTGCGCGCACCGATCTCGGCGAACTTGTGGTAGCGGTTATCCATCTCCCGGGTCATCCATTGCAGGGCACCCACCACCCGTTCGATCTCCACCACCACCGGAGCAAGCAGGTGCGGGACGCCGTTGTAACCAGTCAGTTCGACGCGCTTGGGATCCACCAGGATCAGGCGCAGGTCGTCGGGGGTGTTGTTCAGCAGCAGGCAGGTGAGGATGGCATTGACGCACACCGACTTGCCCGAGCCGGTGGTGCCGGCGATGAGCAGGTGCGGCATGGATTCCAGGCTGGTGGTCTTGGGGTGCCCGGCCACGTCCTTGCCAAGCGCAAAGCGCAGGGGCGCTTTACTGCGGGTGAACACCTCGCTCTCCACCACTTCCCGCAGCGCCACCAGTGCCATCTCTTCATTCGGGACTTCGATGCCCACGTAGCCGTGGCCCGGCACGGGAGCCTGGATGCGGATGCGCGGCGCCGCCAGGGCCAGGGCCAGGTCGTCGGCCAGCGATGCGATCTTGCCAACGCGCACGCGCGTCTGCCCGGAGCGCGATTCGACGAAGAGCGGTTCCACCCCGAACATGGTGACCGTGGGTCCGCGGCTGATCTCGATCACCTGGCTGGGCGCACCGAAGGAGGTCAGCGTCTCTTCGATCAGCCGGGCACGCTTCGCGATGAATTCCTCGTTGATCTTGGGAGCCTCCGGCGGTTCCAGGATGTCGGCAACCTTCGGCAGCATCCAGGTGATGGCCGGGGTGAGGGGGAGGTTGGTCCTCACCGTCACGCCCGGGGGTACGACCGGTACCGGCTGGGCAAGCGGCGGGCGCAGCAGGGGGGTGAAATCGTCCAGCGGTTCTTCGGGGGATGCGCTCCCGTTTGAAATGACGGCCTTCTTCTGGAAGCGCTGCTTCAGCCAGGCATTGAACTTTGCTCCAAGCGGTCCGGCCCATTTGAACATATCCTGCATCGAAAGGTCCAGCGTCAATGCCAGGGCGATGAGCAGCCAGGCAACCACCACGATGACCGTCCCGACCGCGCCGATGGCGCCGACCAGCCCCTCCTGGAGCAGCGCGCCGATGTAACCGCCGCCACTGCCGGCCCGGGCGCGCTCGAGAGCAGTAGTGGTCGCGCCGTCCAGGCCGTGGAAGGTCACCAGCAGACCAATGAACAGGAGCAGCATGCCGGTGAGGCGTTCGATGTTGAGCGCCGGGAGGCGGTCCACGTTGCGGGCCACCAGCCAGACGCCCAGGACGAACAGCGCCACGGGCAGGATATAGTCGCCCCAGCCGAAAACCTGCGAGAGGATGTTGATCCAACTACCGGTGAGGCTGCTTTTGGTGGCCGAGAAGAGGCTGAGCAGCGTCACCAGGCCGACGATGGCAAGCACCACGCCGAGGATGTCCATCCTGCGCTCGGGCGGGATGCTGTCGAGCACCGAGAAACGTTCGGGCGGGACAGCTGGGCCTGGAGGATTTGCGCGGCTTGCGAGGGCGTAGGGGTACGCTGACAGGCTCCGGTTCCGGCTCGGGGAGGCCGCGTTTTCCTGAGCGGGAGGAGGATTTCATTAAAGACTGTTTCGAGCGGGTGATGGGCATGGTAAATTGATTATAGCGCAAATGGTCTAATGATTATGATGATGACCGCGTGACCAAAACGATACCATTCGAATGACTGGATTTGAGGCATTAATTTTTGATGATGCGCATATGAACCATTTGTCTGGGGATACCATCGACGACTCATGTCGTCGATGTGGACGATGGCGTCTTGATGACTACTCGGTTCATTGTTCCTGAGGAACAATCGAAGAACGAAAACATCTCGTTGTTCTTTCATATATATATACCAAGTTGGAGAGGTTGTTCCGCGTAACAACCCAAAACGAATAAGGCCGGGTGAGGAAGCTTTAATTTGTTAACGAACCATGAAACGTTCTTACACAAAGAAGGATGGAAATTTGTTTTTCTAGTAGTTTCCTCATTCACATACGATACTTTGGTGGGAGGGGATTACCACAGGCTTGAGAGAGCATCCAGCCTTCGCAATGACATTTGATTCGGTTGGTAAAGAACAATGAAACAGTATTACACGGTGAAGCATGTCGATTAATTTGGCAGCAAGTACCAGAGAAAACACGGCAATATGATCATTGAGCGTAGATTGCTGCGGCATTGATTATAGAACAGATATTCTAGTATGTCAAGATGATGAAAGAAATGTGCCAGTTACCCTGCTTTTCAAGTATTCAGGATTTCAGGTATTCTCTTCATCTTTATCCCAATTGGCTGCGTTCGAGAGGATGTAGCCGGTAATGCGTTCGTAATCAGCCTGATCACGAACGATATGTTCGTAAAAATTGCGCCTTCGACGCCGCGACTCACGCGACGAGCCGCCGACCCCAAAGGGGGTTGCTTCGCGAATGGCGGTTTGACCCAAGGGGTGCTGCGCAAAGACCGCCTCGGCAGGTGCCAGATTTTTCCGGAATTTAATCCGGATATCGCGGCCGGAGACGAAGGATTTGAAAGAGGCCACAATTGCGCCGACCGAACCTGGTTTATAACCGCGAGGGGGATGAGATGGTTTTTGTAGGGGCGAGACATGCTTTGACGGAATCAATGCGTCAAATCCCTTTTCGCATTGATATACTAATGAGAATTGATTAATAACGTTAGTCTTGAGAGGGTCTTCCCCGTTGCTTATTCCGGTATTGGCTGATGCAAACTTCCCTAGTGGCGATCCATACGCTTGTTAGCTCCTCGAAACCTCAACGGAGATCAATTGTTTTCTATCTATTTTCAAATAATAGTGGTTTATGTGATATCTACATAAAATAAGTAGATCGGTAAAAGAATGCACCGTAAATTGTATAACCTAGCCAAATCAGAAATGCCAGTAAAGTTGATAGGACAAACAATCTATTATGTTTGAGGATTAGGAATAAGAATCCCATTGAAGACAGAATAACGGCGATAATCGTCCAATATGCCATGTATGAGGGTCCAATGCTGATTGGATAAAAATATTCTATTGTTAAGGCTGTAAGTGTTATTACATTCACGATCAACGATAGTAGCACTTTTCTGGGAAAGTTACCGGAGGCCGACATAAAATATCTGCCCCTTTTGTAGGAAAATAATATGTAGACGTTTTGCAGATATGACCAAATACTTAAACCAGTATAGCAACTTCTTGGACTGGTGATGGTTACTGAGCACCCCCCATATGAATGTGTCCATATAGCATCTATGCTATCGATCCACAAAATGGACATACTTGGCAATTGGTAAATAAAACAGCCATGAATCCAACTTGGACCCCGGATGGTAGATTGAGTTTTTATTATGAAGCACCCGATCCTCCTTCTGGTATGGGTATATATATTACAGCCTTATCTTCGTTCAGTCCGGTGTTGTTTCAAAAGAACGTTGCATCGGTATCCTGGTCTCCGGATGGAAGATTTGCCGCGATTGTAGAAAGTCGATATGACAAAACTACAAATTTGCTGCAAAGTTATCTCGAAGTAATTAAACTGGAATCTAATGAAAATAAACCGATTTTTGAAACGCCCTGGCACCGTCTGCCGCTATTGGTTCGGTAATTGGACTCCGACGGAAGATACTGGTATTTACAACTGGGTGGTTCTCAGGAGGAAACACTGGTGAAAACCATCTCTATACTATCCAACCAGATGGTTCACAGATGCAATCAATTGGTAAAGGTATTGATGGAATTAGAGACGCAGGATGGATGATAAATAATCAGTGGCTTTATATCACTTTTGGAAAAAAAGGGGCGTTAGCATTTTTGAATATTCAAAACGACTGTGTGATCACTACACCTACGACGGTATTGACGGTCGGGATTATCGCCTGACGCAGCAGATTACCAGTTCGCATTATGAAACATTGGAATTATAGATTTTAAGAAGCTATTGGGAGAGAATTTCGAAAAGCTTTCTTGCAATAAATGAAATCCCCTCAACTTCCATTTAATTTTGATACTATATTATTTGTGTGGTTAGTAATTTATCAAAAAGTATATTTAAAACAATACTTATCGGGTAAGGTGTGACCATTTTCGATGCTGTCTATAATATGAATAGTGAAGACCACAAGTCCCACTTAATTCTGGTTGCACCAATTGGTAATTGTTTTTAATGACATAAATACCTATGCTAACATTCCTCCAACCGTATGACCACTGTAGACGGGGTACCGTATGCCTGGGATGCGAACGGCAACCTGCTTAATGACGGCTGGAACACGTATACCTACGATTCCGCCAACCGGCTGCTCTCGGTGACCAATGCAGACACAACTTCGAGCTATGCCTATAACGGCCTCGGAGACCGCCTGCAGGAGACGGTAAACGGGCAGACGACAACCTATTTGTTGGACTTAGCGGCAGGCTTGACGCAAGTTCTAAGCGATGGATCGAATGATTATCTCTATGGGATCGATCTTATCGCCCAGAAGAAAGGAAGAGATTTAATCATCCCAGCAACCCCCGGTTTTTAAGGCGCGCCTGTTCCCAGGCGGCGAAATCCACCGGCGGAAGAACGATCTCAGACTCCGCCTTGCGCTCCAGGCGGGCCGCGTCGTTGGGGCAGCCGGTGACACACAAGCCGCAGCCGATGCAGCGCGCCCGGTCCACCACCGAGGAGTCTTCCCCTTCCGAGATGGCATTTACCTGGCAGCGTTGGATGCAGTCCCCACAGGACGCGCAGACCTCGGGATCGATCACCGCAACATAGCTGGAATAGGCCACCGAGTTCTCAATTCCCCATTCGTTGATGCTGCGCAGGATGGCGCAGCAGCAGCCGCAGCAGTTGCAGACGTAGCCCACCCCCTGCATGACGTTGCTGACCGTGTGCACCAGCCCGACCTCTTCGCTTTTCTCCAAAATTGCCAGGGCTTCTTCTCGGGAAATAAAGCCGGGTCCGCTGGGGCTCTCTTCGGTCGAGAACCCCAGGCACATATCGAGCGGGAATTCGCACCGGCGGCTGCCGAGCTGGTCCTGCTGGAGGCGGCAGATACAATCCTGGATGTGGAAGCTGTTGGCCTCGAGCAAAATCGCCCGGACGTCTTCATAGGGCAGCACCGCTTCGGTCTTCACGGCTCCCATGGCGGGGAGGACACGGTGCAGGGCGGGCTGCGGTTTCATGATCCCCTGGGAACCGCCATGCGCCAGGTAATCTTCGACGAGATGGGCGAGTTCGTGATCCATGAGTTCCATCTGCGCCTCATAAATACCGACGACGAAGGGCGCAAGCCGGACGTGTGGCCTTCCATCCACCTTATCTAGCCAGAGCACGCCGCGCCGCACCAGGTTGAGGAGTTGTTTGCGGGTCTGATCGACCGGCAGCCCGGTCCGTTCGGCAAGGTTATCAATCGGTTCGTACGTGCCGCCAAGCTGGCAGGCGAGGGTAGCTTCTTCGGGCGAAAAGATCTTCTTTAGAATCTTGATCTCGACCCCGGACGTGGTGCGGGGGAAACCGTTGGGAAGTTTGTCCAGGGCGTCTGCGAGCTGCTCGAAAACCATGTCACTCATTTTGCTTGCTCCTTTGTTTTCGGAAACGAACTTGCATCATATAACAATAAATAATTGAACTATATTGCCTCGATGGACTATTGTGTCTAAATCCTTATCGCATTTGAATTCTCTGGAATGGCACTTTTTAGCGGATAGGCTCTAATGCTGCAATAAAATGTTGTCCGTTCTACCCAGTTTGGGTTAACTTTTTACATTGCAGCATGCGTTGCTAGAAATACCTTTTGCACTTTCCCGGCTATTGCGTTCATAACTTCCTGGCTCACCCGTTCTTCTTCGGAAACACCTAGGTATCCGAAGATATGAGGGCCGTAACGATTATCCGGCTGATCTGCCATGCGCGGAATGATGTGAAAATGCACATGCCGATGTTCCGCGTTCTCAGCAAATTGGATCACATATGTTTTTATGCAGCTAGTGACTTCTTTCAAGGCGAATGATGCTTTACGGATCAACCGGCCTAATTCGACCGCTTCGGGATCGGTCAATTCATCCAAGGACTCGATATGCCGCCGAGCCACCAAGACGAGCCAGCCGGGTAAGGAGGTATTGTAGCTATGTGCCACGTCCCAAAGAGAAGTTCGATAGATACAGTCCCAGAGTGGGGCAGTGCCTGCATTGCGGTTGGCAATCAATTCACACGTTTTACAAGCCTTCATAAAGAAGTCCTTTTATTCGTTTCATACTGATTATGCTCAGAGCGGTGCCAGGAAATCCGCCCTCTACAAGTTAGATATTCTCTTCGTCACAATCCCAGTTGACCGGATTATTGAGGATGTAAGAAGCAATGCGTTCGTAATCAGCATTATCACGAATGATATGTTCATAATAATTGCGTTGCCAAACATTGCGAAAATATAATTCCATTTCTGCCCGACGGGAGACGGCGGATTTGAAAGACCGGACAATCGCTCCCAATGATCCTGGTTTGACATTCGTGGATATTCCTTGCAGGGGTAGGGGCGCAGCATGCTGCGCCCCTACGGGTGCGATTTCTTTATGATGGATAAATAAAATGCCATGAACATGATTTGGCATTACAACGAATGCATCTGTGGTCACATTTGAGAAATGGAATGGGATATCATCCCAACATTTCTGGAGAATCTTCCCCAATTCAGTTATCTGCATCTCTCCTCCAGCCACATTCCCAAACAGGCGCTTTCTTCCCGACGTGCTAATGGTTATAAAATAACCTCCCGCTTGCGAATAATCATATCCTTCCAGGCGTATCGATCTACGTCCTTTACTTTCAGGATCTGGTTGCTTTTTCCGCCGCTTCCAGCTTGATTCAATGGCGAAGATTTCTCCAAGATGCCTGATATTGTCCATTAATGCCATCTGGATGCACTGGTATTTCGAGTATTTCCCTTCGAACCCTGCACACGGAGCCAACAGTTTTTCCCCGGACATGCCTGCCAGGTAATCCTTGACTGCATCGTAAACGTTATCCAGATATCCAAGCACCTGTTCCCGTGTCATTGGCGGCATGGCAGCCACTTCTTCCTGAGTGTACCCGGTGAGCATGCCCCATCCATTTTGACCAATCCCGCGCGGATCATACCCGGTCCTGTCCGCCCAGCCCAGGCGGAACCAACACTCTTCTGCCGGAAGTTCTCCTTTGGCATTCCGGGTCAGGAAGACATCAAGGATGCGCGCCATGTGCCAGATCGTGATGGCGATGTTGTTGGCGTTGGGCTCCGGGTTCCACTGCACACAATCGTCGCTCATTTTGTCGAGCCCACGCTGCAAGCGCCGCCGGTTATCTTCCAGCAGGTCGATCAGGACGTCGTTGGCGTTCATTATCGGTAAACCTTATTGCCGCGCACCACTGCATCTCCGGATTAAACAGTTGAAAAATGCGTGACTCAAAATAGGTCGGCCAGTTATTTTTTGTTCTGATCCAGCCAGAGGACCGACCCGTCGAAATGTTCCTGGTGATGGTCATAGCAGGATAGGAGCGTAAATGCCAGAGGGGAGCCCTTCATCCATGGATATTTGCTTTCATCCAGCAGGTCTTTTTCAGCTATTTTCTCCCCGAGCTCCAGGAACCGGAGAAACCCTATTTTCCAATCCAGGTAGGCCTTCGACCATGGATCTTTCCTGGTAGTCTCATGGATCCAGGCATTGATCTTGTCCGTGTTTTCATCCACATTCGGGTCCAGCTCTGCAGGCCACTTGGGAAAATCGGGTTCCCGGTCGAGACAAGCGGCAGCCAGGCGGGCAATGGAGCGCTGCTGCCAGGCCCACAAATGGGAGATCTCATCCTTGGTGGACCATTCGGAAGGCAAGTGCGGCGCAGTGATCTGCTTTTCGCTCATGCTCCCAAGCAGTTCGTCCCAACGTTTGAATTGCTCCCTCAACGCGGCCAGGATATGTTCTTTCAGGTTCATGGTGACTCTCCTTTCAATTATCATCAAGCGCTTGTTGGTACCAGGCTGAATCGCTGTGACCATGGCGCAAACCTCACGGTTTGGGTAAATGCCGGCTAAGGATGGATTCCCGCTCGAAAAGCACCCGCATCCCAGCCGCGATCACCTGGCGTGTTCCTTCATCAAGAGGCATGTCTGCCCAGTTTTGATCCGTGAATGCCATATTCGATCTCGCTTCCATCAGAATACCAGACCCGGACAGAAGTAAGCGCACCATATTGCTCAGTTTGCTGGCGGGAAGGTTCTCCAAACTGGCGCACCCAGGCCTGGTCCTGCAAATAACGCTGCGGGTCGCGGGCCAAAATAACCAGGTCCACGTCGGACGAAGTGGTGGCGGCGTTCCTGGCGAAAGAGCCCACCAGGACAACTCCCAGGATGTCAGGTTGGGAAGAGGCCCAAGTGCCAAAATCGCGCAGGAAAAGCTCAACTTGTTCCACCTTCATGGCAAGGTTTATTAAAAGAACCTGAAAATATCACCCGCCCGCCAAGTCATAATGTAACAGGACGTTTTTCGAGGGGAACGACCTTGCTTCCAAAAGTTTGAGGTTGGTCTTATTAATGCTGCCAAATAACGGCTTCCCCTCGCCCTGGATGACCGGGGTGATCACCAGTAAATATTCGTCGATTAACCCTTCCCGGGCAAGCTGCTGAATAATTGTCCCGCTGCCAAATATGGTTATGTCGGGACCGCTTCCTTGTTTTAACCCCCTCACCTCTTTTAAAACATCACTTTTTACGAGCCTGGAATTTATCCAGTCTACATTGTTCATCGTCCTGGAAAAAATAACCTTGTTCATTTGATCCAGTTCGTTTGCCATGATGCGGGCGCCTTCGGGTGCATTTGGATCAGCAGCTACATGCGGCCAATACCCTGCGAACATCTGGTAGGTCAGCCTGCCAAGTAGAAGCGTATCCGGATGCATGCTCGCATGCGCCGCCTTGTCGACTTCGGGATCCTGCACAAACCAATCAATTTCTCCCTTTGGACCTGCAAAAAATCCGTCGACAGTCACCCTGTTGAAAACGATCACTTTCCTCATTTTAATTTCCTAATATATGAATAATGGGTCTCCTTAAATTCGGATTTTATTCCCATCTCATCCATAACAAAAAACTGGTGAATTCCCACAAGACCTCAACCGTCAGACGGTCCGACCTACATCTTCTTGAGCAAATCGGCCTTCTTGACCTGGAACTCCTCCTCGGTCAGCACACCGTGCTGGCGCAGCGTGTCCAATTGCGTCAACAGGTCCGCCGGGTTGGGTGCCGGGCGGGTCGGTGCAGCTTGCGCCGGAGCATGCTCCAGCTTTTCCTTGGCGTTGATCATGGCAGCCTTGTACTGGATGGGTTGGCCGATGTGCATGAACATGTTCACCCCCAACTCACTGGCGGTGAGGATCTCGATATTCCCGTACCCGAGCATGCGCCCCAGGAAAGACTGGGTCAATTTAACATCGTTGACCTTGTCCAGCGAGGAATCGGTGACGTTCTTGTTGAACACGCCCGAAAGCTGGATCACACGCCGGTCGGTCACCACGTATTTGCGATTCGACCAGATCAGGACGTCACGCCACAGGCTGATTAGCGGGAAGATGAGCAGCAGGTATCCGAACAGCACAAGGGGATTCAAAACCCACAAGAAATACATCAGGGTGACCAGGACGATCAGCGCAATCGACAGCAGGGTCTCGATCAGGATCTCGCCCGCCAGGACCAGCCAGTGCTGGTGGGTTACAAACAGAACCTGCTCATTTTCGCCCAACAAACTCTTTAAATATCTATCACTCATTTTCTTTGCCTCCTATGCGGATGATTGCGAAAAGCATAAAATAGTATAGCAAGATCACGGAGAGTTTGCAATCCCTGGGTGCCGGCGTCTCACAGGTTTCTTAAAGTAGACTGGCAAAATATTTGCCGAGCAGACATGAAGCTGGCCAGGAAACCCCATAACTAGCTTCGCGAACTTCGTTCCTCCGCGGTTCGAACCTCAAAACCTTAGGAATATAAAAAAGCCCTGCGGGAAAACCGCAGGGCTGGTCTTTCACTTCAATTCGAGTTCAACTCTCACCACCCCGGCACGCTCGTGGCGGGCGGTCAGTTTAACCGTGCCGCCCTGGGGGGCGCGCACAACCCACTCGACCTTCAACCGGTCGTCGGTGCCGCCTTCCCAGCCCTCCGGGAAGGCGGATTTGTAGGCACGCCCTTCCAACTGGGCCAGTTCCTGGCGGGGTTTACCCGACTGCAGGCTGGCTCCCTCCGGAATTTCGATCTCGCAGATGACACCCCGTGAGACTTTTTTCTCCACGGCTTTCTTGGTGACGTAGGTGGGCAGCCAGCCGTTATTTTCCACAACCAGGCGCACGCGGTAAGTTCCCTTGGCAATGGTCTTTACTTCCGCCGAGTGCAGCGATAGTTTCGGCGAGATCAGGGCATGCCAGATAATCCACTCGGGGAATACCCGGATCTCCTTTTCGAGAAACTTCAGGGGTGGGTTGCCAAAATAATTCTGCGAGTCCCACCCGCCAAGTTCCACCTTGCCCAGTTGGGGGTGGTTGAAGGCGTACCAATCCACGTAACCTTTTCCGTCCAGCTCTTCAATGTTCCATTTCATCATTTTGATGTCATCCTCGAGCGGGTGCTCGCGGAACCATTCGATGTACTTGTAATCCTTGATGCCTGCCTGGCGCATGGGGCTCCATAGTTCCACCGTCCAGGAGAAGACCCCGAGATGGTCATACATCCAGGTGTCGAAGGCGCCTGTGGTCACCTGCTTGGGATGGTAGCGGAAATCGTGATAGCAGGAGACGTTAGGGTAGCCGGTTATTTTGGTGCCCTGGTCGCCGATCTTCTTGTAGGTCCACAGGTCTTCGGGCGGGAACTCGTCATCGGCCCGGTCATCGTAGGGGCGCAGGAGCAGTCCGCTGTAGGTGTGGAAAGTAACCACTCCGGTGAGATTGGGATGCCGGACAATGAAATCTACAACATTGCGCGACTCGGGTTCGCTGACCGGGTACGGACCCGCACCGTGCTGCTCGTTCTCCTGTTTCCACGCCACCGGGAAGTTGCGGTTCAGGTCAAGACCTTCCTTTGCACCCTGGGGCTGGATGGTGACGCCGTCGAAATTGCGCAGCAGGCCTTCTGGCAGCAGCCGGTAATATGCCCCGCCCGTTTCGACCGGGTCGCGGCGGATCATCAAGCGCGGGTCCTCGGGATGGGTTTTCCAGGCGCCGTTCGGATCGGGGATGCGCATGGTCAGGATGCGCCCGTCGCCATCGATATCCTCCTGGAGCAGTCCCTCTACCGGCTCCTCGTCGTATGGGTAGGGCCGCGTGCTCGAGCGGATGAGGCGAGGCTTATCAGCCAGCGCCCACTCGGCGCCGTCGGGGTTGACGCGCGGGACGATGTAAAAGGCGCGCGTATCCAGGGCAGCGGTCACGTCGTCGTCCTTGCCATAACGGGTTACCAAAGTATTGATGAAATACAGGGCAGCCACCGAACCGGCCACTTCGGAGGCGTGCAGGTTGCCGTCCACCCACAGGGCGGGCTTCTCCGCATCCGGTCCGCTGCGGAAGTTGGTGGCAGTTACCAGCCAGACATCCCGCCCCTCGTGGCTCTTGCCAATACTTTCCAGGTGCAGCAGGTTTGGATACTCCTCCACCAGGGTTTTTAACAGGCGGGTGAGGGCAGCGTAGCGATAGAAGCGGTTGAAGGCGATGGCGGGCATATCTTCTCCTAGTGAGACAAACTATTCAGGATGTCCAGAATTTTTTCGGCGATGACGGTCCGGTTGAAGTTCTCTTCGAGGTATTTGCGACCCGCCAGCCCCATGCTGCGACTGCGGTTCGGGTCCGCCGCCAGGGTCTTAATAACCTCGGCGAGCGCGACCGGGTCCCCTGGCTTGGCGAAAATTCCGCAACCGGCCCGGTCAACCACGGCGCGGATGACCCCGTCGATCGCAAGCGCAACGGGGCGACCTGCCGCCATGTAATCGAAAACCTTGTTGGGGTAGGTGGTCTTGTATTCTTCGATCGGCTTCAAGATGGCCAGGCAGGCATCCGCTCCCGCCAGGGCTGCGGGCATCTCCATCTTGGGGATGGGCGGAAGGAACAGGACATTGGTCAGCCCCATCCCGACGGCTTGTTTTTGGAGGGCGGGCTTTTCCTTGCCATCCCCCAGCAATACCACCATGACCCTTGGAGAGGTTCCTGCCAGGATCTCTGCGGATTCCAGGACAACGCCCAGGTCGTTTGACAGGCCGTGCGCACCGGCATAAAGCAAGACGAATTTATCGGCTGAGGCCGTGCTGGCTGCGAAAAACGGAACCGTCCGCGGCGGGGTCGAACATCTCCGGGTCGGCGCCATTGGGGACAAGTTCGACCCGGCGCGCCCGCGTTCCATCACCGGGTGCACGTAGCCGGGGCTGTTGACCATCACCACCGCAGCGCGGCGGTACAGGAATCGCTCGAGCCACAACGATAATTTGATGAGGATGGGGTTCTTCAGAACGCCCACCGCAATGGCAAACTGGGGCCACAGGTCGCGCACTTCGAAAAGGAAGGGGACGCGCTTGAGCCGCGCCAGCAGCCAGGCAGTGATGCCCTGGAAGATGGGCGGCGAAGTGCCCCAGACCACGTCCACATTTTTGACGCCCAACCCAATAAAAAACGAGGACGCCATGAACGAGATAAAGGCGAACACACGCCGGACGAAGGATTTGTGCAGGGCTGAGGCGGTGGCAGCGCGGATCACCCTCACGCCACCCTGCTCAGCTTGATCAACTTCCGCCCCGGGACCGGAAAGGGGGGCGCCCGTCAGATAGCTCACCCGGCTGGCGATGACCGTCACGCGGTGCCCGCGCGCCGCCAGGGCCCGGGCGAATTCGTGATGGCGGGTCCCGCCGGGTTCGTCAAGAGCGGCAAAGGCCTGGTGGATGAGCAGGATGTGCATGGCAGATCTTGGTCTCTTGGTTAAACCGTGAAAAAGGTCATGCGGAGGGTGCCGGGAGCAGGAACTTTCTCTCCGTTCCTTTTAGTTTTAATTCATGTAATGTTATGCAGATATTGTACGATATTACCTTGAATATTCGGCGAAAGGGAATCTTCACAAAAAGTTATCGAGCACTTGCCAGATAAAAAAAACCAGGCGCAATTCAATGTCCTGGTGTTTATTATCGCCGGGGGTTGGACCGGCGATCAAACAATCATCTTCGAAAATATGGAAGCCGCGTAAATGGTTGCCTTCGGGATAGAAATTTGCTACTCAAGCTGGGCGAGGCCGTGCTGGATCGCATAGCGGAGAATATCGATCTGGGAGGTGAGTTCAAGCTTTCGCATGATGTTCGTGCGGTGCGTTTCCACCGTACGCGCGCTGATGACCAGTTTTTTGGCGATCTGCGAATTGGAGTTGCCTTCCGCGATCAGCTGCAGGATCTCCCTTTCCCGGATGGAAATACGCTCATCCATGTTGAAGTCCTGGCTTGTCCCCGAAACGACGGCATCGATGATCTGCTCGGAAACCTGGCTGCTCAGATAGCGTTGTCCCAGGCTGACCGCCTTGATGGCCTGGATGACATGCTGGAAATCGTCGTTTTTTACTACGTATCCACGCGCACCGCTCCTAAGGGCCCGGATGACGTAAGAGGAGGAAGTATGGATGGTGATCATCACCACGGGCATTTCTGGATTGCGCTGGTGGATCAACTTGGTGGCTTCGATGCCGTTCAGGTTCGGCATGCTGATATCGGCCAGGACCACATCCGGGTGCAGGTTTTCAGCCAGCTCCACCATTTCGTTGCCATCCGCGGCTTCCCCGATGACCTCGATGTCGGGTTGGGCGTTGAGCAATACCATGAATCCCTGCCTGACCATGACATGGTCGTCAGCGATTAATACTTTGATCTTTTTTATGCTCAACACCTCCTTCCGTGATGGATTTCCGGAGAGCCCGGTTGGAACCCACAGCTAGGGAATCAAAGCCGGCCGGAGAAACAAAACCGCACCGGCAAGATCCATTCTCCGGGCGGAAAAGTTCTCGAGATTCCGGATCGATGTTAAATCATTGTCCGGCGTCCCCGGGAATAATCGGCTGCGCTTCCGCCCTGATGAAAATATGCACTGCGAACCCCGGGTATTTACGTACCAAAACCGTCTGCTGCGAAATTTTAAATCACTTGGAAGTCTGTAAACCCCAAATTTTTGCCCGTACAGGCGTCCCGCACATTCGCTGAGGAATGTGTTCATCTCACCTCGGTATTCCCCCCGGTCGGGGTCATGCCACGGGTGCCTGCACCATCCGGATCATCCATAATGAAAAGCGCACTATCCCGCATGATCCTTCCTCAATAATTACTTGCATTAATTCCGTGGTTGAGTACTGTTTTCTGCGAAAAACGAACGCATTTCAACAGGACAAGATCGGAGCCAAGAAGAATTATCATCACAAAATTATCGGATCGGGGCACAATTAATCGCGTAAATGCCATCCTTATTTTACACCAAATCATTACGTAATAGTACGGACGAGAAAGCGCTACTCGGGTTAAAAAGTGAGAATAATCCCTTGGCATCCCGCAGAATCTCCTCATAAATAATTGAATGTTCCAATGAGGTTTAAATTTCGCCAAATGCTGAAATATCCGGGAAAGGAACAAGGTCAGGTGGGATAGCTGTGTGCGTGCTTGTGGGGATTCCTGCGCAATCCTTTAAGGTTGAAAAAGGAGTAATAACCAGGGCTATGTAAGGGCAGCATGCGAATGGGAATAACACCAATATCAGGGGTTACCCATGCACCATTTGCAAGGGGGGTAACGCCTTTTATACAAGGATTTCAGTATTTTCCTTATTTCTCTCCTGACAGGTTGGATACATAATTTAGCTATACGCCATAGAATCTTTAAGTTAATCATAATCTTGGCTTAATGTTTCTTTAATCGAGCTTATCCAAATTGCAAAAAGAAGGCATACTATGTCGCAAAAGCAGATTTTGATTGTGACTCCTCACTCGGACTTTGGCGAAATCGTCAGCCAAAGCCTGGGTAAAGAAGCCTCCTGCGATGTGATCGTTGCCACATCTATTTCTGAGGCCATTACCCAGACCAGAAAGAGCAGGATGCTCAATTATGCCTTGCTGGACATGGAAATGGGGGTTGAGAAAGTACTGGAGCAGGGCTTCACCTTGCGAAACGCGTTTCCCTCTATCTCCCTCATCCTGATTTCAAAGAAGTATCCGCCCCCCGAGATGGAAGATTTGCGCCCCTGGAAATTTCTGCGCAAACCCTTCGTCCAGAGGGAATTGATGGACCTGATTCAGGACGGGACAGAAACCTGCTTTCAGAATTCGGAATATGTCGATTCGAATTTTAGCGCCCGGGCGGAAGACGCGATTCCCGCCTGGTATATGGATGAAACCCTGGCGACCAAGAACCTGGTAGCGGCCACATCCAACCTGGTGATTCAGGAAGCCATGCTCGTTTCCAATTCCGGCATCCTGGCTCATTCAGGTGAGCTTTCGAAGGACGCGGTGGAGGAGTGCTCGCGCCTGGTGCGCAGGTATTGGGGCAATGACAGCACCGCCGACCTGATAAAACCGGTCCGCCTGCAGACCACCAGCAAGAACCACCTCCTGTCCGCCACCGTATTGGCAGTTGGAATCATTTTGGCGCTCACATTTGACTCCGAGACCCCCTTCGATATTCTGCGCAGCCAGACCCGCTATCTAACCGGCGTGCTGAAGAACCCACGGCTCTCCCTGCCGGAAGTGCATATCCTCCCCAAGAACCCCGAAGCCCAGCTCCAGGTGGCGAAGAAGCCGGCTTCCCTTGAATTCATCTCTGACGATTTTGAAATCACCCGGCCTGCAACCAGTGAATTATTAACGGAACTCCTGAATAAAAAGCCGGAGGCACCTCAGGCAGAACCCGCACCTGCGCAGGAAAGCCCGGAAGCGGATCCTTATCGAAACCCCGATGTCGGCGAACTGACCACCACACCGCCGGTGCTGGCTCCTGAAGTGCGTGCCGCCGAACCCGAAAGCCAGACAGCCTGGACGGGTCCAACGCAGCCTCAACCAAGAAATCCATATTCCCAAACCTCATTCGTTATTCATGACAGCCAGCAGGTTGAGGCCAATTCACCGCTAAACATCACCGGTGAATTGACGCGCAGTTCTCTCGGACCAACCGAACCCAGCCTGTTCGATGTTTATTATGCCTGCTTGCTGATACCACGCATTCGAACGCACGAGCTGGAGGACGATTGCGCCACATTCCTGCGAGCGGAGCTCCCAAATATTTTCCTGGCCTACAGTTGGCGTCTCGAAGAGTTGGTTATCAACCGCTCCTATATGCAGTGGGTGGTAAGGATCCCTCCCACGCTCGCACCGGCCTCCCACATTAAAGTGATCAGGAGAGACAGTTCTCAAATGATCCTGACGAATTTTGCCAGGTTCAACCGCAACGAATTCCTGCGGGATTTCTGGTCACCGGGTTATCTGCTGGGCGGCGGCCGCCATCTTATCCCCGAGGCGGAAATCGCCGAATTTATCAGGATGAATCGCAAACAGTTTTACCCACAAGACACCCAGCATTTTGATCCAAAAAGGGAGCCCCTGAACTTCCGGTTTTAATTGCCCTGTATACCGACACAGGTTTCAGGACATCCATCTCATGCGAGCAAGTAATGACTGATATCACGGTAAACCGGATCAGCGAGATACTTCGCCTGGTCTTCGACTTGTTGTGGTTCGAACCACAAGGGCTTTACGTGTCGGAGATCATGCGCTATATCCAGGCCACGGTACCGCTCTCCGAGTATGAGACCGGTTACTATCCCTACGCTCCCTATTCGCCGCGCTATGAAGTCGTTATACGGGTGGGGACGATCCCGCTTGTAAGGGCTGGCTGGCTGGAAAAAACGAAGAACGGTCGCTGGTTCATCACAGAGGCAGGCCGCCAGGCTTGCAAACGCTATAAGAACGCAGCGGATTTCTTCGAGGAATCCGTTCGCCTGTTCGTCCAGTGGAAAGCCAGTGAGAATAACCGCCTGGTCCAGATCGGCGCGAACCCCTATAACTTTGCCGTGGAAAACTCGTGGGAGCAGATCCGGCAATATATCGATAATCTCGATATGCGTGACCTGCGTGAAATGGTCAGCGTACTATTAAAAGCGATGGGATGCACCATTGCGTGGTCGGGTCCGCTGGGGGAGGACAATGAACTGATCGACCTCATTTGCTACATGGATCCCCTCGGTCTTAACAGCGCCCGGATCGTTGTCCACGTGGCCAATAAATCCCAGGTATCCACCCGGGATGGGTTAAGCGCATTTTTGAACGTGCTAAAACCCAATGACGTGGGACTTTATATTTCCCTGGGCGGCAGCACGAATGATTTAACCCAGTTTGCAATGACGCAAACACAGAACAGAGTGCGACTGATCGACCTGGAAACATTCGTCGACCTGTGGGTGGAACACCAATCAAAGATCGATCAGGATGCCCGGATCAAGTTCCCGCTCAAACCGGTTTATTTCCTCGCTTTCCCAAGCCAGGGATAACGGACTAATCCACCTTCCCTCCTGTAAATACTGAGAGGAGGGGGGGGCAAGCCAACCCTCGATAGATAAAAACAGGTGACCGATATCGCGTCACCTGTTTTTTTTTAATTTTTCGCGGCGACAGGCCGGGCTGATCCGCGGCATATCTTGCAGCGTGTTTCAGCGACGACCGCCAGGTCTTTCCAGGTCGATAATCTGTGAATTAATCGGGTCCTTCGGGGATGAGGACCGGCTCTTCCGGCCAGCCCTTTTTGAGCGAACGCACAACCAGCTCAGCCAATGGGCGCGGCTTTACGGGCTGCTCCAGGATTTCCGCCACCGGCATCCACATGGGGCGATAGATGCCCCGCTCGGGAAGTGGGTCGAACAATTCCTCCCCTTTACCAGACCCGAAAGTTCCACCGGTGACTTCCACCAGGTAGTAAAACTGCCATTTCCCCTGCCAGCCATATTGGGCGATCAATTGCTTGAGCGTCACCTGCAAGCCGAGTTCCTCCTCCGTCTCACGCACGGCGGTCCTTTCAGGTGTCTCCCCCTTATCCACGTGACCTCCGGGGAAGGTGTAATAGTGCAATCCGGCGCGGTGACGTTCGATCAGCGCAATTTTGTCGTCCAGTACGAGGATGATACCGGCACGGTAACTCATTTTGGGAAAATGAACTCCGAACTGAATTTTACTTCATTTTTGGATTTTATTTCGACCGCCAGCGACAATGCCGGGACCTTGATCCCGTAAAGGGGGGAGACCCAGCCACGCGTGGGGCCCGGCGCCCCGGAACCCGCCAGCAGTTCCCCGGCCCGGGCGAGTGAGAATGTCGCCTGGCTGCTGGGCGGAAAAGTTTGGACGGTGAGCGTCACCGGTCCTTGCGGCGATTCCAGGCGGAGCAGGACTCCGGAGCCCATATTCTCCACATTCCATTTCCAATCCGGCAGCAGCCAGTGCAGGCGGAATACCCGCGGCTTTTTATCCCACGGCATGCGCAGCGGCAGGATTTCGTCCTCCACCAGCCAGCGATCATCCTCGCTCACGCTGACAATGCGGGTATGGCGGTTGCCGCCAGCGCGGGTCCTGCCTCGCACCTGCTGGAGCACAGACGGGTCTTCGGCAGAGAGGCTTATCCGGTACGCGTTGTACCAGTCCAGGTAGAGGAAACGACCGGCGCGCGTGAACTGGTCTTTGCCGTTCACGGTGACGGTGTTATGCACCCATGCCGCTGCCAGGCTGTTATCCCATGGGCTGTCGGCGTTGTAGAGGTATGTCCCGGCGTCAGGGGTTACGTTCATCCCGCGCCACCACAGGTCGAGGTGCAACTGGTCGGCGTGGGAAGGACGCGAAGTGAACTGGGCCGTGCGCAGGTAGGCCCACGAGGTTTTACCGTAGATTTGATCGCCCACGTAGCGCGGCAGGGACATGCTTCCGCGTCCCGTCGCCTGCGCGCCGAACCAAAGCGCCATCTCATCCCAGGGCCCGTGCGGCAGGTCGTACTCGAGGAAAAGGCGCGCCGCGGCGTGCAACACGGGTCGGTAATCGTCGAACGGTAGCACCGTCATGGGGAAGATGTAAGCCCCGTCGTTGGCGCCCAGGTTCGGGGTCCGCCCTGATTCTGAAATCCATCAATGCCAGCAGCCAGTGGACCGAGCGGCGGATACCGATCAGGCTCTGGCGCGGCCAGCGGAAGGTCCGCCTGGAGTCGTCCCTGCACAACCTGTCGGCCCACAGGACCAGTTGGAGCATCAGGCGCTGGTAATTGGTGGAGTGCTGGGAGTATTCCCCGTAGCCGTCGATCTGCGCCTGCAGCCCCTTGTTGAGCCAGCGCCAGCCCAGCTTGCCGCCAGCGAGGAGGCACCGGGATGGTCGGGCAGCGCCAGCCCGGCGGTGAGCAGACCGGCGGCTTCGCTGAGCAGGTGGTTGTTCTGCTGGGAGCGGGCGTAGACCAGCGTGGGCGGGATGCGGGCGGCGTGGGCTGCCACTGAGGCTGCAAGGCTGGCTTTGCGCTCCGCTGTGGAAGCGGAGGCGGGTGCGAAGACCTGCGCTGCCCAGACGAACGCCATCAGGCGCAGGGCCACTTCCTGCCCGCTCATCCAGTGCGGACCGAGGCAGGGCGGGTTGGCGTCCGTGAAAGTCTCAAAATATTGCCAGAAGGCCCGGGCATATTTTTCGTCCCTGCCCAGCTGGTAGGCGCGTCCGAGTGTAAAGGCCCAGCCGAAACGGGCCGGTTCCCACACGAATTTGATGTCGTGCACCGGGAACGAGTCCCAGGGGATGGTGGTTTTGCCGGTTTCGTAGGCTGTCCAGTCTTCCAGTGTGCCGGGCAGGCTGAGCACAAGCTCCACCGGGGCCGCGCCGAAAAGCCGGACCTTGCCGCCAGCGATTTCGTCCGCCGAGGTCAGCAGGGCGGCTATGCCCTCTTCACCCAGACAGGCGCGGAGTTCATCTCGCCCGGGCAGCGGCATGACCGCTTTCAACTCTCCGCTCTTTTCTGAGGACTGACCTCTGGTGACGCGTTGATAATGTCCCGTCGCCAGCCCCAGCCGGTAGAGCCCGTTGAGCGCCACTGGTCCAGGACCAAGTTGCCCGAGGGCTTTGAGGGCGATGTTCGTTCGCGAAAAAAGGTTCATCAGGAGATCCGTTTCAGGTAAGCCAGCGTGAAGAATAGTGCGCTCACCTGCATCGATTGGAGCAGTTCCCCGTTTTTAGCCATGTCGATGACCTCCTCCAAAGGCTTGAGAAATACTTCGATTTCTTCGGTCCCATCGAGATGCTGGTCGCAGACCTTTTCCGCATCCAATGCCAGGAAGGAATAGATCAGGTTGGTCTGGTTGGCCGGGTTGGGGGAGACGCAGCCCACCTGGACGATCCGGTCACTTGTGTAACCAGTTTCCTCCAACAATTCCCGCCGGGCGCCTGCCAGCGGACTTTCGTCCTCCATGTCCATGGCCCCACCGGGCAGTTCCACGATCACCTTCTGAGCGCCATGCCGGTATTGGCGGATGAGCACCACCTCCTGCTCCTTCGTCAGCGCCAGCACCGTGGCCCAGGTGCCGAATTCGAACACCGTGCCTTCGATGATCTGCCCGTTGGGGAGCTCGCAACGGTCGAGACGGATATTATTACGCAGGTGGGTCGAATCCAGGATCTTCCAGGGTTTGATGGTCATGGGCATTTGAATAGTTTAACTGTGTGCCAGATGGGCATGCTGAGAATTTTCCTTGATGTCTGCGCGCGAGGACGACTCCCACCCGCTGCGCTCACAGTCCAGGCAGGCATTTCCCTGCCATACGAGGGTCAAGCTTGAGATATTGATATTATAAACTTTATCGACGGAAGGAATGCTCCCAGAACGGTTCCGTTCCTGAGGAGTTGTCCAGTACAGAATTCTCCAGGCTTGAATCCTGCGTCTCCTGCAGGAGAGACTTGGGTCAGGCTTTTGCCGCCCGCAGCACTGAAGGCAGTATTTCGGAAGCTGCGCGCACCTGGTCGGTGGAACATGAGAATGCGAAGCGGATGTATCCTTCGTTATCCGGTCCAAAGGCCGAACCGGGAGCCGAGCCGATGCCTGCCTGGTCGATCAGGTAGTTGGTCATGGACCAGTCGTCAGTTTTGCCCTGGTAACCGGGCCAGTCGGGGGTGATGCGCGCCCAAATGTAGAATGCCCCCGAGGGCTTGAAAGCCTTGACGTACGGAGATTCTTCCAGAGCGGCGAAGAGCATATCCCGGCGCACCTGGTACTCGGCGGCCATCGCCAGGGGGGCATCCTGCGGACCGTTGATGGCGGCGGCCGCGCCGTACTGGGTGACCGAGTTAACGCCGTTGATGGTGCAGCGCACCAGTTTTTTCAGGCGCATTAAGATCAAATCGTCGGTGGTGATGACGTAGCCCAGGCGCAGTCCACTCATGGCGTAGGTTTTCGAGAGCGAGTGGACCGTGATCGTGCGACCGCGCGCCGCGGGCAGTGATCCGATGGCGACGTGCTCTTCTCCGTCGAAGATGACATGCTCATACGCCTCGTCGCTGACCAGCACCAGGTTGTGGTTCTCGGCGATGGTGGCGATCTCTTCCATGGTCTTGCGTCGCACCACCATGCCGGTGGGATTGTGGGGCGTGTTGACGAAGATGGCGCGCGTTCGCGGGGTAACGGCGGCTTCGATGTCGGCCGGGGCATACAGGTAGCCTTCGTCCGGGCGCAGCCGCACCGGCACGGGCACTCCGCCACCCAGGCGGATGTTCTCGGCGATCTCGGTCCACATCGGGTTGGGCAGGATGACCTCGTCTCCGGGGTCGAGCAGGGCGCGGAAGATGATGTACAAGCCGTTCATGGCGCCGTTGGTGACGATCACGTTGTCCGGACCGGGCACCTCGAGTTTGTTTTCGGTGGTCACCTTGCGGTGGATGGCCTGCCGCAGCACCGGGATGCCGGTCGAGGCGGTGTAGTGGGTCTGGCCGTCCCGCAGCGCCTTTTCCATGGCTTCGCGCGCATGCGGGGGGATATCGAACGACGGGTCACCTGACTCGAGCCGCAGGATCTTGCGGCCCTTGGCCTGCTGGTCCAGCAGCCGGTCGCGCACTTGGACAATGGCGCCCAGGGAAACCTGGTCAACGATGTTTGTCATGACAACCTCCGGATTGTTAAATTTTTTGATTATAACCCCCCACGGTCAACCAGTGCAATCATTTTCGAACGATTGGGCAATTATTCGATTTGTCGCAGCCGTCGAATTATGGTTGCAATGTTTTTTTCCCGCGCTTCGTGACTCTTAAAAAGATAGTCTCTTGACCAGGATTAAACAGGGATTACGCTCCCCCCAGATCTGTGGAAATTCTTCCAGCGGACGGAATCCCAGCGCGGCATAAAAGGCCAGTGTGCGCGCATATCCCATGTCTGGCCGCGAGGGACCCAGGGTCTTGGCCTGCATATATTCCACGCCTAGTTCGTGGACGTAGTTTTCAGCGGCAATCACCAGGGCGCGTCCCATCCCCTTGCGCTGTGCTTCCGGGCGGACGGCCATCACGTAGATTTCCGCCGAAAAGGGATTATGTTGTTTCAGGCTGAGGAAACCTGCCACGCTCCCGCCCGATCTTGCCAGGAAGGTCGGAAGCTGCTCGATCTCCTGCGCGTAATCCAGGATGGCTTTTTCGATGCTGAACCAATCCGGCAGCGCCTGCAGGATGGGGATGCAAACGGATGATTGGTTTTGCAGAGGCCCTTCGATTTTGAAATCCATGTCAAAAGGGTATCGTCCTTCCTGCACGCAGGCTTTCCATTACAGCAAAGGTCGCCCTCGTCACGCCGACCAGCTGCTCGTATGGGATGGGTGGATTGCCGCCCGTGTGAATGGCGCTCACGAAGGCCGCCCATTCGCTGCTCCAGCCTTTATCCTGCGCCTTCCTTTCAACCGACCGCTTTCCGGCTTGTATCGTTTCCAGGGAGCGGAAATCGTCTAGGACTGCCACGTCTCCGCCACAGAAGACCTCCAGGCGCTCCTTGGGGAAGGACTTGTCCCCGTTGGCCAGGTAGTCCACCACGCCGATGGAGCCGTCGGGGAAGGTGAAGGTCATCGAGAGGTTGTCGCCGCGGTACTTGCCGGTATCCGGCAGCGCCAGGGCGCTGACCGAGACCGGCGCCGCGCCTGCCAGGAAGGCCAGGAAATCCACGAAATGACAGGCTTCACCGATCACCCGTCCACCCTGGGCCGGGTCCTGTGTCCAGTGGTTCAGCGGGAGGTACCCGGCGTTGACCCGGTAATGGGCGTGCAGCGGTTCAGTGCGCTTTTCTAGGAATTTGGCGAGGCTGACTGCCAGCGGGGCGAACCTGCGGTTGAATCCCACGGTCAGCAGTCCACGCGAGCTGGAGGTTTTATCCTGCGCTTTGCCTCCCATGCCCAGGGCTGCGACCACTTTTTCCAACCCGCCCTCGTCGATCGCCAGTGGTTTCTCGACGAACACGTGCTTGCCGGCCTGCAGCGCCCGTACCACCAGGTCGGCGTGCGTGTCATGGCGGGTGAGAATGGCCACCGTGTCGACGTCCGGGTTGTTGAGGATCTCCTCGTCATTGGAAGCCGCGTAGGCGAAGCCGAATTTTTTTGCGGCAGCCTGGGCATGCAGCCCGCCCGCAGAAGCGATCCCGACCAACTCGAGCCCGTCCACTTTTTTAAGAGCGGGCAGCAGGGTTGCATTGGCGAACAGTCCGGCCCCCAGCACCCCCAGCCTGACTTTCCCGGTGACTTGAGTCGCCTGCCTCTCCGGGAACGTGATGCGCGCCGCGGGCAGGCCGCTTCCTTCCGGTGAGTAGGTCAGCAGCACCCCCAGGAATTCCTGCTTCTTCTTCCCGGTGATTACCTGGTAAGCCAGCGCTGCCTTCTCGACCGGGAACCTGTGGCTGACCAGCGCAGCCACCTTCAGCTTGCCACTTTCCAGCAGCGCGACCACTGCCTGCAGGTTACGTCCCTCCGTCCAGCGGACGTAGCCCGCCGGGTAGTCCTGCCCGTTTTCTTCGTAGGCGGGATCGTAACGCCCCGGGCCGTAGGAACGCGAATTGATGAATGACAGTTCCTTCTCGTAGTAGATTTTGCGGGGCAGGGATAATCCCACGGCGCCCGTTGCCACCACCCGCCCCCGGTCCCGGGCGATGACCGCGGCCAGCTCCACCGGGTCGTTGGAGCCGGTGTCGGCGCAGATCAGCACCACGTCGAAACCGCGGTTGGAGGTGAAGGCCTGGGCCGCCGCGATCGCCCGGTTGCGCCTGCTCCCTTCCAGTCCCAGTGCGGCAGCCAGCTTTACCCGCTCCGGGTTGGTGTCGATGCCAAGGACGCGGCATCCGGCTGCAGCCGCGATCTGACCCGCCATGATCCCCAGCAAGCCCAGGCCGATCACGGCCACGCTTTCCCCGATCTGCGCTTCGGCCAGCCGGAAACCATGCAGGGCGATTGCGCCCAGTGTGGTAAAGGCCGCCGACTCGAAATCCACGCTATCAGGCAGGATGGTGAGCAGGTTGCGCGGCACAACGTTGTATTCGGCGTGGACGGCGTAGCCGCCGCCCGAGCAGGCCACCCGCTGACCGGTCTTGAAGCCCTCCATCCCTTCCCCCAGTGAAATGATCGTGCCTGCCGAGGAGTAGCCCAGTGCCATGGGCTGGTCGAGGCGGCTGAAGGCCGCCCGCACCGAGGGGAGCACCCCCTCGCGTTTCATCTTGTCGCTTACCTGGCGCACCAGGTCGGGGCGTGCGCGCGCTTTTCCCACCAGCGATTTTTCCCCGAATTCCACCAGCATCCGTTCGGTGCCGGCCGAGACCAGCGAGGCGGCCACCTTCACCAGGGCCTGCCCCGGGCGCGGCGTGGGCGCGGGCACTTCGGTAACGACGGTTTTCCCGTCGCGCATGTTTTGCAAGACCTGTTTCATCGGTTATCCCTGCTCCCTCGTGCACCGGCGGACCGTGCAATTCCCGGAAAAATATGCACTTTTGGAAGTATACCGCAAGAAACTGCCGGCAGGGATGGCTGCAATCACGGCAGGAAACGGGTAAAATTACCTTAACAACCCATGGCCGTCACAGGAATTCCCATCAGCCGAACCAAGGTCGTCATTCCGGCCCTCCGCCCGGAGGTGCTGCACCGGGCGCGCCTGCTGGCGCAATTCGACTCCCTCCTGGAAAAGAAACTGATCATCATCACCGCCCCGGCCGGGTACGGCAAGACCTCCCTGCTGGTCGATTTTGCGCGCCAGTCGCAGATGCCGGTCTGCTGGCTCTCGCTGGATACCCTCGACCAGGACCCCCAGCGCTTCATCGCCTACCTGATCGCCGCCGTGGCGGAACGCTTCCCTACTTTTGGCAAACGTTCCAATTCCGTCCTGCGCTCGGTCACAATCCTGGAACAGGATTCCGAGCGGTTGCTCACCAGCCTGGTCAACGAGCTGGGTGACCGCATCGACGAGCATTTCGTGCTGGTGGTGGATGATTACCAGTTCGTGGATTTCATCCCTCCCATCCGAGACCTGTTCAGCCGTTTTATTTCTCAGTCCGGGGAGAACTGCCACGTGATCCTGGCCACGCGGCGCCTGCCCACCCTGCCCAATATCGCCCAGATGGTGGCGCGCCAGCAGGTCAGCGGCTTTGACCTGGAGGAATTGGCTTTCCGTCCCGACGAGATCCGTGCCCTCTTCGAGAAGAACTACGGGTTCAAGATGTCTGCGGAGGTCGCCGAAGAACTGGTCCGCCAGACGGAGGGCTGGATCACTGGCCTGATCCTTTCGGCGAACGAGGTGGCGCGCGAGGCGCCCGACCCGGCCACGGCCGCCCTGTGGGCCAGCCGCATGCGCGCCGCCCGTGCTTCCGGCGTGGACCTGGGCGTCTATCTCGACGGGCAGGTGCTCTCCCGCCAGCCTGCGGCAGTCCGCCAGTTCCTGCTGCAGACCTCCCTGCTCGAAGAGTTCGACCTGGACCTGTGCAAGGCGGTGCTGGGTGCCGGCAATTGGAAGCACCTGCTTGACACGGTGAGAGGCAACAGCCTGTTCGTGCTTCCGGTGGGCCCTCACGGGAAATGGCTGCGCTACCACCACCTCTTTGCGGACTTCCTGCGCGAGCGTATGCTCCAGGAGTCCCCCGCCCAGGCACAGGCCATCCTCGCCCGCCTGGCGGAAGTTTACGAGCAGCGCCGCGAGTGGGAAAAAGCATATGCCCTCGTCCGGCAGCTTGGCGACCCGCTGGCCCTGGCCATGCTGGTGGAGCGGGTGGGGAGGCTGGTTCTGTTAAGTGAGCACCTCATCACCCTCCAATCCTGGATGAATGAATTTCCCCGGGATTTCCTGGAAACACGTCCCGCCCTGCTCTCCCTCAAAGGCGCCTTCCTGTGCGGTGTCGGCGACGGTCCCGCTGCTGTTCCTCTGCTTGACCGCGCCATTGGCATGCTCCAGAAGGCAAGCGACCTCCCCGGCCTGGCCCTGGCTTTCATGCGCCGCGCCGCGGCCCGCCGCCTGGTGGGGGATTACGAAGGAGCCGTCGACGATGCCGATGAAGCCCTGCGTTTAGCCGAAAAAGTTCCGGACCGGGAACATGTCAGCGCCGAAGCTGAACGCTTCAAGGGGATCTGCCTGTTCCGCCTCGGGCAGTCGGAGCAGGCAGCCGCATGTCTCGAAGCCTCCCTCGGCCGCTACGAGTCGCTCGGCGAGCCGGATGGGATCGCCCGCCTGCAGCTGGAGTTGGGCTGGGTCTGCCAGGCCACCGGCAAGCATGATGCTGCCGCGCAGTACTTCCAGCATGCCCTGCAGGAATGGAAGCGCGAGAACAACCTGTATTCACAGGCCAACACCCTGAACAACCTGTCCGTCCTGTATTACATGCAGGGCGATTACGAATCGGCGGTCAGGACCATTGAAGAGGGCTTGGTTTGCGCCCGCCAGGGCGGCCTGCGCATGCAGGAAGGGTTGCTTCTCGCCGGCCTGGGGGATATTCTGTGTGACCTGGACGAGTTCGACTCCGCCCGGCAGACACTCGCCTCCGCAGCCGGGCTTGCCCAGCAGGTCAACTATTCCTTCCTGGTGGACTATCTATTCCTGGTGCAGGTGCGTCTGGCGCGTTTGCAGGGCAGGTTCCCCGAAGCCCACACCCTGTTGCAGGAGGTCCGTCCGCTGATCCAGTCCGCCGGTTCCAATTACGAGTCGGGCTTGCTCTATCTCGAAAGCGGCTGCCTCTCCCTGGCGGAAGGCAGGCTGCCCCCCGCCCTGTCGGAGATCAGGAACGCCCTCGAACAGTTCCAACGCGGCGACCTGGCGGCCGAGACGGAATGGGCGCGTGTCTGGCTGGCTGCCGCGCTGGCCGCCTCCGGGGACGGCGCCACGGCGCGCAGTTATCTTCAGCCCGTCTGGTCAGCTCTTTCCCCGGATGGCAGGGATTTGCCCCTGGTGCACATGCTGCGGCATGCCTCTCCCTGGCTGGCTCGCCTGACCTCCGACCCGCAGGCCGGCCCCCTGATATCACGCGCCGACCAGGCCGGGCAGCGCCTGCCTGCCCTGCGCAAACGCCTGCGCCGTATGCTCAAGGCCGCCCCGCTCCAGACCTCCCGCCTCATCCTCCAGACCCTGGGCAAACCGCAGGTGCGTGTGAACGGGAAACTGGTCACCCCGTCGCACTGGCAGACGGCCTCGGTGCGCGACCTGTTCTTCTATTTATTGTTGAGCCCGCGCCCGCTCAGCAAGGATGAGATCGGCTCGACCTTTTGGCCTGAGATCGATCCGGACCAGTTGAAGCTGCGCTTCAAGAACAACCTTTATCGCCTGCGCCATGCCCTGGGGCGGGATGTGGTCCTGTTCGAGAATGATGTTTATTTCTTCAACCGCCACCAGGACTACGAGTACGACGTGGAAGAGTTCGATTCCCATATTGCCCAGGCGAAAATGGCCGGGCCCGTGGAAGACAAGATCGTCCAACTGCGGGCTGCCACCAGGCTCTGGCGCGGCCCTTTCCTGCAGGGCCTGGATGCCACCTGGGTCTGGCCCGAGCGCCAGCGCCTCGAGCAGGAGTGCCTGGAGGCCTTCCGCCAGCTTGCCGAGCTCCAGCGCCTGGACGGGGACCATGAATCAGCCCTGCAGGCCTGCAAGCGCGCCCTCGAAGTGAATCCCCTGCTCGAAGACTTCCACCGCCTGGCCATGCGCCTCTATGCCGAGCGCGGCGACCGGCTGGGGGTCATCTGGCAGTACCAGGCCTGCCGCACGGCGCTGGATTCAGAGTTGGATGTTGTCCCCTCGCAGGAGACCGAAGACTTGTACCGGCGTCTCATCGCCTGAGTTGATCCGCGGCTGCTCCTCCTTGTATTTTTAAGGGCGGAACGGTGCAGGCGACCTTATCTCGGCGAAAATTGCACGATCAGCCCCTTCGGGGGCTGTTTTTTTCTCATAATCCGCTTTTATTTTGAAGCCACCTTTGCAGCCTGCCCCACCGTAACATTGGAAGATATTCCAATCGAAAGAGGTGTCTGATGAAAAACCAATTGTTCTCGTTTGCTTCAAAGATCAACCGCAATCACATCCAGGTCGCCTTCGCCCTCCTGGCCCTGGTCCTGTTCGTCATCGGCGCTGGCGCTCCCTCTGATGGTGGGACCCTGCCACACTAACAAATGATCCTGCTGGTTGCCATCCTGGCCGGGCTGGTTGCCGGGCTTCTTCTTGCCCGCTTCCGGAAACAAGCCCAGAAGCAAGCCCCGGGACAAGGATGGACGGTTCCCCCGCTGCGCAAGCCCTGGCTGGCCATCCTCGCCTTCCTGCCCCAGTTGCTGATCTCGTACCTGCCCACGCGCGGGCACGTCTCGGATGAACTGGCAGCCCTCGGGTTGATCGCCTCCCTGGCGTTGTTCCTGGTCTTCTGCTGGTTCAACCGGCGCTTGTCCGGCGTGTGGCTCCTGGCCCTGGGGCTGGGCCTCAACCTGCTGGTGATGGCCCTCAACCGCGGGTTCATGCCGATCAGCCCCCAGACCGCCAGCCGGCTCGTACCGGCCGATGCCCAGGCGGCCCTCGCCGCTCTTGCCAGCGGGACCAGGTTCGGTCTCAAGGACATCCTGCTCCTGCCCGCCCAGACCCGCCTGGTCTGGCTCTCCGACCAGTTTTTGCCGCCCAGGGGGTTCCCTTACCAGGTTGCTTTCAGCCTGGGAGATATCATCATCGCCGCCGGGGCATTCTGGCTGATGCTCACCCAGGGCAAGCCCCTGGGGGTATCCAAAAAAAGCCTGCCGGAAAAGCCCCCCAAAAAGATAAATGACCAGTTGGTAAAGGAGAGTAAATGTTAACTACCCAGGATCTGCGCTGTTCCGTGTCCGTGCTGGTGGCTCCCAGCCCGGAAGACCACCTCGAATTATCCCGCCTGCTCGCCGCGGCGGTCGTCAACCCTTCATTCTGCAGCCAGCTGCTGGTCGATCCGCAGACCGCCATCGATCATGGCTGCCACGGGGAAACCTTCGTTCTTTCTGATGCAGAACGCTACTCGCTGCTGTCCATTCACGCCGAACTCGCTGGCGGAACTGGCTCAGAACATCGTCCAGGCCTTCGGGCTTGACCTGCATCCGGCGCTGCCAACTTTCGCCCAGGCTCCGGTCTTTATCGGTATCTGAGCGGTAGACAGGACATTGCGGAGGGATGGGGCACGATGGTCAAGGGGACCATCGTGCTCCGCATCTACGTCTCTGCATCGTTTAAGAGGAATTAATGGAAATTGAAGCAATAAATTACCCCGAAAAAGATTCCCAGGCCGAGGCCCAGGCCGAGGCAGCCATCAAGCTGGATGCCATTTTCCGCGCCCTGCCCGACCTGCTTCTATCCATGGACTCTTCCGGCCGCATCCTGAGTTACCAGGCCGGCAATTCCTTATCGTTCTATCTGCTGCCCGCTGACCTGGTCGGCATGCAGGTGCAGGCCGTCCTGCCCCCCGACGTGGCCCAGAAATTCAGCAAATCATTCGAGGAAGCCCTGCAGACCGGCAACGTGGTCTCGCTGGACTACCAGCTCAAGGGTCCGGAGGGACAGCGCTGGTTCGAAGCCCGCCTGGTGCCCTCCGTGGAGAGCCGCCTGATCGCCGTCATCCGCGACGTGACCGAGCGCGTCAACGCCACCGAGCAGGTGCGCCACAACCTGCAGCGCCTGTCGGCCCTGCATTCCATCGACGCCGCCATCAACTCCAGCTTCGACCTGCACGTCATCCTGGCGGTCATCCTGCGCCAGATCACCGGCCAGCTGGGCGTGGACGCCGCCGATATCCTGCTGCTCAACCAGCGCACGCGCATGCTCGAGTTTGCCGCCGGGCATGGCTTCCGCACCTACAACCTGGCGCCCGCCGCGGTCATGATCGGGCAGGGCTATGCCGGCACCGCCGCCCTCGAACGGCGCACGGTCTCCGTCCCTGCCTTGGACGAGCAGCAGGTCAGTTCGCTCTTCTCGCCCGGGCTGGCGCGTGAGAATTTCGCCAGCTACTACGCCATCCCGCTCATCACCAAGGGACAGGTGGAGGGGGTGCTCGAGATCTACCACCGCACCGCTGCTGAAGCCCACCGACGACTGGTTCGAGTTCCTCGCCACCCTGGCCGGCACCACCGGCGTGGCCATCGACAGCGCCTCGCTCTTCCGCGACCTGCAGCGCTCCAACGTGGAGCTGACCCTGGCGTACGACACCGCCATCGAGAGCTGGGCGCGCGCCCTCGAGGCCTCCGGGCGCGAGACCCAGGCCCACACCCAGCGCGTGGCGCACTGGACCGTCCAGCTCGCCAGCGAACTCCACGTGGACGAAAGGGAGTTCAACGACCTGCGCCGCGGCGCCCTGCTGCACGACATCGGCAAGCTGGTCATCCCCGAGAACATCCTCAACAAGCCCGGCAGCCTGGATGCGCGTGAATGGGAGATCACCAAAAGCCATCCCCGCCTGGGCTACGAACTGCTCTCCCCGATCAAGAACCTGAGCGCCGCCCTGGATATCCCCCTGCGCCACCACGAGCGCTGGGACGGCTCGGGTTACCCCGACGGCCTGCGCGGCGACCGCATCCCCCTGGCTGCCCGCATCTTCGCCGTGGTCGACGTGCACGACGCCCTGCTTATCCGAGCGCCCCTACCGCCCCGCCTGGACGAAGCATGCCGCCCGCATGTACCTGCAGGAGCAGTGCGGCATCCTGTTCGATCCGCCGGTGGTGAAAGCCTTCCTGAATATCGTGGGAGATTACCAGGTTGATTCCCCGGGGCTGGTGTTGTGAAGGAAGATTGTGGCCGGCATGGGGAGAGGTAATATAGGATTATTAACTTGATCTTCTATTTTAGAAGGAGAGCCATATGGCACGCCATTATAGCGGACATATGAATGGCGAAAAATATCTCGCCAATACTAGCTTAAGCAAACTTGAGGTTCACGATCTAGATAACGAAAATACTAATTGCCAGATTACTGAGGTTATCAAAGCTGGCCATGACAAACCCTATATTTCACTTGAAGTGGCACATCGAGATGGGTTTGATAATTGCGCCTATTGCATTGGAGGTTCTACCAGATAAAGCAGAGAGTAGAACAAATGACAATAATGAGTTTATTTAAGTTTTTCATTTTAATATGAAGGGTTGGGAAACTTTGATTGTTTATCGATAAGCCATATAAAACACCTTGATTTTATGAATTGCTTCCGAATATTACCAGTTTGATTCCCCGGGCTTGGATTTGTAAAGGGCAATATTTTATTAAATACATATGTCATCGTAAATTTGGATTGAAGCCATTAATATTTTAGATATTATCTTCAAATATATAACAATAAATCTACCAACAACTGTTAGTTAGCTCATTAGGATATTTTAAGTAAGGAGGATGTATATGCCTAAAGATATTCAGAAACCAACATCTCAGGGGGAGAAACCTAATACATTTAAACGAAGAAGCGACTTCCCTAAAAACACTCTACAGGAAGCTATTCGCGTTCCTAAAGCAATTGAGGATGCCAATGGAGGACAACCGTATCCCCCCACTGAAACCGCAATAGCACTTGGTATGAGTCCTGGTAGTTCAGCTTTCCGTACTTTGCTTTCCTCATCGATTCGCTACGGTCTCACAAGGGGAAGCTATAACCAAGACCGAATTTCAATTGAGAGACTTGGACGCAATATTGTCCAACCCGAATCCCCAGAGGAAGCTCGCGAAACGCTCGTCAAAGCAGCATTGACCCCAGAAACTTTCCGTTCAATATATGAGTACTTTCGTGGCAAGAAACTTCCTGAGGCAATATACTTGCAGGATACTCTAATTCGCGAATTTGCAATTAAAAAAGAACATTCCGAAATGTGTGTTAATATTTTCAATGCTAATATGGAGTTCTCTGGCCTTGTTCGAGTAGCTACCACCGGAAGATGGCTAAGTACTGATCCATGCCCCCCGTTTCTGTGATTGATGAAGAGCAGGAGAAAATTGACGAGGATGAAGTCGGAGAATTAGGAACACCACCTGATTCTGCTGTACAACCTGTCGCTCCAGCAATTAGACCTGTTAGGAATGCCATTTTCATCGGCCACGGTAAAAATAAGCTTCCACTCCAACAAATCAAAGCCATTCTTGATCAATACTCGATTCCGTATAAAATAGCTATCGACGAACCAAATGAGTTTCGCCCAATATCTCAAAAGGTAGCAGAAACTATGGAGTCTTGTGGGGCAGCAATTCTAATCTTTACAACGGACGAAGAATTTCATGATAAGGATGGCAATGTGATCTGGAGGCCAAGTGAGAATGTCGTATTTGAACTTGGAGCGGCTGCAGTCCTGTATGGACGAAAGGTAATCATATTCAAAGAGATAGGGGTTACATTTCCAACGAACTTCCGCGATATTGGTTATATCGAGTTTGACAAAGATGCTCTCAGTGCTAAAACAAACGAATTGTTCAAAGAATTAATTTCCTTTGGTTTAATTAAAGTCACAGTTGGCTCGTAACTGCATTTCAAGTAAAACATTGAGAAAGGTTGCCTTGCTACTGAATTCTTTGTTGCAATGGATAATATTTATTCTATGATAGGGTTGTGTCGCGTTTGAACGTACACAATAACGCGATGAAATCCCCCTTATCCGCCAGCCTATCATGCCTCAGGGGACAAGTGCGCCGCCCGGGAATACCTGCAGGAGCAATCCGACGTCTTATTCGATCCGGCGGTGGTGATAACCTTCTTGAACAACGTGGTGGACTACCAGGTGGATTCCTCGGGTTGGCGTTGTAAAGGGAGAATAAATAATGACCATAAAAACAATTAAGAAATATGATGTAATAATCCCCACCATAGCATTTTTAGTTATTGCAATTTTAGTAATAAGCGGGATATTGGCAAAAATTGGATTTTGGAATTTTATATTTCAAATTTTACTAACGGTGATAGGAATTATTTTAGCCTTATGGTATGCTGATCTTGGAAAGCCAAAATTGATTCTTGAAATACTTGCTCCACAGAAAGTATATATTGGTAGTGTTGAAACATTATTCTTAAAACTTAGAGTTCTCAACCAACCATTAAAAACACGTCCCGTTTATATTACGAAGTACAGCGTTTTCGTGTCATGGCTTCAATTTCATTCTTTCTCTACCTAACAAGAAATCCATCTTCGAAATGCCTTTAAGGTGGAGTAATAATCCCCAGCCGATTAAACCAGATGTCGATCAAGGAAAAATTGTTTCCTTGGTTGACGAGAGCCTAATTCGTGCCAGTAGATTTATTGATATATCTGCTGATGAAAATGAAGAGTTCGATATTTGTTTTCGCTGAACCAACAGAAAAAATTACAATTGGTTGGAATAGTGATGGATACCGGGAAGCTGGAGGCAGATCTCCGATCGAATCCTACCACTCGGAGATTATATAGTTCGAATTACAATTAACACATAATGACGGGTCAGCTCAATCTGAAATAATATTGCATAATCCAGATAATATTAGCAATTACAAATTACAATATTATTCAGGAAAACAATAACCAATAAATAGGTATTTTGAATTTGAATGTTGAATTGCCAGTAAATAAAAAGGATATTCTCGTTCCGATGCTCTCCGTCGGAACGAATTTATTTGCTTGCCCCTTTCGCAATATGCCAGTAATTTCAATTCATAATTATCTTGTAGGGTGAATTGCCGTTCCATGGTAACGAGATAAATTTTATTTTCAATTGACTTTTCTAAAATCCGACCTATAATAAATCTGGATTCCAGTTCACCTCGCAGGCGGAAAACAGGTCGCGACGCCAACCATCCAGCCGCTGACATGCTGTCAGCGGCTATTTGCTTATTTCAGGCAGAGGAGGTAAAATTGTATTACAGAGTAAAGAACTTTAGGTTTAGGCTTGATTAGAAGGCCAAGCACATTCAGCAATAGTTGTTTAATAAGGAGAATTATATGGGAATAACTAGCTTGCTCAAAACTACCACAAGTATGGAATCACCCCTGGATGCTTCCACGGGGGAATCCAAATCACCACCAGTCAGCGACTTTCTGACAATCCAATCCCTCACGAATTTTGGGGCGATGACTGGATCAATCATTGCTGCCTGGAATGCGTTGAAAGTATTGAGTTCAAATTTGTTCTCTGCTTATTGGGTTCCGTATGCCTTCGCAGGTCTTTTCGGTGTCGTATCAATATTAATTTCGCTAGACGGACTTAAGAAGGAGAATTCAGATAAACTAAATGCTGGGAGTGTCGCTGGAGCAATCTTCATTGCCGTGATCAATGCTCTTGTCCTCGCTAGTGCAGTGATTGGAGTTTCTGTTGCAACGAGTTCAGCTCCTTAGAACAGCCTTGTAGATACACCGCAGGTCTATCGCTTCGATGCTTAACGTTGGTAGTGTCACCTATTTAAATTCCCCGGCTTACTTTCGCCGGGGAATTTTCTACGGGAACGTATAAGAGCTCAGGTCGGTCTCCCCCAACCCCGCCTCGCTCGCACTGGCTGGGTTCACCATACCTGAAGTCTTTCTGAATTGACTTTCCCACGATCCGACCTATAATGAATTTGCAATCCGATCCGCTTCGCCTGCAGGAATTCGAGGAGATACGATATGGCAAATATGATGGTCACAATGGGCAAGGCCCTGGTGAAACACAAGCTGCACCTGGGCTCCCTCACGGGCATGGAGAGGTTCATGGTTTCAGCCGTCACTTTGGCCGACCGCGCCTCCACCTTCTTGGCAGCCACCAATATCGAACCAGACCTGGTCGATCCCAAATTTGATTATGTAATGTTGTCGAAGAGCGTGGATGCGAACCTGGACCTGTTCGGGCTTGTCCGCCAGAAGATCCATGCCGACGTGGTGGCGGTACCCTACTGGCTGGGGCTGATGTGCGTGGGTCCCGCCGAGTTTGGCACCGTGTTCAAGATTGAAAAGCGCCGCGTGCCATACCCGGTCGAGTATCCCATCAAGAAGCAGGAGGATATCGAAAAGATCAAAATTCCAGAGGAGGCCACCGGCTACCTGAAGATGGTCTTCGACATTAACAAGGAAGCGCAGCGCCGCTACCCCGATGCGATCGTATTGGTGATGATGGATGGCCCGTGGGACCTCGCCATGCTGCTGCGCGGTGATCGGGAGTTGCCCACCGATCTGCGCATTTACAAGGACTACACTGCGGCCAGGGATCAGGCCACCTGGGACAAGATCAGGCGCTTCGGCAACCCGGATATCTATCCGGCTATCATGGAGCTGACCACGCAGCTGTCCATTCGGTTTTTTCAACTTGCCGAGAAGGCCGGGTTGTCTTTGATGGGCTCCGCAATGGTCGATCAGTATGCGGCCAAACCGATCATGAGCCGCGAGGACTATTTCAAGTACGTGCATCCCTACCGTCTGCGGGTATGGGAAGCCCTGGGCAGGAAGGTGGGCCCCGGCTACCAGGTTCCTTCACCCCAGGAGACCGTGCTGAACATGCAGGACCCGGTGCTCGGCAAGGGGTTTGGATCGTTCAGCAACTACATCTTCCCGCAAACCCCGGAGGGCATAACCCTGCCGGAGTACGATCAACCTATGCTGGATTTGGCCAAAAAGTACAAGCAAAGCTATATGTACATGGTGCATGGCAAGTATCTGCGCGATGCAACCGAGAGTCAGCTCGATGTCACCGTGCAGCGCATATGTAGGATGGCGGTGGAAACCAGGGTGAACCTCATGGTCTCGATCGCTTCCGTACCGCCGGGCGCCAGCGTGGAAAAAGCCAACTATGTCTTCCAGCTCGTGGAAAAGTACGGGAGGTACTAGGATGAATACCGCGATCTCAAAAGCTGTGGAAGAAGGGAACCTGTACGATATCCAGGACATGGTCAACGCTGCCCTTTCCGCCGGGGAAAGCCCGAAGGAACTGCTGGAGGCGCTGATGGCCGGTCTCAAAGCCTGCGGGGACCGTTTTGAGACGGGCGAATTCTTTCTGCCGGAGCTCATTGGTGCCGGGGATGCATTCAAGTCAGGCATGGGCATCCTCGCGCCCAGGCTGTCGGCGGGGGACCGGGTATCGCAGGGTAAGGTGGTGCTGGGCACGGTACATGGAGACGTGCACGACATCGGCAAGAACCTGGTGGGGTTCATGCTCTCGAGCGCCGGGTTTACGGTGGTGGACATTGGCACGGACGTATCAACGGAAGACTTTGTAAAGGCTGTTCGCGAGCACCAGCCGCAGGTGCTTGGCATGTCCGCCCTGCTGACCACCACCATGCTGGGCATGGAGGACGTGATCAAGGAGCTAAGCAGCAGGGTTTGAGGGACAAGGTAAAGGTGCTCATCGGCGGCGGGCCTGTATCAAAGAAGTATGCCGAGGACATCGGCGCCGATGCGTACGGGAACGACGCTGCCCAGGCGGTAAGCCTGGTTCGCTCATTGCTTTAGACGGGGTTGGTGGTGACATAGCGGGTGGATCATGGCAGTCTCCACATCCTGAATACGTTCAATTGACGATGTCGTTCGAAAAAATCCCCGGTATTATTTCACCCGGGGATTTTTTTCTTCGCTATCGCATCAGTGCTCAGGTCGGTCTCCCTCACCCCCGCCTCGCTCGTGTCGGTTCACTTCACCAGGCCGAGAGTTCTTCTAATTGACTTTTCCAAAATCCGTCCTATAATAATTTAGCAATCCGTTTCACCTCGCAGGCGGAAAACAGGTCGCAACGCCAACCATCCAGCCGCTGACATGCTGTCAGCGGCTGTTTATTTTATTCGGCTGGACCTTTCTATATTCCCTTGCTGGCGGTGAAGCGTGTATTTGACCCTCTCTCGACAGTGGAGAGTCACAGATGTCTCCGGATGTTTTCGTCTCATACTCAAGTAAAGATAAACTTGTCGCCGACGATATTTGTGTAAACCTTGAAGCTGCAGGCATTCGCTGCCGGATCGCACCTCCGGGATATTGCCCCCGGCGAGGATTGGCCTGCGTCATCGCCAGGGCTATCCCACACAGCCGCGTAATCATCCTGCGTTTTTTCCGCCAGTTCCAACTCCTCCGAAGATGTAGGACGCGAACTCTTCCTGGCTGCCAATAGTAAGCTAGTCATTGTCCCATTCAAGATCGAGGACATCAACCAGAGCCAGGAAGCAATATCATCTGGCACGCACGCACTGGCTGGACGCTGTCAATCCCCCCACGCAGGAACAGTTCCGTGCGCTCTTTGACCGTGTCAAGGAACTTATTCCGACCAGGGAGCCCTCCCCGCTTTGAAGCTCCACCAACCGCTCCTCCTGATATTGATCGACCCATCCCGGGAACAAGGTGCCGCAGCCACTCCTCAAAACACTCACCCCCTATTCCAATAACCTGCCCGTCCAACTCACCAGTTTCATCGGGCGCGAGAAGGAAAAAGCCGAAGTCAAACGTTTGTTGAAGGAAAACCGCCTGGTGACCATCACTGGTCCCGGCGGCACGGGCAAGACCCGCCTTTCCGTGCAAACCGCCGCCGACCTGCTCGAGGCTTTTCCCAACGGTGTGTGGCTGGTCGAGCTGGCCCCGCTCACTGACCCGGCCCTCGTACCGCAGGCGGTTGCCACCGCCCTGGGCGTGCCTGAACAACGCGGCCGTCCCGTGCAGGATGCTTTGACCGATTTCCTGCGCCAGAAAGATCTCTTACTCATCCTGGATAATTGCGAGCACCTGGTAGAGGCCTGCGCCCCATTGGCCGATACACTGCTGCACTCCTGCCCCGGATTGAAGATCCTGGCCAGCAGCCGTGAAGCCCTGGGTATCGCCGGTGAAATCCCTTTCCGCCTGCCCTCGCTCTCGATCCCCGACATCCAACACCTACCGCCCACCCAAACGCTTCTGCAATACGAAGCGGTGCGCCTGTTCATCGAGCGCGCAACTACGGCTCTGCCGACGTTCACTGTCACGGACGACAATGCCCCCGCCCTTGCCCAGGTCTGCCACCGGTTGGATGGCATCCCGCTGGCGATCGAGCTGGCCGCGGTACGGGTGAGGATGCTGAGCGTCGAACAGATCGTGGCCCGCCTGGATGACTGTTTTCGCCTGCTCACCGGCGGCAGTCGCACGGCCCTGCCGCGCCTGCAAACCCTGCGGGCCCTGATCGATTGGAGTTACAACTTGCTCTCCACCTCCGACGCACCCTGCTGCGATGCCTGTCGGTGTTTGCCGGAGGGTGGACACTGGAAGCAGCCGAAGCCGTTTGCGCCGGCCCACAGGTAGGCTCCAGTGAAATATTGGACCTGCTGGCCTCGCTCGTCAATAAGTCCCTGGTAATGGTTGAGCATGGGCACTACCAGGAAGCCCGCTACCGCCTGCTCGAAACCATCCGCCAATATGCGCTTGAGAAGTTGTCCGAATCGGGTGAGGCCGAGCAATCCGTAATCAGCATCTGGGTTATTTCCTCACACTGGCCGAACGCGCTGAACCGGGAATGCAGGGTGCCGAGCAGAAGGCATGGTTCGATCGATTGGAAGTGGAGCATGACAACTTCCGGGCGGCACGAGGTGGTCTCTGGAATGCGGGAGAGGGTACGAGCGGAAGCGGGATTACGAGTGGCAGGCAGCCTATATTGGTTTTGGAATACACGTGGCTTCATCAAGGAAGGAAGTGAATGGCTGGAAAGAACTCTGGCCTTGAGCGCAAGCCAGGCCCCGGATGACCTTGTAACCCGGGCAAAAACGCTGTGTAAGCTTGGAGTGTTGAAATTTTTTGATAAAGCTCGCATTGAAGAAGGCCTTGCGCTTGCCCGGACACTCGGCCCGTCGGGCAGGGAAAGCATGGCGCTTGCATTCTTGGGCCTGGGAGCATGTGCCTTTTTCCAGGCCGATTATGTCCGGGCACAGTCGTTGGATGAGCAGGGCCTGAAGCTTTTTCATGAGCTTGGATATCGCTGGGGCATCTGTGAAGCACTGACCTATTTGGGAATCACAAATGTAGCGTTGGGAGACTACCCACAGGCGGCGGTTCTTCTGGAGGAGTTGGAACTGGCTCGACAAGCCCAAGATTGTAATGAAATCAGCTTCGCACTTTGGAACCTTGGGCGAGTAGCCATAGCCCAGGAGGACTATGGGAAGGCAACGGCACTTTTTGAGGAGAGCCTGGCAAAATACAAGGAAATAAAGGATTATTCAGGGATCACCCTCTTACTTCGCGATCTGGGTATCGCGGCAATCCGTACAGGGGATACACAGAAGGCGACTTCCTGCTACAAGGAAGCTTTGGCTCTGTATTGGGAATTGGGTCATGGAGACGGGATCGCAATGGGTTTGGAACAATTGGCCTACATCGCAGTCTGCTTAAACAGCCTGAACGAGCTGTCAGGTTGTTGGGGGCGGCGGAGGCGCTGCGGGAATCAAGCGGTGCAACCATGTGGGCTATCCTGCTCCCTGAGTATAAGAGCTACCTGGAAGTCCTCCGTCCCCAGCTTGCCGAGGCCATATTGGCTGACCTATGGGCCGAAGGTCGCGCGATGAGAGCGAAACAGGCGGTGGCGTATGCGCTGGAGGATACCCCTTCCTGAAGACTTCAACTGAGGCTGAACTGACACTGCCTGTAATGGACAGCAGCTCCGTCACTCGTGATTGGCTCGTTTTAGCCTGACCCCTCCCATCAATCTGTCCATAAGCTGTTGAGCTGCCAATAAAGCGGGCGTTATTCGTTGTAATATGAGGAATGTTTGAACGTGCAGGATTTCGCTATGGAAAACTGGAAATATTGATAAGTTGGAGAAAAAATAATTAACAGAGCGAGTTATCGAAATTTGTCAAGCCAAATTATACTGAACGGAAATACTCTTATTGAATTATGGTTGGGTGTCTGTATTTGGTTGTGGTGAAAGGACCTCAAAATGAATACCCCAAAATTACAACGATTGTTGCTTGCTAGGATATTGGTAATCGGGGTTTTGGCGGGTTGCGCCGCACCGACTGCTACATCAGCCCCCGCAACACCAACTTCGACAAGGATGCCAATTCCGACTTCTACACCGACGCTGTTCCCAACCGCCACAATTGACCTTGTGCAGGCTCAGAAATCCGCAACCTTATATGAGCAGGATTTCGAGTTGAACACCACAGATGGATTGGTGGAAAAGGGTGGAAAATGGTCCAAAGTTGGATGATACTGGCAGCAATCATATTTACTGCAATGATGTCTCTGATAATTGGCAATCCTTTAAATTCGGTCTTGAGACCTGGACGAATTATGCCATCCAGATGCGGGTAAAGATCCTGGAGCTGAACGCGGATCAAAGTGCGGAAGTTTACGCAAGGGTCAATTCAGAGACAACTGGATATAGGGCGAACATGGACCGATCGGGAGCCCGATTATCGTATTACGCCCCGTATAAAGGCCTGGGAGACACTTCTTTTGTAACCGAGGCAAACACATGGTACACATTTCGAATTGAGGCCGCCGGCAATCGGATCAAGTTCTATATCAACGATCAGTTAATCGCTAATGCCGTGGATGACCAGCGCTTGGTGGGGATGGCGGGTTTTGGAGCCGCACCAAATACCAAGGCATGTGTTGATGATATCCGTGTCTGGGCGCTCACACAGGATGGTCAGATTGCCCTGGCGCCGCCTGTGGATCAGGTTGTCGTGATTAATTCACTTTCAAAATATGAAGGCGATTGTGCCTTTTGTTTTGTGGATGGCAGCGATCCTTCTATGCCGGTATGGAATGACAACTTGCAACGCTTCGAGCCGCAATCTGGTGATACCAGGGAACAGATCGTTATAGACGAGAATTTTACCGTTCCGGCAGGTCAAACGGTCACTTTTGACAACAAAATTGTCTTTATCAAGCCGCATCAGAGACGCGATATCCAGGTATATGGAACATTGGTCATCAAAAACTCGCTCCTGCTTTGGGAGCAGGCCGAGTACATGCAAACCAAGCTGCAGATCAATAATGGCGGCAAGTTGTCCATTGAGAATTCCTATTCTTTTTCGGGAAATCAGTTTTGGGTTTGGTGGGTATATGAAGATGGCTCAACGATTTCATTGGATCACTTTGTCGGCGATCCATGGACTTCGCTGTGGGGAACGGTCAACTACACTGCAATTAACTTCTCCACCGTCCATGTCACCATCTTCGGTAATGTCAAGAACACCAGCTTTAAGGTGTCCGATGCTCACAGTCTCTCTTTGGAGCTTTATCCTCCTGCTGGGAATTATGTTATGACCCTGCCCGCCAGGCATCAGTGGGTTGACTGGACCATACCGGATGTTTGGCCTGGCACGGTCATTGCAGTGACCCATTCATACATTTACGAAAACGATATGAGTATTGATAACGATGTTCATGTCACCATTACGGATACTCCAGGCGGTTTCGGTTTGGGTTGGGCAATATCCAAAGATGCTCCTGGATATGTGGATTGCGAATGAAAAGGCTTGGGCGATCCTGAGAAGGACCAGGGGGTGTTTTATGAAGACGCAACCTGGGATCTGCCTTGCAACAATTCGTCATTGACCGTAGAGAATTCTCTCTTGCTAAGGGCATGGCCTGTTACATATGGGTATATTCATCTAAAAGTCTATGATTCCAATTTGGTTGATCCAAGGAACTACGCTGCACCAGCCACTTATGAAATCTATAATTCAACCATTGACCATGTCGCTGCTTATGCGGGTGGGTTAGTGTATGTTGAAGATTTAAAGATTTGATTTGATGTGGAAGTTAATGGTTCAAATTCAATTGTGTATGGCTATGGGATCTCGGCCAGGGACCCGGGAACCAACTTTGCGGTAATGCAGGAAAGCGGGGGTAGGTATATTGAATTGAAATCTCCCGTAGTGCCGTGGCAGTAATATGCATGCAATATGATCCTCATGCTGGAAATCCTTTTGGATGAAATGACCTAATATATCTAATAAAGGATTGAGGGAGGTAGATCATCACTATTCATTTGCACAGTTTGCCATAGTCATATAGGAAGAATAAGAATGGAAATTGCAGTTATCAATAATCCCCCCGATGGCCCTGGGTGGTGGGTATGAGGAATGCCTGAACTTGCAGTGTTTGACTATGGATGATTGGAGATAATTGAAGATGAGGGGTATTGACTGACGGCGAATTATAATTGGGATTGTGAGAGTAGTTGTACCCCATCTGGTGAAGTGCGGTAATTTAAGGGATTTCTATAAGCCGTTGACCTGTCAAATGGTGGCTGGAAGATCCTCGCCTTGCATAGACAGACATATCCGGTTTTGAAAAAAACATCAATTAAATTCTAGGAGGTAGAAATGAGTAAACGCAGAGAAATCCGCTCGCGGCGACAGAGAGAAAGAACCCGGAACCGTATTCTCGTTATTTTGCTCGTAGCGGCAGGTGGGTTGCTGGTGGTTTTCGCTCTTATTCGACCCGGCATCCAGAAAGCCACCAGCGCACCTTCGGCCAACGAAACTCCAATTGTGTTAATCACACCCAGGGCCGTTAGTGCCCCGCTGTCTGGAACAAGCATGGGGGATCCCAATGCCAAAGTAAAGCTGGATGTTTGGGAAGATTTCCAGTGTTCAGGTTGCATGTACTACTCAACGAAACTTGAACCGCAAATCATCCAGACCTTCATCGAAACTGGGAAGATTTATTACACTTTCCATTTCATGCCGTTCATCGACGGTGGCGCGGGCGAGTTTACATCAGGCCGCTAATGCTGCCATGTGCGCAGCAGAGCAGGGGCGATTTTGGGATTATCACGATACTCTCTTCGCTAATTGGACAGGTGAAAACGCAGGCGACTATACCGACATCCGTCTGGTGGCTTATGCCAGGCAGCTTGGTCTCGATATGGCTGCGTTCAATAAGTGTTTCGAAGCAAATGCTTATGCCAACCAAATCAGCCAGGATGCCCAGGCAGGAAGTGACAAAGGCGTCCCACCAACACCGGGTATTTTCGTCAGTGGACAGAAGGTTAAAAGCAGCCAGGGCGAAAATTATATTCCCTCGTTTGAAGATATCTCGAGTGCCATTAATACCGCGCTGATGGGAAAATAAATCTTATTTATTACTACCAAAAGAATATATCAAAGCAATAAGGTGTCCTACGCATTGAGTTCATCGAAGTAAAGGTGAGTGTTTTATGGTGTAATAAATGGAATGCCTGAACGTGCAGTTTTTGACTACGGAAGATTAGAGATAATTAGAAAGTGGGGAAAAATGAATGAAATGGAGATGAACCTGTAACCTGGGAATTCAAGGTTTCACCTACCTGTATAAGGTTTGGCAAATGAGAAAGCCGTCGGTTATTCAGGGATTTTTCTACCTATAAGGGACAGAAATTTCTCGTATTTCTCTCCAGAGACCATTCTATATGGCCAATAGTTCTGATTGAAGTAAGGTTTACAGAATATAGTAAACCCCGGTCTGGATTGAGGAGATTTAACGACTTCCTTTTCAGCATATGTGTGTACCTTGACTAAAGCAAAACCTATATTGAAGACTATGAGAATAACAAATCCCCACACGAAACAATGAGGAAACTAAAAAACAAAGACAATATAAAAAAAAGTATTGCAAAGATTACTGGCTTTAGATTTCTGACAAGGACATCTTTTCGCCCTGCTTTCAATCTATTAGCCTCTTCCCAATAATCCCAATAAATGGTTTCAAGTTCTTCTTTGGGTTGTGTGCTCATAATAAGTCTCCTTTCAAAAAACACTATTGATCCTCGTGTTCTCTATCTTTTGTTAGCTGTGTCGAGTTTTTGTTTTTTTCGATTGGAATAATATAGACAGTTAAATTCATTTTACAAAGTAAAGTAATCATATTCAATTATTATTGTTGTTCGATATTGGTTTGTTTTGATTGCTAACAGGCAGTTTGATATGAACAACTCAAATTAGTTATGAGCCACCAAATATATAATTGGAATATGATAAGCGCTAATATCTTGAACGTGCAGCATTTGACTATGGAAGATTAGAGATAACTAGAAAGCGGGGGAAAATGAATGAGTGAATTAGAGATGAAACTTTAATCTGGTGGTTCTAGGTTCAATTTCTTTAGAATTACATTAAGATAACTTTAGATAAAGATTTCAAAAAAGGCAGTTTGACGGTTTTTCTTTCATGTTCTTGTAAATTATGGAAGGTTCTTTGTTGAACTTCGTTCCAATGCGCCGACAGATTATCACCACTATGTATGAAATCCAAATAATTAACCAACTCATCCTTACCAGTAAATAGCGGTGCAATTTTCGCATAATGTAATAGGCTGCTAAGAGCCAACCCTACCGCTTTTAATGATATCTCTATTTCTTCGATTTCTTGTCCTTGATGAACGTATAAATGTCGTGACTGAAGTACAGTTTCAACATCATGTTGAATGAGTGATTTATTTCCGAGCAATGCTGATAAACGATTAGTTATTGATTCATATTTTTCAGATTGGCTGGCAAGCAAAATTTCCATTGCGGTAACGGCTCCTAAGAGCTGAGAAGAAGGCGTGACGCTATGAATTGCATCCGATAATCTAACTGCTGCTTGAGCTATTGCATGAGACAGCGATTTTGGTAAGAGTGAACGTTGTGGAAGTAAGGCGTTTGCTAAATGTTGGTATTGAGCTTTATATAGGGTTTGTTTAAGTTCATTTAGAGACAAAATAATCGCCTCATGCAAAGGTTGGATTCTCAAATGATACCGACCACCAGATTGGAACATAAATCCCCCATTGTCAATGTCAAACATAATAGTAGATTGGGTTTGTTTATGTAATTGTTCTACCAACCCGCAAGTTTCTCCAGATGCACTTTCTGCCAGGAATACCAAAGTGAATAGTGCTGCAATTTGATAGGCGCGAGCCTTGGCATCTTTGACCCATTTTGGCATGGGGTTTTTGATGGAGAAATTACCTCTACGCCGAACTGCGATAAATGAATGGAAATCTTCTCGAAAAGTTGCATTTTCCACCATGTAAATAGTATCATGTTCATTTTGTTCGCCATGAATGGGATCTTTGCTGAGATTTAGTAATTTAATAATTTGTCGAATATGATTTTTGAAACTACAGTGAAATCACCAAAAGCTGGCTGAAATAAATTGTGCTGTTCGTCTATAATATCGAGCCCTCTAAAGGGGAAAAGAACCCAACACGTATGATTTTTGTTATTGTTATTATTAATTTCTTTTTTAGAATTCACTATATCCCCACCATTGGATTATTTTTCTGAAAGTTCTACCTTGGCTCTGGCTTGAGCTATTAATCTACGTAAATCATCATTGTCTAATTGCATTCCTTGTATAAGTAATTCTTTTTCAAGAGGCGTAAGGTTTTTTTCAACCTCATCTTCAAGAAGCCAATGCTTTGGGAAAAAACAGGATATTGGTTTCTTTAGAGCAATACACAAATAGATCAAATCTTCCATAGTTTCTGCCCTTGTGCCTAATTCTATTCTTGATATGGAATATTGTTTTAAGTATGTCTTTATTGCAATGTCAGTCTGACTTATATTTTCTGAAATTCGGGCTTTACGAATTAAATCCCCTACTGCAGTCGATAAGCTGTTTGGTAGATTTGGACCATCACTTCTAAGTTGATCAATAAGCTTTTCAAACATTGGATGCCCTTGTACTATACTGACATCTATTCATCTATGAATATATTATTCATTAATTAATAGATGTTCCTTAATATTATGTTACTGCTTACATACCGGAATTGCAAGATGAAAAGTCGCCCGTCTAACCTGAACCGCCCGTACCTAGCCGATTTACCGCTCTCGCCGGGCCCCATTGTTCAAGGGTGGTGATGCCCTGCCCCCAGGGTTATGAGACGAATTTATCTTTTTGTTCTGAATTGACTTTTCCAAAATCCGACCTATAATAATTTTGCAACCCGTTTCACCTCGCAGGCGGATAATCGGTCGTGCAGTTCACGTTCAAGCCGTTGACAGTTTGTCTACGGCTGTTTGTTTGTTTCATGCAAAGGAGGAAACACGTATGACAAAGATCTCTTCGGGCTTGAGGACACTTTTCCTGGTTCATCTCGTCATAGGGCTCGTCTTTGGTTTGGCATACCTGTTCATCCCGGGCATAACCATGGGTTGGATGGGTGTGTCCCTGAAAGACGAATTTCCTTACCGCCTGGTGGGTGCTGCAATCCTGGCTTTTTCCGCTAGTTCTTGGTATTCCTATCAGGCTGCCGAATGGGAAAGGGTGAAAATTGTCGTGCTGGCGGAAATCGCATGGACGGTCCTGGCGGCGCTGGTGGGTCTGTATGGTCTGATCTTTGCGGGCCAGCCAACTCCCTTGTGGATCAGCGTGATCATTATGGCAGGCTTTGCGGCTGCGTTTATTTATTTCTATAATAAGAAGTGAGAAAAGTTAGCATTGATTACCTCGAGGCGGGGTGAAACGGCTGTCTGATTTCTTCTTTATAATGCAGCTCCATTTGCGGGAACTTGCCCTCTGGTTGCAGCAACCTGCAAGGAGGTGTGAAATGCATAACCTATCCAAACAAGTCAAGCTACGTGCTTTTATCAGCCTTCTGCTTGGTTTCCTGATATCAGCGTGTGGCAAAATGGCTGATACGCATATTGTGTTCGAGTCAGACCGTGACGGAAACTCCGAAATCTATGTTATGAATGCCGACGGTTCAGAGGTTGTGCGCCTGACGAATAGTGGAGGCAGCAGTCCAGTCTGGTCACCAGACAAGAAGCAAATTGCTTACGCGTGCCCTGGCGGGTTTTGTATCATGAATGCGGATGGCACTCAGCAAGCCACCCTCCTGAATATTCCGTCTGGAGCTTGGGAGCCAACCTGGTCTGGGGATGGAGAATGGATCGCTTTCACGTCTGACTATGAAATCTATAAAATCAAATTGGATGGTTCTGGACTGACCAATCTAACCAACAACCAGGCTGCAGATTATCATCCGTCTTGGTCGCCTGATGGTGACCGAATAGCTTTCGTTTCTGAACGGGAGAACGATACGGTTGAGATTTATGTGATGAATGCCGATGGCACTAATCCTCAGCGATTAACTCATACTGGTTTTTCGACCTTCCCTTCATGGTCGGCAGATAATGAACAAATTACTTATTTTTGTAATGGAATTTGCGTAATGAATGCCGATGGTTCTGGTCAGAAAATGTTTCTTGATGACCCTAAGTTTGCTGACCGGGCTGCCTGGTCGCCCGATGGAACCAGACTAGCCTTCAGTTCTTCCCGGGATGGTAATCTGGAAATTTATGTTATGAATGCTGATGGTGCAGGGTTGATCAGGTTGACCGATGACCCGGCACATGATAGGAATCCGGATTGGTGAAAGTTTTTCTAATGCGAGATAGCCAGGGATGTTTCAGAGCGATTGAAAAGCACAGTATCTATATAAACCTTGCTTTAAATTCTCATCAAGCTTCTTGTTGCCGCCATCCTTTCTGATCTTTTGAAAGGGTAATTAAGTTCCCATGCCCTGCATCGGTGTTTTTATTGCGAGATTGTCCCCCTTTTTTGAGGGATGCATTTTTTTCTTTTTCCCCCCTCTTGACTTAACAGAAAATATGTTCTATTATTAATGTGCGACGAGCGCATTCGCGGAGCACATCGTCCCCGTTCTTAGGGGATATTATCCCCGTTTTTAGGGGACCCCCTTTGGGGGGCAGCGTTTGTCCCGAAGGACCCCTTGGGGGTGCGCCACACCGCAGATACTGCGCAGCGTCCCCGTGGGGAAGAATCTGCGGCGCCAGGCACCTTAACAAATGAATTCCTGGCATTGTTCCTGCTCGCCTGTACCCGTGCTTTGTCCCGTGATCCTTGTGGGATTGGGGATTTCGTTGTCGCTTGAAGAGAATAATTGTTCCTCGATTGTTCCTCCACCCCTGGCTGTGATCCTCTCCATGCCCCCACCCATGGGGTTTGTCTCACCCTTGTATGGGCGAAATAACTTACGCCCCATCACTCTGTCCAAATATTTCACGGTCTGGGCGGCCTTCGTGGAGCATCGCGGAGCATCTCATTGGGACCCTTTTGGGGGGCACGCCGCCGTAGACCGCTTCGGGCTTATGAAAGCCCGAAGTCCCCAGGGTGGCATGATCAAAAAATTGATGCCTAAATCCTCTCATTCGTTCCTAATCGTTCTCGCGCGGTGATCATGGCAAATGGCAGCGTTTCACGGTCTAAGTGTCCTCCGTGTCATCATCCCCGCCCTTTGGGGATATTATCCCTGCAGGGGCTCCCCGGAAATCGGGTTGAGTTTTGTGATAATATCCAACGAGTCTAAATCCGGGCCCCAAAGGGATCATGAGCGAACAAACAACCCCCCACCCGCGCTTTGCTGCCTTTCAGTACCGCAACTTCACCCTGCTTTGGAGCGGGTTGATCGTCTCGAACGTCGGCACGTGGATGCAGAACGTTGCCCAGGGCTGGCTTATGTTGCAGCTGACCAACTCCCCGCTCTGGCTGGGATACCTGGGGCTTAGTTTCGCCCTGCCGATGATCTTCCTGCCTTTGGTCGGTGGGGTGGTCGCCGATCACGTCGACCGGATCCGCCTGTTGTACGTGACCCAGTCCGGTCAGCTCCTTCTGGCCCTGGCCCTGGCGATCCTGTCCTGGACCGGGCAGATCAACGCCTGGTACCTCCTGGTGGCCTCCTTCCTCAATTCCGCCCTGCTGGCCTTTGACAATCCCTCCCGCCAGGCTCTGGTCCCCGACCTTGTTCCACAGCAGCACCTGATGAACGCTATCTCGTTGAACTCCGCCTCTTACAACGGGGCCGCCTTGTTCGGGCCGGCCCTGGCGGGGGCTCTGCTGGCTCCCCTGGGCGCGGGGACACTGTTCTTTATCAACGCGGTCAGCTACCTGGCAGTCATCATTGCCTTGACGGGAGTGAAGGATGTGCGCCGTCACAGTGGCGTGGAAGCGCGCGCTCCGCTGGGAAAGGCGATCATGAGTGGCCTGTCGTATGCATGGAAGGTCCGCTTCATTCTTGCGCTGCTCGGGTTGTCGGCACTCGCTGCGATTTTTGGGCGTTCCTACCAGAACCTGCTCCCGGTCTTTGCCCGTGATATCTGGAAGGATGGGGAGGTCGGTTACGGTATCCTGCTCTCGGCTGCCGGGGGCGGTGCGCTGATTGGAGCGTTCTGGATGGCATCCTTCCGCCACTTGAAACGCCAGGGGGCCGTGATGATCATCAGCGGGTTGGTCTTCAGCCTCTGCCTGGTCCTGTTCGCCATCAGCCCTTCCCTGCTCCTGGGCGGGATCCTGCTTTTCATTGGCGGCGTGGCCTCGACCGTCTACAGCACCATGATCACCACATTTATCCAGGTCACCGTTCCCAACCAGATCCGTGGGCGCCTGATGAGCCTGTACGCCATCACCTTTATCGGTCTGCCCTCGCTGGGAGCGCTGGGCAGTGGTTTTATGGCCCAGATGCTGGGAGGCCTGCAGGGCGCACCCCGCGCGGTGCTGATTGGCGGCGCGCTGGTGGGGGTCGTGCTCCTGGCGGTTGCCTCGCTGTTCTGGAAGCGTGAACTTGCCCCGATTGGACCGGCGCTGGCTGAAGTAGATTCGAGCACCGATTAGCGGCGCCGCGCCGGATTGCTTTTCCCTGAAATTAAAGGAACGCCCCTCCCGATCACAGGAAGGGCATCATTATTTCTAAGTTTGTACCTTGAATTTATTTCTACGGAATCGTGTACGACGTGAGGTCGGTCGTCCTCACCCCTGCGCTGCTCGTATCGACTGACTTCACCAGGCCCACGCCCTTGGCGAACCACCTTTGGATCGTGCTGTTACTGACGATGGGTGTGCTTGGGGCTCCCGCGATGGTCGCGGTGATCGTCAGGCCGAGCTGGCAGGTAAGGTGCAGTGCGTCGAACGTGCCAGCTGCCACCGTTACCGACTGCATCGCGTCGGCCTTGCAGCTCTCGCTTACCACTTCTGTCAATGGGTGCGCCGTCCCGTTCTCGGTCACGTTGCCGGACATGTGATAGGTGAGTTGAAATAAATCGCCCGGCTTGGTGCCGGCGGGCAGCCCGGTCCCGTCCACTGAGTTGGTGTGCAGGGCCTGCGCTGAACTGGTTCCGGTGGGGGCCGTGCTGAAGGGGTCCATGTCGGTCAGGGCGCCGTTACTGCATTTCCATGTCCCGGGTAGGGTGATGCCGCTGGAAAAAACGTTTTGGTCGGTAAACCCGTCCGCGCTGACGGTCTCGATGGTGCGAGCATCGGTCGCGTTGGTGATACCCGTTATGTTGTAGTTCCAGAGGGCGCCCGCTTTAACCGGCTCCCACGGATTGGTACACGCTCCGCTCCCGGAACTGGCGGGTGGGACGGACGTGGACCCCGAGGCGGGGGTCGATCCACCCGCAGGCGCAGGTCCACAGGCTGCCATCGCCAGGACGAAAATTGCACTGATCAAACTGAAAAAAAACCTTCTTACGCTCATGTCTGCCTCTTTTTGAACACCACACCACGGATAGTTGTCAGACAACTGGCAGTATAACACGCTATGATTACGTTTAAGACACTATTTATCTAAAATTAATGAGCTGATATTATCCCCGTCTTTAGGGGACATCCTCCCCAAAGGGGAGGCGGCGTTTGCGACACCGCCCCTCGCGAAGCACTCCCTTGGGGAGGGTGCTATTCCGGGAAGCACTCTCCTCCATGACGAGATTGATTACCCTTCAGTTGGATTAGACGATGACTCCTTTTCAATTGTTTGCGCTGCTCCTCACTGCGATCTGGCTCTTGCTGGTCGTGGCCCTCTTTCGCCGCTCAACCGTCGTCCTAGTTACTGGCCTCTGCGTGATCGCAGGCGTCGCGCTCGCCTCCCTTGCTTTTGGCAAAGTGACACTGGCTGAGCTTGGGCTGGGGATTCCCATTTCATGGCTTTCCATGCTTGGATTTGCTCTGGTGGACTGGTGCTGCTGCTGGCGTATTCCCCCCTGGCTGACCGCTTGGTCTCCAACAGGTTTCACCAGCCGCCGACTCTCGGGGCCTACCGCGGGATCCAACGCTCCTGGGTAAGCCTCCTCGCCGGCATCCTGGTTGCCTGGCTGCTCGGAGGCGTTTTGGAAGAACTGATTGCCCGAGGGATCGTTCTCACCTCGATCGAGTCATGGCTTTCCCCTTGGACCAGCGCACCCGTGGTCGCGGGGGTTGCAGTGATCCTCGCCGCCATTGGCGCAGGGTTAATGCATATTTACCAGGGTCCACGCGCCGCTGTCATCATTGCCCAGCTTTCTGTACTATTCGGTATTTTGTTCGTTGTCAGTGGAAACAACCTGTGGATTGTCATTATTTGCCACGGGTTATATGACACGATCGCGTTCGTCAGGTTCGCAACTAAAAGGTCGAAATACTCTGATCTGGAGAGAAGGGAGGCAGGTCAGTAAAAATCAACGGCTTGGCTTGTATATCAGGTATTTTGCATTTTGGTATATCAGGCTGTAACCTTTGTCCCCGCTGAGCGAATCGACCAGGCCCTGGGTTAGGGCGGATGTCTCGACCACGAGGTGAGTGAAGCCCAGGCCTGTTTCGGCGGACCATTTCTCCACGCAGACCACATTAGCGCATTTTTGCAGTGCGATCAACTGGTCTACGCGCGTGAAGAAAGCAGTTCCCAGCCTCCACTCCAAGCCTTGGCTGGCGGTCTGGGCGCGGCGTCCAGTCAGCGCGGGGAACCATTCCTGGATTGGGTCGGTTTGAACTCCGCTAACACCGGTCAGGATCAGGAACTGGCTGTCCTGCGGCGTGTTGTTCCTGGTCCAATCCATCAATGCCTGCGGTTCGGGTGGCTCGAGCGTGGTATTTGCCAGGGAAAAATCGTGCAGGGCGCTGGCGATAAAGAGTCCCAGCATAAATACGAGCAGAACGGCACTCAGCCAGGGGGTTTGAGTAAAATCTTTCTGGACGGTTTGCTTTTTCAAGGCTTTCCGGACCCACTCGACCAGCGCAGGCAGTACATCGGCCAGGCAAAGTGCCATGAGCATGGCAGCCGGGAACGCGGCAATCTCGGCCGCGCTGCGTGGTTCTACGAAATACGGCAGCAGCACCCAGGTTACAAGGAAAAACTGTTTCTTCCACAGGCACCAGACGATCCCGCCCAGCCGCAGCAGTCCGAACAGAGTGAACAATGCTAGGGGGGCAAGGAACCCTTTGTACAATGCGTTGAATGGCAGGCCCTGGTATGCCCCCGTGTTCAGGGCAGAGAGGAAAGGAGCCAGCCCATGCTGGGCCAGCACAGTTCCCCACCAGGGCGCCGTCAGAGCCAGCGTGCCTCCTGCTACCGCTGCGGCAAGCAGCGACTTCTTCCAGGAGCGGCCGTAGAAGATCCATATCAGCGCGCAGCCAGAAGCAGTGGCGAGGATGACTTCGGGGTGGCTCAGCACGGCCAGGGAACAGGACAACATTGCAAGCAGGGCAACCTTCCACGAGAAAGTTTCGAAAAGTTTGTAGACTGCGTAGGTCGCCAGGCCAAAAAAGAGGATCCCGAATGTACGCGTCAGACCCCCGCCCATGACCTGCATGTCGTAACTGCCGGGGATCATTGCGAACAACAGCGTTGCCACCGCCGCCCGCGCCCGGTCCTTTAGGATGGCATTATATAGGAAAAATACCACGATCACCGACAGGCAGCTTATGCAGATCGGCAGCCAGTGTGCGATCGCCAGCTCTGGGATGCCCAAGCGCGCTCAAAAAGCCTGTGATGTAGAATCCCAGGGGCGGGTATGCAAACGGAATATTGAAATTATTGTAGGTGGTAAATGAGGGCAAGGCAAAACCATTGAAGCGCAGGTCGCGCGCCATCACCACGAACAGCCCGCCGTCGTTGATGGGAAAGCTTGTCAGGATTCCCGGAAAGATTCTCAGGAGGATGCTCAGGAACAGGGTTAGGCCAAACATCAACCACCCCCACTCCTCCCGAGATAATGTCATTTTCATCTTCATTATATTTAATTGTACTTTATCGTCTCTTTTTCCCTTCACACCCTTTGCACTCCGCCAGAAGGAATACCCCTGGCGCAGATGCAAATCTCGAAATGCGTCTACCTTTTTCTCTTTCCGATGCTCTACGTCGGAACGTATTTAATCGCACAAGAGAACATCCATGGGGTAGGCTCTGCCTTTTCCCCTTCCTTCTCGTCAGGGTTTAAAAAAACAGGGCTCTGCGCTTTCCATGAGCCCTGTGTTCTAGTAATTCAACCTTTATCCTTTGGCCGTCTTCCTGACGATGACCTTCGTGTACAGCAGCGAAAGTCCGAATGCCAGCACCAGCCCAAAGATTAGATCGGCGATATAGTGCTGCTTGATCAGCAGGGTCGACGCCACGATCAACGCCGTCCAGATGCTGAGCACGATCCCCAGTGGTTTGTTCACCTTCACCCAGTGGATCGCCAGGATCGTGGACAGGGAGGTGTGCAAACTGGGGAAATCGTTGTAGGCATTATCTCCGGCGTACACGTTCATGACCATTTTGGAGAACGTGTCCGTCGCGGTCAACACCGGGCGGACCACTTCACTCTGCAGGAAGTAGTAGAACCCGTAGCTGATGAACCAGACCGTGATCATCGCCAGGCATGCCGACTGGAAATACTTGGTCCTGAATAGCAGGAACAGGACCAGGGTGGCGTAGATGTACGGTTGCAGGGAATTGTACGGGATGACAAAGATCGGTACCACCGGGATCGCTGAATCGAGCGCAGTATGGAGATTGATCACCGCCGGACCATGGTTCAGTGCGGTATAGATCTGGCTCGTAAAATAGACTCCCACCGCCAGCAGAATGCTGAAGATGGCATTCTTCCAGCCGGTGTAAAAAATTCCCTGGCCAAACCAGCGCTGCATGGCTTTTTTCATATGCTCACCTATTATCTCCGGACGATCTCCACTTGGGCTCGTAGAAGGTTAATTCCTTTATGAAGTTGGGATTGCTGGTTTATTTTAGCACCGCAACGGCATTTAGCAATTGCCCTTTTCGGGTAAATTGCTGATTCCAGACGAATTTCCCCCTCAGGAAAAATTTCAGTTATCTTGACATAATAGAATATAAATTCTATAATAATTGCGCGGCAAGGGACATTCGAAATCCATCCCTGCCGTGCTTTCTTTCGCACTTTAACATTTGAAAAATAATGGGATCACCCTCGGTCACTTGTTTCACCCGTTTGCCTCTGCCCGGGCCTGGTCGCGATTTATGAACCGGCATTCGTTCCGGGCACACTGCATAAAAAGTGACTTTAATGATTAGGTCTCCCGTTCCTCCTCCTGGATTTGCTTGATTGCTCGCATAAACGCCCGGTTTTGATCAGGGAGATCTTGGTCGAGTGAAAAAAAAGGGGCATCCGGTGAGCCATATTCGTTCCTCAGGATCGAATGGGAAATCAAATCGCTCCATCGATTTTTGATGCACATTTATATGAAGAACCTCTCGAGGAGAATTGGGATTTTGAGGAATATTATTCGTTCCTCTTTCACCCATCATCCGATTGCGCGTAACGCAGCCGGCAGGCAGAAATCAGGGATGATTTACGGGATGAAGGATGCCGCAGACTCCTTTCGTCCCGGTCTGCATTCCCTTTCAATCCTCAATCACCAATCCTCATTCCTCATTCCTGAATCTTCATTAAAAAACAAAAACTCCCTTTTCAGGGAGTCTAATAGGTTAGCGTGGAGAGGCTCGGATATCATCCCCTTGTGCTGAGGCAGCCACAAGCCGCCATCAGCCACATCGGCGGCATGGCGACGCCGATGCAGGTGGCTCTCAACAAAAAACTCCCGGAGGAGTTTTATAGTGAGCGTGGAGAGGCTCGAACTCTCAACAAACGGCTTAAAAGGCCGCTGCTCTGCCATTGAGCTACACGCCCGGTGCGGAGTGCATTCTATCACGCCCCCTATAACCCGTCAATCATCCCCGCGCAACAGACGGTCCAGCCCGCCCAAGTCCACTCTGGCGGTGAAATCCAGGCTCAAGCGGCGTCAGCGACACCTGCCGCTTCACCCGCAGAACATACACATCGCTGTCCTTGACCTCGTTTTCCAAATTGATGGATTCTTCGTAATCCACCACCCCCGGCTCCTCCCAGGATTTCCGCTTCGGTTTCACCGGGATGAAATAGCGCTGGTGCGCCAGGCGGGTCACCTGCCAGGGTGTCTTGCGGCGTGGCATCGGAGGGCACGTCCACTTTTAGCAAATCCACATCCGGTGGAAAATGCTTCTCCAGCATCTTGCGGGCAAAAAAGGCCGTGAAATAGGCCGCCGTCGAAAAATCGATCTGCTGTGGAATAGGACAGGTGATGTTCCCGACCGGTTTCCAGCGACGCCGCCAGGGCGGGGATGCCCTGCGAAGCCGCCTCCATGGCTGCCCCCACCGTTCCGGAGATGGTGATGCCGGTGGCTACATTTTCACCGTAATTGATGCCCGAGACCACCAGGTCCGGTTTCTGCGGCATGATCTCCAGGATGCCGTGCAGCACAGCCTGGGCCGGGGTTCCGCCCACCGCGTACACAGTCCAATCCTTGCCGCACACGTTCAGGACCTCGGGCCGGATCACCCCGTCCGAGGTCATCGGCAGGCTGCGGCCCATCCCCGACGACTGCTCGCGCGGCGCCGCCACGGTCACGAACCCCAGTTCCGAGAGTGCTTCTGCCGCAGCCCACAGACCCGGCGATTGGATCCCGTCATCATTGGTCAGCAAGATCTGGCACTTTTCCATTGCATCTCCCGGTAATTAAGAAAAAAAGCGGGGGCTGCCCGCTTCGGTGGTGCCCCTTGTGCGATTCGAACGCACGGCCTTTTGGTCCGCAACCAAACGCTCTAATCCGCTGAGCTAAAGGGGCAACTCTTTAAGCGGCGAAAATTGTAACCGAGAATCAGATGAAGGTCAAGCATCCGACCGAGTTTTGAGAGACTAAAGTCGTTGAAACAAGTCTCACCGCAGAGATCACAGCACTTATTTGGAAAAAAACCAATAAATCTCAGTTATCTACGTGAGTTCCGTGGTGAATAACAAAGAGATTTTTACGGCGAGAATGTCACTTCCATCGTCATCCCCCACAGCAAACGGGGATCGGGGTTCTTCAGGAGGATGTGGACGGTATACAGGATGTCTCCGCCCTGGAGGGTGGGCGCCCCGCTGATCGACTCCACCGCACCGTCCATGTTTACTCCCGGCAGCGCATCCGCGGTCACCTTGACTACCTGCCCCACGCTCACCTTGACCACGTCCGTTTCGGTCAGGTCGCTGGTGTCCACGTACCATTGGCTGGTATCCGCCAGCGCCACCACCCAGTTTTGCGGGCTGACCATCTGTGAGACTGACACGTTGGTATCTTCCACAATCCCGGCGAAGGGTGCCTTCAAGTCGTAATTATCCAGCGCACTTTGTGCGGCAGCCACCTGGGTATTGACGGCATCCAGTTGGGCCACTGCGAGCGCCAGTTTGTCAGAATCAGGTCCGCTCTGGGTGTTCTGGTACGTACGCAAGGCTTCAGCTTGGGCGGCCTTGGCAGCATTCAAAGCAGCATTCTGGGTATCCCGCTGATTAGTGAGATCGATGACCTTCAGCACGGCAGTGTCATAGTTTGTCTGTGCAGTCCGTAGTGCATTTTCATAGGTGATACGTGTGGGATTGCTTGCAGGCAGGTTGCTGTATTTATCGAAATCTGTCTGGGCATTTTTTAGGTCGGTTTGGCGCGAGGCAACATCCGCCTGGGCGTTATCGATATCGGTCTGGATGGTGTTCAGGTTGAGCTTGTCCCAGGCCAGTTGGGCTGCGGCAGTAACTTCTTTGTGCAGTCATGTAAGTCTGCCAGGCTTGCGCACGGCCCAGGTCTGCTGTCCTCACCAGCAGGTCATAGGCTTGTTGTGCTGCCACTTGCTGCGCCTGCGCACCCGCCAAGGCTGCCTCCACCTGCTGCCGGTCGCCGAGGCGCACTAGCACCTGCCCAGCATTGACACGGTCGCCCTTGTGAACCAGCACTTCTTCCACCCGTCCGCTTGCCAGGAAGGTGAGATAAGTGCTCTGGTTGGGCACCAGGTGTCCCGCGGCAACCACGGTTTCGGGAGCAGGAATGGGTGTGGCTGTCGAGGAAACCGTTGATGTCCCGTTACACGCTGCCAGGAGCAGGAAAAGGCTCAAAATAATAGGTACGATCACAATAAGTTTTTTCATAAAAAAACTCCTTTCAATACCCCGATTTTTAATAACGGTTGGTTTGGGGCAGCCACCATTTGATAATTCGTGTAAACCCTGCAGTCAAAATGCAGGCTATTCGTAAGCCAGTACTTCCCGGATCGTCAGCCGCGCTGCGTTGCGTGCCGGCAGGACACTTGCAATTGCTGAAAGCGCCAGCACCACCCCCAGCCAGATTAAAAAGCCGGTAAAAGTGAAGTGCACCGCGATCTGGGATTGAAAAATGGCCGAACTGATGATGGATGATAACAAATACGTGATTGGGAAAGAAAGCAGCGCACCCAGCAACCAGGAAATGCCGCCGATCACCAGGCCTTCCACGATGACCGTGCGCATGATCTCCATGTCCACTGCCCCGATGGACCGCATCACCCCGATCTCGCGCGTGCGCTCCAGCACATTCATACCCATCGTCCCGGTCAGGCCGATGCTGCCTACCAGGGCCGTCAGCAGCGCCATGATCAGCAGGAAGGTGACCAGGATGTCGAGGCTGTCCGAGGCCGTTTTCAGAGTGGATACTCCGGTACGTGCCTGGTTGACGTGGTAACCCTGGGCGCGGAAATATGCATCGATCCTGTCCGCCATCATTTGCTGGTAGGCTGGATCATGCTGATCGGTGACGATGCGGTAGGAGAAAGCTTGGTTGGTGATATGGGTCAGGTCCGAGATATATTCGTAAGTGCTGTAGGCGATCGTCCCCTCCTGGTTGACGAACTGGAAGATTCCCACCACAAGCCAGTCCTCATCCTTGCCGTTCACCTTCAATCGCAATGTCTCTCCCGGCTTCAGGTCAGGGAATTTCGACAGGATTCCCTCGCTCACAGTGATCGCCTGGGTGTCTCCCGGTTGGAGCCAGCGCCCGGACAACAATACCGGCGCGATCAGCTTGCTGTTCACTGGCGGAGCCAGGACGGTGATATTGTCGGCAGTGGTGCCATCCGGGTAGAGCGCCTCGGCGCTGGTATAAGCCCAGCCTTCCACCGACACCACCCCCGGCACCTGCATAGCGGCCAACTCCACCTTGTTCAGGCGATAGAGCTGGTCAAAATCCAGCTGAACGTCTGCCAGGAAATAATGGCCGATCTGTCCAATGTAGTCGTGGAGCGTCACCCGCACGTTGAAAACCGCCACGAAAATCGCCCCGCCCATTGTCAACGTGAAGAGGGTCAGCACCAGGCGGCCCTTGCGCCGGAACGTATTGCGCAGGGAGATCAGCAAAGGACGCGGGATGTGGACACCGCGTTTAGCAAGCAAGTGGCTGAACTCGAGCTGCAGCCGCTCGATGAGAGAATCCCGGTGCGCAATCGCCGGTATATGTTTCTTTTCATCCCCGCCAGTCTCTCCGCTGAGAGCGCGCAGCACCGTAATGTGCGAGCCATTCAGCACAGGTATAAGCCCAGCCAGAAGAGGCACGGCCAGCCCCACTACGATCTGGACGATAAATGCCAGCGGTACGATCCGGTAGCCGAGCAAGCTGAAATTAATTTTAGTGGCGATGAAGGCAGAAAGGGCATAAGCGCCCTGTCCGCCCAGAGGGACGGCGATCAGCAGGGCGATCACTCCGAACGCCAGGATTAAGGCGATGTACATCTCGAAGACCTGATTGCGGCGCGCGCCTACCAGTTTCATTACGCCGATGTGACGCATGTGCTGGTTGAGCAGGGCGCTGAGGGTATTAGCGATCAGCGAACTGCTCAAAAAAAGGATCAGGATGCCTAGCGCCAGAAGGATCCCCAGCACAGCCTGCACGGTGGAAGCCATCGGATGTTCATTAGTTTTGGAGGAACGCGAGCGCAGAACGGTCACGTCATTCTTGGTGACCTTGTCACTGACGGTGGTGGTCATCTGGCGCAGGGTTTGATCGTCGTTTTCACCGCTGGATAATGTGACATATAGCCGGTTAAATGTATCCGGCTGCTGCAAATACGAGAGCGTGTCGGTGGTGATGTATGCGAAGGGTTGCGCCAGGAAATCACCCGCCCCCGTGCTTGGATCCGATACGATCCCTGCGACTTTCATGGACTTGATGGAGCCATTGTAGAGTTCAAATTCGAGAGTATCACCCACGGAGACATTCAGGTCTGTCAACACCTTCCGTTCGAGCAGCACTTCGTTCTTACCCGGAATCCCTGTCCCGCTAATGGTGTGCATCAGGTTGATTTGCATCTTTGGAAAATTGTCGATCGCCACCATGTTGAGCGCAACCCATTGACTGCTGCCGGGCAGGCGTGTCCGCATGGCGAAAACGTTCCGTCCCTCGGCCTGCTTGACGCCTTGAATATCCTGGACCACAGTGATCAAAGAGTTATCGAATGGCGTGGTGCGCAGTTCGATGTTCATTGGATTGTTGGCTGCGTAGCTCGCACTCATATCGTGGGAGATGATCACATATGCCCCTACGATGACCCCGATCGAGAAGACACCCACGGCGATGGAAAGGACCACCAGGGCTGTGCGCGAAAAACTGCCGACAAGATCGTGAAATACTTTACGCCAACGCGGACGCGTCATTGGAGTTCTGTTTTCCTTATTTCCTGCTACGGTGGTCGGCAGTACGGTTTTCTTCCAGCCGCACCTGCACGATCTTACCGATCATTTCTTCCGTAAGAGGTGAATCGCGCAACAAATTAACAAATGGATCCCGGTGCAGCGCTGCCAGTTCCACCGGTTCGCTGGAACCGGCGCGGATGCTGGCGATGGATTGCCCTCCTTGCATCAGTTCGATTTCGCCGAAGAATTGTCCAGGTCCCAAAGAAGCGATCCTAAAATCCTTGCGGTTTTGCCTCGCTGTTCCTCCTGGCGAATGTGGGGGACATAAAACAACCTCCACCACGCCGCGCTCGATCATGAAGAGGTAATCCACGTGCTGGCCTTGTTGGAGAATGATGCTCCCGGGTTGGTGGGTAAAGTGTTCCAATTGCCGGGTTGCTCCCAGCATCTGCCGATGAGTCAGCAGCGGCAGGCAGCAGGCCACCGTCTCATCCACTAACTCGCCGTCGGTGATGATGATGGTACGCGAGGTGCGTTCGGTCAGCGACGGGTCATGGGTCACCATCGCAATCGTCTTTCCGCTGTGCACGAGGTGGTCGAATAAGGTGATGATTGATTCAGCCGAGCGCGAATCCAGGTTTCCAGTCGGCTCATCGGCCGCAATGACGGGAGGGTCATTCGCCAGGGCACGCGCGATGGCCGCGCTCTGCTGTTGCCCGGTCGAGACTGCCGCGGGAAGTTTGTGCGCCTGTTTTTCCAGCCCGACCATCTTCAGCAGTTCCATGGCCCGTTTTGGACGTTCTTCGAAATCGTACATGCCCACGTAATCCATCGGCAGCATAACGTTTTCCAAAAGGGTCAGCATTGGCAGGAGTTGGAAAAACTGGAAAACAATCCCCAGGTTCCGGCCACGCCACAACGCCCGCTGGCTCTCGTTCATTTCATAAATATTCTGGCCGTTTATGACCACCTGACCCCCGGTGGGATGGTCAATGCCAGTCATCATGTTGAGCAGGGTAGATTTGCCGCTGCCAGATTTGCCTACAATAGCTACGAACTCGCCGCGCTGCAGCGTCAGATCTATGCCTTTGAGAACATGGAACTCGCCTGCAGCATTCTTGAAGGTTTTCACCACCTTCTGCATGTGGATGGCGGCTTGTGGTTCCGAACCTGGGGCGTGGGCCTTAGTCATTGTTTCCCCTTTGAGCGAGTTGGTTGGGAACTATTCCCGGATGGCAAGACTCCGTGATCGCTTCCCGGTAAAGCTCTATCACCTCGCAATCCAAGCGTCTTCACTATTGCTTTTGTTCCCCGTCGACTGCGACCTATGGGAGCAGTGGAATGGTGTCTCACCAGGCTTTGCACGGCATCTGGGACAATTTCACCATCCTGGATCACCAGATGACGCGAGAAGCGAGGTGCCAGGCTGTTATCGTGCGTCACCATGATGATGGTTTTTCCATCCTTTATCAACCGCTCGAAGACTTCGAAGACATGGTCAGCCGTCATCGAGTCAAGACTGCCGGTGGGTTCATCGGCGACGAGAATGGGCGGGTCGTTGGCCAAGGCACGTGCAATGGCCACCCGCTGCTGCTGGCCGCCAGAAATATAGTTTGGGAGTTTATTCGCGTGTTCTTCCAGTTCCACCATCCGTAAAAGTTCCAAGGCACGCGCACGGCTTTCGGATCGGTTGTAAAGACCACAGAAGTCCATTGGGAGCATGATATTTTCGACCAGTGTAAGCATGGGCAGGAGTTGGAAGGACTGGTAAACCACGCCCACGCTGCGCCCGCGCCACAGCGCCAGTTCATCCTCCGTCAGTGTATGGATGGAAACTGACTCGTGGTCCCTATGGATGATCACTTCACCGGAAGTAAGATGGTCCACACCGGTGATCATGTTCATAAGAGTGGATTTCCCGGCGCCAGATTTGCCAATCACGCCGAGGAACTCGCCAGGATAAATGTCCGTGCTGATGCCTCTCAGCGCGGGAAAATCACCCGCGGCAGTCTCATAAACTTTAGTGACCTGCCTTAGTTGGATGAGCGCTTGGGATTGATTCACCGGGGAATTTGTTGTTGCTTGATTACTCTGCTTACGGGGTGGCACGGTTTTCTCTTTCGATCGTCTTTGGAAATTACAAAAAAAAGATTGTACTACACATCACCATCCAAACCGCCCAGGGAGAGTTAAGGCTTTCATAAGAAAAAGTGGTTCCTTTAAAGGTTTCAGCCTGAATCAGCCATTATAATAGGACGACCCGAGGTGTAAATGTGAATAAATTCCTGGAAAGGCTGCAGTCAAATAAAACCCTGATTGCCGATGGAGCCACCGGTACCAACCTCCAAAAAATGGGGCTACAGCCCGGTACTGCCCCGGAAGATCTGGTGTTCGACCAGCCTGAGCTTATCCTGAAACTCGAATCGGATTTTGCGGCTGCTGGTGCGGAAATCCTATTAACCTGTACCTTTGGCGGGACTCGCCTGAGGATGAAGGAATCGAAGTATGCGCAGCGCGTTACCGAAGTTAACACGCGTGCTGCCGAACTGGCTCACCAGGCAGCCTCCACCCGGAACGGCATCCTAGTCGGTGGTTCCATCGGGCCTACGGGTCTGCTGATGAAACCCTATGGTCCGCTCACTCCTGACGAGGCCAGCGCTGCTTTTACTGAACAGGTCCAGGGATTGGTGGCAGGCGGGGTGGATCTGCTGGTCATCGAGACCATGTTCGCGTACGAAGAGGCTGACGCTTGCTTTTAAAGCAGCACGTAAAGTCACCGACCTGCCCATTGTGGTCTCCTTCAGTTACGACCGCGGCGTACGCACGATGATGGGGGTCAAACCAATGGAGATGATCAAGCGGTATAAAGAGATGGGGGCTGCACTGGTGGGTGCCAATTGCGGCACTTCATTGGAAAACATGGAAAAAGTGGAGCAGGAATATGTTGCTGCAGAACCGGGTTTTCCCTTGTGGATCAAACCCAATGCAGGCCTGCCGCGCGTAGTGGACGGAAATACCGTTTATGACGTTCTGCCCGGACAGATGGGTGAATTTGCAAAGAAGTATGCAGCCCTTGGTGCACGTGTAATCGGCGGCTGCTGTGGAAATACCCCTGAGCATATCGCTGCGATTTCGAAAGCGCTTAATTAAGCCCCCCATGATCCCGGTCAGGAAATTACTGAACCAAATAAGAATTATTGCCATGCTGACTGGTAGTTTTCTTTTTGCACTCCTCGCGGCGTGTTCTCCATTGACTCTGCCTCCTCCCACTGAATCAGTCTCGTCTCCCACAAGCAGCATGCCATCCCCTACCTACGAGATTTCCTCTCCCGATACTTCCACTCCACCTGCTGATGTCGGCTCCACCCTTACACCCACCCAGCTTTCCACGGACTTCTGGCAGAAACTGCCTGTCATCCCCCAGGAAATCAGCGAACGTGTCCGCGAAATATACCGGCTCGGGCAGACGTTGGGGAATAACCCGCACATTTTCTCCCGTATCGGCGATTGCGCCTCTGCAGCCCCGGACTTCCTGGTGGGTTTTGACAGCAGTTACAACCTGGGAGCGTACACCGATCTCCAACCCGCTATAGACTATTTCAAAGGGTCATTCCAACGACCCAGCCTGGCTGCGAAAAATGGGCTGAACACAGCCGGTTTGTTGACCACCCTCTGGACTGGCGACCAGTGTTTGAGTAAGGAGACCCTGCTCGACTGCCAGTACCGCCTTGACCATCCAGCTTTTGCCATAATTTCCGTTGGTACCAATGAATCCTATTACGTCCATCACACCCCTGGTGTCTTTGAAACCAATATGCGCGCCATCATCGAAGATACTATGGCACACGGCATTGTTCCCATTCTGGGGACCAAAGCCGATAACCTGGAAGGGGATAATTCCATCAATGCCACAATTGCCCGCCTTGCAGGGGAATACGAAATACCGTTATGGAATTTTTGGCTGGCAGCCCAGCCGCTGCCCAACCATGGGCTGGCAGATGCATCCCACCTTTCCAGCGTCTCATATCTTACTTTTGCCGATTTCTCCATTCCCGACAGCCTGGAATACGGCATGCAGGTACGCAACCTGACCGCCCTGGAAATGCTTGATTTTCTTCGGGAGCAACTAGCTGGAACAACAATCCCTAATGGGATGTCGCTTACGCCCACCCCCTGATAACTCTGACCGCTATCCTGCTATTGTGGATTATACGTGCGAATAGATGGGTTTAAAAGGTGAATCATTCATGACCGCATCTAATGAGATTGCGTATCGAATAGCCTTTGGAATATTGTGGGTAGTTTATTTCGGAACCAGACTTTTCTTTCAGGGGCGGGTAAAAGGCTCGCTGGAATACACCCGGGTTAATGAGCAGCATGAGAAATTGTTTTTCAGGCTTTTTGCGATTGCCTTTCTATTGCTTCCCCTATACTTCCTGACCCCCTGGATCGATTTTGGTTCCTTTCCTCTGCCAGTGTGGTTGCGCTGGTGTGGAGGAGGTATTGTCTGCCTGGGAATAGCCTTATTTAGCTGGGCACATCAGGCCCTTGGGAATAATTGGACAGCGGTCCTGGCGCTATCAAAAGAACACGAGATGGTACAAAATGGGCCATACCGCCTCATACGCCATCCGATGTACTCTGCCTTTTTCATAATTGGAATCGGTTTCGTAATCCTGTCATCGGATTGGCTGGTGGGGATAATTTATCTCGTGCCGCTGTTGGTAATGTATTTGGCACGCGTATCCTCGGAAGAGAAAATGCTGATCGAAAGGTTTGGTGATCCTTATCGCCAATATATGAAGCGCACGGGGCGGTTACTACCGCGATTCCATTCTAACCATAAGGAAACACAAGCCGGACAGGAAAATTCCCACCCGGCATTGTAATTAGCAGGAATTGGGATTAGCTTCCCATTCCGGACTGATAACAATCGTAGGTGCTGCTGCCGGGTGATATGACCTGCATTTCCCGATCACCCTGTTTGACCTGATATACATCCAGGCTGGACTGCACGTGCCGCAAGGCCTGGTCTGCCTGCCAGCCAGAGAGCGTGAAACTCCGCCAATCTTGATCTGTGCCCATGGGAGAGACGTGCTGGCGGCAAACCAGCGCCGCCCCAATCGCATCGTGGGTATTCCCGGGGAGGGTTTGATCCTGGTAAGCCGCCACCAGGGCCAGAACAGAGTCCGGGGAAAGTGAAACAAGGTACGCCACATCCAGCTCGGAGCCTGCCGCGGAGCGCGCCACGTTCTGCCGGACGATAAACCCGTCCACATTGAGCAATGTCAGGGTCACACCGAAACCGATGGACGCCAAAAGCGCGGCGAGAGCGAAAGCGCGCTCTCTGCGCAGGATGTCAAGCACAAGCACAACTGCCAGCAGCACCCCCAGCCAGATCAAAAAAACATGTGTGTAAGCGCGCAGGCGTGAGAAACCATAGGCGGCTTCATAGAGCACCAAGCGCTGGAATGCCGAGGCAAGCATCACGCCTACCAGCGCCACCATGCCAAGCCCAAGTCCGGAGAAAATCCAGCGCTGGGTTTGGTCCTGGCGTTTGACCACGGCACTCAAGCTCAGGAACAGCAGAAGGCTGAAAAAAGCCACCGCCACCAGTTCGCCAAAACCACGGCGGGCATACTCAGCGTAGGTATAGCCCTGCACGCCAATGTTGGTTTGTCCGCCGAAGAAATACTGGAATTGGACGATCGCAAAAAGGGCGAAAAGCACCACGACTGCAGCCAGTACCACTGCCGCTTCGGTGAAGCCGAGGAAAGAAGGCACGAGTGGTTTTTCCATGCCCACTAGATTTTCATCCTGGCTCTTCCGGGCTGCGTGCAGGATCGTTCCCGCCAGTGCGTATGCGCCGATCAAAATATAGATGCAACGGAAAATATACTGCGGGAGATTCTCGAGGCGGAACAGGGTGATAAAACTTTGGAGGCGCTGCGCAAAGACCAAGTCAGCGGAAGAGAGCAGGGCGGCGAAGATGACAATAATAGGGATGGCGATCAACACTCCGCGCAAGATGGCCCAGAACCGCTTCCAACCAGCTCGCGTGCCTGCAGTGACAGCTTCGGGCATTTCTGCAGCTTGCTTCCGCTGTTCAGAGAAAAAAATTATAGGGCGGGCGACCATGCTGACCGCCAAATTAAAGTAATTGACCACGTAATCTGACAAGCTGTACCAGGCCCAGCGCCCGCCGAGATACGTGGAGGCGAGCACACCCATCAACCCCAGCGTAAAAGCAAGTGCGAGGAAGAGGCTCAGTGGTTCTTGCCGGACAAAGGTCATGGCTGCAAAGAACAGGAGGGGGATCAGCAGGAGCAGGGATTTTTGGGACGGTTTGATACCGTTTAACAACAATACAAGAAAACCACCACCGAGGCACAATAAAGCATATATGGCAAAGTTAATCCCCGCGGAATGTTTCCAGAACAGGAAGTCGAACAGCCAGCCCAGGGCCAGGGCAACTATCCAGAGAATATTGGTGCGTTTCATATAATCCTCCTCCACCGGTTTTTAATACAGGATAGCCGGCTTGGACTTCCCGCAGCTATCAAAAGGTATCACGAGTCATCCAGTTTCACCGGTGCTGGGGCGTTGATAGTGCTGCCTTTCGACCTCCGTTCAACCCTAATTATGTGAAACAAGTTTCACATGACGTGACCCCCATTGACATACAAATTGATTTGTGCGATACTAACCGGAGCGCAGGAAGACATCCCTGCCCCAAATCCGCCATCCTTATAGAAGAGGAGGTGGTGCCCAAAATGGATAGTAGTTTGAGTCGAAGCGCTGTGGCATCCCTCCTCGCTCTGCGATAAAGGTGCCACAGCGCGAACAGGAAGACCGCCGAAAGGCGGCCTTCCGCTTTAAAGCCACGCCCCAGTCAAGGCGCCAGGGAAACCGCCCAAAACCATGGTGACACCGAAAAGCAAACCTCCGCCGAACCTCATAGCCACGACCTCATTCATCTCCAAAAGAGATCCCCAGACCGCGAGCAGTAAGGACGCCATCGCTGTTCAAATCCACGCGCTTGGGGACCGCCAGGGCCTCGCTCAAGGGGATCGGGATGACCTCGGCGTTGCGTAAGGCCACCATGCACCCCAGCCCTCCCGCCGCGGCGACCCGAACTGCTGCAGCACCGTAACGGGTAGCCAGCCAGCGGTCGAAGGCGGTGGGGGAACCGCCGCGCTGGACGTGACCCAGCACGGTCACGCGTGTTTCAAACCCCTGTGTTTCAATATATTGGCCCACCTCCTGCCCGATACCTCCCAGCCGGGGCACATAAACCTCGTCCCCGGTGCGGCGGTAGACCGGCTGCCCCCCCAGGGGTGTGGCGCCTTCCGAAACGGCCAGCAGGCTGAAATGTGCACCGCCTTCCGCGCGCTCGCGAATTTTCCTGATGATCGACTCGAATTTGAAGGGGATCTCGGGGATCAGGATCACGTCTGCGCCGCCTGAAACCCCGGAGTGAAGTGCGATAAAGCCAGCCTCGCGCCCCATCAGTTCCAGCACCATGGCGCGGTGGTGTGCCTCGGCCGTGGTGTGCAGCCGGTCGAGGGCTTCGGTGGCGATCATCAGGGCGGTGTCGAAACCGAAGGTCACTTCGGTGCCGCCGATGTCATTGTCGATGGTTTTGGGTACCCCCACCACGGGGACGCCTTTGGCACCCAGTTCCATCGCAATCCGAAGCGTCCCATCTCCGCCAATGACGATCAGCGCGTCCAATTTAAGATTGGTAATGGCGGCGGTGACCTCATCCGAAATGTCCACGACCACTTCTTTACCGTCGCGGATGATCTTGCGGGCGAACGGATTGCCGCGATTAGCGGTGCCCAGGATGGTGCCGCCGCGCGGGAGAATGCCGCGCACAGCCGCCAGGTCCAACGGGATGACGCCTCCAGGGGTTATAAAACCGTCGTATCCATCCCGGACACCGAGCACTTCACAACCATAAATATTAATTGCAGTTTTTGTAACCGCCCGAATGACCGCGTTCAGCCCCGGTGCATCGCCGCCGCCCGTCAGCACTGCAATACGTTTCATATTTTCCTCCTTGATATCTGGAAGGATTATAAATCGGAAGGGCGACCAGTTGGTCGCCCTTCCGATTTTTATGGCATGTAGTGAGTAAACCGGTAGACTTGGGACTCCTTCTGGAGGGTTGAACTCACTCCCAATACTTCGAACCAGGTGGTGCCAGGCTTGAAGGAGAAGGGGGTTCCATCGGGATTGGTCAGGGAGACCACATCGGTGCTGTTCCGCTGCCATTTGACCTGGTAGGCCTGCCCATCCCGGAAAGCGTACCCATCTCCCGAGCCGTTGAGCTGGATGTCGTAAATTCCCGGGCTGTACAGCTCGTAATTGGCATACAAGACCACCAGGTTATCGAAGGCGATCGGCTGGCTGGTCAGGCGGTCGGTCAGCTGCGTATACTGCGGGTTATTGTTATTGTAATCATCGGCAGCATCGACGAAGCGCAAATACTTTCCGGTGGTTGGATCAAAGTCCCAGCGGTTGTAGATCACGCTTGAATAGCGTACGTAAACCTGGGTAACCGGCTGCCCTGCAGCGGGGGGAGTAAGGTTGAAAGACATACCATCCAGGTTTTGGCGACCATTGACCCCATTCTTCGTGGCCCATGCACTTAAAGTGGCCGTATTGGCGACCAGGAAATTAGCTCCATTTGGTTCGTAGCGAGTCAGTGGGGTGGTGGAACCTTCGATGACCAACCGGTTGGCAAAGTCCGAGTGCACAAACCGGTCCCACTCCGCAACATATGCAGAGCCAAAAGCGAAAATGGCTTTGTAGCCGTCCACCAGTTGTCCGTCGATGAAACGCCCCGAGCGGATCGGCCCGACGATGTCGGCATTATTCCCGAGGAAAATAGCCGCAAAGCGGGTAGCGCCCTCCTCGGTGTAATACTCAAAAACGAGGTCAGCCAGTGACAGCCCCCACTGCGGGCGGTTATTGCGAGGGATGTTCGAGACTTTGATAAGCATCGGACGCCGGTCCAGCAGGGTGGGGTCGGCGACCTCCAGGCCGGTGAGTGGGTCCACGGTCGAGGGGAAATTGGACGGGCCGTAGCCCTGGGCCGGGTAGGCTGGCGTGGGAGACGGCAGCGGCGTGGGAGTCTCGGTAGGGGGGGGAGGTACAGTAGCCGAGGGGACCACCGTGGGAGGCGCGGTCGTCGCCGTGGGCGCGACCGGCGTGGTAGATCCACAAGCGGCCAAAACCAGGGATAAGGATGCAAACAGATAGATCAGTTTCTTCATAGGATGAAACCTCCTAACAAGAGACGCCGCCTTTCCTGATTTGTTCCAACCGTGGAAGGAACCAGGCTTTTTGGGTGGCGTTCGACCTCCGGCCTCCCCGAAGTCGAGTGCACTGCATGACAATCCCTGCCCGGGGGGAATACGGTTTCTTTCTTTTGACGACAGCGACGTTCACAAACGCACTAATATGAAGAATTGGAAAGAGAGATCTCCAGGTCGTCCACCCGCATAAATTTCGGAACGACGATCGCGGTGGGATTGCGGGCGCCGTAGCTTTGGGAGGAATTATATGGGACGGTCTCATGGGAGAGCCAAGCGACCTTATCGCCAAAGATGTCGAGCAGACTCTGGGTGAGGCGGACGTTATACGGGACGATCACCGAGCCATCTTTCTTAAGCAGCAGGGCGCCGAAGCGCGAACTGCCGGTGATAATGCCCTTGGAAGGATTCACAATGTTCATGTAGTGCAGGAAGGGGATATAGAGGACATCCTCTGTGCGTGGCAGGTTGACAAGGTCATGCAGCGATTTGACAGCCTGGCTGCCGCCGCCCACCACCAGACTTTTGTGGGAAACCGTGTGACCGGTGGGCTTAGCGCCGAACTCATCGGCATCATCCTGGAACCAGGTGAACCCTTTGAACACGCCCTTCTGGAAAATAGTGAACGGCTTGCGGTCCATCCCGGTAAAATCCTTCCTGAATGGGAAAGTGTCCAGCCGGGTGGGATCATCGACGAGGGTAAACTTGTCGGAGAACACCTTTTGCCCGAGCTTGTCCTCGCCGAGGAACGAAAAACCGCGTTTCATCGAGCCGCCGTTGAAGGCGATCCAGTTCATAAAATTGAGCATATCGGACGTGGCGGCAGTGCCAAATACGATGTTGTACCTGCCCAGCGGGATCTGCTGAGGCGTGTCGGCCTGATAATGCGACACCAGGAAAGCCAGGTCCTCTCCCAGCGCGGAAGGGTCCAGATCCGATTTTTTCTAGGCGGATTGTTCGGCGGTCACTTCCCACTTAAGGGTGGAGTGCGAGAGAACGGCCGTCACCTGGGCGTCAGAGGTCTTAAAATACTGGGTATGTTCCGAGCGGGTGGTGACCTGGGCAATGGTGTTCATGCCGCTTGAAAAAATGCCAGAAAGCTTGACCGACTCCGTCTCCAAACCAGCCGCGGCCGCATTGAAAACCTGCAGCCTTTCCTCGTTGCTGATCTGTGCCAGGGAGGGATCATACCCGCTTTCATCGGCGAATGACTTTGCGAACTCCGGGAGAGTGGGCTGGTAGGTGAGCGGCTGGGCGTGCTGGACCATCTCGGCGGCGATATCGATGCCCTTCTTCATTTCATCGAGTTTGCCCAGGTCGGTGATGAGTTCGTAACTGGCACGTTTCTTTCCGGAATAGGCGGTGATCTCCAGGCGGATCAAATGCTCGTTGGTGTTGAGGGAGATGGACGAGTTGGCGAAACGCATCAGGTAACTGTCTTCTTCGTGGTAGAGAAGCGAGACTTCATAGCCTTTATCCAGGGCATATTTACGCAACTCTGCCAGGGTTTGCAGGATTTGTTCCTTCACGGCTATTCTCCTATTCTCACGTCATCAAAGCGGCAAACCGGGACCCCGTGCCCCAACTGCATGATCTGGTTCGGCTGCCCCTTCCCGCAGTTATCCACATATTTCACCTGCCAGGTGGAGCGATCGCCCACCGCGGAAAGGCTGTTCCAGAATTTGACGGTGGCACCTTTGTAGGTGGGGTTCTTGACCACTTTGGTGATCTTACCGTCCTCCACCAGCCAGCCGATCTCGGTGCCGAAGTGGAACTGCTCGCGGTTCGAACCGATCGACCAACTGCGTTCGCTGTCGAGGACAATGCCTTTTTCGGTTTTGCCGACGATATCGTCGAGGGTGCCATCCGTGCCGGGGTCGATGTTAATGTTCGTCATGCGTTCGATGGGCACGCGGTAGAAGGAGGTGGCCCGGTTGGCTCCGCCGCTGCCTTTGAAGATCTGGCGCTTGGCTTTTGCGTTGGCTTCTTCCACCATCTGCCGCCCGGTAATGGCTCCCACCAGGATGCCCTTATCGATCAGGACGACGTCCTGGGCGGGGACCCCGTCGTCGTCGTAGCCAAAGCTGCCCGGGGAATTGGGCAGGGTGGCGTCGGCGCGGACGGTCAGCTTGGGAGACCCATAGCGCAGTTTGCCGAAGTCGTTGAGGGTCACGAACGAACCGCCGGCAAAGGCAAGCTCGTAGCCGAGGATGCGGTCCAGTTCGAGGGCGTGCCCGATGGTCTCATGGGTCTGCAAATACATGATGTTGGGCAAAAGGATGACCGAGCGGTCTTCCTTGGGACATTCGTCAGCGGAGCGGACCTGGTTCATCTCTCTGACGATCCGTTCGGCGTTTTCGGTGAAGAGCTGCCTGTCGAGGGTTTCCCAGCCGCGCGAGTCACCCCGGCGGGCGGGGCGGAAGGTGCGTTCGTAGGTTGCGCCCGAGTCGTCGAGACCGGAAACCTGCATGGTGGCAAAGGCTTCGGTGATCAGCTTTTCGATCTGGCTGCCTTCCGAATCCACGAAAACGATCTGCTTGCGCACGAAGGTCATGTCGCAGACGCGCTGGAACACGCCTTTCTGATTTAGCTTTTCATCCATGTCCTTCAGGAAGGCGACCTTATCGGCCAGGGGGACCTCGAAGGGGTTGATGGCGCAGGGACTTTCGAACTTGTCCGTGATGGCGTCCTTCTCCGCCAGGCGGATGGGGAAGGTGACGCGCTCGGCAGCCACGCGGGCATTGTCGAAGGCCTTATCGAAGAGGGCGGGCAGGTCGCTCAAATCGGAAGAAGCGGAAAACCCCCAGGCGCCTTTGTAAAGAACACGGATGCCCACACCGCTTTCGCGGGAGGAAGTGGCGCTTTTAAGATTGCCGTTCCACATCATCAGGTAGTTGGCTTCCTCGAAGGGATACCAGCGGGTATCCACGTAGGTGGCGCCCTGGTTTTTGATGCGTTCGATCTGTTCCTTGATCTTGTCAAGCATACAAGCTCTCCTTTTTATGACGTTCACTTGTGCAGGTTTTATGAGGGAGGTGCCTGCGAATGGTTGAAGCATTCCGTGCAGTATTATACTTTCAAATCAATGATGCCCGAAGAACGGCGGAAGCGAAGGATCCCTGAGGAAATTTGGAAAAAATACCGGTAAATATTATTGACTCCAAAACCCTTTGGGGTATAATACCGCCGCAAGGCCGACTAGCTCAATGGCAGAGCAGTTGCCTCTTAAGCAATTGGTTCGGGGTTCAAGTCCCCGGTCGGTCACCTAGATCACACAGATTATTTAAGCAATTGGTTCGGGGTTTACCCAGGGGGTACTGCGCAAGTCCCCGGTCGGTCACCAGTAAAGACGGGATCATCCACGAGGATGGTCCTGTTTTTTTAATAGTGCCTGCCTCCCATAGGGGATGATATCCGCACCTCGACGACTCGTCCCCCAGGGGGACGCTCCGCGGTGTCGTCGAAGTGGCTGATTGCGGCTGGAAGCCGCATCAGCTTACGCGCGATCGGGTGACTGATGAAAGAGGAACGAATATTTTCCTTGATAAACCCGATTCTCCTCGAGAGGTTCTTCATTATATGGGCTCCAAAAATCGCCGGGACGATTTGATTTAGCGTTCGATCCTGAGGAACGAATAATTTTCACCTACCAGAGGAGATTTGTTGAGATAATATGCCCAAAGTGCGGGGATAAAGGTAGCTCTCGCTGCTGACTCGGGTAAGCAGAGTGGTGGATCGCGGCTTGTAGCTGCCTCCGCGCATACTCGTTTCTCAGGGACGAGCGAGGAACGAAAACATCTCATTGTTCTTTCATATAATAATACCATGCTGGCAAGGTTGTTCCGCGGAACAACCTCAAAACGAATAATTCTTAGGGAGAGGAGAGGTCAATACAAATTCGCGTGTTAATTTATTATTTTTCGAGGAACGAATGATTGGGCACCCATATAAGTAAAGCGGTCTAATACGACTAATATTTGGTTTTTAAGGTGCTAAACATCGACGACTTATCCCCAAGGGATGTTTCGCGATGTCGTCGACACCTGCACCCCCGGCATCTGTTTCCGGGACAGGTGTGCACCAAACGCACACCGTCCCGGTGTCCTTCCGGGAGTGCGATGCAAGTGTGTGGCTGCTCCCCTTGGGAGTCCCTGAAGAACAGGGATAATATGCTCCGCGAATGGTGGCTTGGAGCCGCTTCAGCTCAACGCGGCAAGGAGGAAGAACCATGTCCCTTGCCGCATATGGAATTATAGCACAAATATTCTAATTGTAAAACAGATGATATTGGACTGTTGTTTAAATATTATCCTTCGCCCCTAATTGTTCAGCCAACTCCCCAATTTTTTCTTTAGCGGTCAAATGCAGGCAGTTGAGATTGAACTCACAAAACAATAACAAATGGAATAAGCGCCGAAGGGGCGGAGAGAGCCGCCCCTTCCTCTTCTCGTCTACGTAACCTTAATAGGGTCATTAAATAGAAATCCTTTATTTGTTATGGTTTGTATGTAGTGAGACCGCAATTAATTTTGAAATTATCGAAATATGTCGTAAAGGCCTGGGCGGCATTGACGCTCCCGTTCCCCATGTACACATTCACCGGGCCGTTTGGCACCGTTACGCTCTCCAGCTCCTGCCATCCAGCGTCGCTGTCATAGAGCAGACCCAGGTTCGTTCCGGTCCTAACCAGCCGATACTTTCCGGTTACGACAGTTGACAGCCAATTTCTGGTCAGGCTACCCTGGAGTCTCCGATCCAAAATACCATGTTGTTCTTGCAGAGGTGATTGCAGAGGCGTTAGCTTTCAAAATTCTAGAAACAGAATTCAAGAAGAAAGGTCAAGGCGGGGGGCTGCTCGATTACACAGGTACTGAATATTACTTCCATAAACACTTTTCCGACTTCTTGGCAATTGCCCATAAGCACCTTGGTGCTGATAATGAGACCGCGAATTGAATGATCGTGGGTTCACATTTTCCTAAAGTAAAAGTTATGCACTTCAATTAGCCGGGGCTGTCCCCGAAGAAGGGATAGCCTTTTCGTTAGCAATTGGGGTAGCGGAGATCGCTATCCTGTTCCCCAACAAGTGCGGAAAAAAAAGGTTTATAGTTTTAAGGGGGAAATTGGTTATATTTTGCACTTATATATCATGCAAAATTGCGTGTTACGGGAATTTTATTAATGACCCATGGTTGACAGGCTATCCATGTCAAAAGACATACGGTACACTTGACAAGCCATCCGGAACGTCTGTTACAGTCATAGGCAACCAATGAACACAAGGCGTCTAATTAATGCAGTACTTATTCCAGTAATATGTTTGGTAATGTCAGGATGCGGACCGTCTCCGGCGCTTACCTATCCACCCACATTAACACCACCAGCTACTCCTACTCCCTCCGGTCCAAATAGTACAGAGATTTCCGTCCCAGCTGATAGAGTAACACCACTCCCTACTCCTGCCCCATTTGCCAATGAAGAACCTGCGACACCAGAGCTGATAGGTACGTATACCATTAATGGCACAGCACCGGATGGAAAAGATTATTCAGGCAAACTCATAATTACATTGCAATCTGACAATTCTAATAGTTCTATGAAGCAGGCTGAATATGACCTTGCCTGGGATACAGGTTCAACTGGTGCGGGCATTTTGATCAAAGATGCACTTGCGAATCGTTTCCTTGCGACCAGTTTTGGCGGACCTACTTGCGGCGCGGTTTTTTATTCTGCTTATTCTTATGTGGATGGTGACACATCGACTTTTTCTCTTTACGGCATCCGGCTCGAACCGGGTACGTTTGATATCGGCTCCGAGACAGCATCCCCCATCGTTCCGCGCCCCTATCTTGAAGGCGATTACAATTTAGTTGGATATAACGCGAATGGAAGCGGATACAAGGGCACACTTTCAATTACTCAACAAGGCAATGCTTTATGGCAGCTTGTCTGGAACGTTGTGCTACCCACCCCTGGTATTGGCATTTCTTTGAATAAAAGCCTGTTTGCTGGGGCGTATGGAGGCGAAGGTTGCGGCGTAGCTGTTTATAACGTTAATATCGACGGCAGCCTGCGTGCTACCTGGGCAGTATTGGGAGACGACCAGGTGGGGGAAGAGACCGCTACAAAATAATGATCCCGTTGTTATTCGTCTGACTTCCTATCTACCCCCTGATTGAGTTCCCCTAAGGCCCACTGGTGACTGTCTCTGTGGGCGTCTCAGTCGGGGACGGGGTCCAGGTAGGCGTCTCGGTCGGGGACGGGGTCCAGGTGGGCGTCCCGGTCGGGTCGGGGTCCAGATGGGTGTCATCGTGTCGGTGGGGGTGGCTGAAGCGGTCAGGGTCAGCGTGAATGTGCTGGTCCAGGTGGGGGTGGGAGTGAAGGTCACGCTTACAGTGGCGGACGTGGTGCTGGTTGGAGTGATGGTAAACGTGCCGGTGCGTGTACGTGTCGCTGTGATGGTGCGGGTGAGCGTGGCGGTCGGGGTGTGGGTGCGTGTGGCAGTCGGGGTGTGAGTGCGCGTGGCGGTGAAGGTGGCTGTCCGGGTGGGAGTGTTCACGGGGGCCGGGATATAGTCGAACATCCATACATTCTGGGTATAGTCGCGGATCAGAATGTACGGATAGGTATCGCTGGTGACCTGTCCGCTTTTGTATTCAATCTGCAAGGTGGCATAGACCGCGCACAGATCGCCCGAGCAGGTATAGAAGGCAGATACCACAGTGACATGTTTGACCGAATTCCAGTAGTCTAAATATACCTGGTAGGATCCACTCAGCCTGTTCTTGAAGCTGTCGGTCAGAAGCGACCAGGTCAGAGTGTAGTTACGGGCATTGATATTGTCGAAATAGAAGTAAATGAATGCCTGCGGCGTCTGCGCGGCCAAAGTGGCCGTCTGTGTAAAGGTCGCTGTGAGGCTGGGTTGGATGGTGAGATACGGAAAAGCAGTCAGGGTCTGGGCGACGATGACCTGGATGATTTCGCTGTATGGATTTGGCTGGGTGGGTGGACTTGGGGGGTAAAACATGGTACAGGCCGAGAGGGTTAATAGCGTCAGGAGGAAAGAAAGGGAAAAAAGCTTGAAACGTTTCATTTGAGAAATGTTCTCCTCTCTCGAAGGAAGGATGGATCGCCGACGTGGTTTCCTCCAATAGTTAAACGTCCCCCACTGGCAAATTGTTCCCCGGATTCTACTCTCTCTCTAGCGCGATATACAGGGAATAGATGCCTCAAGAAAATGAGAGACCATTTCCAAATCATCAATTAGAATTTCGGTTTCGTGAATTTCAAAATAATCTTCTTGAGTATGCATGGTGTCACAATCCGAAGTAAGAATAAACCGCCTAACGGATGATCTCAGCAGCAGTGGCGGGACTGGCGGCTGGCCCTCATTTACTTTGCCAGGCCGATAATTTTTCTCGGGCCATATTCTCACGCTGAATTTCGTAAACTGTGCACCTTTGGCTTGATAAGTTGCTTATCGAGGTACGTAATGATAGAATAATCGCATGATCATTCGTTTTGCTTCCAAACGTATGGTAAAGGACTAACTCAAATGTCGACTACCCATTCCAGAAAAATTCAATGATCTCTTTAGCCGACCACTTCTGTGTGCCTTAACCACAATCAACCCAGACGGACAACCGCACAGCGTACCGGTTTGGTGCGATTTCGATGGGGAGCATGTTCGGGTTAATATGCCTGCAGCGACGAAGAAAGCCCGGAATCTGCAGGTCAATCCCAAACTATCGTTGCTTGTAATCGATCCTCAAAAAGCGGGTCATTGGATCGAGATTCAAGGGCATGTTGGCGAGCTAAAAGACGAGGCACATGGCGCACGTGACCACATCAACAAGCTGTCAGAAAAATACACGGGCAATCCCATATACCAGGCATATGGTGCCAGCGGCATTAACCGCCAGATGTACGTGATCGAAGCGGTAAAGATTAATGGGAATTAGGGGCAATCAGGTATCCTCTTAGGGTTTGTAAAAGAATAATTTCCCACTTTACCGACCTAACTCAGGTTCACGAACCATATGATATTGTCGACTAAATATCGATTCTTTATTCCATGGATTTTCAGATCACACCCATCAACAACAAGCCAGTCAGTTTTTGCCAAATGCGGGCGTCCACATCCGGCTTGTATCCAAAAAACAGGGCGAATTGATTTGCCAGCGGCGGGGAAGCGACCCGGGTGGCAAAACCCCCCAACAAAATCCGTGATCAAAACGAGAATGCTGGCCGTGCCCGGTTCCCAGCTTTTGTTTGGAAGTGTCCGGATGGAATGCAATTCCTTTTCCATCCGGACACTTTTCACTTCCAGGCTGGATCCCTCGATGCAAAAGACCTGAAGCCCTTGCGGGACTCCCTGACTGCGCATCTCCGCCTCGATATCTAATTCCATTTGAAAGAGACCCTGAGACGAATCGAAGCAGACAATGCGAACCGAGACGAACGGCAAGATCTTGAAGGAGTCGACAACTTTTCTGACGAGTTAAGGAGAGTCGTGTGTGTCTTTGTATATCCTGATATCAATTTCCTGCGTACCGATATGGATTGGCAATGGAGAAGATATTATATATACCCGGCTGAAAACACATCTAATGAAGGTGTGGGATTAGTATGAAGCAAGTTGTCGTGGTCTCAAGCGGCGGAGTCGCTGTCCGCTGGAACCAATATTGGGATGCCGTTTGTCTGGAATAAGGGAAAAGGAAGTGACTCCAAAGGCATGAACTTGATGAACACCATGCTGTTCCCAGGTTTAATGCTTGCGATCAGTTATTTTTACCAATAATGGTGGACTAGTTTACGGATGGAACGATCGTAAATGGCGTGTACTTGAGTCATTACCTCATCAGAGAGAGGAGCCAGATCTGCAGAACCGAAGTTCTCCTCGACCTGCGACGGACGTTTTGCACCTGGGATGGCGCAAGTCACAGCATCAAACATCAAAATCCAACGCAAGGCAAACTGTACCATACTCATCCCCGCGGGTAAGATAGCCTTTAGTTCATCGACGGCATACAAGCCAATTTCGAAATCAACGCCGGAGAAAGTTTCACCCCGATCAAATGCTTCCCCAAAGCGGTTAAATGTGCGATGATCGTCAGGCGCAAAGGGGAAATCTGGTTTTAACTTGCCTGTTAGCATCCCGGAGGCCAGTGGAACGCGCGCCAGAATTCCTACTTTTCGATTCTTGGCTTGCTCAAAAAGAAGCTCGGCAGGTCGATAGCGGAACATATTAAAAACGATCTGCACGCTTTGTACATTGGGATACTCTATCGCCTTGAGTGCTTCTTCCACCTTTTCCACGCTCACGCCGTAATAATGGACTTTGCCCACTTTAACCAAGTCGTCAAGTATCCCAATGACCTCCGGCATATAGTAAACTTGAGTAGGTGGGCAATGGAGTTGAAGCAAATCGAGGACATCTGTATCTAGATTCTTAAGACTGCGCTCCACATAGGCTGTGAGGTTTTCACGATTGTAGCCTGCCGCGATGTGTGGATCTAACCGTCGTCCAGCTTTGGTGGCAATGTAGATGGTCTCCCTGTGTTGCCGGCGCAGTTGCGCCAATAGTTGTTCGCTGTGACCATCACCATAAACATCGGCCGTGTCAAAGAAGTTGACGCCAAGTTCTACCGCTCGATGTAAAGCCGATAATGATTCGGCATCATTGACTGGCCCCCAAGTCCCTCCAATGGCCCACGCTCCAAAACTCAAGGCAGAAACTTTCCAACCTGTGCGTCCCAGTTCCCGGTATTGCATAAGCATCTATCCTTTCCAACATCATAAGCTGAAATGTTGCCTTAAAAATACTGCATACCGTAACCCAATGAATGGTTTGCTGACAACCTAATGGCTTTTGAACGACTTATATTAGATCTGTATATATTATCAATGGGTTTTTGCTAAAACGCTTTCCTTTTTAGGTAAACCCTCTCGCCATACGCCATCCCGACCTGTTTGGAAGCATAAGCCATGTCAGCCACGATACCTGCCCTTATCTGTATAAGATGAAATGCACCCGCCGGGTGCTCGGTTGGACTGGCTCTTTCCAATAAAGAAGAAGGATTTGTCGATCGAAGAACAATCAATGAGATTGTCCGTACTCATCGAGATAGCGGCGGTGGGCACGGCTGACTTCGTCAGCAGGGATCTCGTCTGGCTGACCGAGTTGTAAAGCGTAAAAAACGGTCCGCGCTACATCTTCGACCATGACGGCAGCTTTGACGGCCGCTTCCGGATTTTTACCAATCGTAAACACACCGTGGTTCTTCATCAAAATAGCTGGACTTTCCCCGATCGAGCGGACGATTTCCTGCCCGATCTCATCCCCACCGATTCTAGCATAGGCACCCACCGGTATGGATCCGCCGAACTCGTCGGAGATAGCAGTAAGTACCTGCGGGATGGGCTTGCCAACCGCGGCCCATGCAGTTGCAAAAGTCGAATGAGTGTGGACTATGCCGTTCACGTCCAGCCGGTGGCGGTAGACGTAAACGTGAGCCATTGTGTCGGAGGAAGGCTTATGGTCTCCTTCGACAACTTTGCCATCCAAGTCCACCACCACCATGTTTTCGGGGGTTAGATCCTCATAGCGGATACCGCTCGGCTTGATCACCACGAGACCTGTCTGCAAATCACGGCCTGAGATGTTGCCGGAGGTCCAGGTAACCAATCCGTTACGAGGAAGTTCGGCATGCAAGCGACAAATCTCTGCACGCAATTCATTTAGCATGTTTGGCCTCAACTTTTATTTGTTTTAAAGTCTTCATGACATTATTCGCGCCACGTCCAAAATAGTCGTGCAGTCGCAGGTATTCGGAAAAGAGTTTTTCGTAGACGATCTGGTTTTTCGGGATGGGCTTGAAGGTCTCATCCTTGAGGTGGGCCATCTTCTGGGCGGCAGCATAGATCGAGTCGTAGCCGCCGGCAGATTTCCCGGCCGCCACCGCACCGAACATGGCGGACCCGAGAGCAGGTGTCTGCTTCGAAGCAGTGACCTTAATCTCGCGCCCGGTCACGTCGGAATAGATCTGCATTAGTAAATTATTCTTCTCCGGCAATCCGCCGCAAGCCACCAGCTCGCGGATAGGGACACCATTCTCCTGGAAGCTGTCGACGATGACGCGCGTGCCGTAGGCAGTGGCTTCGATCAGAGCGCGGTAGATCTCTTCGGGTCTGGTCGCCAGAGTTGCTCCAAGCAGCAATCCGGTCAGGTCGACGTCCACCAGGACGCTGCGGTTGCCATTCCACCAGTCGAGAGCCAGCAGGCCGGATTCACCGGGTTTTAGTTTGGCAGCTTTTTGCTCCAGCAATTGGTGGATGTCCATGCCGAGCGCATGAGCTTCCCGCTCGTACGCAGCCGGGACACAGTTCTCCACGAACCAGGCGAAGTGATCGCCTACACAGGATTGTCCGGCCTCATAGCCGAAAAAACCGGGGATAATGCCATCTTCCACATAACCGCACATGCCCGGGACGATATGCTCCTCGTCGCCCAATACCATGTGGCAGATACTGGTGCCCATGATCATGACCATTCGCCCCGGCTCAGTGACAGTCGCGGCTGGGACGGCTACATGGGCGTCCACGTTGGCAATTGCCACCGCCGTGCCAGGCTTGAGGCCGGTCCATTTGGCGGCCTGTTCGGTCAGGCCTCCGGCACGATTGCCAATGGGCTGAATGGCACGGGTCATTTTCTCGTCGACCACATTTTCCAGGCGCGAATCGAGCGCCTTGAAGTAGGATTTATCCGGGAAGCCCTCGCGCTTGGACCACAGGGCCTTATAGCCAGCGGTGCAGGAATTGCGCGTCTCCACACCAGTCAATTGCCAAACGACCCAGTCGGTTGCTTCCAGCAAGCGGTCAGCGGCTTGATAGATCTCGGGAGCTTCGTCAAGGATTTGCAGCACTTTAGAGAAAAACCATTCGGACGAGATTTTGCCGCCATAACGATTCAGCCAGCCCTGATTCATTTTGCGGGCAGTGGCGTTTATCTTATCTGCCTCAGGCTGGGCGGAGTGATGCTTCCACAACTTGACCCAGGCGTGCGGCTGCTCGCGGAATTCTGGCAACATGCAGAGCGGCGTGCCATCAGCCTTGACTGGCAGCATGGTGCAGGCGGTGAAATCCACCCCCAGGCCGATTACATCTGCCGGATCCACGCCGGACTCCTTCAGGACAGCCGGGATGGTCACTCGGAAAGTGCGCAGGTAATCTTCGGGGTCCTGCAGCGCCCAATCCGGTTCGAGACGAACGCTGCTGTTGGGTAATCTTTCGTCGATGACACCGTGCGAATAAGGGTAAACGGAGGTGGCCACTTCCCGCCGTCGGCTACGTCCACCAGGATGGCTCGACCGGACTCAGTACCGAAATCAACGCCGATTGCATACTTCGTCATAGGAACCTCTGATCAGATTTCGATAATGATTTTCAACCCTTCCCGTCGCTGGGCAACGGTGAAGGCTTCCTGGGCTTTAGCGAAAGGAAAGTGGTGGGTGACGATCGAGCGGACATCCACCTGCCCGTTTTCGACGAGTTGGATAGCGCGCGGATAAGTGAACTTCATCCGGCGCACCATTTTAATGGTCAATCCCTTTCGCCGGCTGACCGAGGCCGAAAACGAAGTCCGGTCATCAGCCGGGATGCCGGCCAGGACCACCCGTCCACCTGGTTTGACTGCGGCGATTGCTGCCTCAACAGCTTCATTCTCACCGGCGACCTCGAAGGCCACATCCACGCCGCGGCCGCCAGTGGCAGACATGATTTCAGGGATCTCGTTTCCTTTTTCCGCCAAGAAGGCCTGGGTCGCGCCCAAAGCTCGGGCAGCCTCCAGCCGGTGAGGAAGAATATCAGTCACATAGACAGCCGACACCCCGGAGAGATGCGCCAACTGCAGGATCAGCAATCCGATCGGTCCAGCCCCGAAAACGCCAATGGTGCTCCCGACCTTGAGCTTGCCAAGATCGACCGCATGAATGGCCACCCCCAGCGGCTCAAGCATAACGCCATCCGAATCCGAAAAGGAATCGGGCAGAGGGAAAAGGCATTCGTCTGGCCAGGCCAAAAATTCACGCAAGGCTCCGTCTTCCAACGCATGACCTGCAAAACGCAGGTGGGCGCACAGGTTCGGAAACCCCTGCCGGCAGTATTCACATTGCCTGCATGGAATAGCCGGATCGACTGCCACCCGGATCCCTTTTTGCGGACCCTTGGCGATCACGCCAGCGAACTCGTGCCCAAGAACGAGCGGCTTTTGTAATTTAGCATCCCCGATGCCCGCTTCGCTGAACCAGTGCAGATCCGATCCGCAGATCCCGACTAGCTTGACATGCACCAGCGTCTCGCCAGGACCGGGTTGCGGCTTGGACTCTTCGTGGAAACGCAGATCGTTGGGGGCATGCAATCGGATAACGTTCATGGTCACTCGATCACCAGGATGGCAGGACGTTCCAGGATCTGACCGTTTACCTCCACTTGAATGACCGGCCAGCCGGGGATGGCAGTGATAATTTGGTTGTCACGCTCGCCAACCAGAAAGGTGTCTTCCGATTTCGCACCGGTAATGGAGGGGTTCCAGGCATAGGCTTGCCCGACGGACACAGTTTCCATCGATGTGGGTGTGGCAAGATATTCTCGAGGTTCATATCCAACTGGCCCCCCTTGATGATGCATCCGCCATTCCTCTGGATAGCCGGCTTGGGCGTAGGCCTGCATCGCTATCCCAAATATTTCTTTTAAGGACCGACCCGGACGCGTGGCTGCGATCATCTCGGCATCCACACGGGCTACCAGCTCGGCTATGCACCGGACTTCCTCTGGCAGCGGGCCAAAATGGACCAGGCGGGTGATGGAACACACCAACCCTTGCCTCCGTCCGCAGAGGATTAGCATGGCATAGCGTGCGAGTTTTTTTGCGGTCGGGAGGGGATGTCTGTATTTGAAAATGCGTTCATCGGTTGCAATAAGGTTAACAGTCGCCTGTACGCCACGCTGTTCCGCTTCCATTGAAAGTATGCCAGCAATTTCGTATTCTGTCTGGCCGGGCCGGACGGACCAGACGGCCGCGTTCATTGCCTCAGCGCACAGCTGACCCAGAATCCGAAAGCGTTCGCCTTCAGTCCGGAGTCAGATTCGCTCGTAAATGAGTAATTTCGTCCGAGAGGTCCAAGGCGCCCGGGAAGAGACCGTCCGACCCGAGTTTCAGGCCATGGGTTAACTCTGAAATGACGCTATTCTTTTCGTACCAGGGTGCGACCCGAAAATCCCATCCTTCAGCGACCAGCCTCTCTTCTTTGTCAAGGCGGACTGCCTCGATATTATTTGTGACCAGGTATTGATCTTTTCCAGTGATGACCAGGGATGCCTCCGCTTCACTGCGTGCGGTATTAACGAATGTGGAGGCTCCTCTGGTCATCCAGGCAATATTGCTGACGCGCTGGAGAAGGATCGCGTCCAGTCCATGCCTGTCCAGTAATTCGCTAAGGAGACTGCGTTTTTTCGCCAGTTCGTTCATTTTGGATTGCAATTGACCTATCGTCATTTGGCAAGGAGGTAGTACATTTCGTTCCAGCGGAGTTCTTTCTTCCACTCGGCCAGGCAGGTATTTTTATCGATGACCAGAAACTCGATGCCTGCCATCAGAGCAAAGTCTTCCAGGTGCTCTGATGTCACGGATTGACTGAAGCTAGTATGGTGGGCTCCGCCTGCCAAGATCCAGGCCTCAGCCGCGGTTTTCAAGTCGGGGCGGGGAATCCAGACAGCCCGGGCAACCGGCAGCTTTGCAAACAGCTGGTCTGGCGGGACTACATCCACCTCATTGACAATCATCCTGAAGCGATTACCCATGTCCAAGAGGGTGGCATTGATGGCTGGGCCGTTCTGGACATCGAAAACCAGCCGAGGTGGATCTGACTTCCCACCAATGGCGAGGGGATGGATCTCCAGAGAAGGTTTTTGTTTCGCGATCGACTCGCAAACTTCCAGCATGTGCGCACCCAGGACCTTCGGAGTCGGTTCGTTCAAGTCGTAAGTGTAATCTTCCATGAAAGAAGCGCCACCTGCCAATCCGGCTCCCATTACTTTTATGGCTCGCACCAGGGCGGCTGTCTTCCAATCACCTTCCGCACCAAACCCATAACCATCAGCCATCAAGCGCTGGACTGCCAGACCAGGTAACTGCGCCATCCCATGCAAATCTTCAAAGGTTGTGGTGAAAGCTTTAAACCGCCCATTTTCCAAAAAGGCGCGCATCCCAAGTTCGACCCGAGCAGCTTCACGTAGAGCAGAGCGCTGTTCTCCGTCCTTCTGGAGGGGTTTGGAAACTGCATAACGATCATCATACTCCGCGACTAATTTGTCGATCTCGGTATCAGTCACCTGCTTGACAACATCGACCAGATCGCCAATGCCAAAGCCGTAGACCGAAAAGCCGAGCTGAATCTGGGCTTCCACCTTGTCGCCTTCGGTAACCGCCACGTCGCGCATATTGTCGCCGAAGCGGGCGATTTTGGTCTCCTGGAGGTCGTACCAGGCACAGGCGGCGCGCGACCAAGTGGCATAGCTTGCTCAAGACATCCTTGTCCTGCCAATGACCAACGACCACCTTCCGATCGATGCGCATCCGGCTACCAATGAACCCAAACTCTCGATCTCCATGCGCGGATTGGTTGAGATTCATGAAATCCATGTCGATGCTTGACCAAGGCAGGTCGCGGTTAAATTGCGTGTGCAGATGGAGCAGTGGTTTTTGCAGGGCTTTCAACCCTGCAATCCACATCTTTGCCGGCGAAAATGTATGCATCCATGTAATGAGGCCAACGCAGTTTTTCGCGTTGTTCGCTTCCGAACAAAGAGCATAAATTGCTTCCGGCGAAGTGACCACTGGCTTGAAAACCACACGCACGGGCAGATTCCCGGATTGGTTCATACCGGAGGCTATTTTTTGGGAATCTTCGGCCACCTGCTTAAGAGTTGCTTCGCCATATAATTCCTGACTTCCGGTGACAAACCAGACTTCATAGTTCTTTAGCTCGATCATCGTCACATCTCCTAAAAAACATTAGACCAACTTTATGAAATTCACTCCACCTGGTAAAGACTACGGGCAATGATGTGATCCTGGTATTCAGGGGCCAGCTCGCAGAAATAACCACTCCAGCCCCAGACGCGCACGATCAGGTTCTTATGCTTCTCAGGATGAGCCTTGGCGTCCAACAAAGTCTCCACGTTCAGGGTGTTAAGCTGCAGTTGCTGGCAGCCAAGCTGGGCAAATATCCGCACGAGCATGGCAACTTTGCGAATAGATTCGGGATCGCGGAAAACAGAATCGGAGAGCTCCATCGTGATCGGGCCTCCGTTGCAAATGCGATGGTAATCAATCTTGGAAAATGACTGCATGGTGCTGATCGGGCCTCTGACTCGGACACCAGGCGAAGGGGCGAGGTTCGCGCTGAAAGGTTCTCCCCTGACCCGTCCCTCGGCTGTCGCGCCGACAACCGGTTCTCGCATTCCCTCATGTCCTTTGGCCAGCCAGATGTAGTACATCGCCGAGCCGGTCCCCGGTCTAATAATCCCTCCACGCGGCGTGCGGCCATAGTCTTCGCAGGCGGCAGCGAAGGCATCAAACAATGTACTCAGCAAAGCATCCGCCCGGTCATCATTGCACCCGACCTTGGGCCCATTCTCGGCTAGGTTTTGGCGCATGGTTTCGCAACCGTTGAAATTCGCCTGGAGGGCAGCCAGGAGCTCGTTTGCGGACAGGCTGTGCTCATCGAAGACGAATTGTTTGACCGCCGCCAAGGCATCAGCAGCATTGGCAGACCCGGCACCATGGATGCCGAGATTGTTATATTTCAGTCCTTGCGAGAGGTCGTGTCCCTCCTCAAGGCAGCCGCGCATGAAAACTGAATAGTACGGCGCGGGAGGCAACAGCAGGCGGGAATAGGCATCTCCCAAGTCGTTCACCTGGCTGCGAATGTTTTCAGCGGTGCGGCTAAGAATTTCGTCAAATTCCATACCATCGGCAAGACCAACACGGATCGCCTGGTCGACGGCAGCCGGGAAGGAGACCGCCCCGATGTTGACAACCTCCATGCCACACCCGGGAATGATGAATTCCCAGCAGGCAGCGACAACATAATCGCGGGCATCCTCAAGATCGTAACCATGGGCAACAAGTCCCGGAATGACAACATCGTCATTGCTGTATTGAGGGAAACCAAGCCCTTTGCGAGTCAACTCGCTCGCCAGGCTGAGAAGCTCCAGGTCGGTCTGGGCGGAGATGCGCAAGTTAATTTTCGGATCAATCAGTTCCAGCTCGCGCGAGACTCGCAAGACCATCCGGGTAAGCTCGTTGGCTGCCGAAGAGCCATCGCGCTTGACTCCGCCCAGGGTCAGAGTCTGGCCGTTGTCCCCCTGCTGGACGCCCGGGTATAAATCGCTGTCTTTGTTCAATGCAATAAAAAATTCAGCGAGCAATTCTTCCGCATCTGGGATCGTTAGTAGGCCTGTCTCGAGGTCGGCGCTGGAGGAAAGGCCACATATATTGGTCGAAGCGCCCCAGGCCGACATGGTAATTACCGCCCAGCCACACCACGGCCTGACACAAGCGTAGCGACTGGAGGGCCTCACGAAAAGTGCGGGCGGAATGGGCTGGAACGGCTTCAAGGACAGCTGCCAGATCATCCCGGCCAAGCATACCGGCCTGTTTTGCATAACGGGAGGCCAATCCAAGCACCGCGTTAATAGTTTCGATGGCACTGTCGAGAAACTCGACTGCGCACGTATTATCCGCCATCCGGGCACGTGTGGTTAGCGCCACTTGCCTGCGCCCAAGCAGCCCTTGCGAGAGCAGCAGCTCCCAATCGGCGCAGATATTGCTTACCGGTCCGAACTCGTGCAGAGTCCGCCCTTCAGTCAGATTGGACCAATCTTCCGGCGAGTAAATCGGTGGGACGCCCGGGACTGTGCGCGTGAAGACGATTTTCTCTTCAGGCTCGATGACAATGCGCTCTGCCTCGCACTGCCTGCGCACAAGCCTGGCAGCGCGTCGTGGCCAGGACAGGTCTTCGTTTTCGCACTCCGATAGGAGGTCGATCGGCTGAGCCTGGCGCAGGGTCCAATGTTTACCTGCTTTCATCCGGTTTTTTAGAAGAATCAACCTTTCACTTATATACATTTGACCTTTAGTCCAGATTGTTCGAAGATTTTCATGTTGATATTCAATGGACGTGTTTCGTCATACTCCGGCATGAACTCCATCCCAATATATCGATATTTTGAACCGGCGGCCCGATTATAAGACAATAAATCCACCTCAATCAATCCGGGTAATTTTTCGACGGTTTTGGCAATCCCGGCAAGGTTTTCGTCCGTATCGGTCACGCCGGGCACCAGGGGCACTCGAATAATGAAAGGCTTGCCCGATTCACTCAGCACTTGAAGGTTGTTCAAGATCAAATCGTTAGCATGGCCTGTGTAGCGGCGGTGTACCTCGCTGTCGATCAGTTTCAAATCAAAGAAGATCAGATTCGATCTCGCGAGGAGCAGGAGAAAATCTCGCCTTGGGCTGTAACCGCAGGTATCTAGCAATACATGTAAATTGTCGAGATAATCGATCACTTCGGCAACAAAATCGGCCTGGAAAAGAGGCTCCCCACCCGAAAAGGTTATGCCGCCACCATTCGTCCGCAGGATTGCTGCTTGCTCGTTCAACAGAGATGCCAGTTCCCTGGCCGAATATTCCCTGCCTGCCACACGTTCGCCCGGACAAACTTCGAATTACCTGGGGTTGGATGGCTTGTCCCTCAGGGTTATGGCACCACATGCAAGCAAGCGGACATCCTTTTAGAAAGACTGTAGTCCGCACTCCGGGACCATCGTGGACTGCAAATTCCTTGATGTCAAAAACGATACCAGATTTCATCGCTAATCTTCTCACCCAAAGGCTGACAAGAAATCCGCGCCTCTCATCCTTGCATCGATTGCCTGGCACGCTGGGATGCTGAGGCGGCATCAGGCGCATAGATGTCTGCTCCAATATCAGTGGCATACTGCTCCGTCACCGGAGCGCCGCCGATCATCACCTTCACCTTTTCCCGCAGGCCGGCTGCCTGCAAGGCAAGCAAGATATCCTTCATGCGTGTCATGGTAGTCGTCAGGAGAGCAGAACAGCCAACCAAATCGGGGTGATGCTCTTTTACCGCCGCGACATATTTTTCCGGCGAAACGTCCACGCCGAGATCGATGACCTCGAACCCGGCACCTTCCAGCATCATTCCTACCAGGTTCTTTCCAATATCGTGCAAATCGCCCGCAACGGTGCCAATGACGACCTTCCCGATTGCCTTTATATTTGCGGCTGCTAGTTTGGGGCGCAAGATTCCCAGTCCACCTTTCATCGCCCGGGCAGAGATAAGCATCTCGGGGACATAAAATTCGCCATTTTCGAACATCCGGCCAACCTCGGTCATGGCCGCGATCAACCCGCCTGCGAGTATTTTTTCAGGGGGGATATTTTCCGCCAGGGCTTGGTGCACCTGGTCCCGAGTGGTATTCAAATCACCATCGATCACGCTCTTGCGCAAATCATCCAGAAGGCTCATGGGGCCATACCTCTCAATGCTCCCGGTAACCGGGTTGGTTTTGGACCAGTTCAATAAATGCCAACATATTCTCGAGGGGGACATCCCCCTCGACGTCATGCGCCGGTGCAAATATGTAGCTTCCGCGTGCACCCATTTCCAACAAGCGTTTTGTTTCCATCCGGACATCGTCAACCGTACCAAATGGCAATGTCCGCTGGGTGGATAAGCCCCCATGGAAAGTCAGACGCCCTCGATAGCGCTCCATCAATGTCTCCACTTCCATCACTTCGGGCTGGAAAGGATTGAAGCAATTCAGACCGATCCCAATTAAATCTTCAAAAACCTCATCCACATCTCCGCAGGAGTGAATAAAAACATACTTGCCTGCAGCATGGACGACCGAATACATCCGCTTAAGCACCGGATAAATAAACTCATGCCATAAACCGGGTCCCATTTGCAGCCCGCGCTGTTGCCCCCAATCATCCCCGAAATAAACCGCATCGATCTCATACTTCAACGCTTCCCGGATTTGAGTAACATTATATTCAGCGATTGCTTCCAATAATTTGTGGACAAAATCGGGATAATCGTAAAAATCCATCAACAGGTTCTGCAGCCCGCGCAGAGTCCAGGCGCGTTCATAAAGGGAAAAACCGATCTGGAAAACGCGGAAGCGGTCTCCGTACCGGGCAATGCGAGTGGGAATTTCTGCAAAAAATCTATGGTCGAGAGGATCAGGCAAGGTGTAATGCTCCAGAGTCGGTTCTGGCAGGATGCAGCCGACGACGTTGCCGATATCTTTATCGATACTTCGGTCCCAAACGACGCCGAAAACATCCTGAACGTGGTTATTACCCAAATCGGTAAAAAAGCCGATATCGCTGCCCAGCTTGAGGATGTGATTCTGAAGAGCTTCTTCAATGCCCAGCGGCTTGAAATGACCTTCCAGCTTCGCCCTGGCTTCCTGCGTGAATCCGCATGACCAGGGTACATAGGGCGGTGCCTGCCCTGCAAGTATGTCCTGAATTACTTTCCGTTTGTTCATAGCAACAAACTAATTTCCCATTTCATCAATTCCAGTGTTTAAGCAAGCATTTTATAGGGCGTTTGTCGAATAGTCTCAACCATCGCCCAAAAATTTTGGAGGGGCGTATCGAGCTGTATATTATGGGTAGGTCCAATCAATAACCCGCCATCCCGTCCGATCGTCTTCAAGCGGGTAATTACTTCAGCTTTAACCTGCTGCGGGGTACCAAAGGGAAGAGTCTGCTGGATATCGAGCGATCCCCAAAAACATAAATTTTTCCCATATTCATTTTTCAATCTCACTGGATCCATGGCCATCGGTTGAATTGGATTCAAAACATCCAGGCCGATTTCGATTAGATCCGGGATGATCGGGTAAACCACACCATCGGTATGGTAAGCAATCTTGATGTGCGGATTTATGGCACGCAATGAGGCGATCAAATCAGCCATGCGGGGTTTGAAGTATTGACGCCACATCCTCGGAGACATCAACATCGAGCTCTGTCCCGCCAACGTCGTCGCCGAGCCAAATCATATCCACTCCCAAACTCACCAGGCGTTGAGTGACGATTTTGTGATAGGAATAAGGGATATCCAGCACCCGGTTGGCTTTGTCCGGCAGTGTAGCCATATCGATCAATAATTGCTCATAACCGCGCAAAGCCCAGGCGGATTCGAAAATGGTCGTCGGAGTGACACCGACAATCCAATACTCATCCTTGAATTCCTTCAGGACGCGTTCTGCTTCATGGTAGAGTTCAGGACGATTAGGATCAGGTGAACGATATCCTTCAAGTGCACCATCATCAGCCAAGGGATGCCCGGACGGTTCGGTATACTTTCCCTTGCCATAAGGGGTTTCGTACTGGACCGTCTTCCAAATCACGCCCCATTCATCCTGGTAGCTATCGACATCCTGGTAGCCGTCCTGGTAATATCCGTTGACCCAGCCAACCGAAGTCAGAAGCATATCCTCATCAAGGGCACGCTCCAGTTCGTAGGTGTTGCCGCCCCCATGCGGATTGTGCAACCCTTGTCCCTTTAAGCGCAGGTCTGCTTCTAGGCGGGCCGCAAACTCAGGGGTAAAGCTGATCTGCATCGGGCAGCGATCGGGTTCTTCATGGTTGAGTGCTATAAACACACGTTCACGGTGCTTTATCAAGTTTATTCCTCGACGTTTGGATCGTCCTCATCCACTTAGTGGATGAGGATGGCTCCTGCCATATTGCCGTGCGGTGTCAAAAGCAGCGACGATATTCTCCGGCGGAACGAATGCCTGGATGTTGTGCACCGCCGCAAACACAAAGCCTCCACCTGGTGCGAGGTCATCAATGCGGCGTTTAACCTCGTCGACCACTTCCTGTGGCTTGCCGAATGGCAGAACATGCTGGGTATCCACGCCGCCGCCCCAAAAAACGATATCCCGTCCAAACTCAGTTTTCAGTTCTTTCGTATTCATGCCTTTTGCCGAAACCTGGACGGGATTCAGGATATCAAATCCGATGTCGATCAAGTCAGGGATTAACCCGCGGGTCGCCCCGCAGCTGTGGTAAAACAGCTTAGCATCCGTCTTTTTCTTGATCGCTTGCACCAGGCGTTTTTGTTTAGGCTTGATGTGCTTTCGATAGAGCTCGGGATTGATCATCCAACCATTTTGCCCGGCCAGATCATCCCAATAGGTAAAAACCTGGATATAAGGGCCAACCTGCTCTAAGTAATTGTTGCAGGATTCAATATAGATATCAGTGATGCCCTCCATTAAACGATCGGCAAAAACTGGTGCTGTAACCAGGGCCATTAAGAAGTTCTGCAAGCCCATCACCCGGGCCGGTTGTTCAAAGATTCCTCCCCGATCACCGCGCTGCCCACGAGTGCATAATCAGTGGTTTCGTACAGGGTTTTAGCCAGTGCACCCAGTTGTGCGTTGACTTCTACTGGGTCAGGCTGGGGCCAGCGATAGGCATCCAGCGCAGCCATCGTTGATTCCTTGATCGGGAAATCGACCCAATCAAAATACAGCCCATCCTTTTTAGGCATGTGCAATTTCGCGCCCCAGCGATCGACGAAGGCATCATACGCGCCTTCCTCGAAAATATCCACCCCACCTGTCGTTGCCGCGGGCAATTGCACCATGCGGAAATCGATCCCGAACCGCTCCATTAACGCATCATCAACATAGGGCAGCTGCTGAACATAATCCAGCATCTTGATCTCCCCGACGGGCATATCCAGATAACGTTTGAGTTCAATGTAAGCCTTCTTGGTGATCGAACTGACAATCGTCGCGCCAAGATCGATCGGGACGCGATCGGGCTCTTTATGATTGAGGGATTGCATAACCCTTTCACGGGACGTCATTTATCCATCATCCATCTACCTGAAGAGTCTTTATAGAAAAGTCTGCAAAGCAATGGATCCGAAATTGGTAACACAACGAAGAGGGGCAATAAACATAATCTCCCTTCATCCTATTTTTCCTGTCTCGCCGAGGCAAAAACGGCAATAATAGGAGATATATTTTCAAAGGAAGATGGTTGATTTATGAAAGCGGATCCAGGTTACTCCCCACGTTTGCGCAGATACGTGTGCATAATCACCGATAGCACGATGATAAAGCCATAAATCAACTGGGTCCAGAATCCCGTCAAGCCGACGGCCACCGTGGCAGCTTCGATCGAACCAATAATAAAAGCACCCAGGAATGTTCCCAGGATCGTACCGACGCCGCCGAAGACGGATGTGCCACCCAGGAAAACAGAGGCCAGGGTGCTCAGCAAATAACCATCGCCCAGACTGGGCCAAAAATAGGCAACGTAAAAACTGGCGAGCACTCCGGCAAAGGCCGAAACCAGACCTACCAGCATGAAGGCCTGGATGCGGGTACGCCCGGTATTGACGCCCATCAATTCAGCACTGTTGACATTGTCGCCAATCAGGTAGATGTGTGCGCCAAATTTATGGCGGTTTAGCAGCACCCAACCAAGGATCGTGACCACAACGAACCAGATCATCTGCATGGGAAGGAACCCGCCGATCATCCCGACCAGCAACGGGTAAAAGAAGGTTTTTTGGATAAAAACCAAGGTGAAATTCGCACCTTGCGTAAGCACCAGCACGGCACCCCGCCAGAAAAATTGCGTGCCGATAGTGACGACCAGCGAAGGAATGCCGAACCTCACGATAATGAATCCATTGAGCCAGCCGATCAGGGCTCCGGTTACCAGGGCAGCCAGGATTGCCAGGAACACCTGGACGGTGGTATTACCGATAAAGGCTGTCCAATTGTATACGAAAGAAAATGACACCATGCCCATTGCCATGATGGATGGGAAAGAGAGGTCCATCTCCCCGGCGATCACAATTATGGTCAGGGGAATGGCCATGATGGCAAAGAAGGGGATGGAGGCCATGAAGGCAGAGTAGATCTGCGGGGCTAAAAAGGTGATGGGAGCTGAAACGATAAATATTATCCACAAAGTGATAAAGACACCCAGAATGCCAAGTTGGGCGCTGTTTGTACGGGCAAATCGCCTGAGACTGAAGGGCACTTTATAGTGCTGGGTGACTTCAGGTAGGTTGTCATCAGTTTGAGAATTCATTGCATTCATCCTTGTCCATGCATTATTCTAATTTGCCGGATTCTGCAACATGGATCATCTTATCCATTAACTCGTTCAGGTCAATGTTTTTTGTTAAAAATTCACCGGCAATCCTACCACGGTCGATCACCACCACACGATCGGCGACATTGTAGACGTGCAGGATGTTGTGGTCGATAAAAATGGCGGATTTGCCCGCCTGCTTGATGCCATTCACGAAGTTGACCATCTTGGAAGTCTCTTGAAGCGAGAGACCCATGGTGGGCTCGTCAAGAACGATTATTTCGGCGTCGAAGAAAAGGGCACGGACGATGGCGACCCCCTGTTTCTCACCGCCCGAATACTTGCCAACCCGGGAATCCGGGCTGACCGCATGCGAGGTAAAGCCCATGGATTGGGTCATCAGCCGGTGGGTTTCATCTCTCATCCTTTGAATATCCAGGAAACCCAAGGAGTTGGAGAGTTCGCGTCCCAAAAAGATATTGCGCCAAAGGGTTTGCAATTCGGCCAGGGCGCGCTCCTGATAAACGGTTTCCACACCTAATTCTCTGGCTTTAGGAACCGAGAGATGATCCACTTTCTGGCCATTGAAAAAAATCTCACCAGAGGTAGGCTGATAGTAACCGGTGATGATCTTGATCAAGGTAGATTTTCCGGCGCCGTTATCACCCAGCAGGCCGACAACCTCATTCTGGCCCAACTGAAAGTTGATATCCTCGAGCGCCTGGACTTCTCCAAAGGATTTGGAGACATTTTTAAGTTCGAGGCGGTAATCCATACGATTATCTCCGTTCCGGAATTGGAAAACCAGTGTGTTCCGGAATCACAATTTTTTTGAGAATGGCAAGGGCTAAATGGCAAGAAATTTTGAGCCACTTAGCCCTTGCTTGTTTTCCCATTGCTGATCGGTCAGAGAAACATAAGCCTCAGCAAAGTGAGATCGGTTCCGCTTTAGCGAATCCCCTGCTTCACCAACGCGGCCAATGCATCGACATTGTTTTTGTTGACAAAACCTGCACCAGTGTCTTCCTGGATACCTGCGAAACCATAGACGTGCGTGAGGCAAATCTGCAGAACACCAAAGTAACCCTGCAGAAATTGCTGCTGATCGATCACCAGTTGGAGCCAGCCACCCTGTATGGCTTCTACGGCATTACCGGACGCATCGAAACCGGCTGCAAAGACATCACCCGGCTGCTTGCCAGCGGCTTTCAGGAACGTCTGCAATAGTTCCAGTTACGTCGCCATGATCGGTAATGACCAACTTAATATCCGGGTTGGCGGACATGATGCCGGTAAAGATCGGCACGCCGGTGGATGCGTTCGCATTGATGGCGTCACTCGATCTCCTGGTAGACCACTTTCAATCCGGCTTTTTCGAAGGGCATCCATTACGCCTTTGGTGCGCTCACCGCGGCCGGCCTGTGCTATCAAACCCCACACGAAGGCCGTGTCGCCCGCTTTCAAGCCGGATTCTGCAACAGCTTCCTGGCCCAGGGAATATCCTGCGGAGTAGAGAATGGCGCCAGCGTAGCCGAAACCCTTGGCGCTGTACTTGGCTTGCGCCAGCGGCAACTGGGTGTTCATGCTGGTTACGACAATGCCCTGGCTCTCGGCATCATCAATCAAGGGATCAAAGGCTGTATCGCCGGGATGACCCATGATGGCAATGCCATTGGGCTTGGTGGCTACGGCTTGCGTGAACTGGGTGATCATCTTGGCAGGATCCCAGTCGGACCACACATATTGCACATCTGCGCCGGTATCGGCGGCGGCCTGGAGGGCACCGTTGTAGACCACCTGCTCAAAGCCACCACCGGGTGTTCCGCCGGGGAAGAAGACGATCTTGGTCCCTGCGCACCATTTCGCAGTCGGGCCTGTGGCAGCCGCCGGAGCCGGGGTGTTTGCGGCCGTGCCACAGGCAGCCAGAACGATGGATAATAGGGCGATCACGGATACAATCCGTGAAATATTCTTTGACATCTAAGCCTCCTTATATTTTCCTGAACAGTTTATGGAAATCTCGAATCAATTTTTTGTTTTATCGCATGTCATTAGACGGTATTTTTTTTAGTCCACCTCCTTTAATTTCTAATCGCGAAAAGAAACATCTGAAAATGACGCCACGAAATGATCTCGCGATCTCAAATCGAAGAACTGGCCCGAACGACCAGCTCCGGCTTCAGCACTGTGGATAATGGCTGAAGTGGTTCTCTTTCCAACCGGCGTGCCACGATCATTTCATTCAAATTTTTTACCGCAATGCGACCTACATCAACCATTTGCTGGTAGATGGTTGTCAAAGGAGGCCAAAAGAAAGCTGACTCGGGGGTGTTATCGAAGCCCACGATGGCCAACTCCTGAGGCACACGACGGCCCATTTGATGAGCGATTCCCAAAGCACCCAAGGCAATCTGATCGTTGCTCGCAAAAACGGCGTCTAGGCCCGGCACTTGCGTCAAGAGAGAACGCATCCCTTGTTCACCGTTAACAGCTGACCAGTCGTCACTATTGATCACCAAGGACGGAGAAGCTTCCAAGCCTGCCTCCCCCAATGCTTCCTGCCAGCCTCGATATCGTTCGCGTGCCTCCCACCAGGTCATTGGACCGGTGATTATGCCAATCTTCCGCCTGCCCTGCTGCAACAAATGTTGCACAGCCTGTTTAGCACCATTACAATTATCGACCGAGACCACAGAGATTCCTGGGCGGGGTTCCATACTTAGGAAAATGATGGGGGGAAGTTGATCGAAACGACTGGCACAGAGCCAGCTCCGATTGTTCCCCACTTCAGGTACCGCCCAGATGATGCCGTCGACACGGCGGTCAATCAACGAGTCCAAAATCGGTTCGTGATCACCATCTGGATGATTCATTAGGTTTAGAAACAAGGAATAACCCAATTCATTCGCTTCCTGCTCGATCCCCACTACAGTGCGTGAAGGTCCAAAATAATCAATTCCCCAGGCAATCACCGCCAGGGTATTCGTCCGCTGGTGGATTAAACTGCGCGCCAAGATATTCGGCCGGTAATCAAGCTGGTCGATGGCAGCCTGGACACGCAGGCGAGTAGCCTGGCTGATTTCATTCTGGTGATTTACGACACGTGAGACAGTTTTAGTCGAGACGCCCGCTAAATCAGCCACGTCCCGCAGGGTGGCATGCAGGTGATTATTCGAATTGCGAACAAATTGATTCTTGGGTGGATCGCTATTCATTTTTTAGCGTTTTTTATGGACCAAGGAAAACAATCTAATGATCGTTTACTTTGTCTGACATCGTTGTCGACAACGATGTCAATAATATAATACAACTTTTTTCCCCCCTTTGTCAATAAGCAATTTCCGTAGTGTCCGTAAATTGGAGGTCAAATAATAAAAAGAAGATAGCGAAACCTTTACCTGTTCATCTTTGCACCGTCTGATGCACGGCAAATATAGAATTCGGATATTAAGCCAGTATGCGTTTGGTAGCGCGATGCCAATTGTGCTCTAAATGCCTCGGCGGCGAATTTTTTCACTGGATTCACCGTGCAGCTGCCAAAACCAGCGCTTGTCAGGCGCGCATCGTTTGCTAGAAACGCCGCAGGCGGAGGTAAACTGGTCCAAGATGCCGCAGTTCCCGCCAATATATTTGTTTTCAGCTTTTTGGCCAAGCACGGCGCGCTGCAACGGGGACATGTCCATCCACCCAAGTCCGACCAGGCCCCCAAATGACATCTCCACCGAAACGAAGGAACCTAACCATGCGCGGCGAGACACATCCGAAGCAAAAACAGCCTCCATGGCAGGAATGGTTAAGTTGGCTACCAAAAGTGCCCCCACCACGCCGGCAGGGTAGGTTGCCCATTCGACGAGTGAGCTGCCGTTGGCGTTATTTTTGACGGGTATTCTCGCGGGTTCAGGCGTGGACTAGTCGTCTGGGTTAAGCGCTGCAATGCCAACCTGCTTATTTTTACCTATAAAATTTCCCGATTTTGGACGCGGAGATTAAGACGAACGCGGATGCTTCCAACAGGAGCGCCCCCCCCGATCTTTTCTGCCGGAATTGCCACAGCCACCCAGAAAAATATATTGACCGGGAGTATTGTTTTCGGGCGGGAAAGTCTGTATCATTATTCTGACCACCAGATCCATGAAATGAAAGGAGCCAGCATGACCTCCAGGAAGATGTTCGCAGCCCTCGCCTTTCTGCTTCTGCTTTGCATGCCTGCCTGCACCCTGGTAGCCGCTCCCACTCTCCCCGCAGTGGCAGTCGAGCCGATCCAGGATATCCAAATATTGATCGACCAGGCTTTCCACCAGACCTTCGATGCCCAGACCCAGGTGGCTCAAAGCGTAGCGCAAACGCTGGCTGCCATGCTCACCAACACGCCGCTGTTCACTGTCGCATTCTCCAACACCCCCACCCCTGCCTTTACGCTCACCCCCGAGGCCGCGCGTGTGACCGTCTTGGTGGAGACCAACTGCCGTAAAGAGCCCGGCACCGTCTTTGAGGGCCTGGGGGTCCTGACCCCCGGGCAGGAGGCCCAGGTGGTGGGCCGCAGCGCTTCCAACGACAACTGGATCATCAAGCTGCCTTCCAACACGACCATGACCTGCTGGCTGTGGGGACAGTATGCCTCCGTGACCGGGAACTGGCAGGCGCTGCCCATCGTCACGCCCCCGCCCACCCCCACGCCCCAGTTCACCCCCACACTGGCAGCCTCCTTCATCCTGGAATTTGAAGACGTGCAATGGTGCCCGACCGCCTATTATTCGTACAACCTGAAGCTCACCAATAACGGCAGCATTCCCTGGAACTCCGTCAGCGTCCAGATCACGGACCTGGATACCCTGGAGGAGGGCACCTTCGCCAGCGATGTTTTTGCATATTCCACCGGTTGCAACGAAACCCCCTATAATGGCATCCTGTATCCGGGACAGGAGAGCTTCACCTACGGAAACATGACCCCCATGCATCCCCATCATAACGTGAAAGCCGTTGTACGTCTCTGCACGGAGGACGGCATGATGGGAACCTGCCTGGATAGAACGATCACGTTTAACCCATAGCAGCCCAACGGGAGGCAGCCTGACAGCCGCTGTATAATATTTGCAAGAAGACTAATAACCAGTTTTTCGAATATCAAATGCCTATGAATCCTTCTAATCCTGAAAAAGAATCCATTTTGGTCCTAACCAAGGATGTATTTAACATCGACTGCAAGGGGGAAAGCGAAAAGATCGAAGCCTTTATCCACGCGAAAATGGACGAGCTGCACCGCGAGGGTATCGTGGTTGCAATTTCGGGGGGGTTGGATTCGAGCACGGTGGTTGGATTGTGTGTGCGGGCGGTGGGCAAGCAGAAAGTGACCGGCTTGAACCTGCCCGAGAAGAACGGGAACCCGGACGCCCTCAAGTTTTCCCAACTGATGGCGGGAAGCCTGGGTTTCAAAACGAACACCATCGACATTTCAAAAATATTGGCAGAGGTGGGAACCTATAAATTTGTGGCTGACCGGATCGGGTCCCGGGCGCTGATCAATAAATTTATCAAGAAATTTCCACAAGAAGCCAAAAAAATTCTCTTTATGGACGGAATAAAGGGGACAAAGAACAGCATGGTGCGCCAGGCGATTGCTTCGACGTATTCAAAACATCGGATCAGGTTGGTAGTTACCTATAAATATGCCGAAGAGAATAATTTACTGGTTGTCGGCTGCGCTCACAAATCGGAGGATCTGCTGGGATTGTTCTCCAAGTTTGGTGTGGACGACAATGCAGATGTGATGCCGATCAAGCATTTATTCCGCAGCCAGATTCTCCAGATTGCCAGCTATATTGGAGTGCCGCAGGTGATCATCCAGCGCACACCCAACCCGGATATGTTTCCCGGCGTCGAAGATAAATACTTCGACGTGATAGGCATCCCATCCGATATCTTAGACCTGGTGCTTTATGGCCTGGAACATTCACTGCCAACCAAAGAGATCGCTTCCCAATTGCATTTGGACCTTGGGAAAGTCCAGGAGTTAAAAGAGCTGGTTGGACTCACAGCTCACATGCGTAACCATTCGATGAGCCTGATGAATTGATCTATTGAAAGTAACATCTGTAAATAGAGGTATTCTTTCTGGTCTGTCTGGTGAAACTCGCTGCGAAATTATATTTTGAACTATCCATTCCGTTTCCGTTTTTTTAACTCAGTTTCTTGGGATGGCCTGATCAGAGACCTTGATCATGCTTAAATACCCCATCTATCTCACATTGAATCGATCCCGATAAAGGGCTTGTTTTTTTAATGCGTCTGTTGTATAACAAAATTGTCCTCCTGTGACCGGCTGTTTGCTACAGGGCGGGGAGGAGATTCTCGTTCAATCTTTACTAAGGAGGAGATGAACCCATGAAACTTAATCCACCAAAGAAAAATACATTTTGGGCTGCGATCATCATCGCGGCTGTCGGCGTGGTTGTCTACGCCGTGCACCTGGGCGCGATGAATGTACCCTATTTGCAGCCGACTGCCTTCCTTTTGGTCCTGATAGCATTCGTCCTGCTTTGCCTGGGATTGACCATGAAAGGCTTCTAAGATTTTCTCTCAGTTACCTGAAATCTGCCTCCTGATGGTCAGCCCTGCCAGGAGGCAGAACTTTTTAATCCCTCCATCCGGAAACAAATCCTGGCAAGGGCGGATGAACTGACTCATCATCCTACTTACCAAAGAAAATATATTTTAATTTCACACAAATCAAGAAAACCACACGGCGGCCTGGCTATTTTGGCGCCCATAAAAAAATGTGCTCCTGGCGACGACCCCATCCTGCAGAGCTGCCTCCCAAGCAACCCCCTTCTCCATTCAAATAATCGCGAGTATGTAAAGAAAAAAATCCCCCACCGAGAATAGGTGGGGGGCAGATTAGGGGGCAAATATCTAATAAAAGGCCCAGATCGATTTAGTTTGTGATCGATTTAATTGGTCAAGACAATAGAAGTCGAAAAGTCCCCAGTCCTTGCCCAGAAAGAAAGCATGATACTCCCTGCATCCATAAAATTTGCGAAAGAATATCCTTTCCTTCCACGATCACTCTATTCCTAGACTTCTGGTCCATTAGTAAGCGACAAACTCGCTAGCGGATGATCCATCCTTGTACAGGTTGACGACCACGTAGCCAGGTGGAAAGTCCATGTATGATCCGTTCCACCAATTCCCGCAGACCGCTCCATCGGTTAGGTATTTCACACCGTGGTATCGCAGATCTTCAACCTGATGGGTGTGCCCGCTCAAGCAGAGCTTGACATTCGGATGCTGCCAGAATAAGGACCAAAGACGGCGCGCGTCAATATGGACAAATGCTCCTGGCACCACCCAGTTTCCACTCACTTCATTATTTCCGTCGAGAAGCTCACAGGCCGAAAGAATCGGGGCATGCGAGGCTACACATACCGGCGTCGACTGGGGCGTGGCTTCCAGCTGCTGAACCAGCCAATTGAACTGTTCTTCATCCAGCTTGCTGGTGTACACCTGTCCGATCGCGAATTCCGGAAGATGGGTGCTGTCGAGGACCAGGAAGCGCCAACCTCCCAGGTCAAATGAGTAGTATCGATTCGAGATGCCCAGTTCCTGGACAGCCCACCCCTTGCCGAAGAGAGGATCAGTACTGAGAGAATTCTGCTCCTCGGCAGGAAGACCCCAACCCCAGACATCATGGTTACCGATCGCATGGCGGATGGGAAGGGAGCATTCCGCTTTGACCACACCGGTGAAAGCATCCCATTGAGCTTGAACCCAACCTTTGGTGGCACCGAGCGCGTCGCCTATGGAATCGCCTGTGTTGATGATAAGGTCGATATCAGGATGGCGAGCTTCCACAGCGTGCAAAGCCCGCGTAAAGCCCTCGACTCCGGGTCCGTCCGGCCCGATATGCATGTCGGTAATGTGGGCGATACGCACTGCGATTTCCTGAGATGGTTGCTGAGCAGACGGTGAAGGAGCGAGGGTGGGGGTGGGGATTACCTGGGTGGGGATTTGAGTCGCTTCTGGCATTCTCACACCGCAGGCTGCAAGAAAAGAGGCTGCCCCGGCGAGCCCCCCAACTTTCAGGAAGTCCCTCCTTGTGAGTGACTTAGCAGGAAGGTTATTGTGCTTGTCAGACATGATACGTCCTCCTTTCGAAAAGACCGCTGGTTAATACCAACGTAAAGCGGAGGCATATTTTGAAGAATGTAGGTTAAGACAAGTGTATGAAGGAACCCCCGCGGATCTCAGGATGGAAATAGTAAGATTCGGTCAACCAATCCGAGAATATACTCTTACATTAGAATTCATGGGGTTATCGTACCTGCCAAAGCTTGCGCTGCCCGGTGCCCGACTATGTCGCCAGCCCGTAGCGTTGCGAGTCTTTTCACAACGGTTCGTTGAACGGTCACGCCTGGGTCCGGGTTCAAACCGTCAAGGTGAACCTTTCCTGTATCATTTACCAGTTTTACCATTATGGTCAGGTTGCTGTCGGCTATTTTAGAAGCCAGGTTGGCCAGGAAAAAAAAGTGACCGATAAGTGTTTTGTTTTGGCATCCTCACCCGTAGGTCTAAACGAACAGCCAGGGCAGTCACCAACGTTCCGGGTGCGATAATCGGGGGTGGTCATACCATCAAGCTTCCTGCCCCGATGTCGGGAAATAAAATAACGGGAGCCGACCATTCAAGGCGATTCCGTTATTAATCGCTAGAATCAATATCGACGAATATTGCCTCAGCCGCCCTTGGATTAAAACCGTCAGGCCATCTTGTTTTTTGGTTATATTTCGCCCCGAACAGTTTAGCCTCCTCCAGCGCAGCCCAATGTAATGTAGCTCCTTTAAGATCAGCTTCTCTCAGGTCAGCCCCGTTCAGGCAGGCCCCGGTCAGATTAGCCTTGCTCAAGTTAGCGCCGTTCAGGCTTGCCCCGAGCAAGTTGGCCATGCTCAAATTCGCGCTCGTCAGGTTCGCACCTCTCAAGTTAGCCCAGCTCAGGTCAGCCCCAAACAACCACAGCGGGCCGGGTCGGTTTATCAGATCATAAAGTTCATTACTTGTAAATTGCATGCTTTGTCCCCTTCAGGCAACCATTAAATATCCCGCCCCTTGTTCAAGGAAACGAGAAGGTGAATTGATTTGTACCCGGCATTCTTTCAAATACGTCAACATATTTTTATCAACCTTATCGGATCACCTCTGACAAATCAATAATTTTGTATGGGGTAGAACTATCGTTCCCCTACGCACAAAGTTGTGCTGATTTTATCCAAAAGGATATATGAATTATTACTACAAATAGTTATCAGCCGTCGAGATTTTTGAGACTTCCGCTGGTTTTATAAATTATTGATTTTAGTATGAATTGCGACTCTCACCAAAGTTAAGGGTTGCAGAAATTAACCCAATAAGAATGAATTCCAACCATGCAATTTAATAAAACATATAAGTTTAGTATATATCCAATACCTCCTAAAAACAACATCCATATATTTTTCTAATCTAAAAAAACACGCAATGACCCCCATCCCCAAAATTACCGAGACAAATAGGGTTGTCCCTTCCTCTGAGACGCCAAAACCATTTCGGAGCAGTTAGTCACTCCTTTATATTTTCTGCGCGGCAATATAGCAAAATCTCCTGAGAGAGTTCAGTTTGAAAATCAAAGCTCTACCCAGGAGATCTTTTTTTTTCCGACCATGACAGTATGCGATCATCGAATTTAATTGATTTGCTGCGATGAGGATTTCGACTTCACCACAGAAGTAGCCTCCACTTCGTTCCTGATTATTCTAAAAACAGAAACCCTTCTAAAGCAACTATAAATAGACAATCAAATTCCGGCAAGCGTCTATCTACATTGATGTATCATCGGATTTTTTTACGATCGAAATTTTATGAGGTTTCCGAATAATTTTAGGAAATTTCAAGGAAATATCCAAGTTCTCCATCATGAAAATAGCAATAACAGCCAAAATAAAGCCACCAGCCGTAGTCAGCAGAGTATTAATAAGCCGTTGAGGACGCACCGGGTCAACAGGTACAGCTGCATCTTGAATTTTCGTTACATTGGAAATACCCTGAACCTGAGACTGTTGTAAAGATTCCAACTTGCTCGTCAAATCAATATAATTTTGTTGATACACTCCCAGGGTTTTTTCAAGGAGAAGCAAATTGTTTTCATCTACACTTCCATCATCGATTGGTTTGTTAAGCACAAGCAGGTTTGAATAGGCATTCTGATAGGCGGTTAAAAGGGGCTGGATCTGGTCAAGCTGGGTCTGCTTGCCTGCAAGAAGAGTTTTTTGTTCTGCAGTAGTGGCCGGGTTCAGTTGGGCAATATCCTGCTGCAACTGGGTGGCTTCAGCTTGCAATGGGGTCATTTGCGATTCAAGCTGATTCTTCTGGTTATTTATGATGGTATCCGAGGTCTCGGTTATGTGGGATTGCAAGCTAAAAATCCGAGCCTGCATGAAATTTAGTTGCGACTTAATATCCTCTTCAACATAGGAATATTGCCCTACCTGCAAACTCACGTAATGGCTGATCGCTTTATCCACCAGCGTGTTTGCAATGTTTGCGCACTTTTGAGGACTCTCATCGTCTACGATCACCTTAATTATCTGGGAATTAGTATTTTGTTGAATCTGAATCTGTGAGGGATCGACCTTGAATCCTAATTGACTTGAAACGTCATTAATAACGGGTGATGTGGTTATTAACTCGATAAAGGTTTGTGTCAATTGCTGATCACCAAGATAAGCCAATCCCGAGAGACTTTGGTCAGGGACCCGCATTACCAATATTTTGGCTGTAGCTTGATAAACAGGTGTTTGAATCCGACTAAAAAGGATTCCGCCGGCCGCACCCAAAACAAGCCCCAAGATCAGCAACCAATACCAGCGTCTCAATAAAATAAAGAATTGTTTTAGTTCCATATCATTCCTTTGAATGCGCTAAAGATTTAGGCAAGCCTTCAACCTTTAATTTGCACGGACATTAATTGGCTGCTTTGTGGATAGCATCCTGAACAGAATGCACAACCGTGGCTACATTTTCATCCGTAAGGCCGGAGTAGAGAGGGACGGTCACCTCCCGCCCAGTAACATTATCTGTAACAGGCAAGTCGAAGTGGACCGTGCCGCCTTTTGTGTATGTTTGGAATTTGTGGATGGGAGGATAATGTATGCTGGTTTGAATCCCATTTGATTTCATGTTTTCCATAAACCTAATCCGATCAGTCCCAGCGGGAAGCAAAATTGGCATCAGGTGACAGGCCGACGTGCCCCGCGGTGTATTGAAAGGCACAACAATCGATGGAGCCAATTCTTCCAATTGTTCTCGATAAAGCAAAGAAAGATTTCTGCGTCGTTCGTTGTTTTTATCTAATTTGCTCAACTGGACCCGCCCGATGGCAGCTCGAATTTCGTCAATACGATAGTTGTAGCCTAATTCAACCACATCATAACTCCAGGCATGACCCTTGTGACGATCCCAAGACATGGTGGTCATCCCATGTGATCGTAAAATCCGCATCTTATTTGCAGCATCATCATCATTCGTCACAATCATGCCGCCTTCACCGGTTGTCATATTCTTGTTTGAGAAGAAACTAAAACACCCGATGTGGCCCCAGACACCCATTTTACGACCTTCGATATCCGAACCAATTGCATGGGCGGCATCTTCGATCACCATCAAGCCATGAGCCATTGCCAACCTCATGATTCCTGGCATATCACAGGCATATCCGCCGTAATGCATTACCATAATTGCCCGGGTTCGATCGGTCAGTTTTTGTTCGATCGAGGCCACGGATATATCCAGGTCCTGTTCACTTTCAATATCTGCGAAAATTGGTACTGCACCTGTATAACGAACTGCATTTGCGGTCGCTACAAAGGTGAGTGACGGGACAATCACTTCATCCCCGGGCCCAAGACCAATTCCAAGGCAGGCAAGGTGCAATGCCGCAGTGCCATTGGCAACTGCAATTGCATGACGAGCACCGACATAGGACGCAAACTCTTCCTCAAATGCCTGCGTGACCCCCCCCATAGTCAGCCAGCGACTCTTTAAAACATCCAAAACAGCCGTTTCTTCCCTGGAATCGAAATCAATGTCTGCCAATGGAATTTGCCAGTCCATAGCTAATCCTCCGGTAAAAATTTGGTCCGCATCGAATCAAAGTCATAGGCTGCACGCTCATAATCGTCCGGCCTTCCCAAATCCTGCCAATAACCGGTGTAGGGGAAACCGACCACTTTTTCCCCAGCCGAAATCATCTTTTTCACCAAGTCGGGCAAATCGAGGTACTCGCAATGCGGAATAAACGATAGGACCCTCGGCTCAAACACATAAATCCCCATGCTCACCATATAGTCAATTGAAGGCTTCTCGGAATAGCCCACGATACGATAATCTCCGTCACAATGAACCACCCCAAAATCGATATCGACCTTACGGCAATGAACTGCAATTGTCGCGAGTGCGTTCTGCTCTGCGTGAAATCGAAGCAAATCTTTTAAATCCAAGGTAGTTAATACATCACCGTTTGATACCAGAAATGTTCGGTCAAGGCCTGTCACCAACGACAACGGTCCTGCGGTTCCCAGGGGAGCGTCTTCTAGGCTATAAGTGATGTGCATGCCAAGGTTACCGCCATCCTGGAAAAACGCCCGCAACAAACCCGCCAGATGGCCCACAGTAAGTACAACCTCATCAATACCTGCGCGTTTCATTTGCCGCAAGAGTACTTCCAGGATGGGCATATCACCAATCGGCATTAATGGTTTGGGAAGAATTTTTGTGTACGGTGCCAATCGGGCACCTTTACCGCCAGCCAAAACAATTGCTTTCATATTATTATGCCTTAAAATTCATAAGTACCAATTTGATAAAGATCAAGATGAGTTTTTATCCATGCAATAGTTTGATCAAGACCATCATCAAGGTTTACTTCCGGCTCCCATCCCAACAGTGTGCGGGCCAGTGTGTTATTTGATAACAAGCGCATTACTTCAGAATGCTCCGGACGCAAACGAACCGGATCAATGATAATTTCGACCGGGCGGCCCGTTTTCAAGATTATTATCTTGGCTAATTCACCAATCTTTATTGCCTGACCCGTTCCAAGGTTTATTTCTTTTCCAAGAATGTCTGGTACCTCTGCTGCCTTCATTAAACCCGCGACGGTATCTTTGACGAATGTAAAATCTCTAATAGTATTCAGGTTTCCTAGGCTAATAGCGTTCTGGGTCAGCGCTTGTGTGATGATGGTAGGGATGACTGCTCTAGCTGATTGTCGGGGACCATAAGTGTTAAATGGGCGCACCGTTACCACTGGCAGCTCAAACGCACAAAAGAAACTTTCGGCCAGTTTATCCGCCCCAATTTTGCTAGCTGAATAAGGAGATTGACCCTGCAAGGGATGAGCCTCACTTATCGGCACTTGCAAGGCCGTACCATAAACCTCGCTTGAGGACGTATGGACCAACCTCTCCACCTCAAACTCCTGGGAAGCTGTCAAGATATTCAAAGTCCCGATAAAATTTGTTTTGGCAACTTCCACGGGATGCCGGTATGAATAGGGGATGGAGACCATTGCGCCTAAATGAAAAATGACCTGTATCCCCTCGACAGCTTTCCGGACAGCAAATTCGTCCTGCAAGTCACCTGCGATTATCTCCACCTGAGAAAGCGCTTGAGAAGAAAGCATCCGGAGTAATCCAGGATCACCACGGGAATTATAGCGGACGAAAGCGCGCACCGTCGCCCCTTCTGCCAAAAGGTGTTCCACCAGATGGCTGCCGATGAAGCCACCCGCTCCTGTAACTAATACGCGCTTATTTACCCAATTTGCTGTCATTGCGACTCAGAGCCTCTATTTTCTGCTCAGGGATAGATTGAAAATCAACCTCGTTCTTGCAGCGAGCATACAAATCATCGACCCCATCGGAATCCAAAAAGATATTTATCTTGATATTTAATTTGACTTCAAGTTGTTCGATTTTTATGGGTTCTGAAAGTAACGTAAAGATTCTTCTGGAAACCGTCTCTGGAATATCATCGTTCGTAATGTTTTCAAGTATCACTGCAAATTTATTTTTTCCTACATAAGCCAAGGTATCGCTTCCTCTTTGACAGGTGGCGAGCCGTCTGGCGACTTCAATTAATATATTGTCACCATATTTACGTCCGAGTTGATCAGTATTTATGTTTTTCCTTTCTATTTTAATGAATAGGACAGCCAGCCGAGATTTGTACCGCTTTGCGTATGCAATTGACCGTTTTATTCGATCCTGGAAAAGGTAGCGATTTGGAAGACCGGTAATGGCATCATGCATGGCCTTGAATTCCAGGCGTTCATCCAACCAAACAGGATATTCGAAACTTCCGAGCGGTTGAGTTACCTGCCGATCAACCATCAACATTAGGTCATTAAGGAAGATCAACCGAATATTGTATTTCTGGCAGAGATCAAAGACATATTCATTTATTTCCTGCGCTGTGGCCGGGGCAGTTGACACAATAATCCCAATGTCATAGCTTTTTATAATTGCGGGAATATCCTTGATGGTGCCCAACATCCAGTATCCATTAACCCTCATCCCATTTTTTGTAGGATCGTTATCATTTATTATACCTACAATGGAAAACGCAGTACGATACGAAGGACGGCTGAGCAGCCAGGTTGCAATTTGGCCGGCCTCACCATTCCCGATCACCAATACCCGTTCTCCTAAGACTAGGGTGTTCCGTCGTAAGTCCAGCCATCGATTGGCAATCATCGTGAGCAAGCGTAAGCGGTAGCGGGTGACAACAAAACTGACTTGCGACAACAGACCAATAACAATGATCATGGACATAGGGAGTGGTAACAGGTTCAACCAATGATACATTGAAACAAGCTGGTTTAAACCCAGAATCAAAACGGTTACGAAACTACCAGAGGCAATCAAGCCAAAGGCATCCTCGGCGGTTGCATGCGACCAAACAATTCGATTGAGTCCTACAATGGAATTGACGCCGCTGAAAAGGAGGGCAAGGATAACCCCCAGGACGGCTAGGTACTGGGCTCCCCAATTCAGTGGCATTTCAGCGCGCCAGATCAGGGCGGTAATGCCCACCAATGCCAGCGATTCCACCAGATCAATCATAAACCAGGAAACATATCTGTTGGCAAGGCGAAAGATGGGTCCTGCAAACAAGTAGCCTTCAGGGATCTTTAACTTTGCCCAGCGCGGGATGAGAATAAATAATGTCCAGAAGATCGTATCAAGATCGGAGAAAAACGAATGGTGACGAACGTAGAGTAGATCCAGCCGGATTTTTTCGGGCAGAATACTCTCATAATATTCGTTCATCGTACCCTTACTAGAAAGCAATTTTTCTTCGTCGTGATAAAGAATACTTGCCGGACTTGTGATTCCTGGTCTGACAGACAATATTGTGTGACGCGCTTGCTCTGGCCATGATATGGCAATCTCAGGATCTTCGGGGCGCGGGCCTACCAGACTCATTTCTCCAATCAGAACATTCCAGAGTTGAGGCAGTTCATTGATTTTTGTATCCCTCAACCAAATCCCCAAAGGTGTGATACGAGTATCTCCTTTATAAGTCAGGCGCGGACCGTTATAAGTATCTGGATGTTCAAACATCGTTCGAAACTTAAGCATTTTAAAAATGTGCCCGTTTTTACCAACCCGAGGTCCCCAATAAAAAACAGGTCCCGCCGAATCGCTTTTAATCAGTATGGCAATGAAAATAAAAAAAGGTAAAAGGATGATCAAGCCAAAAAACGCAATAATGAGGTCGAAGGCGCGCTTGAACAGATTACCCAATCCTCTATATAAGCCACTTAACAAAGAAGCTAGTTTAGAGTCTTGGTATGAGGTTGGTTGACTTGCAACTGTTTGGGTGCTCATTTTCCTTCCCTTTTTAATACCAGATAAAAAATCGCAACTCCAAATAAATACACCCTGCGAGACAATAAGTTATGCCTATGGCAATGGCAAATCCTTGACTTAAACGATTAGGCGCACACGCAAGGATTGACTAACAAAATCATTCGGGCAGAACATCAGTTTACCGTCTTGCATCCCCCAGTCGATAAGGGGATGGACTATAACCCAAGTTCTTTTTGAAAACCCGGGTCGAGGTAAGTAACGTAGAACACCGTATCAGAGGTCTCGAGTTCCGGTGTTTCAATCCACCCACCCTTGATAAATACCCTGCGGCTGGACATATTTGTCTTGTAAATACCCGCACGAATAGCCCGGCTACCGCGCGCTTTACTAAATGACTTGGTCGCATCGACCAAAGCCGGAAAAATACCACTACCACGATGGTCCTTATCTACCGCACCGATAGTCATTTGAGCTATTCCAGGGTTTCGAGCTATCATCTTCCCTTTGCCAGATAGCTTTGAATCACGGAATAATCGCTGCCATAGCTTTCCCTGCAATAGTAAGGTTGGCTTTTTCAGCAAACTCAAAATAAACTCTCCAAAACACGCCATAAACATTGGTCTTGTATATGGCTTATCGCACATACCGAGTAAGCCAACTATCTTTCCGTCTTCTTCGGCAACAAGGGTGTATGCTTCAGGACTCCTAATCTGCCACCGATACATTGCTTTAACATACCGGGGACCAAACATCACCGGGATATGGTCATCGGGGCTGAATGATGCCAAATGTAGATCGGTCACCTCATCCAAATCATTAAGTGTTGCCAACCGTATAAATGGGGATTTTTCCGGGGTCATAAATTCCTATCCTCGATTTTGAGAATTGAATAAAAATTGTTTCTGCAATTATATGTATTATTATGCTGGGTTTCGATGCCGGTATGTCATGATGGTCCTCCCTTTCCTCGGGAATACCATTCAATCGTTTGGCTAAGGCCCTCTTCAAAATTCATCCGTGCACGGAAACCAAAATTTCGTTCAGCCAGGCTGATATCGAGTGCCCTTCGTGGCTGTCCGTTGGGTTTACTAGTATCCCATACCACTGTTCCCTCAAATCCAATCTCGACGGGCAATCAATTCAACCAAATCCATAATGCTGATTTCCATCCCTGATCCCAGATTAACCGGCTCCCCGCCATTATAGCGTTCAGCAGCAAGAATGATCCCTTCGGCGGCGTCTTCCACATAGAGGAACTCGCGAGTTGGAGACCCATCCCCCCAAACGACCACTTCCTTCTCGCCGCGGTCTTTTGCCTCTATAAATTTTCTAATCAGAGCCGGGATTACATGAGAGGTTTGGTTATCGAAATTATCATGCGGTCCGTACAGGTTAACCGGTAACAAGTAGATCGCGTTAAAACCATACTGCTGGCGATAAGCCTGGGCCTGCACCAACAACATTTTTTTTGCCAGGCCGTAAGGAGCATTAGTCTCCTCAGGATAACCATCCCACAGAGTCTCTTCCCGGAATGGGATTGGTGTGAACTTGGGATAAGCACATACAGTACCGATAGCCACGAACTTTTCGACGCCCCGCTTCCATGATTCGTGCATTAACTGAACACCCATCATCAGGTTGTCATAAAAGAACTCGGCTGGGTGCTCGCGGTTTGCGCCAATCCCTCCCACATGCGCGGCGAGATGGATAATCACATCCGGACGAGATGCATCCAGAACACGTCTGATATCCTCGGGTTTTATCAAATCGTACTTTTCTATCGTTGGCACGAATATTTTGGCTGCCCCGCGTCGGCGCAATTGCTCAACAACAAAGGTGCCAAGGAATCCTGCCCCACCCGTGACGCATACGCGCCGTCCAGACCAAAACTTGCGCGGCTCAGGCCAATTGGATGTATTCACTCAACCCTTCCTGACTTGGACCTCTATCCATGGATAGGTCTGCGCAATCCCATCCTTGAGAAGATATTTCGCTTGCCAGCCGGTTGTATAAATGCGAGCATTGCTGAAATTGCGAGACTGAACCCCCACTGGACCTTCGACGTACTGAATATGGATCTTCTTTCCTGAAGCCACCATGATGGTGTGAACCAATTCCTCCACACTAACGTACTGCGGGCAACCAATGTTGACCGGTCCTTCCAAGTCAGAGTGCATCAACAAATAAATTCCCTCCACCATGTCAGCGATATAGGTATATGAACGAATGGCCGTACCGTCCCCCCATACTTGGATCGTACCTCCGTCTTCAACTTCGGCTACCTTGCGACAAATTGCAGCGGGAGCTTTTTCCCGGCCGCCCTGCCAGGTTCCATGAGGGCCATAACAGTTCTGAAAACGTGCAATCCTTACCAACATTCCATAACGACGACTATAAGCCATGGCCACACGTTCCGAGTAAAGCTTTTCCCAACCATATTCGTTGTCCGGATTGGCAGGGATCGCCTGTGCTTCGGTCATCTCCGGCTCACCTGGATGCATATCGCGATACACACAAACTGACGAGGAGAAGAAATAGCGCGGCACGCCCAGGCTGGCAGCACTGTGGGTCATATAGATATTGATCAGGGCATTGTTATGCATAATCTCGGTTTCAGCCGAATGGATGAAGCCCATGCCACCCATATCAGCAGCCAGTTGATAGACTTCGTCAAACGTCCCTCCGGCGCTGGTCAGGGCAGTCTCGCAGTTTTGGGGTTGGCGCAGATCCAGCTTTAAGAATTCATCCGCCTGGGTAGGCGCGAATTCAGGCTCTTTAATATCCACACCTCGCACCCAAAACCCCTCTTCCTTTAGTTTCTTGACAAGGTGGCCACCTATGAAGCCGCCTGCTCCGCATACCAAAGCTCTTTTCATATCCCCATCTCCAAAAATGTCGTCATAAATATCAATCCATACTCACAACCTGGCTATTCCATCGATGCCAGCTTCCATGATACTTCTCGATGATCTTAGCTCCTTCACCAGGGGATTCGAGGCCAATTAATTCCAGGTCAGCATCCACCATGATGCGCACCAAATCCTTAAAGAGTACGCGTGGTTCCCAATCCAAAACTTGGCGCGCCTTTCTCGAATCCGCCTGTAAAAAGTCCACCTCATTTGGTCGATAGTAACGCGGATCAATCTTAACAAATTCATGCCAGTCCATCGTCAGATATCCAAACGCCTCATCCAGGAATTCACGCACCGAGTGAGCTTCTCCTGTGCCAATCACAAAATCGCCCGGCTTCTCACATTGGAGCATCTTCCACATAGCCACCACATAATCAGGGGCATAACCCCAATCGCGGCGTGCGTCCAGGTTACCCAGGAATAGTGCATCCTGCTTTTTTGCTTTGATATTGGCCAGAGCACGCGTGATTTTACGCGTTACAAATGTTTCCCCGCGGCGGGGGGATTCGTGGTTGAAGAGAATTCCATTTGAAGCAAAAATCTTGTATCCTTCCCGGTAGTTACGCGTGAGCCAGTAGGCATACAACTTGGCAGCTGCATATGGACTTTGCGGCGCAAATGGGGTGGTTTCATTTTGGGGCGGGCGGGCGGCGCCAAACATTTCACTGGAAGAGGCCTGGTAAAAACGAGTGGTAATGCCACTTTTGCGGATCGCTTCCAGGATGCGGACTGTGCCCAACGCTGTGACATCGCCTGTGTATTCAGGCAGGTCAAAACTGACTCGCACATGACTTTGGGAGGCCAAATTGTAGATCTCGTTTGGTTGGATATTGTAAATTAAGTCGAGAAGACTACCCATATCGGTTACATCACCGATAATGCAGGTGGAGATTGATTTCAGGTTGGTTATGTGGATCTTTATACATATGGTTGATTCGCTGGGTATTGAATGAACTTGAGCGACGAATTAAACCGTGAACATCATAGCCCTTATCCAGCAATAGTTCTGCCAGATATGATCCATCCTGACCCGTGATCCCGGTGATGAGAGCTTTTTTCATATTTAGCTTTATTAGAGGAGAAAACCGCGGCCTTTGCCAGTGGGAACTTGGAAAAACGTGTAACCCGAAAAGTATCAAAAAAGCACTGAGAACAATTTCGACTGGTGACTACAACTTAAAAGTAGCTCTCATATTGGTCCCATATAAAGTCCTATATTTTATCAAATGTCTCATCGTCTACGTCTACAGGTTTTAACCAAATCATTCGTCTTCAATCCATATTTGATTAAGTTATTTTGGAAGAAGTAATCTCCAGCATTATTTTTTCAATCCGCTTTGCACCAGTTTGAGGAGAATGGTTATTTTCGGCCCAGGAGCGGCCATTATGTCCCATACGCACACAAAGTTCCGGATCATTCTTGAGAGTGAGAATAGCTTCAACCAACGCCGACGGATTTTCAGGGGGAACAGCCAAGCCGGCTTCGGATCGCGTAATCAAATTCCAGGCTTCACTATCCTTGTCAATACAGGCAATCATTGGCCTGCCGCTGGACAAGATTGAAAGAGTTCTTGGAAGGCAGGGAGCCTAACCCAATTCCGCGTTGCAGCGATACGAGGGAAACATCGGCACTCGCCAAGACTTCAGATATACGCTGGCGCGGCTGGTATGGGATAAACTTCACGTTTTTTAGGTGGCGTTGTTCAGTTTCAGCAACAAGTTTTTCACGGTTTGCGCCGTCACCTACAAAGACAAAACATATATCCTTGTGGTCCTCGATCGTCGCAGCCGCAGTGAGAACATGCTCCAAACCTTGCGACAGGCCCAAATTCCCGGCATAGAGAACGACAAATTGGCCGGTCAGCTTGTGCTCACGGGTAAATGCGTTGTCACGGGGCATTGGATGGACCAGGTCCGTGTCCACCCAGTCATAAACGAGGATTATTTTTTCGTTGGGAACACCCATTGCGAGAAGTGCCGGCCTGAACGAGTCTGAGATAATCCGTACTACACTCGCGTTATTCAAGCAAAAACGTTCCATGCTCGACACCAACGCAATCACCGGCTTGTGCCGGAATATGCCCAAGGTCACGCCGACATTTGGATAAACATCATAAACAGAATAGATAGAAGGTTTACGACGAAGGACGACCATGTAGGCGAAGGGTAACCATACCTCCAGGGAAGGACCGGAGGATATCACAACGTCATATTGTTTGCCCAAGCCAGCCCAGGTGGCACCAATTTGGTAACAGATGAATTGCAGCATGCGAAGCGGAAGTTTGCTTCTGTCTACAGAAGGCAATGCCACCCGGATCACGTTTACTCCGTTTTCGACCGACTTCCACAACCACTTCCCCCGGAACTCAGAGGGAACACGTCCGGAAGGATAATGGGGAACCCGGGTGATAATGGTTACCTGGTGGCCAAGTTGTACCAAATTCTCACATAGCATGGTGGACAATGGCGCACTTGGTCCGAGATCGGGTTCATAATGCAAACCAAATATCATTATTCGCATAGGATATTGTGATATAGAATCAGTTGCGGTTGTTGTCGAAATGGAATTACCAAAGCCAGTTAACGGGTTGCGCTCTACCTTTAGGTTGCTTCTCGATAAAAACGTATCATCCCTTCAATTTTCCGGAATGTATCGCTCTTAGGTTTTGAAGCTGAGATAAGTTTGACACCTTTATGGGTAACCTTGTTAACAAATGGTTTAATCAAAGGATTGAAGAGGATCATCTGTTTCATAGGCTTTTTCTGAAAGCCCATACTAACCTTAAACTTGTCCAAGGAAAGTGGCCCATCCAGCGACTGGGGACCATAGTGAACAGCATTTATATCCGGTGATGCAAGTTTAAGTTTGGTTACATAGTAGATCAAAGCATTATTAGGATATAGGGGCAAGTATTTTGTTGCTGAACCTTGATGCAAAAAAATGTAATCAGCTTCCATCTGATGTGCAATCAAAAATGATGCCAGATTGTTGCCAGCGAATGCTCCCCAGGCTTCAAAACTCTCCAAACCCTCAGCCGATGAACAATAAAGTCTCCATTTCTTTTCCTCATGCATTTGAGGTGCTCGATTTTGCCTGATCAATGTATCATATTCGAGGCTGATTCCCAGTGCCGCCAGTTCTTTGAATTCCATCCGCTTAATCGCAAAGTTCTCCAGCCCTCTGCGTGTCTCACGGCGAGTATTATGCGTGTCAACAGATGAAAGATCATAATTTTTATCATCACACACGAACATGAAACTTTCTTTGCCAATATGATCTATTGGTGTGAAGTACCTAACACCGATACAATGCTCCTTTCCGAGAAGAGATTTTAGCTCTTCACTGCTGGGTGTAATCAGCTTGTGATAAGGGAAATAGAAATAGAATCCCGGTTGAGCGTTATACCAGTAGCAGCTTTCCGTCTTCACAATTCGGTAGCCTTGTCGTGCCAGGAATTCTATGAATGCGTCGGATTTCATGGTTTTTGTAAAAGCCTGAGATGCCTTGGGCAGTGAAATGGATATCGCCTAAAATAAGTAGCATTGTGGGCGACGGATAATCGCCAATACATCCTAAAATGGTTATGATAATTTTGTTTATTTGACGACATGTCCCTGCGGGTAATTCGGTACGCCCGTGAAAACCATGACGCAACATCTACGTTTTAAAAGATAATGGGCAAGCTCCGAGATTAAACCGTCCCACAGACAACTTCAGGTGCATAACAATGCATGAAAAACAAAATTTTCATAAGGGTTGCCTCAATGGGAGAGGACCCGGGAAAATGATCTTCAGCAATTGCGCTACGACTTCATCAGCACGAAACTCCTGACCCTTAAGATGATTTGCCTGACCCATTTTTTTTCTTACCCCTGGATTCACAGCTAGAAAACGGATAGCCTCAGCAAGTAAGTGACTATCTTTAGCAGGAACCAGAAAACCATTTATTCCGTTCGTGATCAATTCAGGAAAAGTACGTAATTGAGTAGCGATCACTGGAACCCCTGCGTGCATTGCCTCGATCAGCACTCCCGGATGACCTTCGGTGTCATAATAAGAAGGGAGAACAAGTGCGTCATAATTTGCGATCAGTTGGGAACCAGTTCCCGCTTCGGCCACACCACAATAATGAGCAGTAGGAGTTGATTTCAATTCTTCCAGGAACTCATCACGAATTTCATCGTGAATTGGACCAAAAAAATCACATGTCACTTGCTCGTTACCCGATTTTGCAACAATCTTTAGAGCATCGAGCAAAATGAGGGGTCCTTTTAACCTCGTAATATGGCCCAGAAAGATCATACGCAGGCCAGATGAGGAGTGTTGTGGAACCTCAGTAATTACTGACTGTGTTCTACACCCAGGTAGGTAGTAAACGTTCGTGCAACCCAGTTTATTCAGGTCATCCTTGAGCAATTTGGTCTGTGCAAGAATTCCATCCGTAGCGCGCAAGACAAAAAGCAAGTATTCCCGAAATAACTTATTCTGGGAATGAATGAATAAATCCAGACCCGCACCAACCGGCTTGAGGAAAAAAGGTTTGTGAAAAAGTTTAGCCAGAAATAAAAGCAGAGGCGCAAGGGTGATGGCAAACAAGTCGTTGGCAAAAACCAGAATGGTATCACAACGCGGAATTTGGTATATGTATTTTGGAAGAATGGACAATGACCGAAAGATCTTTTCGAAGTTAAAACCCGTCATCTTTTTTCTAACATCCGTTGCAGGGGACGTGTTGACCACCCTTACCTGAACAGATGGGTAATAAGTCAATTCTTCGAGCATGGCTTGCACGGTAAGCGGTGATCCACCGATAGGCGGCGGTTTCGGCCCAACGAATAAAAGTCTTTTTCCTTGGAAAAGTGTTTGCGCTTTAATGCTTTGGCTGGATTCGGGGATTTTCATTGAATGGATTTTCTAATGAAGCGGGTCTGTGCCGTTCAGGAATTCTTCGATATTTGTATATCCGTCCCCATCTGCATCTTTGGAATTATCTGAAGAATCGCGAGGGTTGAAGTTGTATTTTTGTTCCCACGCATCAGGCATTCCGTCATGATCGGAATCCACACAAGGAGTGGCGGGAGGAATTGTCAACCAGCCACCCACCTCGGAAGGATCGTCAATAATTTTGCCGGTACCAGCGCTTACATCGTTGACAATACGTGTGTCAATGGCGTCTCGCCGAGGGAAGAACGTTCCATCACAATTTAAGCCCATATTCGCCCCAGCGCCTGCCATTACCTGGTCATAAGCCTGATAAGCTGAGGTTGTTGTGATTGTTTTTGCAGGAATAGGTTTGGATATAACAAAACTTCTTGAGTCAGGATCAACAATATTAATCTCTGGCAGGCTATCTGTCTCCCTTTGGGGACCGATATTCCCCTGAACAAATATTTGAGCTCCCTGCGCCCCAGGGTTTAGAGCTCTAATGCTGTATTTCACATCGGTATTAGGCCCGGGTTTATAGTAATTTCCGATGTAATTTACTAAATCTGGAGCCAATTGATTGATCATATCTATGTGACTAAAAGTTCCGAAGGGATTGTAGGCAACATTATTAACAACATCAACTATGCCACTTGCTTCAATATATGGATTCCGTTCCCCATCATGTGCCATCAAATTATGATGGAATGAGATGTTGCCAGCTCCTGGTTTATCCTTGTTTTCGTCACTTGCATAGCCCCCGAGCAGAACCCCTTTGCTATGGCAACCTTTTGGATTGATGCTGCAATTCAACCCTTCGGAGAAAATATTCCATTGAATTGAGATATCGTGAACATCGTACCACGTTGCCAGATCCCGATTAACTGCCCAACTCATCGAGTTGTGATCGATCACCACATTGTAAGTATCGTGTAGATCTGAAGCCAGGATAAACATGGCATCGCCCGCTGATGGCGGACCTGCACGTAGGGTGAGAAATCGAACTACAACATCGTGAGTCTCGATTTGCAAAAGTGCAACAACTGCTGAACTAAGGGGACGTAATGTAATTCCCTCACCGGGTGCGGTTTGACCAGCGATTGTAATATATGGGTGGGTGATCACCAAACTGGATTCGAGTCCAATCGTGCCAGCCAGACGAAAGACGACGATCCGTGGCCCTTCCGCTTCGACGGCAGCTCGCAAGGAGTCAGGGCCAGCATCATTTAGATTGGTTACCTCGATCACCCTACCGGCACGGCCGCCGACCGACATAGCTCCAAACCCTTCGGCTCCAGGGAAAGCAGAAATCAATGTGGGATTGGGAGTAAATGTTTCGGTCATGCCAACGTTCGGTGTGCTTGTGGGGGTCTTAGTCACGGCAGGTTTTGGGCCCGGCAAACAACCCATAAGATTTATCGATAACAATATAAGAAATCCAATAAGCAGAAACAAATCAATCCTTGATTTGTTTGTCATCAACCTACCTCTGTTTTTTTATGTCCTCAGGATTATTGACATTGAGAAATGATTTTATCTCTTTGGAAATTTCTACTTGTTTCTGCCCGATGCGGAAGTATTCTTATTAATTCTATCGAGATGCTCTTCTCACATGGAACTATTCGAAACTAAATATCAACCGACAAAAAAATAATCCCACACATTACCGGACTCCAAGCAACAAGTTAACATAACGATCCACAACGAAATCCAATTCAAAGGGAGTCCAACTTTCTTTTGGAGGACATGATCGACAGTCATCCAGGGACCTTTCAATTGCCTCGGCTAAAAGGAGGGGCTCGTCAACCGGAACTAATTTACCGTACTGCCCGTCCTTCAATATTTCCCGCGAACCGCCGGGACAATCCGTGGCGATGACCGGCGTACCCAAACGCAAGGCTTCCACCAAAACAGTGGGTAATCCTTCCCATCTGGAGGAGAGCACGAACAGGGAAGCGTGGGCAATAAAAGGATATGGGTTTTGCACAAATCCCATTAAAGTCACATCCTGTTCCAATCCCAGTTGCCTGATCAAATCTTCAAGAGCAAGACGGTTTTCCCCTTCGCCCAATATCATTAAACGCACCGAGCGAATTTTTCTCACAAAGGAAAAAGCTCGAATTAGAACATCAAAGGCTTTTTGATCTGTCAAACGCCCAATTGCCAATACAACGGGGGGCTCACCACCTTTAAACCAGGGGTGTTCCAATAACGCTTCAGATTTATTCAGCAAATCTGAAGTCACGATAGGGTTATAAATAACCTGGATAAGGTCTTGAGGAATTTTAGTAAACCGTGTCAAATCATCTGCAACATAGTTTGAAACAGCAATGATATTGTCTGCCCAGGGATAAAACCATCCGGCAATTTTCGGATAAAGCTTCCAGCGGAGATCATTATTATTATTGACCACAGAAGAAAGAGCATTGTGTTCAGTAATTACCAGCCGTCCAGGAATACCGCATAAACGCCTGGCCCAAAGGGCAATTACATTTGCGAACATTGCAGAAAGTAAAGCTGACGGGCGTTCTCGCTGAAGATACTTTATCAGAGCAGGTAAACTCCCTAATACCCGAGGTGCTTTCAAATCTATGAGTCTCACCGAATTCGGGATTTGCGTCATATAAGGACCTTCAGCCCGTGCCAGAACCAGATCGACTGAATAGCCTCGCGCTGAAATCCCTTTCGCCAGATTGAGGAATGACTCGTTCTGCACCGCCTTCGTACAACCCGGGTAAAAAAAGCGCCACCCGTTCTTTTGATGTTTTCATGTTGGGATATTTAAGTTGAGCCGAATTCGAAAATAAGTTGATTTGCGATGCCTTCCGGTGATCTGTGACTTGTGTCAAATCGAAGAATTTTTAGATTACTTTGATTTGATTCAAAATTGGAGATTGTGCGCTCATACGCTTTGCGGAAGGATGCCAAAAACTCAAAGGTGGCTTGAACCGATTCGTTTTTGACAACATGCTCCTTGTTCCGGCTCCGGATGCGATCGAGCAAAATGACATCAGCTGCGTCAAGCCAGACGATCATGTCCAGCATGCCAGCCCATCTGGAATATAGATCAAGCCAAAATTTCCCTGCTTTTTCTTCCCTTAGGTATTCAGGACCAAACTCTTTTAATTCAGTCAACAAATAAATTGGGCCTTGATCCAGAATAATCACCTGATGATTTTCTAATTCTTTTTTCAAAACAACCGGCCATCCATATAGAATTGATAACCATGCAAATTCCCGGCGGAGAAGTTTTCTTCCATTGTGTTGGTGTAAATTTAGCAGGGAAGGGGATATTTTGAGGCCATTCCCAATAAAGAAAGGTGCAGCAGATAATTTCCGGACATCTGGAAAATTGCCGAGACGAATGGATTTGCTGCAGCGATTCAAAGCATGGCAAAGGGTCGTTTTCCCCGCACCTGCCGGACCTACAATTTCCACTATTCGCTGAACCATATAGTTTTCACATTTTTAGGATGATTCGGCTGTTGTTATCACAGCTCGAACACGGCGAATCAAACTCCTACGTTGATCGCCTGTCAAACCAGCATAGAACGAAATAAATGACATCAGGATTCCTGTTGCTCCTGCTAAAAGGATGAAGACCAGCCAGCCCATGATTCCTGATCTAATTAAAGACGATGCGTATTGATCAAGCCCAACTGCAGTGGAAAACAGAAGGATCGTTACGAGGATTGGTCGAACCATTTGACCTAATTTAGAAGTCCACGAAACGTGCATGAAGCGACTGATCAACACGGGATAGCCAAAACTTAGGATTAATCGCCCGAGCATGATACCAATGCATAATCCGATTACATCGAGTTTAAAATATCCCACAAATATGCCGGCGATCACAATTGAGACGATGACCGATAATAACCCCAGAAGCACCTTTTGACTCATCTTCAGGGTCAGGTCGATGATGTTGCCGTCACTCCGGATAAATGCCAATTGCATGGATGCCACCACGATGAGCATATTGGGAATAGCTCCCGAAAAATATTCAGCGCCTACCCACAAGCTAATAAAAGCATGATTCCATAATATTATGGAAGCACCTAAAGCTGTCGAGACCAACCAGATAATGGAATTAATCTCATTTCTTAATCGGATGGCCCTCTCATAATCTCCCGTTCCAATAATACTGCCCAATCCCGGCACAATTCCGAAAACGATGATGACGATGACGCCAATTATTGTTTCGGGGACGTATTTGGTAAGCGTGTAATTGGTTACCGACTCAACAGAATTAAGCACTCCCAGAACAACGACATCACTTGCTAAAAGCAGGCTTGTTACCAGATTCCAACCCATGAACCACCAGCTTAAGCTTAGCATCTGGTGGGTTTCGGCAGATTGTGGTTTGGCTACTCCAAACCAGGGAATATAGCTTCGCACTACCCACAGATAAAATAAAGCAGTTGTAATTGTCGTAGCTATTACAGCGGCTGTTACGCCAATGATTCCAGTTTTAAAATAAAGTGCCAGCCAAGTGAAACCGCCATCTACAAAAACCAATACGACAGACGTCCCCATGCGCTTATAGCCAACATTTTCACCCTGCAAAGTCACTTGCGGTACCGACGATAAAGTGTCAACGATCATGTTTGCAACCATCAGGCCTGACACTACGCGCACGATCCAAACATATGCATCAGGTGTCTTTACCCAATAGGGAGCAAACCAACTTACAATTCCACCAACGCCGATCAGAAGCGGCAAAAATAATAACCAAATAAGGAGCGTACTACCTACGTAGCGGCGTTTTTGTTCATAATCAATGGAGGCTTGCTGGTTTGCAAGGGTCGCTTTCAGGGCGAATCCGGGGCGACCGCTAGCCGGAGTAATATATCCGATAAGTCGATTTAATACCTGCCACATCCCATAAAAATAATTTCCAAGTCCTGCCACCATCAATGGTGTGAGGAGAAAACTAACGATCAAATTGGCGACGTAATCAAGAGTGACCGTCAGAGCATTTAAATAGGCTTTTTTTGTTAGGCTTTTATCCGACAATAAGCTTGATATGAATTTCATAGGACGAGTGATTGGTGACATATCTTAAGATTTTCCCACACGGGAGCATTAACCTTAATGAATATTTCTTTCTTGGATCTATTGGCATTAGAGGCAATATCTGACCGGGTGTCCCAATCTAATTCTCACTCCTATGGCGATTGATCTCGGATCGATATATCACGTTCGCCTTATATCCTTTGAACTGCAATTTCTGGTTACGCTTTTGTAATGGCAAACAAGTCAGATAATTTTTTGTAGGAAATACAATTGTTTTATGATGATCAGGGCATAAAGAAACCAATTCGTTTTATCCAAATTTTAGAATCCGTGTGAACCCGTCAATGACGGTTAGTTTTCCACATTTGGCAAATGTATGCGTCGCCAGGATTTTTTTATCCCAATTTGGCCTGACGGACAACGTTTTTCTTTCGCAATATTCTGTTTCCGAAAGAACCTCTATTTCATTCAAATCAAAACCAAATCCATACATTTTCGAGCAATCCTGTGAGGGTCTGAATAACTTTCCTTCTTTCATAAACAAACTGCCTGCTGGTCTGGCGCTTTTAACATCTGAAATGATCGGATTGCGTGGATATTCTTTCCATTCACCACGGAAAAGATCATCTGTATAAAACAGGAACAACTCAACATTTGGCGCAGCGGCTTCATTTTCAGACATTGCAGTGAAAAGCCACCATTTATTGGAATAATAAATAAGGGTCGTATCAACAGCTGAGACATTCTCCATCAGACATTGCTTAAAACTCCATTTATAGGGGAATTCATCGCACTCATAAAGGTCAATGGTTTTATTCGCCCGCGACTCTGGCACCATATAAAACTTGTCGTTCCACTCAAAAATAAATGGATAGGATAAATGATATTCCTTTTCTAATACCTTGACCGGTGGTTTCCAGTTTCCAAGTTCATCCATTTCCATAACCGAAATGACGCCTTTGTTTTTTTCTCTTAAAAACTCTTCAATGAAAATATAGTATGTTCCATTTATTCGGGTAATATGTGGGTCAGCCCAAAATCTATCTTTTGGCGGAACGATTTTTTTTAACTCCTTGAAAGGAATTGATTCATTTGAGCCCAGATAAAACATCAAAAACCATGAGTCCAAGTAGAAAACCCTAAAAAACATTTCTCGAACGATTCTTATCGACAACCTTACAATAAGCCACAAGGATAAAAAATTGGAGGGGGAAGAATCAGACCCCTTTTTGACACGAGGCCCAGGTTCCTTGTGATAATTTTTGGTTTCTTCAAATAAAATATTCTCGCCTAGTAAGTAAAGCTGATCTATTTTCCTTGGCAGGAATGATGAAGATAGCCAAAGAGAACAATTCCTGTTTCGAGCAGGGGAAAATGGATAAGTGAAAGATGAAGAACTATAGATAATTCTGTCTCCATTGACTTCTTCGTTCAAAATCCGCAAATCACTTTTTGTTTCGGGTTGAGCTTGTATCACTTCCCAAAAACCGAGAGGGTCCCCTTCAAAGTGGTAAGCCCACACTCCATATTTTGCAGCAGTTAGGATTTCGCCGCTTAGAGTATCAAATCCAATCTTCAATAAAATATCCAACCCATATTCACGGATTTCATCAATTTTCGCTGCCTCGATAAAATCAGCATTCCCTTTTTTAATCGGTTTTACTTTAATAGCAGGTACACCGGACAATAATTTCTCTGCATTTATGCTTTCTAATGCATTTTTTCCTTTAATAAATATCCTTTCGTCAATTTCATTAAAAACCCGATATACGATCGATCTTCCATTCTTCAGATTCTTTCTATTTTCATATAGGACGCTTTTATTTTCGTTGAAAATAATCAATGACAATTCGACATGGTTGGAATTAAAAACCCGTTCGATTGAACAATATATCCATGCTGGCATCAGATAAGAGTCGACCAGGATTCCAAGGCGTAACTTTTTCGAATTCATTAAACCCGCTTTAATAATCTAATCTTTGCTAACTCAGAGTTGATGCCATAAATATATTTGTCAACCCTTAGATTCCACTGCGCCAGGTAGGGATTGAACTTGTTTTGGCACAAACGCCGTAGATTTCAACGTCTCCGCGCGATGCTGTTCGTGGAGGGCAGCCCACTCAATAATCACAAAACTAAAGAATAGCCACGTAACTTTTCTGAATTCAAAGGATAACGAAAGAACACCAATAAACCAGACAAAAAAGGATGACAACCATAGTCCGGAATATCCTTTGGGCAATCTTACTGCCTGATTCAAAACGATTGCGAGAATGCATAAAAATAAACCGAACCCGATAAGACCTGTTTCCGCAAGAACCGATAAAAATGTTTCGTGGGCTAATCCTCCGATGATTGCGGGTAGTGCACCACTACCGCTACCGAAGAGCGGATGACTTAAAAATACCGTGATTGCTTCCTTCCATAAGATGACCCGCCCCCCAATATCCCCTGTGCTTATGGAAGTAGAGGCAGTATCAAGACGTTCGACTACGCCCGCAGGGAGTACGGCCCAAATAACCATTACCGATACAACCAGGAATATAAAAACCAAAATAAATCGACCGATGTCAATACGTTTTGGCCATAATATAAAAATAATGGCTGGGATAATCGCAAAAAGAGAAGTGCGGCTTGCAGTGAGTAAAATCGAAAAAATAGCCAAAGGGATATAAAATAAATCTAATACTTTAAGAATGAAGGTCTTTTTATTATTAAAATGGGTAAATAAATGCCAGGCAACAGGCAACCCCAATAATAAAAACAGAGCGAGATCGACCGCATTAACCCCTGTTGCGGAATAGCGTACCTCGTAATTTTCTGCTACCGTCCCGCTAAGATAATTACTTATTGAGCTGGCAATGCAAACAAAAGAACCAAAAACGTAAGCCTGAAGCCCAGCTATCACATCAGCTGGTTTTTGAAATAACTCCCAGATAATAAGCATTAAGACAAAAATCTGTCCGTAAGTTAATATTCGTTGAATCGTTCCGCTAACATCTACACTCCACATATAACTAAAAACATTCCATAAGAAAAAGAGTAAAACAAAAGCATGGAAAAGGTGGGGTTTACGGAATCGACCTTCGGTGAGGATCGTTAAAAACCAAAAACCCGCAACAACCAAACCCAGTAACTTGGTAAATGAACCCAGTGCTGGTATTGACAGACTATCTTCCCAGGGAATAGTAAAAATCAAAACCAGGGACAGCCAAAAGGTCAATTTTCTCAAGGTTTAATTCCCAACCAAATATTGATGTTTTGTTCTACCATGCATTCGAGTAAAAAGGTTTCCGGCTTTCCTAAGGTTTGGGAAGCTTATTAGTTGTAAAGGTTATTATGATCGCAGACCCCAACGCAAAAAAGGTGATGACGGAAAACCATCCAATCAGATTTGTTTCTGTTACTATTTGAGTGCCTCACGAAGAGTGATCTGTTCTGCGCCAGCCGGGCTAATAAATTCCACAAGCGGGGAATATTCAGAAAAAAATCGTCCAGCTTTGGTGCGCGATTTATAGATACGACCATATCAAAGCCATCAGATCAGAGTGAATTTCGGTTTTAGTCCGGCTTGCATCAACAATGTGAGCAGGAGTATTACCCCAGTCCACATTCCAGACCTCTCCTGCACGCGAACGGACCGACTCTGCCGGCTCATCCGTTTTACGCTGTACCGCGATATCGGGAGCAACACGAAGAACGATCAATAAATCTGGCAGCATAATCTGTTCATAATATTGGTTTTCCAATCCTGCCAGAGCCCTAATTAGTTTATTGGAATGCATGCCGTGTGTTATCCACTCAACCTGGGGACCATCCATTTTTTTTACTTCTGCCAATGGATAACGATCACAAATAACCAGGCAGCCATTTGTTGCCAAGCGCCGGGCGGCAGTATATGTCAAGAAGCGATCCCGGGCAGTGCAGACCTCGCGAATCAGCCATGGGTAGCCAGGAAATATTGGAATATTTGTATCGAAAGAGGATTCACTGCCTTCTTTTACAAAAGGATAAAAACCAAGCATTCTCCCAATTTTAATAATTCCTCTGATCCAAAAGGTTGTCCAAGACCAAGATGGTTTTCCCATATGGAATTTGGCTATTTCAAATTCTTCAAATATCCGGGCATAGAGACTGTTGACCACTGTCGTTTTACCAGAACCATCTCCACCAACGACTGCGATTAACAGACCGCCTTTTATCAGGTGTTTTTTAGGCTCACGCACGTGCACGCGAGACTGAATTGGTAATATTATTCGTCGCGAAAATTTTAATACAGTATCTCCTATTAATGGACGGCGGGCGCAGGATCTTAGTTTTTGTTGCAATTGCTTACCAGCTACGATTCGCTTCCAGAATGAGCAGCCAGGTTGGAGTGATCGCAGGCATGCCTCGAACAAATTGTTATCCACACATGGTAAATGCTGGTTAAATACAGCAGCCACTTTAGTTAATGTCGTAAGGGACTGCAAGACCTCCAACTCTCGACGCTCAGAGGCAGATAAGCTCCCATGACCCATTATTATCGCGTCCAACGTCGAGTGCTTCAAAACCATACGGACAACGAATATTGCCAGTTCAAATTCTGGGGCAGGGATTCTAAACAATCCACCTTGAGTAGCAGATTCCAGAAATGGGTTTTCTATGGGAATGTGATAGTTCTTTGACAAATCATGTCCCAACACTAACTGAAAATGAACATGGGCATGAATTATCCGGTCAGCCTTCTGGTCATATCCATAATAATCCCGGGTACCCGGTAATTGCCCACCTTTTGTAAGAAAAGCCTCCTTAAAATCAAGTTGCATTAGAATTCCTATAAAGCGCTGGGCGTCAGCCCGGCTTACCAATAAATCAAGATCGTTTTCTCCGCTGGCTGAACGGTCGATCGCAACGTTACTCTTCCAGTGACAGTAGTTAATTTTTTCGTCTTTCAGCGCTTTGCAAAGGCTGGCGACGAGATCCAATGTAGATTGTTTCTCTTCCGTTGTCATGATTGCTTTGCTACGAAACTGGGAAAAACGATTTGAGTAAACTCCAGAAATTTTGTAAACAATACTGAGTATATAAGGCGGATTTCCAACAAATGTGTTCACTCACCTGCTCACACAAAAAATTGCCAAAAGTAAATGAAAAACCCAGTCGTTAGAACTCGTTATATTAAAGCACAGGCCTGATCCTGTTCGGAGAATTTATTAAAGCAATGGAATATTGAGTGGGGAGAGAACGCATTTTGACCGAGATTCAATATCGAATTATCAAAATATTATCATCGCATAAAGAGATATCTTGCGAAAATACTAAACAACATATCAATGTCCATGCTCATAACGTTGGTTAAACTACACACTATTTCCCCCTAAAACATCCTACAAAAATTCCATGCTCCGCCATCTCGACATTTCTAAAATGCCAAGTGATTTATGCTTTTTGAGCGGTTTCAACCTTTTCCTCTTCGGTCTAGGATTAGGACCGTTTTATCAGCTCAATTTGTTCTACCGGTAATTCCATCCGAACTAGACGACCCTTCAGTAACTCTAAAAGCACCCTCACCCGCCCGGCACCAGATAAACGCGCATCAAAAATGGCTTCATAGCCTTTAAAAGGCCCATCCCGCATGACGATTGGATCCCCATATTCCAACCCGTTGAATATTTCACCTCCAACATCGTTTATCCTATCTACCTTCAGCTTAATTATTTGAATTAATTCATCGGGGACAGTCGCCAGTTCATCCCCAAAACTGACCAGGCTTATTGCACCAGGCATCCACCTTAAACTTGATGTAATCTCCCGAATTAGATCTACGCAGATGAAAAGGTAACCAGGAAAATAAGGCTTGATCTTATGTGCACGTGGGTTAACCGGTTGAACCCGGATGTGCGGATAGTACGTTTCTATACGCCGCAAACTTAACTGTTCACAGAGTAGAGCCTCTTTTTGAGGCTTGCTGTGGATCACGTACCACATTTTCATCTTGATATAAGTGACCCGGTTTTTACCTTCAAAACATCAGCCGCTTTGCGCAAATTACTTAAATAGACGTCATTATCCTTGAAATCAGAATATTCGTCATATTCACCAGACCAGATCTTTGCCGCGGTCGGTTCACTGCAGCCACGCTTGCGCATCTCCCCGATGAACTCGTCGTAAGACATTCCAATTCTTGCAGCCATTTGCTTTATTATGTGTTCGCTCATATCACTCCTATGAAATTACACAAAATCCTGTGACCAAAAAGAAATGATCACATCGAATTTAGCCGTCCAAACGTGAAACGTGCTTCAAAATTGATTTAAAAATACATTTAATAAAAGTCGAAAAAAAAATATACCTTACCAAGACTAATTGTATACCTAAATCGGCTTCAACACACTAAAAACAACCATCCCTAATATGAGAATCATAAAACCTCGGCACCATTCCTTCCGAAGCCTGAACTTACAGAAATGTTAAGCTCGTTTTCATAATAGCACTTTTAGAAAACAAAGTCAATAATGTAATTAGACAAATACCTTCGCACCGGTTTGCTGGGGGCAATGGGGCGATAAGCAGTCAGGTATGACCCCCTCCTGGCGATCAGCTTGAGGCTGTTGGAAATTTACTCATAGAATTCCCTCAAAATGAACCAAAAATAAGAAAATAACAATTTCGTAAAGTGACGAAAATCACTGATGATTTCGAAAGCCACCTAACACTTCTGTTGTTCGAAATATCACAATTCGCGTGTATAAACATATCAGCCATGCTTTGTTTGCGCTAAATTATTTTTTTCTTCCCTTGTGCCAATAATTCAACCTTTCTATCGGAAGGAGTATCGGATGCGTAATATGTTTTCTGTTGCCCTGGCCCTATTTATGAGTGTACAAGCATGGTCACTCAATTTATCCACCTCTCCCAAAGATTCCGTCTCGGGAAACCCGAATAATGCTGCAGTGTCTGAATCAAACGCCCCATTACGGGAAGTCTCCAATTCTTCCGGCTTCCCTTCGACGGGAATACTGGATGCATTCAATCGTAGCGACGGTTCCATCGGCAGCAACTGGTCAGTTGATAAATCTGGATTTAAGATCACCGGCAACCAGATGGATGTCATATCAAATGGCATGATCTTTTGGAATCCAACATCGTTTAACCCGGATCAGGAAGTATATGTGACGTTTGTTAAAGTTGATACTTCAGCTACCAACATGGATTTGCTGCTCAAATCCCAGGGGTCAGGAAAAAAGACAAGTTTTCTGGAAGTATCGTACAACCCAACCAAAAATGTAATTATTATCTATTCCTACACTTCGGGGGAGGATATGTCAAATGCGGCGCAAATATCCCGGCCACTTTTACGAATGGGGATCAGCTTGGCGCACGGGCTACCGCCGACGGGAAGATAACCGTATATAAAAATGGGTCTTCGCTAAAAGTCTGTGATGTAACCGCCTGGCCAGATTACGGGAAAGGAGGCTATCTGGGCCTGTTAGCTTGGGGCGCTCCCAACGCCATCTTTGATGATTTCGGAGGAGGTTCGACACCTGGCTCATCAATGCCGACTTCCACGGCCTACGACCAAGCCTTTGCCAACGCTTGCTTTGACTCATACGCCAACCCCTTTCGATGACCCAGACGCCCATACCCAGCGCGACGGCGACCAATACCAACACGCAAACTGTGACGAGTATTCCCACTGTAATCGTAACGAAAACCTATATGCCGACTGTGGCGAAGACGAATATGCCTGCCAGTACCGCGACCCAATTGCGCAGTCCGAACGCGACCGCAACCTATACCGCCACACCAACCATGCCTTATGTTCCCACAATCAGAATAACGAACACCTTCAACCCGATCGCGACGGATGCGAATACGCCTATAGCTACCTATACCCAAACATATGCAATAACTGAGACAGCAACCAAGACTTTCACAAACACTCCGACACAACCATCCACTCTGACAGCTACAACGGTGCCGACGGTCAATCCGGCAGGATACACGTTTGTGTCTATGGGCGATGCGCAGGCCCAAGTGACAAATTTCACACTCACCGTGAATTAGATTTCCACCCTGCACCCCAATTTTGTTATTTTCAATGGCGATTTGGAAGAAGACGGAGTATCAGCAAGCGAAATGAATCCAATGACCAACGCTTTGAAAAGTGCAGGTTTATTTAATCAAACCTTCCTGGTCCGAGGCAACCACGATGATCATGTGAGTGGAAGCGCAGCATTGTGGGAGAGCTACTTTGAGACTGCTCCGAATATAAGATCTTATCCTGCTGGTGTGTCTAATTATGTCTCTCTCAACTCCAATTCGGATAATTTGACCTATAGTTTCATTTATGGCAACTCCATATTTATTGGTCTTGATGTTCCTGGAGATGCGGACCTACTCACATCTGCGGAATTGTCATTTTTGGATTCCCGCTTGACATTTGCCGAAAATGATGGGCTTGCTCATGCGTTCATTTACTTTCATGGACCGATGTACTGTGTTGAAAGTACTCATTGCACATGCACCAGCCGAACAGATTCCAGTTGCACACCCTCTGCTCTAATAACCGTAGTCAACAAACACCCGATCGTGTCGGCCTTTTTCCAGGGGCACGAACATATCATGGGGTGGACACACATGGACAACACCAGGCTGTCTAGCCTGACCGGTAGTTTTGAGGAATTCCTGACATCTCCTTCCGGTGGTGTTACGTACAATTCCGATTTATTCCCTGCTCGTGTGGACTACGCTTACATGGATATGGGTAATTCGCAAGGGTTTGTGGCCATATCAGTAAATGGCGACTCATATACGGTCAATTATTATAAAGTTGGAACAACTGCTCCAGTTTGGTCAAAAACATTTACTGATGGTGATCCGGTGGCGAACAACACACCCGCTCCTACCCTAGTACCCAGCCTGACACAAGCCCCTTCTTTAACGCAAATTCCCACTACGACGAGAACTCCTACCCAGGCACCCAGCTTGACCCAAGCTGCCACTTTAACGCAAACTCCTACTCCGACGAGAACTCCTACCCTGGCACCCAGCTTGACCCAAGCTGCTACTTTAACTCAAACTTCTACTTCAACGGGAACTCCTACTCCAGTTATTACAGGAACGCCTGTTTTATCCCCCACAAATACTGGTACACCTATAACTACCAATACTCCTCCGGCAACCAATACACCAGTTGTAGTAAAAGGCCCTGTGGTAGCGTTTCCTGGAGCTGAGGGTTTCGGCGCAGGTTCAGTTGGAGGCAGGGGTGGAAAGGTCTACGAAGTCACAAATACCAACGATTCTGGCTCGGGGAGTTTAAGGAGTTGTATTGAAGCATCCGGGCCAAGAATTTGCATATTCAGAACGGGCGGGTTAATCACTCTAAATTCTCCATTAACAATTTTAAATCCTTACATAACCATTGCGGGTCAAACGGCTCCCGGTGGCGGCATTACGATTAAATTGGGATTCATCCAGTGATACGATTTTCACAAAAACTCACGATGTGATCATCCGCTATATTACAGTGAGACCGGGTGCAGGTGGCGAAAATCATGGAAATCAAATTGCTGCAAATGGAGTCGCGCTTTATAACATTATGATCGACCATAACACTTATAGTTGGGGGGTTGATTCCGATATAGAAACGTGGTATCGAGTAACCAACTCAACCATTCAATGGTCCCTTATTTCCGAAGCTTTAAATTGCAGTACGCATTCCAAGGGATGTCACAGTAAAGGCTTGATGATTGGCGGTTACGCAGGGAGTGAACAATACAACTCTCTTGGTTCAGAAAATATCTCCGTTCTTAATAACCTGATGGCCAGTAATGTTGACCGCAACCCCCTGATCCAAATGTGCGGGATTGGACAGGTGATAAACAATGTCACCTATAACGCTGGAGTTACCTTTTCTCATCAACAGTTAAATTGCGCAGGTACTGGTTATTCAGGTACAAGCTATGTCAACTGGATTAATAATTATCACAAAGCGGGGCCGAGCGGAGTAAATACTGATTTGAAAATAATTCCGTCCGATTCAGGAGTGTGTTCTCCCGGCAAAGTATACATGAGCGGGAATGTTGGTAATAACGGGGCCTGGACTTACTCTTTTAGCGGTTCTTGTGCCAGCGTAAGCGCAAATATTCTCACAACCGCTCCTGCACCTGCTCCTGCAGTTATTACAACCACTGCAAAGGATGCATATAATAATGTTTTGGCTGGTTCTGGCAATAATATGGGCTTAAATTGTGACGGTTCCTGGTTCGCCAGACGAGATGCCATTGATACCCGCATTGTCAGTGATGTCATCAACGGCACTGGACGCATAATCGATGACCCATCTCAGGTCGGCGGTTGGATTACTCCTGCTTCGGGAACCGCCTGCGTGGACAGCGACCATGACGGAATGCCGGATGTATGGGAGCAAGCCCACGGGTTAAATCCAATGGATGCCTCAGATGGAAGTAAAATTTCCTCTACCGGCTATACCAATCTGGAGGATTATTTAAACGGGTCCAGATAGTTGTTTTGAGTTCATAATAAGTTCTGTTTCCCGATGATGGCGTCCTCATGGACGCCATCACTGTATTAATTGAATCAAACGGTCGACAAGCAAACCACCTCCATTACACCGACCCATAGAGACAGGACTCCGAAAAAGAGTCTTCTTTCCTGGTGGATCATCTCCGACGGCAAAAAGTTTACACCCGGTTGTGAGAGTTCTCCTCGTTTGGGTGATAATCTTCAAAACGGCATATGAAAAAAAGCATATTGACATTGATTTCTAAAAGTGCTAAGATGAGAGTCAGCTTAACAATATTGTAAGCCCATGGCTGGGAAAATATTGTATTGCAGGATTACCTTCCCATGCCAATGCTTATCATGGATTATCGAATATGGATTTGAGTTCTGGTTAATTTCTGATCGGACATATTTTTTTTTCAATTTTTTTCAAATGGATTTTCAAATCCATTTTTAAGCGCATTTTTTTAAACCCGGATTACCAGAAGTGATGAGATCTCGTTCGCTCTAAAATAGATTATTCATCGGTCATCAAAGTGTAATCGGGAAAGCGGGCAGTCTTTAAATGGCGGCTGATTTCAGCCTGTCTTTGAATGCATTTATTTGCAAGAAGCGAAAGAGGGTTTCAATGAAAGAAAATCAAAATAGATCCACGGCTCCACAAGTGCTATTAAGAATAGTCCTTGTATTAGTTTAAAACCGTTTCCTTGCACCGTTAACCAAGAAGCAGGCGAGAAGAGATCGACTTAAATACATAAATTTATCAATGCAATTATGCTATCTCCAAGGAGGAGAGACATGAAACTACAGCATTTCTACCAATCCACGGCCAAATATATTGCAGTCGTCATGATCGTTCTGATCGCGCTGGCGGCCATGCCGGCCTTGCCGGCGATGGCAGCGGCCTGCACTTTCACATCCAATGTTACCTCAGGAAACTGGGGTACATCGGGCAGTTGGACCAGGACTGGCTCCAGTTGCGATAGTTCGTACCCGGGGTCCGGCACCAGTGGTGACATTGTGGTGATCGCGTCCAGGGATATCATCACCTTAAATGTGTCCCCCACCTACAGTATTGCCTCCCTGACAATTAATAACACATCAGCACCAAATGGGGTAACCATAAGCGGCACCTATGGGCTGACCGTATCCGGCGCGATTACCATGAATACCCCGTCGTCCGGGGGAACCACCACCCTGGATGTTGGCGCAGGGACATTAAACGCAGCCAGTGTCAGTATCCCTGGCAGTAGTTCGAGCAGCCGTGACGATACCCTGTCGATCTCAACCGGTACGGTGAATGTCTCCGGTGACATTACATTTAGCGGAACAGCAGCCCAGGCGAACCTGACATTTACCGGCGCGGGGACCCTCAACATTGGAGGAACCCTTGGGAGTGGCGGAACATTTACCCGCTCAACCGGTACGGTGAACTTTAATGGCAGCGGTGCTCAAACCATCCCTGCTTACAGTTACTATAATCTGACGAGCAGCAGCACAGGGGGACGGACGCTGGCTTCCAGCGGCACGATCGGCGTGTATGGCACCTTTACCCCCGGCTCGAATGCGTACACGGTCACGGGCAGCACGGTGAACTTTAGCAGCTCGAGTGCTCAAACCATTCCCGCCTTCAATTTCAACAACCTGACGAGCAGCAGCTCGGGTGCGCGCACGCTGGCCTCCAGCGGCACGGTGGGTGTGGCTGGTACCTTTACTCCCGGCTCGAATTCGTACACCATCACGGGCAGCACGGTGGAATTTAATGGCAGCGGTACTCAAACCATTCCCGCCTTCAATTTCAACAACCTGACGAGCAGCGGCGCGGGTGGGACGGACGCTGGCCTCCAGCAACACGATCGGTGTGGCTGGCACCTTTACTCCCGGCACGAATGCGTACACCATCACGGGCAGTACGGTGAACTTTAATGGCACCGGCGCTCTAACCATTCCCGCTTTCAATTTCAATAACCTGACCATCAGCGGCGCTCGCACGACCAATAATGTGACCCTGGTAAATGGCGGGACCATTGGCATTGCAGGTGCTTTTAGCTCATCAACCGCCTCATTTACCTCTGGCGGCTACGTAACGACCGGGAACACGGTCAATGCCAATGGAGGTTCTTCGCAGAGCAGCCTGGCAGCCATTGCCTATAATAATTTGATCTTTTCTGGGTCCGGCGCAAAATCCATGGCGTCCGGCACTTCTGTGACCGGCAATCTGAGAATTACAGGCAGTGCGACCGCCAACGTGGCCTACGTGAGCCAAAATCTCAGCGTTGGAACGCTTACCCTTGGAACCATGGGTACCATAAACAGTACCTGGGGGCATGGTCCCGGCACTCCTCCGGCCTATAAAAACACCACCTACTTCTCCAATACCACCGGGTACCTGACCGTTGGATCAGATACGCGCGCAGCCCAGGCGGCACTTTCAGTGACCGGGCCTGCAACTGTTGCCTACGGCTCAACCCCCAGTATCATCACAACCGGCGGTTCCGGCAGCGGGGCGATGTCGTACACCAATGATTCATCCACGGGCTGCACGGTGAACGCCTCCACGGGTGTAATAACGGTGACCGATGTCACCGGTACCTGCACAGTCACGGCAGCCAAGGCTGAAGACGGCAATTACCTCTCAGCAACCGCATCCGCATTTGGCATTACCCTTACCAAGGCCACCCCGGTGATCACATTCAATGCGGCGCCAGCGCCAATGTTTCCAGGGCCCAACTTCAGCGTAAGCGCCACAACGACCAATACCGACAGCAGCGTTATAAATTATAGCTACGTAAGCGGTCCATGCACATTGGTGAGCGGCGGAACCTTTAGTCCCACCGGTGTAGGCACGTGTGTCGTGCAAGCCGATGCCCCTGCCACGACCAACTTTAATGCCGCGGCCCCGGTAACGCAGAATGTTACGATTGTCGCATTCACCCTGAATGTAACCACGAATGCTGCCACTGCCGTCCGGAGGACGACCGCTACCTTGAACGGCACGGTCAACGCCTCGGGCAGCAGCATGATAGTAACATTTGAATATGGCATAACCACCGCCTATGGCACGACGGTCACAGCCCCCCAGAGTCCGGTCACGGGCAGCACCGACGTTGCCGTGAATTATCTACTCACCGGTTTGACCCCCGGCACCCTCTATCACTTTCGCGCCGTTGGACAGAGTTCCTCTTTACCAACTCCAACTTATGGGAATGATCTGACCTTCACCACCAGCCCCGCAGGGAGCACGACCTTCTATGTTGACAAGACGAATTCGTCGTGCTCTGATTCGGGACCCGGCACACTTGCCACGCCGTACTGTACCATCAGCCGGGGAGCATTCGTTGCGGACGCAGGGGATACCGTCCAGGTTCTCCATGGAACCTACCCTGAAACCGTGAAACCGAGTAATGACGGTGGCGCGGGTAGCCCGATCACCTTCTTTGTTGCGCAGGGAGTTACAGTTACCGTGAGCGGTGCTGCAGGCAACTCGACCACTGGGGGTGCCTTCAGAATAACGCAAAAAAACTATATTGTCATCGACGGCTTCACCATTTCGCACACGGCGGATTCCGGGATCCTGCTCACCTTATCGGACAACATCACGGTCAGGAACAACCAGGTGAGCAACTCGGGTACTCTTGTAACGGCTTACCGCGATGGCATCGCCCTCAACGGTACCACCAATTCCACGATAAGCAACAACACCACGGATTACAACACCAGGGATGGAATCAGGCTCACCAACAGCTCCGACCACAACACGATCAGGGACAATCTCGTCTTCGGAAATTCCGGTCAGTCTGTCGATCGCGATGCGAAAGGGATCGATCTGATTGATAGCCAGCACAACACGATCATTCACAATATCGTCTATGGCAACGAGGACAGCGGTATCAATCTTTATTCGGGCACCCGTTTGGATGGGTCCAGTGACAACCTGGTCATCGGAAACCTGTTCTATACCAACGGCGACCACGGGATTGATAACAATGCCTCGCCAAGAAATGTGATCGTCGGGAACACCGTGCAGGGCAATGTAACCTCCGGGATCAATCTCGAGGCGACCTCACCTGGTTCGACGATCTTCAATAATATCGTCTCCGACAACGGCCTCAATCCGCCCAGTGGGAGAAAATCATTTAACATCTACGTTGACTCCACTTCCGTGGGCTCAACCACCATCGACTTTAACCTTTACAACCTGACCAGCACTTCCAATCAGATCGACTGGAACGGCGCCCCATACCTTTCCCTATCGAGTTTCCAGTCCGCTATTCATCAGGAAACGAATGGGTTGCAGGCTGACCCGCTCTTCCTGGCTCCTGCCACACCGGCAATAACTGCGGCTCTCGTGGTGGCTGGCGATTACCACCTGAAAGCTGGATCGCCGGCGATCGACAGTGCCAATTCGGATGCTTCAAATGAACCCACCCTGGATCTGGATGGAAATCCCCGGGTGGACGACCCGCTGGTGGCAAATACAGGAATTGGCACGCGTGCCTACGATGATCGCGGCGCGTATGAATACCAGCCCCCGGCTAACCAGGTGCCCCTGGTAGTCGTAGCAACTCCTGCGACCGTTGTTTACGGCTTCACGTCAACCCTGAGCACCACCGGCGGAAGCGGCACTGGGGCTGTGACCTACAGTGCAGGCGTTTCAACCGGCTGTTCAGTGGCAGGCAACATTCTTTCCGTAGTCGATGCCAGCGGCACCTGTGATGTGACCGCGACCAAAGCCGCAGATTACAACTACAACGCCGCCACGTCGGCACCGCTTTCCGTAACGCTGCAGAAGGCTGACCAGGCGACCCTGGTCGTCGCAGCCACCCCGTCGACAGTCATCTATGGCAATACCTCGACGCTGAGCGCCACCGGTGGAACCGGCACAGGTGTTGTGACCTACAGTGCGGGCGCTTCAACCGGCTGTTCATTGGCAGGTGCGGTCCTTTCCGTGATCGATGCCAGCGGTCCATGCAATGTCACTGCGACCAAGGCTGCGGATAACAATTACAATCTCGCCACGTCTGCACCCCTTTCTGTAACACTGCAGAAGGCTGACCAGGCGACTCTGGTGGTTGTGGCGACCCCCTCGACAGTGATCTATGGCAGCACCTCAATCCTGAGCACCACTGGCGGAAGCGGCACAGGCGCCGTGACCTACAGTACAGGCGTTTCAACCGGCTGTTCGATCACGGGTAACATCCTTTCAGTGGTCGATGCCAGCGGTTCCTGCAGTGTCAGCGCGACCATGGCTGCGGATAACAATTACAATCTCGCCACATCGGCAGTTCTTCCCATAACCCTGCAGAAGGCTGACCAAGCGACCCTGGTTGTTATTGCCACTCCATCGACACTTGTCTACTACAGCCCCTCGACGCTGAGCACAAGCGGCGGAAGCGGTACAGGCGCCGTGACCTACGATATAGGCGCTTCGACAGGCTGTTCATTGGCAGGGAATATACTTACCCTGGTTGACAACCTCGGCACCTGTAATGTAACCGCAACCAAGGCTGCAGATACCAACTACAATATTGCCACATCAGCAGTGCTTCCCATACCGCTGGATAAGGCTGACCAGGCGACCCTGGTGGTCGTGGCTACTCCTGGGACAGTGATCTATGGCAACACCTCGACGCTGAGCACCACCGGCGGAAGCGGCACAGGCGCCGTGACCTACAGCGCGGGCATTTCAACCGGCTGTTCAGTAACGGGTACCACACTTTCCGTGACCGATGCCAGCGGCTCGTGCAGTGTCACCGCGACAAAAGCAACGGATACCTTCTACAAAGCAGCCACGTCAGCACCTCTTTCTGTAACGTTGCAGAAGGCTGACCAGGCGGCCCTGATCGTTGCAGCCAATCCTACAACGGTTGTCTACGGCTTCACCTCGACGCTGAGCGCCACCGGCGGCACCCTCCCAGGCGCCGTGACTTACAGTGCGGGCATTTCAACTGGCTGTTCAGTAACGGGAACCACACTTTCCGTGATCGATGCCAGCGGCACATGCAGTGTCACTGCATCCAAAGCTGGGGATACCAATTACAATCCCGTCACATCGGCCGCGCTTCCAATAACGCTGCAGAAGGCTGACCAGACCGTCTTGATCGCTGTGGCAACCCCACCGAGTGTTGTCTACGGCTTTACTTCAACGCTGAGCACCACCGGCGGACTCGGCACAGGCGCCGTGACCTACGATGTAGGCGCTTCGACAGGCTGTTCATTGGCCGGCAACATACTTTCCATGGTTGACATCACCGGCACCTGCAGTGTCACCGCGACCAAGGCTGCGGATAACAACTACAATGTCAAACCGTCCGCACCTCTTACCGTTCCGCTGGACAAAGCTGACCAGGCGACGCTGGTCGCTGTGGCCACCCCTGCGACACTTGTCTACGGCAGCACCTCAACGCTGAGCACCACCGGCGGAAGCGGCTCCGGAGCCGTGACCTTCAGTGCGGGCAGTTCAACCGGCTGTTCAGTCGCAGGAAGCATACTTTCTATGATCGATATCAGCGGCAGCTGCAGTGTCACTGCCACCAAGGCTACGGATACCCATTACAAGGCAGCCACGTCCGCACCACTTACCGTTCCACTGGACAAGGCTGACCAGGCGACCCTGGTCGTCGTGGCAACCCCGTCGACAGTCGTTTACGGCAGCACGGCAACGTTGAGCACCACCGGCGGAAGCGGCACAGGCGCCGTGACCTTCGATGCGGGAATTTCTACAGGCTGTACAGTCTCATCAGGCAACCAACTAAACGTGGCGCTTGCCACCGGCACCTGCAATGTAACGGCAACCAAGGCTGCAGATGTTCATTTCAAGGCAGCCGTGTCAACACCGCTTACCGTAACGTTGCAGAAGGCTGACCAGGCGACCCTGGTCGTTACTGCCACGCCGTCGACAGTTACATATGGCACCACCTCAACGCTGAGCAGCACCGGCGGAAGCGGCAACGGCGCCGTGACCTACAGTGCGGGCAGTTCAACCGGCTGTTCGGTCACGGGTGCCACCCTTTCCGTTACGAATGCCAGCGGCACCTGCAGTGTCAGCGCGACGAAAGCTACGGATAACAACTACAATGCCAAAACGTCGGCAGCCCTTTCCGTACCGCTAGTAAAGGCTGACCAGACCGTTACCATTACGTCCCTAGCGCCGACTACTGCAGCCGTGGATGGCCCAACCTACACCCCAACCGCCTCGGCCACTTCCCTTCTGCCTGTGACGATCACGATTGATGCCAGCGCCTCATCGGTCTGCTCGATCAGTGCAGGCGTAGTTTCCTTTACCGGGGCTGGCACCTGTGTGATCGATGCCAACCAGGCCGGCAACTCCAACTACAATGCAGCTGCCCAGGTACAACAGTCCTTTACTGTATTCCCAACCGGCCAGACCATCACGGTCAACCTACACGCTCCAACGACCGCAGACTTCCAATCCAGCTTCACCGTTGCGGCCACGTCCAGCTCACATCTCCCGGTCGCATACAGCGCCAGCGGAGTATGCTCCAATGTTGATGCCCTCTTCGCGATGACCAGCGGCACCGGCACGTGCACGGTCCATTACAACCAGGCGGGAAACGCCAATTATGCTGCCGCCCCCGAAAAAACCGAGGATGTAACCGCGAAGAAAATTGACCAGACGATCACGGTCACAACCTCTGCACCGGTGAGTGAAGCTTTCAATTCCGTCTTTACCGTTGCAGCCACGTCCAGCTCAAGTCTGCCGGTTGAGTACAGCGCCAGCGGGGATTGCTCCAATGTGGGCGCTGACTTCACGATGACCAGCTACCCCGGCACGTGCACCGTCCACTACAACCAGCCTGGAGATAATAATTATAAGGTTGCCCCCGAAGTAACCGATACCACGGCTGCCACCCCCGACACAACCCCACCCAGCGTTCTCTCCAGCGTGCCTGCCGATCCCAACCCCACCAGTGCACAAACCGTGAACTTCACCGTCACGTTCTCTGAGCCCGTGGTCAACGTGGATGCTACTGTCTTTGCCTTGACCACCACCGGCGCTATCGCAAGTCCTTCTATTACAAACGTGGCTGGTTCGGGTGCAATCTATACCATCACGGTCGATACAGGCACAGGCACAGGGAGTGGCACACTCCGCCTGGATGTGAACGATAGTAACGCCATCCAGGACGTGGTTGGCAATCCGTTAGTAGCCGGCGGATATAGCGGCGGAACGGCCTATACCATAGATAAGGGCCTGACCTTTGCTGACGTGCCCTACGACTATTCGGAAAAGCTTGGTGGAGTTCACTTATCCTTTATGGAAATACATCCAGGCCCTGTACAATGCAGGCTATACCGCCGGCTGCCAGGCCTCTCCGCGCAAGTATTGTCCGACAAACACCTTCAGGCGGGATGAGTCGGCTGTCTTCATGCTGCGCGGCCTGTTGGGTGGAACGTATGGGACCCCTGCCAATCCATTACCGGCGGCTCTTGGCACACTTTTTGCCGACATGACCAATATCAGGCTATTGGGGTACCGCCTGGGCGGAAGAAATGTTTAATAATGGACTGACCGCCGGCTGTCAGTCACCGGGCGGTTCTTTGAAATTCTGTCCAGCGACCAAGTTGACCCGTGTGATGGCGAGTGTTTTTGCCCTGCGCATGATACATGGTGTTACTTACGGAGCCGTCGGCGGCATCCCATTACCGGCTGCCACCGGGACCATGTTCGCAGATATGATCGAGACCAACCCCGACCCCCTCAAATGGAATTGGGAAACGGCCTGGGCGGAGGACGCCTATACCGAAGGGTTATTGCCTAACTGTGGCATCCAGGTCGGTGGCGCCCAAGACGGAAAGCCGAAGTTCTGTCCGAACACATCGATAGACCGCGCCTGGGCTGCCTACATTGTCGTGATCGCCAAGGATCTGCCATTACCCTAGAGGCTTCCGTTTCCGGATCTCATGAATCACGCAGCTGCGCGGCGCTCGATCACGATCTACTGTCCTGACAGCCACCTGGTCTACGACCGCCCCCGCCTGGATCAACAGGGGGTCGGGGGCGGGGCCACAGTTCGCACCCGGATGGCTTATGCCCTGGCCGCGCGCGGGCACCGGGTGGGATTGTTCATTAATTGCCCGAAGGAAAGGACGGAAAAAGGCGTCGAGACGCGCCATTTTTCGACCTTGCAGCGGGATCGCTCGGATATTTTCATCGCCTCCACCAGCGGCGGTCAGTTCGATCTGGCTGCCCTGGGCGCCATTGAGTTGGAAAACCGGCTGAAGATCCTGCTCGTCCATGGCGTCGCTCGTCCCGGCAGCCTGTCTGCCTACCCCTTTGATTTCGTCTATGCGCCCAGCAATTTTATCCGCGGCAAGGCGGTCGCTGGTTGGGGTGTAGCTCCGGACAAAATTTTTGTCAGCCAGCATGGCGTAACGGAGGCAAATTATCCCAGACGAACTCATCAGTCCGCGCTGCGCAGCCCGTTCGCCCTCCTGTATGCCGGCCACCCCTCCAAGGGCCTGGAGACCGCCATCGCCATCCTGCGCTCTTTGCGGGAGACCGACCCGCGCTTCCACCTGCACGTCTATGGCGGCGCCGGGCTGTGGGGAGAAACGGGAGAAGATCCGCAACCCGAGGCGGGGATCACGTTCCACGGGACCCTCGGGCAGCGCCAGCTGGCGCGTGAAATGCAGGGCTGCAGCTTCTGTATCAATCTCCAGCACCGGCAGGAGCCCTTCGGACTGGCGCTCATCGAAGGCATGCGCGCCGGCTGCATCATCCTGGCCAGCCCGGTGGGGGCCTACCCTGAGATCGTCACCCACGGGTGGGACGGATTTCTGGTCCCCGGCGACCCTTTCAGCGGGCAAACCCGCAGGGCCGCAGCCGATCTCATCCTGACGTTGGTCCACACCCCGGGGTATGCTGCTTTCATTCGCAGGAATGCCATGCGTACCCCTCTGACCTGGGACCAGGTGGCCCGCACCTGGGAAGGTCACTGGGAATGGGTTCTGGCCGGAGCCGATCGAAAAACGACACAAGCCAGCCCGCTCCTCGGCAGCTGCAACGAATGCCGGGGAGCCTGGCTGCCACTGGCAGACGGGCTGCACTGCACCCGCTGCGGCAATTATCAAAGAGGGTCCTTTCCAGCGGATCCATCCTGAAATGACTTGCTTTTAATCCGAAATAATCTAATCCAAATCTCAACACGGAGGAGAACATGCAACCCACCCGCTCGCCCTACGCTCTTGTTATCACCCTTGTCTCGCTGGGGATTTTGGCCGCCGTCCTGCTGACCGGCTGCCAGTCCAGCCAAAGCCCCACCCCCACCCAGCCGCCTGAGCCAGTCGCCACGCCCGTGCCGGCCCATTGCGACCCGATCAATGTCATCACTGACGGAGGTCAGTCTGTCATGACCCTGCCGGATGGCTCGCAGGTCTATCTGGCTGATCATACCGAGATCGATATCATCCCGGCCGGGTACTGCCCGGGAGACGATTCGATCAGTATTATGCTCAAACAGGGCGCGGTGGCGATTAACTCCGTCCTTCCGGCAGGGAAATGGGTCGTCATTACCAGCCCGAACGGCTATATTGGCCAGGTTGGCAAAACCGGTCTGGTCACCTTCGACCCCAGTTCAAATACCTTCTCGGTGGCCTGTACCAACGGCACCTGCACCCTGGCGGCGAAACCTGACAAGCTTACCACCTTGAACTGCGATCAGAGCGCATACCTGGATACTTATGGCAATTTCAATGGGCCGTTTAATGTCGACCCGGACACACTGGCCCAGTTCGGTAGTTGGCTCCAGCCTACGTGCGCTCCCGCCCAGACGAGCACTCCCAAACCCGCCACCGCCACCCCGACCCCGACCCCGACCCCGACCGTGGACATCGGTGCTACCGCCACCGCCTACTGTGGCTACCTTCATGAAGCAGTTCCCGATGACGCCCTGCCCGACATTAAAACCCTCCCCGACGGCCACTCCTTAGCCCTTGGAACCCTTTAATTCTTACCGCGCGGATACAAATCTGCCATGACCATCACCATTAACCGTGTGGACACCAGGCTGGCACTTGCCAGCCTGGAGGTCGCCAAAAGCGTTGCAGTGGTCATCCTGGCGCATGACGAGGCGGGTGTCATCGAATCGACTGTCCGGTCGGTGTGCCGTGTCCTTGACCCCCAGGATGCTGTCTATGTCATAGCAGACAATTGTCGCGATGCCACCGCTGACCGCGCGGCTGGTGCGGGGGCCTACGTCCGGGAACGCTTGAGCGGTGGCCCGGACGGTAAAGGGGCAGCCCTGAAATGGTTCGTGGACCAGGCAGGCGACCTGCTCGAGCGCTACGACCTGGCGGTGATCCTGGATGCTGATAACCAGGTGCCTGCGGGGTTCATGCAGGACGTCAAGAAAAGTTACGTGGGGGCAGGGATCATGCAGTGTTTCGTGCAGCCGGTCGGTTACCAGGGTTCTCCGCTCGGCACCCTGATCGCTCTTTCCGAGATCCATGAACAGAAGACCATCGATGGCCTGCGTGCCCGTCTTGGCTGGCCGGTGAGGCTGCGCGGCACCGGGATGGTGATGAGCCCCGGCATGTTAAAGATTGTTGCCGACATGCTCGACACTGAAGTCGAGGACATCGCCCTGAGCTTGTTGTACAGTGCGCGCGGCATCCATGTCCAGAAAAACATGCAGGTTTGCGTCTATGATCCAAAACCGCGCGAATCCATCCTCGCTTCCCGTCAGCGGGCGCGTTGGTTCCGCGGCCAGTGGGTGGCTTTTTGGCATTATCGTCGGGATGTGCTGGCGCTTTTAAGACAGGGCCTCCCCGGCTGGTCCCTGCTGAGTTCGCTATTCCTGAAACCACGCTGGTTGTTGGACCTGATTATGCTGGGCCTGGCATTTGCTTGCGCCTGGTTCTCATGGCTGCTGGCAGCCCTGTTCCTCTCCAGGGTTCTATTCGACCTGGCTTGCCTGGGTTGGACGATCTTCTCATCCGAGGACCGGAAGGATTATCTAATAGCCATCCTGCATGTCCCGGCTTTCATTTTTATGTGGATTCGCAGCTTTCTGCTGGCTTTCCAAAAGTCACCCTGGCAGCGGGCGCGCCAGTGAAACCCGGAGAACACCACGCATGGAAATGGGGGACATCGACTCACATCGCGGCGGCATTGGTCATCCTGCTGCTGGCACTTTACGGTCTGACCTTTTCCGGTCACTTTTCCACTGACGACGAACACATCCTGGCTTCCCGCAGCCTCAGCCTGGCATTTGAAGGGAATTCCAACGACGACCGGGTGACCGGTAACGACCGCATAGCTGCCTATCAAGCCCTGCCTGCGGCCCAGGCCTCCCCCAGCCTGGAAATCGAACCAGTCCAATCTGTTGTTGGAGCCGGGCTGGCCCGCCTGGCCCTGCTCATGGGCAGCGGCCGCGTCCAGACTCTCTTCCTGTTGAACATCTTTGCGACCGCCCTGGCAGCCGCCTGCGTCTTTGCTTCGGTCCGGAAGCTGGGTTACCCGGACCGGACCGCACTGGTGACAGCCCTGCTCTTCGGGCTTGGAACCCAGGCCTGGCCCTATACCCGCACCTACTTTCGTGACCCGCTGGCGATGCTGTTCCTGGCATTCGCCTGGCTGTGTGCCCTCCAGCTGAACCAGGCCGGGTCCAGGCGCGGCCGGATCCTGGCTGGAACCGGGATTATTCTCGGCCTGCTGCTCGGGATTCTTACCAAGAATACGGTCACAGTGGCCATACCGGCGGTCTTGATCCTGCTCATCCCTTTTTGGAAGAGCCTGGGCAGTCGGGGAAAGCTGCCCCACAAGCCCGGACGTTTCCAGCCATGGGTAGTTCTGCTGGTGGGGATTGCGCTGGTGGGAATAGTGGTTTTTCTACTGACCGCCAGGGGACCGCTGGCTCGCTTCTCCCTCAATTATTACTTCCAGCTCCTTGTCTTTTTCTTCACCAGTCCCCACCCCAATTTTTTGCAAGCCTTTATTGGACCGCTGGTCAGTCCGGGGAAAAGTTTGTTCTTATATTCCCCTGTTCTGCTGCTCTCCCTGGCAGCGCTGGTCAAAAAGCGGATCGAGACTTTTGCAGCCTGGGGGTACGTGATCCTTCTGATCGTTGCCCAGGCACTCTTCTACGATGCGCTCTGGTGGGGGAACGTCAACTGGGGACTGCGCTTCCTGGCTCCGGCCATGCCGCTGCTGGCAATCGCGGCAGCATCATTGGTTGATCGAATACTTCACCTACCAAAAGGTTGGGTCTGGATCGGGATCCTGGGTGTCCTATCCGGCTTGATCCAGGTGATCGGGATTTCCGCTCCTCTGGGAGAATACTACCAGGCCATGATGAGTCTTACCCCCCAGGTCACCGGGACGCTGCAGGTGTGGACCCCGGGATATTCTGCCCTGATATGGACTGCAGGCCGGATCCTGTCGGGAGGAAAGTGGGACCTGACCGTCCTGCAGGTCGGCATGCCGGGGCTGCTCATCGCCGCCGGGTTGACCGTCCTGGCCTGCCTGGCCTGGATTCAGATCCATTCCCGGCCAGCTTGGATAACCCCTCTCCTGTTGGGATGCATGGTCGTCGCGATTCTGCTCCTGCCGAAAGCAGATGCGGCTGACGCGGCTTATTATCCTGCGAGGAACGATTTCCAGGCAGTGCAAGCTGATCTCCAGTCCCTTGCCAGCCGGGGGGATGGCCTGGTGATCAACAGCTACGGCAGCCCGGCCTGGAACTATTGGATGAATTGGGGACCCGCAAATCCGGCCTGGGTGAGCCTGCCTTTCGGCCTGTACGACTCCTCCGGACTCCCTGCATCCGTCGAAGCTATCCTGGATGCGGCCTCCCAGGCGCACAAACGGACCTGGCTGCTTCTCCCTTGCGATTCCCCCTCGTCTGCTGCCCTGCTGGCACAAAAAAACCAACTCCCTTCGCTGGAGCTGGTGTCAGAACAGGTTTACCTGGATGGGACTTGCCAGACGAGTCTCTTATTGTTTCAATCGAAATAACCCCGGCTCCTCTCAATGTATACGATCAAGATGACCCAGCAGTTCTTCAACGCGGTTGGACCAGTTGTTGCGTTGGATAAATGCGGCCAGAACCTCTTCGTCAAGTTGTTGACGCGCAACGCTCCCCGCCAGGCGTGAAAACTCTTCCCATGAGTCGCAGGGAAAGACCCCCGGCATGTCCCGCAAAGGCTCAAGGGAGGGAGTGACGACGGGCAGTCGCATGGCCAGGTACTCGTAGATCTTAAGAGGACTGGTGGCCTGTGTGATGGCCGTCGCTTTCCAGGGCAGCAGGGCAGCATCAGCATGCGCCAGATAGGCCGGTATTTCCTTTTGGGCTTTCAACCCCAGGAAGTGGACATTCCCTTTCTGGAAGGGGGCTTGTCCGCGATAATCACCGATCAGGGCGATCTGCACATCCGGATGAGCATCTGCAAGATACCCCAGCAGGTTCCAATCGAACCATTCCCCCCATAAAGCACCGACATACACCAGGATGCGCTGCCCGGCAGGCAGGTCTTGGGGCCGGGGATAAGCCAGGCATGGGTCGAACAGACGGGTATTCACAGCATTGGGCAGGATCAGGGATTTTTGCCCGCTCTTTGTTTCCAGCCGGGCCGCCAACCCCGGGAGGGTTGAAACCAGGTGGGTGCTCACCTGGATGATTTGCTCTTCGACATCGGGGGTATACCATTTTCCGCCCAGGGATGTTTCCCAGTCATCCAACAGATCATAGGCGACTGCAGCGCCGTACTCTTCCCGCAACCGTTTTACCAGGGGCAGGAAATCGGGTAAAGGAAATTCGATCAACACGTTGATTGGGTTCTTTTTAAGCAGATCAGGGTGCTGCCCAACGAACTCTTCCAGGCTGAAACGGTCGATGGGGGAAAGAAATAGATTTGGATGACGATTGCGCAACTGAAGGTCCTTCGTCTCATTGCGTTCGAATTTGTGCAGGAAAACAACTCCCCAGCCCTTGCGCAGCAGTTCCTGGGCGATCTGGGCCCCGCGTGCGCCACCCCCGCTATCGTCAAATGGGACTCCCGACAGGATAAAGAAAACGCCGGTCAGGTCGTTCTTCCGCCTTCGCTCTACTTCCTTCAAGTTACCGGCTCCCTTAAGGAAACCCAGTACCTGTGCCGCGTGTCCAAGTCCTTTTTGGATCAGGCGCGGCGGGGGAAGCTTTTCCTTTAATGATAAACCGACAAGAGCACCCACCCAGGCAAGAAGGCACAGGCCTGCCCACAGCAGAGTCGGAGCCGGTTGCCAGACAAGCACCCCGACCAGGACAGCCATTACCAGGAAAGAGAATACCAGCCAAATGCCAAGTTGTTGGAAATACCGCCAGTAATAGCGGGCATGCACGCCCGATTCTCCATCTCCGCTTGCCCACAGATACATTTTTTTAAGGTAGGCTCCCAGCTTTTCAGGTGCTATCCATTTCACCTGGGCTTCCGGGACGAAGGCCCATTTTCCACCCAGGCGCTTAAGCTCCAGGTCAAGATAGGTATCATCGCCGGTCCTGGTCAACCATTCCGGATGGCCGCCAACCGCATCCAGGGCTTCCTTCAGGAAGGCGACCGATCGGCTGGATGGCAGAAAGCCCTGGGGATCGATCTTTCCCAGCCCGGGCCAAAGACCATTCCCGCTCAGGACTTTACCCGTCCGGCTGACGGATTCGTAGAAACCGGCTGAGACGCGAGTCTCCGGTTCAAGCTTGAAGGGCTGGATCAACTTCTCGAGCCAATCGGGTTTCGGCTCACAGCCGAAATCCGTCACCGCAATGATAGGGTAGCGCGCCTCCCCGGTGGCAATATTCCGTCCACGGGCGATGTTGGTCCCGGGTGCCCGGATCACCTTCACCGGCACCGGGCAACGATCCCTCCACTCCTCAAGCAAACGATCGGTCCCGTCCGTTGAACCGCCATCCAGGATGACGATCTCATCCGGGAGCCGATTCTGTTTTTGTATGCATTCCGTCCACTTTGTTATGTTCCCAGCCTCATTCTTAACCGATGCGATCAGGGAAACCTGCAGCGTGTCAGGTTGGGTGTTGCTCAGAAGCTTGCGGACAGGGAAACCCGGGAATAAGAGTGGATCATCCGTATAAAGTGTTACCCGGCTGTTATCTTCAACCATATAACGGTCGTTGAAAGGGAAGGGGGGCTGGAAGGCTCCAGCGACCGCGTGGAAAGACCTATTATGCAGCCTCCACCAGAGGGATCTCAATGCCCTTTCGCGCCTGCTCCCGGGGGGGGCAAATCGGTTGCGTGCGCTCCATAACAACATAGTTTTCCAAGCCTGACCGCTTTTTAATCTGTCTTCTAAGACATTCAGAGCATGATCTTTCTCTTGAATTCGTTCAACCAGCTCCCGGGCGGTTTGTTCCTGTTGCATTAGCTGCCCACTCAGGTTTTCGTTGCGAATTTTCTGCTCGACCAACGCTAATGACTGCTGCAGGGCAAATTCCCTTATGAAATGGTCGACATCCTGCCCGGGAATATTCCGGGCTGATCCTGACGTGAGCAGTTTCTGAATAGCGTGGGAATTACCCGCAGTCGACCTTTTCAACATGGCCGCCTTGCCAGCAAGTTGCTTGCGATAGAATGGGCGATTTTCCCAAACTCGAGTAAGGCTTGAAGTGAGGTTGGCACCCGAAACGTCTGATAACCGAAGCGTCTCTTCTTCCAACCCAAGGGAATACATCAGGTGGGCTACTTTGGAATCGTACGCCAAAGCAACCAATGGGACACCAGAACTGGCTGCAAAAACGATAGAGTGATAGCGCATCCCGACGACCATGGCACAGGTAGCCAGGATCCCGGCAGTGACTGTCGGATCCTCTTGCGAAGGGACCAGCACACAGTCCTGCTGATGCTTCATGTGCTGAATCACTGCCATGGCAGCGAGCGAGTCCTGGGTGAGAGGGGAAGAGGGAAGATCCTGGAATGGCAGGAAGATAAACGAACAGCCTGTACGATCGGCAAAATTGTCAAGACCGGCTGCTGTCCCTGCCTGCCAGATCGATTGCTCAATTCCAAGGTCCCAATTCCGCAAGCAGACTCCTACAACCGGGCGACTGGGATCGACAGACAAAGCATTGAGAATCTCCAAGGAATGGATAGAATCCGCATGCAAAGCAAAGGCTGGATCAGCTGTGATTTGCATCTTCTTGGCCGGAACACCGATTGAATGGAGTAATTCAAGTGAATTCGCGGTCCCGCACGGTGGAGATGGTCGCGATCTCAAAGGACAGGCGCGTCAACTCTTTTGCTTCTGGGCTGAGGAAGGGTCCGGCTCCGACGGCATAGATGAGAACAGGTTTATCCAACAAGTGGCCCAATATAGGCAGACTGCTGTAGAATGGAAGACCAGCCTGCTCGCTGGTAAGGAGGGTGTGTTTTAGAGATCCCCAGTAATCCTGGAAAATTCCTCCCCCGCCAACGATCAGGGCATCACTCCGGCGTGCCTGCTCGATAATCCCATTGATGTCTCCGTGAGTGATGGCCTCGACGCCATAATTTCGCCGGGTAGATTCGGGATCGCCGGATAATATACAGATAGACACGTTTGGTTCAGCCTGTCTAAGGTCCTCAAGCAGGACGCGCAAAATGGCTTCATCCCCGTTATTATGAAAACCGTAGTACCCTGCAATCAGGACATGTTTCTTCATTATGGAATAAGTAATAAGCAGAACAAATTAAGGGATCGCAAAAAGACAGACTCGATCTTTCCAGGAGCGATTTCCCCTAGAGGAATATTATACCCAAATTAACATAATAATCCTGCGATCGATCAGGTTGGCAATGGGTCCCCCGGATGGAGGGATGCACTATAATTACTAGAATTTGCAGAAATAAGAGAACGGGAATAGAGATCTTGGTAAACCTGTTTATCGTGGATGGTGGAACTTTCTTGCCTGCCCACGAAATGGAATGATCACGGTTGGAATATCAAATCGGAAGATCGGTTAATATTCTGAAGATTTATCCGAGAAAACAGGCTTGATGTTTTACCCAGTATGTATTTTGATGCTCAGCAAATTACCTGGCCAACGCCTTATGTTTATGAGGAGACCCTGAATGTCAGGAATGACTAAGCGGAAAGTACTGATCATTTTTGGCACCCGCCCCGAGGCGATCAAGCTTATCCCCGTGTTTAGAGAATTGGAACGCAGACCGGAACAGTTTGTGACCCGGGTTTGTGTCACATCCCAGCAGCGTGAAATGCAGGACCAGGTGTTAACGCTTTTTGATGTTCGACCCGATCATGATTTGGATATCATGACGTTTGATCAGACATTGGGTCAGATTACGAGCCGGATGATTGAAAAGCTGGATGATATCTTGTCCAAGGAGCAACCAGATGTAGTGTTAGTGCAGGGCGATACTACAACAGCTTTTTGTGGTGCATTGGCGGCTTTTTATCACCATTTGAAGGTTGGACACGTGGAAGCAGGTTTGCGGACCGGGAATAAATATGCGCCGTTCCCCGAAGAGATTAACCGTCGTTTGGTGAGCCGCCTGGCGGACTATCATTTCGCTCCAACCGAGCATGCAAGGAACACCCTCATGGAAGAAGGCATTCCTCCATCTTCAATATTTATTACCGGCAACACGGTTGTAGATGCTTTGCTGTGGGTGCGCGATCGTATCCGCCTGTCACCTCCTGATTTACCAGAAGGCGTGAAAGAGTTAATGGAGGGTAACAGGCTGGTCTTGGTTACCGGGCACCGCCGCGAAAGTTTTGGAGAGGGCTTGAAGAACATTTGCTATGCAATCCGCCAAGTGTCGGAGGAATTTAATAATGTAATGTTTATTTTCCCTGTTCATCTCAATCCGAATGTGCGTCAACCGGTAAACCAAATCCTTGGTCACCAGCACCATGTTCAATTGATCGAGCCCTTGCCCTATGCCTCCTTCATATGGTTAATGGATCAGGCTGAAATAGTGTTGACCGATTCGGGTGGCGTTCAGGAGGAAGCACCCTCCCTGGGAAAGCCTGTCCTGGTGACGCGGGAGGAAACTGAACGCCCGGAAGGTATTCAAGCCGGGAATGCGATGCTGGTTGGAACACAGCAGGAGCGAATTGTGAAAGAGTTAACCCATCTGCTAAAAAATCCAGAGGCACGTTTGAAAATGGCCAAGGTAAATAACCCTTATGGAGATGGGAAAGCAGCCAGCCGCATTGCTGATATCCTTACTTCAATGTAGACAGTCATAAATAGCAATTATTTTGCGTCTAGATTGGGCTCAGTTGTAACGGTGACGGGTTCGTATGGTACCCTCTTGGGCGAACAAATTTATCTGCCTACTTCACGGGTGGTATAAGAATTGACTCGATCAACGAGACGGATATTTATTATAGGTCAAGGGAGCCTCGCTTCGCAGGAATACGTGTTCTGGTGAAAAAAATTTCCGAATATTTTCTCCAAAATCCTATTTCTGCTCATGGACTCTTTCATACCAGAAATCTAGGACACACCTTGGTATTCCTTCAAAAAGGCCAGGATGTTGGTCCAACATGGCTCGAAGGACCAGTTGGAGTGGGTGGTATTGTGAGCATTATGTTTGAAATAAAAGCGGAACTCACTGGCATTCAGCCGGGCTACTATTTGTTCCGCCATTAGGGTCGAAGGCCAGATCTGGTCCTGCGTGAATGATTCCAACAGCACCGGTCCCCGGATCTTTTCCACGGGAATTTCCGCGGCTTCCACGGCTGCGGCATTTAGAAGCGCCTGCTCAAACATGTGGGTGCGCCTGCCGGTGATAATCCCGTGCAAAGTGGTCCATGAATACGGCAGGGGCACATACGGGATTTCATGACCCCGGAGGCTCCAGGCTGAATGCTGCCCGCGCAATGCATCCAGGATGTTTTTAGGTGACCCAGGAAATACGACCGAACTGGGCGCGATCGCTACCACGGCTTTGACCTGGGGGCATATGCTCCCCAGGAGCAGCGCAGCCTCGGCGCCGCGCGAAACCCCCAGCAGCGTATATCTTCCGGGGATTATTTCCGGTTGGGATGCCAACCATTGAAATGCCCTCGTGAAGTATTCCAGGGGAATTGCCTGCAAGTGGACCGGAAGCGGGTCCAGACCGAAGTATGCCAGCGACAGGACGGCATACCCCCGTTCGATGAACTGCTGAATTTGCGCGGTGTGATCGCTCCAACATTTACCCCCTTCAGAACCTCCCAACAAGACCAACGCCTCCCGGGGCTTGGCTGAAACGCAATAGAAAAAATCGGCAACCAAGCCATCAACCCGGATCGACTTTGTCGAAAGCGCGTATGGGATTTTTGAATCAGAAGTGAATTCTGATAAACCCTCTACTTCCATCCTTCCGCCATTTTAATGCGTTCACCCAGCGGCGGGTGGTCGTAGAACATGACCACCACCCACTTCTCCGGGTCCACTTCCCCCAGGTTCTGGTTCGCCAGGCGGACAAATGCTGAAGCAAAAGCTTCAGGCTTGCCGGTACTTTGAAGGGAATACTCATCCGCCAGGCGCTCGCGCCAGCGGGATACTAGGTTCCCGAGCGGCTGGGTGACCAGTCCGAACGCCCCGATCACAATCCCCAATGCTGGCAGCCCGGCGATGTCGCCGGGACCGGAAAAGGAGAAATAACCAGCAGCCCAGTTAAGCGCCAGGGAAGCCAGGTAAAGACCGGCAAGGGTCATCAGGGTGCTGAAAGCGATCAGGATGGGGATATCCTTGTGGACCTGGTGCCCCAGCTCATGTGCTAGGACGGACTCGATCTCGTCGTGGGTGAATTCGTTAATAAGCGTGTCGCCCAGGACGATGCGGCGGGAATTGCCAATGCCGGTGAGGGCCGCGTTGGCAGCTTTCGTCCGTCTGGACATATCGAACTTGAACACGCCACGCACTTTTGTGTGAGCGCGGTCGGCCAACTTCATCAAACGGTCAGCCAGCTCTGCATGTTCATCGCCGAGCGGGACGAACTTGTTGAATAATGGCATGATCAATATGGGAGCCAGATTGGTGAGCAGGACGGTGAAGACCAGCATCCCCGCCGCGGTCCACAACCACCACCAGGGACCGGCTGTGCGCAGCGCCAGGTAGACCAACTCCAGGACGATCAAGCCGATAGGCACATTGATCAACAAACCTTTCAATTGGTCGGTGATCCAACCCTTGAGGTCCTGGTTGGATTGGCCAAAGCGGTGCGGCAGGGTGAAGCCGGAGTAATAATCCAACGGAAGCTCAAGGATGAAAGCGATGCCGCCAAAAACGACGAAAAAGCCGAGCACCAGCAGCCAATCATTCGTTGTGATGGTCTTCAACCAGGTCGTCATGACGCGGGCCCAGCCAAAGAAGAGCCAGGCTAGCAGGTAAATGGCACCCGCCACGGTCTCAACGACCCAAAGCCTGCGCCGGATCCGGGAATATAGCTTCGCTTGTTTTTGTTTTTCTGGATCGAGAGAAGTTGTCATGGGAACCTCCCTTTAGCTGTGAGCCTCTTTTTTAGCCAATTGCTTTTCGATCTCTTTCGATGTGTGAGTGATTGACAGACCTCCATAGCCAGTGCAGCGTAAGGCAGAGGGGAGCATCTTCCCAACCTTGTCCATGGTTTGGATTACTTCATCCAGAGGGATGACCGGGTCAAATCCGGCGAGAGCCATGTTGGCACAGGCGAGGGCATTGCTGGCTGCCAGCACATTTTTCCCAAGGCAGGGCACTTCCACCCGGTTGGCAACCGGGTCACAAATCATCCCGAGGACGTTCTGGAGAGCCATCGAGGCAGCATTAACCGCCTGCAGGGTCGAGCCACCCGCCAGGGTAACCAGCGCGGCAGCAGCCATCCCCGACCCGGAGCCGCACTCGGCCTGGCATCCGCCAACCTCCGCAGCGAAGGTGGCATGGGCAGCGATAAACACGCCGATCAACCCACCGGCGAGCATGGCATTTGTGAGTTCCGACCCGGAAAGACCCATGGCATCCGCGGCCCCGATACAGGCTCCGGGCAGCCCGCCGCACGACCCGGCGGTAGGGGCGGCAACGATCAAGCCCATGGCGCTCTTCGATTCCATCAAGGCGGTGGTGTCCAGGATGATCTGGTTCAACACGCCTCCATCGATCAGGTGGTGATTTTCCATCTGCGCTCGGAAATTGCCGGATTGATAACCCAGGATCCGGTCGTCGTATTGCGTGCCTGCCAGGCCGAGACGGACGGCGCCCTGCATGATGTCGAGGATGCCTGTCATCATTTCCCAAACCTGTTCGGTGGTTAGGGCTCCCCTGGCGGACTCATAATGGATTGCCAGGTTCCCCAGGTCGAGATCTTTATCCCGGTTGTATTCCAGCATTTCGTCGCAAGTAATGAAGGGTACCTTGCTCTCATTATGGGACAAGACCGGCAGCACCGGCGAAATCTGCTTAACAGAGCGGATGTCGAATTTAGCGCGCGAATGCTGCGATGATTCCTATTGGTAAAAATCTTTGGGACTTGATCTCTAAAAACTGGATTTCCCCGCTCCGCAGGGCGATAATTTCATCGAACTGGATATTCTCTTTCAAGTGTGCCAGCAGCTGATCACCGTCTGATCCAACGTAGATCAGGGTTTCGAAATAGTCGCCTGCCAGTGAAACCTTGACCCCATCTATATCGATAATTTCGATAATGCCTCCGCCGGTGGAAATGGCAGAAAGAGTATGGCTCTCCTTGGAATTGGAAACCATCATTTTGTATGTGTTTGGGTGGTTGGCTTTGATTGGGGTTACATTGAATTTGACATTAATCCCGGCTGCTTGGATAGCTTCTGCCGATTTTAAAAGACGCGTCGTCAGTGGTTTCCCACCCCAATAAACCGGCGAACAAGCCCATGTCGGAACCCTGACTTGTGTGGGTGGTAGCCAGCGAGCCGTGCGGATCGAATTCAACCAATAGCTCTTTGATCTCGCCCTCCATCAAGTCCCTGACGATCCGGCCGATTCGCACTGCGGCGGCACAATGGGAGCTGGAAGGACCGCGCATAACAGGACCGATCACGTCGTTGAAGATACTGGGGTAGGAATTATTCATTTTCTATTTTTTTCCAAAACAACCGTTGGCACCAATATTTTGTGAAAATAATGACCAGGCGGAATTCCACCTCAAATCAAGCTATGGGTGTGGATAAATGGAGCTCCATTTCGCATCCGTTGATAAATACAATACGCAGATCGCTTTCCCCACCTGCAATTGCGACCCCGGCTGGTTCAATGTTGTAACCTTTCCTTCATGGTCCTGTCCACCAGCTTGAAATTGATAGCGAATTCCCCAGGGATGTCGTCCATCGATACTGACCGAATAGTCCTCCTGGACTTCAACCACCTGCCCGTGCGTGGCTTCCCCATCCCGAAGAACATTAACGACTTTCTGTGCTCCCTGGTAGCGCCAGATGATCACCCCGACGCCCGCCCCAAGAAATGCAATTCCGAGCAGGAGAATGGGAATCCCGACAAAAGCTGTGATGATGCCAATGGTGAGACCTGCCCCGACCATGCCGAAAATCACTCCGAGCAGCACTAAGACGGAAGCAAAGATCGCCCAACCGTCGGTAAGCAAGAGCCGCCAAATATACTTGTCGGAAATCGGGCGCGGGGCAGGCGGAGGCGTGGGCAGGCTTTCGGTCGAGACGGATGGGGCGGCTGTCTCTGCGATTGCTTGTAAAGGTCCCCCACAATTCTTACAGTTGGATTGAAAATCAAGGTAGGTGGTGCCACACCATGGACAAATGATCATGACATATTTTCCTTATGGTGCAATTTGCATGATGATTGGGCAGAATATTACCACTTTCCCTCAAAGACAATAACCCCTTTAATGGGCTGATAAGAAAAAGACAATGTTTCCAATCCCCTCCAATATTTGCGAAAGAGAAATCAAAAAAAGAGGGACAAACAAAATCTCTAAATGAATCACCGTGATATGCAAATATCCACCCCCAAATTGCAGTTAGGATCACAATTATCCCGCGTTGTAGAAGAAGTTTGTTTACAAAGATAAATAATTAAATTCAGCAGGGCAGAGATGAATTGGAAGACGGGTATCTAATCTGGATGACGATCGGTCATAGACAAGGATAATGGAGATCGTGGAATACCCCGCTTTTTTTAGTTTGAATGAATTATTTTCAACACATCGGTATCAGGTCGGATAAATTTCACGGAATATTCCAGAGAGTAAATTCATGATAAATGGTTGTTTTCCCATCAACTTCATCCCCCTTCTGGGTTCCAATCGCAATTCCAACATCACCAGAGTCTTGATAAGCTGATATGTCTATATTGGGTAAAAGCACATCATTAACTTTAAGGGACGCAATTCCGTCCCGAACTACCAGGGAAACAGCATTTGATTCAGCCTCTCCCGTTTTAAGATTTGTGATTGTACCGCCAGCGATAGGTTCCGTTGATAAGCCAAATGTGAGTGTCCACTTACGAGTGGAAAACAATGTCAAGCGATATTCATTGGTGTACATCCGCCTGAAGCGGATACATGTGTCCCAGGGATGGGATATGCCGGAATAAGGATTTACCAGCACTACGCTTAAAATAAAATTTTTAGTATCCTGATCCGCCCAAAACGTTTTAATCAATCCATCATTACTGTGAATCAATTCTCCATCCAAAGGTCCAAGGAGCAGAGTCTTACTCAAATCGATCTGCGTGGCAGGGAGCGTATCCTGCGCCGCCAACGGGAACTGCTGTGCGGCACTCGTACTCTGCAGAGCAAAAATCGTATCTTGCTGGGCTGATATCGTGGACTCTGCCTGGCTTATTCTTTCTCCCAGGGCCAGCATGGTACTCTGAGGTTCCTGGTAGGCGCTGCCGCTTGCGCTCGCCTGATAATTTTTTACCAGGTATTCCATGAGAAGGAAAAACAAAGCTGAAACCAAAATGGTCGGAAGAATCCAGTCCTTTATAAAACGATGGGAAACTGGCTTCTGTTGAGTAGCAGGCTTTGAGGCAGCAGACGAGTGTGAAAAAAAGCGTTTAAGATTTGATTTAACTGCCTCACCAGCCAGAGTGATTAACCTTTTTAGCGGTACATTATGCACGCTAGGCTCCTCTATTTGAGGCAGCCTTATACCGCCCTGGTCACGCACGAGATTTCTCCGGTTAACGCTGGCACCCGCTTGCTGCGGGGGAATGATTGGGGCAGCTACAACCTGGGACACAACTTTTGTCTGGTTACCTTCCGAATTTAAAACCCTGGCAGGGGCAGCAGGCTGATTCCGGTTGGGCAAGCCCTGGAGCGCTCCAATCGTTTCGTCACGTGCTGGTTTTAAAACCCTGGCAGGTATAGAGGACGGTTTCCGGGTGAGCACAACCCGGTGCATGTCATTTGGTTCGTCCCCTGCAGGTCCCAAAACCCCGAGGGGAACTGTGGGTGGTTTTCGGACAGGCAAGGTCTTGGGTGCAGCATTGACAGGGTTACCTTCTGGTCGTGAAACCATTGCAGGGACGGAAACCTGTTTTCGGATGGAATTAACAGGAGGAATTGCTTTGATCATTTGGATCAAAGACAAATTTGCTCCACAATTTGGGCAAACAGCCGCATTTTCGGGCAATGAACGGCCACAAAGTTCACATTTGGGTGGGTTGGACTTTTCGATTGGCATATTGACTCGTATTCCCAAGGGCTGGTGGGAAGAGAAGAACAGCAGAACAGCAGATTGCATTTCCCGAATGGATCTTTGGACAACCCCAAAAATTCCATTTCCGGAAACGTCACGCCTATTCTTTTCAATAATCGTCAACAAAACCAATCAAATAAAATTGTGGTCGGAAAATTACCCCCTAAGAGCATTGAAAATAATAAAGCCAAACTGTCCCTGAATTGGCCTTTCCTATAGGATATACCAACCTGGGGCAAAACGCGATTACAACCACCTTACAACTATCGGGTCGGGAAACTGGAAAAGCATGAAGCAAAAAAGACTTATATGACGGGGTTTAGTCAGGGAGTCGACTGAAGAGATGCAGTTATATTCCAATTGACAATATTCGTTTATACCTTTACCGCAGTGACAGTCGTGGACGCCAGGAACGAGGCGCGCAGATCGGGGCGTGTGATGTGATCCGCAATAAATTGTACGAAAGTGCGGGCTTCGGCTTTTAATGCAGCAGAGCGCTGCGGGTCGGTTTCGAGTTCGGCGAGGGGGGCGATGACCTGCCAAAGCAGGCGGCGTGACCCGAGCTTTTCCGCTTCCAGGCGTGCCTGCTCGAGTGCAGCCTTTGCCTTCTCCAAATCCCCTTGTAAAAGATGCGCTTTCCCTTTCAGAAGCAGGGCTTCGGGCAGGTAACGGCCCAGGTTGCGTTCACGGGTGAACCCGACCGCCTCATCCGCAAGCGACAGTGCGCTCGAAAAGTCTGCGCGTGCAAGGGCAAGGCTGCACCTGGCATTAATGAGGACTGCTTCCCAGGGGGAGCGTCGGGGGTGCACTCAGCCAGGGTAGCTGAGGCTTTATCCAGCTCCCCGCTGGCAATTTCGAACGTTGCATAGCAAATCAACGTGCTGACCCGCATGGGCGAGGTCGGGAGTTCCGCATTGGGTATCCGATGGAGCCGGTACGTTTCCGTCTCCAGTGCAGCAGCGCCCAGCTCTGCATAAGCCCGCCAACGCATGGCACGGTACCAGGCTTCGTAATAGGTATTTCCTTTGCTTGCCAGGCGGATACTGTCTTCCAGAGCTTCCAGCCCCTGGTCGATCTCCCCGTGCTTCCAGCCAGACCAGCCCCTGGAAATTTCGAGCCGAAGCCTGGTTCCAAATTTCCTTTATGGCGGTACTGATCTTCAAGGCTTCCTCGGCGCTCTGTAAGACCAGCCCGTCCCTGCCCGCCCAATACGCGCCAAACATGGCGGTGTTCAGGTTGTTGGTCTGCATGGTCATGTTCCCCAACTCCTTCCAGATGCGGGTGCCGGCGTCTAGGCTTTCCCCGGCTTTATCAAACTGGCAGGCCACGGTGTACGCCCAGCCCAGGTCGCTGAGCACGTAAGCCATATGCTCGCGGAGATTCAATTCCTGCGCAATTGCAAGGCTTTTTTCGCCATAGTCAATGGCCTCGGCGGTCTTGTTCTGAAACAGGTTGACCAACTGTAAATTCCACAAGACCTTGGCTTCGGCGGCGCGGTCTCCCAACTCACGGGCCAATTTCAGGCTGTCTTCAGAGAGGGCAATGCCCCTGGCTGCATCCGCCACAGGAGTGATGGTGGAGTACAACGTGCCGGCGGCAATGCTGGCGGAGAGGTCCATGGCCCGGTCCTGACGTTTTCGAGCGGCTGCCAGCATATCGTCATAATTTTGCAGCGCCAGTTGGTACCGATTGCTCAATTCGAGCGCTCGACCGCGGCGGAGATAAACATGGGTGAGCTGCTCCCCATCGAGCGAGGCCTGATCGTCCAGCTCAAGGATGCGCGTGTAAGCGGCTACCGCTTCATCGTGTGCATAAACCCGAAAGGCGCTATCGCCAGCACAGATCAGGTAGGTGATCGCTTTCTCGGCGTTCCCGGCCGCTTCGAAATGACGGGCCAGCTGCAGGGCGATCTCATCCGCCTGATCTCCGTAAAGGGTCTCCAGGATTTCGGCAATTTTGCCATGCAGGATGCGCCGTTCGCCCGCGCTGAGTTCATCATACAGGTATTGCTGGATCAGGATGTGCTCAAAGCGGTATTGGGATAAATACTGCGTACCGATCTTTATTTCCCCCTGTTCGATAACCAGCAGGTAGCGCTTCTCCAACTCCCGCGAGAGGTTCCTGACCACCTCGCCTTCGTCCACCTTTTGAACCTGCCCCACCACCTGGGCGGCAAATTCCTCCCCCATGACGCTGGCGATGGTCAAGGTCTCGTGCAGGTCGGCGGGCAGACGGGCGATTCGTTCGCCGATCACGCCTTCGATGCGGGCCGGCAGGTCATCCCAGTCCAGCTTATTTGCCTGGATCCACCTGCCCTGCGCATCTTTAACAAGGGTGCCGCATTCCTGCAGGTTGCGCAGCAGTTCCACCGTGAAGAGCGGGTGTCCGCCGGTATGGGCGAACAGTTCATCCCGGAAGCCGCGGTCGAGGTGATTCGGCTCAGAATCCACCAGGGCATCCACAAAGGCGCGCCCTTCGCTTTTCTCGGTTTGCGACAGATCCATGACAATGTCGCCGTAATAGCGTTTGAGCTCGTTGAGGATCGCCTCCAGCGGATGCCTCCCGCCATCGCGGCCGAGGGACACATCGTCGGGTCGGTAAGTGCCCACCAGCAGGAGGCGGCTGTCTTTCAGCTGGCGCGCCAGGTGGAACAACAGGTTGATCGAGCCGCTGTCAGCCCATTGCAGGTCATCCAGGATCAGGACCAGGGTGCGGTCCTTTGCCAGGGTCTTCAACACCGCCGCGTATTGTTCGAAGATCTTTTCCTGGTCGAGGGCGGAGTCGACTTTTGGGGGTTCCTTACCCGGTTTTTTCCCGACCCGCTCGGAAAGTTTCCCGGCCAGGTTGCTGTTGAGGGCGATCTGTGTGCCGATGCGGGTAAGCAGGGTGCCGCCCGGAACAAAAATACCGACCAGGTCGGGCCCCACCATCATCAGGGTCTTGGTCGAGACCTGCACAAAATCCTTCCAGCGGTTCAGTTTTTTATTCTTGTCTTTTTCCTCGGAAGCTGCTTCTTCATTCCCGGCAGTCAGCGCGGTCAGCACCTGGCGGAAGGGGAGGTATGGATCGGCCACCCCGGTCTGAGCGTTGCACTCACCCAGCGAGGAGATCAATTTTGGATCTGCGGCTTCACTCTTGCGAACGAATTCGGTCACCAGGGAGGATTTTCCCGCGCCCGCCTCGCCTGCGATAAAAACGACCTGCGTTTTTCCCTGCGAGGCTGTTTGAAGGATAGTATTGAGCTTGCGGAGTTCGGTCTCGCGACCGACAAAAACGGGATCTGACATGGTTACTTTCCGACCTGACTGACAGGAACTCCTGTATTCATTAATGCGACAAATTCGAACGATATTTATCGTATTTTAGCACTTGACCAGTCGTTTCGCAATGTCAGGTTTGGGAAAATAAACGTCCTTCTAACAATAGCATCCCAATATCAAGAGGAATGCCTCGATATTGGGGTGTTAGCCAAATATATTGGAAGACGACTGATGAACTACCCTTGAGTCACCGATTCACATGGAAATGGGAGAGTCGATCAATGGCAGGTGGATGTTCCCGAATCGCTGAAGGTATAACCAGCCGCCGGCAGGAATTTCCAGGAATAAGAGTTGACAGAGAGGGTCAGCTTGAGTACGCCATAGACAGGGGTCTGGTTGCGGATGACCTCGTTGGGATCAAGAGGATGGGATGCATAAGTATATCCATCTCCCGGAGCGCCTCCGGTGCCTACCACAAACTCACGAATGCCATCCGAAGCAGCCTGTTCCTGAGCATTGATCTGATCGAAGCGTTCGTAGTTGTGGTTATGACCTCCAGCAATGATGTCTGCCTTATATTGGTATAGCAGGTTCCACCATGGAGCGTAGGTGGCATCATCGGCATGCCGCCCGCTTGTCCAGCGCGGCTGGTGCCAGACTGCCAGGACACATTGCCTGGTATTGGCAGCCAAATCATTTTTCAACCATGTGGTTTGTACACTACTGGCACCACAGCCCCCAGCTTTGGAGCATTGCGCGTTCAACACGATCACATGCCAACTTGATCCAATGTTATAGCTGTAATAGCCTCCCGGCTGAGGTCCGGCGGCGTTCCCGAAGTAATTAAAGTAGGCTGTATCTCCGCCAGGTGGGTAAGTATCGTGGTTGCCCATCAGGGCATGAGTTACATTCAGGAAGCTGCCCCAATTTGGTGCGTAAAGGTCCTGGTACTCGGCATCATATGAGGATGTACCTCCGTCATTATTGACGTTATCACCGAGAGTTTGAACCTGGGCACCTGGATTGGCACCCAGTACACTGCGGACAAGGTCGCCTGTTTTCTTGCAATTTGCTGTGTAATCGACGGAATCAAAATTATGCTTGCAAATGTCTCCAGCGATGAGCAGAATGTTGCCGGTTCCGCTGCCGGGTGGGACTGGAGTGGGGGTCGAGGTAGGCACTCCCTGACCTGATCCTGTAGTGACCACAAGTTGAGGAGCATGACTGGGGTCCTCACGGGAGGCCAGGTTGGTATTGGTCGAACTCGAGGTGGTCAACACAAGACTGAAAGTACCTGCAGCCTTAATGTAGGTGCTCACATCCACATCCATCCATGTCCCCGCAGCAAAGGATTTCGAGCTGTTTATTGTATTCCCTGCAGCAGGTGCATTTGAATAAGTGATCTGGTTTTCGACCCAGGCGTTGTTTGACACAGCCTGAACGGAAAAACCGGTCGAATTTGCGCTGTTGGCATAAATGCGTAGAAACGCAGTTTGAATGGAAGATCCATTCAGGCCACTTATAACAAAGCGCAGGTAACTACGAGTTTCTGGGCTGCTATCCACCCGCAGGGATGTACCCGTGCCATAATTTGTCGAGGCTGAGGTTTGGACCACATAGGCATCGGCAACCGGATTGAAGGTAAGCGCCGTTGCGCTGGCAGGTGCAAATTGACTGGCGGCTTGCACCACCAGGTTCGTCCCAACCAGGAAGGAGATCAAAATAAACAAACTTGCCAACCGGTAAATGCTGTATTTTTTCATACCAATAATCCTTTCATTTTCACAGATTGTTTGAAGATATCAAACGATTGAATAATCCAGGTTTCTAATTGTGCAGATTTCAGGAGTTGACTAACACATCCGAAAAAAAATTGATTCCTGATGGTTATCTTTTAACCCCCCTGGTATGGTATTCGACTAGTAAACCGGCTGTTTATGACGTACGACGAAGAAGAGCGCATTATAAACCAAATAGACGCTCAACCCTTAAATTGCTATTCCAAAACTGTAAGGTTTAGAACCAAATTCAAACCAAATCCGCGGGGATACCCCTTATTTGGCAGCATAAATACTGTCAGGTACCATATGTGGGAGGCTGACGTACAATGACAGCAGAAAAAGTTTCAAAAATGGCTTAGTAATCTGGTTTTTCATTTCGTTCTGGCTGTTACATAGATGTACCGCAGAATATTCGAACCCGTGTTTCGGACATCATGTTCAGTATCCGGTGGACAATAAAGGACAGTACCAATATTCATTTTTAGCTGCCTGCTCTCGCCCAGCAGAAGCGACCCTTCACCGTTCAGCACGATCAGAAGCTCTTCGTTGCCTTCTGTACTGTGCTTCCCAACAGTCTTGCCAGGTTGAAGTGAAACCGCGCCCGACCGCAATAATATGCTCTCAGGCGGTCCGCTCAACAATCGGACATAATCCTTGCCTCCTGTTTCGGACTTGATAACCTTTGGCTCGGGTCTCATAATACGCTCCTGAGTACAGATGCCTAAGAATGACGCCTGAAGAAAAATTGAATGGAGAGACTACTGAGCTGGATTACCTCTGCACCCGACCCGAGGCATCGCCTGCCAAACAGTTGGTTGACCTCGATAACATTCACCCGGTTGATGTCACCCGGGATCGAATGCTTGAGGCAGGAAGCCGCGACCGCGAACCCCAGGGCATCCTTGTGGCCCTTGCCGCTCAGGAGACCGTAGATCAGACCTGCCGCGAAGGCATCCCCGCTCCCCACGCGGTCGACGATATTAGGGATGTCAAAGTGCGGGCCGAGGATGAAATCCTTACGGTCGTGCAGGCAGCCCGACCAGCCGTTATGGTCAGCGCTAAAACTTTCACGAAGGGTGATCGCCTGGATCTTAAGGTTCGGAAACGTATCCAACACCTTTTCACACAGTGCCTGGTATTTTTCAATATTTAACATCCCGAAATTAACATCTTTTTCCGAGGCATCCTCCTGGACGTTGATCCCAAGTGCCTTCTGGCAGTCCTCCTCATTGGCGATACCAACGTCCACCTGCGACACGATTTCGGGCATCACCTCGGGGGCTTTCTTCCCGTATTTCCACAGGTTCTTGCGATAGTTGTAATCACACGAAACGGTCAGGCCGCTTTCCTTTGCCTTGTGGACCGCCATAAGCGATAAATCCGCGGCGCGCTGGCTGAGGGCAGGAGTGATTCCGGTGATGTGAAACCAGGTCGCTCCTTTGAAGATCGCCTCCCAATTCAGATCGCCTGCCTCGACCTTTGCGATTGCCGAACCTTCCCGGTCGTAGATAACCACGGAGGGGCGCTGGTTCGACCCCGCCTCGATGTAATAAACCCCCAATCGTTCGCCACCTCGTACGATCAGGGAGGTGTCGATCGAGCAGCTTTTCAGGAATGAAATGCAGGCATCTCCAATTGTATTATTGGGGATCACGGTCATAAAAGCTGTATCGACACCAAAATTCGCCAGGGAAGCAGCTACATTGGCTTCCCCGCCTCCAAAAATTGCCTCTAATACGGGCGATTGCAGGAGACGTTCAAACCCCGGTGATTTCAAGCGTAGCATGATCTCGCCCAGGGTGACGACACGGTTAACCACAGCGCTCATTGCTTTCCTCCACCAATCCTCATACCTTGAGAAGGGTAATTAATGGCGCGGTCATACGTCCGCCAGATTAAATGCACCAGATTACCAGCCGGATCGGGGTTCTTTAGGAATACCGCTTTCGAACCCGGCCCGATCTTTGGTTCCCCAAATTCGATGCCCAGTGCCCTGAGATGGGCTATTGCTTCATCGAAATCAGCCACACGCACAGCAATGTGGCAGCGTTCGTTCTTATCCTCTTTGGAGACATCGATCGATCCCGGGCGCATGCCTCCAACAAATATACTATTCAGGTTCTCCTCCAGCTCAAAGCCAAAGAGCTTATGATACCAATTGGCGATATCCTCGCCTGTGACACCGCCGTGACCATAAAGGCCCACGTGCTCGATGTCAATAAAGGGACTTTGGCCGCGCGCAAGGCGCACCCAGCCGATCATCTTGCGGCCCAAATCGGTAATCTTGTCGAACTCGCCCGCTGCGACCCACTCCGAGCGCACCAGGTTGGAGCCGACGCCCACCACTGCTACGCCGGCTTTGAACCATGCCTCAAGGCTCTCGCGGCTGGAGTCGACACCCCCGGTAGGCATGAGACGTGACCAGGGCATGGGAGCCAGGATCGATTTGACGAATTTTGGGCCGCCCACCGAATCCCCTGGAAAGATTTTGACGATCTCGGCGCCCAATTCTTCCGCCTGGGAGATCTCGGAGGCACTGCCGCAGCCTGGGCTGTAGGAGATCTTGCGGCGGTTGCATACCCGGGCAAGCTCGGGGTTCAATACGGGACCGACCACAAAATTGGCGCCGCTCGAGATATATAATGCTCCGGTGCCCGGGTCGACCACCGAGCCGACCCCCAGGATCACTCCTGGGTCGTCAGCCGCGAAGTACTGCACCAGGTCGGAGAAAACACGCCAGGCATTGTCACCGCGGTTGGTGAACTCGATGACCCTCAGCCCGGCAGCCGCACAAGCTTCGACCACCTTTTTAGCAATGTCGATGTCGGCGTGGTAGAAAACGGGGACCACCCCGATGCGGAGAATTTCGTTGATCACTTCAACGCGGGAAAATTTAGCCATAATGTGTCCCTCGCTTCCATAAAAGTTTCGTGATCCGGGCAGATAATCTTTAATTAATTCAGGCGGTTTGTTCGATGTAATCTGCAGGCTGTGCCTCGGTTTAAGGAATAGGCTCAATTCCATCCAGCAATTTATAAATTCCGATAATCAGCATTATCCCACAGCAAGGGCATTCTTGATGTAAGGTTTTACAAGCGTGAAGATTTATACAATCATTCTTTGGGGTCACAAGCCGGTATCCCGGTAACCCATCTGCATGGAACCTTGGAAGATCAATCGCTCTTTTTGAGAACGACGTCAGGTCGCAAGCGGATGGAACCTTCAGCGGTGAATTTCTCAGCAATCACTTTCAATGTCTCACCAGAGTCAGAATGGAGCTCGGGCTGAATTTCTGCAACCGGGACGGCCCGATGGGCGAAATGCCAAAGAGCGGAGTCCAACACTCGTCCGTCAAAGAGGATGATATCCAGGTCGATGGGACGCGGTGCGTTCTTGTCCGCAGAACGCACCCTGCCCAGGCTGGCTTCCAGCGGAGTTAGGATCTCCAATTTCAAAGATTTTTGGTCCAGGGGAGTGCGCGCTAAAAGGGCAGCATTTAGGAAATTCGGGCCTGCGGAACCCACGGAGGCTGTTTCCCAGACTCGTGATATCCGCAGGATGGTCAGATGATTCTGAAGTTGATCAATGGCAAGCGGGAGGTTGTTTTCCGGCTGTATATTCGATCCCAGCAGCAGGCAAGCCTGGTGCTCCGAAACCATACTCAAAGCTCCTCTTGCGAGCGTTCAATTTCGACCCCCACCGATCTGGCAAACCGGACGGCCCCCGGTTTTTCGACGCGTATTCTCACTTTCATCACCCCGGGTACCTCCAGGCAGATGCGCGCCAGGTCGGCTGCCAGCGCTTCCACTGTCAACCTGTGAGCTGTTTCGGAGTGTGCAATTACTTTTTTGGCCACCGTGCGGTAGTCAACGCAATCCTTGATATCGTCACTTTTCCCGGCCTTTATAAGATCGACGAAGAGGACAATATTGATCAGGATCTCCTGGGGCTTTTCTCGCTCCCAATCGTTGATCCCGATGATACCGCGTGCCACCAGATCTTTTATTAAAACCTGATCCATAAAAAATTCTCCTACACCAGGTGCCTGCCGCCGTCCACGTGGAGCACATCACCCGTGATATAAGCCGGGCCGTCCAGGAGGAAGATCAAAGCCTGCCCTACTTCCTCAAGTTTAGCCCACCTCCGGGCGGGTACCTTCTCAAGGTTGACATTGGCGGGTGACCCGTCGCCGGGAGGCAGGACGGCTCCCAGCGCCAGCCCGTTGACTGTAATGCGCGGCGCCAGGGCTACGGCGAGGGAATGGGTAAGGGCGGCCAGGCCGGAATTGCTGATCATGTACGCCAAATGATCCGGCCTGGGGTGGAGGGCGCGCCAATCCATCAGGTTGACGATGCGCCCCGTTCCGTCTGGTTCCAGAGAACGGGCGAAAGCCTGGCTGAGCAGGAAGGGTGCCGTCAGGTTGACCGCAAGGGTGCGGTTCCACTGGTCCAGGCTGGTATCCGCCCACCCGGCTGGTTCGAATATGGAAGCGTTGTTGACCAGGGCGAATAGCGGAGAGTATTCCCTGGCATTGTCGACCAAAGCAGCCGCCTGTGCGGGGTCCGCCAGGTCGGCTTGCAGGATGAAAGCTTTCCGGCCGATAACTTCAATCTCCGTCTGGAGGCTTTCAGCTTCCTTGCGGGATTTGCCGAAGTGCAAAATGACATCCCCGCCCGCCTGGGCCACCGCCAGTGCCAGCGAGCGCCCGATCCGCAGGGCCGCGCCGGTGATCAGGACTGTTTTTCCTTCGAGTGACATGGCTTTCAGGTTATCCCTGGTCCCTTCCTTCCTGGGAAATGTTCATCTCTTGAAACCACAACTGGTTAAGAATTCATCTCTGAGGGAGGCTTCATCGGCATAATAACCGCGCCAGACCAACGTGCGCGTGATCGGCGCCAGTTCCCTCACTCCGCGCATCTCGACGCACAGGTGATGGGCCTGCAGGTAAACAGCCACCCCATGCGGCATGAGCACCGCCTCGAGGGTATCTGCTACCTGCTGCCCGATCCGTTCCTGCACGGCAAACCGCTGGGCGAACAGGCGCACGAGCCGAGTCAGCTTGGAAATGCCGATGATATTCTCGTCTGCAATGTAACCCACGTAAGCCTCGCCGTAAAATGGAAATACATGATGCTCGCAAAATGAAAAGAAATGGATCGGGCCCTCAATCACCTGGCTTAGACGGCAGTCAGGTTCCCCGCGGCATTCTGTACGGAAGGTTTTTAGCAGCTTGGGATCCCCATCGTACCCTTTGGTAGCATCGATCAGCGCCTGGATGAAACGGCGCGGGGTGTCGGAAGTACTCGGGGTTTTCAAATCCATCCCAAGACAGGTGAGGATTTCTGCCGCATAGCCCTCGAACTTGCGCTTTTGCTCCTCTGAGATTTCCCGTTTTGTCAGATCGACCAAGTCATTCAGGTCATCATCGTATTTATTTATAGGTTCCATATTGATCTCCATAGATTTTCGATGTTTTCGCAGCCATGATGAAGTCGTTCTGGTGCAATCCTTTGATTCTATGGGTCCACCAGGTGACAGTTACCTTTCCCCATTCGGTCAGGATGGCGGGATGATGGTCCTCTTCATTGGAAATCTGTGCAACCTGGAGGGTGAAATCCATTGCCTTGCGAAAATTCTCGAATTTGAACAATGCTTCCAGTCGCGGTTCACCGTCTTTTTCAAAAACATGCCAACCGGGCAGGTCTGCTGCAAGGTTACCGATTTCCTTATTATTTAGTGGGAGGGTATTTGCTTCGATCTTGGTGCAATGCAATTGGGCTAAATCAACCATATCGCTTCACTCCAATTATACTTATCCGATGATTAAACACTCGTCCGTTACATTATATGGCAGTCTTCCAATCCGGGCAGCTCGGATGGAGAAATAAATAATATGATGGGAGCCTCCGGTCGACGATTATCTCAACCGAGACGGACACGGACCGGTTAACCATGACCCCCATTTCACAATGTAATTATCCCAGGCGGTTTTTCAGATCGGCAGCCGTGAAGGGACCTGTCTCGGCGATCAGGGCTCGGGCTGCCGGTACTGTGTCCCAAACATTCCAAAGCAGCACGCCCCGCACCTTGCCACCTGCCATGTAATAGACCACACCTTTATTAAATGGCTCTTTCCAATCCACAAAGGTTTCTTGGCGGGGGTCAAGCTCACCGACCGCCTCATATCCAAGCTCGAAAATGTCCGAGTAAAAATAAGAAAGGTGATCGTAAAGTTCGGAGGCGCCTGCCATGTTGCGTCCAGCCTGGCGTCCCATAGTATTGGCATTGTCTTCGTGCTCGACGCGCATGCGCTTGTTGAGGGCTGGGTTGAAAAACTCGGCCGCGTCTCCGGCGGCAAAGATGCCGGGATAACTGGTGGCAAGGGTCCTGTCAACGAGGATGCCATTACCGACTTGTAAGCCGGCCGATTTGGCCGGTTCCACATTCGGCTGGATTCCGATCCCCGCGATGACCGCGTCAACGATCAACTCCCTGCCATTTTTTGTCTGCAGCGCCACCTTCCCCTGGCTCGCTTTGGCTCCGCTCAATACCTCCCCTGGCCAAACTGAAACGCCCTTTTTAACAAAATAATCGTTTAAGAAAAGGGCTAGGTCGTGCGGGTAGATCGCTGCACCGATGCCGTCCTCGGGGAACAGCATGGTCACTTGCCTGCCGTTCATTGCCAGGGCAGCCGTAATTTCCGACCCGATGAAGCCTCCACCGATCACGGCAAATGTCATGTTGCCCTGGCTGAGCTCCGCCAGCCGCTTGTAATCGGCCAGGGTACGGTAGTAGATGATTTGGTCGCCGCCGAACGGCAGCCGGCGGGGAGTGCCCCCGGTTGCCAGCAGGATCTTTTCACCCTTGTAGCTCGTCCCCTGTTCATCCTGGACGGTGAGACTTCCCGGGTCTAGCGAAACAATTTTTCGACCCAGGCGAAGCTCCGCCTGCAGGTCTTCGGTCTTTAACCAGATGCTGTCCAAGGGCTTGCCCTTCCACAACCCCTTGCTGAGAGGAGGGCGTTTGTAGGGAGGGTCCGATTCAAGGCCCACCACCCCGATCGATCCCTGCTGGTCAAGCTCCCGGATACCACGCATGGCAGCCGCGGCGGTCATCCCGCCGCCGATGATCAGATATTTGAAGTTTTCCATATCCACTCCTGAAAACTCTTTTCAACCTCTGCGCTGAAATCATCCCGACCGCAAATTAAACCCTGCGGTTATTTTCTGCAGAACGAATCTTATGACAAAATAACCCGGACCAATTCCTTGCTTTCCTGCAGCCAGGTCATCGGGTTCAAGGCTCGCTTGATGTAAGTGATCACACCGTTTGGGTCCACGATGACAGAGGCGGTATGTTGAATCCCTATGAAATTCTTTGTAAGTTCAAACCGGTGATAGATCGTGCGTTCGGGATCAGCCAGGACGGGAAATGGTGCCTTGAGAGACTCGGCATACTTGCGCGCCCGCTCCAAAGGTTCGCCGATGATCACCAGAACCTGCACGCCTGCCTTGACAAACTCATCATTCAAGCGCCCCAACTGGGCGACATGCGATCGGCACTGCAGTCACTCGTACTCTCGCACGAAGAACAGGACAATTTTTTTGCCGCGATAATCGGAAAATTTGATCTCACCGCCCGTATTGGCTGGGAGTGTGAAATCTGGGACAGGCGATCCGACCTCCAATTCCTTATCAGCCATCGTTACCTCCTTGAACCACCATAAACCGGAGCTTCTCGAATTATCCGGATGACACTTAATTTTTTGCAAACATATTAAAAATATTATCACTTAGTCGGGTTCAAGTCAACTTTTAGACCTTCGGCTCCAATGTATTTCCAACATTATTGCCTCCAAAACCCAATTTATTAGGGAGTTTGACAGAATTGCATCCGTTTCCCAGGCAATCCCCATGGGCGGGGGAAATGAGCATATAATAGGAGCAATATTGGCGACTTTGATTCGTTGGCAAACGTGTGGATAAGGTTAATTTCTTTTACTAGTCGGGTTTTCCCAATTACTCTTTGAGCCATGATAAATTTCCTCAACGGACCTGGGTTTCTCGGGACTCACGCCACTTCCCTTTCCGATCTGACCCTCATCCTGATATTGCTGACTGCCGTATTGATCACCATCGGATGGCAGTTGGCGCGCCACAACCATTTCGAAGCCCACCGTTGGGTTCAAACCTCCGCTGCCAGCCTGAATGCCATTGTTGTTCTGGTGGTGATGATCAGGTCGTTTGTCCTCCACATCCTTCCGGGGATACCCGGCAAACTTTTGCAGGGTGATTATGCGGTCACGACAGTCCATGCGATCGTTGGCGCAATCGGTCTTCTCTTTGGAATATTCGTGGTCCTGAGGGGAAATGAACTGGTCCCACGGGCTTTGCGCTTCAAGAAGTACAAGCCATTTATGAGGGCAGCCTATGCTCTGTATATGGCTGCCACGTTGCTCGGAGTGATCGTTTATACGGAAGCATTCATTATCGGTATATAAGTTAAGTATCCTTTATTTGGTAATCGGAGAAAATAAACGACATGTCACGGGCTGCCCTGGTTTACCCCTATTTCCGCACAAAATCCCCCAACGAACTTTTGTTTCCACCGCTCGGTATGGCCAGCCTGGCTGCCCAGCTTCACAGGCTTGGCGTCGAAGTCAAGATCTTTGACTGCACCTTCGATACCTTCGAGGGCATCCGTAAAAAACTGGGATCCTACCGGGCGGATATGGTCGGCATTTATTCGATGGTGACCCTGAGCCGGAACACCTTCCGGATCGCAGGGATGGTACGGACCGACCTTCCCGATTGCATCCTGGTCGCCGGGGGACCTTTACCAACCCTTTACCCTGAACAGTATGGTCAGGCTTTCGATGCTGTATTCAGGGGGGAAGCCGACTTGAGTTTTCCCAGGTTTTGCAAAGACCTGTTCGATCGAAAACTTTCCCGTCTGCAAGTAATGGACTTGGCGCTCGATAAATACGAGGGGCTTTTTATACAGCGCGAAAAATTATGTGTAAAAAATCCCATTGTTCACTACAGGGAAAAAGAGCTCGAAACCTTCCCGCTTCCCTACCGGGATGACTTTGACCATCGGGCTTATCAAAAGGTGTGGCAACAGCTGGATGGTTCGAAAACAGCCTCCATCATCACGACCTTTGGCTGCCCCTTCAATTGTGATTTTTGCTCCCGTCCGGTCTTTGGCAACCGGTTTCGGCGCCGAAACCTCGAGGCGGTTTTCGCAGAGATTCAGCAAATCCGCAGCCTGGGCTACGACAGCTTGTGGATCGCAGACGATAACTTCACCCTGGATCCTGCTTTCCTCCGGGAATTCTGCCGCCGCATTGCCGGTCAGAACATGGCCTGGAGCTGTCTGTCACGTGTCACGGGGATCGATGTGGAGACTACCAGGTTGATGAAGGAATCTGGCTGCCGTAGGGTTTACCTGGGTCTGGAAACCGGCAACCAGGATACTCTCACGTTGATGAAGAAGAAAGCGACTGTGGATGAGGGGAAACACGCCGTACAATTATTCCATAATGCCGGTATCGAAGTGGCTGCCTTTTTTATCGTCGGTTATCCGGGCGAAACTGTTCCTGCCATTGAAGACACCTTTCGTTTCGCTCTGGAACTCCCCCTGGACTCCATCTCTTTCAATGTCCCCTACCCGCTTCCTGGTTCCCAATTGTTCGAGCACGTGAGCAAAGTGGATACAACCAATGATTGGAATGTGGAGAACGAGGTCACTTTCCTTTACGAATCGGAGTTCGATCCCAACTGGCTGCAGCGCAGGATCGGGGAGACGATGCAGGCATTTGCAGGCAGGAAAATATAACCTTATTCATCCATATTTAGGTCGCAGGTTTATTTCAAGAGCCTGAAGATCGCATCGGTTGGTTTTTCAAAGAGGGTTAAAAACAGAGGCGCCAGCTTCCCGGTTCTTTTTTTAATCTCGAACTGGGCATGTCCCTTCATGATCCCGAACCACATTTTGGTTTCTGAAAAATCCGCGTCGAAGATCAGCACGTGGCTTCCAAAGGGGCTTTCGTCCGGATGCCATTGACGGTTGATCCGTTCCCTGGTCCTTCGATATAGTTCCGTTCCAGGGAGCGGATAGGGCATACTAAGTCCCAGGTAGTCCAGGGGTAATGACGTGGCGAAATGCAAGGTTTCGAGCACGGTGTCGTTCGTATCCCCGGGGTAACACAGGATGAAGAAAGCCCCCACTTGGAGTTCTGCCTGGTGAGCAGCATGGACAGCTCGGCGCGCCTCATTCAGCGATATCTTTTTATTCATGCGCTCGAGCATCTGTTCATTGCCGGACTCGATCCCGAAGAAGATCCGTGAGCAACCGGCTGCTTTCATCTCGAGTGCGGTCGGATAATCAAGAGCATCCACCCGGCCCAGGCATTCCCAGTTGAAATGCAATCCTCGCCGTGTGATCTCCCGGCATACCCCCACCACTCTTTCCTTTTTCATCGTGAACACATCATCCGCGAAAGAAATTCGTTCGTATCCCATTGCAAGCGCCGATTCTATCTCGTCCACCACGTTCTCAGGCGAGCGCTCCCGGTAGGAGCCGCCGAAGACCACGTTGCTGCAAAATTCGCAGCGATACGGACAGCCGCGTGTGCTCATGACCGTGGTGATCGAATATCCATACTTTTTCCTGCCTTGGCGGATGTAGCTTTCGTTGGGGAGCAGCGTGCGGGCGGGGAAGGGGATGCGGTCCAGCTCTTTCGTAAATTTGCGTTCGGGGGTGTAGACGAGCCTGCCTTTCCCCGGCCAGCCCGGATCAGTCCGGTATACTATCCCGGGGATGGTTTCCAGTGCAGACCCATCCATGTGAGCCTGCAGGAGTTCCTGCATGGTCTGTTCCCCCTCGCCGCGCACCACCACGTCGAAATTACTCAAAAAAGGTTCTGGGTCGCAGGTTGGCAGCGGTCCGCCAGCGACCAGCAGCCGGCTTTGGGGACGCAGTTGCTCTGCAAACCAAACGCATTCATCCACCATGGTCACCATGCAGTAGATGCCCACCACCTCAGCCTTCACCGCCTGCGCTTTTTCCAGGGCTTCGGTCCTTCCCAGGAAGGTGCAGTCGATCAAGTGCACCTCGTGACCGGCCTTTTGCAAGCTGGCAGCGATGTAGCTGAGTCCTAATGGAGGGAACCTGAAAACCGACCGGTCCCGGTGAGGAACGAAAAAGGGGTAGATTAGAAGCACGGATGTCATGCAAGCCTTTTGATTTTCAATTCATACTGGAATCTTTGGATGGAAGGCGGGAAGGAATAACCAAAACCAGCCCAGGCCAACCGGGACCCGATCAATTCCCTGCCTCTGAAAAGTCGCGCCCCTTTTACCTTACCGAGCCCGAACGCGACCCGCCGGGCGCTGCTCTCGAACCAGGCTTCTTCGGCTTCCACTTCATCCCAGCAGCCAACCTCCTCGCCCTGGAAGTAGTTTCCGGAAGTATCCTGGTATCGATCGAAAGCGTGCGCACCCTGCTCATTCATCACCACCACTTCTGTAAGATCTGCAGGCAGATCGCTTAAATCGATATCCACCATCGTCTTTCCCGTCCCTGCCTCGATGGTATAGTTCACCTTGACTTCCGTTAAGGCGCCTTCCGCCGCGTAGTTCGTCTTCCAGTTGAAAATACGCCTCAACAAGCTGGAGATGTTCGTCAGGAGTCTGCGGAAGATGGGGAAGCGGCGGATGACTTCTGCCAGGAAATCCTTCAAGGCGTAAAACGATCCATTCCCAACATTTCCGTTCCCGCCCCTCGTGATTTTTTCGACCAAATTCAATTTGAATTGCGCCGTGACAACCCAGGTTGTTCCTTCCTTCTGCCAGGTCAACGATACGTCCCCTGGAAATATGGTTTGCAGCCCGCGCTTAACCACAGGGACTCCAAACCCCACCGCTTCTTCGGTCAGTTCCACGCCTTCGTCCAGCAGGATGAAACCCTTCTGCAAACGGGCGGTCGGATATTTCTGGTCGGGGAGGGGATCGCCGAAGTTCAGGGAGAACCCCGGGATGATCGGAATGTTGAGTCCCATATAAAAATTATCTCTAATTCAAGCGGATATTCTCAGGCAGAGATAGTTTCTGCCTTTAACGAATTTTTTTTAAGACAGGCGATCGCGACCAACCATCCTGCAACTAGCCAGATGATCACGATCAATGTCCGCAGGTCATACCGGGCAGCCGAGAAGTTACCTGCCAATTGTAGCAGCCTGTCCATTAATCCGGGCAGGCTGGGAAATAAAAGCTGGAAAAGGGAGGTATTGAAAAAGCTGAATATCAACGGCAGGACCCATACCGCGGCGAGGGAAAGCCGATTTAACCCTTTCGATGAAATCAGGATGAGTACAAAAGGGAGCAGCAAAACAACATTTGTTTCGGCAACCCATGCCCGGCAGAGATAAAAGATCAAGATCAGGGCGGCGCTTTTCTTAATCAGATCATTGAAATCCTTTACCCCTCCTTTTCCAATAATATATGTGGCAACGCCCAAAGCCGGCACCCATAGCCACCCCAGGAACCAAAACTGTCCCGGCAGTGCATAGGACCATTCTGTGAACTCCAGAAATGTCATGAACGACAGGCCACCTCCTACTGTAAAATGAAAATCCCAATGCTGAAGGATCGGCGCCGGGCTCCATCCAAAGAGGGCGAAGGGCGCCGCACAGAATAAAACCATGCCGGCAGCGAATATGGCTAAATAATACAAAGTGCGTTTGATGGACTTTCCTGCCAGGAAAACAAGTATCACCGGAATGATCGGGAGGGCGATGGGTTTGAAAGAAATTGCCAGCGCAAGCAGGATTGCTGGACCGGTAAGCTTTCCTTCGCTGATTAGCAGGAGAGATAACAGGGACAGCAACGTCACGATGGAATCAAATTGTCCCCAGGCGGCTGACATCAAAAGGAGGAATGGATTGAAGAGGAGAAATATCCAGGCCCTGTGTGCGATTTTTTCCCGGACACCCATTTTTCGTAATATTGAAAGGACTAGGTAAGCCAGGCAGATGTTGGTAGCGATGACCGGGAGCTTGATGGCCAGGTTGTAAAGGAGAAAGTTGGGGATGACACGATAAGTTAGAAGATATATCAGCCCCAAAATCATGGCCCAGGGAGGAAAATATCCCAACGTGGTGATCCCCTGGAAGCTGCTGTTATGAAAAACTGAGCTCAGGTCTTGTGCAATGTATGGATTCTGACCGGTGCCCACCAAATAACCGGTTGCCATGAAAACCCGCATATCATAAGCATGCCCAAGGAACAGCGCAAGGATGATCTGTAAAATAATGCTGGTGGCAACCAGAAACAGATCAGAATTCGGGTATCCTTTGTGACATAGTAAATTAGATGTAGATCCGGTAGGTTGAGCCATTGTTTCAGGCCTTGGCTTTGCGACTCTGCAGGATCGATATCGACATGACAAATCCATAGCTGACGGTAAAAGGGACCAGGATCAGTAATACAGGATAGCTCGTTTGCCGGATGGCAGTCCCTATCGCCCATAATCCCAGGATCACCAAAATCAACTCTGTTACCCAAATAATGTCCACCGGCATCTGGTATTTTTTCTTTTTCCAATCGTGCTTATTTTGAAGGTCCGCGTACTTCGGCGTCCTGGCAAATTCCCAGGACCGATTCGTGAACAAGGCTTTGACAGCTTCTCGCAGGTTGCTGAGACTTATTCCAAGGCTGAGCAGAACCAGTACCAGCAGGCTTACAAGGTTTTGCGCCAAGGGAAGGTTTTGGATCTTCAAGGTGGAGAGCAGGGAGATCCACGGTGCCAGCGTGCAGAGGATGATCAGAGGTAAAAGGATTGCCCAGATTACGTTTTGCAGGGCATGGATGTGGAAGATTCCCGGGATGAAACCGTTTCCCGAAACGGGATTCAATACGTGTCCCTGGTTGGCTTGTGGAACATTCACTCCCAATAACACATCGAAACAACTTAATAAGAAAGATATAACCATCAAAGGATGAATGATATATCCCGTAAGATGGATGAACGCTTGCAGGCGTTGCTTGAGCCCAATTTTGTGATCCTGGAGAAGGTCGGGAAGGATCTTCCTGGCATTCCTCAAAGATCCGTTAGCCCAGCGCCCCTGCTGCATTTTGAAACTCGGGAGGGTGGGGGGGATTTCCCCCGGGCATGCAAGATCTCTCAAATATAAAATTCCATACCCGCGCATCTGCATCCGGTAGCTGAGGTCCAGGTCCTCTGCAAGGGTGTCAGCACACCAACCACCGGCTTCAAGAACGGCTTTCTTGCGGAGCACTCCTCCGCTGCCATTGAAGTTTTGAAAGCACCCGGCCGCATATCTTCCCGGTTGTTCGACCAGGAAATGGACGTCGATCGCATGGCCGATCGCCTGGGTGAGCAGGTTGAAATCGCGGTTGAGATATGTCCAGCGGCTTTGGACGATACCCAGGTGTTTATCGTGTTCAAAATGGGGGATGGTGCGCAGAAGAAAATCATCGGGTGGGATGAAGTCTGCGTCGAAAATGGCGATGAATTCTTCCTGGGTTCCCGTGAGCGCAACCTGCAGTGCGCCGGCTTTGAAGCCACTCCGGTTTTCCCGTCGCTGGACCTCTATGATGAAATGCTTTTCCCTGTATTCCGCCACAACCTTGTCAACTTCTATAATGGTATCATCGTCGGAATCGTCAAGGATCATGATCTTCACCTTGTCGCTCCCGTATGCGCCTGCCATGCCGGCACAGGCGGAGATTAGTCTGCGGATGACATACCTTTCATTGTAAACAGGCAGTTGGATTGAAACAGTCGGGCGAACGTGGGGGAAGCCCGGCAAGGCCGGGGTCTTATATCTTCGAGCTGAGTTCAGCAGGTAATAATGATTAAATCCATACAGGAAAAAAAGAAGGGTAATGGCGAGCGAAAGGATAAAAAAAAGTGCTTGTAGGAACATCCTATCTCATCCCTGCTCCCCCCTCCATCATTTTTCAAATAGGGCTAATTCAATCTCGGTCAGATCCATGTCTGCCGCGGCCAGGTTTTCAGCTTGGTGCTGCGGGTTGAACGACATGGGGATGGCGATGACACGCGGCTGTCGGACGAGCCAGGCCAGAGCAAGCTGCTGAGTTGAAACGCCTCGCTTCTTCGCTAGAGACTTTAACGGGTTGTCCCCACGGATAAACCTGCGCTTTACGGGAGAATAAGCTGTCAAAAGGATGTCATTTTCCTGGCAGTACTGCCAGGACGCCATTCTCTACGCAGGACCGGTCTGGCAGGCTGTAAGACACCTGGTTCGTAAGAAGCGCGCTATTCGACAAATCCACGGCTTCTTTGAGGAGTTTGAGATCAAAATTGCTTACCCCCAGGTGCCTGACCTTGCCGTCTTTGACCAGCGTGTTGAGGGCGCGGAAGGCCTCATTCAGGTCCATTCCTCTCGTTGGCCAGTGGATCAAATACAAGTCTATATAATCCATATCAAGCCGGTGTAGGCTGTTTTCACAGGAACGCAGGACGTCTTCAAAACCTAAGTGCTCCGGGCTGACCTTCGAAGTGATGAACAAAGTTTCCCTCGAAATCCCCGCGGAGCGCACCGCCCTCCCGATCAGTTCTTCTGCATGACCGGCGGCATAGGATTCGGCGGTATCGATATGCGTGTACCCCAGGTCAAGAGCTGAACGCAGTGCAGTCAGAGACCGGGCATCCTGGGCGGGGTTGGGGCTGTTCTCGCCACCAATCCTCCATGTCCCGAATCCTATCTTCGGGATGCACAAATTGTGAAGGGTCTCGTATCTCATGATCAAAATTATAGCATCTTGTTGATTTGTAGTTTGATACAATAAAGGCAAATCGCAAGCGGAGAAAACATTATGAAAGAATCCACGCCCCTTGTCATTGACACGCATGACATGACCAAGACCTATAAAGGCGTTAAGGTACTTAATTCGTTAGACCTGCATGTTCACCAGAATTCCATTTTTGGTTTCCTGGGACCCAACGGTGCAGGGAAAACCACCACGATCAAGCTGCTGCTTGGCCTGATCCGCCCCACGGCAGGAAGTGCCACTGTATTTGGACTGGACACGATCGATCAGAGCGTTGATATCCGCGCTCGCGTGGGTTACCTGCCGCAGGAACCGCATTTCTATGAATACATGACCGCCCGTCAGACCTTGCGCTTCACCGCCAGGTTTTTTTTCAAGGGACCCAAACAGAAAATAGAGGATCGGGTGGAAGAAATGCTTCACCTGGTTGACCTTGCCGACAAAGCCGACCGCCCCTTGAAGACCTTTTCAGGTGGCGAGCGGCAGCGGTTGGGGATCGCCCAGGCCCAGGTCAATTACCCTGACCTGCTCATCCTGGACGAACCGGCTGCATCGCTCGATCCGATCGGCCGTCGTGACGTGCTGGAAGTGATGTCCAAATTGCGAAAGTACACTACCGTCTTCTACTCCACGCACATCCTGGACGACGTCCAACGCATAAGCGATACGGTGGTTATCTTGAACAAGGGTCAACTGGTGGCTGAGGGTCCGATCGAGGAATTGCTCGCCGGAAGCGAAGGCGTGATCTACCTGATCAACTTGAAGGGTGACACGGAACAGGCTCTCAAACAGGTTGGTTCCCAACCGTGGGTCAGCGGGATCAAGACCGGTGAACATGGGGATGAAACCACTTGGCAGGTCAGTGTGTCTGACCCACAGGCTGCAGAAGCGCAGCTGCTCAAACTGCTGGCCAACCCTCCGGTGGTGGTGACCGAATTCCGTCGTAAGCGCTATGAGTTGGAAGATATCTTCATCCAGGTCATCGAAGGAGATCAAGATGTCCGGAAATAGTGATTTCGAATTGGTGAGCGAGCGAGGCTGGCAGCGTGGGCTTAATAACCTTCTCAACAATGAGCTGTCCCGCTGGTGGAAGACCAGGATGTGGTGGGTGGAATGCCTGGTCTGGACTGGTGTGATCGGGTTCTTGTTGGGTGCGGTTTTATTTAGTTCGCCGGATTTTAAGATCGAGGAAGGGTTGATGATCTATGCCCTTTTTGCGGGAATCTTTCCAGCGGTAGCCGTTGTCATTATCATGCAGGGTGCCCTGGTTGGGGAGAAAAAGGACGGGACGGCTGCCTGGGTGATGTCCAAACCAACTGCCCGCCCCGCATTCATTCTTTCCAAGCTGCTTGCCAACGGCCTCGGCGTACTGGCAACCATGGTGGTAGTGCCTGGATTGGTCGCCTATGTCATCTTTTTTATCCGGACGCAAGCACCGCTGGATCCATTCCGTTTCCTGGCGGCTCTTGGGGTCATTTTTCTCAACCACCTTTTCTTTCTAACCCTGACGCTCATGCTTGGGAGCCTTTTCAACAGCCGTGGCCCGGTTATTGGCCTTGGGCTGGCGTTTCTTTTCCTGCAGCAGTACCTGGTCGGATTGTTGCCAGCACTGAGATACCTGATCCCATGGACTCTGGTCGTCCCTCTTAATAACGAGACGAATGCCATTGTGCCTGCTTTGCTGTCCAACCAGCCGATCTATTCTTACATCCCGCTGGTGGTAGTGGGATTGGAGTGCATCCTGTTCGTCCTGGTTGCGGTGTGGCGGTTCAACCGCGAGGAGTTCTAGGAATTTGATCTTAAATAATTAATTCTTTTGCCGTCCATTACACACTTGTAGAAATTTCAATTCCATCCCTGCCTGGCAGCAGGGATTTTTTCCAACCAAAATAGGTGTTGACGTGAGTATATAAACGGAATAATCTATAGGTGAATGGAATTAGGAAGTCATGGAAAAGGAGAATCGGCATGGAAAATAACCGACCCTCGGCAGGAAAATGGAGTGAACGGTTGTTTCTGGTTCTGTTTTTCACAGTCATCGGATCGCTGGTCATGATTGTTTTCAGTCCCTTGCGACCTGTCCTCGAACGTGGTGCGGATTACCTGGGGAGGATCGGTTTGATCGCCTTGCTAATGATCGCTGTTGGGTTGGTGCGGAAAAGCGCGCGCTACGACAAATATCTACCAGTATTGGTTGGCCTTCTGATCCTGGCCGTCGTAGTCTCGCTTGACTGGATATTTGGAAGATACCTGATGGATTCATTGGGTGTCGATGGCAGCACTCCTGCCAGTTTTGCTCTGTTGAAGTTGAACGAGGGCTTCATTGTTGTTTGCTTGGTTATCCTCTTCACCCGCATGGCAGGCGGCAGCCTGGGATCGATCTTCATCCAGAAAGGTAACCTGAAGCAGGGACTCAGTATTGGATTGATCGCTTTCGCGATTTGTGTGGCAGGTTCCATCCCCATGGCTTTTCTCATGTTCAAACCCGGAGACCTGTCATTCACCAGGATCCTTTCCTGGACCCCCTGGATATTGATCTCTGTCCTTGCGAACGCTGCCCAGGAAGAGCTTTTGTTCCGGGGGTTGTTTTTAAGGAAGCTGCAGCCCTTCCTCGGCAGTCTCCTTTCCAATCTGTTGATTGTCTTTGTATTCACCCTGTTGCATAAAGGGGTAACTTATTCATCAAATGATTACATATTTCTCGCAATTCTTATCCCTCTGGGGCTGGCCTGGGGATACATCATGCAAAAAACGGACAGCATTTGGGGCTCTATATTATTCCATGCTGGGACGGATATCCCGATCTTCTTGGGAATTTTTTCAGGGATGATATGACCTTAAACAATATTATCGACTTTTCTGTCTTCATTATTGCCAACCTTGCCAATCTGCTGCTGGCGTTCATGTTCCTGTTCCGGGGAGGCGGCAAACCTAAAGTTGGGAGGGCATTCGGCTGGGCCGCGGTCGTATTGGGGGTTCCCCTCCTGGCTGCGGTCATCCTAAATGCAACGGCGGCGCGACCGTGGTGGACGTTCGTCCTGCCAGGACTTTTGGTCCTCTATGATGCGGTTGAATTCATCTTGGATTATCTGCTAAAATTTGATTTCCGCCATTCTCGCTGGTTGGGACTGTACCTGGGCCTGTATTACCTGGCCTTGATGGGCATGATCGGTTTCTCATTCGCGGTCAGCAAGCCTTGCGGTTTTATCACCCTGGTAACGTATTTTATTAACCTGGCAGCCACTGCCTGGTCTTTTGCACGCGTTCAACACGGATAAGGAGAACTTCATGACCAAGAATATCCTCATATTGAATGGTAGCCCGCGCGAAAAGGGCAACAGCGCCGTCCTGGCTGGTCGTGCCGCCGCGGGTGCATTGGATGCCGGTGCGCAGGTTGAAAGCATCTACCTCCACGGCCTCGATATTCGGCCATGCGACGCCTGTGAATTATGCGCTGATGGAGAATGCGTCATCGAAGACGACATGCAACCGCTCTACCCCAAATTAGCTGCCGCGGATGCCATCCTGCTGGCCTCGCCTATTTATTGGTTTACGATTTCTGCCCAGCTTAAACTCTGCATCGATCGCTGGTACGGATTCCAGGGCCACAAGTGGAAGGAGGTCAGCCACAAGCAGTTTGGCATCATCCTCACCTACGGCGACACCGATCTCTATACCTCCGGCGCCATCAATGCCATCCATACTTATGAAACCATGTGCCGCTTCCTTAAAAGTGAGATTGTCGGCATCGTTCACGGCTCGCTGGATGCAGTCGGAGATGCTGAAAAGAGCCCCGAACTGATGAAGGAGGCTTACGAGTTGGGTAAACTCCTGGCTTCCCCCGGGCGGAATTAATCACATCGGCATAATATTTATTGCTCTTTTCAGCCTCTTGAATGGGTTACTGCCAGCACCAGTGATGGGAGAGCTTTTTAAACACTTAATGGACGCGTATTATGACCATCCCCACTCTCAAGACCCCACATCTAATCCTGCGCCCTTGGAAATTGGATGACGCCGAGGCGCTCTTTGCGATCCTGCAGGAAGCTGATATCCTGAAATATTTTTCCGCCCACTGTTTTCACCTTGGAAAAAACGCAACTCTACATTACTCACCAGCTCGACCATTGGCAGGAGCGCGGCTATGGACACTGGGCTGTCACTTTAAGAGAGGATCTTAGGGTGGTTGGCTGGGATGGCCTGGAATTCCTGCCCGAAACCGGCGAGAATGAAGTAGCCTACTTGCTCAGCGGTTGGGTGTGGGGACGTGGCTTCGCCACCGAGGCGGCGCAGGCGGCTGTGAGATTTGGGTTTGATAACGCAGATTTAAATGCCATCATTGGGCTGGTCCACCCGCAGAACTTTGGCTCTATACGTGTTCTGGAGAAATGTGGATTAACTTTCATTGACCGCAAAGTCTATTGGGGGATGGAGATGCTGCGGTACCGCAAGGAATCACCCGCCTTCACCAGATGAACTTTCAGCCACCCCTTTCTCATTGTCAAAGAGCCTGGCTTTGGTAATGTCGCATGGATTAAATGACGCCATCGGGCACAATGGAAAATCCCTCGATTGCAGGACGGGTTCTCAGCGTATCTCGGAAATCCTATACCCTTAATCCACGATAAACAGTTTCGCCCCTGTGCTGGTGGAAGACCGGTGCGGGTTGATGTCATTGGCAACCTGGTAACTCATCCCCGCTTTTAGCAGGAATTTTCGTCCATCGCTCAACTCGGTCACCAACTCACCTTCCAGCACGAGCAGCACGTGCCCGCGCTTGCACCAGTGGTCTGCCAGGTAACCCGGGGTGTATTCCACCATACGCACCCGGATGTTACCAATTTCAAGGGTGCGCCAGAGGGCTTTGCCGGTCGTTCCCGGGTGTTCGCTGGGAGGCACAGTGCTCCAATCCATGGTTCCAAAAGGGACATCTTGAATGTTCATTCGAAATCTCCTGGTTTATTATATACCTGTCGCTGTCTCATGATCAGCAAGTCACCTGATCCGCGCCCGTGGTTGAAATCATGAGGAAGAGTTCTCGGATCCTGCGGGGGATATTTCGACCGGTGCGAGCATGGGAAGAGTCCAATGCACAAGATGGGCGTGGTAAAATAAATTGTATCTCATCAACTACATCGTATTTAATTAATATTTCCATTGGAGGCTAATTATGAACGTTGGCAGACGCATGTCTCACCCGGTGATCACGGTCCAGCCCGATCTGCAGATCACAAAAGCCCATGAGTTGATGGCTCATGAAAAGATCGGGCAATTGCCCGTGGTCAAGAATGGCAAGCTGGTGGGCATAGTTTCAAAGAACGACATCAGCAAAGCCTATCCTTCCTCCGTGACCTCCCTGGCAGTCTGGGAAATCGCCTCCCTGCTCGAAAAGATCAAGGTTAAGGATGTCATGGTTAAAACCGTCCGGACGGTCCAGGAAGATACTCTCATCGAAGAAGCTGCCCGGATTATGGTTGATAACGTGATCAGCTCCCTGCCTGTAATGCGTGGAAAAGAATTGGTTGGAATTATTACCGAGGCGGATCTCTTCAACATTATGTTGGAAATGCTGGGAGCGCGCCGCCCGGGGGTGCACTTTAGCGTCCTGATCCCTCCTCAGCCCGGTCAAATTGCCAAGATTTCGAAGGCGATTTATGAAAAGGGTGGCGATATTACTGCCTTGAGCACCTTTGAAGGCGATTCTAGCTCGACCTACATGTTGACTATGAAAGTCGATGGCATCGAACAGAAGGCTCTTCAAAAGTTGATTAAGCCGCTGGTGATCAGTCTTCTGGAAATTGCCACTAAATAGACGAAAATTCCTGACCCTTAGAGGGAGCCTGCTGGTTCTCTGAGATGGACGGGGCGTCTCGTCCTGCTTGCTGGGCAGGGATAAGGAGTGATCACCCTTATTTAGTCAGGTTCGAGTAACACACATTAAAGATTTCGGTTCCAGCTAAGGCAGCAGAAACCTTCTTAGGATTCCAATCCAAAATAACGGGAACTTAGCTGGAAGGTAACAAAGTCAGCACATCTGAGAGCAGGGTTTATTACTCAAATCAATTCCTGCATCATCCGTAAATCTGGCTGCCTTTGGGCGTGCTGAAATTTACGGATGATTTTATGTTATAAAATAACCAACACGTTATGGCTCTCAAATATGCTGCATTTTTACATGAGATGAATACGTGCCTGGTTTTCCTTGAGGTAAAACCAGATATAAAGTGACCTACTTGGGCATAATGGGAGAATTTATATGAGTGAAGATGATGTGAGTCACAGAAATAGGAACAAATCTAATCATTCCACTCGTGAGATCAGCACCCTCGAACGCCGTGAGATTCAAGCACCGTTATTGGTATCCCTCATAAATGGTTTCACCCGCGAGCTGGGTCAAGAAAAAGCTATGCAGGTGGCGACAGCAGCAATCCGGACAGATGCCAGGGAAACCGGGAAAACCATGGCGGGGAAATATGGGGGTAATAGCACACGCGAACTCCTGCAAGTGGTGAGACAAATTTGGGCCGAAGATAATGCCCTGTGCTACGATATTTTGGAACAAACCGACCAAAGGTTGAGTTTCAATGTAAACCACTGCCGCTACGCTGAAATGTATGCGCGCCTGGGGATGAAGGAATTCGGTTATTGCCTATCCTGCAATCGGGATGAGTCTTTTATTAGCGGTTTCAACCCGCGCATGAAACTGATCCGCACCCAGACGATCATGGAAGGTGGGGAGAAATGTGACTTTCAGATCAGCGTCGAAGAGAAATAACCGGCTGTTCCTTTGCTGGAAATAAAGCCGGTGGGAGTATCTGATCTCGGTTAGCGAGTGGGGAATATTCAATGCATTCATTCAATTAAGTGTTTCATCCATGAGCAGGCATAAAGTGCGCAAACCTCGATATCTGAAATACGCAAACCCAGTGGCATTCGAAAAGCACATTTGGGTAACACAACTCTCGAGAGAAAGTCCATTCCATGAGTTCTGCTTGGTGTCTCTAAAATGGATGAATCATATATAATCGAATTGTGGTTTGAATATTACTGGTCGAGGAATATTAAATAACCACACAAATGAACGGCAGCTGCAACAGTTGAAGTGAATTGAGTTATTGGAGACTTCCGGATGAGCACGAGAGTATCCCGCAGATTGAATGATATCGATCCTTCGATCATTTTTCTTGCAGTGGCGATCTTGATTGGGGGAACCATCCGCCTTTATGGCGTTCTTCAATCTAATTTCCCGATAAATGACGGCGGCCTATTTTATACAATGATCAAGGATTTAATGGCAAACGGCTATCGCTTGCCGGTAACCACAAGCTACAACCACCTTAACCTGCCTTTCGCGTATCCTCCTTTATTTTTGTACCTGACCGGATTCCTGTCTGACCTGACCTCCTGGGGACTCCTAAATATTATCAGAGTTATGCCTGCCATTTTTACCGTCCTCGCCATCCCGGCCTTTTATTTGCTGGCCAGCCTCCTGATTAAAAATAAGGTGCAGGTAGTTTTCGCCACATTTATTTTCGCTTTTATCCCGGCTTCCTTCGATTGGTTGATCATGGGAGGTGGTCTTACCAGGTCACCTGCCTTCTTCTTTGCTCTTTTATCCCTGTACTTTATTTACAGGTTATATTCCCAAAACCGTAAGCGGGACATTTTATGGGTGACTGTCTTTTCCTCCTTAACGATTCTCAGCCACCCTGAGACCGCATTGCATACTGCTGCCAGCGCATTGGTGTTCTTCTTATTCTTTGGAAGAGATAAAAAGGGATTATTGAGATCACTTCTTGTAGCCGGGCTGATCTTGATTGTCACCGCGCCATGGTGGTTCACCGTGTTAGTTCACAATGGCATTACCCCATTCATCGCTGCCGGAAAAACGGGTGTATACAGCATCGAGGGGATCCTGCAAATCTTCCAATCCAACCTCACGCACGAAGTAGGGCTTCAAATCATCGGAACCCTTGCATTGATCGGGTTGTTCTGGCAGGTCGCAGAGCGCAAATATTTTGTGCCTGTATGGACGTTGGTGATCTTTTTTTCTGAACCGCGCAGCGCACCCCTGTTTTTATGCCCCTGTGTGGCTATTCTTGCCAGTTCTGCATTGGTTGGTATCCTGCAGTTGTTTAATCGTGCCACAAATCCTCCCCAGGCTGGGACCGGTGATCCACACCCGTTATCGGGCTGGGCATCCAGGGGTTTCTTTATCATTTTGACGATTTTTTGGATTGTTTCTTCCACGGGCACCATTTTTGCAATATTAAATAATGCCACCCTTACCAATTCTGATAAAAATGCATTTGATTGGGTTAAGAGTAATACAAGCAGCCAGAGCAAATTCCTGGTGTTGACCGGTGATTCCCCTCTCAATGACCCCGTTTCAGAATGGTTCCCTGCGATAACCGAGCGCACAAGCGTCGCTACTGTTCAAGGGCATGAATGGGATAATAAAAACTCATTTGAAGAGATCCTGTCTCAATCGGTAAATGTCCAAAAATGTATTGGTCAATCAATTCGATGCATGGAAAGTTGGGCTGAAAGTAACCAAACGGGATTTGATTACATCTATTTTCACAATCCGGTTCTTCAGACAGACCCGCAAACGGGGGCGTTCTTTACCAGCGCCTTGGGGGATTTATCTGTTTCCCAAGAGTATGCTATGCTCGTGTATCAAAATGACGCTGTCTCGATCTACAAAGTGAAATAAAGCAACCTCTAATCTAAAAAACTCCTGGCTGAAACATTCCAGCCAGGAGTTTTTTTCGAAAAGGTCAGGCTTTAGCAGGCGGGATCACATCCGGTTTGACCAGGTCGAGCGCCCTGATTTCCCGGTAGGTCAGCGTCCAGACATTTGTAGAATAGATATGGAACCAGGCGCTGATCAAGGTGAGGGGGGCCAGGGTAACCAGCAGGAAGAACGGCGCTGCTACCAGGGCAGCCACGATCCACGCCACCGGTCCGGCTCCAAGCAGGCTCGCAATGCCGAAGGCTATCGCACCAGGGATGACAGCTACGATCAACCCTGGCAGGGCAAGGAGGATATATATTGGGATGAGCAGAAAGAACAGTGGAATTCCCAAAATCCCAAATCCAAATCCGATCCCCAGCATCACCAGCCACATCAGTGCTGCACTTTTCCAGTTGTTTTTAAACAGCGCCCATCCACTGCGAAAAGATTCACCGATGCCCGTTCCTTCAAGCGCTGCCTTCCGCATAAAGAATTGACGCAGCAAAGACAGGAAAACCATCACGATGATCAGGGCAAAAACGAACAGGAATGCGCACCCGACGGCCGTGATCGTCCCGCCGACAGCAAGCACATTTGCGCCGCTGGTCACACTTAAGTAAACCACCAGCCCCAGCACGATCAGGAAGCCCAGGAAGATCAGCACCGGTAAATTGACCACCAGGTCGATCACCCACAAGCGGAAGGCACGCCGGTTCCAGCCCATTTTCCAGCCCTGCTTGAAAACCACTTTTGCGCCAGTCTGTTCGTACTCGTCCACCATGCGGATGATCGCGGTTTCCGAAACGTAGCGGATGACAGTGGTGATCACTCCTACGATGAGGATGAAGAGCAGGAAGGCGACGCCGATCCAGATGAAAGTTACCACGTGCTGGTCTGGATGTTCAAACAGGGGTTTGATGTTTTGGTTGAACCAGTTCGTCAATTGCACCAGGTAGGGACCGGGTTGGAAGTTGGGGTTGTAGCCACTGCTTCCGGTATTACCACGGTTGCCGCCAAACGAGTAGCGCAGGCTGTCTCCGCCTGATGCACCGGCGCCCGTGAGGACCACCAGGATACCAAAGATCCACAGGACGCGATAATTCCACAGGATGTGCCAGGAACGTTTGAGGATTTTTCCAATGTTGATCATGTTAATTTCTCCTTATCCAGATTTTGAAACGACCGCGATACGTGCTTTTTGAACTGGTCGCTCTTCTTTAGCCGTTACGACGTTTTCATCCTAACCGGCCGAGGGTTGTGCCGCAGCCACCAGAAACATAGCCAGGCCCAGTAGAGCAGAACGATGACTGCCTGCCAGAGGAATCCACTAAAAAGTCCGGCGATGGCAACGCTCACATTATTCAGCAGGGAGAGGATGGGTTGTGCCAGGATTTGTCCACCGAACAATGTTGTCGCCGCGCTTAACCAGAGCGATTCCTCTCCGCTCCCCAACCACCGGGAGGCACTACCCAGCAAGCCTGTCAAATTCGCGGCCGTCACTACATCGGTCAGGGTGTACACCGTCTGGATAAAAACCAAGAAACCAGCAACCCTGCCGGGACGAGCCACCAGACCAGCGAGACGGGTTTTGGCGGGCGGTCTTCCTGAGGCCGTGCGCGGCAGGCTCAGGGTCAGTTGTGAAACGAAGCGCTCTGCGGAAGGAGCCTCCAGTGCTGTGTCGGCTTGCAGCTGTTCCGAAATCAGGCGCAGTTCCTTGAGCTCTTTCTGGCAAATCGCACAGGAAGCCAGGTGGGTCTCCATTTCCCGCAGGCGCTGGCCTTGAAGTTCGCCATCCAGGTAAGCATTCAGCAGGGTGCGCATCTCTTCATGCATATTTGCTCTCCGTTATTTCCATTTCACCGATAAGGACTTCCCGCAGCCGGTTGCGGGCGTAATTCAGGCGGGACATGACCGTGCCGATCGGCACATCCAGCGTTCCGGCAATTTCCTGGTACGAGAGCCCGCCGTACTCCCTCAGCACCAGCACCGCACGGGCCGCATCCGGCAGGGACTTGACTGCCTGATGGAGCACGGCTGCTCGTTCTTTTTCGATCAAAGCCGTTTCCGGGTCCGCTGCCTGGTCTGGCATCTTGAGCGCCTGTTCGTCATCGAGCGTTTCTTCCGGCTTATGTCGCAGGACGTCCAGTGCGGCGTTGATGGCGATCCGGTATAACCAGTTCCGCAGGCAGCCTTTGGGCTGGAAGGATGGCAGGTTCACCCAGGCCCGCATGAAGGCTTCCTGGGCGGCATCTTCCGCCAGTCCGGTGTCACCGCACATGCGGGTGACCACCAGGACAACTCCCTGATAGTGGCGGCGGACCAGTTCACCGAATGCGTTGCGGTCACCGTGCTGGGCCTGTTCGATCAGGCCGGTTTCAGTGTCCGCAGTTTGGGATTGCACCACCAGTCATCCTTTTTTTACGTTGATTGCGGCGTTCACAAATATAACGAGTAATGAGGGTATTTTATTCGGAATTGAAATCAGTTACAAAGAAACATACGCTGTTCACCGGATTTCGTTCTTTGGACCCCTTCTGGAATGAGTTCACACTTGTCCCATCCCGTGAGTAGAGGGTTGAATTCCTATCCCCGTATACAATTCAGGTTGAAGGTGTTTTAATAGGCATATCCTGATTTGATAAACGGAGAAGAAATGAACCCCTTCCTCGCCCTAATCATCACCTTTGCTGTGGCCCTCATCGAACTGCGCCTGCTGGATTTCGCCGCCCACCGCGGCTGGATCGAATCACACCTGAGTCGCAAACTCATCCATATCTTCACTGGTCCGCTGTTTGTCCTGTGCTGGCTGCTTTTTCCGGAGGTGTGGTATTCCCGCTGGCTGGCGGCGCTGGTGCCGTTTGCGATCACCGTCCAGTTCGCCCTGATTGGGCTGGGCATCATGAAGGATGAAGCCTCCGTCAAAGCCATGTCGCGCAGCGGAGACCGCCGCGAGATTTTGCGAGGTCCCCTTTTCTACGGCATTATCTTCGTGGTCATGACCCTGGTCTACTGGAAGACCTCTCCTATCGGCATGGTAGCTCTGATGCTGATGTGCGGTGGCGACGGTCTGGCCGACATCATGGGACGCGGCATTCAATCCCCAAAGTTACCGTGGAGCAAAGGCAAATCGGTAGCCGGCTCGCTGGGTATGCTGCTGGGTGGCTGGGTATTGGCGGCATTCATTGTGTTAATATTTGTCCTGGCGGGTGTAATCTCCTCCCCCTTCAGCGGCTACCTGCTTCCCATCACGGTCATTGCCCTGGTCGGGACTCTGGTGGAATCCCTGCCGCTCAAGGATGTGGACAATATTACCGTCACTCTGGTGGCGGTGCTTCTGGGTCAATTGATCTTCTAGATTATTAAATGCGTCGGGGTTGGTAAGCATATTCCGCGCTCACCAACCCTGTTTCTTATCCGTTATACAACTATTCGGGAAATGTATTTCACCCCGGTTTGGTTGAAAAAATAAATTCGTCTGATGGTTTTATTTCCCGGGGCCTAAGACTTTCAAAACTCGTAAAGCCCGCAGCGTTACCCATTTGTTGGGCTGTTTCTTCTTTCCGAATTCCACCCAGGTCTTGCCTGTATATTCAAACTCCAACGCCCAGCGCCCGTTTTCATCCTGTTTTTCGCGGATGATCTTGAGCGCATTCTGCAAGCGCGGGTCATTCCCATATCCCAACGTGGCCAATGCCTCCACAATCTGCAGCAGATCGGTGACGTAGAATACCGGGAAACCGAATTTCCACCAGTTTCCGCTGGGTTTGTTTGCGTAGCCTGTGGGGTAGTTTGCCTCGGCCGGGTCGACGCTGAGCAGGAAATCAACGCCTTTTTGGATGCCGCGCTTGATCACGGGGGTGTATCTTTCCTTTGGTAATTTCCCCAACGCCAGCATAACTTTGGCGGCTCCCCAAGCGCACGGCAACTTGTTGTTTGCCCCGCACGCGAAATTCGGCCCGCACTTGCCTGCGTAGTAGCGGATTTCTGCCTGCCGATCCTCGGATGTTGCAATCCCTTCGCCCGTAACACTGCGCGCCATCCAATCGAACGCCATTTCCAGGCGGGGGTCTTCATATCCGAGTTCCATTAAAGCCCAGCAAAGGTTCCCTTGTAAACAATCAATCGTACCTGAGGGTGCGCCCGTGATCGTGAATTGCCCGTTTGGAGACAAGGCATGCTCAAGAAGATATTTACATGCCTGTGCGATCCGTTCGTCCTCTTCTACGCCGGCGCCCAATTGCGCCAGCAGGATGATCGCCCAGACGGTGGAACGGTATTTTGGGTTGTAACCGGGACCGGGTGCGACCCAATATCCATCTTGATCCATCTTTCCCAGGATGGAGGCGATGGGACCGTCTCGGTGCGCAGCCCTGCGGGCTGCACGATATTCCGCATCGGTTTCTGGGAGTTCCAGCAGATCGCGCAAAGCCAGGTAGCGGACTTCGGGTGTTTGGGATTCCAGCACCCATTCCAAAGAGTCGCCTTTAAGTTGATTCTGCCAGGACATGGTTGATTCCTCCATATGTTATTACCATTTGACCATGAGCAGGTTATCGGAGACCAGTCTTCTGCCCCTTATAACACAAGTTTTTCAACCGAATTACCCAAGCATGTCAACATTCTTTCCAATGTCTTAATAAAATTATATTCACTCCCGGGTTTCTTCAACCATCAATAACCAGGAAAATCAAAAAACTTTATTCGAACCCGTTCCAAATGCGAACTTCTTTCAGCCGCCTCGTTATATCCGGCTCTGAGAATGGACTGGGGTCTTGTGGATTGAACTCCGTTCCGGTTAGCGCGGATAGAACGGCATCCACCCCGGAAGTCACATTCTTGGGGTTGTAACCGCCCTCCAGCACGAAGATGATTTTTCCGACGCAATACTGTGTAGCCAGTTCCACCAACCGGCAGGCATAACGATAATATCCTGCCGACGAGAGTCCCAGTTCAGCCAGCGGATCATCCCAGTGGCTGTCGAAGCCCGCCGAAACGAACATCATTTCCGGCTTGAATCGTTCCACCAGCGGTGTAAGCACCTGCTCAGCAATCCGGGTAAAAGTACTGTCCCCGGCGCGGGCGGGCAGCGGAACATTGACGATCCGGCCGCGCGCCTGCGGGGCATCTTCGATGAAGCCAGTCCGGAATGGGTAGATGTTTTCCTGCTGGGTCGAAAGGAAGGCGGTACGCGCCTCGTTAAGGAAGACTGCCTGTGTCCCATTCCCGTGGTGGACGTCGAAGTCGACGATCAGCGCCTTCCCGATGCCCTCTGATAGCGACTGCCGGCAGGCGATGGCGATGTTGTTGAGCAGGCAAAATCCCATCGAGGCTTCCGGCTCGGCATGATGCCCCGGTGGGCGGACGATGGCAAAAGCGTTTTGCGCCTCCCCTGCCAGCACGGCCTCTGTGCAACCTAGCGTCGCACCTGCTGCCAGGAAAGCATCCTTAAAGGTGCTTGGTGTGACGTATGTTGGAGCGTAATCGGTGATCCCCGGTCCTCTGCGGCAGGCATCTTCGAATTCCTTCAGCATCCTCTCTGAGTGGACGGCAGTCACAGATTCGCGTGGCGCGGGTCGAGGTTCAATAAAATGAAGCGAATCCGCATAGGGTTTCGCCTCCCATCCGCCCAGGTATTTGAAGCGGGAAGGCGCCTCTTCGTGGTCCGGGTAAGCATGCCCCGGCGAGAGTACGAGTGCACAGGCGGTGGTCATTTTCCTTCCAGCAGGTCCATGTAAGCGCACTCAAGCAGGTCGTCTTCCGCCACGCCCAACTGGGTCATCAGATCCCGGGCGATCGCCTGTCCTTCCGCGTCCGGCTGACCCGGGTGAAGCACCACTTCCAGTTCCATGAAATCCCCGAGTCCCTCCACCTCGTCCAGGTGCACGCGGGTTTGGCCCACCAGGAACAGGGTGCGCTTTTTGCGGACAACTCCCCGCACTCCCAGGGCGAGACTGAGGGCGTTCTTCAGGCTGTCGGGGTCTTGGGTTTCGAAGATGGAATAGTTGGAGCGCTTGGGGCCGGATGCATCTGCCCGTTCGTAATACACCAGTTGTCCGTGGTCGGGTGCAAGTTGTCGCAATTTCAAGCGTCCCTTGGCCGTGTTGAAAAATGTGTCTTCCTGTGGGATCACCTGGGCGGGAGTGTCGCTGAGCGCTTCGGCGCGGCTGCGCAGGTCGGCAAAATTGCTGGCGCGTGCTTTGATTTCGATGTTTGCTGGCATGGGGTTGATTCTACTCCGGATGGATGAAAAAACGGGGGATTTGCATGCGCTTTTCAAATGGGATATGCTAAATTATTAAATACTTGTTTTGTTTCACGTATAAATGTATTTACGTATATACATTGATGATATAATTGCATTATTGACATTATTTAATCTCTCCCCGAAATAAAATTAAGGAGCCATAAATATGTCCGAAGATCAACCATCGAGCAAATATGTCCTGGTCATCGACCTGGGTACCAGCGGACCAAAGGTCGGGCTCGTCGATCAGCAGGGACGGGTGACTTGCAGCACTTCCGCTCCAGTACAACTTTTCTTTCCACCTGACGGCGGCGCGGAACACGACCCCGCTGAGTGGTGGGCAGCCATTACCGCCTGTGTGAAAAAAGTGATTCAAACCTCCCGCGTGGCCCAGGCTGCAATCATTGCCATCGCCGTCACCAGTCAGTGGTCGGTCACCCTGCCGGTGGACGAGAACGGCGAGCCGCTGATGAACGTAATTTCCTGGATGGATGGGCGTGGCGCGCCATACAACCGCGAGATCGTCAAAGGATTCCCCAACATCCAGGGGTACAAATTGAGCACCTTGCTCAAGTATATCGGAATCAACGGTCTGGTTCCTTCCCTCAAAGGGATTGATTCGTTGGGGCACATGCTCTTTATCAAGAATGAACGTCCGGAGATCTACCGGCGGACCTACAAGTTCTTTGAGCCGATGGATTACATCAATATGCGCCTGACGGGCAAGTTCGCGGCCACGCAGAACACGGTCTGGATGTCGATGATGATGGATAACCGCCGGCTGGATGCACAGGAATACGATCCCTGGTTGCTCAAGATGGGGGGCATCGACCGTGAAAAACTGCCTGACCTGCTGCCCATCGACGGCATCCTGGGCACCATCACACCCTCCATCGCCAGCGAACTGGGGCTTTCACCTGACACCGTGGTGGTCTGCGGCGTCAACGACAACAGCACCTCCGCCGTCGGTGCCGGCGCCATTGCCGATGGTGAGGCGGTTGCGGTGCTGGGCACTTCGGGCCACCTGGCCTCTCATGTCTCCTTTAAAAAGACCGATCTGTTCAACACCATGGCAACCATGCCCAGCGGGATCAAGGGGCGTTACCTGTTCTGGGGTGATCTGGCAAACAATGGCAATGTTCTGGAATCCTACCTGAAGAACCTGGTCTACGCACAGGATGGCTTTGAGACCGGGCAAGATCCCCGGTGACATGTACGAACGCGCCAGCCAGGTTGCCGCCCGGGTTCCGCCTGGCAGCGAGGGCGTGATCTTCCTGCCCTGGTTCAATGGCATTCTTGCTCCCGGGGAAGACCCGTATATGCGCGGCGGCTTCCTGAACCTCTCTCCCAGGACCAGCCGCGCCCATCTCACCCGGGCAGTCTTCGAAGGCCTTGCCATGAACTGGCGCTGGCTGCGCGGCCCGGCTGAAAAGCTGATCGGCAGGCCGTTCCAATACTGGCGGCTGACCGGCGGCGGAGCGCTTTCAGACGTCTGGTCGCAGATCATGGCGGATGTGGTCGGGCTTCCCATGCACCGGCAGGCCGACCCGCGCAACAATAACGTGATCGGCATGGGGTTGCTGGCCTTCAACCGCCTGGGACTGGTCAAGCTGGAAGATATTCCCAATATGATCAAGTTCGACCGGATCTTCGAGCCGGACCCGAAGAACCAGGCTGTCTACGACCGCATGTTTGCACAATTCATGGCCAGCAAGGACAAGATCCGGCCGGTCTTTCATGCCTTGAATAAATCATGAGTGAAATTCATAAATAATTATTGGAACCCTGCAAAGGAGAAAAATATGTCTGACGAACAAGAATCAATGGATTTGTTTGGCGATATGCATCCCTACAACAAGCTCTTCCAGGTCTTTACCAAGCTGCCTGAAAAGGGCATGGACGAAGAAGAGATCCTGAAAGAGATCGCCTACATGTCGGAAGAAGAGAATAAAAAATGGCAGGGCGGTCAGTGTTCCGGCACCATGTACCACGGCGGCATGGAGCATTATGCCTTCCTGAACAAGGTCTTCAGCATGTTCTCTTCGATCAACCTCCTGCAGCGGGACCTGTGCCCGAGCGGCACCAAATTCGAGGCCGAAGTGCTGGCCATGGTGGGCAAGATGCTCCACGGCGAAGAGGTGAGCAAGGTCAATCGCTTCTGACGAGGAAGCCGGTGCGATCACCTCGGGCGGCACGGAAAGCATCTACAATGCCATGTTCGTCTATCGCGAGTGGGGACGAGCAGTGAAAGGAATCAAGGAGCCGGAAGTGGTTGCCCCCATGACCATCCACCCCGCTCACCTGAAGGCCGCCCACTACCTGGGGATGAAGGTCATCCGTGTGCCGGTCAATGCAGATTTCGAAGCCGATGTGGAAGCCATGCGCGCTCAGATCACCCCCAACACGGTCGCCTGGCTGGGTCTGCCGGCACCTATCCCCACGGTGTGGTCGACCCGATCAGCAAGCTCTCCGACCTGGCGCTGGAGCACAAGATTGGCCTGCACGTCGATGGCTGCCTGGGCGGCTTCATCTTGCCCTGGATCGAAAAGCTGGGCTACGACGTGCCGGTGTTCGACTTCCGCCTGCCGGGGGTCACCTCCATCTCCTGCGATACGCACAAGTATGGTTATTCCCTCAAGGGCACCTCGACCATCAACTTCCGCAACAAGGACCTGCGCCGCTACATGTTCTTCGCACAGGAAGACTGGCCGGGCGGCGTGTATGCTCTCTCCGACAGTGCAGGGCAGCCGCTCGGCTGGCCTGAGCGCAGCCATGTGGGCAGCGATGGTCTGCATGGGCGAGGAAGGTTACCTGAAAGCCGCCAAGGCGATCATGGACACGTCGGATAAGATGCGGGCGGGAATTGCCAAGATCCCTGAGCTGCGTATCATGGGCAAATCCACCTTCCTGATCAGCCTGACCTCCGATGTGGTGAATCCCTATTTCGTGAACGACTATCTGGATGCCAAGGGCTGGCGCATGAACGGCTGCCAGAACCCGCCCGGTTTCCATTTCTGCATCACCCTGCCGCAGACCCAGCCAGGTATTGCTGAGCAGTTCGTCAAAGACCTGGCAGATGGTGTCAACTTTGCCAAAGATCCGCCTTACGAAGTGCCCAAGACCGGTTTCCTGTACGGGATGGGTGCCAGCGTGGACGGGCGCGAAATGCTGCGCCTGGGGTTGAAGGGTTATATAGATGAGTCTTATGAATATGAATAAAGAGTCCGATCACCAAGAAAGGATATGGCAAACATGGCGATCAAATTTCCCTCCGATGAATGGATCAAGGAACTCAGCAAAAAATTGAATGCCAGCGAATCTTACGCCCAGGCTGCTGCCTCCTGGGAGGGCGATAACATCTTTATCATCCTGCCGGATGCTGATTATGCGGATACTGCTTATCTGTATATAAACCTCCAGCATGGCAAAGCATTCGATGCCAGGCAATTGAAAAGCCTGGATGAGCAGAAGGCCCTTTTCACCACCTCGGCGCCGTTCAACACCTGGCGCAGGGTGCTTGAAGGCAGGCTGGATCCCATCCAGGGTATGTTCTCCGGCAAGCTCAAACTGGTGGGCAGCATGGCGCAGGTTCAGCGCACCCCAAGGCCACCTACGAGCTGGTCAAAGATCGCTGGGCAGATCGATACGCGATTTTGGATCGTAAGCGGCGCATGAACGGATACCTGGGCAAGATCCTGCGCGTCGACCTCAGCCACGGCCGGCTGTGGGACGAAGCGCTCAACGAAGACTACGCCCGCACCTATGTGGGTGGCAGTGGGCTGGCAGCGCGCTATCTTTACGACCTGCTAGACGACCGCACAGATCCGCTTGGCCCGGAGAACCCGCTGTTCTTCCTGACCGGTCCCCTGGTGGGCACCTCGATGACCTCAGCCGGGCGTTACAGCGTGTGCGCCCGCTCACCGCTAACGGGCATCTGGGGTGAAGCCAACAGCGGCGGTTTCTTTGGCCCCGAGCTGCGCTACGCCGGTTATGACGGAGTATTGATCACCGGCAAGGCTGAGCAGCCGGTCTGGTTGTCGATTATCGAAGGGCAGGCTGCGCTGCATAGCAGCCGGCGACCTGTGGGGCAACGACATCTACGCCACACAGACCCGCCTTCGCGAGGCCCTGGGTGACCCAAAAGTGCGCGTGGCCTGCATCGGGCTGGCAGGCGAAAACATGGTCAAGCTGGCCGGCATCGCCAACGACCACGGCCGTTTTGCCGCCCGCACCGGCCTGGGCGCAGTGATGGGCTCCAAGAACCTGAAGGCAATCGCGGTGCGTGGCACAGGCAAGGTTCCACTCTATGCCCCTGAAGAATACAAAGCCATCACCAACCAGATCCTGGCGTTCTATAAAGATGACTTTCCCGCCCAATCCTACCGCGCCTACGGCACTGCTGGCTATGTTAACCTGAGCCATATGTTGGGCGACCTGCCCATCCGTTACTTCCAGTTGGGCGAATACGCGCCGGCTGACGATCTCTCCGGGGTTGACCTGGCTGAAAAGTTTCTCACGCGCAATACAGCCTGCCACAAGTGCGTGATCGCCTGCGGGCGGGAGACACAATCCCCTACCTATAAAGATCCCAAGGTGGATGGACCCGAGTACGAGACGGTAGGGGCGTTGGGTTCCCTGTTGATGATCTTCGACCTGGAAGCGGTGATCCACGCCGGGCACCTGTGCAATCTCTACGGCATGGACATTATCAGCATGGGCGTGACCATCGGTCTGGCCTGCGAACTGTTCGACCGCGGCCTGCTCACCTCGGCGGATACAGGTGGTCTGGAAATTCGTTATGGCGATCCCGAGATGGTCTTCCGCCTGATCGAGCTGACTGCCCGCCGGGAGGGTTTTGGCGCTGTGCTGGCCGAAGGCAACGCCGCCCTGGCTGAGCGTGCAGGTGTGCCGGAGCTTTCAGCCACCGTCAACCGATTGGAAGTGCCCATGCACGATCCACGCGCTTACCTGGGCATGGCTGTCACCTACGCCCTTTCTCCCCGCGGTGCCTGCCACATGCAGGGCGATATGTTCACCCTCGACCTGGGTCAAAGCAATCTTGGAGAAGTCGGTCTGGAGCCAGGCGACCGGCATGAGAACACGATCGAAAAGGGCCGCACAGCAGCACGTTTGCAGGCCTGGCGCAACCTGTATAATTCCCTCATCCTGTGCCAGTTCGAAAATCCGGGCGTTCAACCGCTCCTGGCAGCAATAAACGCGGCCACCGGCTGGGACCTGGAAGCAGAAGACTTGATGACGTTGGGCAAGCGCATCGTCAACATCAAACGCCTGTTGAACTTCAAGCTCGGGCTGACCAGAGCCAACGACCGGCTGCCTGACCTGCTGCTCAAACCGCTCAAGGAGGGCGGCGCAGCTGGTTATGTGCCGGATATGCCTACCCTGTTGGCTGGTGCTTATGCCGAGTTCGGTTGGGACCCCGAAACCGGCCATCCCAGGGAAGACCTGCATCTGTAACCTGGATCGGGGATCACGACTGCAGACCTTGTGAGGAGAAGCCCTTGAACATTATATTCAATAAACAATCTGCTGTCCCGTATTACCACCAGGTCAAGGAAGCGGTGAAAGCCTTGATCGCCAGCGGTGAATTGAAACCCGGCGAAATGCTGCCGAGTGAGTTCAGCCTGAGCGAGCAGTTGGGCATCAGTCGGCTGGTGGTGCATCGCGCCTTTCGCGAGCTCGTCACCGAAGGACTGCTGATCCGCAAGCGGGCCAAGGGGACTTTTGTGGCACCGCCCATCAAGCGCAGTTACACGGTTACCGGCCCGCTGTTCAGCATGACCGAAAACCTGTCCGCTGATGCCCTTGAGCCTTCGAACACGATCCTGTTGCAAGAAGTGATCCCAGCTGGCGAGGAGATAGCCAATGAACTTAAACTTTTCAAGGCTGCCCGGGTCATCCATTTATGTAACCTGCGCCTTGCCAAGCAGCTTCCCTTCGCCATTGAGGAAATGTATCTCTCGTTCGACCGCTTTCCGGCGCTGGCTACGTTGGATTTGAATAATACTTCGGTGTATGCCACCCTGGAAAAAATCTATAATGCCCACCCGCAGGAGGCGCTCGACCTGGTCACTGCCGGTTCGGCTACCGGGCAGGAAGCGGGACTGCTCGGCATCAACAAAGGTGCCCCGGTGATGCGCCTGAAGCGCATCTCCACGGATCGGGGGGGGCTGACAGTGGAGTACAGCAAGGTCGTCTTCCACGCCGATCGCTACCAGTTCGTCGCCCGCCTGCAGCGGACTTAATCGACAAACCTCCCCTGCTTCTGTAAATCAAGAATCTAACCCACAATAAAAAACCAGACTACGGATATCTCAGGATGTCCGTAGTCTTATTAATGAAGCTTGTTTTGTACCGGGGACATCCGCATTGTACGGGAGGAAACCGGTTTTCATATTTCCAAACTAGAACGGATGTGCTATAATAGGCGTTATTAGCCCTGTCTTCTATATACATTAAATGACTGGAGCGTCCCAATGTTGAATTCAGTTCCTTATTCTATTCCAACGCTTCCCCGTCTCCCGCCCGTCCTCCTCCGCAGGCGCGGAGGGCAGCCGTTAAATCATAATGCCCTTAACCATGGGCTTTACGCCGTCAAAAATCGCACCCCCCTCACGGAGCTCTCGTCCACTCTGCCGGCTTATCCGCGCTTGCTCGACTGTAGTTCCCCGTCTGTTTCCCAACGATTGATCCTGGACCTTATGAAAGAAATTGGCCGGGCTTACCAGAATTTAAGGAGTGTCGAAGACAACCGCTCGATAATTGCCTGGTTTAATACTGTGGTGAGGATGGTTGGTATCGTTGGGCGGATGAAGGTGGATTTTGTCAAGCGCTTCCTGATCGGGTCCGACCTGCAAGTTGTCTCAAAGCATGCCGGGGCTCTTATCCACAATTCCTTGCTGGAAAAGGGGATCAGTGGCGAAGCCTATTCGTTCCGGGATTATATGAATAAAAGTGACTTTAATTCACTTGCTCTCGAAGAAGCGCTCTGTCCTTCTGTCTCGCGCTCCCCATTCCCCTTCCTGACCCCCCGTCAATGGGCTGTTCTTGAGCCGCTGGTTCCCCCTGCTGAGCGCACCGGTAAACGCGGCCGTCCGCCTGCTGACCCTCGCAAATTGCTCGATGCCATTTTCTGGAAACTGGCTCATCACGCCCCCTGGCAGGATCTGCCGGGGTGGTATCCTCCCATGCTCACTTGTCGTCGCTACTATCGGCGCTTGTTACTCAGCGGTCGTCTCGACTTGCTCTACTCCGCCCTTTATCAGGATCTCCTTTCCCGTGGAAAGGTTAGCCTCCAAGTCCTGGTGGAACAGGGGTGCGTTGCGATCTCGGAAAACAAGGTAGTTTTACCTCACGGTTTGGACAAATCCTGGAAAATGCGGACTGTCCTGCTGTTCCTCCAGCAAGGGTATCAGGCGCTGCGTAAGGAGCGGCGTGAAAAAGCGCAGGAACACAGGCGGCAGTCCCCAACTTTTATCTTGTCGGCAAGGAAAAAAGCCGCCCAGGCTCAAGCGTTTACGGAGCAGGAAATATTCTCGTTCACTCCCATCGATTTGGCACATCTGGGATCAGATCAGGAAAACGATAACGAACCTGGTAATACACTCAGGAAAAGGGTATTACAGTCTCCCCCACACATTGATTCAGGGGACTACTCGTTTACGCCTATTGATTTGGGAAATCTCGGGTCTGATTTGGAAGGCGATGACAAACCTCCGCAGACTTACAGAAAAAAAAACCGTCCCTTTCTAATTCTCAAAGGGAATCGGAAAATGCTCGTTCCCTTCCATCGGTCTTGCCAGGTTCGACAAGTGCATTGCAAATAACAGTGCACACGACCTTCCGTTTCTTCGAACCCGAAACCCATCCGCCCCCTTTGATCACACAGGTTCCGCTTTCTTCTCTTATTTCTTATTCCCCGGCTGTCCCGAACACCCAGTCCCATAGCGGGGAACTGACCCCGTAGCGCGTGTTTGGGCTTTTGTAGTGGTGCGCCATGTGGTAGCGTTTGATATATTTAGCATACCCGCTGCGCATCGGGAAATGATGCTGGGCATAATGCATCAGGTCGTAGATGAGATAACCCGCCAGGAAACCGGCTGCCATCGGGTTGATCCATTGGTTCGCTTTCAAAAGCACTCCCAAAACCAATGTGAACAACCCGTAGAAAAGCAGCGACATGGGAATGCTCACCGGGAACGGCATCACCAGGCGGGTCTTGTCCTGGGGCTGGGCATGGTGCACGCCGTGGAACAGGAAGAAGATCCGCTCGGCTTTCGGAGTCTTGGCCGGGTAATGGAAGAGGAAGCGGTGCAGGGTGTACTCCGCCAGTGTCCATTCGAACAGGCCGGCGGCGAAGGCAGCCGGGATGAACCATGGGAAAGCCCCGGGTTTAGCGCTCAGGATGGCGGCCACAAGCAGGTACGCTGTCACCGGTACCCATAAGATGATGATCGTCACCGGGCTGATGTGTGTAAAAAATTCCAGGAAGTCCGACTTGAACAGGCGGATTGATTTAGGGTCTTTGCTTGTGTCGATCGGCAGGTGGTTCATCTTGATCTCCTCTTCTTGATTCTACCAAGGTTTGTCCGGCAAAGTACAAGCCATCTTCCAGGAATGGTTGGGAGTCCATGCCTCCCTGATCGGGATTTGCCAGCAATCTTCTTTATCAAATGAAAGGATATGATAAACTTTCCATGCCATGACCCCCTTTCTGCAACTCGCCTTTGAACTGGTCGTCATCTTGTTGGCTGCCAAAGCGGCTGGATACATCAGCACCCGCCTGGGGCAGCCCTCGGTATTGGGGGAACTTCTCATCGGGGTGGTGCTTGGCCCGTCTCTGATTAACATCCTTGGTCTGCCTTTCATTAGCAGCACTACACTGGGGGTCACCATTTCTGACCTCAGCGAACTGGGGGTTTTGATGTTGATGTTCATCGCGGGCCTCGAACTTCACCTGGGCGAGCTGGCCAGCCACCGCAGAGTATCCCTCCTGGCAAGCGTTGGAGGGCTGCTCCTGTCCATCGGGCTGGGCTGGGGTGGGGGACGGCTTTTTGGTCTCACCGGCTCTGCTGCTCTCCTGCTGGGGCTGGCGTTGGGTGCCACCAGCGTAAGCATATCGGCGCGCACGTTGATGGAAATGAGCGTGCTGCGCAGCCGGGTGGGGTTGAGCTTGCTCGGCGCTGCCGTGGTGGACGATATCCTCTCCATCCTGGCCTTCTCGGTCTTCCTGGCAATCACCACCGGCGCTGCTGGTTTCTGGGGTCTGGTTTTGCTTGCAGGTCGCATGGCTCTTTTTCTTGTCGCCGCCACGGCCTTTGGGCTGTGGGTTCTTCCGTCCCTGGTACGCTGGGTGGGGCACTTGTCCATCAGCCAGGGCGTGCTTGCTTTTGCCATCGTGATCATGCTCCTTTACGGCCTGGCCTCAGAGCTGGTGGGCCAGATGGCTGCCTTGATCGGTGCTTTCCTGGCTGGGTTGATGTTTGCCCGCACTCCCGAAAAAGGTCAAATCGAACAGGGGATTACCTCTCTGGCATATGGGCTTTTTGTTCCCATTTTCTTTATCAATGTTGGCCTTTCAATCGATTTGCACACCCTGGATATAAACGCTGTCTGGCTGATTCTTGTAGTCGCATTGGCAGCAATTGCCGGAAAAATATTTGGTGCCGCAGCAGGCGCAAGGTTGGGCGGGTTACCCGGTCACGAATCATTCCAGTTGGGTGCCGGGATGGTGGCGCGCGGGGAGGTCACCCTGATCGTTGCGGCGGCAGGCAGCAAGGCTGGCTTGTTAGAAAGCGGGGCATACTCTGCCATTGTCGCCGCAGTGCTGCTTACCACCCTCGTCACGCCGCCGCTGCTGCGTTTTGCTTTTGAACGTCTCAAACCAAAGGCAATGGTTCCGGCGAAAAGGGGAGAGGAGAGCTGATATGAAGATGATTCTTTTCGTCCTGAATGATCCCATGCGATTGTTGGATCTCCTGAAGGCTTGGAAGGAAGCCGGTGTAAGCGGTGCTACGGTCTTGTCCAGCACCGGCATGGGTCGCATCAACCAGTCCATGGCTCTGCGCGATGACCTGCCCTTGATGCCTTCCTTGAGTGATTTTTTTGTTCAAAGCGAGGATTTGAGCCGTACAATTTTTACGGTCGTGCAGGAGGATTTGGTGGGGCGTATCCTCAAGGTGACCGAAGAAATTGTCGGCGACTTGGATGAGCCCGGGAACGGCATCCTGGTCGTTCTCCCCATTGACACCGTCCACGGGTTGATCGAATATGGGAAACGTCCTTCCGGTTCGGGTTGACAACTCCGGCGGGACATTTATACAAAATGGGAAATTCGTCAATTGTCTCACGGGTTAAGACGTGCTACACTTGACCTGGTTTAAACGTATATCCCATGGAGTACCACGGAGGTAATTTCATGAAACCTGGAACCTGGTTGTATATCGGTGCAGTCATCCTGCTCTTGTTGGCTGCCTCGGGAATTTGTGTCGGGGGCTTTATCTTGTTGGGCGCAGCCGGCGGTGCCCAGGGCGTGTCCGGGATCGGCACCGTTGGGATGCTGCTTGGAGCAGTCGCCCTGGTGGCTGGAATTATCATGATTGTTTTGGCGGCTCGCAAGACGAAGACGGACACCGCTCAAAACGTTACTTACAAGGTGGACCTGCCGGGCGACACCAAGATTGAGCAAATGAAGTGCCGTTCCTGCGGCGGCGCGTTGACTACCGACAACATCAAAATGGTGAACGGTGCGCCTGTCGTCACCTGTCCGTACTGCAATACGGTTTATCAACTCACCGAAGAACCCAAGTGGTAGCTGTGCAATTGTTTGGAATCCCGCAATAAATTTCGTAAAGGAGGAAGGGATGAAAAAACTCCGCCTGCTTGCTTCTATCGTGCTGATATTTATGGTCTTCACGATGGTCTCCAGCGTGGCTGCCCAGTCTTATTCCTTTAATTTGACGAAGGAAGTCGTCAACGTTTACTGGAATAGCGACGGGACCATGGCGCTCGATTACGTTTTCACCTTCGCCAATGACTCCGGCGGTCATGTGATCGACTATGTGGATGTGGGCATGCCCAATGGGAATTTCGACATGAACACCGCATCGGCCGACGCCAATGGACACAGCCTTACGGTCTCCCAATCGGATTATCAGGGTAATGGTTCCGGATTTTCAGTAGTCATGGGATCGGATGCCATTCAGCCGGGGCAGACCGGAAGCGTCCATGTAGCTGTTGGCAGCATCACCGGCGTACTATACCCCAGCACCGATTCCGGAAAGACCACCACCTATGCCAGCGGTGAATTCGCCCCCGCCTACTTCTCAACCGCACATGGCAGCGAGACCCTGACAGTCGTTTTCCATCTGCCTCCGGGCGTGCAGCCTGCCGAATCCATTTATTATCCGGCAACGGGAGGCTGGCCTTGCGATGCCAATCCCCAGGCGGACCTGGATGGACAGGGCAGGGTGAGGTTTACCTGGTCTTGCCCGAACGCCGATGGCTCGACCGAATATATCTTTGGCATGTCCTTCCCGAATTCCTATGTCCCGGCGGGTGCTATCGGGGCGACACCCTCAGCCTTGGGTTTGGACCTCGGTGGATTTATCAACGGCATCATGAGTAATCTGAGCGGCGTCTGCTGTTTTGGCTTTTTTATCCTGCTGTTCGTCGGCGCGCCGATCTTGTCCGCGATCAATGGAAACAAACGCAAACTGGCGTACCTGCCGCCCAAGATCCAGATCGAAGGACACGGCATCAAGCGCGGCCTGACCGCGGTCGAAGCGGGCATCCTGATGGAACAGCCGCTCGACAAGGTCATGACCATGATCCTGTTTGGCGTGGTCAAGAAGAACGCCGCCACGGTTGTCACCCGCGACCCGCTCAAACTCCAGGTGGCATCTCCTCTGCCCGATGGGCTGCAGGATTACGAAAAGGATTTCCTGGCGGCGTTTGCCGTCGACGACCTGGTCGCCCGCCGCAAGGGGCTGCAGGAGATGACCGTCAAGCTGGTCAACAGTGTTTCCGACAAGATGAAAGGCTTCAGCCGCAAGGAAACCATCGCCTACTACCAGAGCATCATGGAACGCGCCTGGCAGCAGATCGAAGCGGCCGGTACGCCCGAGGTCAAGAGCCAGATGTACGACGAATCCCTCGAATGGACCATGCTCGACAAGAATTACGACGAGCGCACCCGCCGACGTCTTTACCGGGCCGATCTTCATCCCGATGTGGTGGGGTCGCTATGACCCAGGTTACCGATCCGGTCTCGACCGGCGCAGGCTCATCCGTCTCCATGCCGTCTTCCGGAGGACGGTCTTCAGCCAGCCTGCCGGGTTCGGCATTTGCCGCCTCGGTTGTCACCGGCGTCCAGGGCTTCTCCAGCAAGGTCCTCGGTGACGTAAAGTCATTCACTTCCGGCGTCACCAACCGCACCAACCCGGTCCCGGTCGTAAAAAGCGGGCACACCGGTGGTTTCTCGGGTGGCGGCGGTCATTCTGCGCCTGTGCCTGTGCCTGTGCCGGTTGTGCCTGCGCCTGCGCCGGTGGCGGACGGTAGATCTTGATCGGAAGATTCCATTCTTATTTATAGGTGTCGGATGTTGAAAAGGTTGTTCAGTCAAAAGACCTCAGCCGAAAAAAGGCCCCCGTAGGGGAGCCTCAATCCGGGTTGTATCACTATAATCGCGTCGATAAGGATGAAAAAAGTCGTATCCACCTTCGTCTGGACCCTGATGGTCACGGTACTTTGATCGTCAATGCCAATCGCATCCTGCACCTTAACCCCACTGCCGCCTTGATGGCGTACTTTTCCCTGGAGGACATCTCCGAACGGGAAGCCGTACGCCTGATCCGGCGGAAATATCACGTAAATGCTGCCCAGGCGCGCGCGGACGTGGCAGCCGTCCGCAGCCAGCTCGAAGAACTCGTCCGTCCCGACGGTGCCTGTCCGATCCACGAGCTTGGGCTCGAAACGGTCATGCCATTCTCAGCCCGCCCTACTGCCCCCTACCGTCTCGACCTGGCGCTTACGTATCGCTGCAATAACGACTGCGCCCACTGTTATAACGTCCAACATTCCTCCCCCACGGCATTAGAGCAGGGGGGAAATTTACTCGGGCCGAAGCTTCAAATGCGAAAGCTGAACTCTCCACCGGAGGCTGGCAACGCGTCCTCGACAAGGCCTGGGAACTGGGCATTCCGCACATTATTTTCACCGGCGGCGAGCCCACCCTGCGCGATGACCTGCCTGATCTCGTGGCCCACGCCGAGAAGAATGGTCAGATCACCGGGCTGAACACCAATGCCCGGCGCCTTTCGGACCCGCGTTATGTTGAGAAGCTGGTTGCTGCAGGGCTGGATCACGTTCAGATCACGGTTGAGTCGAACGATGCTGAGGTCCATGATGCCATGGTACGCACCAGGGGCGCTTTCCCGCAGACGATCAAAGGGTTGAAGAACGCTCTCGCCAGTCCACTTTATGTGATGACCAATACCACCATGCTGCGCACGAATGCCCACACCATCCCGGCCACCCTGGATTTCCTGGCTGATACTGGCGTCCCCACGGTGGGACTTAACGCACTGATCCACTCGGGCCGAGGCTCCGTGGTGGGGACGGGGCTGGCAGAGTCTGATTTGTCCCCGCTTCTGGAAGTGGCTCGTCAAAAGACCTTCGCCCGCGGCCAGCGTCTTATCTGGTATACGCCCACCCAGTATTGTGATTTCGACCCGATGGCGCTGGACCTGGGCGTAAAGGGTTGCACAGCTGCCCTCTATAACATGTGCATCGAACCCGATGGTGGGGTGCTGCCCTGTCAGTCTTATTATCATCAACTCGGCAACCTGTTGGCTGATGACTGGGATTCCATCTGGAACCACGACCTGGCTGTCAGGCTGCGCGAACGCCAGTCCCTGCCGGCAAAATGCAACGGCTGTGCTGTGCTTGCCGAGTGCGGTGGCGGCTGCCCGTTGCAATTCGAAAAAAACGTGGCGCAGGGGAGCGTCGCATGAGCAACGGACTTTGGGTGAAAGGGGTTCCGGCCGAGATCATGGTCTGTGATTCCAGCGGGATCATCCTCGAATTGAACGACCACGCCGAAGCGCTCTTCGCTGGTGACGGAGGAAAAGGTCTCCTTGGCGCAAATGTGCTCGACTGCCATCCTGACCCGGCCTTTACCAAGTTGGGGGGTATGTTGGACGACCAATCCACCAACTGCTATTTCAACACAGAGAACGGCGAGAAACGCTTCTTTTTCCAATCGCCCTGGTACCTGGAAGGCCTGTATTCCGGGTACGTGGAAATATCGTTTATTGTTCCGGAAAATGTTCCGCATTTCAAAAAGGAGTAGAACATGAGCAAAGAAAACGCCTGGATCAAGGAATTCCCTGCCGCAATCACCGTGAGTGACCCGGACGGCATTATCCTCGAAATGAACGACAAGGCCGCCAAATCCATGGCTAAGGATGGCGGGCTCGCCTTGATTGGCAAGAACATGCTCGACTGCCACCCCGACCCCGCTCGCGGCAAACTGGAACGCCTGATGGATGAGCAAAAGGCTAATGCTTATACCATCGAAAAGAATGGTATCAAGAAATTCATTTATCAATCCCCCTGGTTCAAGGACGGCCGCTACGCCGGCTATATTGAGTTTTCTTTTGAAATTCCTTTTGAAATACCGCACTTCATTCGTGAATGAATTAAGGAGGCTGCGATGTCCCAAACAGTGCTGAACACTTTGGATCTGCTCTCCCGGTATGTTTTTCTTGTAATTATGCCCCTCCTGGGCCTTTTCCTCCTTATCGCAGGCAGACTAAAAGTAGGCAACTATAATGCAAAAGGGGTAATCGTACGAATTATCGGGATCGTCTTCCTCCTGGTTGCCATTTACTTTTATTTTTTCATTCACCGTGGGTTCCTGTATAAATACAGCATTTTCATCCAGGCGCTTCTTTTGCTGGTGGGATTCATCCTCCTCTGGATCCTTGCTGAAAAACCTGGTCGCCATCAGCCTTTGCCCGCCGAAACCCACACCTTCCAGTCCGGTCCGGATGAACCTCCGTATCGCTTGCATCTGCGCCTCCTGAAGGACGGTTCCGGCATCTTCATCGTTAACGCCGCCACGGTTTTGCATCTGAACGCCACAGCCTCAGAATTTGCCTATCACATGATAAAAGGCACTTCGCCTGATGAAACTGCCAGGCATATCTCCAAGCGTTACCGCATTAGCCAGGCGGAAGCGCTGATGGATTACACCGATTTCCGTGACCGCGTCCAGACACTCATCCATACCCCCGATCTGGACCCGACCACCTTCCTCGACTTTGAACGCATCGCACCTCATTCCCACGACTTGACTGCGCCCTTGCGTCTGGATTGTGCGCTCACCTATCGACTGCCCGCTGGTTCAGACGCCTCGCTTGCTCCCACCAAGCGCGTAGACCGTGAACTCACTACCCAGGAATGGGAAACCATTATGGATAAGGCCTGGGCGGTTGGCATCCCCCACATCACTTTCACCGGAGGTGAGCCCACCCTGCGCGAAGACCTGCCGGCACTGATTGCCCACGCCGAGAAGGTTGGGCAGGTTGCCGGCTTGCTCTCCGACGGGTTGAAACTGGCTGATAAAGAATACCTGAACACCCTCCTGCAAACCGGTCTCGATCATTTACTTTTTATTCTTGATCCTGAGAACACAGACTCCTGGAAGGGGTTGGAAACGGTCATGCCCGAAGATTTATACACCACCGTCCACTTGACGGTTACCCCGCAGAATGTGAACAAAGCCGGGGAAATTCTGGAAAAACTGGCGAAACTGGAGGTCAAGAGTCTCTCGCTCGGCGCTTCCGAGGCTTCTCTTCACGAAGCCCTCCATGTTTTGCACAATAAAGCCGCCAGCCTCGGTCTCACCCTGCGCTGGGACCTGCCCGTTCCCTATTCCGCTGAGAACCCTGTGGCGCACGAGACCATCGAGGACGAAGTACCCTCCGGCGCGGGCAAAGCCTGGTTGTATGTCGAACCGGATGGCGATGTGCTTCCCACCCAGGGCGAAGCTGATAAGATCCTGGGGAATTTCCTGAGGGATCCTTGGGAGAAAATTTATCATTAGCTCGATTTCCCACTGGGGGCGGAATATGTTCCGCCCCTTTTTATAGAGGTTGCATTGACTCCCGGAATCCGCACAGTACGTGTTCAAAGAACCAGTCCGCTCTTGGCTTGCTTCGGTAAGGGCTGTAAAAACTCTAAGTTTTAAAATATTGCACACTTTCAACCGCATCGCATGAGGAATTTATCCATTGACCAATCGGACCACACTTGACCCGGACGAAATTCGCATTTTCAGCGGCAGTTCACACCCGCATCTGGCTGCCGATATTGCTGCCTATCTGAACCTTCCGCTCGAAAAGACATTGGTCAGCAGGTTCAGCAATGACAACCTGTATATCCAGCTCGGTGCCAGTGTTCGCTCGCGCATCGTTTTCATCGTCCAAACACTTGCACCCCCAGTCAACGACAACCTGGTGGAGTTGCTGATGATGCTGGATATCGCCCGCTCTGCCTCGGCTAAAGAAGTTCATGCCATCATCCCGTATTTTTCCTTTGCCCGTTCAGACAAAAAGGATGCGCCGCGCATTTCCATAACGGCCCGCTTGGTTGCCGACCTGCTGAGGACTGCCGGTGCCACCCACGTAATGACAATGGTATTGCACTCGCCGCAAGCCCATGGCTTTTTCAGCGTGCCCACCGATCCCTTGACCAGCCGACCGGTTTTCCGGAATTATTTTCAGTCGCACGACCTGGCTGAGACCGTGGTGGTTGCACCCGATATGGGCTCAGCCGGGCCGGCCGCTTTGTTTGCCAGGGGGCTGAACCTGCCGGTCGCAGCCGGGAACAAGGAGCGCCTATCCGACACAAAAGTTGTAATCAGCGGTTTGATTGGGCGCCCGGTGCAGGGATTTCGGAAGGCCATTATTTATGATGATGAGATTGCCACCGGTGGGTCGGTGCTGGAGCTAAGCCGCATCCTGGTCGGGGAGGGCGTCCAGGAAATCTGGGTGGCTTCCACCCATGGGGTCTTCGTACACGGTGGGTTGCAAAAACTGACCTCCGTTCCTCAGATTACAGAGATCGTCACCACCGATACCGTCTATATTCCCCCTGAAAAGCGTCATCCTAAACTGCACGTGCTCTCGATCGCCCCTGTTTTCGGGGATGCCATTCGTCGCAACTATTTGCGGGAGTCTATTGGGGATTTGTTTATTTATGGGGACGAAAACCCGGAGAAATCCGGATAAAAAAATGGAACCTTCTAAATTCGATCCTTCTGAAATTGCCGTTTCTTTATTCAAACGGAATTTCAATTGTGCCCAGTCGGTATTAGCGACCTTTGCGTCTCAATTGGGTATGGATGAGAATAGCATGCTTAAAATAGCCTCACCTTTTGGCGGCGGTGTTGCACGCCGCGGTCAGGTATGCGGAGCAGTGTCGGGGGGGTTGATGGCCCTCGGCCTGGCAATGGGAGCGGATACTCCGTCAGGAAAGGAGGATGCCTACCGGCTTGGGCAGGAGTTCTTACGTCGTTTTGAGTCCGTGCATGGCTCCATCCTTTGCCGGGAACTGTTGGGTTTTGATATCAGCACCGATGCAGGTCGGAAACAGGCAGTCGATAAAGAGGTGTTCAAAACACTCTGCCCTCATTTTGTTGGAGACGCAGTGGAAATAGTCCAGGAGATGATGGGCAAATAGCCTTTGCGGAATATTGATATTTAATGAGGGCAGGAATCGTGAGCAGATTTGAATGCATCTACTGGCCTAATCAAAATTGTGCACCCGCCCGAAGATCCAATGACATTCACTACCGATCGACTCAAATTTGCCAGTTTTACGCTGCTGATTGCCTTGGGGATCGCACTGGCATATACCGTTCTGCATGAGGGCGGGCACGCCCTGGCTGGTCTGGCTTTCGGGGGTCGGATTGGGGAAGTTAATTTAAACTTTTTCAACCTTGGCGCGCATGTCTATATTGGCGGAAAATTTACTCGCTTCCAGGATGCTGTGATCAACATCAGCGGCGTGGGGCTGCCAGTCCTGGTTTGGCTGATGCTGATCCTCACTTTACCGAAAAACAGCAGCCCGCTGGTTCTTTGGACCAAATTCATAGCCTCAGCCGGTACCCTTTGCTCCCTGTTGGCCTGGGTCGTCATTCCCTTCTTCTACATGATAAAGGAAGCTCCCACTGGCGACGATGTGACCAGGTTCCTTGCCCACAGCGGGCTGCCACCGTTGAGTGTGGCTTTTGTAGCCTTGGCCTTCTTTGCCGGTGGCTGGTTCTTGTTTGTCCGGCGTTACGCGGGTATGCGCTTGGATTGGCATGGTTTGTTTACAGGCGGAGGAAAATCTGTACAGGCCTGGCGCTGGGTGTTGGCGGGGGGAGTGATTGCGGCGGCTTTGATCGGGGCCGGGATGCTTTTGACCTCCACCCTGGGGGACGGGCTTCTCAAGCCGCCTAAAGGGTTCGACCTTGCTGACACGGTGGACCTCTCTACCCGCAACGTTGAAGCTGAGACTATCGCCATGTTCAATCTGCCCAGAGCCGGTGATGTGGCTATCTTCATCCGCGTTACTGGCATCGATACTCATTACTTTGATGTGGCTCTTGCACCGTCACAGGGGCCTTCGCTCCTGCTCTTGCACTCAGAAGATGTTTCCATTGTTGCCAGCGACTGGCAAAAACAATACCGTCTCCCGGCTGGGGATTATGGGATTGTGCTTACCAGCCGGAAATCTTCCGGTATGCTGAAGGTATATTTCCTCTTCCCATGATCGATAAGCCCATCCCCGAATCCTACTGGGTGTTCCCGGGACAGTTTCTGGCGGGAGAATATCCGGTCCGTAGTAACAATAAGGCTGTAACCCACGAGCGTCTCTCCGCCTTCCTTAATGCCGGTTTCGACACTTTCATAGACCTGACAATCGAAAATGAGCGCCCCCCGTATACATCCATTCTGAAAAATGAAGCCACCTATTTTGAACTGGAAGTCCGGCATCTGCGTTTTTCTTTTCCGGATTTTAGTGTACCCTCCCCCCAAATGATGGTAGCCGCATTGGATGCCATTGATGCGGCTCTCTCGGAAAGTCGCAAGGTTTATCTCCATTGCGTCGGTGGAATAGGGCGTACCGGGTTAGTTGTTGGTTGCTACCTCATTCGCCATGGGATGGATCCCGCCGATGCATTGCACCATTTGCGCGAGCTTTACCATACCTCGTTACAAAGTTTCATTGTTCCCGAAACCCCCGAAACAGACGCGCAAGGGATGTTCATTAGGAAATGGGGAGAGAATGGACTGGCATAGCCGTTTTCTCCAACAAGCTGCCTGGACAAGTGACCTGCGGGCTTACCTGTTTGAACGCACCGGGTTGAGATGCGCCCGGCGTGTTCTGGAGGTTGGCTGCGGGACGGGGGCGATTTTGTCCGATCTCGACACCCCCGCGGCTGTCCACGGGCTGGATCTGGATCTTGTACGCCTCGAAGAAGCGTGCCGGATCGCTCCGTCCGCTGTACTCACCTGTGGGGATGCGCTTGCTCTGCCATACAAATCCGGCATATTCGATATTACCTTTTGCCATTTCCTGCTGTTATGGGTCCATCAGCCTTTGTTTGCATTGACGGAAATGAAACGGGTCACTCGCTCCGGCGGAGCTGTGCTGGCTCTGGCTGAACCGGACTATACCTCGCGAGTGGACAAGCCCGCCCCGCTTGCTCCCCTTGGCCGTTTGCAAACCGAGTCCCTCAAACGCCAGGGTGCGGACCCTGGGTTGGGTAAACACCTTGCGGAGCTCTTCAGGCTGGCGGGCATTAAACTCATCGAAACTGGCCCCTTGCGAATGGGCTCAAATTCCAGCATGGCGAGGCGGAGCAGGGAGGATCTTCCCTCTCCTGCCGAACGGGATGGGGTTGCCCCGGCCCCCGCTCAGGACCAGGAATGGGCAGTGCTGGAAGCCGATTTGGCAGACATGGTCCCGGCGGATGAAATTCACAGTATGAAGTTGGTTGATGAACAAGCTCGGTTACGCGGCGAGCGCGTGCACCATGTACCGACCTATTTCGCTTGGGGCGTAGTCTGATGTGCAAATGGTATAATTCTCGCTGGAGGCTTTTTTGACTGATTTATCCCCAAATAATGAACCCCAGCCTGTTATTGAGACTCCGCCAGAGAAGCAGGAAGGCAAACAATTCCTGCGTGAATTACTGGAAACGGTTGTGCTGGCCGTGGTTCTGTTTTTGATTATTAATTTAATTTCTGCCCGGGTGCGTGTGGAAGGCTATTCGATGGTTCCGACCCTGGATAATGGTGAATACGTCCTGATAAGTCGCATATCTTATCTGGCAGGAAATTACCAGCGTGGTGATATCATTGTTTTTCGACCGCCGATGTATCCTGATATACCATTCTGGCAGCGCATTTTTGGTTTACCGGGGTTCGACGATCAATATGAAGATTACATTAAGCGTATTATTGGTCTGCCTGGCGAGACAGTTAAGATTGACGACGGAGCCGTTTATATTAATAATGTTCCATTGAAAGAGCCATATATTGAGGCTCCCCCGGATTATTCAAATGTCTGGACCGTTCCCGCGGGGGAGCTCTTTGTGTTGGGAGATAACCGCAACAACTCGGCCAATTCCCATGCCTGGGGCTTCCTGCCGGTGCAAAATATCCTTGGCAAAGCGCTGGTGGTCTATTGGCCTTTTACTGATTTTATGATTATCCATCAGCACCAGTCTGTGCTGGCAGCTCCCTAGCAATCATGCCGTCCCTTCAGGAAGTGCTTCGTTTGGCGGATTCGTATGAACAGGAGCTCCCCGCTCCACCGATGCATTTGATCAGCCCGGTTGGGGCTTCGATGGCTGCCTGGATTGACCATACCTTGTTAAAGCCTGAAGCTACCACCAGCCACGTTAAAAAATTATGCGAGGAAGCCCGCCAGTACCATTTTGCCTCGGTTTGCGTGAACCCAGTCTATGTACCGCTGGCACATGGCCTCCTGCAGGATTCTGGCGTGGGAATGTGTGCAGTCATCGCATTCCCACTCGGGGCGATCCTGCCCGAAGATAAAGTCTACGAGGCCCATCGAGTGATCGAGAAAGGCGCCAACGAAGTAGATATGGTGATAAATATTGGTGCTCTTAAGGGTGAAGCTTATGGCTTGGTTCTTAATGATGTTCTGTTCGTGGCTCAGGAAGCTCATGAGCACGGAGCCTTAGTCAAGGTGATAATTGAAACAGCGTTGTTGACCCGTCGTGAAAAGATCCTGGCTTGCCTGCTGGCAAAGGCTGCCGGAGCGGACTTTGTTAAAACCTCGACCGGCTTTGGTCCGGGCGGTGCGACGGTGGAAGATGTCGACCTGATCCGGCGCGTGGTGGGACCCGGAATGGGTGTGAAAGCCGCAGGCGGTATCCGTTCCTGTAAGGACGCCCTGGGAATGATTGCTGCAGGCGCGAACCGCATTGGATCGAGTGCGGGTGTGTTTATCCTTAATGAATCCATGAGAGCATCCCAATGACCGACGAACCCCAAGAATCATACCAATGCACTGAATGCCAGGCGGGAGTGATGCACCTGAGGCATATCACCTACTTTACTTGGCTCGATGAGGAACTGGTTACAGTTCCTAATTTTCCCGCATGGGTATGTGATGTTTGTGGACGACGTGAATATGACGCGCGTGCCATTTCGTGGCTGGTTACCATCCTCAACCCGGAGACGGGTAAAGCGCCTGGCTCTAAGCGGAGAGTAAGGCCGCTGATGGAAAAACGTGATGGAACCCGCCCTCTCCGGGACTGATTTCCCGACTGGAGTCCAGAAAATGCCCGAAACCAATCCTGCTCATCGTCTCCTTTCAGCCGACTTTCTCACGCGCAGTTACCGGGTGGTGGGCAAGATGATGGTTCCCAGCAATGGTATGGTCGGAATGATGAACGATACCACCCATTCCTTCATGGAAGTGGTGGATGCCAAATTAGCACCTATTCATATGCCCACCAAACTGGTAGGTGAGTACGAGATCATTGACCTGGTTAAAGCCAACCTATTCGCCGTCTGTTTGACCCGCCGGGAGGATGCAGGTCCGCAAGCGCTGGCGCGCGGCGGTTACCAGAATTTGGTCAAATATCCCATTCGGGTCACCACCCAGGTTTACGAGTTGGAAGGAACCCTGGAATGGACCGGGCGCTTTGATTTCGCCACCGTCATGATGGAGGGCGCCGGCAATTTCGTTGCCCTTTACAATGCCACACTGACTGCCATCCTGATTCCTCAATTGCGCATTGAAAGTCCGGCCATCCTTTTCAACCGCAGGCAGGTGGATTTACTGGCGGTGATCACGGATAAAAAACAAGTTTGAACAATTGCTTGACCGGTGCGGGAGGGGATGGTAAAATCCTGCCGCCCTGCCCAACCCTCATGCCCCCATCGTCTAGTGGACCAGGACGTGGCCCTTTCAAGGCTAAAACTGGGGTTCGAATCCCCACGGGGGCACCACTCTATAGACATACATTCACCCATCCTCTTATGACAAAAAGCGACCTTAGCCGGTCGCTTTTTGAATCAGGAGGTATATAGGGTTTCCATTTTTACCTAGTTTATTTTCTTCTTCCTTGAAAATGGAATTAATAGCACGAACCCGATTGTTATCAGGCATTCGCCGATCTGGACCCCGGTTGCCTGCCAGGGACCAAAGACCGGGATAATGGGGGGCTTTTGCGTGCCAAAACCAAACACATCCGCCATCCCCGAGAAAACGGCCACCACGTACCCGGTTGCTACCAGTCGTGAGCCTATGTCAGCGGCGATGGTGCGCTCAATGTTCCGCCAGAATGACATCAATCCGATATAACCGCCGATGCAGATGATTGCCAGCCCCACCAGGAAGACCGAGATCTGAACGAACCCGACCACCGGGCTGCGGTCCAGATCAAACAGGGACGGTCGGGAACCAACCAGGAATGTGATCAAGCCGATCAGTGTGACCAGCAGACCAAAGCGGATGCGCATCCGCGAGGGAATACCTGAAGGAGATGTATCTGGGGAAAGAGCTGTCTTATTAAGAATTGTCATGGCAGGGTGGATTTGAGATGCCGCAGCCAGTTCTTACCCAGAACCGCCGCGACTTGTTCGTCATTATACCCTTTCGCTGCCAGGACCGGGCCGAGTTTTTGCAGGTCGGCAATCGTATCCACCCCGGCAGGGACCGAGGAAAGGCCAAAGCCTCCATCGAAATCACTGCCCATTCCCACGTGGAGGGCATCCCCAGCCATCTGGCAGATATGGTCCATATGGGCAGCCAGGGTTTCCAGCGTAATGGCGTCACGCGGGTCACCAAACTTCCACCCAGAGTCGAGAAATTTGCAGAAAGGCACCACGCCGATGATCCCATCCCGTTCGAGGATGCCCCGGATGACGTCATCTCGCAGCAGGCGGTTCCCGTCGTAACCGGGCAGGAGCGCGGCCGCGTTGGCATGGCTGGCAATAATGGGCCCGGAATACAGGTCGAGAGCCTGACGCGCGGAAAGCACGTCCATATGACTTAGGTCAAGGGTGAAACCAATGTCTGCCATCGCCTTGAGCAGGAGTCGCCCGTCTTCGGTGAGCGGACCCGGGTCATGCGTGCCGCCACACAAGCGGGTACCAGCCCAGGCTGGACCAATGATCCGCACGCCCCATTCCCACCACTCGTCCACTTCGGAAGGGGTGCGCACTCCTTCGGCCCCTTCCATTAACGGCACCAGGCCGACAGGATGGTTTTCAACCCCGGGGTCGGCCCAATGGGTAAGGACAGCTTCCAGGTCTGCCAGGGAAGCAATGAGACGGAAATAATCGGGATGATCGTCCGACAGTTTGTGATATGCATCCAGTTGGGTGCGATACAGGCGGTGAGCCTGGTCGAAATCCGCGTAGACCTGATTCTCCCACTCTCCAACCTTGCGGCGAATTGGGGTGACGAACAGGGTGCTGAAGACGACCGCCACGCGCCCGCGCTGGTAATCGGGCCAGCCCAGGAGGGTCTCGCCATTGTTTTCGGGTGCGGCAGAACCGTTCTCATGCTCGAGGCGGCGCGTTTCAACAGCGGCACGGGTATAATCCCGCCCGAAGTTCAGGATGTTGTAGGCAATATCTTCGTGGGCGTCTACGATGAGTGGCTGCATGATAATTCAAAAACCCGGTTCTTTGAAGAAACCGGGTTTCTCTTTCTTATTCTTTGGGGGCTTCCTCGTCTTGGTCGGTGCGCGTCCTGGACTCTTTGGATGGGCTTCTTCCGTCTTTGCGGGGCTGCGGCTTCAGCTTTGAGAGCTTCCCCTTCATCCGCAGGCTTTTCGTCTGCGGGCGGGGGGGTGGGGCTTTCCAGGGCAACCGGTAGAGGGTCGGGTTCTTTGTCCGCCTTTTCCTGGTCCACCTGTTTCTGGTCGGGTTCATTATCCACCAGTTCCAGGTTGACACCTTCGAGGTCGAGCTGTTTCAGGTCGAGGTCCTTGTAGGCGCCCGAGTCCACCTTGCGCAGGCTCAAGCCGATGCGGCGCTGGTCGGGGTCGATGCGGATGATGCGCAGGGTGACGACGCTGCCATCGTGCAGACCGGCTTCCTTGGGATGCTCGATGCGGTTTTCGCTGATCTCGGAGATGTGGATCAAGCCTTCCAGGTCGCCTTCCAGGCGGGCAAAGGCGCCAAACTTGGTCAGGCGGGTGATGACACCCTCGACCAGCTGGCCGACCTTGAATTTTTCCACCTTGCTCTGCCAGGGATCGTTCTGCAGGGCGCGGATGGACAGGCCGATGCGTTTCTTTTCGCGGTCAATATTGATGATCTTGACCTTTACTTCCTGGCCAACTTCGAGCACCTCGGAGGGGTGCTGGACGCGCTCCCAGGAAATCTCGGACAGGTGAACCAGGCCGTCGGCGCCGTTGACGTTGACGAAAGCGCCAAAATCAGCCAGGCTGGTGACCTTGCCGGTGTAAATTTCGCCTTCTTTCAGCGATTCGATGACGCGCTCTTTGATGGACTGGCGGGTCTCGCTGGAGGCAGCGCGCTCGGAAAGGATCAGGCGGCGGCGTTTGCGGTCCACTTCGATGACGCGCACGGTGATCGGCTCGCCGATCATTTTGGCATAGCGGGCGTCGGGGGTGTCGCCGGTGACGGCCATGCGGCGGGAAATGCCCAACTGCGAGGCAGGCACGAAGCCGCGCAGCCCAAACACGGGGACGATAATGCCGCCCTTGTTGAAGCCGTCCACCTTGCCTTCGTAAGAGCCGCCTTCTTCAAGCATCTTCTCGACATCGCCCCAGCCTTTTTGTTCCTGGGCACGCGTGTAGGAAAGGACGACATTCCCGCTGTAATCTTCAGCGGACAACACGTAGACCAGGATTTCCTGGCCCACCTGCAGGGCGGCGCGCTCTTCAGCCGGGATGGCTTCCAGTTCGCGGCCGGTAATCACGCCTTCCGATTTCGCGCCAACGCTGACCAGGATTTGCGACTGGCTGATGCTGGCGACTACTCCGGTGCGGATCTCCCCGGGCTGGGGAAAATCCAAGGACATGCCCTCCTGGTCGAGGAGGGTTTCCATGTTGGTATTGTTGTTGGTAGGTTCTTCGGCGGGAAGATTGCTCTCGGGCGCAACCCCCTGCCCGAGTGGGGCGTCATTTTGTTCCATATGTATGAGAAACTCCGGCGGATAAGATAGGGGGATTATACAGGCGAATGGAGTAGTTGGCAACCCTGATAATAACAATAATCATTGCATACAACACAGAGTTAGCACTCGGACCCATTTTGAATCTGAACTTCCAAAAAAACAATGGAAAAGTGAAAGTCAGAGAGCAAATGTCTGTACAAATCCCTGTGAAAGATTAAAAAAAACGCCACACGCGAAAAATCTTTGTTCCCACAAGAGACCACCGCATTTATGTCAGATTGATAAAAATCAAGGGATAGACAATTAAATTTTTATCTATTTGACAGCGGATTTATTGCCCTTTTTGAATGTTTGGGCGCTTTGCAGGATGTCGTGGGCGGAGCGGAGAGTGCCCTCGGTGACTGCGCCGAGCATCTGGGCCAGTTCGAGGGTGCGCGGTTCCCCGGTCAGTTTGGACACCCGGGTGAGGGTGCGGTTTTTCTCGACGACCTTCTGCACCTGGAAATGCTGGTCGCCGAAGACGGCCAACTGCGGCAGGTGGGTGATGACGAAGACCTGGTGGGCGCGCCCCAGGTGCCAGAGCTTTTCGCCAACCGTCCCGCCGACACGGCCGCCGATGCCCTGGTCGATCTCGTCGAAGATGAGGGTGGGCACCTGGTCGGCGCGGGCGAGCACGTTTTTGAGGGCCAGCATCAGGCGGGAGGTCTCGCCGCCGGAGGCGATCCGGACGAGCGGTTTCAAACCCTCCCCGGGGTTGGGAGCGACCAGGAATTCGACCTTGTCGAGGCCGGTGCCATCAAAGGCAACCCGTGAGCCATCCGGCAGGGGGATGCCGGCTCGGATCAGGTTTGGTCTGGAAATCCACGGCGAAGCGGGCGGAAGCCATGCGCAAGTCGTCCAGTTCGGCTTCGATGGCCTTGCTCATCTCACCGGCGGCTTCCTTGCGCTTTTGGGAGAGCTGGAGGGCCTGCTCGGAGAGTTTTGCCAGCGCAGCAGCTTCGGCGGTTTCCAGTTCAGCGATGCGTTCGGCTGCGGTGGTGATGGTCTCGAGCTGCTTGCGGGCATCGGCGGCGAAAGCGATGACGGATTCGATGGTGCCGCCATATTTGCGCTCCAGGCGGCGGATCAGGTCGAGGCGTTCCTCGACCTCCTCCAGCCGCTTGGGGTTGAATTCGATGGATTCGAGGTAGTTGCGCAGGCTGCGGGCCAGGTCGGCCAGGTTTTCCTCCAGCGCGGCGGATTGGTGCGGCCAAGGGATCCTGTGCCCGGTCGATCTGGGCCAGTTTGGTCAAGCGCCTGGACCACCTGGCCGATCAGGTCGGTGGAGGCGGGGATTCGGGGGTGCCCTCGTCCAGGACGGTGAGGGCCTGCTGGGCCAGGCTGGCGAGCGATTCGGCATTGGCCAGGCGGTCACGTTCCTTGCGCAGGTCTTCATCCTCGCCGGGCTTGAGCCGGGCGGCCTCGATCTCCCCGGCCTGGAAGGTCAGCATTTCGGTGCGGCGTTCGGCGTCCGCCCTGGCGCAGCGCGCAGGTCGCCCAATTCACGGCGGACGGCAAGCAGGTCCTGGTAGGTTTTGCGGTAAGCCGACAGGAGAGACTCGACACCGGCATAACGGTCGAGCAGGCCGAGGTGGGCATGCACGTTGAGCAGGGAAAGATGCTCGGACTGACCGTGGATGTCGACCAGCAGCTCACCCAGTTCCTTCAACAGGGACAGGCTGACGGTGTGCCCATTGATGCGGGCCACGCTGCGTCCTTCACGGCGGACCTCGCGCGTGAGGGTCACGTAGTCCTGGTCGTCGAGCAGCTCCTCGCGTTCGAGGATGGCGTGGGCGGAGTCGCGTTCGGGACCGGACAACTTGAAGGTGCCCTCCACGCGCGCCAGGTCCGCATCGCTGCGGATGGAGGTGGCATCGGCGCGCCCGCCCAGCAGCATGTCGAGGGCGTCCATGATGATGGACTTGCCCGCGCCGGTCTCGCCGGTAAAGATGACCAGCCCCGGTTCGAAATCCAGTTCGAGGCGGTCGATGATGGCAAAGTCCTGGATGCGGAGTTCGGTGAGCATGCTATCTCGTCAGTTGGATGCCCGAAAGGCGGGTGTAGATGACCGGGGTGGCGATGAACAGGAAAATACCCTGGAAGATCAGGCCGAAAAGGTTGAATGGAAGCAGGTTGAAGAGGATGACCGGAAGGGCGCCCAGCACGACTGCCACGACGACCGTGATGAAGAGCGGGCGGGAGCGGTGTTTGCGGGTGACGAAGCGCACCGCTTCGGCAATGACCATGCCGACCGTGGGGGCGGCAAAGAAGATGATGATGAAGGCGAAAATGCCGGCAATGCTGCTGATCAGACCGACCAGCAGGCTGGCAAGGAAGGACAGGACCCCGGCGGTGAGAAACCCCAGGACGAAGTCGAGCGGTTCAGCGGTCTCGAAGAGTTTTTGCTGGCTGCGGACGCATTCCTTGCAGCGGTAACCGGTGGGGGTGCGGATGGCGCATTTGGCGCAGATCGGTTTGCCGCATCTATTACAGCGCAAAGAGGTTTCCACGCCAGGGTGGTTGGCGCAATAGACGGGAGCGGAAGGAACGGTCATCGGGGCAAGCCTATGGCGGGATTCTGGTTCATGTGAGCGGTGAGGTTGCGGTAGAAGTAGCCGGGGTCACCGAAGCGGACGAAGCGGGCGGCGTAATCGCCGGCGCGCACCTCCACCAGGTCGTTATCGGCCAGACCGATCGGGATCTGACCGTCGACGCTCAGGACGGCCTCGCTGTTATCGCGAATGGTGATGCTGACGGAGGAGCCTTCGGAAAGGACGACCGCCCGGTCGACGGAGAGGTGCGGGGCGATGGGGACGAGCAGGATGTTGCGCAGCTCGGGGGGCAGGATGGGGCCGCCGGCGGCGAGGGCGTAGGCGGTGGAACCGGTGGGGGTGGCGGCGATCAGACCGTCGGCAACGTAGTTGGTGAGCAGCATGCCGTCCACGCTGGTGGAAAGATGGACGGGGTGGACGGAAGCGCCGCGGCAGACGACGACCTCGTTGAGGGCGTGCCAGTTGCCCAGGGATTCGTCGGAGCGGCGGTGCTCGGCGCGGATCATCATGCGGTTCTCGATCCAGAACTCGCCCTTCAATAAATTGTCGCAGGCGGCCTGCCATTCTTCGCGCCCGATCTGGATGAGGAAGCCCAGCCGCCCGAGGTTGACGCCCAGGATGGGGGTACCGACCGGGGCGCACAGGTGGGCGGAGCGCAGCATGGTGCCATCCCCGCCGACGGCGATGAACAGGTCGAATTCCTTGTTCTTGACGCGCTTGCGCAGGGAGGCATCGTCGAGCAAGCCGTGGAAGGCGCTCAGGCCGCGGCCCTGGAGATATTCCACGATGGCGGCGGCGAGAGGGACGGCTGCGGGCATGGTGGGGTGGGTGGCGATGGCGATGCAGCGCGGGATGGGAAGGGGGGCGGACATGGGTTAATTATACCTTTTGTTATGAAGGAAAGATTACGGCCAAAATGGAGGATTTATCATTGAAGATAGAAAAAGACTTTAACCATCAACACACAAAGTCACAAAGAAGAACAAATGAGGGAAAGAAAATGTTGAGGTGCCGTCTCTTCGACCACTCTGGAAGTTTAGCAGCGAAGGCTCGCTCCACGGGGATGTTTCGCGATGCGTTCGTCGTGGCGGATGGCGGCTGGAAGCCGCATCCGCGCACGCGAGGCGATGGGTGCGCGAAGAGGAACGAATATGTTGCCCCGAAATGGTGATTCTCATCGAGAGGTTCTTCATTATATGGGCTCCAATAATCGGGGGAAGGATTCGATTTGGTATTCGATCCTGAGGAACGAATAAATAGCCGAGGCGAGACAGGTCCGGCCTCAATGCTGGAATTTAGTTCAGCATGCGAGCGACAAACATTGGCAATCATGGCCAGGTTTACCTCAACTTCGATTACTCATCCCCGAAGGGGGATCATCTCGGTAGCGATCCGGGACGATGTCCCCATACGCCCCCATGGGGCGTCGCGGTAGATAATATCCCCACAGAAGGGGGACGATGTCCAAGTACGGGGATAATACGCTTCCCGGTAAAGCGCCGGGACAATGTTGCGATGTCATCCATGTGGCCAACCCCACGGGGGTTCCTTTCGGGATCCCCTCAGTCCCCTCGGGGACGACGTGCTGCGCGATGCTGGGCGAATTGCGTCTTGACGACGCCTCCCCATGGGGGACAATGCTGGCTCAAATGCCGACTCATTCATAATAGAACAGATATTCTATTAAGTCAAGAGGGAAAATAAAGAAGGGCGAACATCCTTTAAAGGAGGATGCGTCTCGCCCATGCGGAGAAATTCAATGCGCGCCTATTGCAGGAAGCAAGTGGAATGGGATTAATATAAGATTGGAGAAGAGGAAGAAGATATATTTGCAGGAACCGAACGCATAACCCAGCGGTTTGAGGTTCAATACCTACTGACATCCATTATTAAAATAAAAAAGCGATGTACTGTTATACAGGACATCGCGGAAGGGGAAACAGCTCCTCGCCGAGGATCAATGACCAAGAACAAAACCTGAACGGTTGAGAATAATTCAGGAGCCCTGATTTCCTGCCAAACAAAACCTGAAATGCCAGGTAAATGCCGGCTCGAACGAATGTCAGTGCATGAGCTAAAACGATTCTATCTAAGCAATAATACAATCACTGTCAGGATTACAACTATGCCAGCCGTCCCAAGGATTAGATTGTTCCTTGTAACCAAATCCTCTAAAAACCCAATATTTCCTTCGATCTCTTTCGCCAGTGACTCAATCGGGTCATCCATAACGAAGCTCCTTTCATTCAATAAAAAGCAGAGATTCAACCCATAAACAAGCGTTATCAACTATATATTATCTTAATTATCCCATATTACCTTATTATTATTAGTCCCGGATTAAAAAAAACCGTTCTTTCCAATGGATTTACAGAATGAAATACCTACCACCCATTTCACGTACTTTTGAAAAACTTAACGCCCAGCTCGGGAGATGGCTGCTTTTTATACAAGCCATGGATCACCCTCTTTTCGCCTCAATATCGAGGTTGCCAGCTGCCAACCGAAAAACTCTGCGCCCGGGTGGAGGCGGAGGTTGGTTCAAATCCTGCAACGGTACGTTCCAGGTGCCGCGATTATCGATCAAGCGGAATCCAGATCAAATCCGGTCCGGCTACGATTTGAATCACCCGGACTAAAGGCGGCTGTACGACTTCGAATGCAGGGAAATTCCATTTACACAAGGCTGTGCAATTCATAAATAAAGTGTTATATTATCAAAATTATCCGAATAACAACTATAAAAGGAGCATAAAATGAGTATTGAACAAGTTGCACGTGATCTCGTATCGAACATGAACAACGAAGAAAAGATGAAAGCAATGGTGACCGCAGATGCCATGGCAAGCGGCGGTGTGCTACCGCAGCCCATCCCGGTGATGGAAGCCATGAAAGTAATGTCTGGGTTAACGACTGCTTTTCCCGACCTCAAATTTGATATTCAGCAGGTCATAGTAAATGGCAATCAAGCCACGGTGAAAGCTCAATGGAGCGGCACAAATACGGGGCCGTTGAGCCTGCCAATGCCGGGGATGCAGACCATCCCGGCAACCGGGAAGAAGGTATCCGTGAAGGATACCTATATCGTCACGGTGCAGGGCGATAAAGTCTCTCATATGAAAGTCGATTCACCTGCAGACGGCGGCATTCCGGGGGCGATCGCGCAGCTGGGCGTCAAAGTGCCGAGCATGTAGTTTCGTAACCAGAAGGTCGATCCATCATCGGGCAATCAGCAGGGATTTAGCAAGAACCTAAATTCCTCGCCCAAATTAGAATCAAAATTGCCTCCTGCTACAGTGCTGGAGGCAATTTTATATTTTTTAAAGGCACAGCGCCGAGGATTTGACACCCATTCGGGTGCTTACCTCGAACCTGGCGGTTCTAGGCTCAAGTCCTGGCCGAGGTATTTTTATATAATGGATTTATCTTTATAACGGCCAACTGCACGCTCTGTTGGGCGGGCTTGAAGAATATAAAACTCATCGGGACAGTCTACTCCTCAATATCGTTCCAGTTTCCAAGTAATGGAGGAATACCCCATTTTGATGGTGGATGCCAATTTTCCCAATGTTCATAAAATTGCGTATTGCCTGGTCTAAATGACTGGACTGCACGTTCACCTTCTATACGAATTGCATTTACTTCATCAAGTGAAAATACACCTAATTTTACAGCCTCGTCGAATTCATCCTCGTCTTTCCAATGCCATGTAGATCGATCTGGGCTGATGACAATATCTAATAAATGATCCATGGAATCAAAACCCAGTTTTGTTCTGCGGAGAGGTTCCTGAAGATTAATGTACCAACATAGCAACTTGGGCTGCCCAGTTTTCCGCATTGCATAGATGGCGTGGGACGCTCCATTTGGAACCAACATTAATACATCAGTTTCAATCCAAGTTTGTGGAACCAGTTGAATTTCATCTAATAGTAAATCCCGTGGAGAGGTTCTTTTGACAGGGATCATGTTCGGTGTCCCTGCTGGCCAATATACGGCAACCAGTTCGGGGGAATCTTTTACGATAAAAGCAGAACATGCCCACCAGATGATGTGACGCGAAACACCTCGTAGGACAATGATGTCTCCTGATTTCCAGCGATCCACTTTACTTGTGTCCAAAAGCCTCTCCTATTTTGCCCGCCCCACGGTGATTTAATATGATATTTACTTTACATACGAATCGGGATTACATATGAATCCAGTATAGCAAATATTCCTTTGTAAAACATGCCCATATTAAAAAAGCGGGGAGCTCTTAACCCAGGAGTTCGAGGTTCAATATCTACAAGAGGATAAAAGGGGATATAAAATGCGACGTATCGTCTGCGAATACGTCGCGAAAGGCTAAAAAGCTCCTCGCCGAGGATTTGACACCCATTCGGGTGCTTACCTCGAACCTAGCGGTTCTTGGCTCAAGTTCTCGACGAGGCAGATCTGATCTCAGAGGTTTGCCTTAATAGCGGTGCGACGGACGCAGAAAAAAACTTAAATAGCAGGATTCAGTTCGCGTATAGAAATAGCCCGAAAATGCCGCAGAATCCCCACCGTCCGCTGCACCCGGTGTTAGGCAGCGGCTCACGACAGCAGACCCCTTGCCAGGCTTGACAGCCTCTACCCGCACTCGACCTGGCAATATCCACGTTCTCTCTTCCACGATGAAAGACGCACCATCGGCAAACCGCCTAGCTTCACGGCTCCGGTTCATCAAATTGTTATGCAGCCTTTGAAAGTTTGCCCGCCAACTCAAGCTGCCCCGAAAGTGGATTGGCAATCCAGATAGTCTACACTTTAGAATGTGAGTCCTGGTTCCTTCGAAGAATTCTCAAGTCCTTGAAGTAACCCTCGGTATCAATATCCACCCAAAGGCCAATACTCCCTGTCCCAGATTTCCCCTTCATTTCGTCCACGATAAATGACGGATACAGTTGATCGTTCAGGTACAGCGCCGCTCGTTTTCCCTCAAATTCAATTCGCATCGTTATCCATTCATCCAAGCCAATGTCTGCGTAAGTCTCATACACGCTTTTCGATTCCTTCCGAAGACGGGCAAATTTGAAATCAGGGTAGGCGAAGTACTGCACGGAGTGGTTTCTTACAAATTGATTTTCCGACCGTCCAGCATTGGGCCGAAGGTAGATCGATTCAAATGCAGTGTTATTGTCGTTTACCCGAAAGGCCAAACCAATAAAGCCTTGAGCTTGGGCGAATTGCGACGGAACTTGTATCCGGCTAAATACTTTAACTTCGATGACACCATTCTGAATGTCTAAATCTTTCAGCTTAACAAAGGTTGGTTCGTCAACAGTTTGCACGAGATTGTTGGCATCAAACGGCAATGCAGCCAAATCACGTTCAACCTTTAGCACCTCCTCTCCATTTAGCTCGACTAGAGAAGCCTTGACATTGGAGATGACGAAGGTTCTACCTGCCCACTGAAGTAATTGTGTTTTCATAAATATGCGTCTCCTGGTTGCGTATTCAATCCTGCGACCATGTCCACGACAACCGCTGTCATCAGGCAGTTTGTCGACTGTATACCGGATCACATGTTCGATACCAGCCGCCCAACTATGATTCAATAAGAGTATTTACATAACATACGAATTTGAATGATATATAAATATAGTATAGCAAATCTACCATGTAAAAACATACCGTTTTTCAATAAGCGGGGAGTTGTTAACCTAGCGGTCTGAGGTTCAATTCCTATAACAATACATTTTAAGTCTTGCTATTCACGATCAAGCGTATCCTGGCTTAAATCCAATCTGACTATAATTATTATTGACTGGATGAGAAAGGTTGACTGGTTGACTTTGCTAATAACCGTTATATAATGATATAAAATCCTGCTTTACTTTGCGGGCGGAAATCCTGTTAAGCAGCTCACATTGAAGCCGCTGATATATCGTCAGCGTCTTTTTGTTTTAAACAAAAATGGGAATCGTAATATCCGTCTGCATTACCGGAAAAATAATGAATCGGATAATTTCATCAGATCAATGCTTCGGCTGCGATCTGAATAGATCACTTTTCCGGCATGCTGGATCAAGTTTGAACCGCCCAACACCGAGGCGGATTTTAACGCTTGGGATCGCTTTGAATTCAGAAGAAAGGAGAATCTTTCATGAAGCTTAGATACTGGATGATCGCCAAGGCGATCGTCGTACTGGTCTTTGGGGTCGGCTTCGTTCTGGTCCCTGAGATTTTGGCCGGGATATACGGTATGACTTTCAGTCCCACTGCAATCTTGATGGCGCGCCTTTTTGGTGGAGGGTTCATCTTTGAGGCGATCGTGCTCTGGTACGCCAGGAACACGGACCGGGATGATGCTGCATGTCAAGGGATCATCCTGGGAGTGGTTGTAAGCAATTTGATCGGTTTTATAGTTTGCCTGCTTGCAACTCTCGCCGGGACATGGAATGCCATCGGCTGGCTCTCAGTCGCTTTGTACCTGGTGTTCGGGTTGGCTTTTGCGTATTTCCTTTTCACCAAGAAAAAGAAGTAGATGCAGAGCAGCAAAGACAGAACTACTCGGTGTGTCTGACCTAAGCGATCCCAATCTGTGTTTCCATCAAATAGGAGGTTTCCCAACCAAAACCCCCGGATATGGGGGCTACAGTAAGATGCTACTGTCTTATTTAGATGGTCCCGGTTAGATTCGAACCAACGGCCAAGCGTATTCAGGTTTCAAAAGCTCGACGAATCCTTTAGTTTGGGCAATTATTCCAAGCAATAATCATCGTCTAAATGGCTGACCCGGATTGATGATTATTGGTCTGATGGCTAAATATTTTTTTGCCTCCCGATTATTTTTCTTAAATTATTTTACAATTGTATTGCTGAAAATACAGTATTACTTTATTGTTTAATATTATCCTGGCTGTCTATCGGCAGCAGTTTCAGCATGTGTCTCGAACCTAAAAACGCACCACTTCCGAGGTGAATTAATCTCCTCGCCGAAGATTGGACACCCATTCGGGTGCTTACCTCGAACCTAGCAGTTCTGGGTTCAATTCCCATCAACTTAAATTTTTTATTAATCCTTAATCACCAACGGTTTACGTTAGGCGCCCGGTGGGTTGCGCCAGATATTTGAATGCAAGAGGCATACCTGAGCAGCCTGCACAATTTTTAATCCAGTCTTCGGAAGAAAATCGATTGTTTTTCCAATAATGCCAATGCAATTATGGAAGGTTACGCCATTCCACTGTGCTATTAATGATTGTCTGGGTTGTAAGGTCGTAATGCGCCCGGCACCACGCAATCACATTGCCATAGATGGCTGCACTGCTCAATTCATCTCCAGGTTGAGCTTCGGCAACGATATAACCCTGACGGGTTTCAAGATCAACCACATACAATGGTTGTTCAAAAGCAGCCTCCCACGTCAACCAGCGGCCGACCAGGAGTGGAGAGATACCCCAGTCCGGCAACAATTCACTCTTTGCGGTTTGCAGGTTGTAGAGCGCGGTCGGACCCTGAAAATTCGTGCCGGTCTTCCAGGCGATCCACTTCCCATCAAAGGTCAAACCATCCATATCCGAGCCTGTCGTATCCGACAACAGCTGACGACTTTGCCCGGATTGCAATTCGAACAGGGACAAGGTCCTGCCTTTAGCGCCGAGTTCAATTGCTGCAGCCCGGCCTCCAGAAACAGCGACCTGTTCCCAACCATTCTGGAGAGAATCGGAACGGGCTAACTCCTGGCGTTGCCCCGTTTGAAGGTTTTGCGAAACAATAATGGTACCCGCTGACAAATCCATCGTAATCCATGCCACCCATTCGCCATCCGAAGAAAATGTGGAGAGAATCGTAGACCCCTCGCCTTGATCAAGATTTAGTTCCGTTTGAGTATCGACATTCATGGCACGCAACGCCCACGTCTCATTTTGTTCAGTGATTTGACGGTCATCGAAAATCAACCAGGCGCCAACTCGAGAAAGAGATTGATCGGGATAGGTTGATAATCTCCCGTTCATAAAACTGGTCCTGGCAAAGATTGCAGCAGCGGTAGTTTTTGTTGAGGCTAAGGGATAACGGAAGAGGTACCCTCCACTCTCAGTCCAATAGATATATTTATCATCCAATGCCAGATGATTAACAAAGGCAGTGGAGAGGGACATGCTAAATATATTAGAAGCCAGGCCCATATTTGGTGAAGAGTTCAGGAATGGCAAGGAGGTGGGAGATATTTCAAGAGGGGGCGTTTGGGTTGCAACAGGGGTAACAACTGAAACGGGGCGTGATGTTGGTGGAACAGGGAACGTAAGCGTTGGCAATATGGGAACGACCGGCTTATTGCTGCCACAAGCAGCCAGTACCATGACAATCGTGATAATAAATGAAAGTTTCAACAACTTTGAAAACATTAGTATTTTCCCATGATTTTAATAAGTTACCGGCTGACGGCCTCGGCGTCAGCCGCCCGCCACCGACCTGATCGCCAACCGTCAAAACTGACGCCTGACTTCGGCAGCTGGGCGGGTCGGCTGCACGCCGTGTCAGGCCCAGGCTTTTGAGTCTTTGTTCCGGACAATCTCAGATTCCTTGAATCCTGAGCGGGCCTGAGCTTACTCTTGCCTGACTATGTCGACCGAGATCTCCACCGCCGGAACCGTTCCCCTGTTCTCAAGCCAGTGTGAGGTATTCCTATCCTCAGGCCAGCCCACTCCCGGTCCATAGTCCGTAGCGACTCCATTTCGATGGTCTGTGATCGTTCCCTGCAATATGTAGACGATGCCCGGCCTGTCTTTATGGTCGTGAATCGGGCCGAAGACGCCTCCAGACTCGATGGTCACCATACGCATTCGAAGTTGGCGCCCTGCCATGCCCTCGATCTCAGGGCCAAGGTCAACCGTTGCAAGTAACTTCACCGTAACACCTTTCGTCTCAGGTGCCACCTGTTCGTTGCTCATCGTGGTCTCCTTTCTGTACGCCCTGGCCGACTAACGGTGCGCGTTGCTGGCGCTGGGGCGGACGTGGACAATGTTTGGGGGCAGAGAAAACTCGAAGCCAGAAAAATGCTTGCAGACCACGCAAAATCCCCGGCGTCCAGTGCACGCTTTGTTAGCCCGCATATGATATTCATGGATATGGTAACAAGGCACTTCCCATTTCGCTGTCTGTGCAAAATTTAGACCCTTAGCGAGCCACGGAACCCCCTGCCGCCATAGTAAGAGTCTGCACCGTTGTGATACACGAAGACATGGTCGTAGCGACGATCACAAAAGATGGCACCGCCGAGTTTTCTAATCTCAGCAGGTGTTTTCACCCAGCTCGACGTTTTCGTATCGAAATTTCCAAGTTTCTGCAACTCTCGATATTGTTCTTCCGTTAAAAGCTCAATGCCCATGGCAGCTGCCATATCCATAGCGCTATCTTTTGGTTTATGTTCTTTCCTTGACTCCAGCGCTTCACGGTCGTAACAAACATTTCTGCGGCCTTTAGGACTTTCCGCTGAACAATCATAAAAAATGTATTCGCCCGTCTTTTTATCATGACCAACAACATCCGGTTCACCGCCAGTTCTTTCCATTTCATTGAGTGACCACAGTTTTTCAGTATTAGCTTCCAGCTTTGCTTGTACTTTAGCCCATTCAAGACCTTTATGGCGGTTCATGTTTTTCTCAAAACGGGCTTTCAATGCTTTGAGTAGTTCTTCACGTTGTTCTGGTGACAACTCCTTTTTATTGCTATTAATGTTGTTCATACTTTTATATTACCTCCGAGGGCTAACTATTGTATAAGCGGATGGTCTAACTGCTTATGGGCGGTCCGTAGAATGTCCTAAAAAATTAGGGATTTATACGGCCATAGATTTATTATCTCCAAGAATTATTAGGGCTTGGTATATCTTTCGATAAGCGTAATTATCTTTAATAAAAAAATCCTTGGATCGAGCCGCATCTGACATATTTTATTTTCCCTCGACGATCTTGATCTCTGCCTCGGTGAGACCGTACAACCGGTAGACCAGGGCATCGATCTCATGATCGGTGGACTCGATGTCGCGCTGGAGCATTTCTTTTTCCTGAGGTGTGCGGGGGGACTGTTTATGCAGGGAAAGCATGCGTTCCACCAGGGAGACCATTTTATCGTGGGCGGCTTTTTCGGTGGGATCGGAGAAGTTGATGGTCCGGATAGGAAGCTTGTTTAATAATTCTTGTTGGCCGCAAACTAACCACCATTGAAAAGATGAGCTAACTTTTTTCTAAAAAATGTTGAAAAAGCAGTTTTGATTTAACAAGCCAGTAATATAAAAGTATGATTTAAAAGAATTCCTGGTCTACTAATACTCCACACCACCGTTGTAACTAAAAAATACATTCTGTCATATCTAAACGAGGCACATCGTTGTAATCTAAGGAACAATAATTTTATGTTGCTTCCGAAATCGGTAAATGCTTTTTCGATATCCAAACAATACCAATCTGACCTCTAAACTTTACCATGTCCTCTCTTTGTAATAATGTTGTTTATTTTCTACAAGTAATCCCAAGTTTAATAGGAAATTTATCGCATTCGTTTGTTCCAGTAAGAATGCACTTATCACTATATTTCATAAGGGAATATTAAAAATGATTTTGCTATTGTTTCTCAATAACGACAATCTCTTCCATAACGAAAGGACCTATTAAGAAACGACTTAACCTGATTCATCTTCACGAGTGCTTTAGATAATTCCAATGTGCAGAATTTACCATTATTTTTGCAATTCCTTAAGAACAAAGACTATCATCTGCACTTGTTTGCAGGCCAACAAAAATTTTGGCAATATCTCCAAGTTTTACAGGCATCTTACATAAGTTTTCAAACCAATCCGCAGTTTCACCAACAGTAAAATTCCATTCAGAAGCTGAAATACTCCTCAGAATTATATTTCCAATTATGCTTTCGCCATTTGTTTTGCCAAAGAGTCAAGATTATTAACTTTTTCAAACTCAAATTTATCCTGCCCGCCTTTATCCAAGAACATCAAACAAGTATATGTAGTTGCATTTTCAAATACCTGCTGGTCGCCAAAATGCACAACTTTGGCAAGATGTTTGCCGATCGAAATTATCCTACGCAAAGGCTCGCCATACTGGGCATTGAAAAACTTGTGGGGCAAAATAAACCCAAGCCGCCCCTTCTTGTTCAATAAACTTAATCCTTTTTCAACAAAG
>CAVXCH010000003.1:0-15757 GCA_963760245.1 uncultured Chloroflexia bacterium | reverse complement strand
ACTATTTTTTTTGATATTTCCCGGGTGAATTAAAAGGACTGATGGTCTTTCATTGGTCCCTGGTTGTTCGGATATAAATTAATCGCGGCAAGGAAGATTCATAAATCCCTCGCCGCGCATCCAGCATTAAAAATATATTCAATATCGTCAAACCTAACAAACTGGGATCCAGGTTACCAACCTCCGGTTTTCACCCGATTCCTTAGTTCATCCTGGAGAGAAACGATCATTTCTTTGAATGATTCGGTGTAGGCTGGATTTTCGACTGCCTTGGCTTCGAGACGTTCCATTAAATAGACCATCCAAGATTGCCAGGTGCGCGGATTGGGATACATTTGTGCGATTTCCAGCGCCGTATTGTTTAGAATATCGCGCAGGTCATCTTCATTGCTTTTACTCATTTGTCATACTCCTGAGTTTTACAGAAACAATTACCGGGCTTGCCAATCTTATTGTAGCACCATCGCCGCCTGGAAACATTGAAAACCATAGGCAAAGCCAAGTTACCACTGATAATTTCAATGCAGCTTACCTCCAAAGGTCCAGTATTTAATCCGCCCAAAGAGTCTCCACCAGTTCCTCCCATGGAACCAAGCGGCGGACAGCTGCAGATTTCTGCTGAAGTGTTTTTCCATGGGCTGCTGCGCGGTGGGCAGAGTTGACCAAATTCGGTTTTGAGCCGGCAGCAGAAATAAGCCAGAGCAGCATTTCGGGGTCCACAACGTGGTTGTAGGCGAACCTAGCATCGCGTTCCTTGTCCACCTTCCGGCCGTATCCCCCCGGGCCCTGATAACCTTTCAACCACTCAAGCCAATGTTCTTTTTGGGTTTTGTACCAAACTTCAGAATCGTCCACTTGTACATCAGAAGGTAAAAAGCGAATGGCATGGATGAATTGCACAATGGTTTTTGTTTTAGTCATTCTCCTCCCGAGGTGGTAATAGGGCAGAAAAATATTATTAATGGACTCTGCGAAACCAAGGAGCTAGAAAAAGCCCAAATTATCCAATCAGGACAGAGCCGCTAGGACACGCGCAGGGGTGAATGGAACCTGCCGAAGGCGTGCACCTGTGGCATCAAAAATCGCATTGGCAACCGCAGCTGCAGTCGTCGTCGTGGAGGGCTCTCCAGCACCCATGGCAGGCTGGTCGGGCCGGTTAATCAGAACAACTTCCATATCGGGTACTTCAGAAAAAGTCAGGATGGGATATGTCTCCCAATCGACGCTTTTCACCCTCCATTCGTCAAACAGCACCTCTTCCTTGAGCGCCCGGCTGAGGGATTGAATGGTATTGCCTTCGATCTGGTTTCTCAATCCATCCGGATTAATTATCAGCCCGCAATCGTGTGCCACCACGATACGCTCAACGCGTACTGCTCCAGTCTCAACATCGACCTGAACATTCGCTTCACTAGCAACAATCGCCTGGTCATTCTCATAACGGACAAAGGCAACGCCGCGACCACGCGCCAATTTATCCCCCGTTTTGCGTGGTGAGGGTCGCGTCTCCCAACCTGCTTGCGATGCCGCCTTCTTCAACACCTGGCGGGCGCGTTCGTCGGGGAGGTAGCGGAGTCGAAACTCCACTGCGTCCACGCCCGCAACCGAAGCCAGCTCGTCGATGAAGGATTCATTAGCAAAGGTATTTTCAGCACCGCCCAGGCTGCGGAAGGAAGACGCCCGCAATGGCGAGTCAGCAATGTAATGGACGGTCACCCGCTGGTTTGGAAACGAATAATTGGTGGGGGCATTGCGTTCCGCACCGAACGAAAAACCGAACTTGGTGGAAGACTGCCCTGAAATGAGCTGACCCGCAACCAACTGTTCAGGCGAATGAGCGCGGGCCACGTGCGACGGAGACCAGACCTGGTAATCCCAGGCAACCACATTCCCATGCGAATCCAATCCCCCATGCACCTGCATAACCATGGCAGGAGCTTTTGGCTCCCAAACAAACTCATCTTGGCGTGACCACTGCAGGCGCACCGGCCGGCCAACAGCCTGGGAAAGGATGACGGCGTCGGCCGCAGAATCATCGGCACCATTCTGACCGTAGCTGCCGGCACCTTCCACGTGGATCAGATGCACCTTTTCGGGAGGGACCTCGAGCAACTCGGCCAGTACCCCGCTGAGAGGATACGGTCCCGGCGTGCTGGCCCAAACAGTAATTTGATCGCCTTTCACGTCGGCGACAGCGCACGAGGGTCCGATGGATGCATGCGCGTGGTAGGGCTGATGATATGTGGCATTTAGCTGACGGGACGCGTTTTTAAAGGCTGCCTCCAGGTCTCCCTGGTCGATCAGCAAATTATCCTCTGTGGGCAGAGCTCGAAGAGCATTGTATAAATCCCGCATGGGCGGCATGCTGGCCTTCTCGCGCCACTCCACTTTGAGCTTTTGGGCAGCAAGAATGGCCTGTTCTTCGCGTTCTGCGATAACACCAATAAAATTATTTCTCCGAACCACCTTAATCATGCCAGGCACTTCCGCTACTGAATTCTCATCGATTGAAATTAATTCCGCTCCCACGCTGGGAGGGCGGACAAGGCGGGCATGAAGCATGCCAGGCACTCGTAAATCCTGAATAAAAGCGGGCTGCCCGGATACCTTGCGGGGAATATCCTCCCGGGGAGTCGATTTGCCTACAACCGTATAGGAAAGCGAATCCTTGACCGGGACGCTTTCCGGGACTTCCAGCTTGAACTTTTTCCCTCCCATCAGCTCAGAGTACGAGACCTTTTGCTGCGGGTTCCCGATCACAGAGATCACGCCACTTTGAACATTCAGCTCTCCTAACGGAACTTTAAACTTCCTGGCGGCCATCCCGAGCATCACGTGCCGCGCATGCGCGGCGGCATTCCGCAGAGCAGTACCGCTTGAACTGATGGTCATGCTCCCGGCGGTATAACCTTCGTTGGGGGTGCGCTGGGTATCCCCCATGATCATGCGCACTCGCTCGACAGGCAGATCCAATTCCTCGGCAACTATCTGAGCCAGGGCGGTCCGGACTCCCGTACCCAGCTCGACCTTGCCGCTGAATGCTGTTACTGTGCCATCGGAATTAATTTCCAGCCAGTCGTCCAGCCAGCTAGTTAATTGCCCCCAGAATGCTTCCTGGCGCCCGGAGCCGCGCTGTCCACCACGGCTTCCGCGACCCGATTTGGATCGTCCGCTCTGGTCCGCCATCATGCCCCTCCATCGTCAGACATCAAGAGCTCGGCCCGCCTGACCGCGCGAAGAATGCGCAGGTGAGAGCCGCAACGACAAAGATTCCCGTCCAAGGCGGTGCGGACCTGTTCGTCAGATGGATGCGGGTTTTTCCATAACAGGGCCGCGGTAGAAATGATCATCCCGTTTACACAGTAGCCACATTGAGTCGCCTGTTCATCGATAAAAGCACGCTGCACCGGGTGCAATTCACCTTCTTCGATCAATCCTTCCAAGGTTGTTATCCGGGCTCGGCCCACTTCGGAGACTGGTAAATGACAGGACAACCTGGGTTCTGCTCCAACCAGCACCATGCAAGCTCCGCATTTTTCCCCGCCACAACCAAAATGCGGTCCATTAAGTCCGATCTCGTTTCGTAAAATATATAGGAGGGGTGTATCCGAGGGTGATTGGACGGTGTGAGGTTTTCCGTTCACAGTGATGATAATATCGCCAGACATGATGCAACCTTTCTTGCAAGATCCACTTTTCCATTAACCTTGCAATCGTATTATACAGACAGGTGGATGGAGATGCAAATACACAGTGACAAAATATTCCAGTCTATATGATTAATGTTCATTGACAAAATGCTCGACGGTAGCTAAACTCGAAGCCGTTAAGGAAATATTTAACGGCATGCTGCCCATCCAGCCTCTACAAAGTTTCGATCAACTTAAACTCCTGGCGGACCCGCGCAGGTTGGCCATTTTGCGACAACTGATGGCGGGACCAGCCTCGCTTACCATGCTGGGGAAAGCACTCGGCGAACATCCTGCATGGGTGCGGCATCACCTCAAACTTTTGGAAGCTGTCGGCCTGGTTGAATTGGTGGAGACTCGAGTGCAATCCGGAGTGGTGGAAAAATTCTACCGGGCACGCGCCAGTGGCTTCCTGGTCCAGGAACTCATCCTGCCGCGAATTCCAAACCGACCCTCAATCGTCTTTTCCGGAAGTCACGACTTGGCAGTGGAGCTGCTGGCTAACCAACTATCGAACCATTTCGACGTACGGACTCTGCCTGTGGGCAGCCTGGACGGCCTGGTGGCATTGCGCCAAAATTTGTGCAACTTTTCAGGCGCCCACCTGCTCGATCCGAACGGCGAATACAACCTGCCCTTCGTGCGACATTTTTTCCCTGACCGGGCCATGCAGGTAGTCACCCTGGCACAGCGCGAGCAGGGGTTGATGACCGCAACCGGCAACCCCAAAGCAATCTACTCCCTGGCTGATCTGACACGGGCAGAGGTCACTTTTATCAATCGCAACCCAGGATCGGGGACGCGGCTTTGGTTCGACCGCCAATTGCAGGCAGAAAACATCCCCCCAGCAAGTATTAACGGTTACACGAAGTTTGTCAGCACACACACTGAATGTGCCCGCCTGGTCCAATCTGGGATAGCGGACGTGGCTCTCGGTCTGCGGGCAGCGGCTCACCAATCAGGGCTGGGGTTCGTCCCGCTTTTTCATGAAAGATATGACATCATATTTACGAAGGAAGAGACCGATCTGCTTGCCCCCCTCCTGGATACAATCCAGACCAGTGCCTTCCGCCGGGGTGTGGAAGCCCTCACCGGCTATGAGACAAAACACACCGGCGAACAATTACCACTTTGAGGAGAATCGATCATGAATCGTCATCGTATATATATCCCCATCACATCCCTTTTTTTTGTTGCCTGCCTGGCCCTGTCTGCGTGCGGCCCGAAAGCGACAGCGACACCCGCCAGCAATGAACCGACGGGAACCGTCCTGGCGGTGGTGGGACCAACCGGCGGACACGTGTACAACATGGCGCAATTAAAAGCCATGCCAGCAACAGAAGGCCAGGGCGGAATCAAGAGCAGCACCGGCCAGATCACCATCCCAGAGCCGTTTAAGGGTGTGGCTCTCAAGGACCTGGTCGCTGCACTGGGGGAGCCATTCGACTCTTCGATGGGCGTGGTGATCACTGCCGAAGATGGATACAGCATGACCTTTTCGTATGACCAGGTGATGAACGGTGCTTTCACGGCGTATGATCCGGCCATGGGGAATGAAATGACCACACATGACCCGCTGACTGCCATCATCGCGTATGAACATAACGGCCAGCCATTAAATTCGGCAGAGGAGGGGGCTCTTAGGCTGGTAGTCATCAGCGCAACCAACAACCAGGTGGTCGACGGGCACTGGTCGGTTAAATGGGTAAACAAGATCGAGGTCAAGCCGGTGGGACAAACATGGACCCTCGACCTGCAAGGTGCCATTTCATCCCCGGTGACACGGGATTCCTACCAATCCTGCGGGTCTCCCAGTTGTCACGGAGCAACCTGGCAGGATGAAAACGGGCAGACCTGGGTAGGAGTGCCCCTGTGGCTGCTGGTGGGAGAAGTGGACGACAGCGACACCCATACCGAAAACGCTTATAACCATGCGCTGGCTGAAGCAGGATATTCCATAGACGTTGTCGGGGCAGACGGGAACACGGTTACCCTGAACAGCCAGACGATCAAAGAGAACAACGATATCCTGGTGGCATTCATGGTCAATGATGGTGAACTTCCCCAGCAGTATTTCCCCCTTCGCCTGGTAGGCAACGGCTTGCAAAGCGGGCAGATGGTGGGGCAGATCACCCGGATCACTGTAAATGTCCCGGCTGAAGCAACTCCCACAGTGGCTGAGGTGGCAGCAAACTCCGGCAGCCTGACCATCACGGGAATGGTGAATCAGGAAACCATCCTGACGGATTCTCAATTGCGAGCCATGGAAACTGTGACAGTCAACGCGGTAGGGAAAAACGGACCTCAAGATTTCCAGGGGGTGCTATTAAATAGCATTCTCGATCAAGCTGGGATCAAAGCCGGGGCTTCGAAATTGACATTGACCGCCTCGGATAATTATTCCGCCGACGTAAACCTTTCGGATATCCGGAATTGTCCCAAGGCATTGTTAGCCTTTATGGACACACCGGGAACCTACATGATCGTGCTACCAGACCAGCCAACCGCCACCTGGGTGAAGAATATCATCGCGATCGAGGTAAAATAACCGCCCTGCCTGGATATAGTATGAAGGTGACCATACTAATAGTTTAAGAGTTACGCCTTCCCGGGAGAATTCCGGGAAGCGAACCAATTCTAATTTTTGAGGAGAAGAAGACATGAAACATAATCGTACCATCCTGTTCGTTCTATCCATAATTGCCATGGCAGCCATCCTGCTATCAGCCTGTGGTTCTGCAGCGGCTACCCCCACACCCGTGCCACCCACAGCAGTACCTCCAACAACGATCCCGCCGACCGCTACCCCGGGACCTGTAACCCTGACGGTGGGAGGCCAGGTCAATAGTGAACTTCAATTGACCGATGCCGCGCTGCATGCCATGACCGTGGTCACACTTAACCTGACCCACCCCAAAAATGGCCCAACGGATTACACCGGTGTTCGGCTGAACGACCTGCTCACCCAGGCTGGCGTAAAATCAGGCGCGACCATCGTGACCTTTACGGCGAATGATGGCTTTACAAACAACCTCGATCTTGCAACTGTTCAGGCCTGCGCTGATTGCCTGGTTGCCTTCGATCCCACCACCCAGGGTGTATACAACCTGGCGATGCCTGGCCAAACCTCCGGCAAGGCATGGGTTAACGGCCTGGTATCGATCACATTATCCGTGCCGGAACCCGTGACGCTGACCGTCACCGGGCTGGTCAATACCGAACTCAAACTGACCGATGCCGCGCTGCATGCGATGACCGTCGTCACGCTTAACCTGACCCACCCTAAAAATGGTCCAACAAATTACACGGGTGTCCGCCTAAGCGACCTGTTAACCCAGGCCGGCATCCAGGCAGGAGCTGCAACCGTAACCTTCACGGCGAGCGACGGGTTTACCAATAATGTCGATCTCGCCACTGTCCAGGCGTGCACTGATTGCATGGTGGCATTTGATCCGACCACCCCGGGAGTTTACAACCTGGCAATGCCCGGTCAAACCTCCGGCAAGGCATGGGTCAACGGCCTGGTAACCATCACAATTAAATAATCTTCATAATAACAATTTCAAAGGGTGGGCTTGCAGCAAGCCCACCCTTTCCGTCTCGGATATAATTCAGAATATTCAGAAAACTTTCCTGGCTGGGAATCCAATTTCAATATAAGCTCCCCATCTCGATGAAAACCATTTCCCGCTTGTTTCTTGCCGCTATGCTTTTTCTGACCAACCTGACTGCGGGCTGTTCAAGCAAACCTGCCTCGAGTTCCGGGAAGACCACATTGGTGGTTTATGCTGCCGGGAGTCTCATCATTCCATTTAACGACCTTGAGAAAGTTTTTGAGAGCAAATACCCACAAATTGACGTACAGGCGCAATATCACGGCAGCATCCAGGTTATCCGCCAAGTGACCGATCTGCACGTGCCCATCGACGTGGTTGCCACTGCGGACGCCTCGCTACTTCCGATGATGATGTACACATCAAACGATCCAGACAGCGGGCTGCCAAATGCGAACTGGTACATCCGGTTTGCCAGCAACCGCCTGGCGATCGCATACAAGCCAACCAGCCTGGATGCGAACGAAATCAACGTCAATAACTGGTATTCGATATTAAGCCAGCCGGAGGTTAAGGTGGGCCTGGCTGATCCGCGCTTCGATGCCGTAGGCTACCGGGCACTGATGACCTTTGCCCTGGCGCGTGATTACTATCATCTGCCTGCCATATTTACTGACATGTTCAAGGACCAATTCAATTATCCTTTTGGCATCTTTACCGAAAATGGCTTGACCTCAATTACTGTCCCCGAGATCGTAGAGACAAAAACCGGAGGTCACATCGTATTACGCGGGGCGAGCATGGAATTAATAGCCTTGCTTGAATCCGGGGATATTGATTACGCATTCGAATACGAAAGCGTGATCAAACAACACGGTCTCAGCATGGTGCAATTACCGGATGAACTTAACTTGGGAGAAGAAGCTGACAATCAAATCTATAAAACTGTGCAGGTTGATGAAGATTTCCAGCGATTTGCATCCGTGACTCCCGTATTTCACGGCGAGCAGATCGGTTACGCGATCACCATCCCAAGCAATGCCCCCCATCCCGAGGAAGCTGCGTTGTTCATCGAATTCCTGCTCAGCCCCGAAGGGAGGGCCATTATGCTGGCAGACAGCCATCCCATGTTCGATCCGGCAATTGGCGATAACTTCGAGAATATCCCCGCCAGCCTGCAAGCGTATTGCGCATCGACAGGGACCCCGTGAACAGAAAGCGCGTCCTATTCGACCTGATCTTTTCTATAGCTGGAGGGCTGCTGGTTGTGTTTGTGGTCCTGCCGCTAATAAGTACCCTGCTTTCAACAACACCGGCAGATTTTATTAAATCGTTCGCCGATCCAGAAGTGCTGCAGTCCATCGGTTTGACATTCGGGGCAGCAGCAATCGCAACAGCAATCGCATTGGTTAGCGGAGTACCGCTGGCTTACCTGCTGGCACGTAGAAAATTCAGCGGGAAGAGACTTCTGGAAGCAATCATCAACCTGCCGGTGGTCATCCCTCATACAGCCGCTGGAATTGCCCTGCTGCTGGTGTTCGGGAGGCGCGGTCTCCTCGGGCAATGGTTTTCACCCCTGGGAATCACATTCACTGACAACCTGGCAGGAATCGTGGTGGCAATGTTATTTGTCAGCCTGCCCTTCCTGGTCAATTTAAGCCGCGAAGCATTTGCCATGGTGGATGAAGAATACGAAAAAATCGCGCTAATTGACGGCGCAAGCCAGTGGCAGGCCTTTTTTACGGTCACCCTTCCGCTGGCATGGCGGGGGGTCTTGGGCGGGGCAGTCATGATGTGGGCGCGCGGCATCAGCGAATTTGGAGCTGTGGTCATCCTGGCGTATCATCCAAAAATTGTCCCGGTGCTGGTATATGAACGCTTCGAAGGGTTCGGCCTGGATGCTGCCCAGCCGATTGCATTGTTATTAATCCTGGTTGCGCTGGCTGTGTTCATTTCCCTGCGGATGGCATTGCTCCCCAAACAAGAATGAAGCAAGCAGCCATGAGCCGGATCCAGATCGTTCTCCGTCCAATCTTTTTTTTACTCTATCATCAATTCGCCTGGACCTACGACCTGGTTTCTGCCTTCGTTTCCCTGGGGCGGTGGGAGGAGTGGGTGGGAACCGTCCTGCCTTATGTGAACGGTCGTGTGCTCGAAATTGGATTTGGTCCAGGGCATTTGCAGGCCGCATTGAGCGAGATACATATTGAATCTTTTGGCCTAGATGAATTGCCCCAAATGGTTCACCTGGCTGCCAAGCGACTCCGAAGAAAAGGGGTAATCATCCGCCTGGCGCGCGGCTATGCGCAAATCATTCCTTTCGCTAATGAAACCTTTAATTCCGTCGTTGCCACATTCCCAACCGAATACATATTCGACCCCCAAACATTAAAGGAAATCCGACGCATACTCCTTCCAGTCGGGCAACTGGTCATGATCCCGACGGCCTGGATCACGGGGGGAAGACCACTGGAAAGGCTGGCAGCGTGGATATTCAGTGTTAGCGGAGAGGCTCCTGGGAGACCGCTTCCATTATCAGCCGAATTAAGAGCCCGTTTCGTTAACGCAGGATTCGAGGTCCGCAGTGAGATTGTGGAAAAAAAGGGCAGCCAGGTGCTGGTAATCCTGGCGAAGGAAAAATCTGACCGGAGAATGCCTCAGTCAGAATGACCCGGAAATTCGGGGTAAAATGGGGGCATGGAAATACAGATCGCCGTCGCTAAAACCAACAAATATGCGGTCACCGAAAGCGGCGACACGCTGGAAGTAGTGGAGCGGCCCAACGGCGGTCTTTCGGTGGTGCTGGCAGATGGACAAACCTCGGGACGCGGTGCAAAAGCCGTCTCAATGATGGTGGTGCGAAAGGTAATTGGGTTGCTGGCCGAAGGGGTGCGCGATGGAGCCGCGGCGCGAGCTGCATCAGACCTGCTGTACACAGAGAAAAAAGGGAAGGTGACTTCCACACTTAATATTGTCTCGGTGGATTTGCATACCGGGACAGTGGTGATCACGCGCAACAATCCGGCACCCTTTTTTATTGCCCGGGGTGAAGAAATCGACAGCATCGGATCAGAATCCAAGTCAATCGGAACCGCCCGCAGCACCCGTCCGGTGATCAGCGAGATTCCGGTCGAACCCGGATTGATCATCGTCATTTATACAGACGGGTTAATCCATGCCGGAGAACGAACCGGACGCCCAATGGATGTTTGCACGTCCCTGCAAGCCATGCTTGAGGAACAGGAACCGACACCGCAGGCGATCGCGGATACGCTCCTGGCAGAAGCAGTAAACCTTGATGAAGGCCGTCCTTCAGATGATATCAGCGTGGTGGTCTTAAAGGTGTTGAAACGACGGGGGGACAATGTTCGACGCATGACAGTCCGGTTACCGATCAACACCGATTAAACGCAGCTGCCGGAAAATCCATAAAAATAATCTATTGTAGCTGTTCCTTGAACACAATGACCACCTCTCAAAAATCTTTTTTGCGATTCCAAACCACCCAAACCTGTAAAAACAGGCGTGAGCCAAGGGCGATTTTGATCATTTAATGATTTAAATTGGTAAAAATGATCGATCCAGCGGAACCGAAGAACCAAAAGAGACTTGCACCCCTTATTGGGATTGTCGGTCCATGCGGGGCGGGAAAAACAACCCTGGCCCAGGGTCTGCGCGGAAAGGGTTACCGGGCACGCGCAATCGTGCAGGAGCATTCTTACGTTCAAGACATGTGGCAGCGCATCACCAAACCGGACATTCTTATCTTTTTACAGGCATCCTGCACGGTGGGAGGGAAGCGACGCCGATTAAATTGGACGGAATCCGAATGGGAAGAACAACAAAGACGGCTGGAGCATGCACACCAACATGCCGACCTTGCGCTGGACACCGACCCTCTTGGAATCAACGAAGTGCTTGACGGTGTTCTTGAATTCCTTAACAATCGATTCCCGCCAAAACCGGGCGATCACTAGTTACTCTACCCATGCCTTATCAATCGGAGTATAATCACCACCGCCGCCAGCCAAAGGCTGGCATTTTTATGACTGGAGAAGCGTTTTATGAATTGTCGCCAATACAACTGGCTCTTCCTCATCATCCCATTGATCGCACTGGCAATTTGGGTGGACGCAAGCAAACAAATTATCATCCCCAATCCCTTCAACTCCCAAACAGATCTTATTGACCACAACGTAGATATCCAATTAGGACTTGATTTGCGCGGCGGCTTGCAAGTGCTGCTGGAAGCCGACCTACCTGCCAGCGCATCGGTGAGTACTGACGACTTGAACGTGACCCGGCAGATCCTGGAAAGTCGTGCCAACGCCCTGGGCGTAAGCGAGGTTGTGATGCAAGTGGCACCTCCACGCCGCATCGTGGCTGAGTTCCCCGGGTTGCAAGATCCAGCCCAGGTCATCGCTTCGTTACAAGAAACCGGATTGCTAGAATTTGTGGACATGGGGACATCACCCGTGGCACCAGGGACGATCATCGAAACGGATTATGGTTCTTCCACTTCCTCGACAACTACCGGGACACCCTCGGGAACCACAACCGCCACGACCGATACCCCCAGTCCGACTGACACTCCGGCAGCAACCGCCACGACAAACGCGACTGAAACCCCGGGTGCAACCCCTAGCCCGACTGCGACCCCCGCCCCAACCATTTACCATACAGTCATGACCGGTGCAGCGCTCAGTTCGGTCAACGTGCAGGCCGGGCAACTCAGTGGTTTCGTCATTGCTTTCACATTGAAATCTGACTCGGCAACCATGTTCGCAGATTACACTGGCAGCCATATCAACCAATACCTGGCAATTGTTTTGGACAAAAAGGTAATCTCAACCCCCACCATCAGCAACCAGATCACCGGTGGACAGGGAATTATCCAGGGCAGCTTTACACAGGACAGCGCCAATACCCTCGCCATCCAACTCCGCTACGGCTCCCTCCCCATCCCGGTCAAAGTAGTCGAAAGCCTTTCTGTTGGCCCGACACTGGGGGCAGAATCCGTGCGCCGAAGTTTGATCGCCGGCATCATCGGACTATTGGTAGTGGTCGTATTCATGGGTTTCTATTACAGGCTTCCCGGCTTGATCGCAGATGTGGCATTGGTTTCTTTTACATTGATCTGCCTGATGCTATATAAACTTATCCCGGTCGTCCTGACCCTTTCCGGAATAGCAGGTTTCATTTTGAGTATCGGCATGGCAGTGGATGCCAACATCCTGATCTTCGAGAGGTTAAAGGAGGAACTGCGCGCAGGCCGAACCTTGCACCAGGCGATTGACCTGGGCTGGAAGCGAGCCTGGCCTTCCATCCGGGACTCCAACTCCTCCACCCTGATCACCTGCATCATCCTGTTCTGGTTTGGCAGTACATTCGGGGCCAGCGTGGTGAAGGGCTTCGCACTGACCCTGGCACTGGGAGTTCTCATCAGCCTGTTTACAGCCATCATCGTCAGCCGCACATTCCTGCACGTTGTGCTGGACACGATCAAATCCACCGAACATCCCCGCTGGTTCGGTATTTAGGAGAACCCGCGATGAATATCATCAAATGGCGTTACCTCTACTTCGGCATCTCCCTGCTTGTCATTGTTCCCGGGATCATTGCACTAATTATCTGGGGACTCCCGCTGGGAATCGATTTTACGGGCGGAAGCCTGCTCGAAGTGCAATTTGCCTCAGCGAACCCGCCGACCATAACCCAGGTGGAAAATATATACAACCAGTTGTCCACGCCGGTGGTGGATATTTCCAACCCGGTCGTACAACCAGTGGGTAATGACTCCCTTTCCATCCGTTCCAAAGAGATGAACGACGCGCTGAAAAGCCAGATAGTTACTGCATTGCAAGATCAATACGGCGGCGGACAGGCTGTGACAATTACCAATTTCACACAAGTTAGCGCTGTGATCGGTCAGGAAGTCGCCATCCGCGCAGCCGGGGCAGTTGGACTGGCAGCTTTAGCGATCCTGATTTACATTACGATCGCGTTCCGCGGTGTACAACACGCCTTCCGATACGGGGCAGCGGCAATCATCGCCATGCTGCATGATGTCCTGGTTGTGGTAGGTATGGAAGCCATCATCGGTCACGTACTGGGATGGCAAGCTGACTCGCTGTTCCTGACGGCGCTGCTCACAGTGATTGGTTTCTCGGTGCATGACACCATCGTGGTGTTTGACCGCATTCGGGAAAATTCGAACCTTTACCGGCGGGTAGGTTACGAAACCGTTGTTAACCATTCAATCGTCCAAACCTTGGACCGCTCGATCAACACCCAGTTGACGGTGATGATCACCCTGCTGGCATTGGCATTGTTCGGAGGCTTAAGCATCCGCCATTTTGTAGTCATTTTACTGATCGGCGTGTTCAGTGGAACTTACTCGTCGATCTTTAATGCTTCGCCAATCCTTGTGGTTTGGGAAAATAGAGAATGGCGAAACTGGTTCAAGCGAAAACCAGAAATAGAGACAATTTAAAATATAAAGAACTTCCGAGGATTTTCCCCGGAAGTTCTTTTTTTCCACTTCCTCAAAATCAATTAGATAATGGAATCATGCCCAGCCTTCAGCAGCCAGGGCATCATGAAGTTCATCAGGATGATGGCGACAGTGGAACTCCAGGCGGCTGGATTCGTTATGCGCTTTGCTGTAAGGCATGCCTGCTGCCATCCGGTTCCTTTCATGCAATTCGTGCAGGAGAACAAATCCTCTTTCATTTTCCTCAATCGCATCGTCTATCCAGACCTCCCCGGTTGGTACAAATTCATAAACGTGATCATGACCACCAGCAGTAAAGTCAATATCAAATGCACTGCGGACCAGTCGACCATTTACAATCCACACGCTTATGCCATTTTCCAGTTTTTTCCATAGGGATTCGTGGACTTTGCTGGCATCCGGCAATCCCTGCCCGTCGTTTGTCAGCTTGCGTACGTCGCCAGCCCGCCGCCTTTCCTTTCGTTCAACGTGGTCAGCCTGGGTGATTGCATCTGCGTAGGAGGCTCCTTTTGCCATGAGATCATGCTCAACCAGCAGATGGTCGATAAAGAAACTGCGCTCGTCATGCTCAGCCTCTTTATCGATCCAGAATTCATTTTCGGGGATGTAAGGATAACGATAGTGCTGCCCGAAATTCGTAAATTCCTCATCCATGTGCCCGCGGATGTACGTGCGATCTACGATCCACACTTGATAATCACCCCGGGTTTCATCCCGCTGCAGGTAAGGAGGCTCGAGTATTTCGGTCATAGCATCTCTCCTATATGAGATTTAGCCTAATTCTATTCCAATACGATTGGCAATTGCAGGTAACGAGATTTTTATTTAATATACAAGAAAACCGGGAAGGAGGCAAGACTAAATAAAAAAATGTCCTCATTATTTAGGCCTTTTCCGCCAGATAATTTTCAACCCTTTTATTAAATCGAAAACTATTATTTCCTAAAACAATTGGAGGTTTTCCTCATTTTGAGACTGTCTCTTTCAATGTCATAATGGGAAAATAAATGAATACCAGGTACGTAAGCTCGACTGGTTTACCTTCAAGATTACCCGCGTGACGAGGATGAGAACAATTTGATTGAGAATTCAGATTTGGCACTTTTCTACCGAAGACCCAAATCTACTCATGGCCCCCAGCGTGGCTGCCAGTCTGCGCGCTTGTTGAATGTCAGCCGGATCTGTTCCGAACCGTCCGAAGCGCATACGGTAGAATCTCATTGTTCCAATCCCGGTATGAAGTGAAGGTTATCCATCCGCCATCCGGGGAATAATCGGGGGCAAGATTGTCCCCCCCTTTAGTAAGCTGCACCAGATCACTTCCGTCGATCCCGATAGTATAAATATCATGGTCAGAAACAACCCCGGCATAAAAAGCAAGACTTTGGCCGTTCGGAGACCAGCTGCTGCGCCCGCCCATATCTGGCAAGTCAGTCAATTGTCTTGGGTTGGAGCCGTCGCTGTTCATTACACATAACTGCCTGGTTCCAGACCGGGTAGAGGCGAATGCAATCTGTGTCCCATCGGGTGACCAGGAAGGATCAATGTTGTCGCCCGAGTGTCCTGTTAACGAACGCGGAGCAGTTCCGTCACGATCCATTACCCATATACTCTGCGTGGATCCGCTTTCAACTGTGAAGACGATTTGGGTTCCATCTGGCGACACCTCCGGTGCATACAGGCTGCCCAACCCATTGGTTAACCGCTTCTGGTTGCTGCCGTTCATATCCATCCTGTAGATCTGGAAGAACCCATCCCGCATAGATGAAAAGACAATCTCTGTCCCATCGGGTGCGATTGAAGTATAAAAGTCTGTAGCTGCTTCTGTTGTCAGTCGAGTGATATTTTCCCCATTTGCATCCATCAGGCAGATCTGGTCGAAATTATCAATGGAACAGGTAAAAACAATCCTGCCGCCCGCGGGATCTCCAAGAAAAATCGGCTGAGGCGTAGCTGTTGCTTCTGTAGTTGGGAGTTTTCCAAACACGGGTGTTTGCGGA
>CAVXCH010000002.1:0-20214 GCA_963760245.1 uncultured Chloroflexia bacterium | reverse complement strand
ACACCGCTGGCAGGATATTTAAGAACCGGTCGAGTCCCCTTACGCTGGCAAGAGCGGAAGAATTAAAGCCCCGGCAATGTTTTCTCCCATCCAGGATATGTCAATACATCGTGTATAAAATTCAATATCCAGAAGGCAAGGGCTACCACCCAAACAAAATGATCCCACCCAAAAACCCCAGTACCGTGACGATTCCAAAACTTACGAAATAACCGATAATATACAGGGCTTTAGTGGACTTGGAATAAAATAGTTCTTTATTATTCCACCTAGCCAGCGCGATGATCGTGGTGACGATGAAAAGTATGCTCGCCAGGGTTATTTTTGCCACAAAATTGGGAGCGCCGCCGCTATAAAATACGATATTATCGCGTATACCGAAAATCTCGGCGACAATCGTACTCACGGCTGCCAGCGAAATATTCGCGAATGCCACTTGTTCCAGGATCTTGTTCTTCCTCCACCAGGCCAGCAGAATAAAAAACAGTGCCGCGCTGACCAACGCAATTGGAAAGTGCACGATCAGGGTGTGAGGGGGATGAACCTGGGTTAGGGCGTGAATAATCCTTTGGATCAAATTCATGGCTACCTCCTTATCAGAATATCAATCCAATAGTAATTTAAATTTTACCATCGATTGTTTTTATTCCATCCATAATTCTGCATATCTTCCATCGATCTGGTTGACAAATCTCCTGCTTTCCGATAATCTTGAACTGTGAACCTCACCGAAGCTCAAGTTAATATCGTTGACGCCCCATTCGATTCAAAAACATTCCTGTCGGGTCCCGCCGGGTGCGGTAAAACGACTGCCGGAATGGAACGCCTGCGCGTTTTGCTCGGCGCTGGTGTGCCCGGAGATTCCATCCTCGTTCTCACCCCCCAACGGACCCTGCAAGCTCCATATGATACAGCTTTGCGAGCTCCCGATATTCTTCCGGGTGGACAGGTATCGCTTGCCACCGCAGGCGGACTGGCTCGCCGAATGGTGGAACTTTTCTGGCCGCTGGCTGCCGGATCCATGGGATTTGCCCACCCGGACAGGGCTCCAGTTTTCCTTACCTTGGAGACTGCCCAGTATTATATGGCACGAATCGTCCGCCCAATGCTGGGCGAGGGATATTTTGCCTCTGTAACGATCGACCGAAACCGGTTGTACAGCCAGGTGATCGATAACCTGAATAAGGCAGCCTCAGTGGGGTTTCCATATAACGAGATCGGCGAGAGGCTGTCTGCCGCCTGGGTGGGTGACCCGGGGCAGCGGCGCATCTATTCGGATGCGCAAGAGAGTGCTACCCGGTTTCGCGAGTACTGTCTCCAGTACAACCTGCTTGATTTTTCGCTGCAATTGGATATTTTCTGGAATATTCTCTGGCGAACTCCTGAATGCCGCGGGTATTTGACAGGCCAGTACCGTCACCTGATTTTCGATAATGTGGAAGAGGATATCCCGGTGGCTCACGACCTGGTCTTAGAGTGGCTGCCGAATTTTGATTCTGCGCTGATAATATTTGACAGCGGGGCAGGATATCGCCGTTTCCTGGGTGCTGACCCGGATTCTGCCAGCCGGCTGGCAGAACTTTGCACAACGAATGCTGTCCTGGATGAATCTTTTGTAAATTCTCCTGAAATCCAGGCACTGGAAAGAGCTTTCTTGTCGAAACTGCTGCCCGACCACCCCGCGCATGTCGACATGGATGATCTGGCCGCCCTCGCTTTCACTCCTTCTGATACCCCGAACCGCTTTTATCCTCAAATGCTGGACTGGGTTTCCGGTGAGATCAAGCGTTTGATCACAGAAGATGGCGTATCAGCCGCGGAAATCGCCGTGCTGGGTCCATATCTCCCGGACGCCCTGCGGTTTTCGCTTAGCAACCGATTGGAAGAACTGGAAATTCCCTGGCGCTCCCTGCGGCCCTCGCGTTCCTTGCGGGAGGAGCCAGCCAGTCATTGCCTGCTGACTCTGGCGGAACTTGCCCATCCGGGCTGGAACATCCATCCGACAAAATTCGATGTTGCGTACGCCTTTTTATACGCTATCGAGGGGATGGACCTTGTGCGCGCCCAACTGCTGGCGGAGATCGTTTACCGATTAAAGGACTTTTCCCTTTCAGGATTCGCCGCCATCCACACAGAAGTTCAAGAGCGCATCAGCTATGTTTTTGGCCAGCAATATGAAACCTTGCGGGAATGGATCGAAGCTTACCGCCAACAAAACGTACCTGAGCCCCTGGATCATTTCTTGCGGCGTCTGTTCGGTGAAATCCTGTCACAGAAAGGGTTCGGATTTCACCGCAATAACGACGCGGCCAGGACTGCAGCAAGCCTGGTCGATTCGGTGCAGAAGTTCCGCCACGCAATGGAACCGGCATCTTTAAGTGAAATTAGCGATGAGGCTGGAAGGCTCTCCAACAACCTGGAAATGGGGAAAGAATATTTAGCCATGCTCCAAGACGGTGTCATCGCAGCCCAATACGTGGAAGCCTGGCATGCGGGGAGAAGCGAGGCAGTTCTCATCGCGCCAGCGCACACCTTCCTGATGATGAACCAGCCTGCAACATTCCAATTTTGGCTGGACGCGGGTTCAGGCGGATGGTGGGAGCGTCTCTTCCAGCCATTGACCCAGCCGTATGTTTTAAGCCGTTCATGGCCGCGGGAGCGTGCATGGACGGATGCAGATGACCAGGCAGCCAACCAGGAATCCCTGGCACGTCTCATCAGCGGTCTCCTGCGGCGTTGCCGAAGGCGCGTCTACCTGGGCATAAGCGACCTTGGCGAATCCGGATTCGAGCAACGGGGACCACTACTAAAAGCCATCTGGAAGATGCAATTGGAGGTCCGGACCCAGAATGAGAAAAAATAGATTCACAGCAATCATTTTTCTATTGGGAATATTATCCAGCTGCGCGACTCCGAGTATGGTTGTGATTAATTCCTCAGAAATTCCGGGAGATAGTCCAACCCGCACCCCATTTTCTCCGGTCAGTGATACACAGCCTGCTCCGTCCGCTCCCCCTACCAAAACTGTCCCATCACCAGACAATGCAACCTTAACACCGACCAGTACACATATTCCCAGCATGCAAGTGAAACTGATGGCAGTTGGAGACATCATGCTGGCGCGCACAGTCGGATTGCAGGTGCAAACCAGGGGTCCGGAAATTGTATTTTCAGGCGTCCAACCGGTGCTCGATTCAGCAGATATTTTGGTCGGAAATCTGGAATGTGCCCTTACGACCAGCACGGATCACCAATCAAAAATCTATACATTTGCTGCTGCACCGGAGACCGCCAAGGCGCTGGGGCTGGCGGGATTCGATATTCTCAGCTTGGCAAACAATCATGCCATGGATTACGGTCGCCAGGGTTTGGTCGACACTCAGAATACACTTTCGCAAAATGGAATCGCATCCGTGGGCGCGGGAGCAAATGCAAAGGAGGCGCACTCTCCAGTTTTCATTGAACGCAATGGACTGAAGCTGGCTTTCCTAGCTTATGCGGATGTACCAGATGAAATTGGCGGATTCGATGCACACACCTGGATCGCCTCCGACACCCAGCCGGGAATTGCATGGGCCGACCCAATCCAAATGAAAATGGATATTGCTGCTGCCCGACTGCGGGCTGACGTTGTTGTAGTAATGCTCCACGCCGGGTTTGAAAACAGCACTGTAATTTCTGCCAACCAGCGAGCCGAAGCCTACGCTGCCATAGATGCCGGCGCGGCATTAGTCATTGGAACCCATTCCCACATCCTGCAGAGCATTGAAAATTATCACGGAGGATTAATCGCGTTCAGCCTGGGGAATTTCGTCTTTGACGATTACAAAGGGATTTCCACTGCCACCATCATCCTGCAGGTGGTACTGACGAGGCAGGGGTTTCAAAGCTATGATTATGTCCCAGTGGTGATCGAAAACGGCCTGCCGGGGATCACAAAAATTGATAATGCCCACGGGATTGAGACGCTGGTAGCCCCTTGATCCTTCTGGAGATCATGATGAAATCCAAAACCATCATCGGATCCATCGCGATCCTGGCAATCATCGCCGGGCTTATTATCATTTCATTTAGTTTAAAGACTGTCGTCAGGCTAAGCACCCCCACGGTCAGTCTCACCAACACTTTCACACCTACTTTGACCCCTACTTCTACACCATCGAATACGCAAACAGCAACGAGCACGCAAACAACCACTCCCAGTAAAACGCCAACTTCCACGGCTACTATTATGGCGATTTTTACACCCGTGGAGACACTTTCCTCGACCTTAACAACCGCGGCCGCCTTTACCCCTACCCAATGATCTGATATCCAGATGATCAATTTCACCCCTCGACTCGCCCAATCTAAAATCCTCGCCTATACCGGCGGGAAGATGGGCATTTCCGCGGTGCCCGGCTCAGGAAAAACCCATACCCTGAGCGCCCTAGCTGCCCAGCTCATCCATAGCGGAGCGCTGGCCGATGAACAGGAAGTGCTGATCGTTACACTGGTCAACTCGGCTGTTGACAACTTCGCCGGGCGCATCAAAGAATTTCTCGAAATGCCCATGCCTTTCGGGTACCGCGTGCGCACCCTGCATGGCCTGGCTCATGACATCGTGCGGGAGAAACCTGCGGCAGTCGGATTGGAGGAGCGGTTCTCCATCATCGACGAACGGGAAGCAGATCTGATCCGCAAGGAAGCAGTTGCCTCCTGGCTCCAATCCCACCCGGCTGAATTGGACGACTATCTAATTCCGGATATGGATGAGGGAAAACGCGACTGGGTTCACCGCCAACAGTTGCCCGACCTGATTAAAGGGATCGCCCTGGCTTTCATCCGGTCTGCAAAGGATAACCGGCTGACGCCGGAAAAACTCCACAGCCTCATGGAACAGGCTCCAGCACAATTACCGCTGGCAGGGATGGGAATGGAGATCTACGCCGATTACCAGCGCGCCCTGACTTATCGAGGTGCAGTGGATTTCGACGACCTGATCCGTCTAGCGATCGACCTTCTCGAAAACGACGCTGAATTCCTGGATCGCCTGCGCTACCGGTGGCCGTATATCCTTGAGGACGAGGCGCAGGATTCCAGCCAATTACAGGAGCAAATCCTGCGCCTCCTCTCAGGAGAAAATGGAAACTGGGTGCGTGTCGGTGATCCCAACCAGGCGATTTTCGAAACGTTCACAACCGCCTCTCCCAAGCACCTGCTTGAATTTATCCAAAAAGAAGCTGACCAATACAAGGAACTGCCCGATTCGGGTCGCTGCCAACCCAGCATTATTGGCCTGGCAAACCGCCTGATCAAATGGGTGAATGGCGAACATCCCGAACCAGCGGTGCGCGATGCTCTGACCGTACCGTTTATCCACCCCACAGATCCTGATGACCCACAGCCAAACCCTCCTGACGACCCTCAAGGGGTCAAACTGCTCGGGAAAAAATATACGCCCGACGAGGAAGTTGAAGCGGTGGTGAAATCCATTGAGCGTTGGCTGCCAGAACATCTGGATTCGACCCTGGCCGTACTGGTACCGCGCAACCAACGCGGCGTGGAAGTGATCAATGTGCTCAAGCAGCGCAATATTGAGTTTGTGGAATTGCTCGGAAGCACTTCCTCCACGCGTCTCGCAGCCGGTCGTCTGGGAGATATCGTCAGCGCCCTGGCTGATCCTCAATCTGCGGGGCGGTTGGCAAAAGCCTACCTGGCCTGGAGCAGTAACGATGAAGAGGGAACCAATACTGAATTCCAGTGCAAGGTCGCCGAAAAGATACATACATGCGGTCAGTTGGAGACCTTTGTCAGCCCCAGGACGGGCAGGGATTGGTTGGCAGAGCTCAAGTCCGTGGGGGCAGGCCTTGACCTCTTCGAGGAACTGGAGGAATTCAGGGTCTTCGTAAAACGCTGGCAGGGAACGACCGTGCTACCAATCGACCAAATGATCCTTGCAATTGCACAGGACCTGTTCACCGTCCCGAACGACCTAGCCCTGGCTCATAAGATGTCGCTCGTCCTGCGCCAAGCTGGTGACGATCATCGTGACTGGCGTTTGCCGGAATTCAACGGAGAACTCAGCTTGATCTCTCATAATGAACGCCGTTTTCTCGGTTTCAGTGAGGATGACTCGGGTTTCGATCCTTCGCACCATGCCGGGAAGGCGGTGGTCACAACCATGCACAAAGCCAAGGGGTTGGAATGGGACCGGGTATACCTGATGTCGGTCAACAATTATGATTTCCCTTCCGGGCAGCCCAACGATCGGTATATATCTGAGAAGTGGTTTATACGTTCCAACTTGAACCTGGAAGCCGAAACCCTGGCTCAACTTGAGGCTGTCTTATCGACGGGCGAATATGAGTTTTACAGCGAAGGATCAGCCAGCCAATCCGCCCGGTTGGATTACATCCGGGAACGGCTGCGCCTGCTCTACGTTGGAATCACCCGCGCCAGGAAAGAACTATTCCTCACGTGGAACTCTGGACGCCAGGGTGACCAAACCCCTGCAATCCCGTTTGGAGAACTGCAGGGATGGCTTGAGAATTTGACAAGACGGGAATAGAGAGAGTGTTAATTTGGGCGTTCTATTTCCGAAGGGGGTGACTCTCCTACGGCTGGTAATGATGATTTGCAGAAATAAATAAATGCTTTGCGGGTCATCCACCAGGACTATTTTTGAATTTTTATTTAGACCGGATTTTCTCACCAACGAAAAATGATTCATTCGGTTTTCCCAAAGCCACCCTGGAATCAGGATGTCAGCGCTCAAAGGCAAGAGGCTGATCGATTGTGACAACTTTCAGCATGCAAGCAGCCAACCTGCAGAGACCTTGAATATCGAATTCCGGGAGAACTTGAACCAGTAATTTCGTTCAATGCATTTTGGAAATGGGCGGACATAAGGGAAAGAGAGCAACTTTCAGATTGCTCCCACCGAGCATTTGCACTAAAATAGCCCAATTGTAGAAAGGATATATCTTTCCATGAAATTGCGCATTGCGATCGCCCTGTTGGCGGTATACCTGGTTTGGGGCTCAACTTACCTAGCAATTCGTTTCGGGGTGGAAACCATCCCACCCTTCATCATGGCTGGGACGCGTTACCTGCTCCCCGGCATCCTTTTGCTTGTTTGGAGGCGGCTGTCAGGCGATCCCGCCCCGACCCGAAAGCAATGGATCGCAGGGTCCATCGTCGGGCTTTTCCTTCTCCTGGGAGGTAACGGACTTGTCTCCTGGGCTGAACAACGCGTGGACTCGGGGGTAGCTGCACTTATCATTGGTACTGTACCCATCTGGATGGTAATTTTCGATGCAATCCTGATTCGCGTGCGCCCTCGCTGGCAGGTTATTGTTGGACTGCTCACCGGGTTTGGAGGCATCCTCTTCCTTATCGGTCCCGAAAGCCTGTTCGGGCAGCACCCTCGCTATGACCTGGCTGGCATTGGGATCCTCTTATTGGCCGCGCTGTTGTGGGCCATAGGGTCCATATACAGCAGAGATGCGGACCTGCCGCGTTCACCTTTGCTGGGGACCGGTATTGAGATGCTGGCAGGAAGCGCTGGGCTGTACATCGCCAGTCTGGTCACCGGCGAATGGAAGACATTCAACCTGTCCGCCGTTTCGCAACAATCCCTGTGGGGGTTGCTGTACTTGATCGTTTTCGGAACCCTGGTCGGGTTCGTCGCCTATACCTGGCTTCTGCGGAATGCCCCGATATCGCTTGTGTCCACCTATGCTTATGTAAACCCGTTGGTCGCAATCCTGCTGGGGAACTGGCTAGCACAGGAACCCCTTAACTGGGAGGTCGGCCTGGCAGCAGCCATCATCATTGGTTCGGTTGTTTTGATTAACTCTTTCAGGCGAAAATTGGTTAGCGCTCCAGCTGACTAAATCCTTATTCTCCTTTCAAAACGCCCGGACAAATCGGTCCGGGCGTTTTTATTCTCCGTTGTCCGCCAATATCAGCAAAGGATCACGACCGTAAGGCAAAGTTCTTTAAGAGAACTGGTCACTACAGCTCAAAAACCTAAACAACCCCTTAATAAATATTGAACAGGTTTGAAACACGCATTTGATACGATAGCAAATAATAAAAAACATAACCTTAAAATACATTGAGAGCCTGGAGACAATATGAAAAAGACAATCCTTATTATGCGGATTATTCTTTTGCTGGTCCTTTCTGCTTGTTCTGCGGCAGGGTCCACGCAAGCGTCTTCAACCCAGCCAGTTTCAACCCAAACAACTTCGACCGCGGCAGCCAATGCATCCTCGAATGCAAGCGCGCCTGATGGAAATCCTCCCCTGGGAACTCCTCCGAGTGGTGCTCCGGGAGGCAATCCATCTTCAGGCGGACCTTCATCCGGTGGAACAGGAAGTTCAGACGCGAGTTCCGGGTTGGCATCCGGCACAGGCGCGTACACCAAGAGCGGAGGCGCCATATCCCAAACGGGCCAAACTTACAGCGCGTCAAAAGAGGATGAGTCTGCAATCCTCGTCACGGACGGCGGATCATTTACCGTGACAAATTCTTTGATTTCTTCCAGCGGAAACACATCTTCCCAGGATAACAGCAGTTTTTATGGTCTAAACGCTGGCGTCCTGGTAACCTCCGGCAGCACAATCAATCTTGCCGACAGCACCATCTCTACTACCGGGACTGGCGCGAACGGTGCCTTTTCAACCGGCAGTGGATCATCAGTCAACCTAACCAATGTCACCATTAATGCAACCTCCGACGGCGCCCATGCGGTTATGGCGACCCAGGGCGGAACGATGACCGTCAATAATGTAAATATGACCACCTCAGGAGGCAATTCCAGCGCAATCGCAACCGACCGCGGCGGAGGCACGATCACTGCCACCGGAGGAACTGTTACGACCTCAGGGAATAATTCAGCCAGGATCTATTCGACCGGAAATATTACGGTCACGAATGGGACATTTATTTCAAATGGAGCGGAAGCAGCCGTAATCGAAGGAGCCAACACCATCACTCTTACAGATTCCAGTCTGACATCCAACTACGGTGGGAAATGGGGAGTAATGATCTACCAGAGCTTGTCTGGGGATGCGCAGGGAACAGGAGGGACTTTTACGATGACTGGCGGATCACTCGTATATGCTGCCTCTGACGGTCCCCTATTTTACATAACCAATTCGACCGGCAACGTCACCCTAAAAAATGTGAAGGTCACCTCAGCTTCTGGTGTACTGGTTAAGGCATCCGCTGGAAAATGGGGAAACAGCGGTTCAAACGGCGGAATCGTGGTCCTCAATATGGATGGGCAGATATTGACCGGTGACTTGGTAGCTGACTCGATCAGTTCGATTACCGCCTCATTGCAGAATTATTCCAGCCTGACCGGCGCCATCAATTCGGGAAATAGCGCGAAATCGATCAACCTGACCCTGGATGCTTCCAGCACCTGGACAGTGATTGGGAATTCCTACTTGAGCTGCCTGTCCGACTCAAGTGGTATCTTGGGTTCCACAATCAGTAACGTAATCGGTAATGGCTACACCGTTTATTATGACAAGAGTGCCTGTCCGGAACTGGGTGGACAGACCTACACTTTGAAAGGAGGTGGCAGCCTGGAACCTGTACAATAAATTAAGTGGCACCAAAAGCAAAGGCCGGAAAATTCCCGGCCTTTCTCTTATTACTTCTTCATCACCTGGTACAAGGGTTGAAGTCGTTTATACATTTGCTTGTATACGCCATAGTACAACTCATCATAACGCTCATGAACCTTCGCGTTGGGTTCGAAGGTATCCCGGACATGGGTCATTTCCAGGATGGCAGTCGGAAAATCTGGATGGAGTCGGCTGCCAACTGCGGCATCAATTGCAGCGCCAAGCCCTGAAGCCTCGTACACATGGGGACGAGAGGCAGGCAAGCCGAATACATCGGCTGTCAATTGCAGGGCGGCATCTGACTGGCTGCCGCCTCCCGCAACACGCAATTCAGTGATCGCCACCCCAGAACGTTTTTTAGTGCGTTCTGCACCTTCGCGCAGTGCATAAGCCAGTCCTTCCAAGATGGCTCGGTAAATGTGAGCGCGCGTGGTAACGTCGCTAAAGCCAATGATGGCCCCGCGCGCTTCCGGCCCGGGAAAGACCAGCCCGGGCGACCAGTAGGGTTGAAGTACCAATCCATCCGAGCCGGGAGGAATCGTGCGTACCAGATCGTCGAACAGGTTTTCGGGTTCGATCCCCTGTGCTTCAGCAAGGCTCTGTTCGCGCAGGCCAAATTCCTGCTTGAACCATGTCACCATCCAATAGCCGCGATAGATCTGGATCTCGAAGCTGTATTCACCCGGCACCGCCGCCGGATAAGGTGGGATGAGCGGGATGACCTCTATATATTTTTTATGGGTGGTGTTGATGGTGGCGGTCGTCCCATAGCTGAGACAGGCAAGATGCGGTTCCAAGCAGCCTGCCCCCAGAACTTCGGTTGCCTTGTCAGCTGCGGCGGCAATTAGCGGAAGTCCAACCGGCAGCCCGGTAAGCGTGGAAGCCTCGGGTGTGATCTCCCCCAATCTGGAAGCAACGGGGATGAGATCCGGTAGAAGTGCTTTATCAACCGGTACCGCCAGCCATTTCCAACCCCAGGAAGCTTCCCAATCCTGCTTCTTGTAATCGAATGGAATGTATCCTACCTGGCAGCCGACCGAATCCACGAATTTTCCGACCAGCCGGTAAGTTAAGAATCCTGAAAGAAATAAATACTTATAGGTGGCCTTCCAAATTTCGGGTTGGTGTTTCTGCAACCAGTTGGCTTCCGCCTCCGCTTGCAGGTATGCAACTGTCTCGGAGGCACCTGAAATTTTAAAAGCTGCCCCCCACAATCCACCCAGCGGTTTAAGCCCCTCAGTGCGGCGCTGGTCAAGCCAATGGATGGCAGGGCGAAGCGGTTTGCATTCTTTATCCACATTTATGAGTGTGCTGCGCTGGGTGGTCAGACTAACCGCGGCCAGGCTGGATTTATCCACACCCTGAGCCCATAAATCCTGGCAGGCTAAACAGACCGCTTTCCAGAAGATTTCGGGATCCTGCTCTGCCAGGCCAGGGGAGGTTGAGAAATAAGGTTCGATGGGAATTCGAGATTTATAAAGGATTTTTCCATGAAGATCAAAAACAATGGCCCTTACAGATTGGGTGCCATTATCAATCGCAAGCAGGTTTTCAGGCATGGAAACATCCTTTCACGCGCCGGAGTCAAACATGAAGCTGAAAATGGTTTAAGGCATTCTTCGCCCGTGTCCACCTTGATATTTTAGCTGAAACAATAAGACGTGTGCCACAATTCGGTGTACGATTTTTCTTCAGCCAGCCAGCGACCATCATCCCAACCCAATTCAGGCTGGGCAGTCGCCCGGATGCGCGCCATCAGGTCCACCCCACCCTTTGGAGCAACCAGTCCGAGCCGGACACGACGCAGAAGTAAATCGTCGAGGTGGATGACCCCTTCTGCGCGCGCTGCCTGGCGGAGTTCAGCCCAGTTATAAACCGTTTCACCGATGGGCTCGAGGTCTTTCCCAGCTGCAGAAAATAGCGCCGCAGACCTGGGACCATAGCGTGCTAGCAGGCGCAGGCACTGCGTGGGGCTGAAATTAGAGACAGCACAAGTCTCTACAGCTTCCGGGGGAATGACATCCAAAACAGGGACATCCGGGTCGAAAGGGATATGCCCGAGGTGACGGCGGACGGCAAATAAGGCATCGCGCGCCATGATCCGGAAGGTGGTCAATTTCCCTCCGCTGACGGTGAGCAGGCCGTTCTCATCCCATAGAACATGTTCGCGCGATTCTTTCGACGGGTTTTGCTTGCCGGTATTTACTACGGGCCGGATTCCTGAGTAAGTGGCGGTCACGTCCCGGGAAGTCAATTCCTGGGCTGGGAAGACCTTTTGCAGGCCGGAAAGAAGGTACTCGACTTCGGCTGTACTGATGGATGGATCTGTTACCAGGCTCGAATCCTGGTCGACGTCCGTGGTGCCAAAAATACTAACTCCTTCCCAGGGAATCGCAAATATAGCACGTCCGTCCTGAGGGTGCAGAAAGGTAACCGCGCGGGTCAAGGGAAGGCGCTGAAAAGGCAGCACAAGGTGACTGCCGCGGATTGGGCGCAGCCGGGGTGACTTGCCAACTTCCTGACGCAATATATCCGCCCAGGCGCCGGTGGCGTTAATAACCACCCGGCCTTTTATTTCCATCCGCCGATCTGACTCGCCGGAAGTGTCATGCAGGACAACGCCACAAACCTGCCCGGAATTTGTTTTAAGCAAGGACTCAACCCTGGCATAATTCAAAGCCACTCCCCCTGCGGACACGGACTCGCGCAGTAGACGTAAAACAAGGCGGGCATCATCGGTCTGGGCATCGAAAAATCGGTATCCACCGCGCATGCGCGGCGCGGTCAACGCGGGACAGAGTTCCCGCAAATCATCGTTGTCATAAGAACGGTGACTCCATTGATGAGCCATCAAATCATAGACTACCAACCCAGCCCCGAAAACCCATCCTGGCATGGGATCGCCAGGCAGGATGGGGTAAATGAAACCAAGCCGGTTAATTAGCCCACGGCCTTGTTTCAACAAATACTCGCGTTCAGTTACAGATTCAAGCGTGACCCGGACCTGCGCGTTTCTTAAATAGCGCATCCCCCCATGCACAAGTTTGGAGGAACGCGAGGATGTACCCGAAGCGAAATCGTCAGCCTCCACCAAGACCACTTTAAGTCCGGAACAGACACACTGGTGCAGAATCCCGGCACCGGTGATGCCGCCGCCGATGATGACCACATCCCATTTCTGGTTCAGGTCCGACCAGACCTGTTCACGCCAGTCTTTTGACCAATCCATGTGGATTCTCCCGGATAAAAAAGCTCGAAATATGATTCAGTAAACAAGGTCAAAGATTAAAACAGTTTTCCCGGATTCATCATGCCATCCGGATCAAAGGACTTGCAGACAGCGCGGATTGCATCCATGCCAAGAGAACCTTTTTCCGCCGGCAGGTAAGACACATGGTCGGCGCCAACACCGTGCTGATGCGAAATCGTCCCACAATTTTTTTGGATGGTCAGGCTGGCAGCTTTTTTCATCGCCTGCCAGAGGGATAATAAGTCGTCCGGGTCACCCGGACGCCGGAAGAGGAATGTGGTGTAGACACTGGCCCCGTCGCGGTAAACATGTGACAGGTGTGCAAAGGCCAGTACTTTTCCTCCGGATTTGCGAGCTGCTTCAGTGATGGCAGCAGGGATTTCTTTTGAGGCAGCCATCACATTCGACCAGGGGAGGGCTGTCTCGGCTGTGTCAATCGCAACTCCCAGATCCCAGAGCGTGTTGCGCAGGTAGGGAGAGTAAAAACGGCTTTTTTCCCACGTGTGACCGACAATTGTCCCGACAAAAAGCCCACCATGCCGACGGCAAATGGAGGCAGTTTTCGCCCTTGCATGCCTGACTTGCGCGGCAGTCCCGGAGACACCGAAAACCAGTAAGCAACGTTCTCCTCCGTAACCAATCAAACGCAAGCCCTTGTCTGCCGAGCTGATCCAGGATTTTCCTGAAAGGATCAAGGTGGTCTCTGTTTCCTGCGGGTTGGAGAGTTCTCAACATCGAGACCGAGATTTCTTCCTGGGCGATCTGGCGTACGGCAGCGGTACCCTGTTCCCAGGATGGAAAGAAGACTCCGTAGAAATCCTCAGCTTCAGGGAGGCGGCGCACCCTGACCTTTGCCAGGGTGATGACTCCCATGCGTCCTTCGGATCCGAGGATCATTTCTTTAATATCCGGCCCTGCGGCAGAAGCAGGGAAATGGGGTATCTCAATAAGTCCACGTGGAGTTTGAACCCGACCCCCCGCAAATAACGGCTCAATCCTTCCGTATTTATAAGATTGCTGCCCGGAAGAACGGGTTGCGATCCAGCCTCCCAGGGTCGAGTACTCGTGGGATTGGGGGAAATGCCCAAGAGTGAATCCCCTCCCGTTCAAAGCCTGCTCCAATTCGGGCCCGGTGACTCCAGTCTCGAAGGTGGCGGTCAGCCCAAATTCGTCAATGTCGAGCAGGCGAGTCATCCGCTCCATGGAAAGCGTCAGTACCGGCGTATCCGAAGCAATGGGATTAATGTGACCGACCACACTCGTCCCGCCACCATAAGGGATTACCCTGGCTCCCACGGTTTTTGCATAATTCATCAACGCAGTTACATCTTCTTCATTCCGGGGAACTGCCACTCCATCCGGAAACGTTCCGATCTGACCCGAACGGAGTGCCACCCAGTCGGGCATAGATTGACCACGGGCGTGGGTGACACGTACTTCTGCTGAGACATCGATCAATGCATGTGCGGGAAGGCGTGAGGCAGGCACGGATTTTAGAATTTCTTCTAAGACCGCATCCGGTTGTTGCTCAATTTTCCCAAATAGTGAAACAAGGTAAGCCTGCGCCGAAGGCGGAACCGGATAATCGGTCTTTAAGTTGCCCCATCCATTCCAGCGCTTCATAAGTACTCCTTTTGCATTTTTTGCCACAAAGCCAGGCTCTCTTCCATGACGCGACGGGTCAGAGTTTCAGCATCGAAGGCTGCACCCGTACCAGCGCAGTTCAGCAATTCCAAATAGAACCGGCTCGAATGCTGTCGACATTCGGGGTAGGCAAAATATTGCTCGCCGATGGTGATGGACAGCTTGTGGAAACCATTGAAGAGGAAACGGAAAATCGGATTGGGGGTGAGCTGGGTCAGACGGATGTGCAAATCCCAGTCAGCCTGTGCGAAGACAGATGGATTGTCCTCCAGGTGCGAGTAGGTTTCGAGCATGGTCGCTACTTCCCCCGAGGCTGCTTCTATCGCCAGGCGGGCGTAAGCAGGAGCCACCAGGACGCGAAACTCAAGCAGGTTGGTTACAAAATCCGGTGCCTGACCTGCAGGAGTTTCTGCCAACACAGCCAGAACAGCCAACCCGCCTTCCCGCCAATAATCGCGGACGCGGGTCGGCTTGCCCTGCTGGATGTCCAACCACCCATCGCGGGCCAATCGCTGGAGAGCTTCCCGCAAGGTGGGACGGGTCACCCCAATCTGATCAGCGAGATCACGTTCACCGGGGAGATTGGTGTTGATGGGGAAATACCCCGACAAAACAGCTTCGAGCAAGCGACTTTCGGCCATTTCAGCGGGTTTTTGGAGCGGCTGCCAATCCATGGATCCTCCTAACTGGTATGACCACTTACCAGCAAAATTATAACATTATATATTTGCTCAGTCCAGCGTCGCTTGACCTATTCGTTTTGTGCTCAAGATTGCACTGTATAATCGATTTATGCCGGCTCTGTCGCGACACTCAAAAGCCATCCTCAGGCGATCTCTGTCACCGTCCTTTGGTCCACTGGTCCACCTCCTGGATTTTGATCAAGGTGGGTCTGCAAAACGACCTGACTCCCATAACTTTTGCCGGACTGCGCTATTCACTTGCTTCTGTGTGCCTGGTGCCGTTTGTATTGTTCAAACCCTCGCATCGGACTGTCCTAAGACAATTGACCGCGAGAAATTGGACCAAGCTGGCCCTGCTCGGCGTTGTTTATTACACTTTTACCCAGGAAGCCATGTTCCTAGCGCTGGCATATTTACCGGCAAATATAGTCAGTTTATTACTCAACCTGACCTCGATCTTCGTTGGGTTTGCCGGGATCAGCCTCCTAAGGTAATCATCATCACAGCTCCAATGGATCGTGATCGGGCTGGCAGCACTTGCTGTGGGTGTCTACTTCATCCTGGTTGTGCTACCGGGGCTGCAGGTAATCGGATTGGGGATCGGGTTATTCTGCATGCTGATGAACGTGGCCTCCTCCCTACTGAGCAGGGAGATGAACCGGGAGGCAACCATACCGCCCCTGGTGGTAACCTTTGTCAGCATGGGCATCGGGTCGATCCTGATGTTGATCACCGGGCTGGCGCTCCATGTATTCGGCTCGCTTTCAGGGTGGGACTGGATCATCATCACCCGGAGGGCTTTCGCAGACACCGCCCTGGCATTCACTTTATGGAGCCGGTCCCTGCAAGTATTGACGGCTGTGGAGTCGTCCATCCTGAATAGCTTGATATGCCTCAAATTGCCTTTCTCGGATTTTTCTTCCTGGGGGAGGGATTGACCGGCAAAGCCATCACGGGTTGTCACTCTTGTGAATCGGGACGTAGGTTGTGAGCCTCAAACCCCACAAGAGCATGTAAAATAGAGTATGGTTTCCCCTCCCCTACCTCCCGGTTTCTCCTTCTCCCAGTCATCTTTACAAGATTACAGCGATTGCCCGCGCCGGTTTCAATTGCGCTACATCGACCAGCTGCAATGGCCCGCGGTTGAGACAGAACCGGTCCTGGAAACCGAACACCGTCAGCGGGAAGGGCAGCTTTTTCACAGGATGGTCCAGCAGCACCTGATCGGGCTGCCAGCAGAAAAGCTATCCTCGCTGGCACAATCTCCTGACCTGTCGCGCTGGTGGGGAAATTACCTGGGTGCCAATCTTGACCTGGACGATTACTCCCTGCATGCAGAAATGACCCTGACCGCGCCGGTTGGGATCCACAGGTTGGTGGCAAAGTACGACCTGGTGGCGGTCAAAGCGGGTCAGCGCGGCTGTATTTATGACTGGAAAACGACAGCCAAGCGCCCGCGGGATGAATGGATGGCAGCCCGCCTGCAAACACGCGTTTACCGGGTGATGCTCGTCCAAGCTGGCGCCTCCCTGAACGGAGGAAGCCCCTTTGCTCCCGAACAAATCGAAATGATCTACTGGTATGCAAATCACCCGGGCGAGCCTGCGCACTTTCCCTACAACGGAACCCAGTTCAAACGCGACTGGGACGCATTGACAAGCCTGATCACCGAAATAGGCAACCACCATCATTTCCCCCTGACCGATGACGAGAAGAAATGTGCATATTGTCCGTACCGTTCATACTGCAACCGCGGCGGGAAGGCGGGGATGATGGATGACCTAGATGAATCTGAACCAGCCAACACAGAAATAAACTTCGAACAAATTGCCGAAATTGAATATTAAATAAAATGTTCTGGAAAGAAACAGCCCCCCTCCCAGCACAGCAATTACTCCCAGACTTGCACCCGCTTGTCGCAATGGCACTTGCCCGCCGGGGGATCGCCACGCCCGAGGCAGCGCAAGCCTTTTTAGACCCGGAGGCATATACACCCGCCCCACCGGCTGACCTGCCAGGGCTGATGACCGCTGCCAACCGGATTGAATGGGCCATCCGCTCCCGCCAACATATCTGCGTCTGGGGGGATTTTGACGCGGATGGACAGACATCCACTACGGTGCTCGTCCAGTCCCTGCGGGCGCTGGGTGCGGAGGTGACCTTCCACATCCCGGTGCGCGAACGGGAGAGTCACGGCGTCAATACCCTGGTTTTGAAAGAATTGATCGACCAGGGTGCGCAGGTTATCCTGACCTGCGATACCGGGATCAGCGCAATTGAAGCCGCGGATTATGCCCGCAGCCGCCAGGTGGACATGGTGATTACCGACCACCATGATCTCCCGGAAGAAATCCCAAAAGTTACCGCGATCGTCAACCCAAAAATGTTGATGCCCGATCATCCCCTGGCGACCCTCTCAGGGGTGGGAGTGGCTTTTAAATTGGCTGAAGAGCTGATAGGACGCTTCCCTTCCGCGAACTACTCCTCCGCCTCCCTGCTCGACCTGGTGGCATTAGGCCTAGTGGCTGACATCGCCATTTTGAAAAAGGATACCCGATACCTCGTCCAAAAAGGTTTGGCTGCCTTACATAACACCCAGCGCCTCGGCCTGCAAATCATGATGGATATGGCTGAACTGGCACCTGCCAACCTGACGGAGGAGCACATCGGTTTTGTGCTGGGTCCATGGCTCAACGCCCTGGGCCGGTTGGGCGATGCCAACTCATCCGTGGAACTGCTGACAACGACCAATTCGGCGCGAGCCCGATTGCTGGCTTTGCAACTGGAGAATTACAACGCCCAACGGCAACTCCTTTGCAACCAGGTGACCCAGGCTGCCGAATCTCAATTGCTGGCGAACCCCAGCCTGCTGGAAAACCCCGTACTCGTTCTCGGTAACCCTGCATGGCCCGGGGGTGTGGTGGGTATCGTTGCCAGCCGCCTGGTCGACCGTTACCACAAACCCGCCATCCTTTTTTCAACTCCCAATAATGAACCAGCGCGCGGTTCTGCGCGCTCGATCGAGGGGCTGAACATAACCGAGGCCATCGCCGCCCAGAAAGACCTGCTGCTTAATTTCGGCGGGCACCCGATGGCTGCCGGAATGGCTTTGGAAAGGGATAATTTGCCTGCATTCTCTGCCAGGCTGGGCAGAACTGTGGAGAAAATGATCAGCGAGGCAGGAGTGAAGGAAGCCGAGCTCACGATCGACGCCTGGCTCAACCTGCCCGAAGTCAACCCCGAGCTCGCGGAGGCATTGGAATGCTTGGCGCCTTTCGGTCCGGGCAACGGTAAGTTGATCCTGGCGACGCACGACCTGGTCATGCAATCCTCGACGAGCATTGGGCGAAACAAGGAACATCTGAAACTGACCGTGGGTGACGAGGCCGGGAAAACGCAGACGGTTTTGTGGTGGAACGGCGCCGGCGAGACTCTTCCTGAAGGGAAATTTGACCTGGCATACACGGTGCGCGGAACGGATTGGCGCGGCAGCCGCCAGGTCCAAATGGAGTTTGTTGATTTCCGGATGGTCGAGGCCGCACCGGTCGATGTCAAAAGCCGGAAAGCGGAAATCATCGATTTCCGAAACATCAAAGATCCAGTCACACTGCTCCCGGATTTCAAGCGTGATCCAGCAACGATGATATGGGCGGAGGCAGAGGCGAAGAAGGAAGTTGGTGGAAGAGACCGGAATGAACTTACGACCGGCGACAACCTGGTCATCTGGACCATCCCCCCATCGCCGGAGGAATTGGAAGATGCGCTGGACATCGTCAGACCGAAGATCATCAGCCTGGTATGCGCTCACCCATTCCTGGAAATCACCGATGCTTTCATGGCACGCCTGATGGGGCTGCTTAAATTTACGATCACCCACCGCGAAGGAAAGACGACCTATGCTGAATTGGCTGTGGGGACTGCCCAGCGCAGGATAACCGTAGAGCAGGGGTTGAACTGGCTTGTATCCAGCGGAAAAATTTCCCTGGTGCGCCAGGAAAAAGATGAGCTGTGGGTAGCGCCCGGCAAGACGATCAACGACCTGGGGGGTGCGGCGCGGCTGAGGATGGAAGTCCAGGCGCTGCTGGCGGAATCCGCGGCATACCGGGCACATTTCAAGAGAGCTGATAAAGAAATGCTGTTTTGAGCCCAGAAACCAGTTTCTTAATATGCGCAAGGGTGGAAACAGCCAGTCACAGCAAAGGTAACGAGATAAAGCACTCAAGATTAGGTAGGAGGAAGGGGTAGCACCGAAAAGGGAAGGGGGTCCAAAAGCTGCTCCCCGTCGGTTTGTTCGAGCTCCCCAAGCCCGCTTGCCATACGAGCAGCCTCCTGCTCCACGGCCTGTGAAACAATCTGCTCTGAGGTCATTTTTACGCGAAAACGAACACAAACGAATGACTGATTTTGAGGGGCTATTTTTAGAGGATGCCTGTGTGAAACATTTCTATCAAGCAGAGCACGAACGCTTTTGGCAGCAATGCAGCCACCGCTCCGGAAATTCACTTCCCCAAAACACTTACCTCAAAGAATCGGGCGCAGAGCCATGCGCCCCTGCCAAAGAAAATGTTCCACCCATTTCATTCCCACGGGAAAGAAAAACCGTCCGGGAAAAGATCAACCGGTTGTCTGTTTTGGGGAAAAAAAGAACAAACAACCTCCTGCTTAATTCTGAAGTCTCTTTGGGTGGCTCTCCATTAGTAAGATGGGAGATACTAAAAGATTTTCGGCATAGAGGCGAATTTTCAAATCAAACAAACTGCCCCCTTTTGGGTGGGTTAGGCTTTCATATCCAAAGTGGAAACGACTAATGTCGACCCTACAAGGAAAAGACCAAGCCTGATACCCAGCCATTCAAAAAGGTGGAGGCGCTACAAATCCAGGTCGATTGTTAAGGTACAGGCCGCAGGGACCAAAACCTTTCAGAGGGGGGCTTTCCCTTTAATAATAGAACATATGTCCAGTTAAGTCAAGGGATGTTCCTGTTTTGAGCAAGCCCGAATGCTTTTCTTCATTA
>CAVXCH010000001.1:0-8488 GCA_963760245.1 uncultured Chloroflexia bacterium | reverse complement strand
AATTGGGCGACGCATATTGCAGATTCTTTTTCCATTCGATAGACGCTGGTTATCACAGAAGTTGAACAAAGGAGATTCCAAAGTGGCAGAGATTGTGTTGTTTCATCACGCGCAAGGGCTGACTGCTGGCGTTACTGCATTTGCCGATGAACTGCGTAAGGCTGGGCACATTGTCCACACGCCTGATCTCTTTGAAGGTCGCATTTTCGATGATCTTGAACAGGGTATGAGGTTCGTCAATGAACTGGGGTTTGGCGAGGTGATCAAGCGCGGCGAGCAGGCGGTGCAAGGTCTCCCATCTGATTTGGTCTACGCCGGATTCTCACTGGGTGTGGTGTCGGCCCAGAAACTGGCTCAAACGCGCCCGGGGGCACGCGGGGCTCTTATATTTTATTCCTGTGTACCGGTCTCCGAGTTTGGGCAGGCTTGGCCGAAGGAGCTGCCTGTTCAAGTACACGGCATGGATGCCGATCCGATCTTTGTTGGAGAAGGCGATATTGACGCAGCACGGGAACTCATTGCACAAGCCGGGCATGGTGAACTCTTTCTCTACCCGGGTGATCAACATTATTTTGCGGACAGTTCGCTTCCGTCCTATGACGCTGAGGCAACCGCGCTTCTCCTGAGCAGAGTTTTGAAATTTCTCTCCGCATTATAGTTTGGCGAAAGCATGAAATAATCTCACGCGCTGCACGCTGGCTTCTGCGCAACGCCAGCATGAGCATGAATTCGCCAACGGTATCTTCTCCTCGAGATAATCCTATCTTCCCACATCCCGCGCCCCAGAATTGACATGCACCCGGCGCTTGTCTCGATTTGATTTCATCCTGTATACTTTAAATCATCCCATTAAGTACCAAGGATTAAATCCTCGCCAGGTGAATCTGGTGACCAGGACATCAATTTTTGCTTGTCATTTTATTGATGAGTAATGGAAGTGGGCAGCTGTCCGGAGGAGAATTCCGTTATGCAAAAGAACCATCTGGTGATTAAGGTCCTCGCCTCGACGGTCATGGTGTTCATCACCCTTTCGGCTTGCGGCAGTCCCGCCTCCCCGGCGGTCCCCTCAGTCGTCGCCCGGGCAGGTTCCCCCTCCACTGCCACACCTGCCCTCCCCACTGCGACCTCAACCCTTGCTGCCTCCCCGACTGCAACTCTCAACCCTTACCAAGGCCCGGTAAAGATCTCCGGCCGCGTCACCGACGATAACGGCAATCCGCTGGTGACGAACGTGGTTTTCGATGCCTTCAATCTGGGGGACCAGGGGTTTGTGACCACGGATGCCAGCGGCTACTATGAGAAGCAGATGCCGGACGCCCTCCAATACATCGTCTCGGTGGACCCGGCGCGTTCCACACAGCTCGGAAAGTATTCCTTTCCGAGCGGACTCCTGTCACAGCGAAAGCTGGTTGTCCGAAACGGGCCGGAGGCAGAATTAAATTTTGCGATCGGGTCAGCCGGCACGCTCTACCTGCAGGCTTACGATCAGCAGGGCACCGAGATGGGACCGGGAGGGTATGTCAATGCTTCGATGATCGGGGCCTACCCGCTGGGTGCCTATCCCGAAGGAGCAACCTACCAGTATAGCGTCGGGAGTTACAGTGTCCGCTGGGGGCTGTACCCGGATTGGAATCTGAACGTTGCCTGCCTGCTGCTACCTCCCGGGAAACCGGCTGAGCTTTGGGCGGCGTGGCGCCTGCCTGTGGTGGGGACGACCTTCTTGCATGCCGACAACGACGGCAGCGGTTTCAGCGTGGAAAAGGGCGTTGTGACCCCGATCAACCTGGTCTACGAGTTTGCCCGGACGGAATACCGGATTTCATTTAAACAGTACCAGGACCTCGTCGCGGCTGGCTACAGCTTCACGGACGATATCCCGTCCTGGTTTAATTCTGCCAGCCAGGAGCTGAAACTTGCCGGGAGCCTGCACCAGGGCGGCTCGGAATCCGCCAGCGCCTTGCAGGCTTACCAGGTGCTGTCGAAGGTGGTCCAGGCACGCGAACAGTTCACTCTCGAACAGGCCAGGGCGGACATTGAAAAGAACCGCATGGGCAATTTGAAAGTGACCCTGACGGACGACCAGGGCCGCCCGCTCCCGAATGCGCAGGTGGAATACCAGCAGGTGTCCCACGATTTCGTATTCAGCATCGCCTGGCCTACCGAAGCACAGTACCAGGACCTGCGGGCGGCCGGTTTCGAATACGCCAGTTTCGAAAGCTGGTGGGGTGAGATCGAAAAAGCGGACGGGGTCTACAGGTTCCCGGATGCCGAGGTGGCAAGCCTGGAAAAAGCCGGGTTTGGCATCGTCCTGCATGCTGGCGTCTGGACCACCACCGCCTACCAGCCGGCGACGCCCCAGTTCCTGGCTGGCGCCAGCCCTGCTGAAGTGAGCGCTCAGGCTGGCCGGTACAGCTTGGACATCCTGGACCATTATAAAAACCAGGTCAAGCTTGATAACGCCTTCAATGAGCCGGACCAGTTCCAGGCATATCAGTTCACGCTGGACGAACTGGTGAACCTGGTGGGGTCTTCGCTGCAGGGAGCAAAAAAGGGTGATCCCACAACGACCGACTACGTCAACCTGTCCATGCCAATCTTTGCATTCATCTCCCAGGGGGGAGCCAATTACACGGTAGCTTATGACATGTACGGGCATCCCAAACCCGGTTCGGTCAATTTTGCTTCTCCAGCCGCCTCCCCTTTGCAATTCGTGCAGGCCCTGACCGCAGCCGGATACGACCCGGACTCGATCGGGCTCGAGTATTATTACGGAGTGGTGCTGCCCCCCATCGATCTCGACCTGTTCGCGGGCAGCCTGGATCACTACGCCACGCTCGGCAAAAAACTGTTTGTTTCCGAACTATCTTATGGCACCCTGGACGACTATCCTGGTGTGACCAAACAGTGGAACTCCTACGGTGGCTGGCACCAGGGTTATACCGACCAGGCCCAGGCAGACTGGGCCAGGGATGCGCTGACGATCGCCTTCAGCAAACCCTTCGTGAACGGGGTGCAGTGGACCGGGTCGAGCGACGGTCCGGTCGATTACGATTTCGTCGGCGACGGGCTATTCCACAGCGACGGGGTAACCCCGCGACCCGCGCTCACGGCTATTGGTGAAGCGATCCAATCCTGGACCACACAGGGGAGCGGCACAACCGACGGGTCCGGTTCATTGGCGCTGCGCGGCTATGGCGGAGATTACGCCCTTAAGATCACCACCGCCGACGGGCGCACGCTGCATGGCAGGGTGCACATCACCGAGCAGGCTGACGACCAAACGACCCTGGTGCTGGATGCCACCCCGCCTGTCATCAACTCTGCCGCGCTGAGCAGCCAGGTCACCAGGAACGGTGAATATCTTGAAATAAAGGTGAGCGCGGATGCGACCGCGGCAGGAGTCAGTGCGGATGTATCGCAGCTGGACAGCACCCAAAAAGAATTGCTGGCGCTCGAGCCGGGTGCGGATGGAGTTTTCAGCGCAAAATTCCCCGTCAGCGTGTTGAACAGCGCCCCCAATGGGCTCAAGACGATCCTGATCTCGGTCGAGGACGCGGTCGGGAACCTCAGCACGGCGTCCCTGGAGGTCGAGTTGAACAACCCGGCCCCGCTGCTGGACCCGATCCCGCCGGATGACAACTTTGCCGGCAACGTGCTCGACACGCACAAATGGAATCTGCAGATCAACGGCAGCGGGACGGTGACGCAGGCTGGACGGTTGATTGTTTCTGTTGCCAGCACACCCGCCAATTCGACCGCGGTGGTCAACTCCAACTGGTCATTCAGTGGGGACTTCGACGTCCAGGTGAATTTCGAGATCGGTCCGGGCTGGAGCATGCCGGCCAGGGAGCACCTGGATGGAGCTACCCTCGGGGTGGCCATCCATGGACAGACTTACCATATCACCCGGCTGAGGAGCACCAACCAGGATCTGTTCTTTGCCTGGAGCAACCAGGGCACTCTCACCAAAAATTGGCCGACTACGGTCACCTCCGGAAAGTACCGGCTGGTGAGGACCGGCACGAACCTGGTCCTGCTCTATGACGCTGGCAGCGGATGGCAGGAGCTGGACAGCGTGACCGTGCCGGATGGCCCGGCGAATGTGTACCTGGGGAACGGGAGCGTCAACGCCGCCCAGGCATTAACAACCTACTTTTCTAATTTTCACATCAATTCAGGCCTGACTACCTACAAGCCATAAATTCGAGCAAAATACAACATGGAATTTCTTAAGCGGGAAGGCAAGGAAAAATGAAACTACTGTCAATGGTCTTCATAACAGTACTTCTGATATCCGTCACATCCGGATGCGCGCCACAGAGGCTTGCGCCTATCCCAGCGGCCACTCTCCCTGCGCCTACCACCACCTCGATTGTCGTTCCAAGCACACCCACTCAACCCCCCGTTCCAAGGGTGTTCCTTCCCGTGCGCGGCGTGATCGGCCCTTTCGAACGGCTGGGAAGCGGTACCGGTTACTTTGAAGGCCAGATCCTGCATGAGTTCAATAATATCGATCCAGTCAATGGAACCACGGTGACGCAGGAAATAAGTCTTCAACTGGACGCCATGCGTTCAATGGGGATAAACACCATCCAGATAACCCTCTCCGCGGCTGATGCCCAACCAGGAGGAGCATTCGTTCCGCCGGATTGCCCGGTCAACCCTGACCTGGGGCCCTTATTCCCCCAACCGACCGAGACCGAGTTGACGAACCTCAAGGCCTTGTTCGACCTTATCCACAGCAAAGGCATCCAGATAGTCCTGAACCTGAGCAATACGCACATGGAAGACCAGCCGAAATCCGAGACCTGGCTGCGGTCGATCTTGGAGGTGGTCAAGGATCACCCCGCCCTGCAGCTGGTCCTGTTCGGCGGCGATATCCATATCCACCACTATGATTCCCCTGGCGTATCCGACTTCTGCGGCGGGAGGGCCGAGCCCGACCTTTACGAGGGTCCCGGGGTGGGGTCAGTCCAATATCTCAAGTGGGCACTGCCCCTGGCAAATTCCATGGGAATTCCATGGCGTAAATTATCCGCCGAAGCTATCCTTGGCTGTTACGCATGTGTGGCACAGGCTCCCAACCAATTTATGACGGATGGGCATTACTGGGACCCGGAAGCGGTGCTCAAGGGCATCTTCGATGACCTGGGCATTCCCAATGATCAGCGCACTTATGCCATTTCGTTCTATGAACAGCACAAATGCAACGGAACCCTGCCAGGCTTGACCTGCGAGGATGTTCCGCCACATCAATGGGCCCTCGAAACCATGACTCATTTTTTCGATGTGATCGGACGGGATAACGGCGCCAGGGTCGTGGCCGTGGAAACGGGTTACCTGACCCCTCTGGTGACAGACTGGAATACCGAACTTGCACTGGAGAGCTTGGTCTGGATCTACCAGGCGTATGGGATCGAGGGATGTAATTTCTGGATCTGGACTTATGCGGATAACGGCAGCGATCTCGACCCGGCGAGCAGCCCGGCAATAAAACGAAGAGGCCTCGAGTTCGACTACAACCCAATTAAGGATGTCCTGCAGCAGCTTTACACCCAGGGACAGACCGACGACCTCAACCTGACCCCGGATGCCATCCCGCCGGTCTTTGCCTCGGTTTCGACCACGCCAACGAAGGTAAAGAACGGCGACACCCTGGAGATTACCGCCAGCCTTGGCGAAACCCACCTTTTCGTGTGGGCCGAAATGTCCGTGCTTGACTCCGACAAGACGACCCAGGTTGTCCTGCTTGACCAGGGGGACGGCACATATACGCGGCAGGTGCCCCTCAGCGTGTGGAATGTGGAGCAGAACGGGGTCAAGACTTTGAAGGTCACCGCCATGGATTTTTGGAGCAATAGCGTCACGACCTCGGTGCAGGTCGAGTTGAAAAATCCAGCCCCTGCGCTGGATGCCGTTCCTCCCGATGACGACTTTACCGGCAATGTGCTCGATCCCGGCAAGTGGAGGACAGATCTAGCCGGCGGTGCAACCGTCAGCCAGGATGGCAGGTTGATCATTTCAACGGGTAACCAGGAAAAGTACTCAGCCGGGACAGTGTTCGCCACATGGGATTTTCCGGGAGATTTTGATGCCCAGGTGGATTTCGAGATCGGCGAAGGGTACAGGAATCCCGCCGAAGGGCACCTGGAGGGGGCAGATTTTGTCGCAACCATTGACGGACAACGCTACGGGGTCACCCGGCTGATGAGCGGGGGAAGAGATACGGTGTTCGTCATGAACAGCAGCGATACCACCAGTGGAGAAATGGTTACCAGCGCACTGGCTGGCAAGTACCGGCTGATCAGGACGGGAACCAAATTACTAATTTTATTTGACGTGGGCGCAGGGTGGCAGAGGATTTTTACCAAGACCGTCCCTTCCAGTCCGGCGCAAATCTACATTGGCAACGGGAGCATCTTTTCATCCCTGGCATTCACGACGTATTTCGATAATTTCAAGATCAATTCGGGTTTTACTACATATAAACCATAGAAAGACTAAACGGCGAAGAAGTAAGAAAAAGTTTGTTGCCATCAAAAACTTGATCCAATTTTATCGAAGTTGGGAGGAAGGAGGCGGATTGCTCCGCCCCTCGACGCTAATGCCATTTGGTATTGTTTTGGGAGTTCAATCTCGACTGCCTGCTCTTGGCCGCTGTTGAGCCAGCCGCACTGCCTGCCCTTTGGACAGGTCTGCACGGAGTTGGGCGCGATCACCGAGACCAAAATTATTATGTTTTTCTAAAAATGGGGGGAATTACAAATCAGAACTGCATCCGCCTGAAAAATTTCAGGGGATGCTCCACAGGGTGAATTCTTTAAACTGGGTGGTCTTGCCATCCATTTCGTCCCCCGTCTGGGTGCCGATGGCGATGCCCACATCTCCGGCACCCTGGTAAGCCGAGACGTCGATCGCAGGCAGCGGGACATCATTGATCTTTAGGGATGCAGTCCCGTCCATGACCTGCAGGGAAACAGCATTTGAATCAGCCTCCCCGGTTTTAAGATTGGGGAGAGAGCCGCTGGCGACGGGGAGCAATGACAGCCCTTCGGTGAGTGTCCATTGGCGGGTGGAAAAAATCGTCAGGCGGTATTCGTCCGTGTAAACCCGCCTGAAACGGATGCAAACGTCCCAGGGGTGGAGGCTGCTGGAATATGGATTTACCAGGGCAACGCTCAAGATGAAGTTTTTCGCTTCCTGTTCCGCCCAAAACGTTTTGATCAACCCATCCGTGCTGTGCGCCAGCACGCCGTCCAGGGGTCCGAGCAGCAGGGTCCCGCTCAAATCGGGTTGGGGGGCTGGGAGTGTCGATTGAGGCAGCGTGGGGTCCGGCTGTATGGCGGCGGAATTCTGCAGGGAAAGGATCGTATTCTGCTGCGCCGAAATGGTGGCCTCTGCCTGGCTGAGCCTGTTTCCCAGGGCCATAATGGTACTCTGAGCATCCTGGTAGGTGCCGCCGCTGGCGCGCGCCTGGTAACTTTTTGCCAGGAATTCCATGAAAACGAAGAACAAAGCCGCAATCAAAACGGTTGGGAGAAGCCAGTCCTTTAAAAATCGTTGGGACCAGGACACCTCTTGCGTAGGGACCTTTGAGCGGGCGGGGATGCGGGAAAAAAGGCTTTTAAGACTTGATTTAATTGCCTCGAAAGTCCGGGCAATAAACCTGTTGAGCGGGCCATAGCGAACGACAGGCTCTTCTATGGAAGGCAGGATGATCGCGCTTTGGTCTTGAAAAAGATTTTTCCGATCTTCGCCAGTGTCTTCGAGAGTGGGGGGAATCTCCGCTGCAGGCTCATCCTCATATCGGGAAATTATTTTGACCTCCTCCGGCGTTAAAAGCTTGGGAGGGGCAGCGTGCGGTTTTCGATATGGCACGACCAGAGGTCCCGTATTGGTTTTAATCCCCTCGGGCTTTATAACCCTGGCAGGAGTTGCAGGGCTTTTTTGCTCGGGCACGACCTGTGGAACGGAATTTGCTTTTACCCCTTCCGGCTTTACTACCTGCGCGGGGGCCGCGGGTGGTTTTTGAGCGGGCACGGCCTGGCGGACCGCAATTGGTTCTTCCAGTTCCGAATGTGAAACCCCGCTGCGGGCACGAGTTTGTTCAGGAACGGGCAGACCCGGCTGCGGCCGGTTCCCATTTCCGCCTTCCACCTGCATGACCACGGCCGGGACGACAGGTTGTTTTTGGCGTGACGCCGCCGAGGGGATTTCCTTGATCAACTGGATCAGCGTCAGGTTTGCCCCGCATTCAGGACAAACATCCGCATTGAGAGGCAGGGCGTAGCCGCAAAGTTCACATTTGAGTGGGGAGGACTGATCCATGGTCATATCGGCCGATATCCCAAAGGGTTCCAGGGAAGGAAGAACAATGCCCGGCGATTTCAAAAAGGATTATTAAATACCTTCATCCAGTTCTGCGATTGCCAAGCTTATTCTTTTGAACGTACCCGTCAATAAAACCAGGACCAAAAAAATGGCACTT